>CAYJLF010000018.1:0-54504 GCA_964371055.1 uncultured bacterium | reverse complement strand
CCCTGTATGCGGGGGCGGGGCCGGGGCCGCCGCGGGGGACGGCTCAACATGAACCACCACGACTACATCGAGCAACTCCGCCGGGACCTGATCGGCCGTGATCGGGTTCTCCGCACGCCGTTCGGCGATCGCCTGCTCCATTACTTCGACTGGACCGCCTCGGGTCGGGGGCTCCGTTCGATCGAGACCTACCTCCGCGACGCCATCCTGCCCGAGTACGCCAATACCCACACCGAGGACGACGCGACGGGACGCGCCACCACGCTCCGGCTGCACCAGGCGGAGCAGATCCTCAAGGAGTCGGTGCACGCGGGAGCGGAGTACCACGTCGTTCACTGCGGTTCGGGCACGACCGAGGCGATCCACCGCCTGATGCAGATCCTCGGGATCTACGTCCCGCCTGCCATTCTCGTGTCGTGCCGGCAGGCGCGCTTCGCGCCCCCGGGGATGCCGGTCGTCTTCATCGGTCCCTACGAGCATCACAGCAACGTGGTCCCGTGGCGGGAAGGGCTGTGCGACGTCGTGGAATGCCCGATGGACCGGGACGGCCACATCGACCTCGCGGAGCTTGAGCGGCTCGTCTCGCTGCCCGAGTGGGAAGGCCGCCGCAAAATCGGCTGCCTGTCCGCCGCCAGCAACGTCACCGGGATCCGGACGCGGGTCGAGGATGTGGCCCGCGTCCTCCACCGGCATGACGCCCTGGCCTGTTTCGACTGGGCCGCCTCGGCGGCGTACGAGGGGTTCGATGTCCGCGGCCGCGACGGCGCCTTCGTCGATGCCGTCTTCTTTTCCCCGCACAAGTTCGTGGGAGGGCCCGGCAGCAGCGGCGTCCTGATCTTCCACGAGCGGCTCTACCGGCGGGACCTCCCTCCGACCTTCGGCGGCGGCGGAACGGTGGCCTACGTCGGTCCGCACGACCACGACTTTTTGACCAGCATCGAGGAGCGGGAGAAGCCGGGTACGCCGGGAATCCTGCAGGCGATGCGCGCCGCGCTGGCGGTGCAGGTGCGCGATCGCGTGGGGACGGAGGTCATCCACGAGATCGAGGATCGCTTGCTCCATCGCGTCCTGCCGCGATGGGTGGCGCACCCCCAGATCGAGGTCCTCGGCAATCCCGATCCCGCGAAGCGCGTCGGCATCGTCTCTTTCAATCTGCGTCACGGCTCGTTCTATCTCCATCCGCGCTTCGTCACCCGTCTCTTAAGCGACCTCTTCGGCGTGCAGACGCGCGCCGGGTGCAGTTGCGCCGGCCCCTACGGCCATCGCCTGCTGGGGATCGATCAGCCGACGTCCGAGAAGTACCGCTCGGCGATCCGCCAGGGGAGCGAGGCGGTCAAGCCGGGCTGGGTGCGGGTGAACCTCCACTACACCTCGACCGACGAGGAGATCGACTACCTGCTCGACTGCATCGACTTCGTGGCCGAGCACGGATCGCGCTTTCTCTCCGTCTATGAGTGCCACCTGGAGCACGGAGGATGGGCTCCCGTCGGGTGGACCGATCCGCCGGTTCCGTTCGGGCTGGATCACGCCCTGCTGCCGGAGTCGGTGCTGATCGATCCTCCGTTGGACGAAACGGCGCGGCGTGCGTTGCGGGCGGAAGCGTTGCAGGATGCGAACCGGCGGGCCGCGACGCTCCCCCGCCAGCGGCACTGGATCCGACTGCCGGACGAGCTGCAGGGGCTCTCCCACTTCCGCGCGGTCCACCTCGCAACGCCGGAGCCGGGAGAAGGTGATGCGGCGGGGATGGAAGCGGGCCGCTTCCCTACTTGATTCCCTACTTGATCCCGTGCTTCCGCTTGTACTCCGCCCAGTTCTTCTTCAGCTCCATAAATGCCGCGAAGTCGGGTTGCAGAAGGAACGGGTTTTCCCGCCACTCATCGGCCACGGTCGATGACGGGCGGACGCCGTAGTCGTGCCCAGGCCAGATCCCGGTCTCGGGCGGCAGCGTGCCGATCTTCCGTTGCAGGGAGTCGTACTCGGCCCGCGCGTCCTCTTCCGAGTCGGTGCCGCCCACCTTGCCGACGAAGAGGGTGTCGCCGGTGATCAGGTGCCCCTCGAAGAGGAAGCAGACGCTTTCCGGGGTGTGCCCCGGAGTGTGCAGCACGTCGATCTTCGATGCACCGAGAGGGAGAGAGTCGCCATCGCGCAGCGGGAGTTCTCCCCGCCCGAAGGCGGCGAGACGCGCGCCGGTGAGCTTCAGCGCGACTTCGTTGCCGCCCGTGTGATCGGGATGACCGTGCGTGTTGAGAACGTAGACGACCGTCAGGCCCAGCGCCCCGGCCCGGGCGACGACCGCGGCCGGATCGTGCGCCGGATCGACCAGCGCGGCCTCCCGGGACTTCTGGTCGCCGATCAGGTAGGCGAAGTTGCGGTCTCCTCCGACGGCGATCTGTTCAAAAACCATGTGGCCTCCGCGAAGTCCCGGATCGGGCGGCGTGCAAAGCGATGACGCGTGGTCTCAGGGCGTGCCGGCCGGCCCGATCCGCTTGTCCACCTCCCCGGCCAGGGAGTGCAGCGCGGCCAGGGTGCTGTCGCTGTCGTCGAAGCGCGTGACCGAGACGTACCACGGTCCGCGCCGGAAGAGGATCTGATAGGGATCCAGGGCCCGGGCGTCGCCGAGGGAATCGGCGGTGGAGATCGATCCCGCCCCCGCGGCGGTGGAATCGACGGCCGACCCGGAACCGCCCGTGTTCAGCTTCCAGATCGCAAGCGCCCCGCGAGGACTTCCCATGTCGTAGATCTCGACCGTGACCTCGGCGTCGCCGCGCTGGAAGAGGGCCACGGCGACCGCGCGGAACCCGCGGTCGAGATACGCCTCCGCTCCGCCGTTGATGTGCTTGTACAACGCGTCGCCCAGGTAGAGACGCGGCTCCTCGGCCCGGTCCCATCCTTCCGGATGGCCCGAGGGGGGCATCAGGGCCACGGCGGGATGGGTCGCCTCGGTCGCAGCTCCGGCGGACGGCCCCGAAGGCGGGGTGCCGTCCGCTCCCGGGGCGGCGCGGACGGGGACCCACGACGCCGCCGCGCAGAGAGCGAGGAGGCCGAGGAGAAACGTGGCCCGCGAAGCGCGACTGGTCCAGTTTTTCAGCAGCCTGCTAGAGTCGCCACGAATTCGGGACGGCGCGATCATGTCAGCGACACCTGCCGGTGGTCGATTCCGGCGCGATCGAAGACGCCCAGCCCGAACGACTCCGCGCGCCGGAGCATGTCGATCTTCTCGAACAGGATGGGGAGTTCCCCGTCCTGGGCCAGGCCTTCCTTCACCCGACGGGCGAAGATGTACTCCCAGCCGATACGGTCGGCCGCGACGGGATCGGTCGCGACCCAGATCGTCTCCGGGCTCCAGATGTAGCGCGCCACGGCGCCCGGGCCGCCGTCGTAACAGCCACGCAGGCCATCGACGATCTGCAGGACGCACTTGTCACGGACGGGCGGGAAGGCGCAGACCTCGGCGATGTAGCGCGCCCAGATCTGATGACCCCGGGCCGTGTTGCTCGTGACGCCGTAGGCCAGGTTCTTCAGGCAGAGAGTGACGGACGGCCCGGCGTTCTTGAGCACCGGCACGTTGATCACCTTGTCGACCTGTTCGGTCAGGATCCGGGTGAAGTAGCTCTTCGTCCCGCCGTTCAGCATGTAGGGCATCGTCTCGTCGTCGTACTCGCCGGGCAGATCGAATTCGTACCAGACGCGGTCGTCCAGGCGGTCGAGCCCCTTCCACTGCTCCTTGCCATCCTCGGTCACGCTGTACTCGGTGCCGATGCAGGTGATCCCGGGATAGCGTTCGGCGGTGAACCCGGTGTCGTTGAGGTCGGCCTGCCGCCGGTCCCAGATCACGAGATTGCGGCGGGGGACTCCCGACTGCTCCAGCCGCTCGAGGATGGCGGCGACGAGTTCGTGGTTGTTCGCGAGGAGCTTCCCCCCGATCGGGTTCAGCTTGAGGCCGACACGATCCCCAGGAGAGAAGAAGCGGCGCCAGGCGGCGATGGGATCCTGCTCCCCGGTGAGCGATTTCATGCCGGCATCGAGCATGGCCCGCACGCCGGTCGGGTCGGCTTCGAGACCGTTCATAGTGCCGGGACGGTGCACCTGGGCGACCACGCCCGGGAACGGACCCGGCATCGACGTCGCCGTGCGGGGCGCGGCCAGCGCAACCTCGAGGTTGGAGTGGACGGAGTCGGGATCGAAGGGTGCGGGGGGGCGGGCCACGCTGGAGTCGGCAGCGGCCGCTGCGCTGTCGGCGCCCGCCTCGGTCGTCGCTGTTTCCGAGGCGGTTGCGGCTCCCGCGCTCTCCTCTCCGCGGGCGGCCGAGGCCGCGGCGATCCCGGTCAGGGTGGCCGCTCCCGCCATCACCGTGTGCAGGAATCGACGGCGGCTGAGTTCATCGTCACGATCCATGCTTTCCTCCTCTCCCCGGGCCCCTCCGAGGCTGGCTGAAGTCTCCACGATCCCGCTAACGCTTGCCGGTCGTCTCGAGGATCCAGTCGCGAATGATCTCGAGCGTTGCCGGATCGATCGTGGTCTCGATCCGCGCGTATTCGTCCCCCGCTCCGGTCCTGGCCGGCTGAAAGAGATGGTTGAGTCCGGGCAGCCGGTGGATGGCGACGTGGCGGTTGCCTCCCGCGCGCAGCGCCTCTTCGACTTCCGGCAGGTGCTGGTCGGGCACGACCTGCCGGTCGAGCTCGGCATAGAGGACGAGCACCGGAACCTTGACCTGGCGGAGCGGAGGGCGGGGATCGATCGCGACGAACGAACGGAACCACGGCTTGCGCATCGAGGCGGCGATACGCATGACCTCCGACTGAAGCGCGGCGATGCCGGATTGGAGCGAGTCGGGCGCTGCCTCGCGCTGACGGATCATCACCTGCCCGAGCTGGCTCCGCATGGAGACCGAGTCGGTTCCCGCCACGGCCAGGTCGATCGCCAGCTTGAGCAACTCCTGTTGGGCCTGGATCGCGATCTCGGGCACGCCGGCGGCGCGCGCCATCGCCATGGTCTGACGGGGCAGCAGCTCTGCCCCGGGGATGCCGAGCGGCGCCATCAAGGCCAGAAAGGCCGGCTCCTTCGAGCGTGCCGCGACCTGGGAAGCGATCAGTCCCCCCTCGCTGAATCCGAGGAGGCCGACCCGCTTGCGATCGATCTCCCGGCGTCCGCGAAGGAAGGCCAGGCCGGCGAGGACGTCCTCTGCCAGGTCGTCCGCCGTGGCGTCCAGGGCCGACCCGCTGGAGCCGCCGATACCGCGATCATCGACCCGCAGCACGGCGACGCCGCGCCGCGAGAGATGATCCGCCAGAACCCAGAACGGCCGGTGGTTGAAGACTTCGTGGTCGCGGTTCTGGACGCCGCTGCCGCTGATGAGGAGCACGGCGGGAAACGGTCCCTTCCCGTCGGGAATCGAGAGCGTTCCGGCCAGCGTGTCACCGCCGACACGATAGGTGATCTCTTCGGCGCGGTAGGGGTAGGGGGGGGTCGGCTCCTGCGGTCGCGGCGGTCCGGGCATGGCCTCGCGCCCAAGGAAGAAGGGAGCCGGACGGCCGCGATACGAGAAGAGGCCCGAGATCCGGCCATCCGCGAGGGTCCCCTCGAGCGTGGGCATCCCCGGAATCCGCGCGAGCACGAAGCGAATCCGGGGAGGATCGACCTCTAGACTGTCGACCGGCATGTCCCGGACGCCCTGCATCGGGATCTCGGCCCGGCCCGCCCAGCCTCCGCCGTCCCGGATCAGGTCGAGTTTGAGGACGAGCTCGCCGTTCGGCGCCTGGATCGCGCCCTCCCAATGGCCGCCGAAGTCGTCGGGTTGGCGATCGCCCGCGATGCCGGCGGTTGCGACCAGGGCGAGGAAGGTCAGGACCAGCGCGGCCGGAAGAAGGATCGATCGATGGCCGAGGCGGGAGCGGTGCTTCATCGTCTATTCTCCATGAAGGATGGAATCGTCTCCGGTCGGCTCTCGGTGCCGAGCCGGCCTCGGATCCGGAGCATCGACGGGTCACCAGCCTAGCAGAGCCTCCGCGGGTCGGGAATGCGCAACTGGAGGATCGATGGACGAATACCGCCGCGCCAATCAGGAGCTCTGGGACGAGTGGGCGCACGTCAACGCCCGGTCGGGTCTCTACCGGGTGGACGAGTTCAAGGCCGGGAAGAACAAGCTGAACGCTCTCGAACGGCACGAGATGGGGGATGTGAACGGCCTCTCCCTGCTCCACCTGATGTGTCACTTCGGAATGGATACCCTTTCCTGGGCGCGCCTGGGGGCCGAGGTGACGGGGATCGACTTCTCACCGGAGGCGATCCGCCTCGCCCGCGAGTTGAGCGCAGAGACCGGGATCCCGGGGCGCTTCCTCTGCAGCGAGCTCTACGAACTGCCGGATCATTTGGACGAGCAGTTCGATCGTGTCTTCAGCTCCTACGGCGTGCTCTCCTGGCTGCCCGATCTGGAGGGGTGGGCCCGGATCGTGGCCCGGTACCTGCGTCCCGGCGGCGTCTTCTACCTGGCGGAGTTCCATCCGGCGGCGATGGTCTTCGACGACGCGGTGGAACGTGCCGAGTGGCGCGTCGCCTACGACTACTTCACTTCGGGGCCCGTGCGGTTCGACACCAAGGGGAGCTACGCCGATCCCGACGCCGAGGTCCACGCGACCCACTCTTTCGAGTGGTTCTACCCGCTGGGGAAGGTGATCAGCGCGTTGCTGGCGGCGGGACTCCGCCTGGAGTTCCTCCACGAGCACCCATTCACGGTCTATCGTCAGTTTCCGTTCGTCGAACCGGATGCGGAAGGACTCTGGCACCTCCCTCCGGGGCTGCCGCGGATCCCGCTGATGTTCTCCCTGCGGGCGGTGAAGGGGGAGTGACACGCGCGTCATCGGCTCGGGTCAGGGCGGATACGCGTCTGCCCCTCCGGTCTACCTCTCCCGGCCCCACAGTTCCGCCAGGTGGATGAGCACCTGCACGGCCGCCTCCATGTCTTCGAGGCAGGCGTACTCGAGCGGGGAGTGATAGTTGTACATCCCCGCGCTGAGGTTCGGGGTGGGCAGCCCGAGCGCGCTCAAGCGTGACCCGTCGGTCCCGCCACGGATCACTTCGTAGCGCGGCGTCAGTCCGGCGCGACGCATCGCCTCTTCCGCCAGGGCGGTCGCCTTGGGCTCCAGAGCGAGCGGCTCGATCATATTCCGGTACTGCTCCTTCACGTCCACCTCGACGCGTGCGCCGGGATGCTCGGCCATGACGAGCGTGGCGATCTTCCGGAGGATCTCCGCCTGTTCGCTCAGATCGGCCGTGACGAAGCTCCGCAGGAGGATCTTGATCCGGCACTGCGCGACGCCCCCCTCGATCACGTAGGGGTGGAGGAATCCGTCGCGGCCCGAGGTGCGTTCGGGGGAGAGGCGATGCCAGGGGAGCCGCTCGAGGAACTGACCCGCCAGGCGGACCGCATTGATCATCTTGCCGGACGCGAGGCCGGGGTGGATGTTCCGGCCATGGATCGTGACCGTGGCGAGATCGGCCGAGAAGGTCTCGTTCTCGATGATGCCGCACCCCTCGCCGTCCAGAGTGTAAGCCACGCGGGCGCCGACGGCTTTCAGGTCGACCTTGTCGACGCCGTGGCCGACTTCCTCATCGCAGGTGAAGACGACGCGGATGTCGCCACGCGACAGCTCCGGCCTGGACATGAGGCGCTCGGCCGTCTCCATGATGATCGCGACGCCCGCCTTGTCATCGGCCCCGAGCAGCGTCGTGCCGTCGGTCGTGATGAGTGTCTTTCCTTTGAGCTCCGCGAGGCCGGCCGTTTCCGCGACGCGGATGACCCGGGACGAATCTCCGGGGAGCGCGATGTCGCCGCCGTCGTAGTCGCGGTGCACGATCGGCCGCACGCCCGCACCGCTGGCCTCGGGCGAAGTGTCCAGGTGCGCCACCCAGGCGATGACCGGAGCTTCCGGTCGGTTCCCGGGGATCGTCCCGACCACGATCCCGTGCTCGTCCTGCCTCACATCGCGGAGATTCAGCTTCGTGAGTTCCTCCGCGAGGAGGCGGCCGAGTTCCAGTTGTCCGGGAGAGCTCGGGTAGGTCGGAGCATCCTCGACGGCGGTGGTCTCCACGCGGACGTAGCGGCAGAAGCGGTCCAGCAGGCGATCCATGAGTCCTCCTCCCGGGGCGTCCGGGACCTGGTCTAGCAGGGTGCTGCGACGACGTCGGAGCGACCCACCGGGGGCAGCACAGGATGATTGTGGGGGGAGGAGAACGTGGTGTCCACCCGCTCTGATCCCCCCCGGTGGTGAGCGGCCCGATCGGTGCGATGGGCAGCTCGATGGTCATGGTGGCCGGAAGGCGAGGAAGCGGGCCGAGCGGGGGGACCACGCGGCGCCGAAGGTAGGGAACGCGATGCTGCGGCGCCGAAAGAGTGCGGCGATCGTTCGGCTCGGGATTGTGCGGAGGGACAAAGGCGCGCCGAACGTTCGGGACGCCAGGGAGCGGGCGCACAAACCTGCGCTGATCCTTCGGCGCGGGAGGTTACGCCGTCAACAAGGTGCGCTGGACGTTCGGATCGCTCTTCTGCGCGGTCACAAAGGCGCGCGGAAGGTTCGGGGCGCTCTTCTGCGCGGTCACAAAGGCACGTGGAACGTTCGGGAGGGGATGTTGCGGCCGCTCCGAGGCGCGTCGGATCTTCGCGGCGGGTGTAAGCAGCCGCTCGGGACCGCGCCGAAGGTTATCCGCGGGCTGATGCGGGCCGAACCGACCGCGCCGATCGTTCGGGGCGGTAGGTAGCACGCGCAACATGCGGATCTGTAGGTTCGGCGCAGCCTTGTGAGGCTGCGACCTGCGGTGCCTCGGGTTCCTCGGGGATATGGCCGGCCGCGGCAACTTCCGCAGCGTCTCACCCGAACAGCCGATCTTCCCGCCAATCGACTGGATCGCCGCCCGCTGCGACACATGCTCCCGCCCGTGCTCCACAACCATCCGGACCGCCCGTTCCCGGACCTCCGGTGAGTACCTGCTTGGTCTTGCCGTGGCACCGTCACGCTTCGGCTGACACCTTCGTGGCAACAATGCGCGCTGGGTTCAGGTCTCGCCCGGCAGGCGGTGCTATCATGGGGTGGTTGGGCGTGGCGCCGGTGACGTCCCGGCGGGAAGAGTTCTGTCGCCCCGAGCCTACGAATCTGCAGAGGGTTGCGGGTCGGATCGGGCCGCCGAGGAGGCGGGCTGGACCGGCGTTCACCGGGGAGGCGATCGATGGACGGCTTGCGCTTTGCTGTGATCGGCGGAACGGGAAAGATGGGCGGCGCGCTCATCGACGGCTGGATCGCGGCCGGACGGGTCCCGCCGGATTCGATCACGGCCACCGGGCGGCACGAGGCCTCCCTCGAGCCGCTGCGGGCACGCGGCGTGCGGGTCACGACCGACAATGCCGCCGCGGCGGGGGACGCGAACGTCCTCATCCTCTCGGTCCACCCGGACGAGACGGCCGAGGCGATCGGACAGATGCGCCCGGCGCTTCGCGATGATCACCTGCTGATCTCGAACGTCACGGGCGTCCGGACGACGAAACTCGAGGAGATCCTCGGTCGACCGATGCCCGTGATCCGCGCCAACCCGAACATCGCGGTCCTGGTCGCCCAATCGGCGACCGTCCTCTGCCCCGGCCGACACGCCACGGCAGAGCACCTGGAGCTGGCCCGCGCTCTCTTTGCGACCGTCGGGCTGGTCGAGGTGCTCGACGAACGCCACATGAACGCCTCCACCGGCCTCGGAGGCTGCGGTCCCGCCTTCATCTTCAAGATCATCGAGGCGATGGCGGAGGGCGGGGTGAAGATGGGATTGCCGCGCGACACGTCGCGCCGGGTCGCGGCGCAGGTGCTGAAGGGAGCGGCGGAGCTGATCCTCGTCACCGGCAAGCATCCGGCGGCCTTCAAGGACGAGGTCACGACCCCCGGGGGTTGCACCATCGACGGCATCGCCAAGTTGCAGGAACGCGGCATCTCGATCGCGCTGATCGACGCGGTGGAGGTCTCGACGCGCAAGGCTGGAATGCTGTGGGGGGAGGACTGAATCGCACCGGGTCAGCCGGAGGCTCCATCCTTTACGAGGATGGAGCCATGGCGAGACGACGCAGATGTTCACCGGAGGACCGGAAGCGGGCCGTCCGGATAGTTGTGGCGCAGGAGCGGGAATAGACCCGGCGGGAGCGGATCGACCGGATCTGAGAGGAGAACCCCGGTCTCCACAGGGTGCGCGCCACGCCCTCTCCTCGCTCGTCATTGACCAACACCCCGAACAGCCGCCATAATTGGACTGCTCACTTCCGTGCCGCTCGAAGCTCGCGAGGTCAATCCAGATGCCAGATCATCCCGCGGACCGCACCCCGCCCTACCCGAGGAGGAACCGCATGAAGAACCTCACCCTCATCGCCCTGATCTTGCTGATCGCGTGCCCCGCCGGCACGGCTCTGGCCTTTCCGAAGATGCCGGCCGTGGAACGGTTCACCAACGCGTCCTGCGGGCCGTGCGCCACTTTGAACGCTGCCTGGTACAACCAGACGGTGGACGACCTCGAGAACCAGGGCTACCTGAACCACATTGTCTACAACGTCAACTGGCCGGGGCCGAACGACCCGATGTACCTGGTCAACGCCGCGGACAACATGATCCGGCGGAGCCTCTATGGGGTGGACAGCGTCCCCTGGATCGAGATCGACGGAGTGACCTTCATCCGCACGAACAACACGGAGACGGACCGGACGAACTTCACGAATGCCATCATGGATGCTGCGACCAACGGCTACTCGCCCTTCCAGATCGATCTCGTGGTCGAGCGGTACGCGGGCGATGTCTTCGACTTCTTCGTGACCGTCACGCGCGATCCGCTGGACACCACGCTCTTCCCGGGGACGCTGACGCTGCAGATCGGCGTGGAGGAGAACGTCGTGACCTTCGATGTCCCTCCCGGGACGAACGGCGAGACCGTCTTCGAGGACGTCAGTCGGAAGATGGTCCCCGACGGCGTCGGGGCCGACCTGGAAATCCCGGCGCCGGGCGCGTCGGTCGAGAAGTCGTTTGTCTTCATCCCGAGCGCGGAGCTGGCCGCGGTGATGGACTTCGACCAGACGCGCGTCATGGCCTTCATCCAGGACGACGAAACGGATGAGATCTACCAGTCGAAGAAGGTGACGGCCGTCTTCTCCGATCACGTGCACGCCGCCTTCACGACGGCGGATGACCTGGGGGCGGCTCCGCTGACAGCTTCGTTCGAGGATCTCTCGACGCCGTCGAGCACGACGCAGATCATCTCCTGGGAGTGGGATCTGGACGGAGACGGTGACATCGACTCGACCGAGCCGGAGCCGACCTGGATCTACCAGAACCCTGGCCTGTACACGGTATCGCTGACGGTGAGCGACGGGGTCGAGACCCACACGATCACGCGGCCGGACTACATCCGCGCGGTTGGTCATGTGGCCGACATCCTGGTCGTCAACGGGATCGAGTACGGCACCTACCTGGCAGAGATGGAGACCTTCTACTCGAGTTCGGCGATTTTCGGCGATCACGAGGTCGACGTGTGGGATCTCTTCGGAACGCAGGGTTTCAACTACGCCGCCAACGGCGACATCCGGCAGGTGCTCGAACTGCGCCGCAAGGTGCCCGACTCGGTCCTGCGTCTCTACCGGACCGTCATCTGGGTCGGCAACAACTTCAGCGGCGACCTCGACTACTACGACGCCGACCAGGTTCTGTCCTACCTGGACGACGGCGGCAACTTCATCCTGGCCACGCGCCAGGGGACGAACTTCCTCACCACGGCGCTCAAGAACTATTGCGGCATCAACTTCGTCTCCGGGGACCGCACGATGCAGCAGGTCGTCGCGCTCGATCCGAACCTGGTGGACATGACGGCGGTCGGCGTGCAGACGCTGAACCACAATGTCCGCTTCGCTTCGACCTCCGAGGCGATCCCGATCGTCCGCGAGACGGTCGACCCGACGCTCATCGTCGGGTTCCGGATCCAGAAGGCGGGGGATGGAACGTTCGTCTACATGTCGGGACGGCCGTACCGGTGGACCGCGAGCCAGTCGTACCAGAACTATGACTACATCCTCGATGCGTGGACGGCAGATCCGGCGGCCGTCGAAGACGGCGGGGTCGCGTCTTTGCGGGTGTCGGGCTCGCCCAACCCGTTCCACCGGTCCACGGAGATCCGCTTCTCGATGGCGTCACCGGGGCCGGTGTCGCTGCGGATCTACGACGCGGCGGGGCGGCTCGTGCGGACGCTCGCCGAGGGGTCGGCGACGGCGGGTGCGCATGGCCTCGTCTGGGACGGAACCAACGACGCGGGGCTCACGGTGGCGGCGGGGGTCTATCCGTATCGTCTGGATGCGGGGGCCCAGACCAGCAGCGGGCGGCTCGTGCTGGTGAAGTGAGATCGGAGGGGCCGGCGGGAGTGCTCCCGCCGGCACCCCTACCGGTGAATCCCGGGCGCCTCGCGACCGGTCTTCTCCACGTACTCGAGATAGGTGCCCGGATAGATGTGCGGCCGGCGCTCGCCGTCCTCGCCATACTCGAGTTCGAGCACGCGGTTGGCGAGGCCCTTGAGAAAGGTCCGGTCGTGGGAGACGAAGAGCATCGTTCCCTCGAACCCGGCCAGGGCCTCGACCAGCATCTCCTTGGTCTCCAGATCCAGGTGGTTGGTCGGTTCGTCGAGCACGAGAAAGTTCGGCGGGTCGAGCAGCATCCGCGCCATGACCAGGCGTGACCGCTCGCCGCCCGAGAGCACGCGGATCGGCTTCTCGACGTCACTGCCGGGAAAGTGGAACGCGCCGAGGAGACTGCGGAGCACCCCCTGGGTCTCGTCCGGGAATTCGTGCTGCAGCTGCTCCAGCACGGTCAGGTCGGGATCGAGGAGGTCGAGCGCCTGCTGCGAGAAGTAGCCAAGCTTGAGGCTGGCGCCCAGCCGCACGGTGCCGGCGTCCGGCGCGAGGACACCGGCGACCATCTTGAGCAGGGTCGACTTGCCGGCACCGTTGCGCCCGGTCACGGACCAGCGATCGCCGCGCTGGATCGAGAAGTCGAAGTTCTCATAGATTCTCCGCGGCCCGTAGGCCTTGGAGACGCCGCGGAGGATCGCCACCTCGTCACCTGATCGGGGCGGCTGGCGGAAGGTGAACTTCACGACCACGCGCCGGCGCGGCTCCTCGATCTCCTCGATCTTCTCCAGCTTCTTCACCCGCGACTGGACCTGGGCCGCCTTCGCGGCGTGGGCCGCGAAACGCTCGATGAAGCGCCGCTCCTTGGCGAACATCGCCTGCTGGCGGGCATAAGCCGCCTCGCGCTGCGTCTCCTGGATGGCGCGCTCGCGGGCGTAGAAGTCGTAGTCACCGCTCCAGCTCGTCAGTTCGCCGCCGTCGATCTCGATGATGCGGGTCACGGTGCGGTTCAGGAAGTCGCGGTCGTGGCAGGTCATGAGAACGGCGGCCGGCGTGGCCTTGAGGAATCCCTCCAGCCAGAGGATCGACTCGATGTCGAGGTGGTTGGTCGGCTCGTCCAAGAGCAGGACGTCGGGCTGCATCAGGAGGACCTTGGCCATCGCGACGCGGGTTTTCCAGCCGCCGCTGAGCGCCCCGACATCTCCCTCGACCTGATCAGGCTCGAAGCCGAGACCGTGCAGCACCTCGTGCGCCCGCGCCTCGAGGTCATATCCGCCCCGGTGCTGGTACTCGTCCTGGACGTCGGCGTACCGCTCGAGCAGCGCATCCATCTCGTCGCCCCGGGCGGGATCGGCCAGCGCCACCTGCAGATCGTGGAGTTCATGGTGAAGATCGCCCAGCCGTCCGCTGCCGGCGATCGCCTCGTCCAGGACACTGCGTCCGCTCATCTCGGCCGTGTCCTGGCGGAAGAAGCCGATCGTAAGGCGCTTCGGAACGGAGACCTCGCCCTCCTCCGGCTGCTCCTCGCCGGCGATGAGGCGGAAGAGGGTCGTCTTGCCGGCGCCGTTGGGGCCCACCAGCCCGACCTTTTCGCCGGGGTTGAGCTGCATCGCGGCTTCCAGGAAGAGGATCTGGCGGCCGTGCTGCTGGGAGATGTTGGTCAAGGTGATCATAGGGCGCTGAGGATACCAGATGAAGAGAACGACGGGCGGAGGCCTTTCGACCCCCGCCCGTCCCGCAGCCGCCCGCCGCGTTCCCGGCGGACGTGTTCCCGCCGCAGTCGTGGCGGCGGAAGGTGCAGAGCGCGTGACCTTCGATCAGCGAACCCGGAGCGTGCGCGTCTGCAGCGTGCGATCACCCACGACCGCTCGCACCCAATAGACTCCCGAGGGCGCAGGATGTCCGGAGTCGTCCCGGCCATCCCACGTCAGGCGTGCCCTGCCCGCCATCGGCGCCGCCGGGTAGCTCCGGATCCGGCGGCCCGTCGGATCGATGATCTCCATCCGGGTGGTTGCCGGTGACGGCAGATCGAGACGGATCTCCAGGCGATCCGAGAAAGGAGTGGGGCCGGCGCTGAGACGTGCGACCGCGACCGGCGCAGAGCCCGCCGGATCTTCGGGGAGTGCCCCCGGCGCCAGGTCCATCGAATCGGCCGCCATCGTGACCGGCGCTGCCCGGCCGTGATCGGACCAGACCTGGTGTATCAGGTCGCCCGTGTCGTTGGTGGTGTTCTCGTCGCGCAGGAACTCCACGTACTCCTTCGAGGTCGACTGGTAGCGCAGCACCGCTCGCACACTCCGGGCCGAGGCGGGAAGCGTGTAGACGGCGGTGTCCCAGTACTGCCCGTCTTCGTAACGATCTCCCGGATGGCTCGGATCGACCGGCGGCCCTCCGAACGCCGCGAACGCGGCGTTGGTGAATCCCATCGGCGGGATCCGGTTGTCCTTGTAGACCGAGTCGTTCAACGCGAAGTGGAACGACTTGCCGCCGTCGATTCCCAGCGCGGCGGCCAGGCCCGGCGAGATTCCCAGTTCGGCCTCGTAGATCCGGGCATCCGCGTCGTGCGTCAGCACGCCGGTGGCCGCGTCGTAGGCGCCCGATTCGTAGACCACCTGGCCGTTCTCGTCCCGCGCCACGAGGTGGATCCACATCCGGCGACCCTCCGGGTAGCCGGTGGGGAGCTTGTGGCCGGAACGGTTGGTGACGGTGACGACCGCCTCATACCCGCCCCCCTCCTCTTCCACCGCCAGGTCGACGGTGGCGGCCCGCTCCAGCATCGACACGGCGCGCGCCGCGCCGTCGGCCAGGGCGACCGGGTCGACCTCACCCGGGTAGAGAGCCGCGACAATCGCCGGCATCCACGAGCTGCCTCCGGTCATATCGTGCAGCGGCAGGTCGGGCCGGGTCGGGGTATCGACGCCGGTCGCTCCCTTGCCGAGGACATCCGGCATGTGGCAGTCCTGGCAGGTGGCGACGATCCCGTCCGGCTTGTTCCCCGCGAACTCAGGGGCGTAGACCCCCGCCGGGAACGCGCTGTTCAGCCACTCGCTGTACGTCCGCTCGAGAGGCATGTGCACGTGGGAAAGGACCGGCCCCGGCTCCTCGTCGAGCGGACCGGGCGCGTAATCGACCCCCTCGACGCGCACGAAGACCGGGTTGCTGACGTCGTGACAGGTGCCGCAGATCTCGGACGAGCGATGGAACGGCGAGAAGAGGAACGGGTGTGGTGGGTTCAGATCGCTGAACGGTCCCCGACGGCGCAGGTCGGGATCGACGACGAACTGGCCGTTGGCGTGAGAAGCCGGGACCTCGCCACCGAGAGCCGCGAGGATGTCGGCATCTTCGGGCGGGCTCTGTCCCGGGGTGTAGATCGGGTTGACGAGACGGTGGCAGAGGTCGCACGAGACGCCGTCGAAGTCGGTGCCGGTGAGGAGTGTACCGTCGGTCGGGTTGCTGCGTCCGTCGAGCCACCCGAAGGCACTATGGCAGCGCAGGCAGAGGTCCCCGGAGGAAGGGGCGTCCTGCTCGGCCACGGCCAGGCAGGCGAAGAAGAGCGGGTCTCGTCCCGCCTGCGCCATCATGCTGCCGGCCCAATTGTGGCCGGGCTCGACGGCGGTGTTGTAGCCGCCGTGGCAGTTGGTGCAGTTCGTATGCGGCTCCATCGTGCCGACCCCGAACGGCTGGGTGCCGGGCTGGTGGAAGTCACGCAGCGTCGTCGGGGCGGTCCCGTCGGGGTCGATCAGAATCGTGAAGTCGGCATTGCTCGCATCTTCCCCGGTGTTGGCGGCGGCGTCTTTCGCCACCGCGCGCACCCGCGCCCCGGCGGTGGGAGTGTTGTGCACGTGCCAGGTGAAGGTGCCGCTGTTGGACAGGTTGCGCGCCAGCATCTCCCACGGCTCGGACGTCCCCTTGCGGTAGAAGAGGTCGATCGCGATCACCCCGACGTTGTCGGTCGCGGTCCAGGTCAGGGAGTGGATCGTTCCGGCGGTCCAGCTCTCGCTCCCGTTGGGGGAGAGGATCGTTACCACCGGCGCCTGCGTGTCCGACCCCGTCGTCGGCACGAGGAATCCGAGAACCTCGCTCGGCGGCACGCCGCTGATCTGGCCGACGTTCGAGGGGGTGAGCCCGGGGAAGGTCGGCGTGTTGGTGTAGGTGATCGTGTCGGTGATTTCGGTCAGCGAACTGAAGCCGTCGGCATCGGGGTCCTCGTTCTCGATGCTGTGCATTGCCTGCTGCCGGCCGGCGTCGTTGTTCGGGAAGTTGCCGATGACCTGTCCCAGGCGCACCCCGTAGGGGTTACGCGCTCCGGCGCCCGTGAACTGGTAGTGGCAGACGCCGCAATGCCCCTGCAGGCTGGGGAGGCTCTCCAGTTGAGTGCCGACGACCGAGGGGTAAGCGCCCAGGAAGGACTGCCGGATCGTATTGCGCGCCTCGGCGCCCGTCGACACCAGCCAGACCAAGAGGACAACGGCGATCAGGACGGCGGCCAGGCGGGTGGCGGACCACAAGCGAGGCGAACCGGGACTCAGGAGAGTGGAGCGGTCTGGGAGCATCGGGACTTCCTCCTTCCCAGGTGCGTATGGCGTGAGGAGCCGATCGCGCGCGAACGGGCCGGGCCCCACCGCGTGCCGAATTCGGTTGGACGGTATCCTCTCTCGAGAAGAGACGGACACCCTCCGTCTCTACGACGCAGACGACAAGGCCGGTGATACGCGAGACCACGGCGCAGGGAGAGGTGAGATCGGATCGCGAAAACTGGCCCGGCTCCGGAAAGCCGAACGCCCGCCGCCGGGTTACGGCAGCGGGCGTCGACGCGGGCAGAATCCCGAATCGGTCGGCCGTCAGCGGTACATCCGCTTGATCACGCCCCAGCTCGTCTCGTCGGTCGGCACCGGCGGGCAGTACTCGATGTCGTACTTCCCGTCGAAGTGATTCGTGTACCCGGCCGGAATCGGAACGACTTCGTCGTCGTCCGTCCAGCTCCCGAGGAACGGACCGTAGCAGCCGGCGACGAGGTCGTAGAGCGTTCCGCCGGTCATGACCCAGTTCCCGGTCGCGTTGCCGGTGGCCGGTGTCGTGCCCATGTCGATCAGCGTGACGCTGAATCCGGAGAAGGTCCCCTCCAGGATGAGCTCTCCATCCATGAAAGTGGCCGGTGCGGTGCCGTTCGGAGGGTTGACGCCGAACTCGAAGTCGGGAGTCGGATCCTGGTAGATGCGAAAGACGCCCCCATCGTAGTCCGTCTCGAAGATGACACCGCCGACCACGGTCGTTCCCAGCGAGGTCAGCCCGTCGAAGACGAACGTGTACTCCATCGCATCGGGATCGAGTCCATCGAGCGGTGTGTAGAACGCATCGATCTTCCCGCAGATGGTCAGCTGCGATCCGGGATTGCTGATGTGACCCGAGTAGTCGGTCTCCCAGCCGAAGCAGTTGGGACCCCAGTCCAGGAGGACCTGGCCCGAGGCGGGGGATCCGAGGACGAGTGCCGCGACCATCAGGCCCCAGGCGCCGATCCATGCCATTCTCTTCATAACTGGATGCTCCTTCCCGGTGTCGGCGCCGCCCTTCCGCGAACCGTCAGGAATCGGCGCCGCCGCGTGCTGTTACCTGCGATGAAGCTGCTTGATCCGGCCCCAACTCGTCCGTTCGACTGGAGTCGAAGTCGTGAGGTAGACCTCGCCGTCGATCTGGTTCATGAAGCCTTCCGGCGTGAAGGGCGGGTGACCCAGACCCAGGGCGGAGAAGGTCCAACCTTCCCGCATGTCGGGCGGAATGTTCTCCAGGTAGTCGCCTCCGACGAGGTCGAACGTGCCGGAGAGGGAGCCGTCGCCATCCTCCGTCTCGATGACGATGGTCAGGCTGGTCAGGACGCCCTGGAGCATCGTCGTGCCGTCGTTGAAACTCGAAGGACAGCTCGCGTTCGGAGGGTAGGTGCCGAAGTCGGCCTGGGTTCCGCCCACGATGGCGTCTTCGTGGAAGGAGAGGACACCGTCGCCCGCGACGAAGTGGTAGAAGACGTACGTTCCCACGGAGTCGACTGCCGTGAGGGTGCCGCTGTTGAGGAAGACGGTGTACTCGAAGTTGTCCTCATCGAGGACGAAGAAATCCTCGTTCATCGAGATGATCGGTCCGACCGCCTCGTAGGTCTGGCCGGGCGCGGTGAAGTTCTCGAACAGCGGCCGCGTGTAGTCGTAACCGCGGTAGTCCGCCAGCCAGGTATCCCCGGCGGCCGGAACGGCCGAAACCAGAAGCGCCAACGCGGAGGCGAAGCACAGTAGCCGTGTCTTCATGGTTGTATCCCTTCCCTGTGGCTCAGCTTCGAACGATCGGGCGACGCGCCCGGAACACTCCCTTAAGCCATCCGCACGGAAGGGGCCTACAGCGCGGACAACCGAAACTCATACATCGAACAGTATAGCTGAATCTCGACCGCAAAATCAACGTCGATGCGCGATGACGAGAAGGTTCCGCCGGTGGCCCCGTTGCCTGCCCGGCCGACGACGCCCGGGCCGGGCCGACCTGTTGGTCCGATCTGTCGCAGGAGCGCGTCACCTCCCGCGGCCCGCCGGGGTCACCCGATCGGACTCGATGTGGATCAGAACCCACCAGATCGCCAGCGGGATCCAGCCACGGATCGCGGGGGTCCAGTTCGGTTGCCGGGAGAGCGGGCCGGAGTCCAACGGGATCGCTCCGGCCACGCCGGCGGCCAGAAGGAGTCCCCAGGCGACGGGATCCTCACGGGGAGAGCGGATCCAGGCGAGTCCCAGCAGGAGGGGGAGGAAGAGGAGGGTCTGATAATCAGGCCAGGAGGTCGGCATCAGGAAAAGGAGGAGGCAGATCGCGGCGCCAAAGAACGCGGCCTCCAGTCTGAAGCCCGCGTCCGTCCCTCCCTCGGGGTCCGTCTCCCTGGCTGTGAGGCTTCGACGGGCTGCGCGCCAGGTCAGGTAGAGCAGCGCTGTCCCGATCAGGCCTGACAGCCCGAGGGCGAGGACGCGGGCCGGGGGGGAGGCGAGTGTCGTGAAGACCGTCTCCACGCGTCCCAAGGCCGTCGCCTGGCGCAACGGCTCGGTCCCCTGGAGGAGCGCGACGCCGAAGCGGCCGCTCGTGCCCAGCACGCTGAGATTGTCCGGGCCGAGGCTCGTCCCTCCGAGCGACGGCAACAACTCGAAGAACTGCAGGACGAAGGCGGGGCGGAGCACGACGGCGGATCCAAGGAACATCACGGTCGCACCGGTGATCGCGCCGGCGATGGCGCGGAGGTCCCTCCGCCAGGCGAACCATGCCACCAGTCCGACCGGATAGACCTTGAGCGCAGCCGCCACGCCGACCGGCACGCCGCTCCAGAACGATCGTCCCGCCCGGCGCGCCGCCACGGTCAGGGTGAGCAGCAGCAGGACCATCATCTCCAACTGCATCCCTCCCATGCTCTCCCAGAACGGTTGCCAGGAGATGAAGACGAGCACCGCGACTGCGATCCGCGAGGGGGATCGGCTGGTCAGACGCAGGGAGACGACGAGGGCCAGAACGAGGAGGGCCGTGTTCAATCCCAGCAGGATACGCGCCGAGGTTTTCCAGGGAAGGCCGATGAACGGCTGAAGCAGCGCGGCCCAGGCCGGAGGATACTTGTAGACGGCGCTGCCCGGCACCGCGAAGTCGGCTTTCTCGGTTTGGTAGAGCGTTCCCTCGTCCCGTGCCTGTTGCGCCAGCCGGAGAAAGATCCGAAGGTCCATGTACATCGCCGAGCCGGCCGGAATGGCGGCATAGCGTCGAGCCGTCTCTGAGGTGCGCGCGAGCGCGAAAGCGAAGAGCGCGATGAAGAGGATCGAGAGGATCCAGGTGCGGCGCGAGAGCCGTTGGAGACGCATCAATGCCGATCCGTTCGTTCGGTCTTCGTGGGCGATCGAGGAGACGATGCCTCAAGGTAGACCGCTTCCCTTCCTTCGGTCAAGGAGCCTCGAGTGTGTTTCCCGGCGGGGGCCGGTTTTGTCGTATCATGTGCCGGACCTCGATCGTCTGCTCTACAGCCCCTCAACCAGGCGGCCAGCCGCAGCCCTGGAGGAAATCGTCGGAGTGACGGCACCACGCACTGAGACCTCCATCGTTGCCGTCTCCGGCACGCGGGAGGAGATCCCGCACGCGGTCGAACGTGCCATGGCCGCGGCGGGCTGGACCGAGTTCATCCCGGCCGGCGGCGAGGTCGCCCTGAAGCCGAACCTGGGATGGGACCTGTTCCTCCCGGGAGCGGTCACTTCGCCTCGCGTGGTGGAGAGTGTCGCCCGGGTTCTCCTGGGTCGCGTGCGAAAACTCTATCTGGTGGAAGCGGACCAGGTCCTGGTGAGCTGCGAACGGGCTTTGCACCAGACGCGTCTCGATCGCGTCTGCGCCCGCCTCGGCATCGAGTGGGTCAACCTCAGCCGCCAACCCTTCGTGCGGGTGCCCGTGCCGGATCCACTCGAGATCGCGGAGCTCGAACTGCCCGAGATCCTGACGCGGATGCCGTTGATCACGCTACCTGTGATGAAGACGCACAACAAGACGGTGCTGAGCGGCGCGATCAAGAACCAGTGGGGGTGCCTCCCGAAGTTCCGGCACAACTATCACCCGGTGGTCGATCGCGTGCTGCGTGATCTCTCCAGCGTCCTGCGGCCCGCCTTCACCGTCCTGGACGCGACGGTGGCGCTGGAAGGAGACGGGCCGAAGTCGGGCCGTCCGCGCATCTGCGACCTCGTGCTGGCGGGAGCGGACCCGGTCGCGGTGGACACGGTGTCACAGCGGCTCATGGGGCTGGAGGGCGCCCGGATCCGGCACCTGGAGCTTTGTGCCGAGGCCGGGATCGGGCGGCATGACTGGAGTGCGATCGAGGTCGTCGACGAGGCCGGGGTGCGCATCGACACGTTGCCGAACCTGCACTTCACCACGGCGCGACACAACACGGTCTCCTGGGTGGAGTCGGCCCTGCGGAACACGGCGTTTCGCCGGCTCGTCTTCGAGAGTCCCCTGCTCGAACCGCTCTGCTGGGGGGCCCGCCTCTGGTACTTCGCGTGGTACTACGGGCTGCGGGGGCGTTCGCGACGCGATCGGATCCTGCGCGACTGGCCTCAGGCGGGCCAGTGGACGGAGCGCGGAGATGGTCCGTGACCAAGGTCGGGATCGTGGGAGGCGGCGTCGCGGGATTGATGGCCGCCTGGGAGCTGGCCCGACTAGGCTTCTCCGTCGACCTGTACGAGGCTTCCGGCGAGCTGGGCGGACTCGCCAGCGCGTTCGACTTCGACGGAACCAGGATCGAACGGTTCTATCACTTCATCTGTCGTCCTGATCAGACCTTGATCGAGTCGTGCGGGCGCCTCGGTCTCGCGGAGCGACTCCGGTGGCGGCAGACGCGGACCGCCTTCTTCTACGACGGCCGTCTCTATCCCTTCGGATCGTCCCTCGATCTGGCTCGATTCACTCCCCTCTCGCTGTCCGACAAGATCAGGTTCGGAATCAACGTGCTCTACTCCCGTCGTTTCACGCGTTGGCCGGTGCTGGAAGATCGTCCGGCGAAGGAATGGCTGATCGAGCGGATCGGCCGGCGCGCCTACGACGTCATCTGGGATCCGCTGCTCCGAGTCAAATTCGGCGCCTACCACGAGGAGATTTCCGCCGCCTGGATGTGGCACCGGATCCACCGGGTCGCGGCTTCCCGTCGCTCTCTCTTCCATCGAGAGCAGTTCGGCCACCTGGAAGGGGGGTCCGACACGCTGACTCGCTCCCTGGAGGAGCACGGGCTGGAGGCGGGCGCTCGCCTTCATCGCCGGACCGTGGTGCGCGGCATCCAGGTCGAGCGGGGACGAGCCACCGGGGTTCTGATCGAGACCCCGAACGGCGTTGAGGGCGTACCGCATGATGTCGTGATCTGCGCCGTGCCGTTGCCGGTCTTCTGCCGACTGGCACCGGAAGACCGGCCCGACTATCTCGACCGGTTGCGCTCTATCCGCTTCATCGGGGTGGTCTGCATGATTCTCCGGCTGAAGGAACCGCTGACTCCGAACTTCTGGCTCAACGTGCACGACCGCCGCATCAGCTTCAACGGGATCATCGAGTACGGCAACCTCACGGGCCGCGAGGCGTTCGATGGCCGGAGCATCGTCTACGTACCGCACTACCTCGAGTCGTCGATGCCGCGCTACGGCTGCCCGGACGAGCAACTGCTCGACGAGTACACGGAAGCGCTGCGGTTGATCAACCCCCGCTTCTCCCGATCCTGGATCGAGTCCTGGCGGGTGTTCCGGGCTCCGCACGCGCAGCCGATCTGCAGCACCGGCTTCTCGTCCTTGGTCCCCCCCTTCGAGACCCCCTGGGACGGGTGCTACCTCATCGAATCGACCCAGCTCTACCCGGCGGATCGCGTGATCAGCGGCACGTTGCGCCTGGCGCAGGATGTCGTGCTGCGGGTTCTCGATCGCGAGGGCCGGGGGGCCGAGGCCGGTTTCCGGCGCCGCGCGCCCGAGGAGATCCCGGCGTGAGCCCGTGTCGCGGTAGAGCCGGGCCGTGACGGTGCGGTGGCTGCCGCCGCCGGCGGTGCTGAGTCTGGGGGTTCTGGCGGCGGTTCTGGTTCTTCCCACCGGCGCTGAGATCGCACGCAACGACGACTGGGCCTATGAACAGACGGTCCGCGCCTGGCTGGATTCGGGCACCTTCCGTTATCTCGGCTGGAACGATCCGAGCTTGGTGGCTCAGGCCGTCTGGGGCGCGCTCTTCGCCCTGCTCTTCGGGCCGGGCTTCGTCCCGCTGCGCGTTTCGACCATCGTGCTGGCCTGGCTGGGTACGCTCGCCTTTTACGGCCTGGCACGACGCTGCGGCGCCTCGCGCGCCGTCGGGACCATCGCGGCCGCGCTCCTTCTGTTCCACCCGCTCTATCTCGGTCTGGCGTGGACGTTCAACACCGACGTCCCGTATCTGGCGCTGTCGCTCCTCGCGACGTGGCTTTTGGTGCGAGCGCTGGATGGCACGCGAGCGCGGAATTTCCTCTGGCCCGGGCTCGTCATCGCGGCCGCCTACCTCGTTCGACAGCAGGGCCTCCCCCTGGCGGTGGCCGCCGCCGGAGGGAGCGTTCTCTGCTGGCGCCGGTCGATCGGCGCACGTGGCGCAGAGTCCCGGCCGGAACCGATGGGGCGCCTCGCCGTGGTGGCACTCCTCATCGTTCCGGTCGCGTCGGCCGTCGGAGTCCACCTGGCGCTCCTTCGGGGCTCCGAGGGGCTGGCCTCCTTCGCCGGGTGGAGCAACCGGCCCGTGATCTTCGACGGCGGCGGAGTGGGTCGCTTCGTGGAAGTGTTTCCCGCGGTGGTCGGGGAAGGGACAGCGAATCTCTTGACGGCCTCCCTGCCGCTCTTTCCGCTTCTGGCCCTGATCCACGTCCGGGCACGAGAGCGAGGATCCCACCGGCACGAGTTCGTGATCTGGAGCCTCGCGTTCGCGACGGCGGCTGCCGCCGCTTTCTGGCTGATGCGGGACCAGCCGCCGATGCAGCCCGGGTGGCCGTTTCAGGGAATCGCTTTGAGCGAGTTCGTGTTGTTTCGTCTGCCGAGGCGTGCCTTCGCCTGGTCCTCTGAATTGGTCGGCCGCGGAGCCCTGACTCTTTGTTCCGTCATCGTCGTGGCCTCGCTCGCGACTTTGGTCGTTCGCGTCGCACGTCGCGCGATCTGCGAACGAAGTGCCCGCATGGCGACCCTGGTGCTGGGGCTGGCTGTCCTTCAGTGGCTTCCCGGCATCATGCTCCAGGCCGTGTATGTACGGTATGCCCTGCCGTTGCTCCCCGCGCTGATCCTGGTGGTGGTCGCGGATCGGCCGGCCGGTCGGGCGAGGTTCATCACGGCCGTGGTCGCCACCGCAGTCATGGCGGGGCTCTCCGCGGAGTGGAACCGCGCGTCGCTGGAGCGCCAGGAGGCGCGTTGGAGCGTAGCGCGGGAGCTGGTTGCGACCGGCGTGCCTCCGGGGGCGATCAGCGTCGACTTCGCGTGGCAAGGGGCCCATCTCTATCAGGTCGCGGTCGATTCGCTCGGGATCCGTCCCCCCTACGATCTGGAATCGGGCCCGCCCTGGATGCCGCTGATCTACTATCAATACGTGGTCAGGGAGGTCGAGAGCGAACTGGAGCCCGCACCTCGCCGGTCCTACCGTTCGTTCCTGGCTCGTGACGCGAGGACCGTCGGCGTGCGTCCGGTGGGGGCGAAGGTCCCTCGAGCGGCCGGCACGCTCAGCCTCCCTGGACGCAGAATCCGCCCCAGAAGAAGGGGTGATTCCATGCTGTGCGGACCTCGCGTCCGGCGAGGTTCAACGCCAGCGCCGGGTCTCGGCGGGCGTCACTGGTGTATCGACGGTAGAACGCCTCCATGAGCGCGACGGTCGCTTCGTCGTGCACCCTCCAGAGGGACGCGACGAGGTGGCGAGCGCCGGCGGCGAGGAATCCGTGCGCCACTCCCTCGAGATCGTCGCCGCTCCCGAGGAAGACCCGCCCGGAGTTGCAGGCACTGAGCACGACCAGCTCCGCGTCGAGGCGCCGCCCGAAGATGTCGGCGAGGAAGAGAGCCCCATCGGCGGTGGCGAGACGTGAGAAGACGGGGTTGTCTTCGCGATAGACCCCGTGGGTGCTGAGGTGAAGGACACGGCAGCGTTCCATGGCATCGAGGATGGTTGCGGTGTCGGGATCGCGGAGAACCCGCAGCCGGGAAGCCGGGAAGTAGCCGGCGATCGTTCGCAGTTCCCTCTCGACCGCAGCCGGGCCGCCGAGGACCTGGCCGCTCAGGACCGTCCGGACGGAACGCGGGGTGTGAGCCTCGCGGCGGCGGTGCAGGAACTCCGGAGTCGGACACCGCGCGACGACGAATCGTTCGTCCAGATACCCTGATCCGGTCCAGAGGCACTCGAAGGGGACGCGATGCAGGATCGCGTGCGGCACCACCAGGAGCCGCCCTCGGGGTGGCAGGAGGTCCTCCAGGGGCCTTAGGACCGCGGTGTAGAGTGCGACGAGCGCATCCTCAGCCGCGCGCCGGCGGAAGTCGGGGGCGCCACCCTGGCCCGGCTCGAGGGCGGCGGCGGCGTCGAGCTGGAACTGGACCCGCGCGATCTTCGACTGCAGGGAGGAGATCGAGTCCGGCAGGATGCGCCAGGCGGCACCGCCCGGACTGATGAGGAGGACGAGAATCCGATCGTCCACGACGAAGTACTCGACCAGAGTCTCGTCGGGGCGCAGCAAACGGGCCGCCCGGCGGTGATCCGCAGCGGATTGATCGTGAACCGGATCACGCCGTCTGGCGGCACTCCCCGTCGTCACGTCCGCCCGCCGGACTCGCGCCACCAGACGCTGCTCCATACGCCGCACCTCATCCCGCAGATCCTGGATCTTGTGCGGATTCGGTTCGCCCTCCTCGGGGGTTTCCGCGGCCTCCAGGCGGCGGACGAGCGAGCCCAGAACGGCTCGGTCCTCGGCCAGCCGTTCTCCCGAACGCGTGCCCGCCTGGCGCGCCCGTTCCAGGAACGCGCGAGCCCGGCCGGCGGCGGCGAGCCGATAGAGCGTCTCGAGGCGAGGCTTCGCTGCATCGAGCTCCATGGCCAGGCGTTCGCGATAGAGGCGGACGTGCCGCTCGAAGGCCCTGGATCGGAGCTCGATTCCCGGGATCAGGTGACGCTGCAATTCCAGCGCCTCGGTCGCACGCTCCAGTCGCCGCGCCGCGAGCGCCGAACGGCCGCCGGCACGGGCGATCCGCCCCGCCAGGGCGAGGACTTCCGCCTGCTCTCCGAGGGTCTGGTCGTGAAGACTCCGCAGCGCCGGCGCCAGCAGTCGCTCGGCACTTCCCGGGCGGCCGCGTCCCGACTCAGCCTCCGCCCATGCGCGCCGGGCTTCCGAACGACCGCGCGACATGGAGAGCTTGCGGTACAACTCGTCCGCGGCGCGGGCGAAGTGGGCCGCCCCATCCTGATCCCCGGACTGGAGTCGCGCCCGGGCGAGTTCCAAGAGGACGCCCGCCCGGCGAGCGCGCCCCTGACGGCCGGTGAAACGTCCGGACGCTTCGACCAGGAGCGGCAGGGCCGCTTCCGGGCGTCCGTCGAGCATGCGGGCGCGGGCCTGGTCCAGGCGGGCGAGCGTTTCGTCCAGGCGCATGTTCTGGCCGGCAAATCCGGCGGCCGCAGCTTCCGCCAGCTCCTCGGCTTCCCGGGCCATGCCGAGATCGAGATAGATCTCGGCGCGGGCGCGCTGGGCCGCCGCGGTCATGTCGGCGATCTCCAGCCGGTGGAAGACCGCTTCGGCCTCCTCGAGGAGCCGGAGAGCCAGGCGATAGTCCCCGCGACCCGCTTCGAGGAAGCCGAGGTTGTACCTGGCCTGGGCGCAGACCAGGTCGAGTCCCTGGCGCGCGCACTCCTTCGCACAGCGCTGGAAGAGCGCCCGTGCCTCCCGCAGGCGGGAGAGGTTGGTCGCGACGATGCCGCGGTTCATGAGGAGCACGGCCCAGGTCGCATCCCGCAGATGCAGTCGCTCGAAAACCGCGGCAGCCTTGGCATATTCCCGCCCGGCCTCGCGATACTCGTCGCGCTGATAGTGGATGTTCCCGCGGTTCAGGTAGAGCTTGCCGAGGTAGGCCAGATCGCAGAGCGCACGAAGGATCCGCTCGGCTCGGCGCCCGACCCTGGCCGCTTCGTCCGTCGCACCCATCAGCGAGAGGTGATGGACCCGGCCGACGAGGATCTCGCCGAGGAGATGCTTCGCTCCGGCCGCCTCGGCGGCGCCGGTCGCCTCCAGATAGGCGGCGTGGGCGGCCGGTAAACGGCCGGAGAACATCTCCGCCTCGGCCGAGGCGCGCCAGACGTGGGCCAGGAGTTCAAGCTGCTCGCTCGCGGCCGCCGCCGGTCGCCGCCGCGCGTACTCCAGGGCCGCCTGGGCGAGTTCGAGCGCGCGTCCGGGATCGGCATGGACCATGGACGCAGCGCGGTCACGGATGGCGCGGGCCTGCGCGGGGGTCAGAGGGCGGTCGAGGGCGCGCAATCGTGCGTGCAAGGCATCAGGGTCCTCCGCCAGCCACGCGGGATCGGCGAGTGTGGCGGCGTGACGACCGGTCTGACGGGGTCTTCTTCGCGGGGCTAGGGGCGGAATCGTGCGTTGCCCTCCGTTCCGCTCAAACTGCCGGGATCTGGATCCGGATCAGGGCGTCTCCCAGCACGAGATCGATGCCCTCGAGCGACGATGTGGAAGTCTCTTCCAGGAAAAACTCGCCGAACTCCGAGACGTCGGTCGAAATCTCATGCTCGCGGAGCATAGCACGAACGCATCCATGCGGGGGGAGTGCGCCGTCGCCGCGCGGGACGACCTGGCCGCGTACTCCCGTCGGGTGCCCCGTGGAGCTCTTCTCGACGGAAAGCGCGATCGAGTAGGCGTCGGTTTCGAAGACCATCACGCGCGATGGCTCGGCCCCGCCGCCGCGGAGGGCCGGGCTGGGTCGGAGCGAATCGCCGACGAACACCGCCCAGATCTCGCGCAGGGACCGGAACGATCCCGGGATGTCATGAACCGGCCTCACGGATTCGGATGCGGCGGAAACGCCGGCTGCGGCGGCTGCCTCGCGGCGAACTCGCTGCACCGTTCGTTCGACCAACTCGGGCGGAGGTGAAGAGAGCCGTGCGTCGTTCAGAGTGCTCAGAAGCCTCCTGACCTCAACCGCCTGACGCGCGCATCGCCGGCAAGTGAGCAGGTGGGACTCGAGCTCGGAATTGGCACCTTCCCCCGATTCCATCCACCGGACTAAATCCGACCATTCAAGATGATTGGTCCTCATGGCAGGTCTGTTTCCTTTCCCACCCTCGGAGTCATCAACACCCTGCCCGGTCGGGGCCCCTTGGCCCGGCGGGTGGCGGGTTCGAGTCTCCGCATCCGGATTCCTCCCGCGCACGGCTCCGCCGGATAGACGAAGACGGAGTCCCGTTTGATAGCCCTTGAATCAGATCGCGCAGTTTTTCCAGACAGCGGGTCCGAGTCGGTCCGATGCTTCCGATCGGCATCTCCGCCCGGAGACTGATCTCAACATAGGAGGGAGTCGGGTCCTCGAGGTAGAGCAGGCTCAGGAGACGCCGGCAACGGGGCTCCAGGGCCGCCACGCCGTCCCGGAGTTCGGCGACGCGCTCGAGGCGTTCGAGCTCGGCCAGGGCGTCCGGGGCCGGATCGGAGAGTTCCACTGTTCCGTCGCCCTCACCCCCGGATTCACCGGGGCGAGTGAGGCGACGCCGTCTCTGGAGGTCGATCGCCAGGTGATAGGCCACGGAGAAGACCCAGGAGCCGAGCCGGCGCGGGTCCCGCAAGGTGTGGAGGGACCGGAGGCAGGTCACGCAGGTCTCCTGGAAGAGATCGTCCCGGTCTGCGCCCGCCAGGCCCGCCCGGGTCGCCACGGAGTAGATGAGGCCGCCGTGGGCTTCCAGGAAAGCCCGCCAGGCGGCTTCTTCCCCGCGACGCAGGCGGTCCACGAATCCCGGTTCATCCATCCAGCGATCTCCGTGCCTGCTCGGGCTGGCCCCGCGCGTTGACCTGACCGGCCTGCGACAGGTATACTCGTTTGTTAGCGAACCGGCTAGGACGATTGGCCCGAATCGCCTGTCCCGGGCCGGAATCCTGGTCCCCGGTCCGACCGGGCAGCGCCCAAGGGGTTCATCATGCTTCGACGCGCAACCGCCGCGCTCTTCATCGCCGGGATGACGATCCTGTTCGCCACGCTCCCTGGGACCGCCGGCGGCTCGGAGACCTCCCACGTTCGGGGGCAGCTCTGTCTGATGCCGGAGGACAGCGACCGGATCGACTCCCTGCTCGTCCGCTATGGCGTCAGCATCATCAAGGCGGATCCCGAGGAAGACCTGTTCCTCGTGACCTGTCCGCCGGATCTCGATCCCCTGGAGTTCGCCGCCCTCCTGGCGCTCGATCCCGAAGTCGATATCGCGGAACCGAACTACCGCATCGAGATGCCGGAGGCGATCCGGCAGATGGTGATGGGGGCGATCGGCGGCGGTTGGGACGACTACGAGGATCAGGAAATGACCGCGCGCATCGGCCTCGACGCCGCGCATGTGGTCAGCCGCGGCGCGGGGATCGTCGTGGCCGTGCTGGACACCGGGATCGACCCCGCCCACCCCGCCTTCGCCGGCCGGCTCGTCGAGAACGGCTACGACGCGGTGGAGAACGACGCCGAGCCCTGGGAGACGGCCAACGGCGTCGACGAGGACCGCGACGGGGCGATCGACGAGGGGTTCGGGCACGGGACCATGGTGGCGGGCATCGTCGCGCTCGTGGCGCCCGATGCGCGGATCATGCCGGTTCGGGTCCTCGATGACGAAGGACGCGGCACGACCTTCGATATCGCCCGGGGGATGATTCACGCCGCGACGCACGGGGCCGACCTGCTGAACCTGAGCTTCGGCGCTCCCCAGTGGGTGAAGATCATCGAGCGGCGCCTGCGCATCTCCGAGGTTCACGATGTGATCAGCGTCGCGGGGGCAGGGAATCGAGGACTGGAGGAGCCGGCCTACTACCCGGGCTACGACGAGCGCGCGATCATGGTGACCGCGGTCGATACGCTGGATATCAAGGCCGACTTCGCAGATTTCCATGCCGCCGTCGATCTCTCCGCCCCCGGCGTCGGCATCCGGAGCGCGTGGCCGGGCGCGGAATGGGGACTGGGGAGCGGGTGCTCCTTCTCCGTCCCGATCGTGACCGCGGGACTGGCGCTCGTTCTGAGCCGGGAGACGATCTACGACCGGGAGCTGGCCGGGCAGTGGCTCGCCCTCGGCGTCGAGGCGATCGACGGACTACCAGGCAACGAGCCGTACCAGGGGAAGCTTGGCGCCGGGCGCATCGACCTCCCACGGTTGCTGGGTGCGCCGGCCTCGTCGCCTCAGTCGCCAGCGCCCGGATTGGTTCGCGGGGATGTCCGGCTCGACGTTCGGCCGAATCCGTCGACGGGAGGGGTTACGCTGATATTGCGAGCCCCGGCGCCGGAGATCGTGCGCGTCGCCGGCGATGCAACGACCCGAATCCTCATCGTGGATGCCGCGGGACGCCTGGTCCGCACCCTGAGCGATCCGAGCGCGGTCTCCTGGAGCTGGGACGGCCTCGATGCGCAGGGTCGTCCGGTCCCGGCAGGCGCGTACTACGCCCGGTGGGGTGCTCCTTCCGCGGAGAGGGCCACGCCGGTCGTGATCATTCGGTAGCCGCCGATCCCGGCCGGCCGATCGTCTCGGTCAAGCCACCAGCGTCGGCGATGTACCCTCCCTGTACGCGACGTGGCGCGTAGATCTTCACCAGAAACTCGCGCGTGAAGTCGAGCCCGAGCGGCAGCAGCCGGGCGACGCGGCCCTGTTGTGACATCCACGCCAGCCTGACAAGCCGGATCGGATCCAGCAGGAGCCGGGCCGACAACTCCAGCCCTCCCACCGCTACGCGGGCCGCCGCGTTCGGGCTCTCCAGCAGGCGTCGCACCCGGCCGGGGTCGAAGTGAAGCGCGAGGCGCAGCCAGCGGCTCTCCAGGCTGGTCTCGTCATAGTGGTCCTGGGACTTGGTCAGGTGCGCATCGACCGCCAGACCGTCCTCGCGGGCGCGGTCGTAGAGCAGGGTGTTCCGATAGAACGTGAGGGAGTAGAGGAAGAGATGCGACGACGGCGGCAGTTCGTGCAGCAGACCCGCGGTCTCGGCCCAATCGTCCGGTTCCTCGTAGGGGTTGTCCACGATCACGTCGTAGATCGCGGGAATGTGGTGCCGGTGAAGCAATCGCGCGCAATCGAGGATGCGTTGCCGGGAGTGAGGGCGCCCGTAGATCTCCACGTTGGTCCGGTCGCTCCCGCTCTGGAGTCCCAACAGAGCGAATCCCGCCGGGACGCGCGACAACTCCAGGGCCTTCTGTTCCGTCATGAACTGAGGGATGGCGCGAAAGACGACCGGGATGCCGAAGGGCCGGCACCCCTCCGCGAACTCCCGCAGCCACTCCTCCGTGTGCACGGTGAAGCAGTCGTCGATGATGTCGATGTAGTGGACCCGACCTCGATAGCGCGCCAGCTGATCGCGGATCTCTTCGAGCGCACTCCCGGCGCTGCGGCGCCGGATCCGCCGGCCGTTGGTCCGAGCGAGGAGGTGGTTGCAGCAGTAGGTGCATTGGTTGGGGCACCCTCGCGTGGTCATGATCGACAGGTAGGAGCTTCCGTATCGGCCGTAGCGACGGAAGAGGCGCAGGTCGAGCGGGCGAACGCGCCCGCGATGGAGGATCCAGCACTCCGATGGGTGGTGATCCGGCCACGGGAGAGCGTCGAGGTTCTCGATCGGCGTGCAGGCCGAAATGGCGCCGCCGCCCCTCCGGTTGAAACCAGCGACGGGGGTGACCGCGCCGTCCCGCCATCCATCGACGAACCGGAGGAGGGCGTGCTCGGCCTCGCCGACGCAGATCCAGTCGGCATGCTCGAAGCAGCTCTCGGGATCGATGGTCGGGTGGATGCCACCCCAGAGGATGATCGGCTTCCGGCCACCCGCCGTCTCCCGAAGGGCGCGGCTGAGGGTCGCGGCCTTGTGGAAGAACGGGCTCATCAGGCTGATTCCGACGAGGTCGTAGCCCTGTTCGCGGACGAACCGCGCGGCGGCCGCATAGTCGCGGTCGTCGGTGGATGGAAAGAAAAGGATCGTCGCGTCGTGTCCGGCCTGCCGGAGCACTGCGAGCAGGCTCTTGACGCTGGGGTTGTCGGTGCTGCCGAGCAGCGAGATCAAAAGGATGCGCGGACGACTGCCGTTCATGTCGTGGAGCTTGACCTCGGTCCGGTAAGAGGGGCGCGTGCTCCCGGACTCCAGCGCACGGCTCCCGCCCATCCGTGAGCGGACGAGCGCACAAACAAAGATGATACAACGATTCACGGGCCGGGTCGAGCGCGGTGGCGCTCGAGGGCTGGACAGGACGGTGGACTCAGGGCAGAGTCTGCGGCGCGGGGCGATCAAGCGAGACCGGACGAGCCGTCGGCGCTGGATCTGCTCCTTAGGGCAGGAGACCATCGACGGCATGTCAACGACCACGCGAGAAGAGCTCGACGGACGATTCGCCGGCTTCCTCGGCCTGCTGGCGTTGGTCCTCTACGCCCTCACCGCGGCCCGCTCGATCTTCACCGGCGACAGCGCGGAACTGGCGGCGGCCGCGGCCTGTTTCGGCGTGCCGCACCCGCCGGGGTATCCGCTCTACACTCTGCTGACCTCCCTCTGGACCCACATCTTTCCTGAGGCTCACCGCGCCTTCGCTGCCAATCTTGCCTCCGGCCTGCATGGCGCCGCCGCGGTAGCTGCACTGACCGCCTTCATGCGGCGGCACGGAGCGAGCCGCGTCGCCGCGGCGGGGGCGGCTCTCCTGCTGGCGACCGGGCGATCGTTCTGGGGGCAGAGCATCGCGGCGGAGGTCTACGCGTTCGACACGCTGTTGCTGCTGGCCGCGGGGATCGTCACTCACGTCGCGGCCAGGCGGGAGTCCGGACGCGTCTGGCTGGTGGCCGGGGCCGTCATCGGGCTCTGGTTGGGGCACCGCTTTCTCAACGTCATCTACCTGCCGTGGCTCGTCGCGATCGCGGCGGCTGGGCTCGGACTCTCCATCCAACGCCTGGCCTCGCGGCTGACTCCCCGCGCGTGGGGATCGCTGGCGGTGGGAGCGGCCGCCTCGCTCCTCGTCTTCCTCTATCTCCCGCTGGCCAGTCGCATGGATCCGCCGATCGACATCGGGGACCCCGAGTCGTTCGGCCGCTTCCTGACGGTCGTGCGCGGGGCGCCGTACCTGCGCCACCTCGACAATGACGGGGCGCTGGCCTTCGGCCGGATCGCGGGCTGGTTCGGCGGCCTCCCCCGCGAGAGCGGAGTCGGCATCCTCCTCGCGCTCACAGGTCTCGTGACCGCTCTGCGGCGGCCGAGCCCTCAACGCTTCCTCGCGATGGGATTCGTCTGGCTCATCGCGGCCAATCTGGCGGCGATCGCGAGGTACAACATCCTGGACATCCGCTCCTACTGGCTTCCTTCGCTGGTCGGAGCGGCCGGGCTGGCGGGCCTGGGGATCGACGCCGTCTTCCGCCGGAGCCGCGGGCGCGCCCTCGGCGTGGTGATCCTTCTCCTCTGTGGCGCGCTCCTGCCGATCAACGGGCGGGAGAACAATCTCAGCCGCTACCGGGCCGCCTCGAGTTACGCCGACGACCTCCTCCGCGGGGTGCCCACCGGATCGGTGCTCCTGGTCCAGGGCGACACCCAGACGCATGTCACCTGGTATCGTCAGAAGATCGATGGCGCGGCGCCCGAGGTGCTGGTGATCTCGTTGGGGCACACGCGGGCGTGGTACTTCGACCAGCTCCGGGACCGCAACCCGGGAGCGTTTCCGCCGTATCGCGACGGCGAACCGCTCGTTCCGTACATGCAGCGTCTCCTCGAGACCCTGAGTCGCGATCGGAGGATCTTCTTTGCGTTCGATCCGGGCGACTTCATGAAGCTGACGGCCGGCCCCTGGTGGGGGGAGCGGACGATCGTGCCGTCGGGGTTCCTGCTGGAGGCCCGGCGGAAGGACGAAACGTTCGATCGGCAGGATCTGGTCTCGGCCAACGCGGAGTACTGGCGCGGCGTGCAGGGGCGGCCGGAAGAGGTCGGGCCCTGGTCCGACTTCGAGACCAAGGCGAACGCCCTCGACTACGCGTTGGCCGCTCTGCGTTGCGCCGACTTCGCGCAGCGGCAGGGCCGCCCGGACGAGGCGGCAGAGCTCTACTCGACGCTCCTGCGCTGGCGGCCGGACCGATGGGATGCGGAGCGTGTCGCCGCCTACGCCGCGATCGGCCGCTCTTACCCCCGGCTGGAGCTGGAGCGGCGGGCCGAGGCCGGGCTCCACGGGACGCGACAGACCGGCGCGGCGGACTGAACGGAGCGAGACCGGGCCGCGTGCGCCCCAGGCGCAGCGAAAGGATGGGTGAGACGCGATGATCAAGGTGGAACGGCTGCGCAAGGTCTTCGAGGCCGTGACGGCGGTCGACGATGTCTCCTTCGAAGTCCGACCGGGGGAGATCTTCGCCCTCCTGGGTCCCAACGGCGCGGGGAAGACGACGACCATCTCCTGTCTGAGCGGCCTGCTGACGCCGACTTCGGGGATGGTGCGGATCGCTGGCCGCGATCCCCATGGCGAGGGACGGGCGGTCCTCACCGAGGTCGGGGTCGTGCCGCAGGACCTGGCGCTCTACCGTGAACTTTCGGCGACGGAGAACCTCTTCTACTGGGGAGGCGTAGCTGGTGTCCCACGCGCGGAGTTGAAGCGCCGCATCGCCGTCGTGCTGGAACAGGTCGGACTGGCCGATCGCGCGCGCGAGCCGGTCCAGCGCTACTCGGGGGGCATGCTGAGGCGGCTGAACCTCGCGGCTGGTCTGGTGCACGAACCGAAGGTGTTGCTGCTGGATGAGCCGACGGTCGGGATCGATCCGCAGAGTCGGGCGCGCGTCCTCGAGATCATCCGCGAGCGGGCCGCAGCGGGGACGGCGGTGCTCTACACCTCGCACTACATGCAGGAAGCGGAGGAGCTCTGCCAGAGCTTCGTCATCATCGACCACGGGCGCGTGATCGCGCGCGGCACCCTGGATGAGCTGCTGGCGAAGGCGGGCGAGGCGATCCGGCGCGAGTCGGTGCCGGAGCCGAGCCTTGAGCGGCTCTTTCTCCACCTGACGGGCAAGGAGATGAGGGAGTGACCGCACTGGGGTCGCCGCGGGTGGTGCTGGCGGTCGCGGGCCGGGACCTGCGTCGTCGGGCGCGGGATCCGATGGGGCTTCTGGTGATGCTGGCGATCCCGGTCGCGCTCTTCATCGTCTTCCGATTGGCCTTCGGGGGAGGCGACGCGCCGCAGCTCCCGCGGGCGCGACTCGCGGTCGTCGACCGGGACAGCACCTTCGTCTCGCGCTTCGTGGCCGGAGCGTTCGGTCAGGGAAAGCTGGCGGAGATGGTCGAGGTGGTGCCGGCCGACTCGGTCGAGGCCGAGCGGCTCTTGCGTCGCGACAAAGTGTCGGCCGCGCTCTACCTCCCCGCGGGGACCGCGGCCGCGATCCTGAAGGGCGATTCGCTGACGCTGCGCCTGCGAAAGAACCCGGGCCAGCGGATCCTGCCGGGGATCCTGGAGGAGATCGTCGCCACGATGACCGACGGCGGTTCGGCCGCGCGCGATCTGCTGCGAGCCCCGTTGCGCCGCATCGACGATGCCACCCGGGGATGGTCGGAGGGCCCGGGGAGCGAGGCGGTTGCCTCGGTCTCGGTCGAGATCCAGCGGGTGATGGAGAAGTCGGGCGCCTACTTCCTCCCGCCGGCGATCCAGATCCGCACGGAGGAGGCGGAGGGAGAGAAGAAGGACGACGTCTCGTTTCTGATGCTCTTCTTTCCTAGCCTCGTCGGTCTCGCCGTGCTGTTCCTCTCGCAGTCGCTGGCCCTGGACCTGGTGGTCGATCGGACGGAAGGAACCGTCCGCCGAGCGCTCGCGCTCGGCTGCCGATCGGGAGATCTGCTGCTGGGCAAGGCGGTGGCGGGGATCGTCGTGCTGGCCGCGGCCCTCGTCGTGATGCTCGGACTGGGACGGGCGTTCCTGGGCCTGCCGGTTTCCGCGCTCCTCGAGTCGTGGATCCTGGCGGTCTCGGCGGGCCTCGCGGTGCTCTGCGCCCTGCAGTGGGTGGCGCTGCTGCCGCGCGATCCGAAGGCGGCCGGTGTGATCACCAATCTGGTCATCCTGCCGCTGGCCTTCCTGGGCGGCTGTTTCTTCCCGATGGAGGGGCTGGGCGAGGGGTTGTACAACCTGGCGCGGCGGCTGCCCGTCGGGTGGATGGTGGAGAGGTTCAAGAACGCGCTGCTCGATCGGCCGCGAGATCCCTCGTCCGCGGTCGCGGTGTTGGTCTTCCTCTTGGCGGCCGCGCTCTTCTTCGCCCTGGCGTCGCGACGGGCGGAACGCCGCTTCCGGGAGGGTTGAGATGCTGGGACGTTCCTGGTTCCTCGCCCGGCACGAGATCGTGGTGTTCCTGCGTTCGCGCTCGAACCTCATCTGGATGTTCGCCATGCCGCTCTTCTTCATGTGGGCGAGCGGGATGATGGCGGGGGCAGGGCGTACATCATCCGGGCCGCGGCCCGCGCCCCTGGTGCGATTCGAGGCGGAGCGGCCGGGACCGGTGCTGACGTCGCTGACCAGGCACCTGGAGCGAACCGGATACCGGACGGAGACCGTGTCCCCGGCCGTGGCGGTCGGCACGGAAGGGAGCGTCGCCGGCGAGACGGCCGCGCTCGTAGTCCGGGTGCCGGACGAGTTCGAGGACGCGGCGCCGCAGGCGAAACCCTGCACCCTGACGATGGTGAGCGGCCGGGTGGGAGAACTGGGCGGACGCCTGGAGAGCGTCCGCCTGCAGCGGGCGGTGATCCGCACCCTGGGAGACCTCGCCTGGCTCGCGGCGAGCGACTCGGGCGTGACGGCCGGCGGACTGGCGCGACGCGCGGCGGAAGCTCCTTCCATCCGCCTGCAGAGTGAGCCGGCATTCGCGGTCCGCCGGATCCCGAGCGGCTATGCGCAGTCGGTGCCGGGGACTCTCGTGATGTTCATCATGCTGGTCCTTCTGACCAGCGGCACAGAACAGCTCTTCACCGATCGCAAGGAAGGACGGCTGCGACGGCTGGCCTCCTCGTCCCTGCGCCGGGGTGAGATCGTAGCTTCCCGCGTGCTGGCTCGGGCGGCCATCGCGATGGTGATGTCGATCTTCGCGCTCCTCGTCGGTCGTCTCGTCTTCGGGATCGACTGGGGCGGTGCGAATGCCCCCTTCGTGCTGGTGGTGCTCGCCGCCTACTCCCTGGCGATCGCGGCGCTGGCGGTGGTGATGGGATCGGTGGTCGGCAGCATGGGCCAGGCGATCGGCCTCGGGGTGGTCGGCTCCATCGTGACGAGCGCGCTGGGAGGCTGCTGGTGGCCGATCGAGATCGTGCCCCGGGCGATGCAGGCCGTCGCCCTGGTCTTGCCGACCGGATGGGCGATGCAGGGGCTGCACCGCCTGATGGAGCTAGGGCGATCGCCGGCCTCGGCGCTGCCGGCGATCGGCGTGCTTCTGGGGTTCGCGGTGCTCTTCGGCGTCGTCGCGGCGAAGCGGTTCCGGTTCGACTGAGTCCGCTCCGGCCCTCGGGCGCGGGCACTCATCTCGCCGGCGCCGAAGGGCCTCCGCGGCGTGGAGCAGGCTCCTCGCCGGCGCTGAAGGGCCTCCGCGGCGTGGAGCAGGCTCCTCGCCGGCGCTGAAGGGCCTCCGCGGCGTGGAGCAGGCTCCCCGCCGGCGCCGAAGGGCCTCCGCGGCCAGAAGTCGTCCGGGATGACTCCGTGCGGCTTGCCGCACTGCGTGCGTTCCGCCGCACTCCGTCATCCCTGCCTCCACAGCCCGCTCCGGCCCTCGGTCGCCGGCGGAGCGGCGTTGCTCTCGCGGCGGGCGTCTACTTCATCACCACCATCTTCCGATTCGACGTGAACCCGGGGGTCTCGAGCCGGCTCCAGTAGACGCCGGCGCCGACGCGGCGGCCCTTGTCGTCGGTGCCGTCCCAGATCGCCTCCCAGGCGCCGGCCTCGCGGTGGGCATCGACGAGGGTGCGCACCGCGCGCCCGGCGACGTCGTAGATGACGATCTTGGCCGGCCCGGGCTGGGCCAGGGAGTAACGGATCGACGTGCGCGGGTTGAAGGGATTGGGGCGGTTCGGATAGAGCGCGTCGACGAGGGCGCCGCTCACCGCGCCACCGGTGGGGTCGATCCCCTCGGGGCCGGGGCAGGGTGGAAGCGCGCAGAGGCCGATCATCGACGGATTCGGGATGTCCAGCGTCCAGAGCAACGCGTCGCTAAGCTGGTTGACCACGCCTGCGTGCCGCGACGCACGATCCGAAGGACACTCGAGATCCGGATCGGGCGCGATGTTCAGATCCCGAGCGGTCAGCACGTGGGCGGAGGCGTTGGTGAGCACGGTGCGATAGCGGTGCTCGCTTCCGATGCGGTCGTTGATGACCTGGGCGTACTCGGTCACCGCTCCACTGCCGACCTTCGCGAAGACACGGCTCCCCTGGCCAGGTCCGGAGGGCTGAACGACGGAGTAGCTCACCATGTCGGGGCACCAGTTGCCGAAGAGATCGATCGGGATGGTCAGGGGCGGTGGAGCCCCGACGACCGGGTCGAGGCGAACGCAGTAGTTCTGGTCGTTCTCCGGCTCGCCCGGGGGGCAACCGTTCTCGTGATACGGGGCACAGGTGTGGGCCGCTCCGAGCCAGTCCGTCAGGAAGTCAGCTCCACGGCTTTCGATGAGTTCGCTCATGCTCGATCCGGCCAGCACTAGTCCCTGGGTCATGGTGTTCGTCTCGCACAGCGGCGACTCCAGCCAGTAGCGCAGACCGCGCCAGTCCCCCTCGTCCATCGCTCCGGCTCCGTACGGCCCGGCGTCCAGGTAGATGAGCCGGTAGCCGAGAAGCTGATAGAGAGTCGCCCCGTTGTTGTTGGTGGCGCCGCCGCGATAGAGGGGGGCGCACCAGCTCGACGGTGCGTCGAGGTAGTCATATCGGTCCCACGGCGCAGGGTCCGGGATCGGGTCTTCGACCGAGGCCCCGGTCAGGATCGTATGGAGCGCGCGGTCGACCAGGAGCTGATCGCCGCGGCCGAACGCATCGACATAGAGCAGACAGGGGAACTTCGCGATCTCGCCGTCCATCCGGAAGCTGGGGAGGATCTCGAACTCGGCGAAGTTGCCCCCGGTCGTGTCGGGCAGGTACCAGTACTCCCCCGGCAGGCAGGTGTAGTTGGACGTGATGAAGTACTCGATCTTCGTGCCCGGGGTGAAGCAGAGATCGGGCAGAATTTCGTTTCCCTCGCCCTGCTCACCGCCGCCGCCCCAGTTGTAGTCGGCATCGGCCGGGAGCCCATTGCCTCCGCTGGAGGGCCCGTCCCGGAACTGGGAGAGGAACTTGTTCTTCCGCACCTGTCCGTAGGCCTCCACGGAGTCCATGTATCCCCAGGTGAAGGCGGGCTGCGCGCCGGACCAGAAGTCGGCCGGCTTGCCCGGGCTGTTCGCCAGGGCGTCACGCCAGGTGTGGAAGAGCGGGATTGCCTGCTGCCCGGGGCCGGTGCGCTTCAGCCGGAACCAGAGCCGGGACTCCCATTGTGTGGTGGTCGTCGGCACCGGCCCGACCACGCCCAGGGAGTCGCCCAGGCGGTAGCCGTCGAAGCCGTAGCGGAGGTCGAACGCGATGTTCGCATTCCCCGGATCGGTGGTGCTGAGCGGTCCGACTGGCCCTTGCCCGAAGCCGTCCTGGAAGCGGGCCCCGACCTCGAAGATGAGCGCCGGGGCATGGGGAATGTGCACGTTGCGGATGCGAACGTTGTCGAAGAGGGGAGTGGCGTTCGTCTCACCTGAGCATGGGTCGACCTCAAACGCCTCGCAGCTCGCGTAGAGCTCGAAGATCAGTTTGACCTTCTCGGCGGCTGGAGGTACGGCCCAGTCGGTGGCGATGTTCCGGAACTCATCGCACAGAGGATTCTCTCCCGTGTAGTAGAAGGACGAATTCCCCGTCGGAGGCGACCACCGGATGATTCCGGGGTGGTTCGGGTCCTCATACGGGTAGTAGCTCCAGACCGTGCGGTAGAAGACGCCATTCGTCTGCGGCAACCAGGAATACATGTCCCAGTCGGCCATGAACCGGTTGTACTCGAGGTACTGCGGATCGCCGAGGTCCCCCTTGCGGTCCATGATGGGCGAGACCGCCATCTCGTGCTGGCCTTCAGGGTGGGTGTGATTCGGGTCGTGCAGCTCCAGGACGTAGCCGGAAAGCTCGCACTGGCAGGGGTCGAGGATCTCGTAGCTGCTGAGGTGTGCCACCCCGAGGTACGAGCCGACGCCCGGGCAATGACCGGTGGTCCAGCCCTCCAGGCCGCCGTCGAAGCCGTAGACGAGGCGGGAGTGCTCGCGCCCACGCCGGTCCAGGCCGATGTAGACGCTGTCGACGCCGAACGCGCCGTAGAAACTGTCGAACCCGCTGCTACCATCCTCGTCGGAATACCCTCCGTCTGAGCGGAACTCGAAGCGGATCTGGAACTCGCGGGGATCGCCGCCTCCGCCCATCTCCTCTTCGGTGATGATCCGGGCGTACTCGGCCGGGGTGAGGTTGCCGGCGGTGTCGACGCCGATCCGCCCATCGAAGCCGGCGCCGTTGAGCGGCGTCGTGAGCCCTTCGGTCAGGAGCAGCACGCGGGTGTAGTCGTGGCCGGTCTCCGTGTCGTTGAAGTAGAGGAAGCCCAGCTCGAGCGTGCCGCTTCCCTCGTAGACGTGCGTCGGGCTGGTCAGCCACTGACACCAGTGGTTGCCGTAGCCGATGCCGTTGACCCAGCCCAAAGAGTCGGCGGTGGCGAGATCGGCGCCGCAGAGCGCCATGCCGTCACCGGAGATCTGCGGCCAGGGGAGCGGGTTGCCGGCGGCGAGCCACGAGGCCTCCGTGACCTGGCGCCAGAAATCACGACTGTTCAGGGTGAGGTCGACAGAGGTCCATCCCTCGAGCGGGTCGGCCGCGCCATGATCCCAGGTCCAGATCCCGCCGAGCACCGCGTACGGCACGCCCTCGCGCAGCTCGTAGAAGCCGAAGTCGAGGGTGTCGCGAGAGCGATACGGCGCCGAGAACCCCGGGGCGCCCGCGCGGCGCTCGCCGGCCGCCGTCGATCGATCCCGGCCGATTTCCGGCGCGAGGTCGTAGGGGAGGCGTCCGAAGGGCTCTTCGTCGATCGTCCGCACTCCCGCGGCGGCCGAGGCCGGGGAAGGGCAAACGGAGAGCGCGATCGCAACGGCCGCCAGAAGGGAGAGTGCGACCGTCGTCGGGACGAGGAGGACGCAGCCGGGGCTCGGAATCGACTTCATGGGACCACCACCATTCTCCGGTTCGACGTGTAGCCGGGAGCGGAAAGCCTATACCAGTATACGCCTGCGCCGACCTTCCGGCCCGCATCGTTCGTGCTGTCCCAGATCACCTCGTGGGGGCCGGCGGTTTGCGGGCCATGGATGAGACGGCGCACGCGGCGGCCCTGGACATCGAAGATCTCGATCGTCGCGGGACCGGCCGCGGCCAGCGAGTAACGGATCGTCGTCCGCGGATTGAAGGGGTTGGGGCGTGGCGGGTAGAGGGCTGTGACGGACACCGGGGGGGGTGTTTCCGGCGCATCCTCGACCACCGGCGGTTCCATGCAGAGCCCGATGTTCAGCGGATTGGAGATGTTCAGGATCCAACGGATCGCGGAGGAGAACTCCGCGGCGGCCGCGGGAACCACCGACCCGGCGTCGCTCGGACACTCCAGGTCCGGATCCGGCGCGACATCCAGATCCCGCTGGGCGAGGAGATCGTAGCTCCAAGCGTCCAGGACGGTGCGGTACTTGTGGAACGAGGCGTTGCGGTCGTTCGTGATCTGCGCATAGGAAGTCGGGTCGTTGTCGCCGACCCTCTCCCACTGCTTGTTCCCCTGGCCAGTTCCGGTGGGCTGGACCACGGCGTACTCGACCACGAGGGGGCACCAGTTTCCGTAGACATCGATCGGCACCGAGGGGCTGAACGGTCCACCCGGCACCGGAGCGAGCTGCACGCAGTACTGCTGGTCGTTGTCCGGGACCGTCTCGCCCGGCGGGCACCCGACTTGGGCGTAGTTCGAGCAGGTCCAGGCAGCGCCCATGACCTCTGCCAGGAAGCCCGGATCGAGGTCGTCGACAATCTCGCTGATCCGGGTACCGTTGGCGATGAACCCCTGCAGGTGAGTGTTGGCCTCGCCGTCCATGGTTTCGAGCCAGGTCCGGATCCCCTGCCAGTCCTGCGCTTCGGTCGCCCCCGGGCCGAGCTGGCCGGTGCTGAAGAGGATCGCGCGATATCCGAGAAGCTGGAGCAGCGCCGCGCCGTTGTTGCCGTTGGCGTCCCGGTAGAGCGGAGCGTTCCAGTTCGAGGCGGCGTCGAGATAGTCGTACCGGTCCCAGGGGGCCGGATTGGGTATGGGCGTTCCGGGTGCCGCGCCGTTCAACGCGAGGTTGAGCGCCTGCTCGATGACGGCCTGCGCGCCGAGGTTCTCGGCATCGACATAGAGGATGCAGGGGAACTGGGGGACCCCGCTATCGAGTCGGTAGCTGGGGAGGATCTCGAACTCCTCGTAGTGGCCGCCTGCGGTGTCGGGCAGAAGCCAGTACGTCCCCGGGGAGCAGGTGTAGTTGGAGGAGATGAAGTACTCGACCTGCGTGCCGGGCGTGAACGCCAGGTCGGGGAGGATCTCGTTCCCCTCGCCCTGCTCGCCCCCGCCGCCCCAGTTGAAGTCAGGATCGGGGGGGAGGTTCTGCCCGCCAGGGGAAGGTCCGTCGCGGAACTGGGAGCAGAACTTGTTCTTCGCGGCCTGGGTGCCGACCTCGACCGAGTCCATGTATCCCCAGGTGAAAGGAGGGTTGATGCCACCCCAGAACGTGGCCGGCTTGCCGGGGCTGCCAGCCAGGGCGTTCCGCCAGGTGGCGAACGTGGCGTTGGAGGTCTGCCCAGGGCCCAGGCGCTTCAGGCGAAACCAGAGCTTCGCCTCCCAGCGGGTCGTCGACGTTGTCGGCGGACCCGTAACGCTGAGCGAATCGACGAGGCGGGCGGGTTCGATCGCCGGGCGGAGGTCACGGCTCGCGTTGGCGTTACCGGGGTCGGTCGGGCTGAGGCGCCCCAAGGGACTCTGCCCGTATCCATCCTGGAAGCGGCCGCCGGCGTCGAAGGTGATCGCCGGCGCGATCGGGACCTGGGTGTTGCGGATCCGGATGTTGTCGATGAACGGGGTCTCGTTGTTCGCGCACGGTGCGCCCGTGCCCGATGGATCGCAGATGCAATAGAGTTCGAAGATGAACCTCACCTGCTCGGCCGTGGGAGGAAGTCCCCAGTCGGTGCCGACGCTGGTCGCATGCAAGCACAGCGGATCGCCCCCCGTGGAGAACCAGGTGTCGTGGCCGATGCGCGGCGACCACCGGACGAGTCCCGGGACGTCCGGATCTTCATAAGGGTAGTAGCTCCAGCCCGTGCGGTAGTAGGTGCCGTTCTCCATGGGCAGGTAGGCGTACATATCCCACTCGGCAAAGATGCGGTTGTACTCCAGGTACCCGGGGTCGCCGAGGTCCGCCCGCCGGTCGACGATCGGAGTGAAGGCCATCTCGTTCTGCAGGTCGGGATGCGGCAGGCTGCCGTCGCTGTACATTTCCAGCAGGTTCCCCGCCATGCCGCAGGCGCACGGGTCGAGGATGTTGTAGGCCGTGACCGGGGCGATCCCCAGGTATCTGCCGACGCCCGGGCAACGTGCGGCTGTCCATCCCTCGAGCCCGGTCTCGAAGCCGAAGTGCAGCGTGTCATCCGGGACCAGGTTGCCGCCAATGACGACGTCGTCGATGCCCCAAGCTCCGTAGAAGGAGTCCCAGCCGCTTCTACCGTCCTCGTCCGAGAGGCCGGCGTCGGAGAAGAACTCGAAGATGACGGTGAACTCCCGAGGATCCGTTCCTCCGCCCAGCTCAGCGTTCGAGATCGCGCGGGTGTAGCTCCGGGGAGTGATGATCCCAAGGGTGTCGATGCCGATCTTGCCGTTGAAGCCGGGATCGTTCAGGAGACGGCGGTACGGGCTGCCCTTCGCAAAGACGCGGCTGTAGTCGTAGTCGGCCTCGGTGTCGTTGAAGTAGTGGAACGCCAGATCGACCGAACCGGAGCCATCGTAGACGAGGACGGGACTCGTCAGCCGCTGGCACCAGTCGTTGCCGTAGCCGATCCCGGAGGTCCAGCCAAGGGAGTCGGCCTCACCCGATCGGGAGCCGCAGAGGACCATCCCTTCGCCCGCCATCTGCGGCCAGGGGAGAGGGTTGCCTTCCGCGAGCCAAGACGCCTCGGTCACCTGCCGCCAGTAGTCGCGGAGGTTCTCCGACAGGTCGATCGAAGTCCACCCCTCGAACGGATCCTCGGTGCCATGGTCGAAGGTCCAGGTCTCGCCTCGCACGGCGTACTTCAGGCCATCCTCCCGGGTCTCGTAGAAGCCGAAGCTGACGGTGTCGGCGCGGGCGGGTGCAGGCGCGGAGGCGGAGGCGGCGGCCCTGCTGCCGGCGAAGGCGCCAAGCGGAGTCCGGTCCGATCCGCGCAGGTGGGGGAGCGTCTCGTCGATGGAGTAGAGCAGGCGTTCGCCGGACGCTCCACGCGCGAGTTCCGCCGGGGCGCCTCCGACTTCTGCATGATCGGCTCCGACGCCGACGACCGCGGCGGCGGGGGGTGCGTTTGCCAGCAGAACCAGTCCCAGAAGTGCGGCCGGTCCGGCGATGGTTCTTCCGGGCCGCCGAGGCGCACGGATCCGCCGGGCCACGCCAACCCAGCGCGCCACGCCGACCGGGCATGCTGCGCCAACCCAGCGCCCCACGCCGTTCGGACGAGGCGCCACCCCCTTACGCTTTACCATCGTCGAATCCTCCCCAGGGCCTCAGGAGTCGGGCCGATCGATGGTGCTCGCCTACTTCACGATCACCATCTTCCGATTCGAGACATAGCCGGTCGTCGAGAGCCGGTACCAGTAGACGCCGGCGCCGACGCTCCGGTCCTCGTCATCCGCGCCATCCCAGATCGCCTCGTGGGGACCCGCCGATCGCGGCCCGTCCACCAATGTGCGGACCCTCCGACCCTGGACGTCGAAAATCTCGACCTTCGCGGGACCGGCTGTGGCCAGCGAGTAACGGATCGTCGTCCTCGGGTTGAAGGGGTTGGGGCGGTTGGGATAGAGCGCGTCGACGCGGGCGATCGATTCGCCCGGCTCCGGCACGTCCATCCCGTAGTTGCAGGGATCCTGGCGCACTCCGAGGAACTCCGGGTAGCTGATGTTGAGCGCCCACTGGATCGACTTCTTGAGCTCGGCGGCGGCGGCGGTGGCCCGTAAGGCGGAGTCGACCGGACACTCCAGATTCGGGTCGGGCGCCACCTCGAGATCGCGGGCGGTGTACTGGTACGCGCTGTAGCCGTTGAGCACGGTCCGGTAGCGGCCCGGTTGTCCGAGCCCGTCGCGGATGACCTGGGCGTACGCCGTCTGCGTGCCGGATCCGATCTTCGCGTAGGTCTTGCTGCCCTGTCCTGCGCCGGTCGTGCCAAGGACGGAGAATCTGTACAGCGACGGGCACCAGTTGCCGAAGAGATCGATCGGGACTCCTGGATCGAGTGGAGAGCCGGGTGTCGGTTCGAGGCGGACGCAGACGTTCTCGTCGTTGTCGATCTCTCCCCCCGGACACCCCTCTTCGCTGTAGGGCTGGCACTCGAAGACTGTACCGCACAACTGGGAAAGGAACGAGGGATAGAGCTGGTGGATGATCTCGGCGATGAGAGCTCCGTCCAGGAGCAATCCCTGCGGGTTGACGTTGGACTCGCACATCGAGCTTTCCAGCCACTGCTGCAGACCCTGCCAGTCCCGTGCCTCGGTCGCTCCTGTGCCGAACGTGCCGGTGCCGAAGACGATCATCCGGTAGCACAGAAGCTGCGGAATCGTGGCGCCGCTGTTGCCTCCGTTCTGCCGGTAGAACGGCCCGTTCCAGTTCGAGCTCGCATCCAGGTAGTCGTATCGATCCCACGGGGGAAGATCAGGCAGCGGCGTGGTGTGATCCTGGTCGTAGAGAGTGAGGTTCAGGGCCTTCTCGACCGGATCGCGCCGGGATCGGTTGTACGCGTCGACGTAGAGCACCTGAGGCATCTTGATGATGCCGTCGTCGAGGCGGTACCCGGGGAGGATCTCGAACTCCGCGAAGTATCTCCCCGCGGTGTCCGGCAGCAGGTAGTAGGTCTCCGGCAGGCAGATGTAGTTCGAGGAGACGAAGTACTCGATCCTTGTCCCGGGGGTGAAGCAGAGATCGGGGAGGATCTCGTTCCCCTCGCCCTGCTCGCCGCCGCCACCCCAGTTGAAACAGATGTCGGCGGGAAGGTTCTGTCCGCCGCTGGAAGGACCGTCGCGGAACTGGGAACAAAACTTGTTCTTGGCGGCCCCGGTCCCGACCTCCACCGAGTCCATGTATCCCCAGGTGAAGGCAGGATCGGGGCCGGTGAAGAAGTCGATCCCCTTCGCCATCATCGCGTTCTTCCAGGTGTTGTACACAGCGATGGAGTTCTGCCCCGGGCCAATCCGTTTCAGGCGAAACCAGAGTCTCGCTTCCCACTTGGTTGAGGCTCCTGGCACCGGGCCGGTGATGGCCAGGGAGTCGCCCAACCTCGCCGGGTTGGGGGCCGAGCGCAGGTTGTAGGTGGCGTCCGCGTTGCCCGGGTCGGTCGGGCTGGGAATGCCCATGGCCGACTGGCCAAAGCCGTCCTGCAACTGCATCCCGGTGGCGAAGAGGATCGCGGGCGCGTTCGGCCGGTGGACGTTGCGGATGCGCAGGTTGTCCAAGAGGGGAGTGGCATTGGTGACACCGGAACAGGGGTCGACTCCGAAGGCCTCGCAGTCGGAGTAGAGCTGGAAGATGAACCGCACCTGTTCGCATGTGGCGGGCAGACCCCAGTCGGTTCCGATGTTCGTGGTCGTGAAGCAGGTCGGATCGGCGCCGCTGTAGAAAAACGTATTGATCCCGATGCGTGGAGACCACTGAACGAGCTCGGGGAGATTGGGGTTCTGGTAAGGGTAGTAGCTCCATCCCGAGCGGTAGAAGGTTCCGTTCTCCTGCGGCATCACGGCGTACATGTCCCACGCGGCGATGATCTGGTTGTACTCGAGGTAGCCGGGGTCACCGAGGTCGGTTCGCCGGTCGGCGATCGCGGAGATCGCCATCTCATGCTGTCCGTCGGGGTGCTGGCCGTTGGGGTCGTGGAACTCCATGACCATTCCGTCCAGTCCGCACTGACAGGGGTCGAGAATGTTGTAGGCCTCGACCGGAGCGACACCGAGGTAGGATCCTGCGCCGGGGCAATGGGAGACCGTCCAGCCGTCGAGCCCAGTCTCGAAAGTGTAGGTCTGCGTGACGGGCGGATCGAGGTTTGCGCCGTCGATCGCGACATCGTCCACGCCCCAGGCGCCGTAGAACGAGTCGAAGTCGCCGTAGTATCCGCCGCCGTCCTCGTCCGAGCTTCCACCATCGGAACGGAACTCGAACACCATCCTGAACGGTCGCGGCGCGGGGCCCCCGCCGAGTTCTTCGTTGGTGATCGTCCGCGCATAGGTCGCGGGTGTGATGACGCCGAGCGAGTCGAGGCCGATCCTCCCGTTGAAGCCCGGCTCGTTCAACAGCGTCGTGGAGCCGGTCACGACCAGGACCCGGCTGTAGTCGTACTCGGCCTCGGTGTCATTGAAGTAGGCGAAGCTGAGTTGTACGTCGCCCGAACCGTCATAGGCCAGCTCCGGGCTCGTCAGCCTCTGGCACCAGTTGTTGCCGTAGCCGATGCCGGCGGCCCAACCGAGCGTGTCCGACTGGAGCTGGCCGGCGCCACAGAGCGCCATCCCGTCGCCGTCTATCTGTGGCCACGGAAGCGGGTTGCCTTCCGCGAGCCAGAACGCCTCGGTCACCTGTCGCCAGTAGTCCCGGACATTGTCCGTCATGTCGAGCGAGGTCCAACCTTCGAGCGGATCGGCGGCGCCGTGGTCGAAGGTCCAGGTCTCGCCGCGGACGGCGTACTTCAGGCCGTCTTCCCGGATCTCGTAGAAGCCGAAGTCGACGGTGTCGACGCGGGCCGGTGCGGGCGCGGAGGCGAATGCGGCGGCCCTGCTGCCTGCGATGGCGCCGAACGGGGTCCGGTCCGACCCGCGCAGGTGGGGGAGGGTCTCGTCGATGGAGTAGAGCAGGCGTTCGGGGGGCCCGTCGCCGGAGACCACGGCCGGGGCGGGTGAGTTTACCAGCAGTACCAGTCCCAAAAGAGTGGCGCATCCGGCCATGCCAACCGGGCACACCACACCATCCCGGCGAAGAACCGCCGCCTCACGCTTTGCCATCGTCGCACCCTCCCCAAGGCCTCAGCAATTGGGTCGATCGACGGTGCTCGCCTACTTCACGATCACCATCTTCCGGTTCGAGACATAGCCGGCCGTCGAGAGCCGGTACCAATAGACGCCGGAGCCGACGCCCCGGCCCTCGTCATCGGAGCCATCCCAGATCGCCTCGTTGGGGCCTGCCGTTCGCGGCTCGTCCACCAATGTGCGGACCCTCCGACCCTGCACGTCGAAGATCTCGATCTTCGCGGGACCGGCTGTGGCCAGCGAGTAACGGATCGTCGTTCGCGGGTTGAATGGATTGGGGCGCGGCGGGTAGAGCGTGTTGACCGGCCCGCCGGGGAGGGCGTCCGTGACATCCAGGGAGACAAGTGGCTCGATGCAGAGACCCAGGCTCGGCGGGACTCCGATTTCAAGCACCCACCGGATCGCCTCGGTGAGCTCCGCCGCCGCGGCGGTGACCACCGACGCGGAATCGGGCGGACACTCGAGGTTCGGATCCGGCGCGACAGCGAGGTCCCTTTCGGCGAGGAGATCGTAGCTCCAGGTGTCCAGCACCGTGCGGTACTTGTGGGACGAGGCGTTGCGGTCATTCGTGATTTGGGCGTATGAGGTCGGATCGTTGTCGCCGACCCTCTCCCACTGCTTGTTCCCCTGGCCAGTTCCGGTGGGCTGGACCACGGCGTACTCGACCACGAGGGGGCACCAGTTTCCGTAGACATCGATCGGCACCGAGGGGCTGAACGGTCCACCCGGCACCGGAGCGAGCTGCACGCAGTACTGCTGGTCGTTGTCCGGGACCGTCTCGCCCGGCGGGCACCCGGCCTCGGCATAGTTCGAGCAGGTCCAGGCAGCGCCCATGACCTCCGCCAGAAAGCCCGGATCGAGGTCGTTGATAATTTCGCTGATCCTGGTGCCGTTTGCGATGAAGCCCTGCAGGTGGGAGTTGGCTTCTCCGTTGACGGTCTCGAGCCAGGTCCGGATCCCCTGCCAGTCCCGCGCATCGGTCGCTCCTGCGCCGAGCGTGCCGGTGCTGAGGAGGATCGCGTGATACCCGAGAAGCTGGAGAAGGGTAACGCCGTTGTTACCGCCGCTGTCCCGGTAGAAGGGCGCGTTCCAGTTCGAGGCCGCGTCCAAGTAGTCGTACCGGTCCCACTGCGTCGGATTGGGTATCGGTGTTCCGGGTGCCGCGCCGTTCAGGGCGACGTTGAGCGCCTGTTCGATGACAGTCTGTGCCCCCTCGTTCTCGGCGTCGACGTAGAGGATGCAAGGGAACTTCGGGATACCGTTGTCCAGGCGGTAGCTGGGAAGGATCTCGAACTCCTCGTAGTGGCCGCCCGCGGTGTCGGGCAGAAGCCAGGACGTCCCCGGGGAGCAGGTGTAGTTCGAGGAGATGAAGTACTCGATCTGCGTCCCGGGAGTGAACGCCAGGTCGGGGAGGATCTCGTTCCCCTCGCCCTGCTCGCCCCCGCCGTCCCAGTTGAAGTCGGGATCGGGAGGGAGATTCTGCCCGCCAGGGGATGGACCGTCACGGAACTGCGAGCAGAACGCGTTCTTGGCAACCTGGGCGCCGACTTCGACTGAGTCCATGTAACCCCAGGTGAACGGAGGGTTGGTGCCGCCCCAGAACACGGCTGGCTTGCCCGGACTCCCGGCGAGGGCGATCCGCCACGCCGCATAGACGGGGTTCGACGCCTGGCCTGGTCCTTCCCGCCGGACACGGAACCAGAGTTTGGCCTCCCACCGGGTCGTGGGTGCGGGGAACGGCCCGCCAATGACCAGAGAGTCGCCCAGCCGGGCGGGGTTCGGAACGGGCCGGAGGTTGTAGGTGATGTCGGCGTTCCCGGGATCTGTCGGACTGAGGATCCCGAGCGGATTTTGTCCGAACCCGTCCTGAAGGCGGCCGCCCGTCCTGAAGGTGACGGTGGGGGCTTGGACGCTGCGAACATTGTGGACGCAGAAGTTGTCGAGGATCGGGGTGTAGTTGTTGAAGCAGGGCATGCCCATGCCCCCTGGGTCACACATCACCAGCAGCTCGAAGATGAACTTCACGCGTTCGGCCGTGGGAGGCAGGCCCCAGTCGGTGCCGATGCTGTGTTTGGTCCTGCACCCCGGATCCTCATCGACGTAGAAGAATGTCGAAGTGCCGCCGACGCGGGGCGACCAGCGGACAATGCCAGGGGCGTCCGGGTCCTCGTACGGGTAGTAGCTCCAACCAGCACGATAGAAGACGCTCCGATCGTCGTGTGTCTCCGTATACATATCCCACTCGCCGACGATCCGACTGTACTCGAGATAGCCGGGGTCGCCGATATCGGATCTACGATCGATAATGGGCGAGAAGGCCATCTCGTGCTGCATGTCCGGATGCTCGAGAGCCGCATCGTGCATCTCCAGCACGTTGCCCGCCAGCCGGCAGGCGCAGGGATCGAGGATGCTGTAGGCCGCGAGCGGTGCGAGTCCCAGGTACGCGCCAACGCCGGGGCAGCGGGCCGCGGTCCATCCCTCGAGACCTGACTCGAAGCCGAAGTGTAGAGTGTCGTCGGGAATCAGGTTGCCTCCGATGACGACATCGTCCACGCCCCAGGCGCCATAGAAGGAGTCCCAGCCGTCGTGGCCATCTTCGTCCGAAAGTCCGCCATCGGAGAAGAACTCAAGGACGATAGTGAACTCCCGTGCCGCCGGGGTGCCGCCGAATTCTCCATTCGAGATCGAGCGGATATACATCAGCGGGGTGACAACGCCCTGTGTGTCGATCCCGATCTTGCCGTTGAACCCGGGCGAGTTCAGCAGCACGCGGTAGTCGCCGCGGTCGGCGTAGACCCATCCGTAGTCGTAGTTGACCTCGCTGTCCTGAAAGTACAGGAACGTGAGATCGACTGCGCCCGAGCCGTCGTAGTCGAGCACCGGACTGGTCAGCCGCTGGCACCAGTTGTTCCCATATCCGATTCCCGATGCCCAGCCGAGTGAGTCGGCCTCACCCGACCGGGAGCCGCACAGGATCATCCCTTCGCCCGTCATCCGCGGCCAGGGAAGGGGATTGCCTTCCGCGATCCAGGACGCCTCGGTCACCTGTCGCCAGTAGTCGCGAAGGTCGTCCGTCACGTCGACCGAGGTCCACCCCTCGAACGGATCCTCGGCGCCATGGTCGAAGGTCCAGGTCTCGTCGCGAACGGCGTACTTAAGCCCGTCGTCCCTGGTCTCATAGAAGCCGAAGCTGATGGTGTCGGCGTTGGCCCGTGAACGGAGATGGGAGCGCCGAAGGGTCGGGTTGCGATCTGTGCCTCGAGGACCCGGCGCGACGCGGGCCTCACGCGCTCGAGGCGCGAACTCCGCCGGGGCGCCTCCGACTTCTGCATGATCGGCCCCGACGCCGGCGACCACGGCCGGGGCGGGTGAGTTTACCAGCAGTACCAGTGCCAGAAGAACGGCGCATCCGGCCATGCCAACCGGGCACACCACACCATCGCGGCGAAGAACCGCCGCCGCACGCTTCGCCATCGTCGTACCCTCCCCAGTGCCTTCGCGGCGTGGAGCAGGCTCCCCGCCGTCGCCGAGGGCCTTCGCGGCCAGAAGTCGTCCGGGATGACTCCGTGCGGCTTGACGCACTGCGTGCGCTCCGCCGCACTCCGTCCTCCCTGCCTCCACAGTCCGCTCCGGCCCTCGGGCGCCGGGCCCCTACTTCACGATCACCATCTTCCGATTCGAGACATAGCCGGCTGTCGAGAGCCGGTACCAGTAGACGCCGGAACCGACGCCCCGGCCCGCGTCATCCGCGCCATCCCAGATCGCCTCGTTGGGGCCCGCCGTTCGCGGCTCGTCCACCAAGGTGCGGACCCTCCGACCCTGGACGTCGAAAATCTCGACCTTCGCGGGGCCGTCCGCCGCCAGCGAGTAACGGATCGTGGTTCGCGGGTTGAACGGATTGGGGCGGTTGGGATAGAGGGCGTCGACGCGGGCGGTCGATCCGTCCACCTCGGGCGCGTCCATGCCGTAGTTGCAGGGATCCCAGCGCACGCCGAGGAACTCCGGGTAGCTGATGTTGAGCGCCCACTGGATCGACTTCTTCAGCTCCGCACTGGCCCCCAGCACCCGCGAGGCCGAGTCGACCGGGCACTCGAGGTCTGGATCGGGCGCTACGTCGAGGTCGCGAGCGGTGAGTTGGTGCGCGCTGAAGCCGTTGAGCACGGTCCGGTAGCGGCCGGGTTGGCCGAGTCCGTCGCGGATGACCTGGGCGTACTCCGTCGCGCCGCCGCCAGCCACCTTGGTGTACGTCTTGCTTCCCTGTCCTCCTCCGGTCGTTCCCAACACATCAAACCCGTACATCCAGGGACACCAATTGCCGAAGACGTCGAGCGGGATCCCCGGATCAACCGGTGAGCCGGGCGCCGGCTCGAGGCGGATGCAGACGCTCTCGTCGTTGTCGATCTCGCCGGGAGGGCATCCGAACTCGTGGTAGGCATCGCACTGGTGCGCGGCGCCGCAGATCTGGGAGAGGAAGACCGGATAGGTGGACCCGATGATGTCGCCCATGTCAGACCCGTCCAGCACCAGCCCCTGCGGATTGACATTCGCTTCGCAGAGCTGGCTGTTCAGCCATGCGTCGAGTCCCTGCCAGTCGCGGGTCACGGTTGTGCCGGTGCCAAGGGTTCCGGTGCTGATCACGATCAGGCGGTAACAAAGCAACTGCAGCAGGGAAGCGCCGCTGTTTCCGCCAGACTCGCGGTAGAAGGTGGCGCGCCAGCTCGAACTGGCATCGAGGTAGTCATAGCGATCCCAGGGAGCGAGATCGGGGAGCGGGGTGCTGAGGTCCTGATCGTAGAGCGTGAGATTGAGGGCCTCTTCGACCGGATCGAGCGCGGATCGGTTGTAGGCGTCGATGTAGAGCACCTGGGGCATCTTGATGTCGCCGTCATCCAGGCGGAACCGCGGCAGGATCTCGAACTCCTCGAAGCGACCACCCGTGGTGTCGGGGAGGAAGACGTACTCGCCCGGGGTGCAAGTGAGGTTGGCGGTGACGAAGTACTCGACCAGGGTGCCCGGCGTGAAGCAGAGATCCGGGAGGATCTCGTTGCCTTCGCCTTGCTCGCCGCCGCCCCCCCAGTTGAAGCAAAGGTCGGCTGGCAGGTTCCCGCCGCCGCTGGAGGGGCCGTCGCGGAACTGGGAACAGAACTTGTTCTTCGCCACGGTGGTGCTGACTTCCACCGAGTCCATGTATCCCCAGGTGAACCCGGGGTTGGGGCCGGTGAAGAAGTCGATCCCCTTGGCCATCATCGCGTTCTTCCAGGTGTTGTACAGAGCGATGGAGTTCTGTCCGGGGCCGGTCCGCTTGAGTCGGAACCAGAGGCGGGACTCCCAGCGCGTGGTGGCGCTGGGCATCGGACCGATGATGGAGAGCGAGTCTCCGAGTTTCGCGGGCGAGGACGACCCGAAGCGCGTGTTGAAGACGATGTTGGCGTTGCCTGGATCGGTCGGGCTGACGAGGCCCAGAGCGCTCTGGCCGTAACCATCCTGGAAGCGGCCGCCGGGGGTGAAGTTGATCGGCGGAATGAAGATGCCGCTGACGTTGCGGACGACGAGGTTGTCGAACAGAGGCGTGGCGTTGGTGACGCCGGAGCAGGGGTCGATTCCAAAGGCCTCGCAACTCGAATAGATCTCGATGTCCGCGCGAACCTGCTCGGAGGTTGCCGGAAGCCCCCAGTCGGTGCCGATCTCACGCGTCCGGAAGCAGACCGGGTCGGCGCCGAGGTACGCAAATGTGGCCCGGCCGACCCGGGGTGACCAGGTGAAAAGCCCCGGGATGTTCGGATTCTCATAGGGGTAGTACGACCAGCCGACCCGATAGAAGACGCCGTTTTCCTGAGGCATCTCGGCGTACATGTCGTACTCGAGCAGGATGCGGTTGTAGTTCAGGTACTGCGGATCGCCGAGGTCGCCCCGGCGGTCAACGATGGCGGAGATCGCGGCTTCGTGCTGGCCATCAGGGTGCTGGGCGTTGGGGTCGTGGAACTCCATGACCATGCCGTCGAGTCCGCACTGGCAGGGATCGAGGATGTTGTAGGCCTCGACCGGAGCGACACCGAGGTAGGATCCTGCGCCGGGGCAAT
>CAYJLF010000017.1:0-143331 GCA_964371055.1 uncultured bacterium | reverse complement strand
AATTGCGAGCGCATGTAACCGCCGGCAAGGCGGGACAGCGGCCCCTATCTGGGATGAGCAGACGTGACAGATCGCCCCCCCCCCCGCTAACTTCTACCGTTTAGTTCCGCACGCTTCGATTGCACCATTAACTTCAATCCCGGACCAGCCCCGTTCGAGCCGTGATAGGCTAACCGATGGCAATATCTGGACCGTCGGCATTTTACGGTCGAAACTCTCAGGTAGCCGGGGATCCCGACCCGCCCCCGGAATGTGCGCACAACGGTCTTTCGCCGTCGGACACTCCCGCTGCGCGTGGAACTCGTTCGTGCATCAGACATTGGGCAATCGGATGCTGGAGACTGAAGCCGAGGGGGGGGGGCGGACAACGGACAGGACCGGAACAGGCGACATGCCGACGGTGCTGCGCACAGAATCAGGCATTCCGCCCTGCACGCAGTGACCCCACCGGTGCACGTCGCCGAATCTCCTGATGGGAGGGATCCGTGGCCAGACCCGAAACGAGAAACCGGCATCTACGTCGTGCCGGAGTCATGATCCTCACCCTGACACTCTTGGGTCTCGCTCGCTCGGTAATCGCCGCGAACGAACCGGACAGAGGCCAGGGACTGATCTACGGCGGGATGTACACCGAGATGCACCAGGACTCCGTCGCGGCCGGCCTGCCGATCACGCTGATCTACCGAGCCGCGGACGGTTCGGTCGTCCGCAGAGAGTCCCGGGGGGGTGAGCGCGGCGAGTTCTCCTTCTCTGGACTTCCGACGGATTCGACCACCTCGTACGTCCTCAAGGTGGCCTTCGGAGGAAAGGAGTACCTGAGCTCACCTCAGCGATTCCGTTCCGGCCAGAGTGAACTGCCGTTCAACTTCGTCCTGCCCCCAGGTTCGCGAAACGAGTCCCCGCGAACCGGAATACACCCGGCGTGGTGGATAGCCCTCGGGATACTCGCCATAGCGGCAGCGGCCGGCGTGCGCTTGCTGCTGACCAAGCGCGGTCCCTAGTCCGGCGCTCCTGATAGGTCCGAGCCAAGCTCTTCCAGGAAAGCCTCGATCGTCTCCGTGGGCATGGTGTTCGCCGTGTGCGGCCCGATCAGGGGGCCGGCAGCGTCGCGATCGTCCTCGCGCCGAGCGATGTGCCCCCAAGTCGCCGCCAGCGCGACCGACCGTGGTGCCTAATCGACGCTCCTTGTGATCGATTCTCCGGCCCTGTACCTCTTGCACAGGATCTCGGCGGGAGCGAGAAGAAGTCCAGGGGTTGTCCATTGTCCGACCGACATTTGCGCCTGTTGCTCGTGGCCTATCGCTTTCCACCGCAAAGCGGCGGAGGCGTTATCCGTCCGCTGAAGTTCGCCAGGTGTCTCTCCCGTCTCGGACATCAGCTGACGGTCCTGACTGCCGACCCGTCTTCCCGCGCGGTGCAGGACTCGTCGCGCTTGAGCGACCTGCCGCGTGACGTGCGGGTGGTCTCCTTACGGGAGAGGGCGATTCGGCCTCCCTCTCCGCCCCGGCGTCCCGAGGGGAAGCCGATCTGGTATCGGCCCCAGGATCGAACCCGGGTGGGCCTGCGCTGGCTGCTTTACCAGGGGATGGTGCCGGACGAATGCGCCGGGTTCATCAGGCCGGCTGCCGCGGCCGCCGACCACCCGGACGTGAGAGAGGCCGAGGTGATCATCGCCACCGGCGGGCCGTGGTCCTCTCTGGTGGCAGGCGACCGCATCGCGCGCCGGCTCGGCCGACCTCTCGTTCTGGACTACCGCGACCCGTGGACGACGATGTTCCCGGGAATGACGCTGCCGGCTGGAGCCGTGGCCCGGCGCTGGAATCCACGGATCGAACGCGGGCTGGTCACGCGAGCCTCGGCCATCGTCTCGGTCACGTCCACGTTCCCCTCGTTGCTCGAGACGATGCTGCATTTGCCCGGCATCTCCGCGCGTTGCCACTGGATTCCGAACGGCTTCGATCCGGACGACTTCGCGGGGGTCGAACCCGCGGCGTCAGATTGCTTCACCATCACCTACGCCGGTGCGATCTATGGGACGCGCACTCCTCTGCCGGTGGTGCGAGCCCTCGAGGCGCTGGTTAAGGCGGGGCGTATCCCCAGGGAGCGATTCCGACTCTGCGTTCTTGGACTGCCCGCCGCCCGCGAGCGGCGGGCAGTCGCGCTCTCCTCGATACAGGACCGGATCGAGACTCCGGGCCTCGTCTCCCACCGGGAAACCCTGGCCCAACTGCTGGGGAGCGACATCAACCTGTTGGTCGACATTCTGTACGACGGACCGAACGTCCACGTGCCCGGGAAGCTATACGAGTATCTGCGGGCCGGCCGTTGCCGCGGCCCCGGGCCGACGTCGTCGAGGGTTTCAGCCGGGTCCATCTCGCGGCCGCGCTGGCAGACGTCCTGCGAGGCTGCGTAGACCGCGTCAGCGATACCGGGAGTTCGTCGATCGGTCCGGAGCGCCGTGGCGGGAGAGTCACGGGTGACATCCAGGAGGGAGAAGACGCGCGGATCGAGGATGAGATGCAAGGGAACCCGCGTGGCTCCCGCCCTGGCTCTGCTCGACAGACTGGTGTGATCCGATCCGCCGACTCCGCGCCAGCGGGCCCGGTTTGCTCTTTGACCTGCCGGCCTCCCGATTGTACTCTGCGCCCCTTGGCACCTCTCGACGATCGCATCCTTCGGCGATCGCGTCCTTCGGCGGCCGACACCGAGAGAAAGATGTTCTTTGCCACTCCACTGACCTCCGGCCGCGACCTGGCCGAGGCCCGCGCCCTGATCGAGTCGCAGGGGTTGTTGTTCGAGGAGAACGCCGACGAGCTGGCCGGCCTCTTCGAGAACGACCGGCTGGTCGCGACCGGCGCGCGCGCCGGCTATGTCTTCAAGATGCTCGCCATCGATCCCGCGCACCAGGGGGGCGAGACTCTGGGTGCGCTTCTGACCGAACTCCACCGGCTGGGACGGGCGGCCGGGCATGACGTCTTCTGGCTCTTCACCCGGCCGGAGAACGTGGCCAGCTTTCTGCCCTACCACTTCCAGCTTCTCGTCATCGGTGGCCGGGCGGCCCTCCTGGAGCTGGGCCGCGGCTTCGAACGATGGGTGGACGAACACCGCCCGCAGATCCGCCCCGGGCGCAACGGCGCCTGCGTCATCAACGGCAATCCCTTCACGCTGGGACATCTCCATCTCGTCGAGCAGGCCAGCCGGCGGGTCGACACGCTCTACGTCTTCATCGTTCGCGAAGACCGCTCGGTTTTCCCCTACGCCGTGCGCAGGAGGCTGGCGGAACAGGCGACCGCGCACCTGCCGAACGTCGTCGTGCTCGACACCTCCCGCTATGCGATCAGCGCCGCCACCTTCCCCTCCTACTTCCTGAAGAAGCTGGACCAGGTGGCGATCGAACAGATGCGCCTCGACATCCGGCTCTTCGGACAGCGGATCGCACCGGTCTTTTCGATCCGCGTGCGCTTCGCCGGCACCGAACCGACCGACCCGGCGACCAAAGCCTACAACCAGGTCATGCGCGAGGTGCTGCCCGAGTGCGACCTGGAGTGGGTCGAACTGCCCCGCACGGCGAGCGCCGGCGATGAACCTGGTGCCGTCATCAGCGCGTCCCGGGTCCGCGCCGCGCTGGCCCGCGGCGATCTCGAGACGATCCGGGACTGGGTTCCGCCGGTCACGATGGAGTATCTCCTCTCACCGGAGGGAATGGCGCTCCGCCGCCGGATCGCAGCGGATACGGTGGCCAGGGGACAGCCCCCGGCGGTCTGAGGACTTTGCCCCCCAAGTTGACTTCCCCCCCGCCCCGGGCGTAGCGTCGGCTCCGGAAGTTGTGGGGAGGACGGCGGGTTGAACAGGCCGGTTCCGGCAGTGGTTCCCCCGATCAAACTCGACGGAGCCATTCTCATGGAAATCCGGAAGAAGGCGACTGCGGGGACGATGCAGTCCAGTGACCTCACCGTCTCGGTCGAGCCGGCCGGTCATCTCGAGATCCGCATCGAATCCACCGTGAAGAAGCAGTTCGAGCATCTCATCCGCGCGCGCATCGAGGAGATTCTGTCCAGGTACGAGGTGAAGCAGGGCCTGGTGCAGATCTCCGATCGGGGCGCGCTCGACTATGCCATCGAGGCGCGGGTCGAAACGGCTCTGCGCCGCGCGGCGGAGGAGTAGCGCATGGCAACGGTCTCCTGGCGCGAGTGCCGCGAGGGCCGGCGGTTCCTCCTCCGGATTCCGCCCGGCAGCCGGCTGGTCGAACAGATCCTCAGCTTCGCGGCCGAGGTCAAGCTCAAGCACGGCGTCGTCGTCTCCGCCATCGGCTCGGTGCGAAACGTGACCTTCAGCGATATCCAGGCCGGCGCCCACCTGCCGATCACGCGGCCGCGCATGCCGGTGCACACGGTCGAGGGGCCGCTCGATCTGCTGGGAATCGAGGGCAACCTCGTGCCCGGCCCCGGCGGCAGCATCGATCCGCACCTGCATATCGTCGGCGCCAAGTCGAACGGCGAGGTCATCGGCGGGCACCTCTTCGAGGCGGAAATCTTCGCCACCAGCGAAGTGGTGCTGGCCGAGTACATCGTCGAGGGGGTCGAGCGGATGCGATCCGAGGCCGGAGGGATCGACACGCTCTTCTTCGAAGGCGAGCAGCCATGATCGATCGGGACCGCCTGCGCCGCTCGCTCCTCTATGTGCCGGGCAACATGCCCGGAATGCTGCAAAACATCCCCGTCTTCGACGCCGACGTCGTGATGATCGACCTCGAAGATGGTGTCCCGCTGGCCGAGAAAGACGGGGCGAGGATCCTCACCCGCAACTTCCTCCGGACCGTGCCCGAACGGAAGATGGAGATCTACGTCCGGATCAACGCGCTCGACACCCGCTATGCCCTCGACGATCTGCGGGAGATCCTGCCGGCCCGGCCGGACGGCATCCGCCTGCCCAAGGCCGACAACCCCGAGGTGGTCGAGCATCTCGACACGCTCCTGACCGAGCACGAGGAACGGCTGGGGCTCGAGATCGGCTGGTTCCGCATCATCCCGTCGATCGAGAGCGCCGTCGGCATCCTCAACTGCGTGCAGACGGCGGCCGCTTCCCGGCGCATGGTCGCTCTCGCCTTCGGCGCGGAGGACTACACCGCTTCGCTCGAGATCCAGCGATCCAAGACCGGTGAGGAGCTCTTTCACGCGCGGAACCGGATCGTCTGGGCGGCCAAGGCGGCCGGCCTGCAGGCGATCGACTCCGTCTTCTCCGACGCCAACGACATGGACGGGCTGCGCCGTGAAACCGAACTGGTGAAGTCGCTCGGCTTCACCGGCAAGTCTTTGGTCAACCCCCGCCAGATCGAGGTGGTCCACGACGTCTTCCGTCCGAAGGCGGAGGAGATCGCCGACGCGCTCGAGATCCTCGACGCCATCAAGCGGGCCCGGGAGATGGGGACGGGAGTGATCTCCCTGCGCGGCCGGATGGTCGACGCGCCGGTCGTCAAACGCGCCGCACGGATCCTGAAGACCGCCGCCGCCTTCGGTCTGGTCGAGGTCGATCTCTCCGACGAGGTGATCTATGGCAAGGAATAGCCTCGGCCGGGAAATCCCCGAGGTCTGGAAGGGGAAGCGGTACGACCTCTACCGCGACCCCTGGTCCCGCATGCCGGCCGTCGATCGCAGCACCCGGCCGCTGGTGCGGCGGAACCCGTGGGACAGCAAGCTCCTGAAATCGGTGCGCGAGGCGATCGAGAAGACCGGCCTGGCCAGCGGCATGACGATCGCCACCCACCACCACCTTCGCAACGGCGATCTCCTGCTGAACCTCCTGGTCCGGGAGTGCGACGCGATGGGGCTCCGCGACCTGACCATCGCCTCCAGCTCCGTCCATCCGGTGCACGCCGAGATGATCCCGTACATCCAGAAAGGGGTGATCACGCGCTGCGAGACCGGGGTCAACGGCCTGATCGGCGAGATGGTCAGCAAGGGAGAGCTGGACCTGCCGATCGTGGTGCGAAGCCACGGCGGGCGCGCGCGGTCGATCGTAGCGGGCGAAGTCCCGGTCGACGTCGCCTTCATCGCCGCTCCCTGCTGCGACGAGACCGGCAACTTCAATGGCGTCAGCGGTCCGTCGGCCTGCGGCTCGCTCGGCTATGCCTTCACGGACGCCCGCTACGCCCGCAAGGTCGTGGCCGTGACCGACCACCTGGTCCCCTACCCCGCCTCACCCGTCAGCATCTCCCAGAGCGACGTCGACTGGGTGATCCCGATCGAGTCGCTGGGCGATCCGAAGAAGATCGTCTCCACCACCACCCGCATCACCCGCGACCCGGCGGGACTGCTCATCGCCCGCTATGCCTGCGAGGTGATCGAAGCGGCCGGGCTCCTGCGGGACGGCTTCTCGTTCCAGACCGGATCGGGGGGCACCTCGCTCGCCGTGGCCGACATGGTGAAGAACCGGATGCGCGAGCTGGGGGTGAAGGGCTCCTTCGGGTGCGGCGGCATCACGGGACACTTCGTCGACATGCTCGAAGAGGGGTATTTCCAGACCCTCTTCGACGTCCAGTGCTTCGACCTGCGGGCCGTCGAGTCGATCGGCCGGAACATCCGCCACCGCGAGATCAGCGCCGACCTCTACGCCAATCCGTTCAACCGCGGCTGCGTGGTCAACCGGCTCGACTGCGTGATCCTGGGCGCCACCGAGGTCGACGTGAACTTCAATGTCAACGTCAACACCGAGTCGAACGGCTACCTGCTGCACAACACCGGCGGGCACTGCGACACCGCCGCCGGCGCCAAGCTCGCCATCGTGGTGGTCCCCTCGATCCGCGGCCGGCTGCCGATCGTCCGCAACGAGTTGACCAACGTCACGACTCCGGGCGATACCATCGACGTCATCGTGACCGAACGCGGGATTGCCGTGGCCGAACGGCATGTCGAACTCCGGAACGAACTGGTCCGTCGCCGGCTGCCGGTCAAGGAGATCCGTCAGCTGCACGAGGAGATCTGCCGGCTGACCGGGAAGCCTCGGCCGATCGAGTTCGAGGACGAGGTGGTGGCGCTGATCGAGTACCGCGATGGATCGATCATCGATGCGGTCCGCCGGGTCAGAGAGTAGCGGCGCCCCGGCCGGAGCGAGGTCCCGGACCGCCTCCGTCGGGCCCGGGCTCTCCTCGCGCACCACGGCTTTGCGCGCCCGCCTCCTCCAGGCCCGCGAAGAGCGCCAGGCGCGGATCGAGGAGTACGCGCGCCAGACAAGCGGCTGCCTCGTCGTGCTAAGCGTCTCGATCCCGGGTCCGGACAAGAACCTTCCCGGCGTCGACCCGCTGCTCCTGATGGGCGCTGCGAAGTTCGAAGCGGCGATGACGCGGCACCGATTCCCGTGCCGGCACGTCCCCATCGACGACGCATCGCCCGGAGTGCCCCGGCCCGGCAACGATCAGGACGACCCGTTGGGGCCCTGGATGGCGTACCAGGCCGAAGGAACCGTCGAAGCGATCAAGGCGCTCTGCGTTCGCGTGGAGGAGGACCATCCCTGGGGCCGGCTGCTCGATCTCGACGTCTACATTGCCTCCGCCGGCGGTCCGGCGCGGCAGTCCGGGCGCGCACAGGGCGGCCTGAGTCCTCGGACGTGCCTCGCCTGCGGAGAGCCGGCGCGGGAGTGCATCCTGCTGCGGCGGCACTCCCCGAAGACGCTGCGCCAAAGAACTGCCTTGCTGGTGGAGTCGGCCCGCCGGGCCTGGCTCCTTCGAGGGCTTGCCGGCGCTCTGATGCACGGCGCGCGCGCCGAGTTGGACCTCACCCCCAAACCGGGTCTCGTCGATCGGCTCGACTCGGGGTCGCATCCCGACCTCACCTATGGACAGATGCGGCGGTCGATCGACCTCCTGGAGGTCTACTACCGCGAGTTGATCGAGGCCCTGGAGTGCGCGCCCTTCGCTGGAGAGGTGCGCCGTCTGGATGAATCGACCTGGCAGCTCTGTCTGGCGGCCGGCCGCGCCGCCGAAGCGCGCATGTTCGATGAGATCGGCGCCAATGCACACCGCGGGTACATCTTCCTGTCCGGGCTCGTCCTGCTCTCCGCGGCCGAGGCGGGATCCGCCCGGCCGGAAGACCTTCGCCCTGCCATCGCCCGCGTGGCGGCGCGATTCTTCGATGTCGGTGTCTGCGCAGAGTCAGGTGAAGTTGCAGAGAGGCCTGGGCAACGCGTGCGGCGTCTCGAACGGACGGGCGGCATCGAGGCCGAGGCCCGGGCTGGGTTGCCGTCGGTCTTCGACGCCGCCATCCCGCCCCTGAGCGCGCCCGACACCGCCTGCGGGGCGATGAGGCACGAAGGTGGAACGTTCGCGGCGATGGCGGCTCTCATGCTCTTGCTGGAGGACACGACCACATTGCATCGCGGCGGACGGACCGGCCTGGAGCGGATCCGTCGCGACGGCGCACGCCTGAGCGCGGTGCTCTCCCGGGGCGAAGACCCCGCTCCCCTCCTGGCGCAATGGAACGATGAGTATCGAGCGATGGGGCTGACGATGGGAGGGGTTGCCGACTGCCTGGCGCTGGCGATCGCGCTGCGAGATGCGCGGTCTCACACCGGCGCGGAATCGCAGCGCCTTGTCCTTCACGCCGGACCTTGGTAGATTCAGGAGTTCTTCTCACGGTCGGAGCAACCGCGAGGGGACCGGCCGAACCGAACCGGTTCAGGAGGACGCGATGAGCATAGGGAAACAGTGCCCGCACTGCGGCAGAGACGTGGGTTTCTGGCGTGTCTTCGCCTCGGCCGGTCACCGGATCCGGTGCCCCCAATGCCGTTCGCGCCTGAACTATGAGGGAGCGGGTCCGGTCGCCGCCGCGGGCATCGCGGTCTTCGTCCTCTTCTACATCGTGCTCTCGGCGGCGGTTCGCAGGATCGGGGCTTCCTCCGAGATCGAATGGTTGGTGGGATTCGGCGCGGGTTGGCTGCTGACGGACGTCGTTCTGACCTGGTATCTGCGGCAGTCCCGGGCGCTCGTGGTCCGGGAACGGGGCGCGGCCTAACCTACGTCATCCGACCTTCCCCCACCCGGACTCACCGCGCGAGGACGATCCGACCGCTCAAGACCTCGCCGCCGGCTTCGAACCGATATGGATAGAGCCCCGACGGAAGAGCCGCGCTCGCGGCGTCACGCCCATCCCAGCGGATCGTGGCCGCGCCGGAGCGTAGTTCGATGCCGTCGTAGCGAAAGACCAGCTTGCCGTCGACCCCGAAGATCGAGAGCACTCCCGCTTCCGCCGCGGGATGGCGGAGATGGAGCGTCGTCGCACCGGCCGTCGGGTTCGGGCTGACTGTCGCCTGGAACGACGCTCGGGCCGAGGACGGGAGCGGATTCGCGGGATCGACGCTCGCCGGTGCCTCGAGGAAGGCCCGGTAGGAGCAGTAGTGCGCGAGGCTGGGATTCCGCTTCGATTGCAGGACCAGATCGGCCGCCCCCTGTCCGGCGAACTCCCCCACCCAGCACATGATGGTCAGGCTGTCCGGGGCGTTCGGCAGGACGGGGAACTCCGCGTAGGGGTTGTAGCAGATCCCGCCATGGCAGAAGTGCATGTCCCAGCCTTCCGGCACCTCGCCGAACATCCGCACGATCAGGGTATCGGTCGCGGCGAGATGGTTGGCCAGAGGCGAGTGGAACTCGAAGTAGGTATACGGCTCGTCGACATAGCGCACGTTGTCCAGGCACTCGATCTCGAAGTCGACTTCCGGCACCGGCCGGCCGGAGAAGAGCGTGTACGTGCAGCGGGCGACCTCGTACGGATCTCCCGCCGCGCGGATGGCGACGTCGATCCACCCGGTTCCCGCGGCCGTCGGATCGGGGACGATCTCGATGATGAGCCGGTCCAGAAGCCCGGCCGAGAGCGTGATCACCTGGCTCTCGAAGTACCAAGGTCCCTGCGACTCCTGGCGCCACTGCGCGTACCAACCTACGGGGAGCTGCGGTTCGAAGACCACCTCCACCATGTCATCTCCCGGAGGGATCGCCCGAAGCGGGGCTTGAAACTGATGCGCCTGCCCCATCGGCCGGGAGACGTACCGATCCGCGGCGCAGTCGAAGTGGAAGGTGGCGGCGGAGGCGTCCTGCCGGCCAGAAAGAACGAACCCGGCGATGAAGATCAGCCGGACGGCGATCAGCCAGACACCCAGGGCGCCTTGGGGATCGAGATCTCTCCCTCCGTCGCGCACGACGGTTGGCGAGCCACCTGAGGTCATCGCGAGACGAGATCCTGAAGGCTTGACTCTCATCGCAACATCCTCCAACACAGGCTGGTCGGACACCGTCCCCGAGATGGGTCGTATCAGGATGGCTATTAGATAGATCAGTGTAATTCTAATGTCTCCGCTCCACGACGTCAAGCCGGGTCCCGGACGGCCGGATCCCCGCGACCTGCTTCTTCTCGCTTCTTCTCGTCTTTTCTCGGCCTATTTGGTCCCGATCTCTCCGGCCGGACTCCGGGCCAGGCAGCCGTCTGTTGACTATCGAATCGCACGGTCTCACCATGCCCGCGCGCGCTCGAGGCGAGGCCCGTCCGTCGAGCAGACCCAACACCGGTCCCGGACGCTCGTGGAGATCGCTGGAGGATGACGTCATGCTCGGATACGAACCACAACGCGGCCTGGACACACTCATCCGTGCACTCTGCGTCCTCGCGCTGCTGCCGATGCCGGCCATGGCGCTCGAGGATCCCGCGCGGTCGACGGGGGCACCCTCGGCTCGCCGGATCAGCGAAGAAGCATTGCTCTTCCGCCGACTCAGCCCGGGAGTCGTGACCGTGCTGAGCGACGAGGGACACGGGACGGGATTCCTGGTCGATTCTCTGGGGATCGTCCTCACGAACCAGCATGTCATCGGGGGCTCCACGGAGATCACGATCCTGTTCGACGACTCGGTCCGTGTGGTCGCCGACATCCTGACGTCCGACAAGATGACCGACGTCGCCGCGCTTCACGTCCACCCCTCCCTCGTGAGGCAGCGCCCCATCCTTTCCGTCGCGACAACCCCGGAGCAGATGCCGTTCGAGGGGGAGCGTGTCCTCGCGATCGGCAGTCCCCTGAATCAGATCCGGATTCTGACCACCGGGGTCGTGAGCAAAGTGGAAGGAGCCGCGATCATCAGCGACATCAACGCCAACCCGGGCAACTCGGGCGGGCCGATGTTCAATCTCGACGGAGTGGTGGTCGGCATCGTGACGTTCGGTGACTTCTCCGCGCAGGCCGGACCGGGCATCTCGGGCGCAATCTCCGCCCTCGAGGTCGGACGCGTTCTGAGCGAGGCCAGAGCGATGGCCACACGGCGCGATCCGCCTTCGGCCGATCGCCTTCCGGTCATCCCCAAGGGAATCTTCCCCCTCGATGCCCTCGCCGCGTGCGCGCGCGCTGAGAGCTGGAACGACGAGTACTACCAGGTGACGAAGCGGACTGGCGGTGCGACGGGCGACTTCGTCGTCACCGTCGCGACCCCTCCATCGCTCTACCGCGGATCGAAGCGACAGGAGTTCGCGGCCGCGAAGCGGCGGCAGAAGCGGGAGAATCGCGGCGGCGCCACGGAAAGCGAGACCTACGATCCGTTCAGTGATCTGCGGACATGGTCCGAGTACGTCGGGCAGCACGACCCCGTGGTTCGCCTGTCCGTCGTCCCCAGGATCGGTCAGACCACCGGGTCCGCCGTCGGCAACACGGTGGCGGCCGTCCTGGTCGGCTCGTCCTATCGAGGCAGCTACGTCTACGAGTTCAAGGACGACCTGAAGGGTTGCCTGATCTTCCGAGATGGCACCCGGCAGAGAGAGCTGCGCCGCATGCTGTACTTCCAAAACCTGGACTTCCAGACCATCATGTGGTCGGGAAGCCACTCGGGATCGGATGTGGCTCGCTGCGGCCTGGTCCTGCTGTCCCCCGGCACCTTCGCTCCGACCGGAACGCAATGGCCTCGCATCGAGATCCAGCTCACCGGTCTCGAGCGGCCGGAAGACTCCGTCCGATTCGCACTTCCGCGCGAGACCGTGGAACGCATCTGGTTGGACTTCGAACCGCTCCGCAAGCTGGACGAGGCCGCCGCTCAAGAACTGCTCGTGGCTGAATAGGGAGGATCCGGGAATGCAGCGCCGTCTATGCGCAATCCACTCGAGCTTGTGTCGGAACGTCGCGGAGCAGTTCGCCGGTCTGGGCCTTCTCTGCCTGCTGCTGATCGGGTCGTCCTGCGCCCCCACGTTTCCGCACCGCACCTTCACCGCAGCCAGCACCGCCGGGATCGAGCTCGGAATGTCACCCGAAGAGGTCTCCGGTGTCTTCGGAGAACCCGATTCCATCTACGCCCGCACCTTCGGCGAAAAGACAGACCGCGCCTGGTCCGGCCTGGTCTGGGAATACTACATGGATCAGGATCCAACGTACCTCCACTGTCGTCGCGCCCTGACCAACTCGTTCGTGTTCCTGGACGAGGGAGCCGCTCCTCGATTGAACCACTGGCGTCTCGAAAGTATCGACGACGGCAAGAGACGTCCGGTCAAGCCGCCCCGCGAGAGCCGGGTCCGCGGCTCCACCCAGGCGCCCGGGATGCCGTGAGTCATCTGCCCGACCGCGGTCAGCTGCCGGGCTGACTCACCCTAGCCAAGGCGTGAAGCGCGGAGATCACCCCCGGATCTTCACCATCCGCACGCTCCCCCGCCATCGTCCCGCGTCGAGGCGAGCGAAGTAGACGCCGGCCGGAACGACCCGAGCACGGTCGTCCCGTCCGTCCCACTCGACCCGCCAGGACGACGCATCGGCCGCCAGCCCCAGCGCCTCGATCCGCCGCGCCACCCGACCGGCGCAGTCGACGATGCGGAGGACCGGTTCCCCGAAGGACGTGATGGCGCCATCCGGCACCTCCAGCCGGATCGTGGTCTGATCTCGAAACGGATTCACGAGAACCTGCAGATTCGCCTCCCGACCGGCGCCGGCCGGCGGGGAGACCGAACTCGGTCCGGGCACCAGCGTGACGACGCTCTCCCCGCCCGCCGCGAGGGACGGCACCGCGACTTCCATCACTCCGTCCGCCCACCGTCGCACCAGGGATCCGCCGCTGACGGTGTAACTCACGCTCGGATCGGTCGCGATGTAGTGGCGGATGTCGGGCCAGCACTCGTGGTGCTGGTTCGCGATGCGCGAGACGATGACGCTCCCGGGCAAGGTCTCCTGCGACAACGTCAGCTCGCCGAGCAGCCAGGCATCCTCCGTGTTGCGGTAGCCGTCGCCGTCGGTATCGCAGGTGAAGAAGGCGACCTCTCCGTTCTCGACGCGGATCACCCGGAAGCCGATGTCGTCGCCGAACAACCCGCGCCGGTGGGGCTCGGCGATCTCGGTGGGGACCACGAAACCCGGAGGCGCCGCCCCGGCCGCAATCGCCGTGTCCAGACCAGCCGAGGCCGGCACCGTCGCGGGCAGCGGCAGGTGTTCCTCCTTGCCGAGGGAGGAGGTCTGCACGTGCAGCGGGTAGCCGGGAAACGGCAGGTCCCGTCCCCAGTCGTCCTCATGGCTGTAGTCGTTGCGGCCGAGCCAGTTCTCTCCCTCATTACGGAACGTCTCGAAGCGGTGGGTGTGTCCGGCCAGACAGAGGCTGACGCCATGGGCATCCATCAGGCTTTGCACTCGCTCCGCGTGGTTGGCGTTCCACGAGAAGTAGTCATAGGTCGGGCCGTGCATGAGAAAGAAGAGCGGCCGGTTCACGCCCGGGTCGAGCTCCAGGAGCTTCGCCGCGACCCAGTCGAGCGCCGCGTCTGTGGGACCGAAACAGCGGTAGAACTCCAGCGTGCCCAGCTCGTGGCCGGTGTTGAAGGCGTAGAGGCGGGCGTCCCCGAAGCGGATCTCGGCGGTCTGCGCCCGGTTGATCCGCTGGAAGTAGCGGAAGTAGCCGTACGGGTTGTACGCCCCGCCCTCGTTGTAGTGATCGTGGTTGCCCGGAATGACATAGACGGGGAGACGGAAGTCCGCCGCCGCCGCCAGGAACGAGTCGACCCGGGCCTCGTTCTCGAGGTTCTGGTTCTCGCAGATGTCCCCCGTGATCACGACCAGAGCCGGGTTGAGGCTGTTCGCTTCGCGCACGAAGGCGCGCATCCTCTCGGCCGCCGTGTACTCCTCGGAGTCGTAGCCGATATGCGTGTCGGTGACGTGCAGCAGCGACCACTCCGCCGGATAGGCCGGGATCACCTGGACGGCATGTGTGCTGTGGTAGGTCAACCCGCCCGACGTCAACTCCAGATCGCAGAGACCCGGCGCCGATCCCGGCGGCACCACGAGGGTGATCTCCTGGATCCGCTCGACGCCCGGAAGGTAATAGCGGGTCTCCCAGTCCGATCCCGGGGCCGCATCACACGCGTTCACCTGCGTGACCTCCAGATCGACCACGCTGCCATCGGGCGCGATCAGCCGCGCATCCACGCCGGCCGGCGTGAACGAGCCGAGGGCCGCGACCAGCGCCGTCAACGACTCCCCCGGGGTCCGGATCTCCGGCTGGGTCAGGCGCGGAGAGATCAAGGCGGAAGAGAACCACCTCCCCGACGTGCCCGGATCGGGAGGATCGGGCGACTCGTAGGCCCCGACGTCGAGCAAGCCGTTCTTCCGCGGCCGTCCGTCGAGATCCTCCGCCGGCAGCCAACCGGCCGGCAGGAAGGGTGTGCCGGACTCCCGGCATGGCGAGCCGGGACCGAGCCGCCAGTCGCCACCTCCGGGGTCGACGAAGCGCAGGAACGCCGGGTCGTCGATGACATAGCTGTGGCGGTTCAGGGCGACCTCGCCCGCACCGCCGGTGACGATCGTGTTGTAGAGCCGGCAGGTCCCGCCGTCCGAGAGGTTCTGGCCGCCGGTCGCGGCGACCGTGCAGTGGACCAGGTCGATGGAAGCGTCGTCGCATCCGTCGCCGTCGACCCCAGCCTCCCCGTTCGCCGCGATCAGGCAATTCACCACCAGTGCCCCGCCCGGGCCGACAGAGACTCCGTCCCCGGCGTTGTCGCGGACGATGCAGTGGCGCAACTCGAGCGCGGCATCGTCCTCGGCACAGATCCCGTCCGCGTCGCCGCCGCACACCTCGGTCCAGCGGATCACCGGACGCGAGCCCGGTCCCGTCACGTAAATCCCGTTCCAGGCCGCGTCCGTGACGACGCAGCGTTCGATCTGCGGCGAGGCGTCGTCGATCCAGAGCCCGCCCTCGGCCAGCGCCGTCACGCTTCCGACGCGTTCGACACGGCAGTGGAAGAGGCGGCTGTTCGAGCTGGCGATCCGCAGGTAGTTGAACTCCGACACTCCGGGGGCGCAGCGGAAGATGATCGGCTGGGAGGCCGTCCCCTCCGCCCGGAGCGTCCCCTCCGCGTCGAACTCGTACTCCTCCCACCAGGAGTCCTCGAACTCGAAGATCACGCCGGGGTCGAGGACGAGGGAGTGTCCCGCGGGCACCGCAATGTCGTCGACGATCCGGTAGAGGCCGGCGGGCAGATGTCCCGAGAGATCCCCGGAGAGATCGACCGCCGCCGCGCAGGGGGCGAGCAGCGCTGACGCCGCCAGGGAGAGCGCCCCCGTCCGCAGGCGGGGGTGGCGTGGGGCACGGTGAGTCGACATCGATTCCCTCCTGGCGACGCGAGCCCGCGGCCGGCCGAACAGCCGATCCTTTGCCTGGCTGACAGGATCGGGCCGCCGGTGACGGCTCGCACCGACGCAGTCTCGTCGGAGGAGGACCGAAGCGAAATCCATGCCGGAGGGGGGCTCCGGCTCCGGTCCGATTCTTTTTCGAAGCTCTCGATCTTGGACTTGACAATCTATTTCGACATATGTCTAATTATATGTGTGTATCGATTGTCTCGATAGTCGAACCATATCTGGAAGGAGGTTTCGATGCAGTTCGACCCTGACGGCGCCGACTTCTCCCGCGAAGTCCGCGCCCTTCTCGCCTCCAGCCTCTCTGAGGCCGAGAAGCTCGCCCGGATGTTCGGTGGAATCCTCGGCGTCATCGTCGAGCGCGCCGGCCGTGACGTGGAACTCGCCACGGCCCTGGGCGATCCGGAGGAGAAGATCCGGGCCCAGATCCGGCTGGAGACGACCAAGAGCGCCCGGCGGGTCTTCTCTGACTGCTACCGCCAGGTCACGGGAAAGGAGGCGTGGGATGAGCCGGAGCGGCGCTGAGAAGAACCTCGAGGCCAGGGCGGAGGTCTTCAAGGCCCTGGGGCACCCGGCTCGCCTTCTGATCCTGAGCCTGGTCCGGACGAAGCCGCGCCATGGCGACGAATTGGCCGCGATCCTCTCCCTGAGTCCGGCCACCGTGTCGCACCATCTGGCGAAGCTGGCCCAGGCCGGCCTCCTCGACTCCAGCAAGGACCAGTACTACCAGGTCTACGCCCTCAGGCGCGGGGCGCTCGATCGCACCCTGGCCGACCTGGTGCACCAGCCCGACGAGGGATTGCCCGGGCGGGTCGAGGAGGACGCCTATCGCAGCCACGTGCTGGCGGCCTTCCTCAAGCGGGGCCGCCTCGTCAGCATCCCGGCGCAACGGAAGAAGCGCCAGGTCGTCCTCGAGCATCTCGTGGAGGAGTTCGCGCCCGAGCGGGACTACACCGAGCGCGAGGTGAACCAGATCCTGGTCGAGTTCCATGACGACGTCGCGACCCTGCGGCGGGAGCTGATCGGCTACAAGCTGATGCACCGCAAGGCGGGGATCTACCGGCGGCCGGCCACTCCGGTCCAGCCGCCCGACGCCGGCTAGTCGGTGCCCGCTGTCAGCCGCCGCGCGTCGACGATCGTCCGCAGCTCGGTCTGCCCCTGGCGGGCGTAGTCGATCGCCTCGGCCAGGATCCGCGACGCCTCCTGGGGAGCGTGGAAGCCCATCGAGTTCTCCGCGTTGACGAAGTCGACCCGCCACTGCGCCTTGCGGTGGTGCTCGCGGATCCCCTTCAGCGCGTCGTCGGCCACGCCGGTCTTCTTCGCCGCCTCGAGGTCGGCGATGAGCTGCACGATGGCGTCCTGCGCGCGTGACATCAGGGCGAAGTTGCGATCCTGGATGATCTCGACGCGGGCCTTCAACTCCTCTTCGGGGAAGCGGTGGCAGGTCTGGCAGGAACGGGAGATGTTCAAGAGCGGGCTGCGCACATGGTGGTCACTGACCTTGACCGCGCCCTCGCGAATGTACGGCATGTGACAATCGGCGCACGCGACCCCGGACCGGGCGTGGATCCCCTGGCTCCAGAGTTCGAACTCGGGATGTTGCGCCTTCAAGGCGGGCGCACCCGTCCGCGCGTGCGTCCAGTCGGAGAACCGGCTGCCGTCGGGGAAGGTGTACGAGTCGTAGTACTGCTCGATCTGCTCCACCTTCAGCCCGTTGCCCCACGGGAAGAAAAGGGTCGTCTTCGGGCCGCAGTAATACTCCACGTGGCACTGCGCGCAGACGAGCGAGCGCATCTCCTGGCGCGAGGCGTCCCGGTTGGCGTCATAGGGCGTCTTCCGGTCTCCCCCCCGCCACTTCTCGAGCGAGGGGAGATGCGGCAAAGGATCGGCACTCCCGGCCAGAAGGGCGATGCCACGGATCAAGCCCGGCTTGGTCACACGAAGCTGCATCGTCTTCGGGTCATGACAGTCGATACAGGCGACCGGATGCGTCACCAGCTGGGTGGCCTCGGCGTACGGCATCCGGCAGACCGCCTCGAACCCGGTCATGAGCTGCTCCTGCGCCGACGCGCTGAGGAACGGATCGTCCAGCGAACCGGGCGCACCGTTCTTCAATCCGACCTCCCGGAAGGCGACGGTATTCGACGCGTGGCAATGGAGGCAGGAACCGGGCTGGGAACGCTCCGTCACGCGCTTCGTCGTGCGTTGATCGTCCAGCATGTAGGCATGCCCGCGCCGGTCCCGGAAGTCGATGGCGAAGGCGTAGCCGTCGAACATCGTGACCAGCCGTGGATCGCGCTCGAGACGGCTCGGCGCCATCGCCTCGCTTCCCCCGCCGCCGTACTTTGTGCCGCTGGGCTCGGCGGTCCGACGGTACGAGTCGTACTGCCGCGGGAAATTCTTCCCCCAGATGGCGGGGTCGACCGTCTTCTCATCCAGCGCCACGATCGGGACGAAGGTCTGCCGCGCCTCCTGCTTCCGCGTCGAGATGTTCGCATAGAGCAACAACAGCAGGACCGCGGCGCCGGCGGCGCCCGCGGCGACCAGGCCGAGCTTCAGCACGGTCGAGGTGGACGGGCGGGTGGGATCGGACATGAGAGCCTTCCTCCAGACATTGCGGTGAACGGACGTTCCTCAGCGGCGCGGACCGTGCCCCACTTCCTGGTGACACAGGACGCAGCCGTAGAGATCCGCCTTCCTCTCGGGATCGGCCGGCACCCCCAGGGTCCCGTGGGCCGTGATCTCCTCGGTGATCTCGCCGTGGCAGCGCAGGCAGTTGGCCTCCAGCACCGCCGCGTTCCCCGGCTTGATCCGAATCGGTTCGTGGAAGTTTTGCAGCGTAAAGGCCTGCGAGTGATGGTAGCCGTTGCTCGCCTTCACCATGAACTTGGCCCCGAGGCTCTCGTGAGGCAGGTGACAGTCGTTGCAGACGGCCACCGTGTGATGGGAGGCCTTCTCCCAGCCGTCGAACTGCTCGCGCATGATATGGCAATTGACGCACGCGGCGGGGTCGTTGGAGAAGTACGATCCTCCGCGTGCCGCCACGAAAGTGAAACCACCGACGCCGATCCCCGCTCCGACGGAGACGCTGATCAGAACTGCCAGGAGAACGATGAGCCGGGCCTGTGGCATGAAGATTCCTCCGACGGACCCGAGCCTACCCGCGCCGCGCGGGAGACAGATTGACCTAGGTCAACCCAGGCCGGCCGCGCCGTCAAGCGGGAAGGTCCCATCCCCGGCCCCGGCCGGACTCGCGGCCCTGGCGCTCCTCGCGTCTACCACCGGTCCGTCGGCGCCGATCCCGGCGGCTCCGCCCCTGACTTCGCCAGGTAGGCCGGCGGCCGGACCGTGTCGATGACGAGGAGTCCGTCGTACTGCGAACGCAGCTCCATCGGCACATCGTAGAGCCCCCACTCCCGGGCGGTGACGTTCTCGTCAGTCATCCAGGAGTTGCCGGCCACGGCGGGTTGTCCCCGCACGTCCACGAAGACATACTTCCGCCGAGCCTGATAGACGATCGACTCCAAGCTCCGGTCCTGGATCGGGCCGATCTCGTAGACCGTCCGGTCGTTGAAAGCCGCCCGTCCCCGGAGCATGTAGAGGCCGATGACGTAGTACCGGTCGGCCCAGTACCGGGCAATGAGATCGCCCATGCCAAAGCGGAGCATGACGGTGGCGTTGAGGCGGCGAACGTGGGCATTGTGCGCCCAGAGGATGAGGCGCGAGCCCGGGTAGATACGCCCCTGCAGCACGCCCAGGTTCGTGTACATGGCGGCGTCCCGGATCTCCCATGGATCCTCGTCGACTGCCAGTACCATCTGGATGAGTTTCCGGCTGCACCAGGCAGTCTGCGCCGCGACGGTGGGCAGGATCTCCTGTCCGGGATAGCCGGGCCGCAACTCCGCCTCGTGAGATGTGAGGAAGGAGTAGAGGCTGTCGTATCCGGACGTCAGTGCGGCCTCTTCCCTGGAGGCATACTGCTGGAAGGAGGTCCAGCCGCGGCCCATCTCCGCTACCAGCGTCGAGTCCATCGACCGCACCCGGCGGCCGTAGCCGGCATCGAGATGAGAGACGACTTCCTGGAGGAAGGAGGGCCGATCGGCCGAGCCGCCACCACTTGGCTGGATATCGAGCCCGGCAAGGTGGAGGGGCCGATCTGTCTTCCTGGTCTCCTGGATGTAGGCGAACAGCGGAAGCGTCTCCTCGCACCGCCAGACCGCGAAGATCGACCTCGCCATCAGCTCTTCGGGCGCCAGGCTGTCCGCGCGCAGGTTGCTCGAGACGCACTCGAAGAACCCGGATTCGAAGGCGATGACATCGAACCCCATCTCCTCGTGCAGGAAGCGCACGAGGCGGACCTTGGCGGAGTTGAACTCGGCCACGCCATGCCCGCTTTCGCCGAGCGCGACGATCTGACGGGATTCGAGGTATGGACGCAGGGCACGGAGATCGGTGAAGTTGCTCGAGGTCAGGGACCGGATCACGACATGGTTCTGCCGGATCCACTCCGTCCAGGCAGGCGATTCGACCGGCGCTCCGGGAATCTCGGGCGTGACCAGCTCCTCGTCCCCCGGCAGCGGGTCGATGTCCGGCGGCGCCGTGGTCGGACCGGGAGTCTCTCCCTGACAGGCCATCCCGGCCGCCACGAGCCACGGCAGGAGCCGGTGGAGACGGACCGGTGCCCGGCGGAGGATCGTGCCCGGTGGCATCCCCGGTCCCGGACGTTCCCCTCTGAACGGCCTCGGCAGCATGGGACTCTCCTTTCACGCGCACGGGAACAGACATCCCCGCGGGCACGAACGAGAACCTCCAACCCCAGACCGGACGGACAACCGACCACGGCGCGCCGGCAAACGGTGCGGACGCGCTCACCTTCAGGAGGAGAATAGCGGAGCCGCCAACTTTCGGGAAGAGCACCGCTCGGACGAAGGGCAGCGTGGCGTGCAGTGCGATGAGCGACCACCCGGTGAGCTTCCTGGGACCACCGCCGCCATCTGGGCCTACTCCGCCGCTCCGACCGGAACTCCGTCCTGCGCCAGCCTCCACGCGGTCGAGGCCCCCAGCCGCGCGACCGCTTCCAGCACGGCCGGGTTCAACGTCTCCGGGGTGTCGGTCGGTCGGTGAAGGTGTGCGTAACTGAAATGCGACGCGAAGTAGAGATTCGGAATCCCCGCTTCCTCGAACGGCTCCGCGTCGGCGCCGCCTCCGCCCCAGGTCTCCTCGATCACGAGGCCGCGGGCGGCGCGATCGATGTCGCGAACGATATCCCAGAGCGCCCGGTAGGTCTCCCCTCCCCCGACCTGGATCGAGTCACCATGGCCGACGCAGTCGAAGTTGAGATAGGCGACGATCCGCTCCCGAGGCACGGGAGGATCGTCCACGAATCGGTGCGCTCCGTGGAGCCCGGCCTCCTCCGACGACCAGAGGCCGAAGATGACGGTGCGCCGGGGCGGAGTCGGGGCCTGGGAAATCGCCTTGGCCGCGGCGAGGACCGCGGCGGAGCCGGAGGCGTTGTCATTGGCACCCGGATAGTAGACCGGTCCCTGGCTTCCGACATGGTCGAGGTGCGCTCCAAGGACGATCACCTCCTCCTTGAGCACCGGATCCGACCCTTCGAGGATACCGACGATGTTGACCGAGGTCTGCCGCGGCTCGTAGCGGGCGCGGACCCCGATGCGGGCCGAGGCGGGAAGGGTGGCCGAGGCCGGCGCGCGCGTGGAGTCGATGCGGGTCTGGAGTTCGCTCAGGCTGAGTCCGGCGCTGGCCACCAGCTCTTCCGCGGCCACGAGATCGATCTGCATGCGCGGGAAATCGGGATCGTAGGCACCATCCCCCTCGAGCATGCTGGCGATCGGCCACTGCGGTCGGTCGGTGTTCGCTCGGGGGGCGATCAGCAGTCCGCGCGCGCCGTGAGCCGCCGCGACCAATCCTTTCGGCCGCGGCATCCAGCTCTCTCCCCAACCGGTCGAGTCGGCCCGAAACGGCGGCGCCTCCTTGAACGCCAGCACGACCTTGCCGTTCACGTCGAGCCCGGCGTAGTCGTCGTAGCCCAGGTCCGGGAGGGAAAGTCCGTATCCCACGAAGACGACCGGTGCGGTGAACTCCCCCGATCCGGTGAGACCGCGGCAGGCGTACTCGCGGCCCAGCTCCAGCTCCCGGACGGAACCGTCGGCCCCGACCAGGGCCAGCGCGCACTCCTCGATCGGGTTGTACTCGATCGGCAGTTCCTGGAACCACGAGCCGGCCGGCGCCCCCCCGGGATGCAGACCGAGCCGGGCGAACTCCGCGGCCGCCTCGCGCGCCGCCTCGAAGTAACCCGGGCTGCCGGCCACCCGCCCGGCCAGCTCGGGCGCGGCGAGGCGTTCGACCCGCTTCATGAGGGAATCGCGAACGATGAGGTCCGGATCGAGACTGATCTCCGCCGCCGGCGCGGTCGAGACGGCGGACGACAGGACGAGAACGCAGAGGGCGACGGCGATGGCGACAGATTGCATCCGGGATCCTCCTCTCCCCTGGCAGGTTACTGAGCCACGGGATGCGCGCGCATTCTAACAGGACCTGAAAGGACGCGCACGGCCTCCCCGGACCCCCCACAACGCCCCCCGGCGGCTATTCCCCTCGTCACTCCAGAGGCAGGATCCAGATGTCAAAGGTGAACTGGTCCGCTTCGCGGTTCGACGTGAAGGCGATCTGCCGCCCGTCGGGAGACCATGATGGTCGCTGATCGTGCGCCGCATCCTTCGTCAGTTGGACAAACTGGTCGCTCGTGGTCGACATGAGCCAGAGATCGAGGAAACCAGCGCGGTTCGAGGAGAAGGCAATCCAGTTTCCGTCCGGCGACCAGTCGGGCGACTGGTCGTTTGCGGCCGAATCGGTCAACCGCACCGGTTCGTCCTCGGCGACGGCTTTCACCCAGAGGTCGTAGTCGCCGGCTCGGTTCGAGTGGAAGGCGACTCTCGTGCCGTCCGGTGACCACGACGGCGAGCCGTTCCGACCGGTCTCGGTCAGGAGCCTCCGCCCCGCGCCCGTCGCCGGGACCGTCCAGATCTCGTGGATGATCTCCGGTGGACTGAACCAATACGCCTGGTACGCGATCATCGTCCCATCCGGGGACCACGCACAGTCCTGCAGCATGCGCCCGGAGTGCAGCGTTACCCTCGATCGGATCGATGGATCCCGAGGGTCCATCGTCCAGAGTTCACTTGGATCGGCCCCGCTCTCGCTCCGGACGTACAGGATCTTCATCCCGTCCGGGGACCACGCGGGCGAGTAGTCGTCCCCGAGGTTGCTGGTCATCCGCACGACCGATCCGCCGACCGAAGGGATCCGGTAGACTTCCGTCGCGGAGGTGCTCGCTCCCCAACGGGCGCTGAAGACGATCTCCCGGCCGTCCGGCGACCAGTCCGGCCTCTCCCAGATCCCGCGCGAGGTGCCTGAGTAGGTCAGCCGCCGGATCGGGCGCTCTCCCGGAAGCACACCGAGGGGATTGGAGAGGCCCGACCGCTGCCCGGCATCGTCGATGGCCTGCAGCGCAAAGAACTGCATCACCCCGGACGGGAGTCCGGGCAAGGTGATCATCTCGACCGCCCCGGACGGTCCCGGGCGCGGGACACCATCGACCGGGGTGGCCTCTTCCCAGTTGTCTTCCGTGATCCAGGCGGTCGATCGGCGCAGGTCATACGCTGCCGCACGGCCGAGGCTCCCGTTGTCTCCGGTCGCCGTCCAGGCCAGCACGAGGTGACCGGCATCCCCACCTTGCAGGGTCAGGTCGCTGATCTCCGCCGGCGCAACCCGGTCCACCGTCTGCGCGATGACGTCGTTGGAGATCGTCGACCAGTTCGCCGAATCGTCCTCGGTCTTCAGGGCGAAGTGCCAGGTCCGCTCCGGTTCCAGATCGCTCACGGTCCATTGCTGGATCGCGCCGGCGGAATCGGGCGCGAGGGCCATCGGCACCGGAACGGCGTCGTCCCAGTTCTGCTCACGAATCACGCTGCTGGAAGATCGGAGGTCGTAGCGCGCGGCGCGGCCCTCCGCTCCGTCGTTGCCCGGAGCGGTCCAGGCCAGGATGACGGCATCGGTGTCCTCCGAGACGACCCTCAGGTCGGTCACCGGCGCCGGCGCGACGAAATCGGCGACGATCGCCTCCACCTGGTTGGACAGGCCGGACCAGTTCGGCACCTCGTCCGCGGTCCTGATCCCGAGGAACCACCGTCCCAGCGGCATGTCGGTCAAGGTCAGCGCTTCCGCGCGTCCGCCGACCTTCGGCAGGGGAACCGATGGAACCATCTCCGCTGAGGACCAGCTCGAGTCGGTCATGACCCCGGCCGCATAGCGGATCTCGTAGCGAGCCGCACGTCCGGTCGCGCCGTCGTCGCCGGGCGACGTCCAGGTCAGCCGGACTTCGCGGGCCGGAGGACCGGTCACAGCGAGATCCTGGATCGTTGCCGGCGGCGTGATATCGGTAGTTGTCGGCGGAAGCTGGGGCGGCGGTGTGGGCTTGTCGTCTCCGCAACTCGCGACGATCAGGGTCCCTATGCAGAGACAGGCGGAGAGACAAGGACCGAACGAACCACGAGCACAAGTCGCCCTGGCGCGGATCACGGTATGCATGGAGCCTCCGCGGCGCCGCTCGGTTGCGGTTCCGCTGACCCCGGTCAGCAGCCGGCGGGCCCGGCGCCGGGCGGATCTTCGGTGGAGCTCCGGACGGGCGCAAGCGCGAACCCCGAGACGCCGCCATGGGCGCCCCGGGGTTCTCCGCTTCCGGACGCCGCGAACCGATCGCCGCGTCCCTCGGTCTCGTCTCGCCCGCGAACTCGCCTAGCGGTAGTCGCTCTTGATCCGGCCCCAGCTCGTCTCGTCGACGGGCACGAGCGGGCAGGGATTCGGCTCGCACGGGATGCCGTCGCCGTAGTAGATCCCGCCGTTCTGCAGGCAGCCGGCCTCGCCGGTCACCTGACAGGTCCCGGTCGAGAAGCAGCACGCGCCCGTCGGCTGCGCGCACGGATTCGGCACGCACGGAACCAGGTCACCGTAGTACGAACCGCCCTGGAGGGAGCAGTCATCGTAGGTCAGCGTGATGCAGGCCCCGCTCGAGAGGCAGCAGGCACCGACCGGCGGCGGCGCCGCGCACGTGAAGCTCTCGCACCGGATCATGACGTTCGAGTCGAGGACGTCGTCGCCGGCATCCGCGATCGCGATCTTAATGCTGTTGATTCCCGGGTTGATCGCTGCGGTGGCAAAGAACACCTGGGTCAGCCCGTCCATTTCCGAGTCGATGGCCCCGCCACCGTCGTCGAGGTCGTTGTTTCGGTAGCAGTCGCAATTCGGGCCCGAACCGACGTACGGGTTGCCGCAGTTGACGTTGTTGATCGCGACCGGGATGTTCGGGTTGCTGCAGACCGCCGGTACGTCCGCGATATTGACGCCGTTGAGGAAAAAGCCGAAGACGTCGTTGTAGTCCGAGTCGACCCACTCGTTGTATTCCTCGGATCCGAAGACATACTGGAACGACACGTTCTGCGACGACTCGCAGGAGAACCGGAACTCGAGGATCGTGGCGTCGTAGGTCGTGAATCCAGGAATCAGGTTATCCAGATCCGGGTCGCCCGGCAGGCCGTTCTGCGTCGTCGCGTTATCGACCGTGTTCGGGCCGACCAGCGTCGCGATGTTGCCGGAGCTGAGAATGATCCCCTGGTCGAAGCCGATGACGCCCAACGCGCCGCTGAAAGTCCCGGCGGCGCCGGCCGCCGTCGTCAGGGTGGCGCTCAGGATCGTGACGTCAGGACCGACCAGGCACTGCAGCAGTTCCTGAGCGGTCGAGGCCGGCACGACCGAAATCGTGCGCGGGCCCGCGGGCGGGGTGTAGTTCGTCCCGGCCGGACGGTCGACCGCCTGGGCGACGCCGGTCACGAGAGCCGCAACGGAGAGCGCCAGCACGAACGGGCCGAGTCTCGCCGTCTTTTGAGTCGTCATCACCTATCTCCTCCTTGAAGTCTATGATCGATGTGTAGGAATGCGGATGCCGGCAGGCATCGGCGCCCGCCGCACATTCGCGAGCCGGACAGTGTAGCGCACGATCGAGTGGGAAACAACCACGGCGGGTTGAGATCGTGGTTCCTTATACAGTCACGGAGGGAGTTGTGCCGTCGCAGTGGATTCGGGTGATCGCATCAACCGTGAGGTTGTTGACTCGTGCGATATCAGTCACGACCTATCGCAACCGCAGCAGACGCGCGACGGCCACGTGTCGACCATCCCGCACGCGGACGAAGTAGAACCCCGCCGACGCCTCCTTCCCGTCTTCAGTCCGTCCGTCCCAGGTGGCGGCCGCCCGGCCGTCGACGGTTCGCACTTCCGGCAGAGATCGAATGCGTCGGCCCGCCGCGTCGATCACGTCAAGGAAGACCGAAGCCGTCCGGGGATCGGTCGCACATTCGATGATGACCGATCGCGTGAAGGGGGAGGGATGCGCGCTCAGCCGCGGGGCGGCACCGTCCCCGGGGGCGGAGGGACCATCCTCGCTGCACCCTCCGCCCCCTTCGGTCGACGCTGCCCCGGAGAGCGGGACTAAGAGCAGCGTCGCGGATCGCGCCGGAACTTCGAGATCGACCCGACCCGCCAACACCGTCACCGGCGACACGGGCTCCAGGTCCTGGGTCGCATCGAAGCGGAAGAGCTCGGCCACGCCGTCCGCGGCCGACGCCACCGCGAGTTGGACAAGGCGTGATCCAGTCCCCCGGTTGAAGAGGAGCACAGCCGTATCCGTTCCTCCCTCGCGCAGGATGGCATAAGCGCCGACTTCAACGGCATCCGAGGAGAGAGCCTGGACGCTCTCTCCCCGCAGCAGATCGCGTCCCGCTCCGTCCAGGTCGAGGTAGAGGCGGAAGGCCTCCATCACCTTGGAGCCGGCGGGCGGCGCCACCCAACGGGTCGCCATGTCCACGCCTTCCCGGCCGAAGATCGCCAGCGCCTCCGCCTGCGCCAGCGCGCTCGAGATTCCCTCATCGCCCCCCCAGTTGTACTCGGTCAGGGCGAGCCGCACACCGGGACACCGGGCGGCAATCCACTCCTTCACGCGGGGGATCAGCCGCACCGGCTGGCCGATCCACGACTCGTCGACATAGGTCGAGTCGTAGAGGCTGCGGAGCGACCGCAGGCGCAAGGCCGCGACCGACTCATCGTCGGAGAGCGCCACCCCCGGAGCCTGCGGGTAGTAGTGGAGGTCGAGAACATCGACCGGACGCGTCCCGGTCTGCAGTTCCCGGGCGCGATTCTGCGCCAGATACCACTCGAGGAGCGGCAGACCGCCGTGGGCGGCCATGTCGGGACCGGGCTGACAGCCATCGGCGGCGGAGTAGAAGTAGGCGCACCAGCCCCAGACGACCGGCCCCAGCACCTGCGCTCCGGCATCGGCCGCCTTGATCGCCTCCGCATACTCCTGGGTTCGCTGCCAGAGTTCGTCCAGGTCGACCGGCTCCGGATGGACATCGCGGTGGGTGTGGTTCCAAAGGATCGGCTCGTTGTCCAACGCGTAGTACCGCACGCCGCCGGCCTCGGCCGGACCGAACCGCCCCTCCAGGTGCCCCATCCAGCCTTGCAGGAACGCGGGACCGGCTTCGATGGAGGTGTCGTGAGGGTCGTTGTCTGCGACCGGCGTCCCGTCCAGGAGGATGCCGTTGCCCGCATCCTCCTCGCACCAGGACGGCCAGCCGGAGGCCGAGCACTCGGTCTCCTGCTGCGGGCCGTACTTCGCCACGGAAAACCCCCAGCGCTTCACCCGGTCCCTGGCGGTCCAGCCGATCATCGGCACGGTGAGAATCGCCTCCGCCCCCGCACCCAGGGTCTGGTCGAGCCAGAGATCGGCGGTCGATCCATCCGGCAGATTCGTGCTGTCGGAGCTCTCGGGCAGATTGATGAAGAACCAGTCGGAGGCGCGGTTGGTCGCATCTTTCGTCCAGTTGTACCGCGTGACGGCATTTCCTCCCCACCGCCGCAGTGGATAGGGAAGCGCGCTGAACTCTCCGGATGACCCCAGGTTGACTCCGTAGATGAGCGGGCTGATCGGCCGGCGGTCAGCCGATGGGTCGACGGTGACGACGATCGGTTGGGCGGCCGATGGAACGACCGTGAGCCCGCTACCAAGGAGCGCCCCGAAGATCGCGATCACGACGAAGCATGGGCGCACCGAGCGGGCGGAGGGGCGAGCGGCGAAGAACAGAGCCGACCGGTGATCCGACATGGGGTGGTCCTCCCGGAGGGAGTATCGGCCGGTCACCGCAAATCCAGAGCGCCATTCTCGACCGGCGGACCCGTCGCCAGAGAGTGGCTGAGCTCGGACGGACCGGTCCAGACTCTTTCGCCGCAATCCAGTTCACCCTCGGCCGGGCGCCGCCGATCGAGTATCGTGACCCGCGCCCGGCCACCAGAAGGGGGAATTTCAACCATGCCCGCGAGCCGCCCGTACCCAGAGTATCACCGCCGCGCGACGCGCATCATCGCTACCGTCGGCCCCGCCTCCCACCGCCCCGCCATCCTCCGCCGCCTGGTGGCGGCCGGCGTCGACCTCTTCCGCTTCAACATGTCGCACGGCACGCACGCCGAGCACGCCGCCCGCATGGAGTCGGTCCGGACCGTCGCCCGGGAGACCGGCCGTTCGGTCGGCATTCTGGTCGATCTGCAGGGACCCAAGCTGCGCACCGGGTGGAACGAGGGCGGCGCACCGATCCCCTTGCGGCGCGGCTCCCGCGTCACGCTGGAGTTCCGTCCGGAGCCGCCCGGCGCTCCCGCCCGCCGCTCGGCGCGAAGGGCCGCGGGTCTCAGCCGCCCCGACCGTCTCGTCATCTCTCCCCCGGCTCTCGGACGGGCCCTCGCGACCGGTGATGAGATCCTGCTCGACGACGGTCGACTCCGACTGGTCGTCGAGCGGGCCCGATCCGGACGAACCGTGGCGCGGGTCGTCCGAGGCGGCATGCTGAAACAGCACGCCGGCGTGAACCTGATCGGGCGCGCCACGACCCTGCGCGCCCCGACACCGAAGGATCGTCGCGACGCGGCTTTCGCCGTCGCGCAGGGAGCCGACTTCGTCGCCCTCTCCTTCGTGCAGCAGGCGAGCGACCTGCGTCGCCTGCGCGGCTTGCTCTCCCGACTCGCCGGCGCGAACCTCGCGGGCCCCTCCTCCACCAAGGCAGGACGCAGCGCCCGGGACCGTGCGATCGAGGCGGCGGATCGCCGTCGCGCGCCTCTCATCATCGCCAAACTGGAGAAGCCGTCGGCGCTCGCCGACCTGGAGGCGATCCTCGACGAGACCGACGGCGTCATGGTCGCCCGGGGAGATCTCGGCGTGGAGCTGTCGCTGGAGGAGGTGCCGCTCTGGCAGAAGGAGATCCTGCACCGCGCGCGGCTCAAGGGAGTCTTCACGATCACGGCCACCCAGATGCTCGAATCGATGATCCACGCCGCCGTCCCGACCCGGGCGGAGGTATCGGACGTGGCGAACGCCGTGTTGGACGGAACCGGCGCGCTCATGCTCTCGGCGGAGAGCGCGGCGGGGAGCTATCCGGTGGAGTCGGTGCGGATGCTCGCTTCGATCGCCACGCACGCCGATCGGATCTGGCTGCAGGGCACGGGGCATGACCTCGAGGACCCGTCCGAGCCGGCGAACCCGGCCGCGGAGAGACGGGCTCCGATCGATGCCGTGGCCCGGGCCGCGGTCGAGATGGCGGTGCGTTCCCATGCCCGATGGATCGTCGCCTTCACCATGTCGGGCGAGACGATCCGACATCTCACCCGCCATCGCTGCCCGGTGCCGATCCTCGCGCTCACGCCTTCGGAAGCGACCTGCCGGCGCCTGGCCCTGGCGTGGAACACCCGGGCGATCCGGATCGCGCCGACGCGGACGACCGATGAACTGATGCAGAAAGGGGTCGACACCCTGCGTCGCCTCCGTCTGGCGCGGGCGGGCGACCTCCTCGTGCTGGCGGCCGGGACCGTCCATCCGCCGGGGGCGACGAACCTGCTCAGGCTGACCGAGGTGCCGCGGCGGTGATCACTCGCGCGCGCCGGCCAGCGCCGCCCCGATGCGCTCCCGCCAGAGCGCATAACCCGCGGCGTTGAGATGAAGCCCGTCCTCGAGGAAGAGCTCGGGGCGCGGCAGACCATCCACGCCCAGCATCGGCGTGAAGAGGTCGACGAAGAGCAGGCCCTGGGCGGACTCGCAGCACGCCCGCACGAGGGCGTTCGCCGCCCGCACCTGAGGCTCCAGGCGCCAGCGGGCGAGGCTCGGCTTGATTGAGAGGACGGCGATCCGCACCGCCGGCAGGCGATCTCGCACCGTGGAGACGAAGACCCGGAAGTCCGCGGCGACCCGTTCGGGCGACTTCCCCGACTCCAGGTCGTTGTCTCCCTCGTAGAGGACGATCCAGCGCGGTTCGTAGGGGTGGACGATCCGTTCGGCCCAGCACCGGAGGTCCTCGTACTCGGATCCTCCGAATCCACGGTTGATCACCGGCAGCCCCGCGAAATCGCGCTCGAGCGTAGTCCACATGCGGATGCTCGAGCTGCCGATGAAGAGCACTCCCCCGCGGGGCGGCGGCCGGAGTCGATCAGCCGCCTCGAACCTCGCGATCTCCTCCGCGAACCGCTCGGACCCGGAAGTCGAGTCTCGCGCGGCGCCGGCAGGATCCGCGGCGTCGAGCAGTCGGAGCACCGCCGTCACCGGGAAGTGGTCCGACGGGTAACGTCCTTCCTCCTGCCCGCGCAGAATCGCCGCCTCGAGCGGCACGAGCCCACCCGAAGCCAGGATCCAGTCGATCCGGTCGCCGTCGGTCGCTCCGGTGAAGGCGTGGTAGGTCCCCTCGTCCGGCCCGGGCGCATGCCACGCGCGGTAGGTGTCGAGGAGGAATGGGCTCCCCTCCGGCGGGCAGCCGGTCAGCGCGCGATACGGCCCCTCGGCCGCAGATACGGCGGGAGCGTTGAAATCACCGGTGACGACGATCCGCGCCCCGTCGTGGTGAGCCCGCAGCCAGGCCGCGATCAACTCGCCCGAGCGGCGTCGCGCCTCCACTCCCTGGTGATCGAAGTGGGTGTTCAGGAAGAGGAGCGTGGCCGACGAATCGCCTCGCGCCGCCAGGCGCACCCAGGTCGCGATCCGGGTGAGGGCGCTGTCCCAGCTCCGGCTGCCGGGGATCTCCGGCGACGCGCTCAGCCAGAAGTGCCCCGCATCGATCTGCCGGAACCGGTCGGCGCGATAGAAGAGCCCACACATCTCGCCGGCCAGCTTCCCGTCGTCGCGGCCGACGCCGACAAAGCCGAACCCGGGGAGCGAATCGCGCAGGAAGACCACCTGCTCGGCCAGGCACTCCTGCGTTCCGAGGAGGTCGGGACCGAACTCCCGGATCGCGTCGATCAGCAGACCTCGGCGCTGCTCCCAGCGATTCTCGCCGTCCGCCGCCGTGGCATAGCGAAGGTTGAAGGACATCACGCGGACGTCGGCGTTCGATCCCGCGGCCTGCGCCGGCGCGGGGGCGAAAAGGGCCAGGGCCACCACGAACGCGAGAGTTCCGGACCCCGACCACGCTCTTCGCCGCATCGATCCGGCCTCCCGTCTTGAGGCGCGCTCGTCCGCTCGCGTCAGAAGGTGTAGACCTGGCACTGCAGCGTGATCACGTCTCGATCGTGGTAGCGCTGGATGCACTTCGTGGCCTCGCGGACGCGCACCTGGGTCCAGTCGAGCTTGAGGTTCGCCAGGTGGCGGTCGATCCTCCAGGTCACCCCCGCGCCGATCTGCTCGTCATCCGTGTACCCCTCATCGTAGGCCCTTCTCGCGGCCTGCACGTACGTCCCCAGCCGGTTCTGGAGAGTCGCCACCCCGAGTTCGACCATCCACGCGTTCTGCTGCGGCAACGCGTGGTCCAGCCAGGATCCGCCATCGTACTGCGAGAAATCGGCCTGGAAGGTCAAGGTCGTACCCGGCGCCAGCATCTGCTCGACGAAGAGGTCGCCGTGCAGGGCGGAGTACGACTTCTGCACGTCGAAGGCGAAGCCGACCGAAAGGTCGTTCGCGGCGCCCATCCTGGTGCCGGGATAGAAGTACGACAGGCCGGCGGTGTCGAAGGGGTAGACCGCAACGCGCCCGGCCACGCGGAAGGGGTTGGCCTCCTGGGTTCCGCGCACCCCCTGAAAGGCCCCCAAACGGTACTCGATCTTCTTTCCGAGCAGGAGTCCCCGCGCCTGCACGCCGGGGTCGCGGCCCACCCGCGCCACGAGGGGGCCGCTCTCGGTCATGGTGTAAGGCCCGTAGTCCAGCGTCAGGAACTGGGCCTCGTTCTGAAGATGGTTGTAGCTCCCGGGTGTTTGCAGCAGTCCCGCATCGACGACCTGCTGGTCGGTCCATCGCCAGGTCGTGATGACATCCTGCAGGAAGAAGTTGTCGAAGTCCTTGCCGTCACCGTGGGGCAGCCCGACATTGGGGCTGTCGGTCTGGAGGAAGAACTCCACGTCAGGGTGCACGTTCCCGCCGCAGATGATCCGGGCCCGGCGGAGAAAGATGTTCTGCGCGACGGGATCGAGCGTGTCGGCCTTCATCCACTCCGCGCGCCCCTGCACGAGGACCCCGAGCTTGATCTGTGTCTTCCCGTCGGGGGACCAGACGGCCCACTCCGCACCAGCGGGTCTGATCGCCGCGGTCAGAAGCAGGGCAACCACGGCCAGAATCGGCCAGAGTTCGCGGAACCGAGGAGTTCCGGACCACAAGTTACGCATGGGGCTCCTCCAGGCCTGGGCGGCGTCGCACCAGCCGCTCCCGCTCTCACATTGAGACGGGGCGGCTCTGCCCGCCGGCGGGAGGGTGGACCGGGCGGCGCACTCTGTCAACGACGGGACGGGGACCAGACCCCACCACACCGGGCCGAGGCACCGGCCTTGGGCCGCCTTCCCCCCCACCCCCCGGGACTTCCGCGACTCCGGAAGCCTCTCTCTAGAACGTCCGCTCCGGTGCCGATCTTTACCCAGAGATAACGGCGTCACCGTCGGCGGAGGAACGAGATCCATGCACGACCTCGCGGAGACCGGAATTGCCCTGATCGATCGCAATCTCGCCGGGCTGATGACCGGACGGCCGTACCTGGTCTTCGGCGACAGCGGCACCGGGAAGAGCATCCTTGGCCTGCAGTTCCTCTACGCCGGCATCACGCGGGGGGAGCCGGGGCTCCTCTTGACCCTGGAGCGTCCCGACGACCTCCTCTTCCAGGCGGAACGCCTCGGGCTGGAACTCGGCGAACCGCTCGACGACGGCCGGCTGGTGCTCCTGGAGTACGACCGAAACGCCACCAGCAACATCCTGCGCTTCGGCTGGAAGCCCTTGCTCGAGCGCCTGGCGCCCTTCGCGGGCGATCCGGGCGTGCGGCGCGCGGTCTTCGACCCGATCCATCCTCTCTTCGCCGGCAACACCGAAGAGGGACGCCTCCGGTACGATCTGCGCTACTTCGTCGAAAGCCTGGAGGAGTGGGGCTGGACGACGCTCTTCCTCAATGAGCGCGGCGCCACCCAGGGGCATCCCTCGTTCTATCGGGTTTTTTCCGACCTCTGCTCCGGCGTGATCGAGCTGCAGGACGAGACCGAGAACCTGAGCTCGTCGAAGCACCTCTTCGTCCACAAGCTTCGCCACCCCGGCGGTCCGCGCCGGAAGATCCCCTTCCGGATCGTGCCCGAGCAGGGACTGGTAGAGACCGAAGAGGCAGCCCCGGCCGCGGAGCCGGCGGCCGTGACATCGGCGGCCGACGGCGCCGTCGGCTCTACCGACTCCCCGCCGGCGACGGGATCGCTTGCGCTCGCCCCACCCGCTCAGGCCCGGTCCGCCGGCCGGCGCAAGGTGCTCCTGGCCGACGACGATCCGTTCATCCGCAAGCTGCTCGAGCGCCCCCTGCGGGACGAGTTCGACATCATCACCGCCGGTGACGGCCTCGAGGCGTTGACCACCACCCTGCGGGAACGCCCCGACGTGGTCGTTCTCGATGTCCTGCTCCCCACCATCACCGGGTTCGAGGTCTGCCGCAGCCTGCGCGAGAGCGGGTTCGACGTACCGATCCTCATCATCTCCGGCGGCGCGATCGACTCGAACGATCGTCTGCGCGGTCTCCTGCTCGGCGCCAACGACTACATCGCCAAGCCGTTCAACGTGCGCGAGGTGACCGAGAAGATCCGCACCGCCAGCCGCTACCGCGTCGACGCGAGCGCGGCACGCGCCCCGGCGGCGGAGCTCGATCATCTCGTGGCGGCGGCGCGAGCCCGGACCGTCTCCTGGGAGACCTTCCAGGAACGCTGCGAGCGCGGCTGTCGTAACGCCGGGCGCTACCAGGCCCCGATGGGGATCGTCTATCTGCGGGTCGAGGAGACGCCGGAAGTGGAGGTCTGGCGGACCGCCCTGGCGACTGCCCTGGAGCAGATCACCCGTCCCGAAGATGCCGCCACGCTCTTGCCCTCGGCCGAGGGCTATGCCCTGCTCAACACGGAAGACAATCGCGGCACGATCGCCTATCTCGCGACCCTTCGGGCCACGCTCGCCGGCGCGACTCTGCCCGCCGGCCGGGTCATCACCTCCTATGCCGTGTTCGACCCCCGCGCGGATGAACCATGGACCGCCGCTACCGCGCTCGAGCGGGCTCGGGCGCACCCCGCCGACCTGATGCGCGATCCGCGCTTCGCCCACGGGACGACGGTGCCGGGACGGGAAGAGGAGGCGGCGGGAACGGGAACCGACGGATGAACCGCCGTCCTCCCCACCGAAATCGCCACCGGCGAAGCCGGGGCGATCTTCACCCGCTCCGATCGATCCGGGGAGTGCGGGGCGGGCTCGCCGTCGCCATCGGCGTCCTCGGGTTCTGCGCTTCAGCGACCGCCGCACCGCTGCCGGTCCCGGCGGCCGACAGCCTTCTCTCCCAGGCACGGGAGGAACTCTGGGCGGGGCGGGAGCAGGCCTCGATTCCGTTGTTCCGCAGCTACCTGGAGCATCGGCCGCAGGACACCTCCGCCCATCTCGACCTGGCGCACGCCCTCGCCTGGTCCGGCTTCCTGTCCGCGGCGGCGAGCGCCTACGAGGCGGCCGAGGCCGATCGCGGTCCTCAGGCCGCCACCCGCGCCGGTCTCGCCGAGCTCAATCTCTGGAGCGGACGCAAGGTCGAGGCTCGGCGCTTCCTTCGCGAGTCGGTCCAGCTCGGTGGAGAGGAGCCTCGCCTGTTCGACCTCCTACGCCAGCTCGAGTCCGAGAGCCGGCTCCGCACTGAAGTGGACTTCGAGCGCGTCACCGACTCCGACCATCTGGAGGCCGGGCGGGCGCAGATCCGCGTCCGATCCGGTCCCGCCGCCGCGTGGAGCCCGCGGTTGACCCTCTGGCAGGAGCGGCTCGAGCGGAGGCCGGGAACGGGATCGGTGGATGGATCCGGGGCCGCGGCCGGCCTGCAGGTCTCTCCCGGCCATGGATGGACGATGACCGCCGACGCCGGAGCCACGCGATCGACGGGTCAGGAAGCGAGGACCTGGACCGAGGTCTCCGCGCTCCACCGGTCTCTGCGCGGGTTCAGCCTGACGCTGCGGCATGCGTTTGGCGACGCTGGTTTCGCCCTGAAGAGCGTCGCGGCCCGTCGGGACGGACTGATGGCGCACGATGCTTCGGTCTCGGGATACCGCGCCCTCGGATCGGCCGGTGGTTGGTGGGGGCGCGCGCGGGTGGGCGAGGTCTCCGACGGCAATCGGTCGAGGGGGGCCGACCTCGCGGCCGACTTTCGCGTCTGGCGGCGCGATCGGCGCTGGCTCCCGTCCGGCCGCCTGCTGGCCGGCGCTTCCTACTTCGATTACGACCAGGAGAGTCCGCGCTACTACGCGCCGCGAGAGGAGTGGACGCTGGCCGGCGGCGGCCTCCTGACGCTCCTCAGCACGACGCGCGGCGAACTCTCGGCCCGCGTCTCGGCCGGCCCCGCGGGCAACGCCGTCGGCCACGGGCGCCTCTTGTCCGCCCAGGTCGACGGATCCTGGACGCTCGGCCCGGCTCGTGTCACGGGGCAGTGGCTCTATGGCGAGTCGATCCAGAGGGGACGGTACCTGCACCGGACGGCCCGCCTCGGCCTGGAGTGGCGTTTCTGATGCTGCCGCGGGCGCTGCGCTATCTCGGGCTTTTCGTCCTGCTCGCCTCGCTGCTGGGTGTGATCGGCTACCTCGCCTTCGCTCTCGTTTCGTCGCAGCCGGTGCCGATCATGCCGGAACTGGCCCGCGGGATCGGCCTCTTCCTCTTCGGGTTCATGGCGCTCCTCGTTCTGCGCTACCTGGCGCTGATGTGGTTCAGCTACCTCGACCAGGTCGAGGTCACTGCGCGCGGGGACGAAGTCTTCCTCCCCGACGTGACCATCGTGGTGCCGGCCTACAACGAAGGGCCGGTGATCCAGGCCTCGATCCGCTCCCTGCTCGAACTCGACTACCCGAACTACGAGATCGTCGTCATCGACGACGGCTCCAGCGACGACACGTGCCTCAAGGCCCGCGAACTCGAGGGTCGCTACTCCAAGGTGCGCGTCCGGGTCATCTCCAAGCGCAACGGCGGCAAGGCGAGCGCGCTCAATCTCGGCATCGAGGCTGCCGCCTCCGACCTCATCCTCTGCATGGACGCCGACTCGAAGCTCAATCCGGCCGCCCTGCGCCGGGCGGTGGCGCACTTCGTCGAGCCGGACGTCGGAGCGGTCGCCGGCAACGTCAAGGTCGTCAATCGCAAGTCGGTCCTGACGCGACTGCAGGCCCTCGAGTACATCGAGGGACTCAACATGGTGCGCCGGGCGCAGGCCTTCTTCCGCTCCGTGAACATCATTCCGGGCCCCCTCGGAGTCTTCCGCAAGCGCGTGATGCTCGAGGTCGGCGGCTACGAGGAGGACACCTTCGCCGAGGACTGCGACCTGACGCTGAAGATCCTGGAGCGAGGCTGGAAGATCCGCTACGAGCCCGAAGCGATCGCTTTCACCGAGGCGCCCGAGGACCTGCGCGACCTGATCAAGCAGCGCTACCGCTGGACCCGCGGCATCCTGCAGGCGCTGCGCAAGCGGCGGCGCGCGTTCGTCTCACCCCGGAACGTCGGCCTGACGGTCGCCGTCTGGTACATGGCGTTCGAGGGGCTGATCTGGCCCGCGGTCAACGTCCTGGCGCAGGTCTACCTGGTGTGGGTCGCGGCAGCCTACGGGCATGGCATCCTGCTCGTCCTCTGGTGGCTGCAGCTGACCGTGCTCGACCTCGTCGCCGCCCTCTACTGCGTCGTCGTCGAAGAGGAGAGCCTCTCCCTCGTGCCCTACGCGGTCATCTACCGCCTGTCGTTCACCCTGCTGCTCGACGTCTGCAAACTGGCCGCCACTGTCGAGGAGTTGATGGCGGTGGAGATGACGTGGGGAAAGCTGGAACGGAGGGGGCGGCTTTGAAGACTCCGACGCAGGCAGCGGGGGCAGCGGGGGCAGCGGGGGCGGCGCGGTTCGCCCACGGAATGCCGAGGGGACAGCGGTCACGCGGACCATACCGGCCGCGCCCGCCACGGGAGGAAGTCCGATGAACATCATCTCGATCTTTTCGACCGCGATTCTGATCGCGACCGTCGCGTCGGTGGTGCTGGCGGTGGCCTCGTACGTCGCCTACAAGCTCCGCGACCGGCGAAGGCCGAACCGCCGTTTCGCGAAGGGCGAAGTCGAGGAGGTCGCCTTCTTCCACCGGTACCGGCGCAAGCCGGGCGACCATGTCTGAACGCCCGGTAAACCGGCCCCGCGCGGTCGGCGCCCGCCGAACGAACCGGCCGGAGATTCGCCGCCGATGGCTCCTGCTCTGGGGCCTCGTCGTGATCTCGGGGTCGATGCTCGCCTCGATCACGATCCATCGGCGTCAACCGGGCGGAGTCATCTTCTGGACCCCGGACGACCCGGTCGGCTGGGCCCCGTGGTCGACGCCATCCTCGATCCCGGCCGCCGGGGTCGAGTTCGAGCCGTTGGAGATCCCGGTGCTCCTGCGCGTCTCCGAGGCCGACCGCGCGTATCTCGCCTCGATGGGCGGAGACTATCCGGCGCTGATCGAGGGGACCCGGCACCGGCTGACGGAACTCGGGTTCGAGGTGCGGGAAACGTGGCGTCTGCCGGATGAACCCGAGGATGCTCTGCTCTGCCTCGACTACGCCTACTGCCTGGACGCGGCCCAGTGGGATTCGCTCGGGCGCTGGTGCGCTTCGGGCGGCGCGCTTCTGATCGTGGGACCCCTGGCGGTCCGCGACGGCGACGGCCGGTGGATCGGATGGGATCGCATGCTGGCGCTTCTCGGAGGGGACGCGGCGTGGGAGGTGCCAACCGCCTCCGCTCACTTCCTCACCCTCGGGCGCACCACGCCGTTCGCCCCGACCGACCTCCAGGGGGCGCGCATCGCTTTCGACCCGGGCCCGTCCTCGTTCGGCGTTCGCCATCCCGCGCCGCTCGCGTGGTGGTCGACCCACGGCCGGGCGCCGCACGCACCCGGACCCGCCGGTGACCCCGCGGCGGCGCCGGAGAGCTGGGCCGGCGCGCTGGCGGGGGCACACGGGGAGGGGCGGTGGCTCTGGCTGGGGTTTCCGCTCGAGTGGATCCACGCGGAGCCGGAGAACCTCGCTCTGGCCGGCGAGTGGCTGCGCTCGTCACTGACCTGGCTGGCGAAGGACGGCGCGGCGGAGTTGGAAAGCTGGCCCGGCGGCGCACCCTCTGCGATCATGATCGCAGAGGACACCGAGACCGACTTCGTCCAGGCTGAGGCGCTCTATCACGAGCTGGAGGCGCGCCATCTGCGGGGCGCATTCTACTGCGTCTCGGACCTCGCGAAGCGCCAGCCGGACCTCGTGCGACGCATCGCCGCGCGTCACGAGATCGGAAGCCACACCGACAACCACCAGCCGGTCGGCGGGCACCCCGAGCGCGTCCAGCGGCCGCGCCTGCGCCGAAGCGCGCGAGACCTCTCCTCCCTCACCGGCCAGCCCGTGCGCGGATTCCGGCCGCCGGAGGAGCAGTGGGACGAGACGACGCTTCGGGTGATGGTGGAAGAGGGATACGACTATCTCCTGGGCGGCAGCCAGACGTCCCGCGCGATGCCACGGCTGGTGTCGCGGCGCGGTCTCGTCGCGGGAGGAGCCGGTGACGCCAATCGGAAGAGCGCCCGCGCCGCGGACGAATCCGCACTGGTGATCCTCCCGCGCGTCGCCCGCGATGACTACGACTTCGCCGTCCTGCGCCCGGTTCCGGCCTCGGAGGTCAGCGACACCCTCGAGGCGGAGCTCGCGATCGTGCGGCGCTTCGGCGGGCTCTACCTCCTGAGCCTGCACACGCACCTGCTGGGACACGAGCGTTCCGTCGCCGCCGTTCGGCCGTTCCTCGACCACCTCGCTGATACGCCGGACTGGGTCGTCCCGCCCGGCGAGGTCGCATCCTGGTGGAGGCGGCGCGCGTCGTGCGCCGTCGCACTCGAACCCGCCGGCGATCCCGGCGCCCCCAACGAGCCGGGGACCTGGCGACTGCGCGCCTGGAATCGCGGAACGGAGTCGATCGAAGGACTCGTCGCGGCGGTGCGCCCGGAAGCGAGCGGCCCGGGAGGATGGTTCGAGATCGCCGCGATGGCGCGTGACGCGAAGCCACCATTCGCGGCCTCCGTCCGTCTCGCGGCGGACCACCGGGGCGTCCTGCGCGTCCCGCTCCCCACGTTACCGGGCGGGGAAGCGGTCACACTGTCGCTCCGACGGGTCGAACCGGTCGCGGCCGGCCCGACCCCCGCTCCGCCCGCTCCCCTTTGAAACGACCCCGGCCCGCCGATGCACCCCCTCCCGGCGACGTGTCCGGGCTATACTCGTTTCGACTCGATTGGAGCCGGTGGCACAATGGTCGTGACGTTCGCGCCCCGCGCGAAGAGGTAGACGGGACACCAATGCCCGACTGCCGTTCCGGAAGGGGGTCTCGCCATGCTGTGGGGGCTCTTCGTCGGATCCGACGGCGCCCGACTGGCGTGGGAAGCGACCGCTCGCGCCTTCGCCGATTGGCCCGGCCTGGTCGCCCGGGCCCAGCGCCGGACTCTGGCTGACGGCAGGACCGCCACGCTGATGGCTCTCCACCGAGCGGACGAAGGGCACGCCGACACGCGGCCCGGGACGGCTGCGGTTGGGCTTGCGGGAGATGTCTGGAAGGTGACGGATGCCGGCCCGGAGCCGGACGGGGTGACGCTCGCGCTCGATCTTCGGAGCGGTGAACTCTCGGGCTCCGTGCCCGTCGCAGCGTGCGAGCAGCTCTATCACAGCTTTGACGGGCGGGGCACGGCCGTAGGAAACGACCTGCGCCTGATGGGTCTCTGGGCCGGCCGGGAGCTCGACGAGCGAGGTGTCTACGCCCAGCACCAGTTCGGAGCTGTCCCACCTCCCTTGACGCTGTTCCACCGCGTTCGGCGCGTGCCAAACGGCCACGCGGCCCGGCTGATGACACGCACAGGCGAAGTGACCTTGACCCGCCGGTTCCCCTGGCCGGTCGACGACGGGGACGCAGCGCGCAAAGAACTGTCGACTCGGGCTCTGGTCCATCTCGAGTCAGAGTACTGGAAACGCCTGCGAGCCCGGCTGGCGGAAGTGCCTGCCGATGCCGTGCTCTTCTTCAGCGGCGGGGTGGACTCCTCGATCCTGGCGGCGCTCTTTCGAGAGCTGTCGCGAGACGACGTCGCGCTGTACAACCTCTCTTTCGGCGAGCACGACACCGAGGCGGCGTTTGCGCTCCAGATCGCGGCCAGCCTCGACGTCCGCGTTCGGCGGGTCGTGACCTGCCAGCCGTGCGATCTCGCGCCCTTCCTCGAACGACTCGCGCGCGACTACAGCTTCCCCATCAGCGACGACTCCGCGATCCCGGCGAACGTTCTGGTGCACCACACGCTCGCCGAGTGCATCGACGCGGGACATGCGGTGGAAGGGCTCGGGCCGGATCAGATCTTCGGTGTACGGGGCAGCGACCGGGCCCTCCGGCAGGCCTTACGGATTCCGAGACCGGCCCGATCGCTGGCCGGGAGCGCCTATGGGTGGTTCGGATGTGCCGAGCGAGCTTCGAAGCCCGGCCACATCCTCAGCCGGTTCCGCAAGAGCGCCCGTCTGGATCCACGCTTCGCCTTCAGCATCGCGGCGAACTGCCTCGAGGGCATCGCCTACCATGCCACCCCGCAGGCGCGCGCGGAGGTGGACGGAGTTCTGGGGGCCTACATCGAGTCTCTCGCCGACGGCTGGCCGGCGGAGACTCGGTTCGCCGTCCTCCAGCAGGTGCACACCGCCGCCGGGCTGATCGGAATGAAGCTCTTCGAGCCGCTGCGGCGGCATGGCGTTCATCGGCACCTTCCCTTCATGCAGGAGGATCTCGTCCGTCTCGGCTTCGAGATGAGTTCCCGCGGGGACTTCGATCGATCGGAAGCGAAGGGATTCATCAAACGCGAGCTCGCGAGGCGGGTCCCGCCCGCGATGGTCTATCGGAGAAAGCGGGGTTTCGCCGCCCCGTTCCGTGGATTCGTGCGGGAGGCCAGCATGCAGGAGCTGATTCGGGACCTCGTGCTCTCGCCCGAGAACCCCGCGCGCAACACCTTCGATCACCGTTTCGTGAGCCGCATCGCGGAAAGAAGCCGAAAGGGGGAGGTGTCGGCTCACGCCTATCACTTCTTGTGGGGGTTGATGTTCCTGTCGGCCTGGCTCTGGCGGCAGCCCGCGGCCGGTGACTTGAAACATCTGGATCCTGCCCCCGAGGGGAGCTGACCGCGCCCCGTTCGGCCGCAGCGACTATGATCGTGGGCGTCGAAGCGGCATGCCCGCGGTCGGCGGGGCGGTCCGGTCTTCCGCCGAAGGAGAGCTCGCGATGACCCGCAGATGGTGGTCCGTGCCCGTCGCCTTGACCTCGGTGCTCTTTGCGCTCGCCGGCGGTACCTACTATGTCGTTGTCGATGGCTATGGCAGCGCCTGCGGCGACTACGCCCTGCTGGTGACGGGTGAGCCACCGCCGGTGCCGGTCGTATCCGAAACCTGGGGTCGTATCAAGCGTCGCTATCGATGAGAGCGGGGCAAGTCGGTGATGTCTCACAACTGCCACGAGCTGACCACCGTCACGACCCTTGTTGCGTGAGCGCCTGATACTGCACCGCCTCGGCCACATGCTCGAGCGCGATCTCCTCCGAGCCGGCGAGATCCGCGATGGTCCGCGCCACTCGCAGCACCCGATGCACTGCCCGCGCGCTCATCGATCGCGTCTCCATCGCCTTGTGCAGGAGCGCCCGCGTCGCGTCGTCGACCCGGCAGTATCGCTCGATCTCACGGATCCCCATCTGGGCGTTGCAGTGGATCGGCTCGCCTTCGAACCGCTGCTCCTGCACGAATCGCACGGCGATCACACGCGCGCGCACGGAAGCAGAGGACTCGGGCTCCGCATCCCCAGCGAAACTCCCAGACTCCGGTGAGCGGACCGACAGGTCCTCTGCCGTACCTCGCCTTCGACGCACCCCTCGCGTCAGCTCCCGCGCCGTCACCACCGGCACCTCCACGTGCATGTCGATCCGATCGAGCAGCGGTCCGCTGAGTCGGTTGCGATAGACGCGGACCTGATGCGGTGTACAGCGGCAGGGACGGCGGGGGTGCCCCAGGAACCCACACATACACCCCTGCGTTGCCATTTTGTGATCTCGTGCTTCGAAGCCCGCAACCCCTGGGGAGAGCTTATTCTACGGAACTCCGCACCATCGGCGATCACATCCGAAAACGCCGCCTGGATCTCGGGCTCCTCCAGCGGGAGGTGGCGGCGCGGATCGGGGTCGACAAGACGACGGTTTATAACTGGGAGGCCGGAACCGCATCCCCGCGCCTCCAGGCACCGCCGGCGGTGTTGCGATCGAATCCGAGAGTTCCTGACAGACGCCACCCGGCCACGGCGGTACTCGTCGCACCTAGCTCCCTCGACGGTTCTCGGCAAGATCGCCTCGCCGCCGAAGTGGGGTGCCTCGGACGCTACCAGCGCGCCACCCGATGGTACATACGGCCAACCAAGACCCAGCCGGCGGGGAGGGTAGACGTCGGTTCCAGGGCGAACCGGAGCGTGAAGCGGGGACCGTACCGGCCGAGCTGAACGACGCTCTGGCGACCCGTAACGGCGTTCATCCGAGAGCCGCTCGCGGGTGACAACACGCTTCGCCCCACCCTGACGTGCTCGGAGTTCTGGCGGTGCGAAACGCGTCGGAAGCCCGACCCACAGGACCTGCATGAACTCCCTCAATCAGTCGATCACGCAACTCGTCCGACGGACCGTCGGGGACCGCGGACTAAGGCACCACGACAAGTCTCCTGGCGACTCTTTGGCCGTCCGGAAGCGAAATCGCCGCGAAGTAGACCCCAGATGCCCGCAGGGCGCTCCGAATCATCGCGGCCGGCAGGCGCACCTCGTTACGGCCGGAAGATACGTCGATGGCGACGCCATCCGAGCAGACAATCCGGCCTGAGGCATCGTAGAAGGCCACGCGAGCCTTGCCCGCGGATTCCGTAGCAAACTCCATGCGCAGATCGTCCGTGCGTGACCACGGCACCGGCCACAGCCTGGCTCCCGAGCCCGCCGCAATCGGCTCATCCGGAGCAGACGCCGGATTGATGTACACCGTTGCCTCCGGCGTGAACGCCGACATCCCCATGAACCGACCCTGAGCTGACCGCTCGACGACGGCGAGGCGATAGCTGAAGTATGCCCCTGGGGCCAGACCATCATCTTCCCAGCACTGACACTCTTCGGGCTCGTCTATACCGCAGTCACACCCCTGCCCGTACAGGGGCAGGAGGGCGCGCCCCCACGAGCCCCATCGCCCACCCCAGCCGCAGGTCTCAAGGTCGGCAGCCGCTCCCCCAACGATGTAGTACTGCCACGACGACGGCTCATCCACCGTCGACCACCGCAATTCCACGGTCGCTGCGTGGGCCGAAGCATCGAAGAACTCGGGCAGCTCGGGTTGCGCGCAGGTACCACATCCGGTCCCGGCGAGAGCTGATCCTTGGTAGAACGCGTAGCCCCCGCCCCCGTATACCCGCATCTGGATGTACTGGGTTCCGCTGCAGAGACGGTCGATCAGGTGCTGGTAGTGCCCGTCTTCGGAGGGGTAGAACTCATGGCAGAGTTCGAAGGGTCCCCAGCAGGAGGGCGATGCGAAGATCCTGATCGCGCCGATGCCTTCAACGTCGAGGATGTCGTAGTCCACCTGGACCCTGCACCCAGGAGCCGAAGAGACCTCGAAGTCCGCGATGTCGTTGATGCCCGTCAAGCCGCACGGCATGCTCGGGATCACCCGCCCGTAAATCGTGGTTTCATCGGCCAGCTCCTGGTACAGAGAGGCAGGACTCCACAAACCGCAGCGCAGGATCAGAATGGCGGCACCCGCCGTGATGGCGCAGGCGTAGGATGAGCCGAAGTAGTCCGAAGGCGGCACCCTCCACCAGGGATCGTACCAAGTCGGCAAGACGGCGAAGTCCGAGCATGGCGCGCGGACGGCCGCGGTGGCACCGCAGAGTCCCTGAGAAGGATAGCGCTTCACTCCTTGGACGGCGCACACCCATGGCGAGGAGGCAGGGTAGTCCGTGGACTCGCCTCTGGCGGCGAAGAGTGGAATGCCGTCATCGTACAGCCATTGCAGGCGTGACTCGATCTGGGACTGCTGCTGGGGCGTCAGCGGGTTCACGAACGCCCAGGACATGTTCACCACATCATAGCCCGAGTATGCACGATACCAGATGTCATCCAGGTAGTCCCTGAGCTTCAGATAGGGGTCGAACGCAGGATCCCCGAGACGGAACTCGTACGGGTAGAGAAAGGCCTCCGGCGCCACGCCGACCATGCCCTGACAGTTGATCGACGCTACGGCAAGCGCCGCGCACTCCATGCCGTGGTAGGCCCACGTCCCGGATTGTGGCAGGGGCTGCGGCGGGACGTCGCCGAGCAGCTGAGGCTGGATATCTGGATGCAGGTAGTTCAATGGCGCGTCGATCAGGAAGAGACAGGACCCAGCCCCTCTTGTTGCACACCACGCATAGTTGGCCTGGATGCCCTGGGAACCGCAGTGCTCCGTCATGCTCTGGAGTTCCCACTGGTTGGGGTACTAGGGATCCGTGATATCGGAGTCACACGGATAGGACCGCGGGATCACCACCGAGCGGTTCGCCCAAGCGTCAAGAACGCTCGGGCATTCCAGGAGCGCCTCGGCCATAGCGGTGTTCGGGATTTCCGGCGGAAGGGTGAATGAATAGAGACTTCGCTGCTCAGGAGGAACGACTAATGTGGATCCACGTCGACTTGTCAGGACAGAGTCCCCATCGGCCAGGTCGGGGTGCACCTTGTGCACATACCGGGTCTGGAGGCCTGAGAGGACTACGGCCATGAGAGTATCGTGAATGGTGACCTCGCGAAGGTCCCGCTCGACGAACCTGTAGGGCCCACCGCGGGACACCGGGATCCAGTCGATGGTGGCGGTGCGAAGGCGTGCATCGACTGAGTAGTTCCGCTCCTCCTCCGTCGGGTGCTCCAGTTCCTTTACGGTGAGCGGGAACGTCTTCTGCAGCCCGTCTTGGCTGCGGACCGTCACCTCCGCGGTCGTCTCATTGGGGATGTCAGGATAGTCGTACAAACACAGCACCCGCCCGGCTCCCACATCGCGGTACTCGCTCGGTAGAACCGAGAGGGGACCGCCGGAGATCTCGACCGAGGCGAGTTCCTGACGGTCCAGGCCGGTCACGAGAAACGCCCACCGGCCGCCCTGGCGGTAGATACTGTGGGGGCGGATATCGACAAGGGCCGTACCGCCCTCAGGCACGTCGTCACCATCGCCATTCCCTTCACCGTCTGCCTCCCCTTCCGCCACGGACGGGCACACGACGCCCGCCTTCCTCCCGAAGCCCAAGGTGCCGTACCCCACGACCGAGTCGGCAACAGCTGGCACCGCGTCGTCCACCATCTCCCCGCCATGCCGTGGATGAGGGATAACCGCGAACGAAGTGGAGTCCGCCTCGGCGCCATACGCGTATCCTGCGAACCAGTACAGCTCGTTGAGTAACCCTGTGCGCGTTTCGGTGAAGCTCTGCCCGATCCCGGTCCTGGACCCCGGCCACCCGCCATCGGCAACCTCGAAGTCGGCGCAACTCCCATGGTCAACGAGGACGAGCTTGGCGTCATCCCACTCCACCCCCCAACTCAGACCCTTCAGGCGCGGCTGCGACGTGTCCGGAAACGCCGCGATCACGAAGAACACCGTCGGCGTCCCCGGCTCCCAGGGCACCCTCGTGACGGCTTCCGAACAAGCCTCGAGGTCCGACTGGTCGCAGTAGGCTGCATCTGATGAGTAGACGAGAGAAGTGTTAGCGTGCACGAGGAGAACGCCACCAGCGTTTGGTCCGGCCACCGCCGGCCACAGAGGCAGCGACGCTGCAGTCAGAACGAGGAAGGCGAGAAGAGCGAACTTGGGCCGACTCATGGATCCCTCCTTGTCACCGTCGCGGTCGGGTGGAAAAGCGCAATGGCGGATCCGCCGCCTGGAAGGGCGGGCTTGCGCAACCTGATTTGCGGACGGGACGGTTGCGGACGCACGCGATTCATCGTTCGACTCCGGCGCTCTTCCGGCCTCAGGAAGACCACCCGTTCGGACTCACACGCGCGGGGGTACGTACAGCGATCTCCGGTGCAGGACAATCATGCCGCAAGTCTGGAGGGGGGGGCAACTCTGGATTCTGATGTCGGAAATCAGTGGTTCTTCTGGAGGAAAGGGGCAGCCGGAAGACCGCCGGAGCACCCAGACCTCATGGCATGGACCGGCGCTCCACCCCCCAGCGACGTGATAACTAGATCACCCACCCTCTCCCGCGCGATCCATGGTCTGGTACTGCACCGCCTCCGCCACCTGCTCGAGCGCGATCTCCTCGACGCCCGCCAGGTCCGCGATCGTCCTCGCCACCCGCAACACCCGATGCACCGCGCGCGCGCTCATCGATCGCGTCTCCATCGCCTTGTGCAGGAGCGCCCGCGTCCCTTCATCGACCCGGCAGTGTCGTTCGATCTCGCGGATCCCCATCTGGGCGTTGCACTGGATCGGCTCCCCCGCAAACCTGCGCTCCTGCACGCATCGCGCTGCGACCACCCGCGCGCGCACAGAGGCGGAGGACTCGGGCTCCGCATCACCAGCGATCTTCCGTGTCGCCATCGATCGCATCGTCGAACGCGCGGTCAAGTCCACCGCCTGGTCTGCCGCCGCTGCTCGCCCCCTCCGCACCCCCCGCGTCAGCTCCCGCGCCGTCACCACCGGCACCTCCACGTGCATGTCGATGCGATCGAGCAGCGGACCGCTGAGACGATTGCGATAGACGCGGACCTGATGCGGTGTACAGCGGCAGGGACGGCGAGGGTGCCCCAGGAAGCCGCACGGGCACCCCTGCGTTGCCATTTTGTGATCTCGTGCTCCGTGCGGCCCGACCGCGATCTCTCCCAAGGGGTTATCCGCGTCAGCCCAAGACCTGGGCCGAGCGATTCCGGCAGCGGCGCATGGACCTCGGCCTCACCCAGGCCGGGCTGGCCGAACGCCTCGGCCGAACGACGCGGGCCATGGCGGGCTGGGAGTCCGGGCTCACCAAGCCGCTGGCGTCGTCGTGGGGGGTGATCGCCGAGGTCCTCGGAGCCGACCTGCTCCCCGACGGAGCCGACATCGGGGCACGTGTCCGGTACGCCCGCTGGCGGCTCGGGCTGACCCAGGTCGAGCTGGCCGCGAAGATCGGGCTGGATCCCCGGACGATCCGGAACACGGAGCAGGGGCGGTATCGGCCGAGCCGGGCGACTCTGCTCAAGCTCCGATCCATGTCCCAGACCGAAACACGGGGGCAGGGGCTGCCCAGCAGCTCGCTCGAACCGAACCCGAGCAAGCCACCGCGCGTTGGCCTTCTCGCAAACCTGAACCCTGGACCCCTCGCCTAGGTACAGACGAGCCTCCCCGGCGCCGGCTCTACTTGACGATCGTCACCCGTCGCGTCACCGTGCCCGAGGGACAATCCATCCGAACCCAGTACACTCCGGCCGCCACGGAACGCTCCCCGTCGGCCCCGCTGGGCCAGCGCACTCGGTGGATCCCGGGATCCAGGGTCCCGTCCCAGACCCTGCTCACGACCCGTCCGGTGATGTCGTACGCTCTCGCCAGCACCCTTCCCCGCGCAGGCAAGCTCAGAACGAACTCTACCGGCGACCCGCTCGGGTTCCCGCTTGCGACGGAGAACTCGAGGCCAGCGGGCGTTTCCCCCCTTACCTCCGATGCGTACGGTCGCTTCAGGACCGGACAGAGGGGGAATCCAAAGTACCCGTAGCTGCGTGCCGTCTTGACCACGGCAGCATCCCGCACCGGATCCGCGTTCTCTATGACGTCGCGCAACGCCAGCCTCACGCTCTCGCCCGCCGGCCGCGTCGGATCCGCCGCGATGTACTCGGCGATCGTCGTGGCCACCGCATCGTTACCCAGCTGCCACGTCCCGGCGCTTGGGCCGCACCACCCGATCGCCCCTTTGCCGTATGCGGCCAGAAACCTCTGCATGAGCGGCCGCTGGTAACCTGCATGCGGGTCCTCCGTTCTCGCAAACTCCCCCATCCCGCAGGACGCTCCGATCACGATTGGCGTCCAGTTGTTGTACTGGAGCATGTTGACGTTGAAGTTCGGCATTTCGAAGAAGTCCGCGGCATTGTACCTGCTCGCTCCCGTCGACACCATCACCGCGAGCTCCGTCGGATAGTGCCACAGGTTCAGCGCCACCTGGCGGCGCACGTCGGGATCCGGCCAGTCTGCCGCCCGGAGCGTCTGTGCGTATCCAACCGACTGCAGCGCCGCGGCGATGTCGGACGCCATCCCTCGGACGACGGCTCCTTCGCCATAGTAGTTGTGGCTCATGTCGCCCGCGAACAGCCCGACGTTGAAGTAGGAGCCGCTGTAGCCGCACGACATGTAGTGCATCAACTTCTGGACCGCGACCAAGACGTCCTCTGACTCCGAGAAGGGCCAACGGCCGACGGCAACGTCCGGCAGTTGCAGTTCGTCCTCGTCGGTGTTTCCGTATGCGAAATCGTCACCGAGGAAGTAATAGGGCTGATAGCGGGCCATGTTGCGATACCGTGACGTGTCTGGTACGACGACGGTCGGAATCACGTTGCGGAGCGGATCGCCGCCGTGAGGGTAGCCCTGGCCGAAGTACTGCAAACGGCGTATCTCCCAGGTCGGCGGCCAATACTGAGCCGTGAGCGGACCATCGAAATACTGTCAGTCGCTTGCGTCGCCCACGAGCAGGAAGTAATGGACGCCGTTCGTCTCCAAGTTCCGAATCGACGCGCAGATGCCCGGGTATCTGCTCTCGGGCGCACCGAACTGCTCAACGAAGACGATGGTCGCTTCGATCCCGAACCAGCCGGCCAGCCAATCGGCCAAGTACTGGATTTCGTCCCCGAACTCGGCAGGCGTGTAGATTCCGATCTTCTCGCCGTAGGTGCCGTCCCGGTCTGGGTTCCATCCAGGAGGCGGTGTCTGGGCGGCAAGCGCAGCGACCGTCGAGTCGAGCACGGCGAGCGACGGCCGGGTCGTGTCCGCTCCCGGACCAAATGGATCGTCGCCTGCCTCCCCATAGAAGATCTCGTCGCCCGCCGTACTCTGCTCGAAGAGTCCGAGGATCGGGAATCCCGTCGGCCGAGGGACCGCGTGTAGGCCGGCTCCGGGCGGGACCGGCCCAGTCGCGCTCTGCCAAGGCTCGCTGGGCGCCATCCGACCCCGGAGGAGATAGTGGTCCACGTCACGCTCGGCCGTCGCGTTCCACGTGACCGAGTCTGGCCCCGCGTGCAGGCCGTCGACGACAGCCGACGGGTTGTTCGTCAACGCGAGCCCGTGCCGGTAGTCGTCGGGACCATCCTTGCCGTCTCCGTCAAGCTCCGCAGTGCTCAATGCGGCGCTGTGGATGTACTGATGATTGAGGCAGATCGCCACCGATCCCGGGTCGTCGCAATGCGGCGTCAGCCACACGCGCAGTCCGTTCGCACCGAACCACTCTGCCGAGGAGCACGTAAAGGCGTAGCCTTCCACGAACACCGCATCCTCAGAGTCGACCCCGGTGTCCAGCTCCGTGTCCGAGAAGAAGGTCACCTCGATATCGGAGTCTTGAGGGCAGTTGTAGGCCGTACCCGACTCGGCGGAGGCGGCCACGATGGCCGGCGCCAGCGTGGTGGCGGTGTTTCCGTAGACCCGGATCGAATCCGCAGGCAGTGAAGCCACGGCAGTGCCGACGCTGCGGCCGCCCACGCCGCTTTCGCCATTCAGACCCTTCCAGACGGCATCTTCGACCTGTACGACGAAGTCGTCCGACCTCAGGCCCTGCAAGCCCGCCATGGTGCGAGCCCCGGGCCAATCCGGCGAGGTCGCCGAATAGCATGCCATCAGCGTCACGATGGCGTCACGGAGCGGGTACTTCGCCGTCAACGCGGCATAGCGCACCCCGACTCCCCATTCCGTCGAGTCGGGACTCGTGGACACGTAGACTTCATCGGCGGTGAACAGACCTGACTGGATGATAGCGGTTCGTCTGGAGAAAGCGTCGCCCTCGTCCGCTGCCCACTCGATCTGGCAGCCAGGCGAGAAACCTCCGAGCCCGTGCGTGATGATGTCCACGATTCCGCAGGCAAGCTGCTGAGGCGTCTCCTTCATCACTGCGTCGAACTCGGCGGCGGTACACTGCATCCCAGCTCTCGAGACCACGTCGTAGCCCTGCCGGCCAGCTCGGTCTTGGCAGACTCCGTACGGGGAGTGAGGAAACCAGGACAGACCCCTTTTTGAGGCGGGGGTCCGGCACGTCTGAGCGAGCGCGTGAACCGCCGGCTGCAGAAGTACCAGCAGAAGAGCGACTTCGAAGCCTCGGTGTGGTCGCATTGCATCCCCCTATCGCAGCGAGTCGACCTGCGCCAGGAACCGGAGGAGGTCGTACGAGCACTCCGGCGGCGGTGGGCTGGCCGAGCAGTTGACGAGTTCCTCGAGAGTCTGTCCCTGAGCCATCGCCGTAACGATCACCTGGAGACGCTCCGCGGTCGACGTGGAGACCCACGACTCCGAGCCCGGCTCCTGCTGGATTAGCCAACCGCGACGGACGAGCAACCCCCTCAACGCGGCCTTCACCTCCGCGGTATTCCGACGTTGGGCGGGCGCGATGCGCGGGGCGAAGTTGGGTACACCCGTCGCGTTTCCGCCACGGAACTTCCACTGGAGCTCAACAGCGTCCCGGAGAGAGACGACGACCACGGCGCCGTCGCGCCAGGTCCGCAGCACGAACCGATCTTCGGGATCGAGCGCTTGGAGGACCGCGAGATAGCGTTCCGCTTGCCGCTCGGGGATCGGCTCCCCGCGGACGGAGTCGGCCGCCTGCTCGAGAAGGGCATAGTCGGCCAGGTCCTCCGGGGAGATTCCGCGGAGGGGATCGTAGTAGCGTGCATTCCGATAGAGCCTGTGAGGGTAACCCGCGAAGAGCAGCGTGTCCTCGACGGTTCCCGACCGAATCTCCCAGAGCTGGTCGAAGGCCTCCGGCGACGCGAGCTGCTCCCACGTGACGGAGACCTCGTGTCCGCGGTACCAGTACTTGCCGGGGTCATGCGCGGCCTGCTCCTGGGGCGTGGGAAGCTCCAGCTCTCCGATCCCGCATGGCTCCATCTCCGGCTGGGGTGGGCTCGGCACACGGAAGCAGACCAAGGCACCCGGCTGTCCGAACCCCAAGCGGCCAAGATCCTGAACCGTGTCTTCTTGGGGGGGCATCGAGTCGTCCACGAACACCGCTCCGTGCCGGGGATGGGGCACCACCGCGAAAGAGGTTGTATCCGGCGAACCGGGCGCGTCATAGGTGTACCCGGCGAACCAGTAGCACTCCGCGAGCTCGCTCGTCCGGCACTCGGTCCAGCTCTGGCCCACGCCGGTCCCCGGCGCTGGCCAGCGACCGTCGGGGATCTCGAAGTCGGCGCAAGATCCCGACGCAAGGATGGCCAGGCGCGTGGAGTCGTAGTCGACTCCGAAGGAGACGGCCTTGAGCCGGGGCTGCGCGCTCGGATTGAAGGACGCCAAGACGAACCAGACCCGGGCCACCTCCGGCTCATAGGGTAGGCTGTCCTGGCTCACCAAGCAGTGCGTCAAACCGGATTCGCCGCAGAAGTCCTGGCCCGTGGTATAGGTCAGCATCGGGTTGGCGTGGATGATCAGCGCACCGCCCTCGTTTGGCCCGGCGAGAGCGACGAATGGCAGGAGTATCCAGAGGCACGAGAATAGACACGCGCGGATCATCCAAGCTCCCCTGCGCAGATCATGATAGATCAACCGCTTCTCCAAGAGACACCTCCGCCCTTCCGGCGATCGGACCCGTGGATGAGGCTCTCGGTCCCCGGGAAGAGCAACATCGGACATTCGTACCGATTCCGGACTCAAGACCGCGACCATCCCCCGCCTCCAGACCTCCGAAGGGCCCCATCGGTGTCGTTGTGATCGCCGGGCACCGTTCTGGGACATCTTCGCCATCCCGGCGCAGGAGCACGATGATCATTCTCCAGCGCGGCACCATCATGCGGCAAGATTGGAGGGGGGGGGGCAAGCCATGACTTCTAATGTCATAAGGCAGAGACTCTGATGGAAGAGAGGAAGAGCCGGAAAGCGATGGAAGTACCCGGACTTTGTCCCAGGGCCTGCGCCCCCTCCCTTCATCGACGTGATGACGAGATCACCCGCTCTCTCCCGCGCGATCCAGAGTCTGATACTGCACCGCTTCCGCCACCTGCTCGAGCGCGATCTCGTCCGCCCCCGCCAGATCCGCGATCGTTCTTGCCACCCGCAGCACCCGGTGCACCGCCCGGGCACTCATCGATCGTGTCTCCATCGCCTTGTGCAGGAGCGCGCGCGTCGCGTCGTCGACCCGGCAGTACCGCTCGATCTCCTTGATCCCCATCTGGGCATTGCAGTGGATCGACTCGCCTGCGAACCGCTGCACTTGTACCCGCCGCGCGGCAATCACCCGCGCGCGCACGGAGGCGGAAGACTCAGGCTCCGCATCAACAGCGATCTTCCGTGTCGCCATCGATCGCACCGTCGAACGCGCGGTCAAGTCCACCGCCGGGTCTGCCGCCGCTGCTCGCCCCCTCCGCACCCCCCGCGTCAGCTCCCGCGCCGTCACCACCGGCACCTCCACGTGCATGTCGATCCGATCGAGCAGCGGTCCGCTGAGTCGGTTGCGATAGACGCGGACCTGATGCGGTGTACAGCGGCAGGGACGGCGGGGGTGCCCCAGGAACCCACACATACAGGGATTCATCGCCCCCACCAGCATGAAGCGGCAAGGGAACTCCACCGTCCGCCCCGCGCGGACGATGCGCACCGTCCCGTCCTCCACCGGCTGGCGGAGCAGGTTCAAGACCGCAGAGCGGAACTCCGGCATTTCGTCGAGGAAGAGGACGCCACCGTGGGCCAGGCTGACCTCGCCCGGGCGAGGGACGGCGCGGCCTCCCACGAGACCGGGCGCGGTGATGGTGTGATGCGGCGCACGGAACGGCCGGCGATTCAGGAGGCCGCTGCCCGGCGGCAGGAGGCCCGCCACGCTGTGCACCAGGGTCGCCTCCAGGGCCTCGTCCCGCGAAAGCGGAGGGAGAATCGTGGGTAGTCGTTGCGCGAGGAGCGTCTTGCCTGCGCCCGGCGGGCCGAAGAGAAGGAGGTTGTGTCCGCCGGCGGCCGCAATCTCGAGCGCGCGCCGAGCCGCCGCCTGGCCGCGGATCTCCGCCAGATCGGGGAAGACGGGAGAGGAATCGCCGATCACGCGAGCATCAGCCGGGATGGGCTCTCCGGCTCCCCCGTCTTCGCCGATCCATCGACCGGCCCGCAGTCTCTGCACGGCCGCGTCCAGCGAGTCCGCGGCCGCCACTCGACCACCCGGCACGGACGCTGCCTCGACCACGTTCTCCCGCGGCACCACCAGGGTCCGGCCGCCGCACCTCGACAGGGCCAGCGCCATGGCCAGCGCGCCGCGCACCGGCCGCACCCGGCCATCGAGAGAGAGTTCGCCGGCGACGTGGATGCCCCGCAGATTCTCCGCCGGGATCCTCGCGAGCGCCGCCAGCATCCCGAGGGCGATCGCGAGATCGAGCGCCGATCCTTCCTTGCGGAGTTCCGCGGGCGCGAGGTTGACCGTGATCCGTTTGTCCGGCGTCCCGAACCCGGCGGCACGGAAGGCCGCGTTCACGCGATCGAGGCTCTCCCGGACCGCAGTGTCGGGGAGTCCCACGATCGTCGTCTGCGGATACCCGCCGTCGGCGGACACCTGCACCTCGATCGGCACCGCCTCGATCCCGACCAGGGTGAACGACTCGACGCAGGCCTGCATCGTGACCACATCCTCCGTCGCGCGACGGGCCTGCCGAGTGCCTTGCTCCCGCGGCGTCCGCGCGCCGACGCCGCCGGAGTGGCCGCAAGCCGCGTGCCGTTGGCGCCGACCTCGTTGCGGTCACCCCCGCGTGGCGTTATCCTTGACGGGGTGTGGAACGGCGGGTGCGCACTCCTCGCCCGGAAGAGAGGTCGCGATGCTGGTGACGAAGCCACAAACCCGGACGGCCGGGAGCTCCCCCGTTCGGCGCGGGATGCGCGCGGCGGCCCTCGCCACCCTGCTCGGAACGCTCCTGGCTTCGCACTCCCCCGCACGCGCTTCGGTCTACTTCGACCACACTGTCGCGGAGAGCACGGGACGACTGCAGGGCACCTGCCTCGCCGATCTTGGCGACACCTTCACCCTGGTCGGCTGGCAGGACGACCAGAGCCGCGTCTTCACCCGGGCACTCGTCCACGGCGTCTGGCAGCCGGCGGTCCTGCACGGCTCCGGAGTTCAGCCCGCCGTCCACCTGCACGGCGACATGGTCTGGCTGGCGTGGGCGAGCGGGGTCTTCCTCCAGGTTCGACCCGGCGATCTCTCCGGCGCATGGGGCGACGTCGAGCTCTTAAGCGGTGGTACCGGCTATCCCACGGCGAGACCCGACTTCGGTTCGTTGCCGGGAGGGGACCTGCACCTGGCCTGGGAGGAGGGCTCGCGCATTCTCTACGCCCGGCGCGATGCGAGCGCCTGGTCGGCACCGGAGGTCGTCTGCATCGATGGCAACACGACCTTCGGCAATCACGCGCAGGTCGAACCGAAGCTGGTCGCCGGCATCCCCCGCCCGCGCGTCTACTATCTGCGCTGCCCGTATCCGGGCGAACATCAGCTTCACTACCGGCAACACGACGGAAGCATGTGGTCCGCTCCGGTCATGGTGGCTGGTGGCGCCATCGCGGAGGAGTATCGCGTGGCTCGATACCCCGACGGACGCCATGCGGCGCTCGGCATCGGCCTGAGCGGCGGCTGTGAATGCAATCACCTCTACTACGTGGAGGAGACGGAATCGGGCTGGACCTATCTGCAGGACCTGACGATCGATCTCGAGGAGTTGAACAAACCCTGCTATTGCTCCCTCGCCGCGGATCCGTCGAGCGCCATGCACGCGTTCTGGCAGCAGGAGTTCCGCCAGGCGGGAGGCCCCCCGCTCTACACCGTGATCTTCTGGAAGTCGCGCGTCGAGGGAACCTGGCACGATTCACCGCTGGGATTCTTCGGCGGCCGCACCGGCACCTGGACCAGGATCGCCTCCCCCCTCGAGGCCGGGGCCGCGCCGAGCTTCACCTGGATCGAGGAGACCGTCGGAGGCGGGACGCGCATCGTGCTGAAGCGGACCCTCGCTCCAGAGGCCGTACCCGAGCCGGATGGACCGACCGGCCCGTCCCGTCCCGGCGCAACCGCCGGCGACGGCCGCCCAGCCCTCCGTGCTTTCCCCAACCCCACCGCAGGCCCGATCTCCTTCCGCTGGAACCGTGAGGATGTCGGCGAGGGCGCGGAACTGGTCATTGTCGATCTAAAGGGCCGCGTCGTGCGTCGCCGCATCGTGGGTTGGCACGGTGGAACGGACGGAGAACCCGTGGAGCGCGCGAAGTGGGATCTGTGCGACACCGACGGGCATCCGGTCCCGGCGGGAAGCTACTTCGCGCACGCCGGAACCGGTTCGGGTGACAAGAGGATCCGCATCGTCGTCATCCGGTAAGTCGACCGGCCCGGGCGCGCCACCTTGCGAACCGGGCCGATCAGGTCAAGGCCGCGGTGGCGGGGGCGGGCCTCCCGCGCGGTCGTTCCGACGCATGAGCCACGCGCCGACCGCCGCCAGTCCGCCCACCAGGATGAGGGCGCGCAGGACCCGCATCAGGCTGATGAACCAGGCAATCCCGATCCCGAGGGCTGCCCACTTGACCCACCAGTCTCCCGGCGAGGTAAGCCAGTTGATGATGACGAGAAGCACCAGGATCAGCGGCCCAACGAAGAGAAACTTGAGTGCCTTGAGCGTCTTGACCATCTTGTCCCCCCTGTCGCCGCGCCCCTACGCTGAGGCAAACCCGCGAGTTGCAGCCGGCGGGGTTCCGACGCCCCGCGCCCGTCATCGACTCCACCTGCCTCGTCCGCCTGTCCCGACTCCCCTCCATCGGTTCCCAGCACGCAACTCACATCACCGCGTCGCGAGCAGTCTCCGGCTCCACGCCGCCAGGAGCACCGCCGCCCCGAGCAGCCCGGCGCCCAGCGCCTGATGCGCGGTCGTGACGATCGTCTCCGAGATCGGAGGGGGCACGCGGCCGCCGGCGCTGAAGGTCACGGCCAGCGCGGCCACGCCCAAGACGATCTGGAGGCTCACGGCCCAGAGGATCGACCGCCCCAGCCGCGCCAGGATCGGCTGTCCGTGCGGCAGGCCGGCGGCCCTGGCACCGACGAGGATTCCGATCACGAGCACGACCGTCGCCATTCCGATGTGAATGAAGAGTCCCTTCGAGAGATGCCGGAGCAGCGCGCCGAGGATCAGCTGCACCATGAGGGAGACCATGAAGAGGATCGTCAGGCCGTGATCGGTGGCGGCGGACGGCGCCACGGTCGGGCGATGGGACGACTTCCAGCGACCCGCCGTGACGGCGGCCAGCGCGACCATCATCGCGAAGAAGAGCTGCCCCGTCACTCCGTGCACGACGCGCAGGACGAGGCTGCGCGCGGTCTCGCTGTAAGCCACGACACGGCCGGCGTCGGCCTGGATCTCAGCCGTGGTGACCCGGAAGCCTCCCAGCAAGCCCTGCACGATGACGAGCGCCAGCGCGATCAGCGCCGCGCGCCGCACCCAGGGACGTCGATCGGCGCGCTGGAGGTGGATGGCCAGCACCAGCGTGGTCAACCCGACCAGCGAGCCGAAGAGGCGGTGGCTGTGCTCGTAGTAGATCCCGCCCGACATCCGTGAGAACGGGTAGAGGAACATCGCGTAGCCGAAACTCCCCGGCCAGTCGGGCACGTCGAGTCCCGCTTCCCGGCTGGTGACCAGTCCGCCGATGACGAGCAGGCAGTAGGTCGCTCCCGCCGCCACGAGGGCGAACACCGCAGTCCAGTCGATGAACAGCGGCGATGACCCGACCTCGCGCGACCGTCTTCGGACACCGAGAAGAGCGCCTCCCGCCCCCAGAAGCCCGCCGACGAGGAAGGTCGCGGGCAGCCAGATCACGGCCGGAGGAATCCCGCTGCCGGAGGCACCGTCGCCGATCAGGCTGCCGAGGATCAGGAGATTGAGGAGCGAGGAGAGGAGGCCGACTGCGATCCCGCCCCGCACGCCCGCGCCGGTGTAGCGTCCCGCGGCATACCCGCCCGCCGCGACACAGGCGATGAGGAGCGCCACCAGCAGCGGTGCGGGCATCCACGCCGGCGGAAGGCGAAAGATGTAGCCGATCGCCCACATCGTGGAGGCGACGCCGAACGCCAGCGCCGGGAGCCACGCGCGATCGCGATCGGGCCGCGCCGCCGCTTCGATTGCCGGCGACGCGCCGGTGCGAGCACCCCCGCGAGACGTACCGGACTGGATCGACTCCCCCGTCAGCGCCGGTGTCTTCACTGCGTCCCCCCTTCGGCCGTGATCGGCGGCAGCGCACGGACAAAGTCCTCGATCACGTAAACCTCACGGTTCTCGTTCGTGATGACGAGGCGATCGCCCTCTACGCAGACCGCCTCGCACTGCTTGAGGGCGATCTCCAGGCCCAGCGCGGGCGGGCCCTCGAGCCTCGCCGCGGGCCAGGAGAGCACGCGGTGATAGGTCAGGATGACGAACTGCCGGCTCCGCGGATCGAAGTCGGCCGCGGTGACCTGCTCATCCTCCCGCAGTTCCAGGGTCCCGACCTTCCGCGGCACGTTCGCCTCTCCGGGGCGCAGGTCGGCGCGATCGACCAGCCGATCGAAACGGTAGACTCCGGTGAACCCTTCTCCGCGGTTTTTGGTGATGATGTGGACGAGGCCATCAACCACGGCCAGCCCCTCGGCATCGTGCGGTCCATCGGGATAGCGAACCGGATACGCGGCCACGAGCTCGAGCCGCCCCTGCGACCGGCCGGTCTCGAAGGCGGACCGGTAACGGGCGCGGTAGAGCATCAGATCGGATCGCTGCCGCCGATTGTCGCCGATGTCGCCCACCAGCAAGTCGCCCTCGAGCACCGTGATGTCTTCCCAGTCGCGGGCCCGGGCACCGGGGAGGGGTAAAATCTCGGCGGCGGCAAAGTCGAGCGCCGGACTGCGGTAGACGGTCGCCGCGTCCCCCGAGTCGTTGTGGACGAAGAAGGCGCCGCCCAGCCAGGCGATCCCGCTGTTTTCCCCGATCAGTCGGTGCTTGATCTCGGTCAGGCGGGCCGGTGTGGACGCGCCTGGCGCGCGTGGAGGCATCGAATCGGCCGGGGAACGCCCCCAGCGGTCCGCGAGATCCACGGTCTCGACGAGAGGAGGCGCCGTCCCGGGAGGCGGGGGAAGCGCGGACGTGCATCCCACCGTGGCGAGGACCAGGGACAGGGTCACGGCACGGATCGGGAGAGCCGATCCCACCGGCATGGACATCTTCATGGTGCAACCTCCCGAACCGGCCGGGACACCTGTCCCGGCGTGAAGGTCGGGATCGTAGCGCGGGCCGATTCCCGCCGCCACCCCAACTGCGCGGTGCCGGTCATCCGCGGAATCGGGTAAGATCCACGGACGCCGGTCACGACCGAGGGGACTCGCCGGCGCATCCAACAAAGATGCGTTCCCAGAAGACAGATCCGGCGACCACGCTCGATCGTCCGCGCCGGCCGATGCACCCCTACCTCGAGCTCTCCAAGGCGAGGCTGACCGCGCTCGTCCTCGTCACGACCGCCATCGGGTTCGCGGTCGCGCCGCGCAACGGATTCGATCTGCTCCTCTTCATCTGGACGCTCCTCGGAACCGGGTTGGCAGCGGCCGGGGCAAACAGCCTGAACCAGTGGTGGGAAGTCTCGTGCGATGCCCGGATGGAGCGGACGCGGCGTCGCCCGATCCCGGCCGGGATCCTGACACGACCGCACGCGTTCGGGGTCGCGATCGCTTCGTCCGTCCTCGGCGTGTCGATCCTCGGCCTCCTCGTCAACGCGCTGACCGCCGCGCTCGGCGCCTTCGTCATCCTCTTCTACGTCCTGGTCTACACGCCGCTCAAGCGCCGCACTCCCTTCTGCACCCTGGCCGGGGCGATCTGCGGCGCGATCCCGCCGATGATGGGATGGAGCGGGGCGACGGGCGAAATCGGCTTTGGCGCCTGGGTGCTGGCGATGTTCCTCTTCACCTGGCAGATCCCTCACTTTCTCGCGCTGGCCTGGCTCTACCGGGACGACTACGCGCGGGGCGGGTTCCGCATGCTCCCGGCGGTCGACCCGACCGGACGCACGACGAGCGGACTGGCGGTCGTCTACGCCGCGATCCTCGTTCCGCTGACAGCGGTGCTGTTCCTGGCCGGGATGGGCGGACCGGTCTACCTCGCCGGCGCACTCGCGCTGGGAGCCGCTTTCTTCCTGCTCGGCCTGCGCCTCAACCGCACGCGGTCGAACCTCGAGGCGAAGCGCCTCTTCATCGCCAGCATCGTCTACCTGCCGCTGCTCCTCGGCCTGCTCGTCCTCGATCCCGGCCCGTCGCGCTCGCCCGCTGCCGCGACACTTGACCCGCGCGGCCCGGCCGTCAACACTCCCCGCGGTCCAGGGGAGGGTTCCGAGAATGCAGACGACCCGCAGTCCGCTTGGCTGGATCCTGGCCGGCGCGGTGATCCTGATCTCGCTGGTCTTTCTCTGGCGGATCGGCGCGATGATCCAGTCGCGCGGCCGCGGCGCGGTCGGTGACGGCCTCCATCCCCACACCTATGGATTCGATCTCTCGAACTTCTCCGGCGACCTGACGCGACTCGTCGGCAGTGGCGTTGCGCGCGACGGCATCCCGGTCCTGGACTTTCCTCCGATCTGGACGCGCGCCGTGGTCGACTCTCTCTCCGGCGAGGGGCGCGCGAAGTACCTCGTCAGCGGAGACCGCGTGATCGGAGTGCGCCTCCACGGATGTGAGCGCGCCTACCCTCTCATCGCTCTCAACTGGCACGAGGTGATCAACGACACGCTCGGCGGCGTGCCGATTGCAGTGACCTACAGCCCGCTGTGCGATGCGGCGGTGGTGTATGAACGAAGGATTCTAACGAGGGCCCGGCCGTATGGTTCGGGAGACGGGGCAGCAGCCCCGTCGGGTGTCGATTCACTGAACCCGTCCAACACCGAGTCAACAGAACTCCTCCTCGGCCACAGCGGTCTCCTTCACGACTCCAATCCCCTGCTCTACGACCGCGACGCGCCGGCCGGCCGCTCCTCGCTGTGGCAGCAACTCACCGGCCTGCCGATGAGCGGCCCGGCCGCGGCGGAAGAGGCCGCCCTGACCGTCGTGCCCTGCCAACTCGTGTGGTGGTCGGAGTGGAAGGAGCGGTATCCGCAGACGACCGTCCCGGCGCGCGCGCCCGAACGCAAGGCGGCGTACAAGCGCGAGCCCTACACCAGCTATTTCGGCAACGACCTGCTCCGCTTCCCCGCCGCGCCGCTGCCCGATACGCGCGAACTACCGCTGAAAGCGCCGTGTGTCATCCTCGGCGAGCCTCCTGCGGCCACCGTCTATCCCCTGGCGCTGATCGCGCGACACGCCGACCCCGAGGGTCGCTGGCTCACACGCTGGAGCGGCCGCCCCGTGCTCTTCACCTACCGCCAGCACCCGGCCACGACATGGGTGGAGTTCGTCGAAGAGACACCGCCGCCCGGGCTGACTTCCGCGAATGCCCCCACGGCCGGTGTGCAGACAGGTGCAGCACCGGTGCAGGCTGCGCCGATGACGCCTGCCGAATCCTCGATGCCTTCGGTGCGGCATGCCTTCCGGTTCGCGTGGCACGCGCTGACGGAGGAGGGAGCGGACGGGAGGTAGACAGCCTCGACCCCACGCCACCGCGCCTCCCCGGCGCAACAAACTCCATTTGATTGCGCCCCTCGGCCGGGACCGATACTGTTCCGGGTTGCCCGCCATGACCTCAAGACCGCCGCAGCAGGGGGTGCCCGATGCTCGTCCGTCGCCTGTCCCGCCCGTTCGTTCTCCTCGTGGTTCTCGCCGCCGCCGCCGTGTTGACCAGCGGCACACACGCCGGTCAGACACCTCCGCCGGCCGGGATCGAACACCGCGCCTCGGTCGAGGGGATCGACGAGTATCTTCTCACCTCGAACGGCCTGAAGATCCTCCTCTTCCCCGATCCGTCGAAACAGACCACGACGGTGAACATCACCTACCTCGTCGGATCGCGTCACGAGAACTACGGTGAGACGGGGATGGCCCACCTGCTCGAGCATCTCCTCTTCAAGGGCTCCACCCGGCACCCGAACATCCCCGCGGAGCTGACCGCCCATGGCGCCCGCCCCAACGGCTCCACCTGGTACGACCGGACGAACTACTACGAGACCTTCTCCGCCACCGACGAGAACCTCGAGTGGGCCCTCGACCTCGAGGCCGACCGGATGGTAAACAGCTTCATCGCGAAGAAGGACCTCGACTCGGAGATGTCGGTCGTCCGCAACGAGTTCGAACAGGGGGAGAACAACCCCGGCGGGGTGCTGGAGGAGCGCGTCGTTTCGACGGCGTACCTCTGGCACAACTACGGGAACAGCACGATCGGCTGTCGCGCGGACATCGAGCGCGTGCCGATCGAGCGGCTGCAGGCCTTCTACCGCACCTGGTACCAGCCGGACAACGCGGTCCTGGTCGTCGCGGGCAAGTTCGACCGCGATCGCACCCTGGCACTCGTCGCCGAGAAGTTCGTAGCGATCCCGCGCCCCGACCGCACCCTTCCGGTCACCTACACGGAAGAGCCGGCGCAGGACGGCGAGCGCACGGTCACGCTGCGCCGCGTGGGCGACGCGCAGATCGTCAAACTGGCCTACCACATCCCGGCGGGATCTCACCCCGACTTCGCCGCCGTCGAGGTCCTCGGACAGATCCTCGGCGATAGCCCCTCCGGCCGCCTCTACAAGGCACTCGTCGAGACGCGACTCACCACCTCCGTCAGCGCCTGGCCGATGCAGTTCCACGATCCGGGCCTGCTCATGTTCACGGCCGAGATGCGCCAGGACGCCCCGATCGAGCGGGTGCGGGACGAGATGATCCTCGTCGCCCAGGGGATGGCCGCAGCCCCGCCCACGGCCGAGGAGACGGAGCGCGCCCGCCAGTCTCTCCTGAAGGATTGGGAGCTCTCCATGCGCAACAGCCCGCGCGCCGCCATCGGGCTGAGCGAGTGGGCCGCCATGGGGGACTGGAGATTGCTCTTCCTGCACCGCGACCGGCTGCGCGAAGTGACGCCGGAGGACGTGCAGCGCGTCGCAGTGGCCTTCCTCGTCGACCACAACCGCACGACCGGCATCTTCATTCCCACCGACCAACCCGCGCGCGCCCCGGTGCCGCCCACGCCGGAGATCGCCGCCATGGTAGAGGGGTACACGGGCGGTGCGGCGCTGGCCGAGGGCGAGGAGTTCGACCCGGCGCCGGCGAACATCGAGTCCCGCCTGCTCCGCCAGACCCTCCCCTGTGGCCTCGAGGTCGTCCTGCTGCCGAAGAAGTCGCGCGGGGGGACGGTCGCGGTCACGGTCGATCTCCACTTCGGCGACGAGAGCTCGCTCCAGAACCAGGCGTACGTCGGCCGGCTCGCTGGCAACATGCTGATGCGCGGCACCGCGAAACGCAGCCGCCAGGAGATCCAGGACGCCCTCGACGCGATGAAAGCACGCCTGAACCTCGGCGGAGGAGGCGGTCGCTGGGGCGGCGGCGTGGCGAGCGCGACCGAGCTGCGCGGCGGCGGAGAAGTCGGATCCGAGCACCTGGCCGACTACCTCCGCCTCCTGGCCGAGATCCTGCGCGAGCCTTCGTTCCCGGCGGACGAGTTCACCCTGCTTCAGGAGGCGCAGCTTCGCGACGTCGAGGAAGGCCGGAGCGATCCGCGCACGCTCGCCGGCAATCGCCTCCAGCGGCACCTGAACCCCTGGCCGAAAGACGATCCGCGCTATGTCGCCACGCCGGACGAGGAGATCGAGGGGCTCCGGAACGTGACCGTAGAGCAGGTGGCGGCCTTCCACCGCGACTTCTACGGTGCCTCCGCGGGAGAGTTGGCGATCGTCGGCGACTTCGACCCGGCGCAGGTGGAGGCGCTGGTCAGAGAGCTTCTCGGCGACTGGAAGAGCGCGCGGCCGCACCAGCGCCTGGTCAGTGCGTACCGGGATCTCCCCGCCCTCACGGAGCGGATCGAGACCCCGGACAAGGAGAGTGCGGTGTTGAGCGCCGGGTTACGGATCAATCTGCGCAACGACGACCCCGACTATCCGGCCCTGGTCCTGGCGAACTTCATGACCGGCGGAGGATTCCTCAACTCGCGACTCGCGACCCGCATCCGGCAGAAGGAAGGCTTCAGCTACGGCATCGGGTCGTACTTCCAGGCCAACGCCTTCGACCCCGTCGCGGGCTTCGGGGCCTTCGCCATCTACGCTCCGCAGAATCTCGACGGGATCGATCGCGCGTTGCGGGAGGAGATTGCCCGCGTCGTGGCTGACGGCTTCGCCGACGAAGAGGTCGCCGCGGCCAGGTCGGGCTGGCTGCAGCAACAGGCGATGTCACGATCGGGCGAGCGCGAGTTGGCCGGCACGCTGGCGACCCGCGCCTACGAAGGGCGCGACCTCCGCTGGGATGAAGCGCTGGAAGCGCGGGTGGCGGCTTTGACCCCGGCCGAGATCCATGCGGCGGTGAAGAAGCACCTCGATCCGGCGCGGCTGTCGGTGGTCCATGCCGGAGACTTCGCCGGGGCGGCCCGCGCGGCCAAGGCTGGCGCGGAGCCAGCAGCTCCGGCCGCGCCCGGAAAGGGCGAACGGAGCGAGCGGATCGGGGGGTAGGAGCTATCCTCAACCGCGGACCGCCTCCGGCCCTGGCAGCAAGCCTATGTGTTGCGTAACAGTATATTTAACAATATATTGCGTCGCTACTGCTGCCATGGCGGCAAATTTGCCCCGTTTCTCCCATGAACGCGCCCATTTCCATGGGCTTGCGCTTGATTTGCTGCGTTAGCAGCAATCCCGCCTGTCTTCGCGATCCCACCTTCGCCATGGCCGTGATGACGCCCATTTTCGCTGCCTTGGCAGCATTTTCCTTGAAATCCCCTCCATCCCGTGCGTGACTCTCGACGAAGCAGGGTCCGAGTCCTGCCTTAGCAGCGATTTCCGTCGCACAGCCTGGAGACACGGCATGCTGGCAGAAGAGTGGGCCAGAACCCTCGGAGAGGCCATCCGGGACCATCGCAAGACGGCCGGGCTCACGCAGCTCGAACTCGCCGAGCTGGCGGGCGTGGGCAAGAGCGCGGTCTTCGACATCGAGAAGGGGAAGTCGACGGTCAGGCTCGAGACTCTCATTTGCGTCCTCAACGCGCTCAACATGGAGCTGCACTGGCGTAGCCCGATCCCGCGCGAACCTCGTGAGGAATCACGCCATGCGTAGCGCGGCGGTCCTTGTCCACGGCTGTTCCGCGGGCGTTCTGATCGAAGTCGCTCGGAGTCGGTCCTATCGCCTCACGTACGAATCCGACTACCGGGGACCACCGATCTCGATCACCCTGCCGGTGAGGTCCGAGCCCTACGAGTTCGACCGCTTCCCGCCCTTCTTCGACGGGCTTCTCCCCGAGGGCGCCCAACTCGAGGCTCTGCTTCGGACGGCGAAGATCGACCGCGACGACCCCATGCTGCAACTGCTCACGGTCGGCGGCGATCTCGTGGGAGCGGTCACGGTCGCGCCCCTGGAGGAGGGTTCGGCATGAACCGATGCCCGCTCACCTACGAGCCGCTCCAGCCCGGCGAGGAGGTCTATTCGCGTCAGGGCCTGCAGCGATTGGCGCGCACACTTACGGGCTTGGACGATCTGCCCCTGACGGCCGAAGAACAGCGTCTCGAGGCCGGACGCCGCGCGACGAAGCTCTCGATCCAGGGAGTCCAGCCCAAGCTCAGCGCCGTCCTGCGCCCCAAGGAGCGGCGCTTCGAGATCGTCGACCGCGGTGGCACGTACATCATCAAACCTCCACATGTGCAGTATCCGAACGTGCCCGAGAACGAGGACCTGACGATGCGGCTGGCCGGCGCGGCGGGCATCGAGGTTCCTGTGCATGGTCTCCTACGCGGCCGGGATGGATCCTGGACCTACTTCATCCGGAGGTTCGACAGACTGCCGCGAGGACGCAAGGTCGCCGTCGAGGACTTCGCCCAACTGGCGGGACGCACGCGAGAGACGAAGTACGATGCCAGCATGGAGCAGGTGGCCAAGGTGATCGAGCAATACACGACCTTCCCCCAGGTGGAGAAGCTCGACCTGCTGCGCCGAACGCTCTTCTGCTTCCTGACCGGCGGGGAGGATATGCATCTCAAGAACTTTTCGGTGATCACGCGCGGCCGGAGGATACAGCTCGCACCGGCCTATGATCTCCTGAACACGAGCATCGTCCTACCGGCGGCCCAGGAGGAACTCGCGTTGCCGCTCAACGGCAAGAAGCGGAATCTGCGGCGCAAGGACCTGCTGGACTACTTCGCGATCGAGCGACTGGGCCTGACCTGGACGACGGTGAACCGTGTCGTCCAGGCCCTCGATGCGGCCGCGCCGCGATGGCAACGTTGGATCGAGGTGAGCTTCCTTCCGGAGTCGCTGAAGGACGTGTACCTTCGGCTAATGACGGAGAGATTTCAGCGGCTTATGGGCTGAAGTGAAGGATCGCGGCCGGAGGGAGCCAGTCACTCTCGACCCCGGTGGAACTCCGATTGATGATCCGGGCCTGGGCCGAGCGAGCCTCGACTTCCGCCGGTCGCCAAGTCGAGAGTTTCGTTCCGTTCGAGGCGAGATTCATCGCCGATGGGGTAGACGCGGATCACGGTCAGCGCGGCCGCTTCCCACGGAGGATCCCGCTCAGCCCGCGTCTCGCACCAGCCGCACATGGTTGAAGATCCGGATCGCGTCGCCCTGGGGTCCGTGGCCCTCGGGATAGTCGGCAGGATCGCCCTCCTTAGGGTCGCTGCGCTGGGCGCCGGCGCCGTGGACGTCCACCCAGTGGCCGTTCATGTAGCCCAGCGCGCGGCCGAACGCCACGTAGCTGCCGTAGCTGCCGGTCCCGTTGGCCGTGGCGTGGGTGGTGCTGCTCCAGTAGAAGCCGTAGTCATCCTGGCCGCGCTCGTTGGTGATGACGGTGCAGGCGAAGAGCGGGTCGATGGCCGCCGAGCCGCTGGTGTCGGGCGACCGGGTGTACTCGACGATGCTCTGCAGCTCCTTGATGCAGGGAAGTCGCCAGTCGCCATGGCCGAGGTAGCCGGCGGCGTTCTTCTCTGCGACCCAGGCCAGGGACTGAGCCCAGTTCAGGCCACCGGGTTGGTCGACGCCACTGTCGTCCCGCGCCCACCTGAGGCCGGTGGCCAGATCGCTGATGGTGCCGTCGCCGTTGTCCACCAGCTGGTTGGCGCCGTAGTCGGTGTTGCCGCGCACGCAGAGGACGTAGAAGGTCTTGTCGCTGCCGTCGGGGCCGGTCAGGTTGTAACCCTTGATGCGTCCGTCAGCGAAGTTGACGCCGAAGAGCATCGGCACGGGCATGCCCTCGTACACATACATGGTGCTGGAGGCGTACTGGGCGTCGATGACCCGCTCGCCCGCGTCGAGGTCTCCGTAGACGAACACGAAGGCCTCGTCGTCGATGAATGGGACCAACCCAACCGCGCCGCCATTAGGATCGGGGTCGGTGCCGGAGAACAGGATCAGGGAGTACAGCTCCTTGATGCTGGGCAGGCGCCAATCGTCGTGGCCAGCGAATCCGGTCGCGTTGAGGGCGGCGGGCCGGGTCCGGGTTTCTTCCCAGGTGAGCTTGTCGGCCACGCCCAGCTGGCCGTCGCCATCGGTGTCGGCCATGCGTTGCCAGACCAGGCCGGTGACCAGATCGGTGACGGTCAGGCCGTCGCTGCTGACCTGGTAGCTGGGCTGGAAGCCGTCGTGCTGGCTGTCCTGGCCGTGATAACTCTCGCCGGCCGCGGGGCAGGCGATGGGGGCGACCAGGTCGTAGCAGTTGGACTGGTCGGTGTCGACGATGGTATAGGGGTGGATGGTCGCGATGGGGTCGTCGCCGGTATCGGGGGTGGTGCTGTCATCGGAGCAGCCGCTCTGGGCCAGGCAGAGCAGCGGCAAGATGAGGCAAAGGAGGAGGGACTGGGTCTTCATGAAGAGCGCTCCTTGTCGGGGTTCCGGTCTTCAGAAACCCAACGCATGAGTCGGCATGATCAATCGGTCGCGGAAGGAAACTCTACGCTTCGTCGCGCCTCCCGACCTCAACCGCTCACCGCGTCCGGGCGATCTTGAGGGTGCCGGTGCCTTGAGCCGTCGTGATCTTCACGATGTAGACGCCGGCGGGGAGGGGCCGCCCGGCCGCACCGAGGCCATCCCAGGCGACGGTGCTGCGGGAGGCGGGGAGCCGGGCGCTGAGGAGGGTGCGGATGCGCCGCCCGTCCGCTTGGAAGAGGTCGATGCGCACGTCCCCCGCCTCCGGGAGATCCAGCTCGATCACGGCGCCGCTGGAGGTGGGATTGGGAAGCGCCCGCCACATCCATCCCTCCTGCCGCGAACCGTCCCCCGACTCGCCGGTGTCGACCCCCGTGGCCACGCTGTTCCCGCGGACCAGGCGCACGAAGTTCTCGATGCGCACGACGTCCCCCTGCGGGCCGTGGCCGTGCGGGAAGTCGGATGGGTCGCCGGCCTTGAAGTCGCTGCGCTGCGCGCCCGCGCCGTGTACGTCCATCAGGACCCAGTGGCCGGATTGAGGGGGAACCTCCATCCAGCCGAGCGCACGGCCAAAGGCGACGTAAACCGACTTGGCGCCCCGCATCTCAGGCGGACCGTCCTCGTGCGTGGTGCTCGCCCAGAAGTAGGGGTAGTCGGCCGCGCCCCCCTCGTTGACGATCGGCGTGCAGTCGAAGAGCGGATCACAGGCGGGAGTCCCCGTCACGTCGGGAGCGCGAGTGTAGTCGACGATGCTCTGCAGCTCCTTCGCGTTCGGGATACGCCAGTCGTCGTGGCCGAGGTAGCCCTCGGCGTTTCGCTCCCGCGCCCAGGCGAGCGCGCTCTCCCAGTCGAGCGCCACGCCCGAGTCCTCCTTCGCCCAAACGAGCCCGGTGGTCGTGTCGGTGATCGTCCCGTCGCTGTTGTCCTCGTGGACGTTGATCCCGTAGCCGTCGCCGCCGCGCACGTAGCGCACCTCGCCAGCCATCGTCTTCGGATAGCCCTTGATCCGACCGTCGGCGAAGTTGACGCCGAAGGCGGCCGGATCGCCGCCGAAGACGCTTCCGACGTAGGAGGTGCTGGACCACTCCTGGTGATCGATGAAGCGCGGATGGCCGTACGCGAAGTCGAAGACGTCACGGTCGATGAAGGGGATCGAGATCGACGAGTCGGGCGCGCAGAATCCGCTGAACTGGATCAACGAGTAGAGCTCCTTGATCGTCGGCAGGCGCCAGTCGGTGTAGCCGGCCAGGTCGAATGAGGCGGCCTCCGCCACGGCCTGCTCCCATGCGACGTCCCAGGCGAAGGATTTCTGCCACATGAGGCCGGTCCGCAGGTCGGTCACGGTGCCGTCGCCGTTGTCCTGAAAGGCGGGAGCGGTGCCGTCGTGCTGGGCATCCTGCCCGTGGAACGCCTGCTCCGGATCGGGGCAGGGGATCGGCTGCGCATTGTCGAAGCATTGTTCCTGTCCGGTGTCGAGGATCGTCCAGGAGGCGGAGGCCGGTCCGAACGGGACCGCCAGGAGCGGAATCGCAAGGAGAGCGATCGCTCGGACGGCAGCGAGAAGAGACGGCCGGCCGGCCCGTCCTGTGATCCGGAGGGCTTTCCCGATGGTCCTGCGGGCGCGCGTGGCTTGCGATCTCATGCCAGACTCCCTCCTTTGACGTGCGGCCTTGGCCCGGCCCGTTCGATTCCCGGACGGCGAAAGCCTCCGGTCCCGAGGTGGTCGACCGGAAGACAGCCGAGGCGGCGACGACGTTAGCGATTCCGCCCGCCCACCCGCCCGAAAGCGCTAACACTCCCCGCCCCCCGTCTGTCTAGATCCCCGGGGATGAATAACCTTGATGCGACGACCTCGGACGTCGAGCTGGTCGGGCGGGCACGGCAAGGCGAGACGCCGGCCTTCGAAGCCCTGGTCCGGCGGCACTACCGCGCCGCCTTCGGGGTCGCGCACGCGATCCTCGGAAGGCGGGCCGATGCCGAGGACGTCTGCCAGGATGCCTGGGTCAAGGCTCTCGAGAAGCTCGACTCCTGCCGCAGCCCCGAGCGGTTCGTCTTCTGGCTGCTTCAGATCGTGCGAAACGCCGCGCGCAACCGCCTCGACGCCAGGCGGGTGCGCACCACCGAGTCGCTCGATGCGGGGGCGGAAGCGGCCGCGCCTGAGGACCCGCGCCGCGACCTGCATCGAGACAGGTTGCGGACGCGGCTCGAAGAGGCGCTGGCCGGGATCCCGGACGTCCAGCGCCAGATCGTGCTCCTGCACGACATGGACGGCTGGAGCCACCGGGACATCGCCGAGAGCCTCGGGATCTCCGAGGTCATGTCGCGACAGCATCTGTTTCAGGCGCGCCGCCGACTCCGGGGGATGCTCGGGCCGGGCGCGCTGGGAGAGTTCGTGTCATGAATGAAGCGGGTGACCGCAACGGGCCGGGAGCGCCGGGCGATCGGCAGGACGAGGAGCCGCGGATCGATTTCTCCGCCCTCGATCCATGCGCCGGCGAAGCGGACTTCGCGCGGGTTCTGATGAGGATTCGGACGGCGGCGACACCGGAACTGATGCGCCGCCAGGAGGCGGCGCGTGGCGCAGGCCGAGGGCTGGCGGTCCTGGGCGAGGTGGCACGCTGGAGGCGCTGGGTGCTGGCCGCGGCTGCGGCGCTCGCCGTCGCCTCGGCGGCCGTCCTCGCGACGATCCATCCGGCGAGCACGGCGCATGACGCAGGCGACAGCTTCGTCGAGGCGATCGGCGTGCCGGAGGAGTGGGCGCGCTGGCTCGAGGCCGGCGAGACACCGGGACCCGCGGATCTTCTCGACACACAGGAGAGGAGTCGGGCGCGATGAAGGAGAACATCGAGTCCCTGGGACGCCTGCGCGTCCAGGCGATCCTGCTGCTCACGGGGGTCTTCGCGGTCGGCGCCCTCGCCGGCGCAGCCATCGAGAGAGGTCGCGCGGGGCGTCCGGGACTGTCGTCGCAGCCGCCCGGGCCGGGCGGCGGTCCGGGACTGCCGCCGCAGCTCGCGGCGGAGCTCGCCCTCACGCAGGAACAGCAGGAACGGATCCATGTGATCCTCGAGGCCGGACGGCCCCGAACAGACGCGGTGCTCGACGCGTTCCTCCCTAGGCTGCGCGCGGTGACCGATTCGATCCGCACGGAGGTGCGCTCCGTCCTTGCCGCCGAGCAGCAGGAGATCTTCGATCGGCGTCAACCGCCGCTGGGTCCACCTCTTCCCGGTGTCCCGCCCGGCGGCGCACGCAATGGTCCCCCGGGCGATGCTCGCTTCGGTCCTCCACCCGGCGGACGGCCGCATCCCCCCGGAGCGCCACCCCCGTGGGGCGGGCCGCCGCATCGAGGCGCCCCACCGCCTGCCCGAGGCGCGGGTCCTCAGCCGGACGGACGACCGCCGGCAGGCGGGGCGCGTGAGTCGGCCGATTCCGTCGCGTCGCGGTGACGCGGCGTTGTCGCCGCGGCGGGTCACTCTCGCTTCTGTCTCTGATCGACTGGCTGTTCTCGTGCGGCTCCGCCGGCGCTCCCGTTCCTGCATAACCATCGCATCGTCGCATGCCGCGCGCTCGTGCCCGATCCATCCGGCTAACGGACCGGCGGCCTCGACTGTCATGTGGACGAACGGCACGACTCGCGAGGGGTTGAGCGGGTCCCATCGGAATCAGAAACCGAAACCGGAGGTGGACCATGAAACGACATGGAACGATCGCGTGGATCGGCATCCTCGGCCTTCTGCTCGTCCTCAGCGGATGTTCGCTCGGCGATGATGGCGACGGCTCCGACAGCGGAACCGCATCGGCGCTCGGCCGCTCGATCCTCGATTCGCCCGACACAAAGGGAGGCGCCGGCGGCGCGGGCGTCGCGATGCGCGGCGTTCCGCAGCCGCTCCTCCACGAAGAGGTGCCGCAGGGAGGCGACCACGATCCCTCGACCGGCTGGTTCCTCCTTCCGCCCGAGACGGATGAGCACGGAGCGACGATTCAGCGCAGCTACGCGTTCTTCGACGAGAGCGGTGAGACGCAGGCGGCGTACGACGAGGATCGGACCGCCTCGATCGGCTTGCGCATCGATCTCGAGGCCCATCCGGAATGGGAGGGCCAGGCCGGAACCGTCCGCATCGCGCACGAGCTGACGGTCGCGGGCTTGGCCGGGACGGAAACGAGCCGCATCTGGAGCGGGACGATGGTCGAGCAGGTGGAAGGCGTGCCGCCGCGGCGTGGTCCGGAAGGTCCCGGGGGACCTGGCGGGCCAGGCGGGCCGGGCGGTTCTCCGCTGCAGGGTCCCGGTGGACGCGGCGACGGCGGTCGGGGTCCCGGCGCGCCGGGCGGACCTCCGCCCGACGGCCCCGGCGAGCAAATCGATTGGAGCGCCTTCTCGATGACCGAAACGACGACGATCGCCGAGGTTGCGGCCCCGCATCCGGTCGGCGCCGAAACCTGGCCGCTTTACGGCACGATTACCCGCGAAACCCACGTCGAGGGCGGGCCGCAGGGGACCGAGGACCACTCCGGCGTCCTCACCTTCAACGGCACCCGCTACGCGACGCTCGTGCGTGACGGCGAGACGATCCGCTTCGATCTGCGGATGCCGCCTCCGCGGCGTATTCCGGACCAACGTGAACACTGATTCGGATCCATCCTGATCGTTCCGGGCAAGGCGAACATCGCGTACGGTCATTCCGGGGAAGGTGAACATTCGCAAGAATGTGAACGCTGCACGCTCCGCCCTCCGCGTGGGTTCACTCTGCCCGATCTGCAGGCGAGGTCGGCCGGTGCAAGCGTGGATCCCGCTCCACGCTGACGCCGGCCGGCCTCACGGGATCCGCCAACCGACGGATACGGCGGAGTTGCCGTCCACGAGCCCGCGGGCGGCATCGATCCGCAGATGCCCCTTCACGCTCGGGACCTCCAGCCGGAAGCCCGTACCCGGGCCGAGCCCGGTCCCGCGGCTTCCTTTGGACTCCAGGTACGTCTTCCGCGCGCCCGGGGCGACCCGACTGGGGAATCCGGAGGCATCCAGAGGATCGCCAACGCGGGCGCGCACTTTTCTCCCGTGCCACATCGAGGCCAGGGCCTGTCCGCGCCTCGGCAGCACGCCGCCGAAGAGCGACCGGAGGCCCGGATGTGCTCGTGAACATCCCGGTCCACCTGAACAGCCGGTCTTCCCGGCCATCGACTCTCAAGGAATGGAGCCTCCGGCAAACCCGGAGCGGTTCTCCCCAGTCGCTCCCGTCGGCAGGCACCTCCCGGACACCCCGTCTGCTCTACGAGGACGGCACCCGCACCCTCAACGACCATTGCATGGTCCGCCCGGCCCGGCAGCTTCGCCGGATCGATCGTCCGGGGCTCTAGCCGCACACGCCCCGATCCCGGAGTTCGGATACCGCGAACCTACACCGGAAGCCAGTAGCTGACTTTTAGCAGGAACCGGTTCTCTCCCTCTCGTTCCCCCAGCGGTTCAATCCGGAAGTCGTTGCGGAAGTCCCTCCCGTCGTCGTGGAACCCGCGCTCGTCGTAGTCGGACCGGGCGTGGGTCCAGACCGCGTAGAACGTGGAGCCGGGCCGGTACTCCCACCGGTAGACCAGGTTCAGGTTGACCGCGCCGTAACTGAAGTCGCCGGCGGCCGGATCGACGCCGGCGTAGGCGCGCAGGTCCCGCGTGTCGGCCCGGGCCAGCTCTCGGGGGTTTCGGTAGCTCCCGACGGTGAGGAACGGCTGGCAATAGAGCTCCAGCGATTGGTCGCGCGTGAAGAGCAGGCTGCTGCGCAACGTCAGGTCCCAGGTGCTCTGGTCCAGTTCCGCGAAGAGGTAGCTGACGCCGCCGATTCCGCCTCCCGGGTTCTCGACGTTGCCGATCCACTGGGCGTCGTCGTGCAGATCCTCGATGCCGGCGCCCACCTCATAGGTCATCCGCCCGTTCCACACCCCCGAAAGCGAGGGGTTGAACCGGGCGCGGTGCCCCCCGGCGGTGTCGCGGTTCCACTCGAGGCCGAGTCCGGCGATGTGGTTCTTGCGGCTGTCGCTGTTGGCGTAGAGATACCCCTCGAGCTGGGCGGGTACAACCATGAGAGGGCCCCGCTCGCCGCCGGGGGCGCGCCGGGTGATGTAGAGGTTGCTGCGGCGCGGCTCGTAGGTGACCCCGAGGTTGGCCGCGGCGAAGCCGCGCGTCGTCAGGTCCCCGTCGAAGCTCCAGCTCGTCAGCAGGTCGTGGCCGCGGTCGTACGACCAGAGGTCGCGGGCGGGATCCGCCGGGTCGGCCTGCCGGCGACCGGCGTAGATCCAGCTCCGGTAAACGCGGAGCTGCGTGCTCCCGCTGCTGAGGAAGCTCTCCCCCTCGTCGTCGGCGTTGAAGACGCGCGTCACCCACGCCTGCACGGCATAGTGATCGGGATCGGTGATGTACCCCAGGTCGTTCAGGTCGAGCCGGTCGCTCTGGTGCCGGGTGGTCAGGGCGGCGCGCCAGTCGCCGGAACTCTTCTTCACTTCCAACCGGCTGCCGGTGCCGTAGACGGGAGCCGGATCGTGGGCGGAACGTCCCTCCGGGCGGTGCGGGTCGATCACGCTTCCCACGAGCGAGCCGGAGACCTGGTACATCCGGTCGTGAAAGTTCAGCTCGAAGTCGCCGCCGGTGGTGTACCCGTTTCGAACCGGTCCGTCGAAGCTGGCGGGGTCGCGGACCACGGCGGTCTGCATGACGTTGACGTGGTGCAGGTCGTGGTGGAACTGCCGCCCGAACCGCCCGATCGCGTACGTCGCGCGCCGATCGCCGCGCAGGAACGGGTTGTGCGCCTGTCCCTCCCGCGACTCGTCGGTCGCCGCCACGAGAACGGCGGTGGAGAACTTTCCCAGCGTCTTGCCGGTGAGCTTTCCCGCGTAGCGGATGCGGGAGGTCTCCCGGCCGGTCCCGATCCGCCGGGAGTAGAACATGTTGAAGTTCGGGTGGACGAAGAACTGGGCCCCCTCGATGAAGAACGGGCGCTTCTCCTCGTAGTAGGTCTCGAACGGGGAGAGGTTGAGGACCGACGGGTCGGCCTCGACCTGCCCGAAGTCGGGCTGGAAGGTGGCGTTGAGCGTGAGGTCGGCCGTGACGCCGTACTTGAGGTCGGCGCCGAAGTTGCCTTGGTTGTCCCAGCGCTCGTGCGACGGCCCGTGGGCGGCGGGATCGGACGGATCGGTGGTGCGGCCCACCACGTACGGCATGATCTCGAGTTGGCGGGGAGGGCGGATGCCGTCGAGTCCCGTGACGGTGCCGGAGCGGCTCATGAATCCCTGCTGGTCACGGTCCCAGTTCGACCAGGCGGTCCGCTGTCCCAGCGTGTAGATGTGCTGAAACAGGTTCAGACCCCAGGTCATCGACGCGGCCGGCCGGTACCGGATCGACGAGAAGGGGAGCCGGATCTCGGCGTACCACCCGTCCGGGTCCCGTGACGTGTCGGCCTCCCACACGGCGTCCCACGAAGCGTCATGGTAGAGGTCGCCGTAGTTGTAGTAGTCCTCCTTCACACCGTCCGGGTTGATGCGGAAGTGATAGCCGGTGACCATGTCGTGGTAGGGGCTGAGGTAGAGCCGCACGAGATCCGATCCGGTGATGTGATCGCGCCGCGAGAGGCAGGTCGTCGTCGCGGTGCCGTGGTCGCGGCAGCAGGCGATCCCGAAGTAGATGGCATCGTCGTCGTAGAGGACCTTGAAGACCGTCTCTTCGCCCGGCTCTCCGCGGCGGTCGGGCTCGAACTGGGTGAAGCCGGTTCCGGCCGGGGCCGCCGCCCATTCCGACTCGTCCAGGAGTCCGTCGATGTGGATGGTTCCGGCGGGAACGCGGTGGGCCGTGATCGACGGGGGAGTGGTCTTCCGGCCGTCGGCCTGATCGGGGTAGACGGGGCCGGATCCTCCCGGATCGAAGCCAGGGTAGGGGGTGGCGACGGTGGCGGCGACCGTGACGCAGACGGCGCAGGGGACGGCGATTCCGATCCATCGGGACCGCCGGGGTCGGCGGGTCGCTTGCCCAAGGCGGTTCGGCATGTTGGCGGCTCCTTCGGCAGAGATGGAGAACGGGCTGCCGGACTTCGGGGGCACGCCTTGGGTGGAAGGGGCCGTCCGATCGGTCCGGAACCGAGACGAGAGAGGGGGCGGAAGGGTTGCAGGGAAATCGGGCGGCTACAGATGCACCCGCGCCAGCCTCGGGAGTTGTCCGATCATGTACAGCGGTAGCGACAGGAGCCTGAATGCGCGATCCGGCGTTCCGGCGATGCGCGTCTTCGCCTCGACCAGAGACGGGCGATAGGCGACCCGGGCCATGCAGAGGAGATCCAGGCCGCGTCCCAGATCCCGCGCCCGGTCGTCTCTGTCGACATGGCTGTACTTGAACTTCTTCCCCGCAAGCTGTGAAATCTTCAGGAAGAGCTTGTCGAGGCGGCGGCGATCGACGAGCTTCGAGTACTTCGCGAAGTCCTCCCGAAAGGTCGAGAGGATGGCCTGTCGTTCGGCTTCGCTGTCTCGGTGGGATCCGGTCGCGATGAACGCGCGCACGGAGGCGGGCATTCCTCCGATCACGAGAAACAGCCGGAGCAGTCGAAGCAGTTCGTCATGGATCGACCGCGGCAGTTCCGTTCCGACCGTGTAGTCGGACATGAACCTCACGAGTGACTCCCGGTCGATCGCCCGCAGGAACTCCTCGAAAGTCATCGGCCCGAGGTTGAGGTACTCTATCCGGCCGACCGGCACGCCGGAGCCGCCTTCGGCGAGTGCGAAGTCCAGGAGCGAGCCCGCGGCGACCACATGGAGCTCGGGCAGTTGCTCATGGAAGTAGCGAAGTCCCGCGAACACCTCCGGAGCGGCCTGGATCTCGTCCAGGAACAGAAGCGTACGGCCAGGGCGGACCGGCCCCCCATACCTCGCCTCGACCAGGGGGAGCGATACCTTCGGGTCCCGGGATGCGAACAACGTTCTCGCCTGCCGATAAGACAGTTCATCGACCTCCCCGCCTCCGCCGGTGGTCGGGTCCCGCCTTCCCGGACATCACGCCTGCGATTCCGTCGGGGACGAGACCCGACGACAAGCCGCCGAACGCACCGCGAAGCACGCCTTCGGCACCCGACAGTCGCGCCCGGATGGCCGAAACCGCCGGACTTCCGTGGAAGGCGCGGATCCGGGGCGTGCTCCGCCCTTCCATCCCGGTGTGAGAATCCCGGGGCGGTCGTGATGAGGAAGTCCTCTGCGTTCCTGGGCGCGGCGCGGAGTGCCGGACGGTCTCACGGCGGGGGTCGGGTCAGGGGCTTTCCCGGGCCGTCGTCTCCCCCGTCGCTCCCGTCGGCAGGCCCAGTGTCCTCCGCATGCAAAGCGAATCCCAGTTCCGGCCGCGGAGCCCGGGCGGCCGCCAGGGCCGGGGCGACGGTGGGAAGCCCGAGATGGCGGAGGATCTTCTGCACGACCTCGGGATCGGTGACGAATGCGAGCACGATCATCGGTACTCTCTGTTCGCGCGTTGAGCAGCGCGGACAGGCCAGGGCGTCCACCGACAGCACCCGGTGCAGCAGGTTCGCCCAGGAGACACGCCGGCGGGGCCTTACGGCGTCGGGCTCTCTTTTCCCCATCCCTGCATCGGCCCCCCCGGCACCGGGGCCCAGGTGGTCGACTGGGATCCTGCCGATGCCCACGGACAACGGCTTCCGTCCGGAGTCTATCTGTTCAAGGTGGAGGCAGCCGGAGTCCGCGGTCAGGGACGGCTCGTTCTGCGCGATTGATCCGGCCCGCAAGTTGCGGAGCGCGGTGGCGGGGCCCGGAGGCAATTCTGCCGGCCGGGTTCCGCTCATCTGACTCTCCTGACGAAAGGCCGTCGGGCCGACTTTCGGCGCAGACCGAGGCGCGGGGTTTCGGAAAAGCGTCTTACTCCCGGACTTCCGCGAGCATCAGATCGATTTCGATCTTCCCGATGCAATCGTAGAGAAGCATCGATCGATCCGGGGAAAGAGCGATCGAGGCGGCATACCATTCGAGGGAAGCCAGGGAATCGGATTGGGCGGTGGCAAAGCCATAGAATCCCAGGGTCGTTGTCTCCGTTTCCCGCCGGAGGAAATACAACCCATCCTCCGCGGCGATCGTCTCCTGCCAGTCTCGGCACAGGTCGCCGGCAACCACCCGCGAAGCCTCTCCGCCATCGACGGGCACGCTCCAGATCCCCGGCTCCCCCGGCTTGGAACAGAGAAGGCCCCGGCCGTCGGAGGTCTCGTCAATGATGGCGTAGCCCGCGTCGCTGATCCGCCGGCTGCCGGTCCCATCGGGATGAACGCGCCACAGTTCCCATCCGTTGGAGGCATCAACCTGGTAGTAGAGGTCGTCCCCCTGGCGTGACCAGCAGGAGAGAATCTGCGGTCCACCGGGCAGCAGCTTGCGGGCGACCTGGGACTGAAGTTGGGTCACAAAGATCGACGAAGTCCCGTCCGGGTTGCAGGAGTAGGCGATCTGCGTGCCGTTCGGGGACCATCGGGGAGGCGTCATCCGCGTCGCCTGGTGGTCCGTGACCCGCCGCGATTTGCCGCCGTCGGCGTCGGCGATCCAAATCTCGGGGGATCCGGACCGGTCCGAGACGAAGGCAATGGAGCGGCCGTCGGGCGAGAAGACCGGATCCGAATCCCTCTGGGTGGAGGCGATCAAGGGTTGTGGCCGGCGACGGGACGCCCCCGTCCGGGAGATGTCCAGGCACCGGATATCGCGGACGAAGGAGGCCTTCTCGTAGGCGAGACTCCGGCCGATCCGCGCCCTGGACACCCGCTGCATCCTTTCTCCCGGAATCGACAGCCGCGTCGGCTCGTCGGAATCGATGGGGACCTTCCAAAGACCAAAGTCCGACCTCGACGCCGCAGAGATGATCAACTCCCGTTGCGACAGCCAGGCAATACCGGAGACTCGCTTTCCTCCCAGGTCCAGCTTGTGCGCCTCGCCCCCCTCGATGGGCACGAAACAGGCATCGCGATCCTGAAGCTCGCTGATGCGGATGAAAGCCACGCTTCCCCCATCGGAGGAGAAGGCCGGTTCAATGTCGCCCTGGCAGTGTTGCGGAGGGGATGTGAGTTCCCGCCGGGACAGGTCTTCCAGGGAGAGAAGGTGGATTCGCGAGGTCGGGTTTGGCGCAATCGCCGCCGCATAGCAGATCGTTCGGCCGTCGGGCGACCAATCCAGACCGTAGACCGTTCCGTCGACGGAGGCCATCCGCCGCATCGATCCGCCGAGAACCGGTACGGTGCAGATCTCATGCTCGTCGTCAATTTCCCGGTAAAAGACGATCTCCATGCCGTCGGGCGACCAGGACGGATAGCCCTCGGGCCCCGGCAGATTCGTCAGACGGACCGGCGAGCCGTTGCGAACCTTCATGACGTAGATATCGAGGGAGTTGCCCTCCTCCGGGTTCTCACCCGCCCATGAGAACGCGACCATCGAACCATCGGGTGAAAGGGCGGGGAAGAGCTCCAGGCCGGGAAAGCTCGTGAGCGGGCGAGGCTCCATCAGGACCGGGGCCGAGTGGGCCGCTCGCGTCAGTCGGCGCACTCCCCAAAGGGAGACGGAGAGGAGCGCCACCACAACCAGGCTGAAGGCTGCAACCCGCCTGCGCGTGCCCTTTCCGGCCCGGATCGGCCGCCTCGCCAGCTCCTCCTGCAGCGTCGGATAGGGCTGCGGGGCGGAAGCGGCGGGGGCGGGCGCAGACTCGGGTACTACCGGTGCGGCTGCGGGTAGGTTCGGCGCAGGCTCGGGGGCGACCGGAGCGGTTGCGGGCGTGACCGGCGCGATGAGGCGGTATCCGCCTTTTCGGATCGTCTCGATGACGCGTGGGGTCCTGGTATCGTCGCGAAAGACCCGCCGCAACTCCGAGATCGTCCTCGTCAGCGCCTCTTCGCAGACCACGGAGTCGGCCCATACCGCGTCGAAGAGTGTCTGGCGGGAGAAAACCTCGTTCGGCCGGGAGGCGAGGCAAACCAGAACCTGCATGACCCGGGGCTCGATCTGGTGCGTCTCCTGGCCGCACACGATACGATTCAAGGCGGGCAGGACCAGGCAATCCTCGATGCGGAACGGCTGCGGGCACGCCGGGTTCGGGAGGTCGGATCGCCCCTTCTCCGTCATACTTCCCTCGTCACCCGGCTTCCTCCCCCTCCTCCCGCAGCACCTCGATTGTACCGGCACCGCTTCCCCTCGCAAGCGGGAAGGTCCGCTTCGGCTATCACGCCAGCCTCCAGGGGGCCTCTCGGCGGTGGTCCGGAAGGAAAACCGAACCCAGAGAATGGTTTGCCCTTCCCACCATGGACCCACAGGTCGCGACGCTCCCCCACCCTATCCGTGCGGCCGGCAGGAAATTGGGGCTTCATTAGGATTCCCTTAGCTCGTCTGCAGGCTTCCGCAAACGGCACTCCCTACGATGGCGATGTGATTTCGCAGGCCGCGCGGAATCGGCGGGTCTCGGCCACCTCATTCCCGCGGCAAGTCTAAGGCGCTCTCCTGGAGGTACCACAATGAAATGGTTCTTGGGTCTGGTCACCGTTGTCCTGGTCTTAATGGTCTTTGTCAGCGTCTGCCTGGGGCAGGACATCCCGGGTGGGCAGTACTTCGGTCAGGATCCCCCCGGCTTCTCGCCGGTGGTCTTTGCCCCGGGCATTGTTTCGCAGCCCACCCGGTACGAGTACTGCCTGGTCTTCTCCCCGAACCTGGATGAGTGCGTCTTCGGCGTCACCAACTCGACTTGGGGCGTCTTCAACCTGTGGTATACGAAGATGAGTAGCGACAGCACCTGGACCGACCCCACCCCGGCCCCGTTCCAGGGAAATGGCGACGGTTTCTTCCCGGCCTATGCAGCCGACGGTAACGAGATCTACTTCGTCTCCTCCCGTCCAAGCGACCCTCCTCCGATCAACATGTGGCGGTCATCACGGCAGGGCGCCGGCTGGAGTGAGCCCCTTGTCCTGGATGCGCCCATCAACTCCTCGGCCCATGAATGGGGAGGGACGCTGACCGACGATGGAGCTCTGTACTTCAGTTCGACCCGACCGGGTGGCCTTGGAGGCGGGGACATCTATCGCACCGTCACGTTGCCGGGCGGAGAGGTCACGGTGGAGAACCTGGGAGCCATTGTCAACAGCCCGCAGCCTGAAGGGTCCCCCTGCGTCGCGCGCGACGGCAGCTATCTCATCTTCGAGTCACAGCGGCCGGGCGGGTACGGGCATTCCGACCTCTACATCACCTACAACGAGAACGGCGTCTGGACCGCACCAACGAATCTCGGCCCGGTCATCAATACCTCGGGGTTCGACGACGGGGCCTCGATTTCGCCGGACGGGAAATACCTCTTCTTCAACCGCCGGAGCGCCTATGTCACCGGCACCCAGACGGAGATCTGGTGGGTCGATGCCCGGGCCGTCTTTCACCCCGAGCAATCAGACGTGAAGGACCCCGGCGAGCCGACGGGGGAACGGACGATCCTGCGCAACGAACCGAATCCCTTTGGCCCCTCGACGACGATTACATACTCCACGCCTGCAACCGGCTTTGTCGCCATCAAGGTATACGACGTCCTGGGTCGGGAGGTGCGGAGCCTGGTTAACAAGTCTCTGGCGGCTGGAACGCACTCCGTCGAGTTCTACGCGCCGCGCAGCGGGGGTCTCGCCGACGGTATCTACTATTACAGCTTGCTTGTCGGCAAGGAGAGACTGAAGACGACGAAGATGGTGTCGTTGAGGTAGAGGTCGAGGGCGCGGCGGGGCTCGATTCGTCTCGTTCCCGCGGGTGGTCTCGGAGTCTTTCAGGTTTCAAGGAGGTACTACAATGAAGAGGTTCTCAAGTCTCGTCGCCGCCATCCTGGTTTTGGTGGTCCGGGTTGGCGTCGGCGAAGCGCAGGTGATTCCGGGCGGGCACTACTTCGGTCAGGATCCCCCCGGTTTCATGCCGGTGGTCTTTGCCCCGGGCATCGTCTCACTGCCCGGCCGGTTCGAGTGGTGCTTGACGTTCTCGCCAAGCCTGGATGAATGCGTTTTTGGAACCACGAACTCCACCTGGAACAACATGAACCTCTGGTATACGAAAGTGGGGAGTGACAGCGCGTGGACTGACCCCGTCCCCGCCCCGTTCCAAGGAACCGGCGACGGTTTCTTTCCCTTCTATGCTGCCGACGGCAATGAGATCTACTTCGTCTCCTCCCGTCCCAGCTATCCTCCGACCAGGATCTGGCGCTCCTCCCGAGACGGCACTGGCTGGAGCGCCCCTCTGGCCCTGGATGCGCCGATCTACTCCGGATCCAATGAATGGGGATCATCGCTCACCGAAAACGGCACTCTCTACTTCAGCTCAGATCGCGCGGGTGGTCTCGGGGGAGGGGACAACTATCGTACCGTCGCGATGCCCAGTGGAGAGATCACCGTCGAGAACCTGGGAGCCCCCTTCAACAGCGCGCAAAGTGACGGCTCTGCCTGCATCGCCCGCGACGAAAGCTATCTCCTCTTCGAGTCAGACCGGCCGGGCGGATTAGGCCAGGCCGATCTCTACATCAGCTACAACGAAAACGGCGTCTGGACCGAACCAAGAAACCTCGGTTTCCCGATCAATTCCGAGCAGATCGAAGACGGCCCGTTCATCTCGCCGGACGGGAAATACTTGTTCTTCAACCGCCGGAGAGCCTTTGTCACCGGCACCCAGACGGAGATCTGGTGGGTCGATGCCCGGGCCGTCTTCCACCCCGAGCAATCAGACGTGAAGGACCCCGGCGAGCCGACGGGAGAACGGACGATTCTGCGCAACGCGCCGAATCCGTTTGGTCCCGCGACGACGATCACATACTCCACACCGTCGTCCGGATTTGTGGCCCTCAAGGTCTACGATGTTCTCGGTCGGGAGGTACGGAGCCTGGTCAATGCGTCTCTCGCGGCCGGGACCCACTCTGTTGAGCTTGATGTGGTCGGCGAGAACCGGCCCGCCGGCGGCATCTACTACTGCAGCCTGCACGTCGGAGACCAGCAACTGAAGACGATGAGGATGGTGTCGGTGAGGTAGAGAATCGGCGGGGTTCGACCCGTCTCGTCCCGGCGGATGATTCCGGAGGCTCTTAAGGAGGTGCAATGATGAAGAAGTTGGTGGGTCTGGTTGCAGCCACCCTGGTCCTGGCGGTCCGGGTTGGTGTCGGCGAAGCGTAGGTGATTCCGGGTGGGCACTACTTCGGTCAGGAGCCCCCCGGTTTCATGCCGGTGGTCTTCGCCCCGGGCATCGTCTCGCTGCCCGGCCGGTACGAGTGGTGCTTGACGTTCTCGCCCCGCCTGGACGATTGCGTATTCGGCACCACGAACTCCGCCTGGAACAACCTGAACCTCCGGTACATGAAGATGGGAAGCGACAGCGCGTGGACCGACCCCGTTCCCGCCCCGTTCCAGGGGTTCGGCAATGAACGGGGATCGTCGCTCACCAATGACGGAACCCTCTACTTCAGCTCAGATCGCGCGGGCGGTCTCGGGGGCGGGGACAACTATCGCACCGTCGCGATGCCCGGCGGAGAGATCACGGTCGAGAACCTGGGAGCTCCCCTCAATAGCGCGCAGAATGACGGTTCCGCTTGCATCGCCCGCGACGAAAGCTATCTCCTCTTTGAGTCAGACGCCGATAAGACAGTTTAGCTGATGCTGATAGGACAATCTATCGCCCCCCCGCTTCCGCCGGTAGCCAGGTCCCGCCTTCGCTGACATCGCGCCCACGATTGTAACTGTGGGGGGACCGAACGACAGGCCGCAGAACGCACCGCGAAGCGCGCCTTCGGCACCCGACAGTCGCGCCCGGATGGCCGAAACCGCCGGACTTCCGTGGAAGGCGCGGATCCGGGGCGTGCTCCGCCCTTCCATCCCGGTGTGAGAATCCCGGGGCGGTCGTGATGAGGAAGTCCTCTGCGTTCCTGGGCACGGCACGGAGTGCCGGCCGGTCTCACGGCGGGGGTCGGGTCAGGGGCTTTCCCGGGCCGTTGTTTCCCACGTCGCTCCCGTCGGCAGGCCCGGCGTCCTCCTCCGGTAGCACGAATCCCCGCTCCGGCTGCGGAGCCCGGGCAGCCGCGAGGGCCGGGGCGACGGTGGGAAGCCCGAGATGGCGGAGGAAGTCCAGCGGCTCGAGGATCAGGTGGGTGGCTCCCCCGGCATGCGGCCAGGGGCGGCGAAGTGTGTAGACGACCTTCCCGTCCAGTCGCCGCGAGAGGCGTTCCTGGGAGAACGGAGCCCGCAATCCGTAGCGGCACAGACGCTCCAGCGCCTCCCGATCATGAGCCGCGACACTCTGCGCCGCGTGCAGCGAGAACCCGGCCAAGGACGCGCAGAGCGGCTTGCACAGCGCGGCTAGGTAGGGGTCCAGGTACTCGCTCCGGCGGATCGGTCACGATCACGAGCCTGACGTCGATGCGCGCAGAGGGGAGCTTTGAGGCGAACCTCGAACCCGCTCCCGGTAGTGCGGCGAGCGGTCCTCTGATCATCCTCGAAGGAGCCTTCAGTAACGGGCTGCCGGTCGCGCCCTGAGCGCGGATTCGTCCGGAACGCGCACTCGGTCATCGGCAACCGGCGTCCACGCGATCTTCCTGTAGGGGTTTGCGGTCTCAACTGCTAATCTCGTCCGGAAGCTTCCGTCTGACCACCAGGTCACGGTTTCCGGAGGGCCCATGAACTCCCCGAACTCCCGCGTCGCGGCCGCGTTTCTACTCCTGGCGAGCCTGGCCGGCGAGGCCGTCGCCCAGCCGGATCCCCTCCGGCTCGTCGGGATCGCCCCCGGTGACCGAGCCGAAGAGACGATCGACCCGGCCTCCACCGACCATCGCGGGTGGCCCTCGACGATCGGCGAGAACTTCGGCACCCCGATGTTCTGCGATCTGAACGGTGACGGTCGGATGGAGGTGATCGCGGCCGACCGCCAGCGGACGTACGTCTTCGACCTGGACGGGAACCTCCTGCCGGGCTGGCCGGTCTCCACGGGCGAGGTGAACAACACCCCGGCTGCCGCCGATATCGACGAGGACGGCACGATCGAGATCTTCGTCACGAGCTCCGGAGCGCCTCCCCGCATCCACTGTCTGCACCTCGACGGGAGCGCGCAGCCCGGGTTTCCGGTGAGCCTGCCCTATCAGTACTGGCTCAATGTCAGCGCTCCCGCGGTGGAAGACGTGGACGGCGACGGCCATCTCGACGTCGGGGCGCAATCTGAACCCGGCGTCGCCTTCTTCGATCGCTTCGGTGCGCCGTTGCCGGGCTGGCCCTATCTCTGGACGACGCAGCAGAACATCGTCTGGTCCGCGCCGGCCGTGGCCGACCTGGACGGCGACGGAACGCGGGAGGTCGTGGTCGGGACCAACTGCCTCTACGACTGTGCGGTGCACGTGATCCGCGCGGACGGGTCAGCCATGTCCGGATGGCCGCGCCCGACCCGCAACATCTTCTCGTCTCCCGCGGTCGGCGACCTGGACGGCGACGGAGACCTCGAGATCGCCATCCAGGAGGGGGATCCGACCTGGTATGGCGGCCGCATGCACCTCTGGCACCACGACGGGACCTACTTGCCGGGCTGGCCCCGATCGATCTCCGATGACTGGGAAGGCTCGCGCAGCAATCCTGCCATCGCCGACGTGAACAACGACGGCACGGCCGAGATCATCACGGCGACCGGCGACGCCCGTCTCCACATCCTCCGGGCCGACGGCAGCGAGTTCGCCGGGTATCCGCGCGTCCTGCCGGGCGGAGCGATCTCGTCCGTCCAGGTGATCGACGTCGACGGCGATCTCGTCGAGGAGCTCTTCCTCTGCTACTGGGCTGGCGGCAGCCAGTGGGTCTCGGGCTGGCGCCTGGATGGCACGACGCTCACCGGGTTCCCGAAGCTGCTCTATGGGAACTCCCAGTTGGACGCGCACAGCTCCGCCCACCTGGCCGATGCGGACGGCGACGGCGACCTCGATCTTTGCGCGCAGGGCGGGACCTTCGGCGGCGGAAAGGTCTGGGTTTACGGGGTCGATCAGAGCGTGTTTCAGGCGGGGTCGAGCCGGGCAGACTGGCCCAAGATCCGACACGACCCGCGGAACACCGGCCGGTACGCGCGGCCCGACCCGGCGGCGGTCCTGCCGGCCGAGTCGAGTCCGCACGAACTCGCCTGCTTCCCGAACCCGGCGGTGGCGGGCGCGCGGATCCTGCTGCGGACACCGGGGGCCGGAGAGCTATCGGCCTTCGATGCGTCCGGCCGGGTTCTCTCGCGGCGGGTCGGATCGGCGGGGGAGTTCCGCGAGCTCCGCCTGGACGAGTTGCTGGGGGTGGCGGACCGGCCGGGGATCTACTTCCTGCGGTGGGCTCCGATCGGAGGCGTTACGGCGACTCACGCGGTGCGGTTGACGGTGGTGCCGGGACGCTGACGCCCGCTCCTTTGCCCTGTACGCGCTTCTCCTGGAAGGCTCCGGCCTCGCCGGCCAGCACGAGCACGGTGCCGGCGATCGTCCAGCGGGTGATCGGTTCGCCGAGAATGATCCAACCGAGGAGGACGGCGATCACCGGGTTGACGTAGGTCTAGGTGGTTACGAGCGAGATCGGCCGCCGGCGAAGCGCGGTCAGATACGAGGTGAACGCGAGGATCGACCCGCCGACGCCTTGCAGCCACGCGGCGCTCGCGGTCGGCCCGAATCGGGTCGGCCGCCGCCGGTCGAGAAACGCCTCCATCAACACCAGCCAGATCGGCAGCGCGCCCACGAGCAACGCGGCATATCCGGAGCCGATAAGGCCGATAAGAGAATCTCTCGGCCTCCCGGCCTCCGTCGGTGGTCGGGCGCGGCCTTCCGGGACATCACGCCTTCGTTTCTGACAGGGACGGGACCGAACGACAAGCCGCAGAACGCACCGCGAAGCGCGCCATCGGTACCCGACAGTCGCGCTCGGATGGCCGAAACCACCGGACTTCCGTGGAAAGCGCGGATTCGGGCCATGCTTCGCCGCATCGGCCCGGCAGGAAACTCCGGGGCGGTCGTGACGAGGGAGTCCTCTGCGTTCCTGGGCACGGCACGGAGTGCCGGCCGGTCTCACGACGGGGGTCGGGTCAGGGGCTTTCCCGGGCCGGCGTCTCCCCCGTCGCTCCCGTCGGCAGGCCCGGCCTCCGCCTCCTCCATCGCGAATCCGATCTCCCGTACTCCGCGAAAACCCCGTACCTGCCCTGGCCCAAGGAGTTGCCCGGACCTATGGGACGCTCCTCGACCTCATGGACACAATGGCATCGGCACTCGTTGCACTCGTTCGCGCCGCCTTCCTGAGCCGGGCGAGCCTCGTCCTGGAGAACGCGGTGCTGCAGCAGCAACTCACGATCTACCAGCGGAATCAGAAACACCCGAGGATCCGATCTCGCGATCGGGCCTTTTAGGTCGTGCTCCTGCGGCTGTGGTTCGGCTGGGAGCGAGCCCTGCTCATGGTCAAGCCCGAGACCGTGGTCTCCTGGCACCGTCAGGGATTCGGGCTCTTCTGGCGTCGAACTTCGGCCAGATTCGACTTCCGCTGGTCGCCAAGTCGAGAGTTTCGATCCGTTCGAGACGAGATTCTTGGCCAATGGGATATTCGCGGATCACGGGGGGTCGAGGCCGCCGGAACACCAATGCTCAGCGCCAATCCGCCTTGATGCTTCCCCACGTACCGCTCTCGACCCGGGTCGGCTGGGCGAACGTCCCGATGAACGATGGTGGTGACTCCACCGACCAGATCTCTCCGTCGCAGGTGAGGGCATAGCCGGGCCCGGTGTCCCAAAGGGGGCCGGTCAGCAAGGCGCACCACTCCCGATCCACGGGGAGGGAGAGAAAGAGCGAGGGGGGCCCGAACCAGCCGTGCTCCCAGATCTCCCCGTTCGACTTCAGCGCGATGAAATCCCCCTGCATCCCGTAGGTGCGCGAGAACCCGACCCAGGGGCCGGGCCCGTAGGTTCCCGATTGCTGGCACCAATCGCCCATCCCCTGCCAGGTATCGCCCGATTCCAGCGTGGCGAAGAAGGAATCATCCGCGTTGGCGACGGCGATCCAACGCCCCGTCGCGTACGGGCCGAAGTCCGCCAGCAGGTACCCGGGGTTCCACATGCTCCAGATCTCCCCGTCGCACGAAATCGCAAACGTGGGCTGGTTGTCCGGGTGCTGCTGCAGCGCGCACCACTCGTGATCCGCCGGGAAGGTCCAGTGGAGGCTCGCCTGGCCGCTCGACGCGGGCATGATCCACACCTGCCCGTCGGACCGGAGAGCCAGGAGATTTCCGTCGACCCGTCCGAACGAGGCCCAGGACCCGGATCCGAACGATCCGGCCGGCTCTGTCTGCCCCGTCGCCGGGTCGTAACGGTGGACGTCGCCGTTGTCCATCATCCCGAGAAACGAGTCGTCGATGAACCAGAGAGCGACCCAGTCGTCTGCGCCGGCCGGGGACGTGCAAAGCGAGAGGAGAAGAAGCGGGACTGACAGGCTGAGGAGTGCGGTCCGCATCGTATACCTCCCGGTTCGTGCCCAGAGGAATTCGACCGCAGAACAGAATACCACTCCCCGTGCTCCGCGAAAACTCCGTAAGCCCACTCGCTCACGGATCTACCGCCAGTCCATGGTACGCTCGGCGACCTTATGGCAGCACTTCTATCTGCTCTGCTCAGAGTCGCTCGCGCCGCGCTTGTTCCTCGGGCTGCCTTGGCACTCGAAAACGCGGCCTTGCGCCAGCAACTGACCATCTACCAAAGGACTCAGAGACGCACCCGGCTCCGGGCTGGGGACCGGATCTTCTGGGTGATCCTCCGACGGCTTTGGCCGGGCTGGGATCGCGCCCTGATCGTCGTCAGCCCCGAGACCGTGATCGCCTGGCACCGCCAGGGATTCCGGTTGTTCTGGCGTCGCCGTTCGAAAGTAAGAAAGGTGGGCCGACCCTGCATCCCCTGCGAACACATCGCCTTCATCCACCGCATCTCCGGCGATCATCCCGAGTGGGGTGAGGACAAGATCGCCGAGGAGTACTCCGCCAAGTTCGGCATCCAGCCTTCCGGCAGCACGATCCGTCGCTACATGGTTCCGCGCCAGGAACCGCTTCGGGGGAAGCAGACCTGGCGTGCCTTCATCAACAACCACGCCAAGCAGGTCTGGGCCTGCGACTTTCTCACCCAGTACACGGCCTTCTATGCGGTCGCCTACGTCTTCGTCATCATGGAGGTCGGCTCGCGGAAGATCATCCACGTGATCGTCTCGGCCAACCCGACTCTCGCTTGGGTCAAGCAGGAGATCCGAGAAGCGACGGCCGAGGGGCAATCTCCGCACTTCCTCGTGCACGACAACGATGGCATCTTCGGGCAGTTCGGTAGGGCGGTGAGTGTGGAGCGGGACGGAAAGACCCGCGGCTACCGATCCCATCTGGACCGCTGGCTGACCGAGGTCATGGGGATCGAGGGACTGCCGATCCCGTCCGGAGCGCCGAACGCCTCGCCCTGTATCGAGCGACTCATGAGGACGCTGCGGCAGGAGGTGCTGGATCACTTCATCTTCCTCAGCGTCGATCACATCCGCCGCGTGGTCAGCGAGTACGTCCGCTACTACAGCGGCGCGCGTCCATCGCAGGCCATCCACGGGATCCCAGATCCTTACCCCGAGCTTCGGGAGCCACCACCCGGGGCCGGGCACCTCGTGGCGCTGCCTGTCCTCGGTGGCGTCCAACACGACTATCGACTTGTGGCCTAAAGCGACGTCCACCTACTAGCCCAATCCTCGCCCGCATAGGCACCGCCGCGCCTAGCGAGCCCGATCATCTGAACCTGCGTCCGCCGCCAACGCGCGAAGCGACCTCAAACCAGCCTCGTCAGTAGCCTCCGCGCAAGGGAACGGGGTCCGGACTCGGCTGAAGCCGTCGCGATGGTGTTTTCGCGGAGTACGGCCGGGACTCCGCAGGTCCCGTGCCGCCTTGGTGGCGGCTTTGACCCCGGCCGAGATCCGCGCGGCGGTGAAGAAGCACCTCGATCCGGCACGGCTGTCGGTGATTCATGCCGGAGACTTCGCTGGGGCCGCCCACACCCCTTGATACACTTTGGATATTCGCCGTAAATCCAAAGTACACCATGTCAGCACCGCCCCCCGAGCGCTCCGCCTGAGCGAGGCTGTCACCGTCTTGCCCTGGTGGGAGTTGCCGGCGGCGCTGCTCAAGGTGATCTGAGACACCGCCGTCGCGGCGGTCCGCCACCGCCGCAACGGGTCCCGCGAGCATCAGAAGCCAGTTCACCGGAGGTCCATCGACACCCCCCTCCCGGAGGCGGGTGCTACACTGCGGGTCGCCAACCGGAGAGTCGGCCATGATCTCGCCCCGTTCACGGTTCAACGAGCTTGACCGGCGCATCACCGGCTGGATGGCCGGCTACGGCCTTGCGCTGCTCCGTGTCAGTGTGGGGTTCATCTTCGTCTGGTTCGGCCTGCTTAAGTTCTTCCCTGGTCTCAGCCCGGCCCAGGATCTGGCGATCCGCACCATCGACCTGCTCAGCTTCTCGCTGGTGCCGCCACGCGCAGCCATCGTGCTGCTGGCCGTCTGGGAGACCTTGATTGGCCTGGGTCTCCTCTTCCGACTGCAGCTGCGTGCCACGCTGTTTCTCCTCTTCGCCCAGATGCTGGGGACGATGACGCCGCTGTTTTTCTTCCCCGCGGAGACCTTCACCTGGACTCCCTTCGCCCCCACGCTGGAGGGCCAGTACATCATCAAGAACCTGGTCCTGATCAGCGCGGGCATCGTCCTGGGGGCCACCGTGCGCGGCGGCGGCCTGCGTGCCACCACCTCGCGAAACACCCGGGCTCAATCGTCCCACGAGTGATTCTTCCACGGGTTCTGTGGGTCCTCTCGACCAAGAGAATCCACGTCTCCACGCAAAACCCGTTGCCGATCGCTCCTCTCCCGGCTGATGCTCACGCGGAGGGGGATGGGGCGCGAAGCAGGTGGGTCGCCTCAGCAGAAGCGAGGAGAGGATGTTCCGGTTGAGCGATCTCTGGACGCGGTTCCGCGCTCGGTCGGCGGCGCCGCACGCTCCGCGCTCCGGCGGCCGCGTCCGGCAATGGGCCAGCCGGTTCGGTGCGCTCGGATTCATGTTCTTCCTGATCAAGGGTCTGCTCTGGCTCACGATACCCTGGCTCGTCGCGCGGGGCCTCATGGACTAGATCCGTGTCATCCGTATCCGACCTGCCGCGTCCCGACCCGGACAACACCGGAAATGACAGAAGGGAGCAGTTCCCCCATGAACGAGACAGCCGTCCCAGGAGCGAACGGTCCGAGCACTCTCATGACCCGCCTTCGCGAGGAGACGATGCCGCTCCACCGCGAGACCGAGCAGGGCTCGCTCCAGCAGGACCTTCTGGCGGGGAGGCTCCCGCTCGGCGCCTACGCTGACCTGCTCCAGCAACTCCTCGTCCTGCACCGCGCCATCGAGCGAGCGCTCGTGCGCCAGTCCGCTCACAGCGGCCCCATCGGCGCGGTCGTGCGGGAGTACCAGTTCCAGGAGTCGCACCTGCTGCGTGATCTCCGGCACTACGGCCGCGATCCGGAGCCGGCCGGGGTGCTCCCCGCGGTGCGCGAGATGATCGTGATGATCGACGAGACCGAGCGGTCGCGCGCCACCGCGCTGCTCGGGGTCCACTACGTCCTCGAAGGCAGCAAGAACGGCGGGCGATTCATCGCGCGCGCGGTGCGGAAGGCGTACAACCTCGAGGGCGGCGACGGCCTCGCTTACCTCGACCCGTACGGCGAGCTCCAGGGCGAACGCTGGCGGGAGTTCAAGGGGGCGATGGACGCGCTCCCGCTCTCGGCGGAGGAACAGGACGCGATCGTGGCGGCTGCCGGGCGGACGTTCCAGGGGATCATGAACGTGCACCGCGAGGTGTACGCGGCGGCGGGCACGGCCCCCGCCTGAGTGAGCGCGGCGGACCCGAAAGCCCGCCGCCGCCATCACCCGCCATTATACAGACCGATCGCGCCGGCCGCGCCCACTCCCGTCAGAACCTCAGAACTTCGTGCAGTCGATCACGAACCGGTATTTGACGTCGCCGCGCACTGCCCGGTCATAGGACTCGTTGATCTGCTCCGGCACGATCCGCTCGATGTCGCTGACGATGCCGTGCTTCCCGCAGTGATCGAGCATCTCCTGCGTCTGCGGAAGCCCGCCGACCAGAGACCCCAGCACGCGCCGCCGGCCCATGATGAGGGGGAAGGTCGCCAGCGGCAGCGGATCGGGCGAGGCGCCGACCATGATCAGCGTGCCGTCCCGCTTGAGGCAGCCGATGTAGCTGTTCAGATCGTGTACCGCCGAAACGGTATCCAGGATGACATCGAAGCGCCCGGCGAGCGGCGCCAGCGCCTTCTCGCCGCTGGTCAGAACGAAGTCGCTGGCGCCGAGGCGCCGCGCATCGGCCTCCTTCGCGGCGGAGTGGCTCAGGATCGTCACCTCGGCGCCGAACGAGGCTGCGAGCTTCACTCCCATGTGCCCCAGTCCGCCGAGGCCGAGCACCGCCACCCGCATTCCCGCGGTCACGCCGACGTGGCGGAGCGGCGAGTAGGTCGTGATCCCGGCGCAGAGAAGCGGCGCGGCGGCGGCCGGATCGAGCGACGCGGGAATCCGCAGGACGAAGTCCTCGTCGACCACGATCTGGGTCGCGTACCCGCCGTAGGTCGGGGTCTTTCCGTCGGCCTCGAAGCTGCCGTAGGTCATCCGGGCGCCGGTCTCGCAGTAGGTCTCGAGCCCTTCCCGGCAGCTCGGGCAGGTCCGGCAGGAATCGACGAAGCAGCCGACGCCGACCAGGTCGCCCTCCCGATACCGGCTGACACCGCTGCCGACTTCGACGACCCGTCCCACGATCTCGTGCCCCGGGACGCAGGGGTAGGTGGTGAAGTGCCACTCGTTGCGCGCGAAGTGGATATCCGAGTGACAGATGCCACAGTGATCGATCTGGATCCTGACATCCTTGGGCCCGGGCTGACGGCGCTCGAACTCCCACGGGGCCAGGGGGGATTCGGCCGATCGGGCGGCGTAACCTCGAACCTGCATCGATCTCTCCTTCTGCTGGCGATGGAATGCGATGGAACTGCGACTGGTCCGCTCAGCCGCCAAAGCGGCACCCGAACCGACCGACAACCCCGGGGCGGGATCACATGATCCGGGTTGCCGGGGAACCGATGAGCGTACCGGCGATTTCTGGCAGGTCAATGTTCCATCTCGGGTGCGGATCCGTCGCTCCCGCGTGGCTTTCTGCCCCGACCGCCTCGACCCCGGGATCGTGGCCCTTGGCGCCCCGCGCGAGCGGTGGGCGGCGGGACGCCCGGTCGTGCACGCCCTCTTCGTTCCGGAGCTGCAGCCTGCTGCGCGCCGTCGGCGCGCCCGCCCCTATCGCGTGATCACAGCCCGGGAAATCCTGGCCGCGCTGCGTTGATCGAGGGGGAAACGGCCGGAGCAAACGCTCAGCAGGGTCTACGCCGCCACCATCAGCACGAGGAACATCACGATCCAGACCGCGTCGAGGAAATGCCAGTACATCGAGAGGTACTCGACGCCGGCATGATCTTCCGCGGTGTATCGCTGTCGCACCGCGCGCGTGGCAGTAATCGCCAGCGGCACCAACCCGCCCAGCACGTGCACGCCGTGCAGCCCGCTCAAGAGGTAGAAGGTGAAGGCATAGAGGTTCTTCTGCGCCGGCAGATGATGCGCCGTGACGAGATGCTGCCAGTTGAGCACCTGGCTGACGAAAAAGGCCACGCCGAGGAGTCCGGTCGTATAGAGCCAGTTGCGGAGCGCTCCCGCGCGGCCATCCCGGATCGCCGCCAACGCTCCCGCCATCGTCCCGCTGCTCGCCAGGAGGATCAACGTGCTGATCCACAGGCCGGCCGGCAGGCGGGGGCTTCCCTCGGGCGGCCACTCCGGCGCGCGCAGGCGGACGACGAGGTAGCCGACCATGCTCGCCGCGAAGAGCACGGCGAGCGCCGCCAGGAAGAGCCGCATGGCCAGCTTGCCGGCGCCGGGAGGCGGCGTCCCCTTCTCGGATCCGGTCCCTGTCGTGCTCATCCGTCCTCCTGGTGCGTCGCTGCGCCCTGGTCCCTATTGAGGCATCGCGGGCGAGTACCCGGGAATCATCTCCGGTTGATAGCTCGCCGTGTCGGTCAGTGCGATCCCGACGAAGAGCAGGACGAAGAGGAGCGTCCCGAGGAAGATGATCCCGTTGATCGGCCGGTCCCAGCGCAGATGCATGAAGTAAAGGGCGACCAGGGACGCCTTGACGGTGGCAATCGCCATCGCCAGCCAGAGGTTCATCGCCCCGAGATCGACCCAGGTCGCCGCCACCGTGATCCAGGTCAGGACCACGAGCCCGGCAAAGACCGCTCCCAGGACCTTCATCGGGAGGACGTGCCCCACGCCGTGGCCGTCGTGGCCGCGGTCGCCGGGGCCGCGGTCGTCGTGGCCGTGGCTCGGGCCGTGGTCGTCGTGGCCGTGCCCCGTCCCCTCATGTTTCGGCGTGCGCGTTGTCATCTCCATGTCCTCGCCTAGTGAATCAGGTAGAGCAGCGGGAAGAGGTAGATCCAGATCAGGTCGACCAGGTGCCAGTAGAGCGCCACCAGTTCGACCGGAGTGAAGTAGGCCGCGCCGAAGTCGCCCCGAATGGCGCGCCGCAGCACCCAGATCCAGGCCAGCATCCCCGCGATGACGTGCAGCGCGTGTAGTCCCGTCATCGAGAAGTAGATGCCGAAGAAGACCTGGGCGTTGCGCGGACGGTCCACCACCGCGTGGCCCGACGCGCCGGCCCCTTCGGCCGTTTCCCGCGCGAGGCCCGCCGGAGCGGGGGCCGCCGCCGGAAGATTCGTGTGGACGTCGAGCGGATTCGAGGGCGTGGTGGTCGCAACCCCCGGAGGGACCGCCCCGGGACCGGCGGGATTGACCGCAACGTCCCCTTCGGTCGCCGTCTCTGCGGCACCGTGTCCGCCCGCTTCGCTGCCAGGCTCCGCGTGCGTATCCGGGCTGAACCGTTGCCCCCAGAGAAGCCCGTGCTTCCACTTGTGCTCGTATTCGATCGCCTTGATCCCCATGAAGCCGATCGCGCAGACCAGGGTCACCAGGATCAGGCTGATCAGGAGACGCCGCTGACCAAGCTGGGCCGCCCGCACCGCCCAGGCGGCGGTGAAGCTGCTCAGGATCAGGACCAGCGTGTTGATCCCGCCCAGAGTCTTGTCGAGGAACTGGTGGGCGTAGAGAAAGATCTCCGGGTGGTTGTGCCGGTAGACGGCATAGGCGCAGAAGAGGCCGCTGAAAAGCAGGATCTCCGTCGAGAGGAAGAGCCACATCCCGGTCTTCCCGGCCTGGTGCTGCTGCCCCATGCTCTGGAAGTGATGCGCCAGGTGCTTCGAATGGCCGCCCGCAGGCGCGTGGCCGGTGTCGTGGGCTGTCGCCATGTCGTCTCCTTCAGACCTCTCGTTCCGCGTCCTCCGCCTTCGCGGGACGCAAGCTTCGGCCGCGCCGTTCCCGCGGCGGCCGCGATCCCCGCCCGGCTCAACGCCCCGGCGATTTCTCCATCCAACTCTTCGTCGCCTCGTCGTAGGAGAGCGAGCCGTAGTCGTAGGGGTCGCCCACCGACGGCGCCGAGGCGAAGTTGTCGTGCGGCGGCGGCGAGGAGCACTTCCACTCCAGCGTGTTGCTTCCCCACGGGTTGGCCGGCGCCGGCCGGCCGCTCGTCAGCGACTTGATCAAAGAGACCGCGGCGAGCACGAATCCGACCGCCATGATGTAGGAACCGATGGTGGACGCCTGGTGGTAGGGGGTGAACTCCGGCAGGTAGTTGAAATAACGCCGGGGCATCCCCTGACTGCCCATGATGAACTGGCTGAAGAAGGTCAGATTGAACCCGACGAAAATGAGGAGCGCCCCCCACCGCGCGGTCGTCTCGTCGTACATCCGGCCGACCATCTTCGGCCACCAGTAGAAGAGCCCGCCGAGGAAGGCGATGACCGTCCCTCCCATCATGACGTAGTGGAAGTGCGCGACGACGAAGTAGGTGTCGTGCAGGTGGATGTCGGTCGCGAGCGCGCCGAGGAAGAGCCCGGTCAGCCCTCCGATCGCGAAAAGGAAGAGAAACGACAAGGCGTACAGCATGGGAGTCTCGAGACTGATCGAACCTTTGTACATCGTCGTGACCCAGTTGAAGACCTTGATGGCGGAGGGAATCGCCACGGCGAAGGTCAGGAAGCTGAAGATGGTGTTCGCGAGCGAGGACTGGCCGCTGGTGAACATGTGGTGCCCCCAGACGAGGAAGCCGATCACGGCGATGGCGATCGAGCTGTAGGCGATCGCCTTGTAGCCGAAGATGTGCTTGCGGCTGAAGGTCGAGACCAGCTCGCTGATGATCCCCATGGCCGGCAGGATCATGATGTAGACGGCCGGGTGGGAGTAGAACCAGAAGAAGTGCTGGTAGAGAACCGGGTCGCCGCCCAGGGCGGGATCGAAGATGCCGACCCCGAGGGCCCGTTCCACGATCAGGAGGAGCAGCGTGATCCCGAGCACCGGCGTGGCGAGCACCTGGATGATGGCGGTGGCATAGAGCGACCAGAGGAAGAGCGGCATCCGAAACCAGGTCATCCCCTCGGGCCGCATCTTGTGGATCGTCACGATGAAGTTGATCCCCGTGAAGATCGAGCTGAACCCCAGGATGAAGGCCCCGAGCGTCATCCAGACGACGGGTCCGCTCGTCGTGGTCGCGTACGGCGTGTAGAAGGTCCAGCCGGTATCGACCCCGCCCGCCACGATCGCGACGACGGAGAAGATCGCGCCCACGACATAGAGGTAGTAGCTCCCCAGGTTCATCTTCGGGAAGGCGACGTCCTTGGCCCCGAGCATGATCGGCAGGATGAAGTTCCCCAGCGCCGCCGGGATCCCCGGGATGATGAAGAGGAAGATCATGACCGCGCCATGCAGGGTGAAGACGCGGTTGTAGGTCTCCGCCCCCATGATCGTGGGGCGCGGGCCCAGGAGTTCCGTCCGCATGAGCAGGGCGAGAATCCCGCCGAGGAGAAACGCTCCCAGAATCGAGACCAGGTACATGATGCCGATGCGCTTGTGGTCGAGCGTGAAGGCCCAGGACTTCAGCCCGTGGGCATGGCTGAGGTAGTTCCCCCCCGCCGCGTTCCCCGCCGGCCCGGAACCGGTCCGGTCGATGGTGGTGCTCGTGCTCATGTCGACGATCTTCCGTTCTCCCGGACGAACCGGGACCTTTCGTGGCTCTACTCCTGTCCCTACTTCAGCGTCTTCAGGTACTCGATGATGACCGTGATCTCCTTGTCCTTGATCCGCCCCTTGTAGGTCGGCATCACGGCCTCGTACCCGGCGGCGACCTGCGAGGCCGGCTCGAGAATGGAACTGCGAACGTAGTTCTCGTCTTTCAGCACCGTCGATCCGTCCTTCAGCGCGCCCTGCGTGCCGAGCAGTCCCTTGAAGCTCGGGCCGACCCGGGCGCCGCCGTCCACGGAGTGGCAGCCCATGCACCCCAGCGTCTGGTAGAGCCTCTCCCCCGCTTCCACCGGCGTCACCTTGTCGATCCAGTTGGCGGCCTCTTCCATCCACGCCTCGTAGCCGCCCGGCTCGTGGACGATGACGCGGGCGAGCATGTCGGAATGGGCGCTCCCGCAGTACTCCGCGCAGAAAAGGGTGAACTCGCCCGGAGTCGTCGCCTCGAACCACGTCTTGTTGTAGCGTCCCGGCACGACATCCTTCTTCACCCGGAAGGCGGGGATGAAGAGCGAGTGGATCACATCCTCCGACGTCAGGGTCAGCTCGATCGGCGTGTTGACCGGCACGTGCAGATTGGCGTCGACGTACCCGTTTGGATAGGTGAACGACCACGCCCATTTCTGTCCGGTGACGCCGATCTGGACCGCGTTCTGCGGCGGCACCGACATGTCGAGGTAGATCTTGAAGCCGAAGGCGAAGATGACCAGCAGCAGAATGAGCGGGATGATGCTCCAGGTCAGCTCCAAGGCGGTATTGTGGTGCGCCGTCGGCTCCGCCTCGCGACCCTTCCGCCTCCGGTAGCGCACGACGAAGAGCGTCATCAGAGAGACGACGATGAGGAAGAAGACGATCGAGATCACGAGGATGAAATTGAACAACCAGTCGACCCTGTGGGCCGTGGTCGATCCGCGCACCGGCATCCAGAAATCGGGCCGGGTCGACGCCGCGGCCGGGCCGGCGGCCAGGATGGCAGGGACGATGCCACCGAGAAAGCCGTACACGATGCCCCAGAAGACGCGCTTCACGAAGGTGCCCCCGATGTGGCCAGGCGGCGCCGGCGCCGATCGCCGGCCCGCAGGATGAGCAGGAAAACCGCCACCGCCAGCGCCGTCAGGCCTCCGAAGAGGCGCACGATGTTCATCACCATCGGCGCGTAGCGGCCCGATTCAGCGTCGTAGTGGAAGCAGTAGAGCACCAGTCGGTCCACGGTAGTGCCGATACGACCCTGAGCCGCCTCCAGCAACGACAACCGGAACGTCTGCGGCTCGTACTCGATCCCATAGAGGTACCGGGAGACGTGCCCGTCGGGCGTCAGCACGAACGTCGCCGCGGTGTGGATGAACTCGTTCGACTTCCGGTCGTACCGGTAGTGGAACCCGACCGCGTCGGCCAGAGCCTGGATCTGGTCCTCCCGCCCGACGAAGAAGCGCCACGCCTCCGGCCCCGCCCCCCGCTGGTAGAGGCGCAGGTAGGCGTCGCGCTTGGCCCGCGCCAGACCGGCCGTCTCGGCCGGGTCGATGCTGACGACGAAGGCCGTGTAGTCGCGCCCCAGCGTCAGCCCCACGCCGTTCATCGCGTCGGCCACTCCGTTGAGGACGAGGGTGCAGAGCATCGGGCAGGTGTAGTAGGCGAGGTTGAAGACGACCGGCCGCTGGCCGTCGAAGAGGTCGCGCAGGCGGACGATCTTCCCTTCTCCGTCCGTGAATTCGAGATCGAGCGGGATCTGGGCGTCGAGATGCTCGGTGATGCCGACCCCCTCCAGCTCGTCCGGAAGGGGCTCCATCCGTCCCTCGCTCGCATCCGCCGGCACCGGCGCGTGCCGGACGGACGGCGCCCCGGACGGGACCCCGGACGTCTCGACCGCGACCCGACCTGATTCCGGGGCTGTACCGGTCTCCGCCTCGCCCGCGGCCGGCCGGCTGGCGAGAAGACCGAGGCAGACCATGAGGCCGGCGCCTAGAAAGCTCGTTGTCCTCTTTGCATTCTTCATGACAACCTTAGTTCGATGCCCGGTCGGGCATCCCGGTTGCGCCACCCGGACCGGCGGCGGCCCCCGGAGGGGCGACCGTGGCGTTCGGCAGTCGTCCCTGGTCGCGAACCGTCAGCTCCATCGCGCGTTCGATCGGCAGCGTGGCGACGCCGGCGACCGGATCGACCCAGCGGTACTGCCCGATCCGCTCCGTCTGTTCGGCACGCAGGCGCGTCAGCTCTTCCGGAGCCACCTTGATCACCTTATCCCCCCTCTCCACGTCCTGCATGGTATAGAAGAGGGCTTGCAGACCCACGATGATCGCAAACACCAGAATCGCCCCCAGGACGCCGGCGACGATCGTCTCGGGCGCGCGGGGGTCATCGTCTTTTTTCATCGATGCGGCCGACACGGCTTCCTCACGCGTTCTCGAAGTTCAGAGACTCGACCAGCCGCGGGTCCCGCGTCGGGACCAGCGAGACGCGGCGCAGGCGATGAGCGGTCGCCGCCAGCCAGAAGCCGCCGAGGCCCACCACCACCAGCAGATCCGCCGGATGCGGCGACACCCGCTCCGGACTCAACGTCGGCATCACGATCCAGTAGATGTCGACGTAGTGCATGAACACCACCCACGCCGCGATCGGGCCGAGCAGTTTCGGCGTCCGCTTGACGAAGCGCGGCAGCAGGAGGAAGAACGGGATCCAGAAGTGCCCGAAGAGCAGGAGCCACGACAGCGGCGTCCAGGCGCCCTGCAGGCGTGGCTTGAACCAGATCGTCTCCTCCGGAATGTTGGCGTACCACATCAACATGTACTGGCTGAAGGCGATGTAGGCCCAGAATACGGTGAAGGCGAACACGAGCTTGCCGAGGTCGTGCCAGTGCTCGTCGGTCACGCCGCGCATCCGCCCCGAGCGCTGCAGCAGGGCGACCGCGATGCTGAAGAGGGCGAGGAACCCGACCAGCCCCCCGACGAAGGTGTAGACGCCGAAGATCGTGCTGTACCACTCCGGAGCGAGGGACATCAACAGATCGAAGGAGGCGAAGTTTAACGTGACGGCGTAGAGGATGATCGAGGGAGCGGACCACTTCTCCATCCGCTTGTGGATCGAGACGATCTCATCGGGACTGCCGGCGCGGTCCTGCGCGGTGGAGCGGCTCCAGAACCACCGGGCGAGCCACGACCAGAGGAGGAAATAGACGACCCAGCGGCCGATAAAGAGGGTCGGGTTGAGCCACCCGGCCTTGTGCTGCAGGAGTTCGCTCCGCTGGACCTCCTCGGGCCGGGCCCAGGGGTAAAGTTCTCCGAGCCCAAAGACCAGCGGGAGGAAGAAGAGGGCGACCAGCGGCAGGTTCAGCGCCATCGCTTCGGCCAGGCGACGTACGACCACGCTCCAGCCCGCCCGCACCAGGTGCTGGAGAATGGTGAAGAAGAGGGCGCCCAGGGTCACGGTGAGCCAGAAGGAGAAACCGACCAGCCAGCTCGGATAGAGCCGGGGCAGTCCGCCGGGACCGGCCACGGCGGAGACGACGGCGCCGGCCAGCCCCACCACTCCGACCACCAGGCCGCCCCTGACCAGGGCAGGCGCCAGGCGTTCGAGGGAGGCCCCCAGGTCGTCCAGTTTCGGCGCGTCCGCACGCACGATGATGGTCCTTTCCCCTTCGGTTACCGCAACTGATCGCGCATCTCGGTCGGCACATCCTCGACCGGCGCGCGCTGGCTTCGCTGCAGGGCCCGAACGTAGGCCACGATGGCCCACCGGTCACGCTCCGGGATCTGCGAGCCGTAGGCCGGCATGTTCCGGATGCCGTTGGTGATGGTGTTGAAGAGGTGCCCCACCGGACGCTCCACCACGACCTGGTCGTGCAGGTTCGACGGCGGCGTCCAGGTCCCCTCCTGGAGGCGGAGCGCGCGGGCGTGGACGATCCCGTCCCCCGCGCCGGAGAGGCCGTGGCACATGGCGCAGTAGATCCCGTACCGCTCCCGTCCCCGCTGCACCACTTCCGGAGTGAGCGTGAACGGGAAGCTCTCGGCCCAGGTCCCGCCGGCGACGCCGCGGTAGAGGTGGTCATCGAGCCGCGCGTGGCCGACCGGCACGGTCCCGGGGACCGGCGGCCGGGCCGCCCGCCCGTCGGCGAAGAGCGCGTTGGCCTGCTGCGCCTTGAAGCGCGGCTGCTGGTCCATGTCGGGGATGATCTGCAGGCGCGGGCGATCGACGCGCGTGGCTCGCTCGCGGGCGATGAGCGCGATCGGGATGAAGGAGGCGGCCGCCAGGAGGAGGATCCCGAGTGTCAACCAGCGCGGCACCGGGCCCAGAGGCGGGATCGGGAGCTTCGGGCTCATCTTACGCCTCCTCCTCGATCCGCTCGACGTGCGCGCTGCCGAGCTCCTCGAGGAGCTTCCGCACGCGCGATTCGTCGAACTGGGGGTCGCGCGCCTCGACGCTGATGAAGAAACGGTCCTGCGTGGCCCGGCGGAACCGCTCGCTCCGGAAGAGCGGGTGGCTGTACTCCGGCAGCAGGTTGAAGGCCAGCATGCCGAGGAAGCTCCCCAGCGCGCTGAAGAGCACGGTCAGCTCGAACATGACCGGGATGTTGGCCGGCAGCGAGAAGAAAGGCTTGCCGCTGATGATGAGGGGATAGTCGACGGCATTCATCCACCACTGCATCAGGATCGCGAGCCCCATGCCGGTCAGCCCGCCCCCCAGGACGAAGAGCGGCAGCTTGGTGTGCTTGATCCCCATCGCGTTGTTCATGCCGTGCACGGGAAAGGGCGTGTGGACGTCCCAGCGCTGGAATCCGGCCTCCCGGCATCGTTCGACCGCACGGAAGAGCTCCGGCACCGTCTGGAACTCGGCCAGCAGCCCCCACAACGGCGGCGCTCCGCCGTTGGCCGTCGCGCCGGGCGCTCCCACCGTCGCGCCTCCTCGCTCGTGATCGTGGCCGCTCATTTCCGGCCGCCCTCCAGCAATTCCTGGCTGTGACTCGTGTCGTGCTGGCCGGGGATGTCACCCCGGTAGTCGCCGGTGCCGACGTGCCCGTGCGCTTTCGCCTGCGGCATCACCGTCTTCACCTCCGCCATCGCCACCATCGGCAGGTAGCGGACGAAGAGGAGGAAGAGGGTGAAGAAGAGACCAAAGGTGCCGGCGAAGGTCAGGATGTCGACCGCCGTGGGGCGGAAGTAGCCCCACGCGGCCGGCAGGAAGTCCCGGTGCAGCGAACTGACGATGATGACGAAGCGCTCGAACCACATCCCCACATTGATCAGGATCGAGGCGAAGAAGAGGACCCAGAGGTTGGTCCGCATCTTCTTCGACCAGAAGAGCTGGGGGACGAGGACGTTGCAGCTCACCATGATCCAGTAGGCCCAGGCGTAGGGGCCGAAGGCGCGATTCTGGAACGTGAAGCCCTCGTAGGGGTTACCGCTGTACCACGCCATGAAGAACTCGGTGCCGTAGGCGAACCCGACCATGAGCCCGGTCGCGAGGAGCACCTTGGACATGATCTCGAGGTGCCGCCTCGTGATGATCTCCTTCAATCCGAAGAACTGGCGTGTCGGGATCAGGATCGTCATCACCATGGCGAAGCCCGAGAAGATCGCCCCGGCCACGAAGTAGGGCGGGAAGATCGTCGCGTGCCAGCCGGGGAGCTGCGAGGTGGCGAAGTCGAAGCTCACCACGCTGTGCACCGAGAGGACGAGCGGGGTCGCCAGGGCCGCCAGCAGCATGTAGGCGACCTCGTAGCGGTGCCACTGCCGGTTGCTCCCGCGCCAGCCGAGCGCGAGCAGGCCGTAGATGAGGGCCCGGACCTTGGTCTTCGCCCGGTCGCGCAGGGTCGCGAGGTCCGGGATCATCCCCATGTACCAGAACATGGCCGAGACGAGCGCATAGGTGCTGACCGCGAAGACGTCCCAGAGGAGCGGCGAGCGGAAGTTCGGCCACATCGCCATCGTGTTGGGCAGGGGAAAGACCCAGAAGAGCAGCCAGGGCCGCCCGACGTGGATGGTGGGGAAGACGAGCGCGCAGATGACGGCAAAGATCGTCATCGCCTCTGCGAAGCGGTTGATCCCGGTGCGCCACTGCTGCCGGAAGAGGAAGAGGATCGCCGAGATGAGCGTCCCGGCGTGGCCGATGCCGACCCAGAAGACGAAGTTCGTGATGTCCCAGGCCCAGCCGACGGGGTTGTTGAGCCCCCAGACCCCGATCCCGGTGAAGAAGAGGTAGCCGATCATCGCGAAGAGGACCACGGTCAGGGCGACCGAGATCCCGAAGGCGATGTACCAGGCCCGCGGCGGGGCCGGCCGCTCCACGATCCCGCAGACCGTGTCGGTGACCGTCCCGAAGTCGTTCCGGCCGATGACCAGGGGCTGGCGCCGGGTCGGGTCCTCGATCGTCGTGGTGTCGATCAGCGCGGGGGCCGCAGACTCAGCCCTCATGATGTCCTCCCTGCCCCGCCTCGTCCGCGGTCGGCGCGCCGCCGTGCGCGTCATCCCCTCCGTGCCCGCCGTGACCGTCCTCCCCGGCCGGGTTGCGCAGCTTCGCCAGGTAGAGGGTGCGCGGCTTGATGTTCAGCTCCGACAACATGGCGTAGGAGCGGGCGTCCGCCTGCAGCTTCGCCACGCGGCTGGCCGGATCATTGAGATCGCCGAAGACGATCGCCTGCGTCGGACAGGTCTGGGCGCAGGCCGGGGTGACATCGCCGTCCCGCACCGCCCGGTTCTCGTTCTTCGCCGTGATCCGGGCCGCCTCGATCCGCTGGACGCAGTAGGTGCACTTCTCCATCACGCCGCGGCTGCGCACCGTGACATCGGGGTTCATCGCCATCTTCTCCGTCGCGGTCAGCCCCTTCCGGTAGTTGAAGAAGTTGAAACGACGCACCTTGAAGGGGCAGTTGTTCGAGCAGTAGCGCGTCCCGATGCAGCGGTTGTAGACCATCACGTTGAGCCCTTCGCTGTCGTGCACGGTCGCCGCCACCGGGCAGACCTGTTCGCAGGGGGCCATCTCGCAATGGACGCAGGCGACCGGCTGGTAGGCGACGGCCGGCGACTCAGGTTCACCGGTGAAGTACCGGTCGAGGCGCAGCCAGTGCATCTCGCGCCCCTCGCTCACCCGCTCTTTGCCCACGACCGGCACGTTGTTCTCGGCCGTGCAGGCCACGACGCAAGCGCTGCAACCGGTGCAGGACGAGAGATCGATCGCCATTCCCCAGCGATGGCCGTCGTAGACGTGCTCCGGCCAGAGCGACTCGAGCGGAGGATGGTGGACCGCGTGCCGGGCAAACTCCGGATGTTCGCGGTAGTGGCCGAGGGTTGCCTCGCGGATCAGGACCGGCAGGCGCTCATCGATCCCCTTCTGCCCGATCGCATCGATGGCATGGTGGTTCTGCGTGCAGGCCAACGGGTAGGAGCGGCCGGTCGCCGAAAGCGCCGCGGCGCCCGCCGACCAGAATCCCTCCGTGGTCCGCAGCGGGTAGACGTCGAAGCCGCGCCCGTCCGCCACCTGGCCGGCCTGCCGCCGCCCGTGCCCGAGATGCACCACCGCAGTGAAGGGCGCAGTCCCCGGCATGAGGTAGGCCGCCAGATCGACCGAGCGACCACCGACCTTGATCGTGACGAGATCATCGGCCTTCACGCCCAACTGGGCCGCCGTGCCCGGGCTCAGCAACACCGCGCTGTCCCAGGTGATCTTGGTCAGCGGGTCGGGCGTCTCCTGCAGCCACGCGTTGTTGGCGTACCGCCCGTCCCAGACCCGGTGATCGGGGGCGAAGAGAATCTCGAGCGCGGTTGCGGCGGAACGCGCCTCGGGCAGGGCCATCGCCGCCAGGGCCGCGGCCACCGAGTCGCTCCTGAGCTCCGGGGCCCCGGCCGGGCGCGCGGAATCGATGAGCAGACCCTCTTCGAGGAGTCGACGCCAGGCCGGCTCGAAGAACGGATCCGCGGTGGAAACTGCGCCGAGCCGGGACGCGATCGTCTCCCGGACCAGCTCGTACCCCTTAGGCTGCCCCGTCCCCGCCAGACCGGCCACGACTTCGATCGCCGTGCGGCCGTCGTAGAGGGGGGCGATGAGCGGCTGGACGATGCTCAGCGTGCCGTCCCACGCCCGGAGGTCGCCCCACGACTCCAGGTAGTGCGCCTCGGGGAGATGCCACGCCTCCTCGCACTGGTCGAAGCAGGCCTGGGTCGTCTCGTCCTCGTGGAGCCCCAGGCGAAGGGCGGTGCGCACACCCTTGAGCGCGCCGGCGAAGTCGAGGTCCGCGGGCGCATCGAACGCCGGATTGCCGCCAAGCACGACCAGCGTGCCGACCGCACCCGAGCGCATCGCCTCGACCAGCTCGCGCAGCGACTGATCCGGAGACGATCGCGCCTCATCCTCGATCAGAGTATGGGTGACGGTTGTCCCCTCGGCTCCCAGCGCGGCATTGAGGGCCTCGACCAGGGCATGCAGCGCGGCCGGCTGGCGCGGGCCGATCGTGACCACGGCATGTCCCCGATGGCCGGCCAGATCCTCGGCCGCCATCTGCACGAAGGGAGACGACGAGGCGAAACGAGACGCCTCTCGAGCCACCGGCGCGAGCGCAGGTGGCATCTGCGCCCCGAGCTTGGCATAGACCGCGGCCGCCAAGCCGGCGACCAGCGCGGGCATCTGCGAGGGGGCGGTCGCGTGCCGATGATCCGCCATCCCGCCGGTCTGCGTCATCGCGCTCTCGGCCACGTAGAGACGATTCATGCGGAAGCCGTCACCGCGCCGTCCGGCTGCGAACTCGCGCGCGAGGCGCAGCGCCTCGGGATGATCGAAGAGGAAGTCGTCATCCAGGGCGACGATCACCTGCGCCGGCTCGAGGCGAAGGTGCGTCCGCCACGGGCGGCCGAACGCGAGCAGCGCGCCTTCCCGCTCCGCCGCGCGGTGCCAAGGTTCCCACTCGTGCCAGCGAGCGGCGGGATAGACCGCCTGGAGCCGGGCCTGCATCGCGGCCCGCGTCGGAGACGACGACGGCGGCGCGAGGATGCAGAGGTCGTCGCCTCGCCCTTTCCAGCCCGCCGATCGCTCCGCCCAAAACGCCTCGAACGCGCCCCACTCGGACCGGAAGCGCCCCCGGCCCTCTTTCTTGATCACCGCCTTGCTGCGGTCGGGATCGTAGAGCCCGAGGAGGCTCCCCTGCGCCAGCAGGTCGGCGGCGCCGTGGTTGATCGGATGGCGCGGGTTGCCCTCGATCTTCACGGGACGGCCGTCGTAGCTGGTCACGAGGAGCCCCTGCACGCCCGGACCGGCCTCGCAAGCAGTGGCATAGCGGAGTGCGACGCCGGGATCGTGGCCCGGGTCGCGGCGCGCGAACGGCAGGATCTTCTCGCGCGGCCAGCGGCACCCGGTCATTCCCGCCAGCGAGAGCGATGCGCCCATCACCTGCAGGAAGCCGCGGCGCGAATGGGTGTTCGCCGGCAGCTCGGAGGCGCCCGGCGGAAACTCGCGACCGGCCGCTTCGAGGTACTCGGGCGTACGGGCGAGGTCTTCGAGGCTGCGCCAATGGCTCGGCGTCCGCGGAACGCCGCCCTTTCCGGCTTCCCGGGCGCCGTCCCCGGCGTCGTCCCGGTCCGGGCCGGGTCCCACGTGTTCGTCTAGCGATGACATGCTGAGCAATCCGTCGGGGGGTTGATCGTGTGAGCGTCGCGCAAACGCCGGCCAAAGTCGGCCTGCGGCTCGCCCGGCGCGTAGTCCATCTTCGTCACCGCTTCCACCGGACGCAGGTGACGTTCCGGGTTGCGATGACAGTCCAGGCACCACCCCATCGTCAGGGGCTGGTCCTGGTAGACCACTTCCATCTTGTCGACCCGGCCGTGGCAGGAAACGCAGCCGATGCCGCGGTTCACGTGCACGCTGTGATTGAAGTAGGCGTAGTCGGGCAGATCGTGCACCCGCACCCACTCCACCGGGAGACCCGAGGCGTGGCTGTCGCGGACCGGCAGCAGCCTGGGGCTCTGGGCCCGGATCTGCGCATGGCAATTCATGCAGGTCTGCGTGGGAGGGATGGCGGCGTGCCCCGCCCGTTCCACCGACGTATGGCAGTAGCGGCAGTCCAGCCCGAGCTCCCCCGCGTGGAGGGCATGGCTGAACGCCACCGGCTGCCGCGGCTGGTAGCCGACATTGGTCGTCTTTCCCGAGCCGCCATAGACGGCGAGGAAGACGACATAGACAAGGCCTCCCGCCATGAGGGCCGTGGCGATTGGCCTTATCGTGTTGGACCACTTGGGGAAAAGAAATGGCCGCATAGATCCCCTTCCCTGAATGCGAACGGCAGAAGGTAACGGGTTGCGAGGAGGGGTGTCAAGGATCCGAGGAGTCTGTCGCACTCCTTCCGGATTTTTCCGATACTTCGAGTCTCGTTTCGGACCCGAGCGTCGACGCCGGCCCGCCCACCCTCACCCCAAACGAGGGAACCGCCGGCCGGCCTGGCGTGTGTTGATGACGGCCCGCCCCGGAAACGGCTATACTTGGCGGGCGCCGGAACCTGGAGAGAGGTTCCGCACGTGATCCGCGGCTCCGGTCGCATCGTCCATTTGTCCCTGTCGTCCGACCCTAACCGCCCGGCGTCACCCCGGGAGGAGGCCTGATTCATGAAGCGTTCGTTCCTGGTCCTGTTGGCGCTGACCCTGATCACAGCCGGCCCGGCCTTGGCCGACTGCCATCCCGGCCACACCGCGGGATGCGACGCAAAGGCGTCGATGGCTCCCTGCGGCGGCGCGCCCGGGTGTGGCGGAGTCGCGGCGGGATGTGGCCCGAGCTGGGTTGCCCGCGGCAGCGCCGGCACTCACGTCTCCCACGACCCGGGTCATGTCTGGTATCGCGGACCCGCTCCCTCCTCCACCCTGTTCGGAGAGATGAAGGGCGGCTGCGGATCGCCCTGCGGCGCGCCGCGGGTGATCAAGATCCGGCGGAACGTCGGCGGCGCCCCGTGCGGCAGCGGCGCCATGGCTCCCTGCGGCACGCCGTGCGGCACCCCGTGCGCCACCCCGTGCGGCAGTGCTGCCAAGACGAGCGCATGTGCGAAGCCGTGCGGAACCGTGGCCAAGGCGGGCGCCTGCGGCACTCCGTGCACCCCCGCGCAGATGGCCGCGTGCGGCACGGCGTGCGGATCGGCCTCGTCGAGCGCCTGTGCCCCCGCCCGCGTGCGTGCGACCCACTCCTGCTGCGGTGCGCCGGCCAAGGCCGGCTGCTGGCACACCTCCTGGAAGGCGAAGCCGACCTCGACCTTCTCCGGGTGCTGCGGCGGCTGAGTCGCGCTCGGACGGAATCCACACCCAGCCCGGCATCCGCTCCCCGTGGATGCCGGGCGGTGCGTTTTTTGATCGGTCCCCGCGATCGTCCACCCCGCGTCATCGCGGCGGGGTGCTCAGCCGCGCGACCTTGAATACGGGCAGGAGGCACCCTATCCTCGCCGGGCACGAGTCACGGCCCCGGGAAGCACGCACCAATCCAGGGATGGAAGGCATGCGCCTCGCGTACATCTTCACCGACCTGCCCGACAAGGCGGGGACCTTTCCCGTCGCCGAACTGGAGGAGATGGCCGCGCGAGGCTTCGAGATCGAGATCTTCTGCCTGCGGGGCCGGCTGGCGGACGGGCCCGGCGCGCAGCGCCTGCGCGAACGATTCCGGATCCACCAGGAGGGATACCTGACCGCGCGGACGATCACAGCATCGCTGCGGGCCTTGCTCACCCGGCCGCACCGCGCGATCCCGACGCTCCTTCGCGCCATCCTGGATACGGCCAGCCACCCCGCGATCCTCGTCAAGACGCTCGCGATCTTCCCGAAGTGCTGTCTCTTCGCGCTCGAGGCCCGTCGCGGGAGATTCGACCTGATCTGGGCCTACTGGGCCAGCCTGCCGGGGCGGGCCGCCTGGTGGATCGCCGCCCTGGCCGACATCCCCTACGGGACCTGGACCCATGCGGGCAACGACATCTACAACCGGCGCCACCAAACGCTTCCTGCGCTCCGGACGATCCTCCGGGACGCCTCCCTCGGCTGCACGTGCAACCACGCCAACCTCGAGTACTTCGCGTCGGTCCTCCCCGCCGAAGTGGTGGCGCGGATCCACTACCAGCCGCACGGCATCGACCTCGCGCGCTTCGCGATGAACGAGGCCGTGCGCGGCGGCCGGCCTCACCCCGCGGAACCGCTGCGTCTCCTCTCGGTCGGCAACCTCTCCGCCGCCAAGGGGTTCCAGCACGGCGTGGCCGCCTGCGCCCGGTTGCGCGATCGGGGCGTCGACGTTCGCTACCGCATCATCGGCGAGGGACCGATGCGCCCCGCCCTCGAGTCGCTGATCGCCGGACTGGGACTCGGCGGGATCGTCGAGCTGCCCGGCGCGATGGAGCAGGATCTGCTGCCGTCGGAGTATCGCGCGGCCGACATCTTCGTGATGCCGAGCGTGGTCGGCCCGCGGGGAGCGAGGGACGGCCTGCCGAACGTGCTGCTCGAAGCGATGGCGTGCGGGGTTCCTTCCCTCGGCTCGAACGCGGTCGGGATCCCCGAGGCGATCGAAGACGGAGTCACGGGCCGACTGGCGCCGCCCGGCGATCCTGACGCCATCGCCCGGGTCGTCGCCGAGATGGCGGCCGACGTCGACGGACGCGCCCGCATGTGCCTCGCCGCACGCGCCATGGTCGAGGAGCGCTACGCGCGCGGCCCGTGCATGGACCGGCTGGCGGCCATCTTTCGCACCTGGGAAGCGGGCGCGCCCCGGAGGGAGACATCGTGCGGATCCTCCAGCTGATCCCGCAGAGCAAGCTGGGCGGCGCCGAGAGCGTCGGCTTCACCCTCGCGGCCGAGTTCGCGCGCCGCGGTCACGCCACGTTCCTCCTCTCCAATCGCGACAATGGCCCTTTGCTCGCGCGGCCGCGGCCGGCCGGTATGCAAGTGGCGGCGCTGCCGCGCCGCAGCCGGATGGACCCTCGGATCATCTCTTTCCTGTTCGGCGCGGTGGCGCGCTTTCGTCCCGACGTCATCCACGCGCACAACTACGAGGCATCGGTCTGGGGACGGTTCGTCGGCCTCTTCCATCCGCGCGTGGCGGTCGTGGTCCATGTCCACAGCAGTCGCTTCGTCCACCGTCATGGACGCCGCCGGATCCTGACCGACCGGTTTCTCTTCCGGAGGGCCGACGCGGTGGTGGCGCTGAACGAACTGCAGGCCGCCTTCCTCCTCGAGACGATCGGACTCCCGAAATCGAAGCTCTTCATGGTCGCGAACGGGGTCGACACCGCCCGCTTCAACCCTCCGCCCGACCTGCGGCGGCAGCCGAACTCCGCGGTCTGCGTCGCCAGCCTGACCGACGTCAAGAACCACGCGACCCTGCTCGGCGCCTGGCGCATCGTCACCGAGCAGATCCCTGACGCGCGCCTGACCCTGGTCGGAGACGGCCCGCTGCGGGGAGAACTCGAGCGCCTGGCCCGAACACTCGGCCTCGAACGCCAGGTCGTCTTTGCCGGATTGGCCGAGGACGTCCGCCCGTTCCTCTGGGGAGCCGAGATCTTCGTCCTTCCGTCGTTGAACGAGGCGTTGCCGCTCTCTCTCCTGGAGGCCATGGCGGCGGGCTGTGCGCCTATCGCCTCCAGCGTGGGTGCGATCCCGACCGTGCTCACGGAGGGATCGACCGGCCGCCTCGTGCCGCCCGGGGATGAGCACGCCCTCGCCGCCGCGCTCATCACGACCCTGGCCGGCGGCGGCGCAGCGGCAGCGGCCATCGGCGAACAAGCGCGCCGCGATGTGGCGCATCGGTACGGACTCGATCCGTGGCTGGACCAACTGGAGGAGATCTACCGCGCGGTCTGCGAGCGACGAGCGCCGGCCGGCCGCTGACCGGAGTCGAACCGGACCGCGATCCAGCCGCGGACGGAGTTGACGAGCGCCATGCGTTCACATCGGGCCAGATCCTCCCGCCGGATCACGCGCTCGCGCAGAACCCCCCGTTCGAGCAGGTGATCGCGGTAGGTGCCCGCGAGGAGGCCGCAGCACACCGGGGGGGTGAACCACGCGCCGTCCAGTCGCACGACCAGGTTCGCGACCGTCGCCTCGGTCAGCTCACCGGCCCGGTTCCACAGCAGAACGTCATCCTGTCCGGGCACGCGGGCTCGCTCGTAGACCGCCCGGTGGGTCGTCTTGTGATAGAGGAAGCAATCGGCCGGATCGACCGGCTCGGCGGCCAGTTCCACCCGCCAGGGTGCGCGAGGCGGCGCGGCTTCCGGGCTGGTTCTGAGCGCCCGCGCGAACGATCCCGGCCCCAGTTCGCTCCACTCCACCTCGACCTTCCCGCCACGGTCGACCAGGAGACGCACCCGGAAGGAGGTCTCCTTGGTTCCGCCGCGAACAAAGTCCGCGGCTCCCCCCAGGATGGCGCGCGCCTCGGCCTCGAGCCTCGAGCGGACCTCGGCCCGGTCGAAGACGAAGCCGAAGTAGCGGGCCGATCCCTCCATCCTCCGCAGGTGCCGGTCGAGCAGGACGTAGCGGCCCGATCGACGCAACCGCATCGTTTCGAGGAGTCGGAAGACCGGGCGCGACGCCGTGAGGATGGCCGCCTTGGCGCGACACTCATCGTCCTCCTCCTCGGGATCCGAGTCCCAGACGATGCCTCCCCCGGTGCCGTATTCCGCCACCCCGTGCGCCCGATCGACGCTCACGGTCCGGATCGCCACGTTGAACTGCGCCCGATCCGCGGCCAGAAAGCCGATCGCGCCGCAGTAGACGCCGCGCGGCTCTCGCTCCAGTTCGGCGATCAGCTCCATGGTGCGCACCTTCGGGGCGCCGGTCACCGAGGCGCAGGGAAAGAGCCCCCGGAAGAGATCCGGGAACGACACGCCGGTCTCTGCCTCGACGGTGGAGGTCATCTGCCAGACCGTCTCGTAGCGTTCGATCTCGAAGAGGCGCGCGACCCGCACACTGCCGGTCGCGGCGACTCGTCCGAGATCGTTTCTGACCATGTCGACGATCATGAGGTTTTCGGCGCGATCCTTCTCCGAAAGGACGAGAGCGGTCGCGCGGACTTCGTCCTCGTCCAGCGTGCAGCCGCGCCGGCGTGTCCCCTTCATCGGCCGCATCACGATCCGCTCGCGATCGCGCCGGAAGAAGAGCTCCGGCGAGGCGGAGCAGACGGCGAACCGGCCGGTGTCGATGTAGGCGGAGAAGGATCCGCGTTGCGCGTGATGAAGCGCGCGGAAGAGCTCCCAGGGATCGCCGGAGAAGGGCGCGCGCAGTCGGCGGGTGAAGTTCACCTGGTAGGTGTGCGCCGCGGCGATCCACTCCCGGATCCGCCTCACCCCGTCGCGGTATTCCTCCGGGGAGAGATCCGACTGCCAGGTCAGCGCGGGCGCGGACGCGGGCGGGGGCTCCGCGATCTCCTCGGCGCGATCATAGAGGCCGAACCACGCGAGCGGCAGGCGCGCGGCGACCTCGAGCGGCGTTTCCGGGAGAGACTCGCTTCTCCGCGTCACGAGCGAGCGATCGAGCCCCGGAGCGGCGTCGTAGGCGATGAAGCCGGCGGCCAGGCGCCCGCCGGCCACCTCGCGTTCCGCCTCCCGGAGCAGCCCGCCGATCTCGGAGACACGATCCGTGGCGAGGATGGCGACCGGGGCGGTGCATCGAAGCCAACGAGTCCGGCCGTTCGCCGACTCCTGCAGCACGGCCCCGCCCGGCCCGGGCCCCGGCTGCTCGCGGTCCGGTCCGCGCGTATCCTCGGCCGGGGATCGCGGCCGCATCAACCCTCCGCCGTCAGTCGGGCCGGCGTCCCGCGACGATGTAGCGGTTGCCCAGGAGCGACGAGACCGGCAGCGAGCGGCTGAGAGGTCGCAGCAACCCGCGCCAGAGCGACTCACCCGCCCGCGCGTGCCCGCCCAGGTAGCACTCCCGCGAGGAGACCTCGAGTCCCGCCTCCCGCACCAGCCGGCATTGCTCGGCGAGCCCCAGGTCCCGCTCGACGGCGTAGACCACCTCCTTGCCGGTCGCGGGATCGATCCGGCTGGTGTACTTCCCCTCGGCGCCGGAATCGTGGTCGGAGGGGGCGAAGCGGCGGCGGAGGCTGCTCTTGTTGACGTCGATGATCACGACCTCGCCGCCCGGCGCGAGGAGCTCGCGACAGAGTCGGAGGAATCCGTCGACCGGGTGGATGTGCGTGATCGCGTTGTGGACCCAGATCAGGTCGAAGTGCGACCGCTCGGGCTGATCGAAGATGTTCGCGGCCCGGAACTGCACGGCCAGCGGCCGGCCGAGTTCCTTCTGCCAGAACGCACCCCGCCGGGTCGCCGTCTGGACGCGCGGCTCGCGCAGGTCATTGCCGGTGACCTCGGCCCCGGCGAAGGCATAGAGGAGACACTCGGTCCCGTAGCCGCAGCCTGCGTCCAGCACGCGCGCGGGGCGCCCCCGCCCTGGCCGCAGGATCCGATCCAGGGCCAGGCCGTAGGTGCTCCGCAATCCGCCACGCACTTCGGTCTCGAGATCCGCACCGGCGAGCGGGCGACGGATCAGCCGCCCGTAGTAGGTCTTGAACTCCCCGGCCAGTTCCCCCGGCAGAAACTCGTCGGCCCGGCGCAGCTCCTCCTGGAGATTCTCGTAGAAGATCCGCAGAAGCCCGGTCGGATCGTTCAGAACATCGGCGCTGGAGCGCATCGAACCCTCCGCAAGGTCATGTTCCCCCGAGCGGGGCGGCCGCGGTCGTCCCGCTCCGCCTTCCCGCCCTGTCTCGAGACCGGACGCCGGCCCCCGCGTGCCGCTTCAGCCTCTGCCGGCCAGCTTCCGGTAGAGATCAGCGTAACGGCCGACCATGCGATCGACCGAGAAGCGTGCGCCGAGGTCGGCACGAGCCGTCTCTCCCATGATCCGGCACCGGTCAGAGTCAGCCGCCAGTTCCGCGAGCCGCCGCGCGCCGGCCGCGGGATCATCGCCCTCCACAAGATACCCGTTGTGACCGTCCCGGATCAGCTCTTCCGTGCCGCCGGTACTGGTCGCGATCACCGGCCGGGCGTGGGCCATCGCTTCCATCATGACGTTGCTCATCCCCTCGCGGTTGGAGAGGCTCAGGACCACGTCGGACGCGGCGTAGAGAGACCGCATGTCGCGGACGACCCCGAGCCAGCGTACCATCGGCGCCACCCCGGCGGCGGAGAACGCTTCCCGCACGTTCGCGGCGACCGCGCGATAGTTCTCGTTCAACTCGCCATCGCCGGCGAGCGCCAGGATCGCCCCGGGGGAGGCGGAGCGCAGCGCGCCCCAGATCGGCGGGAGCCGGTCGTGCCGCTTCTCCGGCCGGAAGTGGGCCGGGAAGGCCGCTACGAAGGCGTCGGACGGGAGATCGAGCCGCCGCCGCGCTTCCGCTCGTTCCTCGCGTTCGACCGGAGGCGGCAGGTCGAAACCATTCGGGATACAGACCAGCTTGCCGTCGGGAAGGCGTTCGACCTGGCGAATGCTTTCGAGCACCGCCCGGGAGTTGCCCACGACGGCGTCGGCCCAGCGGTTCGTGAAGCGCAGCGCCTCCAGATCGCGCTGCGAGAACGCCTCGGACGTGCTGCGCCGACTGGTCACGATCTGGAGCCCCGGCCGGACGAGGCGAAGCGTCGGGGCGAGGATGTCGAAGGTCGTCAGAAACGACTGCACGACATCGATCCTGTGATGCACGATCAGGCGCGCCAGCGTCGACCAGACCGGAACCGGCCACAGCTTTCCTGCGCGCACGCGCAGCCGGTGGATCGGGACGCCCGCGCGCCGCACGCGCTGCAGGTCCTCTTCGTAGCCTCCGAAGCAGGCCAACACCGGCCGGACGCCATGCTTCGGCAGATGCTCCAGCAGCATGACCGCCTGGCGTTCGGCCCCGCCCGGCCCCAGCCCGCCGATCACGAACAACAGGCGCAGATCCCGGGTCGCGTCACCCCGGCCGCCCGTCTCCTCGCGGCTCACGATCGATCCTCCGCCACCGCCGCCCCCGGCGCAGCGTCGGCCGCATGTACGATCGGCAGGCCGAACTGCGCCAGCGTCGCTCCCGGAATGCGATCGCGCTGCATCGCCGCGAAGAGGCCGCGCAGCTTGGTGTAGAGCCGTTCCACCGATGGGGCGTCTGGATAGTAGGGCGATCCGCCCGGCATCAACTCCGAGCTGTGGAACATCAACATCAGGTAGGGAAGCTCGAGCGCCCGCGCGGTGTCGCGCATCCGGAGCAGATCTTCGAGGCGAAGTCCCGGCCAGGGACGGAAGAGCTGCGGCGTCCAGCGCAGCCGCGCCAGCGCCCTCCCCCCCAGCGATCCGGCCAGCCGATCGAGCCTCGGCCAGAGAGAGGGACGCGCGATGAACGGACCGCGGGGCGCGAGGACGGTCATCGGCAGCTCGAGCAGTCGCGAGTCTCCCGAGCGCCGCACATCCTCGGGATCGACGAAGTAGGGGCGGAGCGCGGCGCCGCGGAAGTCCGGCCCTCCCCGTCCCGATGGATCGCCGCTGAATCGTCTCCAGCTCAGAAACGGGGTGACCGAGCAGTCGATCCTGATCCCCTGCTCCAGCAAGAGCGGCACGTGCGCACCCACGAAGCCCCACCGCCCGGCGCGATAGCTCGTCGTCGCCACGCCGAAGCGTTCCCGCACGAGCGTGACGATCCGCGCCAGTCCCGCGCGAAAGAGCTCCGGCGACACCTCGTGGGGATAGACCTGCGCCACGGTCCGCGAGGCTGTCTCCGGCGGAAACGGACCGGCGGACCAGGGATGGAAGTGCGCCCCGATCTCCGCCCGTCCGTCCGCGACTGCCCCGCCGAGGCCGTCCCGGAACCGCTCATCGGCCAGCACGGGGGCGGTGCACAACCAGGTGGGCCGCTGGTCGAACTCGTCGCACAGATCCTGAAAGCGCCGAAGAAAGGAGGTGTTCTCGGTCGTGACCGGCACGCGACCTGACCAGGCGTCGTCCTCCTCGGTGTCGATCGTGATCAGAAGTTGCATGGCGGAACTCCCCGGGCCCGGCACCACTACCGCGTCCCCCGGCCGGTGAAGACCTCGGCGACCGTTCGCCCCAGGATCGACAGGTCGAAGAAGAAGCCGGCGCGATGGAGATACTCCTCGTCCAACGCCACCTTCCGATCCATCGGGATCTCGTCGCGCCCGTTGACCTGCGCCCAGCCGGTCACGCCGGGCCGCAGCGCGTCGACGCCCCGCTCCTGCCGCAGCGCGATCAGGTCATACTGGTTGTACAGAGCCGGACGCGGTCCGACCAGGCTCATCTCGCCGCGCAGGACGTTCCAGAGCTGCGGCAGCTCGTCGAGACTGGTCCGTCGCAGCATCCGTCCGATCCGGGTCACGTAGGAGGTTCCCTCACCGACGAGGTGGGTCGCGAGATCGGGCGTTCCGATCCTCATGGTGCGGAACTTCAGCATGATGAACTCGCGCGAGCCCCGCCCCGGGCGGCGCTGGCGAAAGAGCACCGGTCCCGGCGAATCGACGCGCACGAGCAGGGCCAGGAGGAGAAAGACCGGGCTGAGCAGAAGGATCCCGAAGATGGCCGCGGTCAGGTCGAAGGTCCGCTTGGCGAACGCGTCGAGTCCGCGCGGCGCCGGCTCGACATCCCGCCCCCGCCGGAGCCGCACGACTTCCTCGCAGAGCGCCGCCAGCCGTTCGCCCAGGACTCGCCGGGAGTAGTGCGCTTCCACGAAGGCCGCCCCCGCCATGCCCATCGCCCGTCGCCGCTGTGAATCACGCGCCAGTTCGACGATCGCGGCGGCCAGGGCCGCGCCGTCCCCGGGCGCGGTGACGACTCCGCCCCCCGATGCGCGCACAACCTCGGCCGCGTCTCCGCTCACCGCGGCCACGACCGGCTTGCCCGCGGCGAGGTAGTCGAAGAGCTTGACCGGAATCGTTTCACCGCTGAATGGGTGATTGCGCGTCGTCGCCACGCAGAGATCGGCGTCCGCGGTCGTAACCGCGAGATCAGCGGGCGACTCGGCGGGACGGAACTCGATCGAGGCGAGTCCCCGGCGCGCCGCATCCTCCCCCAGCGCCCCCTTCGCCACGCCGTCGCCGACGAGAAGGAAACGGAATCCGGAGTGACCCGACCCCAACCCCTCGCGCTCCAGGATCTCTGCCGCGTCGAGGAGGACCTCCATGCCGTGGATCAGCCCGTGGGTCCCGGCGTAGAGCACGGTGATGGGGCGAGCTGCGGGCGGGGCGGCCTCGCTCGTCGCGGACGCGTTCCCGGTGACCTCGAGACCGGCCACGGGCCGAAACGTCTCGGTGTCCGCGCCGTTCGTGATCAGGACCTGCCGGCCGGCGTCGATGCCCCGCGCGGTGAAGGAGCGTTGCATTCCCTGCGTCACGGCGATGACCCGAGTCGCGCGCTGATAGAGGAACCCGGCCAGCGCATCGAGGACGGCGGCGATCAGTCCGGGGCGCATCTCCCCGAGCGCGATCGCGGCCCGCGGCCAGTCATCACGCACATCGATGATCAGGGGCGCGCGATGCCGGACGGCGGCCAGCCAGCCGGTGACACCGATGAAGAGCGGCGGGACCGTGACGAGGACCAGGTCGTACGGTCCCCCGCGGACCGCCGCGCCATGGGCCGAGACGGCGAAGCTGAGGTGGTTCCGCAGCCGGTCGAGGGGCGTCTTGCGCGGCGTGGCGTAGAGCCGCGTGCGGCGCACCGTGATGCCGTCGCTGGTCTTCGTCTCGCCCGGCTGAAAGCCGGGTTGGATCACGCCCGAGGGATGATTGGGCAACCCCGTGATCACGGTCACCGTGTGGCCGGCGCGGGTGAGGGCGCGGGCGAAGTGCAGCGCACGCGCCGGCGCCGCCGCCACCTCGGGCGGGTAGTACTGTGTGAGAAAGAGAACGCGCAGGTCTTGACCGGCCCGCGCGGATGACTCACCCATTCCGCATCCTTGCCTCCGCGCCACCGCCTCCGGTCGAATCGGGGCGCGTTCCTCGACGTCTCTCCACCTGCCGCGCGATGCCTTCCTGGAACCCTCGCGGGTGCACCCCAAGGTCGGCGATCACCGGACCGTTGTCCACCACCTTGTCCTCGGCGAGGCGCAGCACCTGTTCTTCCCTCAAGAACCGCAGTCCCAGCCGATTCGCCGTCCGCAGCAGGAAGGCGGCGGCCCCGAGCGGCACCGAGACGAAGCGGGCGCGCTTTCCCAGCGCTGCCGCCGCGGTCTCGACCAGCTCACGATAGGTCAAGGATGCGGCGGCGCCGACATCATAGCTCTTCCCCTCGGCGCTCGGCTCCTCCGCCGCCCGGAGAATCGTCTCGACCAGGTCATCGATGAAGACCGGCTGCATCAGCCCGGAGCCGTCTCCGAAGAGGGGGAAGAGCGGGCAGCGCTCGAGGTAGTCCAGCAGCCTGGTCAGGTTTCGGTCGCGCGCGTTGCCGTAGATCATCGTCGGGCGGATCACGGTGAAGCGCAGGCCAGAAGCGCGGACCCGGGCCTCGGCCTCTCGCTTCATGCGGGCGCCACCGCTCTGCAACCGCGTGTGAACGCTCGCGGAGGAGATGATGACCACACGCCCGGGGGCCGCGCGCTCGAGCGCGTCGAGGCACGACGGCAAGAGGCCCACGGACGGTGTCCAGAGGACGGTATCGAACGCCACGCTTCCGTTCGCGAGGAGCGCAGCTTCCAGCGTCCCCGGCGCCGCGAGGTCGACCTCGACCCAGCGGGCGCCCGTCGGCTCGCGCGGAGGAATCCGCCCCGGCCGCACGGCTCCGGACAGCGCCCCCCCGGACGCCCCGCCCCCGGATGACGCGCCACGTCGAGCGAGCTCCGCCATGAGCAGCGTACCGACATTGCCCCCGGCCCCGAGGACCAGCACCCGACCCAACCCGCGCTTCACCTCTTCGTCTTCCCTCCCCCGAAGGCGCCCCGTCGCCGGCGCTATCTCCCCGGCTAGTCGACGCACGCCACGCGCGGCAGGTGCAGCCAGAACGGATCGCTCCCCCCGCTCACCGCCAGACGGATCCGATCCCCCTCGTCGGCCGCCGTCACCGTCCGCAGCGGCAACGCCGTCGATCCGACTTCGACCGCGGTCACGGCGTCGACAGCATCCCCGGTGTCGGTGATCAGGATCTCCACTCGCCAGTCGCCGCAGGCGTGGGGCTCGACGTTGCGGCTGTCGATCTGCGACTGCGTCAGCGATCCGTGCGTGGGGCTGCGGTTCATCCCGTCGACCCAGCACTCGTAGGCCTGGTATCCCTGGTTCGCCACGTAGGTGAGGGTGGTCGACGACTTCACGCTCTGCCTCCATGGCAGGTTCGAGGGGGAGGATCCGCCGACCAGGCGCACCTCGACGCCGCCGCCGGACGCGTAGGCGGGATAGATCCGGCAGCGCGAGTCTCCGCGCGTGATCGTGATCACCCGCGTGTCGCGCGACCGGTAAACGCCTCCGTTCGGCCCCCCCTCGACCGTCGTCAGCGTCCCGTCCACCATCGGCTTCTCGATCGAGTGAAAAACCAGCCGCACCGGCAGCCCCTGGCGCGCCAACTCGAGGTGATCGGTCAGGATGATCCAGTTCGCCCGCGGGATCCGGAGCTCGCGACAGACGGCGCGCGCCTTGGTGCCGGAGTAGGCCCGGTTGGCGTGGCCCCGCACGCCGAAGAGAAGGTCGTTCCCCGCCGGGAGGAGCTCGGCGAAGCCGCGGTAGCCGACCCCGTTGCCGCAGTGCGGCCAGCGCGAGTTTCCCTGCGTGAAGTCCGAGTCGGTCTGCCCGCCGTCGTTCGGCACGCCGCTGCCGAAGCTCTCCGCCGGGTCGTAGACCAGGACCGTGTTCCGCGCGACGGCGCGCCGGGCGTAGTCACGGTAGTGCTGGTCCGAGCTGTCATAGAAGTGGCCGGCGCTGATCAGGAGGTCATCGTTGCCGCGGGTCACCGTAAAGCTGTTCTGCGTCCGCTCGTGATCCGGTTCGACGTCGGGCCCGTTGAAGAAGGCGACCTGGACATCGTTGCTCGCCGGTCCGAGCGTCCAACCGCTGCGCCAGAAGTAGTACCCGTACTCCTCGTCGGCGAAGGTCAGGCCCAGGTCGGTCGCGGGGAGGGAGGGGCGCATCGGGTCGTACCAGATCATGACCGGCAGGTATCCCGATGCGTTGGTGTCGAGCGAAGCCTGCAGGTTCGCGAGGTGCTGGGCGCGCCGGTCCCCCTGGCGGGAGCCGAAATAGGCGAAGTAGGCGAAGGGACTCGCCTCCGACATGTTGTAGCGCCCGGTCGTGCGCAACCACTGCCAGTCGGGCCGCAGCCGGTGCATCCAGAAGGCGGGACTCGCGGCGAACCAGGCGGAACTCAGGGCCGGTCCGGCATAGCCGATGCTGTGCCGCAGGCAGTCGATGAACTGCATCTGGTTGGAGAAGTAGACACCGGAATAGTAGCCGCTGGAGCCGCCTCCCGAGATCTCGTCGAGACAGGGGAGGACCCAGCTCTCCTCGAGATCGATGCAGGCTTGCAGCTTGTCATGAACGAAACCGTTCTGGCCCCCCGCCTCCCCATAGACCGCCAGCGCGTATTGCCAGCGCAGGTCCTGCGTCCGGTAATGGGCATCCTGTCCGGGGATCGTGACCAGGAGCGAGACGCAGTAGTTGACGATCGAGTCCCGCTGCGCGGCCGTCAGCCGGTCGTAACACCAGTCATACGCCAGCACCACCTCGTTCAGGCGCCCCAGGCCCGACTGGGCTTCGCCTCCGGAGCGTACCCTCTTCATCGCCTCCCGGATGGCGACGTCGGAGAAGCGGGTGTCGCCGGTCAGTGCGTAGACCGCGGCCATGTCGTCGATCCAGTAGGCCGCGAAGCTCGGGTGGTTCCGCCGCGAGTCGTAGAGCTGGAACCACGCCTGGAAGAGCGAGGCATTCACGCCGGAACAGCGGGCCTGGATCGCCGGAAGGGAGTCGGCATAGATCAGGATGCGGGGGTGGCGCGGGTCGACGGAGAAGGCGCTGGCCGGCGTGCCGGGCAACGACCCCGCCGCGAGCAACAACCCGACGGCGAGCGGACGCAGCCATCCGGTCGACCGCGGCGGCCGCCCGGCGGACCTCCGGAAGCGATCTGTCGCACGCATGATCATCCTCGCGCCTCCCTGGCCTCGTCTTCGTCGTCCAGATCGGACGCGAGAACGAAGTCTCGGTGTTTGGCCCGCCCGCGTCTCGGAATCCGCGGGACCGACCGGAGCGCAACCTCGAGGCCCAGGACCGCCCGGACCTCGTCGACAAGCCCTGTCTTCACGTCATCGGACCAGGCCGGTCCCGGGATCACCCGCAACTCGATCCGGCCCTCCGGGAACTGCACGAACTGGTACTCGTCGACCGTCCGGTCCCTCCCATGTTTCTTGAAGACGTAGCTCGGGAGATTGGCGTTCACCCTCCGCCCATCGGGCAACTCGAGCACGTCCCCGGCCCGGCCGCTCAACCGGCCCAGGAGCGGCAGCGCGCGCCCGCAGGAACAGGTCGCGCCGGCCGCCCCGGACCCGGCGGGAACGGCGTCGGTCCGCAGCCGCGGCTCCACCAGGTCTCCCACCCGATAGCGGAGGAGCGGCTGGCTGCGGTTGAAGAGATCGGTCAACAGCAGTTCGGCCGGACCTTCCTCACTCGGCAGCACGTCGACCCGCACGGCCTCGATCGGGACGTGCATTCCCCCCGAGGCGCACTCGAAGCCCGCGACGCCGACTTCGGCGCAGCCGTAGCTGTCGGCCACGCCGCAGCCGAAAACCCGTTGCAGCAACTCTCGCTGGTGATCGTGCAGCACCTCGGCCGAGGTCACGATCACCTTCCAACGCAACGAGCGACCATCGATCCCCAGCGCCTCGACCTCTCGGGCGAAGGCCGCCAGCGCGGACGGGTATCCGAAGGCGAACCGCGCCGGCCTCCGTCGGAGCGCCGCGCAGAAGGCGCGCGCCGCCTCCGCGTCGATGCGGAAGGCGTTTAGCCGCTCGCGGTTGAAGAAACGGTCCTTCCAGCGCGCCCGGCGCGCCCCTCGCTCGTCGAGCGGCATTCCCCAGAAGTACGCGTACCGATCCCCCGCGTCGACTCCGTGCCACTGCCACCCCCGTAGCACGGCGGCATGGGCGTAGCCCCACGAGGCATGGCTGCGATCGACCACGACCGGCTGCCCCGAGGAGCCGGAGGTGGCTGCAACCAGACCGCGCTCAGGCCGGCTGCTCCGCACGTCATCGCCCCGCCCCCGCAGATCGTCCTTGGTCAGGACAGGTAGCCGATCCCAATCGGCCTCCGACCTGAGGTCGCCGGGGGCGAAGCCGATCGCGCCCCACCGCTCGCGATACCAGGGAACGGTCTCCCAGGCGTGCCGGACCAGGGTCGTCAGTCGGTCCCAGTGCAGCTCGCGAAGCCGCTCGGCCGGCCATCGCTCGGTCGCACGCAGTTCCCGCAGGCGCGTGCCGACCTGTTCTCCCCGCAGATCCTGCGCGGCATGGTAGAGCCAGCGGGCCAGCACCCCATTCACGAGCGTGCCTCCGGTCCCGTGGGGCGCCCGCGGCGGCGCAGCCCCTGCCAGATCACCGGGAGATGGCGCGGCCGGATCGAGAGCGCCAGCTTCGCGATCTTGTCGATCCGCCCCTGGCGCAGGTAGTGGCCGACACTCTCCAGCTCGTAGCGGAGGAGGCGTGAAGCCGACTCCCGCGCGAACCGCTCGGCCCCCGCCTCCAGCCCGGCGGAGAGCGCGCGCAGGCGATCGCGCATCTTCACCGCTTCGCCGGCATCGACCTCGATCGGGAAGCCGTCTTCGTCGAGCCGGTAGGGCTCGTACTCCGCGCCATGCTCGTCCGCCAGGAGGGCTGTGAAGATTCCGCTCTCCAGGCGGGTGGCGGCGGCGACCTTCGCGTGGAAGTCGCCGGCGCGGCAGTTGAAGATACCGTCGCCCAGGCTGAAGGCGACCAGCGTGGAGCCGAGACGGCGCACTCCCTGCACGACGTGAGGATGATGTCCCAGCACGAGGTCGGCGCCGGCCTCGGCCAGGGCGCGCGCCAGGTCCAGCACGCGCGGCGGCGGATAGTCGACGTACATCGAGCCCCAGTGCACGCTCACGATGCGGAGGTCGCACCGCGGCCGGAGGGCGGCGAGGTCCTCGAGGATCATCTCCGGTTCGAGCGGCGCCACCCCGGGACGCCCGGATCCGGCCGCGTCCCTTTCGCTCTGCGCGTAGGCCAGCCAGCCGACCCGCTGCCCGCGCAGATTCTGGATCGCGGGGCGTCGCGCCGCCTCGAGATCGGCCCCCGCGCCGATCGCGAGCAGGCCGGCCGCGGCGCACGCTTCGAGCGTCGCCTGCAGGCCCCGCGGTCCGCAGTCCATCGCGTGGTTCGTCGCCAGCGAGACCACTCCGACCCCACCGCGGGCGAGGGCGGTGATCAGTCCCGCGTCGTGGTAGAACTCGTTCGATCGACCGGGGCGCACCCAGCCACGCTCGCCGACCGGAAACTCCAGGTTCGCGAAGCCGACGTCCGCCGACCGCAGCCGGCGCGCAGGCAGCCGCAGGGCCGCGTCATACCCCTCGCGCCCGGCGCGGATACGACCCGACCCGACCAGCCCGATGTCGCCGATGGCGGCGATCTCGCATCGAACCGCTCCCTGCGGCTCGATCAGACGCACAGACGACTCCTTCCCCGCCGGCTTCCGCCACGCGCGCTCACTTCCCCCGCCAGACGACGAACCGCGACGACCGGTCCGCTCCGCCGGCCGCGAGCCGCAGGTAATAGACTCCGTTGCCGAGGATCCGGCCGTCCGGAAGATCGAGACAGTCGATCTCCCAGGTGTTGCGTCCGGCGGGATCTTCCCTCGTCCACTCGGCGACCCTGCGTCCGCCGATATCGAAGACCAGAAGGCGCGCCTCGCCCGCGGCTTCCCGAGAATACACGATCCGCAGCGGACCCGGCGTCGGATTGGGTCCCAGGCGAATGGGCATCGGCGTGACGGCCCGGATCTCGACCAGGATGGGGTCGAGCCATTCGATCAGGATCGAGTCGGCGGCCGCCGGCTCCTCCGCGGCGCGCCCGAGCACCTCGATCCAATAGCGATACCATCCGACCGGCGGAGGAGGCGCATCCTCGAACTGGAGCAGGCCGTCCCCGATCACCGGTTCCTCGGTCAAGAGCCGGAAGCCCGAGGAACCCTCGCCGCCCTCCGAAGCCTTGGCGCCATCCAACGACTTCCCGGCCTCCGCGGAAGGATCGACCGCTTCGCGGTAGACGCGATACCCGATCAGCGGATACCCGAGTTCCGCCTGCCAACGCAGCCGGACCGCATCCTCGGCGGGTGTGGGCGGCGTGGCGTCCAGGATGTCGACCCGGCGAACGAGCGGGGAATAGTCCGGAGCCTCCTCCCCCCGTGGCGCGAGGATCAGAACCTCGCCCGTTTCCGGCGACACGTTTCCCGACGCATCGACGGCATGGAGGCAATAGCCGTAGAGCAGGGAAGGAACGACTGCGGCGTCGCGCCACGTCAGGCCTCGCACCAGCTCGATCAGCACCTGCGGCTCGACGCGATCCCCTCTCCGCCGCAACAACCGGTAGCCGACCACATCGGCGTCCGGGCTGGGATCCCACGACACGACGATCGCCTCGCCCTCCGTCTCGAGCCTCGGCGCGCCCGGCGGCGCGGGCGGAGCTTCGTCGCCCGGCAGCGGCATCGTCACCACGGCGTCGTCCGAGATCGGCCCTGCGTTGCCCGCTTCGTCGATCGCGCGGATGGCCAGGTGGTAGGTGAGCCCCGGCTCACGAGCCGGCCAGTCATAGCTCTCCCAACTCCCCGACGATCCCGGCGCGGGCAATCCGGCCAGGGAATCGAGTGCCGCCCAACGCTCCGGAGTCACCGGCAGATCGCTCCAGCGGACCTGATAGCGCGCGGCGGCTCCGCTCATCCCGTCATCCCCCACCGCCTGCCAGGTCAGGCGCAGGGTCGTCGGCCCGGCGGCGTAGCCCACGAGAGTCGTCACCGTCGCCGGAGCGAGCGTGTCGCCCTCGGCGGGCGGAGGAGGCGGAGGAGGAGGGGGAGGAGAAGTCACGACGCGCGTCACCCCGGTGATCGACGGAGAGGGTTCATTCCAATTGCCGGCCTCGTCCCGCGACCTCACGGCGAACCGATAGGAGGTCGCCGGCTGAAGCTCGCTCACCTCGAAGCTCACCCATGTCCCGGGCGTCTGGACGGCCGGTTCGCCGCACGGCACGGCCGCATCCCAGTCGAAGGGCTCGTCCCCACCGGCCTGGCGCCGCACGGCGTAGGAAGACGGCCTTCCGTCGCCCTCAGCGCCCTCAGGCAGCAGATCGGCCGGCGCGGTCCAACCGAGGGTAACGCTCGTTTCGCTGGAGTCGATGACGGCGAGATCGAGGATCGTCTCCGGCGGCAGCGTGTCGGGGATCGCGCTCGTCGTCACTTCCAGCAGGTTCGACAACGGAGAGAGATTGTCTGCCTCGTCGCGGCTCTGCAGCGCGAAGTAGAGACGGGTGCGCGGCGGCAGCCCGTCGACGCGGATCGTCTCGGGTTCACCTCCCGCGCGCGGCGGGGCGGCCAGCGGCACCGGGTCGGCCAGAGGCCAGGTCGCCGCCGAGATGGGCGTAGAAGAGCGCCTCAGATCATAGGCGGCGGCGGTTCCGTCCGCGCCGTCGTCGCCGGGAGCGATCCAGGTCAGGGTGGCCGACCGCGGGCCGACCTCGAGGGCCGCCAGCGTCGTCACGGCGGCCGGAGGCAGGACGTCGTCCGGAGCAGGTAGCGCTTGGGTCGCCGCGCTGACCACATTCGAGAGCGGCGACACGTTGCCCGCGTCATCCCGGGACTTCAGCGCGAAGAAGTAAGTCTCCCCCGGGCTGAGGTCGGACACCGTGCAGAACTCCACCGTACCGGCGCTCCCCGGCGAAGGCTCCGCCGCCACCTGCGCCGCGGCGTCCCAGTTCGCCTCCGTGATCTCGACCGCGGCCGAGCGCAGATCGTACGACTGCGCCGTGCCTGACGCGCCGTCATCGCCGGGCGCCGTCCAGCTCAGGGTGATCGCGGTCTCGGTCCGCGCGATCACCGCCAGATCAGACGTCGCCGCCGGCGGGATCAGGTCTCCGCCCGGAGGAGGAGGAGGAGGAGGCGCCGTCTCCGCGGTCGCGCCGCTCGGCACGTTGGAGAGGACCGACAGGTTAGCTACCTCGTCCGCCGTCTTGAGAGCGAACCAGTAGACCGTGGCCGGCGCCAGGCCGGCGATCGAGACGACCTCGGTCGACCCGGCCACCCGCGGCGTCGCGAGATCGGTCACGCGCGTGGCGCTCTCGAAGTTCGAAGCGGTGATCGCGAAGGTGGCAAAGCGGAGGTCATACTCGGTCGCCTGGCCGCTGGCGCCATCGTCACCCGGCGCGGTCCACCGCAGCGTGGCACTGGAATCGCTCGTCGCCGTGACCGCCAGGTCGGTGACCGCAGCCGGCGGGGTCGTGTCCGGTGGCGGAGGTGGCGGTGGCGTCCCCGCGAGCGTCCGGGCCGACGGCAGGTTCGAGAGCCCGGACCAGTTCGGCACCTCGTCTGCCGCCTTGAGCGCGACATAGTAGGTCGTCTCGGGCACGAGGTCCGACACCGTCACCCGCTCGACCTCCCCCGGTGCCCTCGGCGTCCCCGTCGCGATACGGGTCGCCTGCGCGAAGTTCAGCGAATGGATCGGCTGCGTCGAGTAGCGCAGATCGTAGGTGGTGGCCTGACCTGTGGAACCGTCGTCACCGGGGGCGGTCCAGGTGATGCGCACAGAGGTGTCGGTCACCGAGTCGAGAGCGAGCGAGGTGACCGTCGACGGGGGCGTCAGGTCCGGCGCCGGCGGAAGATCGAGCGTGCGCGCCTGCGCGACGTTCGAGAGAACGGACCAGTTCGGGACTTCGTCGGCCGCCTTGAAGGCGAAGTAGTAGGTGGTCGACGGTTCGAGGTCGTCGATCGTGATCCCCTCGACCTGGCCGCCCGCCCTCGGGAGCTCCAGACCGGTCACCGGGGTCGCCGCGGCGAAGTTCGCCTCGGTGATCGTGCTCGTGGCGTAACGGAGATCGTACTGACTGGCCACGCCCTGGTCGCCGTCATCCCCCGGAGCGGTCCAGCTCAGATCGATACTGTGGGGCGTCGGGTCCCCGGCCGAGAGATCCGCACAGTAAGCCGGCGGGATGTCATCTTCGGGTGGAGGGGGTGGAGGAGGCGCCGTCGTCGTTCCGCTGGCGCCGTTCGAGATCGGCGACCAATTGGGCACCTCGTCGGCAGATTTGAGCGCGAAGTAGTAGGTGACCCCGGACTGGAGCCCGCCTACCACCACGCTCTCCGTCTGGCCCGCGTTCTGCGGTGCCGACAGGGTCGTCACCCGCGTGCACGAGAGGAAATTCGCATCGGTCACCGGGAAGGTCGCGCGGCGCAGGTCGTACTCGGTCGCCGCGCCGGCGTTGCCGTCGTCCCCCGGTGCGGTCCAGGTCACGGTGAGGGTCGTGGTGGTCGCCAGGGCAACGGCGAGGTTGCCGACAACCGCCGGAGGGATCTCGTCGCCGCCCGGCGGGGGTGGAGGGGGCGGAGGGGCGACACCGTCGGTCTCGGCGCTCACGACGTTGGACAGCCCGGACCAGTTGAGCAGCTCATCCGCGGTCCGCAGGGCGAAGTAGTAGGTGGTCCCCGGGTCGAGACCGGGCACGACACAGACCTGCAGCGATCCGGAGGGAGACGGCGACGGCTCCCCCATCACCGGCGTCGCGACGGCAAAGCTCCCCTCGGTGATCAACGAGGTCGCATAGCGCAGGTCGTAGAGATGCGCAGCTCCCACTCCTCCATCATCGCCGGGAGCGGTCCACTGCAAGGTGACGGTGCTGCTTCCGTGGGACGCCACCACGAGGGAGGTGATCGCAGCCGGGGCCTCTGCATCCGCCGGGCTGCCCGCCGGCAGGATGTTGAAGGTCCCGGTCCCGTCCGCTTCGAACGAGAGGATTCCCTCGCCGCTGGTCGGGATCGAGGAGACGACTTTCTGCCCGTCGCGATAGACATCGTAGGGATAGAAAGGGGCGAGCCCGAAGGCGACGTGGGGTACGGCGCGCACGACGGCCGGCGCAACCAAAGTCAGCGCGAAGGCGGCGAGCAACGCGAGCCGGTCGAGGCGCGGACGCCTGCCGCCGCGCGTCCGGACGGCGGCCGCCCGCCCGAGCGGTGACCGTGGTCCCGGACATGGAATGGGCGGGTGAGGGTACGGCCGGGATCGGTGCTGCATGCGTGGCCCCTGGGTGCAGAGAAGGACCGCGATCGCCCCGCCGGGGGGGAACGAGACGACCGCGGCCATGATTCGGGGCTGGGGTTGCAAACCGCTGGCCGAACAAAGGACGATCTGATCTGATCGCGTAACACATTGTCAAATAGCTTGTTAAATGCGGACCTGAATCTCAGGAACAGTCACTGCGGAGCGCTGCGGCACGCGCTGTGCAGCGTGACCTTGCGCGATGCACGATGCTCCATGCGCGAGGCAGAGCGGGGACACGGCGTCCCGCCGTCCGAGCAAGACCCGTCGCACGGGCCGGGGTATGCTCCCACGGGAGGACCGATGACCACGGCGGACTTCGTCCCATTCGAGCCGGTCGAGCACACCGCCGATCTGGCCTTCATCGCTCGCGGGCGCACCCTCCCTGAGCTCTTCGAGAACGCCGCGCTCGGACTGGCCGATCTCCTCTACGACCCGCGGGGGGTCGTCGGGCGCGACGACGAGGGAATTGAGGTCGAGGGAATCGACGCCGAGGAGCTTCTGGTCGCCTGGCTGCAGGAGATCCTCTATCGGCACGAGGTCCGGAGGCGCCGGTTCCGCATCTTCGAGGTCAAAGGCATCTCGGATCCCGCCGCTTCCCCCGGGCCGTCCGCCTGGCACCTCACGGCCGTCGCGCGGGGCGAACCATGGGACCCGGCACGCCACGAGGCCCGAAACGTCATCAAGGCGGCGACCTACCACGGACTCGAAATCGTCCGCCGGGCCGGCCCGTCCTATTCTCGGTATGAAGTGAGGATCGTGCTCGACACCTAGCGGCAGCCTCGCGCTATCATGGGCAGCGCGGAGCCGCGGAGCCCGGCCGGCCGCCTCGGGGCCGGCGCGGATCGTTCCATGACCGGCACCGGCGACACAGTTGGCCACGCACGCTCAAGGAGGATCGAGATGGGAGACAAGGGAAAGAAGGACAAGGACAAGGGTCAGAAGCAGAAGCAGAGCAAACAGACCGAGGCGGCCAAGCAGCAGCAGGCCAAGCAGGTCAAGAAGGCCTGACCCTGATTCTGAACCGAAACGACCGCGCCGGCTGAGCCGCGCCCGGTTCCCGGAGGTGCCGATGTCGTCGACTCCGCTCGTTTCTGGAAGTACGCCGCGGCGATGCTCCGTCCGAGCCGCCGCCGCGCTCGCGACCGGATCGAGGCCGGCCCGCCGTGTCGACCTCGGATCGTTCCTGTCCGGACGGGAACCGGCGCGGTTCGCCTTCCTCATCCTGCTCCTCGTCCTCCTCGGCGCCTGCGGAGGAAGCGGGAGTTCCGACCGCAGCGGCGTCGCCGCCCGGACCGGCGAGACCTACGAACGCGACCTGCTGCAGGCCGGTGGGATGGCCGAAGCGATTCGCATCTTCCAGACCTACGCCAACGAGACGGACGACCGAGAACTCCTGCGCCGCGTCGCCTCCGACTGGAAGGAGATTGACCCGGAGGGATGCGCCTCGCACTTCCGTGCTCTTCAGACCAAACACCCGAAGTCAGCGTTGCATACCGCGCTGGCGGGGCTCACGGCTTCGGAGCCGGCGACCCGACTCGAGCTGGCCCGTCGCGCGATCGAACTCGACCCGAACGACGCTCTCGGCTACCGGTTGCTGGTCAGCACCTACGCGCAGGATCTCTGCGACCGCGGATACGGCCCGGCCCTGCAGCCGCTGCGCGACCAGCTCGCCCAGGACGATCCTCTGCTCGCGCGCGCCGCCGGATCGGCCGTCGACAGCAGCAAACTCCTCCCGCTGCTCTTCCGGATCCGTCTCTACCAGGGGGAGCGGGAGGCGGCAGGGAAGCTCTACGAAGAGGCGATCACCGCCGGGGTGAAGTGGGACGCGGATGGAGCGAAGGCATCACTCGCCGCGGCCGAGGGAAAGATGGATGAGGTCCGCGCCGTCGTCGAAGCCATGGCCGATGCGCGGATCGCCGCGAAGCGGCTCCAGCCCGAGGACAAGCCGGCCTGGGTCGAGGGGCGCCTCCCCTCCGTGCTGCGGCAGGCCTACCAGTTCGACCGCGCCGCCGCGCTCCAGGCCGCCGCTGCGGTCCCCTCGGATCCGAAGGAACGGGCCTACCACCACTACGGACTGGCCTGCCTGCACGCGCTGGCCGGGCACGTCGACCCGGCCTTCGCCGCGCTCGACGAGGCCGTCTCCGCCGGCTTCGATCAAGCAACTCTGATGAAGGAGGACACCGACTTCACGGGCGTGAAGGACGACCCACGCTGGGCACCGTTGCTCGAGCGGGTGCGCTCCGCCTGGTCCAACGGGGCCGACGCCCGCCGCGCGGAGGCGCTGGCAAGTCGACTCGACCGGCCCGCTCCGGACTGGTCCCTGGTCGATGCCGCCGGCGATACGATGCGGCTGGCCGATTTCCGCGGCCGGATCGTGGTCCTCGATTTCTGGGCCACCTGGTGCGGACCCTGCCGGATGGCGATGCCGAAGATCGATCAGTTCACCGAAACGCACCGCGATGACGTGAAGGTCTTCTCGATCGATGTCTGGGAGAACGAGCCGGACAAGGCTAAGATCTTCGTCCGCTCCCGCGACTACGACATGCACCTCGTCTTCGGCAGCAATGAGTTGACGCAGGCCTACGGCGTCACCGGCATTCCGACACTCTTTGTGATCGACCACGAAGGACGGATCCGTTTCCAGGAGATCGGCTACAGCGACGATCTGCTCGAGAAGCTGACCCTCTGGGTGGAGGAGCTGAAGCCCGGGGTGTGAACGCCGACGGCACCGGCGCGGGCCGGGTGCGGTCGAAGCCGGGCGAACGCGCTCTACGGCGACTTCGGCGACCCGATCACATCTCGTACTCCACCCCGAGCTGCACGGCGCGACCGGCGGTGCGGGTCTGGGGGTGATCGAGGTCGAACCGCCAGACCTCCCGGCCGCTGTCGACCAGGTAGCCGCCCGCCCTCCCATAGCGGTCGTAGTAAGCGATGAAGTTTCCGATGCCGACCCCGCTGCCGTAGATGCCGAAGTCGTAGTTCGGCACCCGGCGGTCGAGCAGGTTGCGCACCTCGAGGAGCAGGCTCATCCCGCGGGCGCGCGGCACCCGCCAGCGCGTGCTCAGATCCAGCTCGAAGAGATCGGGCAGCCGTCCCTCGTAGCGCTCTGCCTCCGAGCAGCCTCGCGCGCGGAGGCAGACCGAGTACGGCCGGCCGCTGTCCCATCTCCCGGCCAGGGCGATCTGCGCCGAGGGGAAAGGCTGGGCGATGAGCCACCCCGCGGCGACCAGGGCGCGCCCCCACGGCACGTCGGAACCGCGGTACTCCTGCCGGGACCCCTCGACCCGGAGCTGGCCGGAGAGGAGCCGGTGGAACTGATGGTCGAGCAGGAGCTCGACCCCGCGGCTCACGAGCTCCGGCGTCTCTTTCGGAGCGCTTTGGCCGGCTTCCAGCAGGTCCTCGTCGCTTGCCTCCCGCGAGGTGAAGACGATGTCGGTGTACTCGCGGACGTGCACGGCGACGTAGCCGACCGCCCGCTTCGAGAAGTGGTGCTGCAGGCCGATCTCGACCGCCTCTCCGCGCTGCGCCCGCAGAGTGAGGTGCGGCTGTACGGTCGTGGCGCTCTGGAAATGCTCCAAGAGCGCGGGAAACTGATAGAGCACGCCCGCCTGGACGTGCAACGCGTCCCGGGTGCCGCACGGCTGGCGGAACGCCAGACGAGGCGAGAGCGTCGAGCCCGATCCCCGGCCCGGGCACCGCTGCAGGCTCTGTCGGTCCCAGCGGAGCGCCATGGTCATCGAGGCGAAAGCATCGCTCCGCCACGTATCCTGTAGATAGCCGAAGAGATCTTCGCTCTGCATCTCCTCCGTCAGAGATCCGAGGGTCGTCCAGTCGATCGCCGGCGTGGCAAGGAAGAGACGGTGCCGTCCGACCGTGATTCCTCCGCCGGCGGCCAGCTCGTGCCCGCCCGTGCGACCCCGCAGGTGGGCCGCGGCGGCGACCTCCCGGCTTCGTCCATCCTCGTACTCCGGGTAGTCGCCGTGAACGGCGTAGAAACGCTCCACCTGATGTGTCATCCGGGTGGTCTCACCGCGGACCCACGCGCGCGCCTCCTCCTCGGTCGCGAAGGCCAACCCCTCGGCCCGGGCCAGCGACCGGTGCTCCGCCGCCCTCACCGAGGCCCGCACGTTCGCTCTGCCGGTCAGCGGCAGACTGGCCGTCACCTGCAGGAGACGGCTTGAGCGAAAGCGCGTCGGCACCCCTCGCGGGGCATCGTAAGCGACGATCACGCTGTCGGTGGTGAGGGCGGGATCGACGAAGGTCGTGAATCGGTCGTAGATCGGGTCGTAGCCGACCCAGCCGGCACGGGAGTAGTGATGTTGGTACCCCTTGGCACGCGACTCGCTGTGCAGCCAGGTCAGCGCCGCCCTTCTGGATCGCGCGGAATCAGCCCAGGAGAGGCGCGCCAATCCCGCCACTTCCCCCGAAGTCCGGCGTCCCAGTCCCAGGCCGGCGAGGCTTTGCTCCGGCAAAGCATGGTCGTAGCGCAGATCGGTGTCGGTCAGCCGTACCTGCCACGAACCCGCGTAGGTCACTCCATCGAGGCCGATCGGTCCGGAGAGTGCCCCGCGCAGGAGGTCGGTCTTCCTTGACGACCCACCGAGGCGGAGGAGGTGATCCCCTTCCGCGCCCACGCGGAACTGATGCCGCGGTCCGCCGTCGGGGAGCTCGACGCTGAACACTCCGGCCAGCGCCTGCCCATACTCCGCGTCGAATCCGCCGGGAGCCAGTTGCCCCACCAGGATCGCATCGGGTGGCGGAAGCACCCACTGTCCGCGCACCGGCTCGCGGGCCGGCACCCCGTCGAGCAACGGCAGGACATGCTCGAAGCCGGTGCCGCGGAAGAAAGGGCGATCCCCGAGAAGCACAGCGCCCGGCAGACGGCTGATCAGCTCGTTCGTCCGATCGATCCCCAGTGCCCGGACCGCGCCACGCGGAAAGGAGTACCGCGTCTCGTCCCCCTTGGTGAGCGGCACGACGCGCTCTCCGTGCACCAGGTACTCCTCCACGCGATAGACCCGCGGGTGGAGCCGGATCGTGAGGCGCACGGTGTCGGCGATGCCTCGAAGCTCGAGCGGCATCGTCGATGTCTCGTAAGCCGCATGCCGGGCGCGCAGCGAACCCGCGACGGCGGCCGGCAGCCGCAGCTCGAAGCGTCCATGCGGATCGGTCAGATCCGACGCATGGACGTCGCCCGTGTCAGCCTCCCACCGGATCGAGACGGCGAGGATCGGGCTTCCGGTGGTGGAATCGACGACGGCCCCTCGGACCTGGACGGTCGCGGCCGCGCATGGCCGCGGATCGAGCGCTCCGAACGCCCCAGGAACAAACAAGAGACAGAGCAGGAACCGCACGACAGGTCTCGGCATCGCGATCTCTCCCGCGCGAGCCAGGGACGAAGCGCCGTGAAGAGAGCCGTGCGAAGGTGGACACCGCTCGAGAGCGCCCGGTCCGGGGTCGCGCCACGCCCGGTGCCGGCAGCGTACACCAGACTCCGCTGGAGGGCCAGCGGCGGCCGCCTCCAACATGAAGTGAGCCTGAAGGATGGGTCCGTTTCCAACATGAAATGAGCCTGGAGGATCCGGGGCTCGAGTTCATGACAGGGAAGGGCGGACGTACACTCGGGCGGTCATGACCGGCCGCGACTGTGTTCCAGCCCCCTTCCGCCAGGTCAGCCGATCCGTCCGAGCAGCCGCAGCAACCCATCCAGAATCGTCAACGGATGCGGTGGGCACCCGGGGACATAGAGGTCGACCGGCACGACCGAGCCGGCGCCGTTGTGCTGCTCCGGGTGATCGATGTACGGACCGCCGCTGATCGCGCAGGCGCCGACCGCGATGACGATCCGCGGTTCGGGCACGGCCGCCCAGGTCTTCTCGAGCGCCAGGCGCATGTTCGCCGTGACCGGGCCGGTGATGAGGAGGCCGTCGGCATGACGCGGTGAGGCCACGAACTGAATGCCGAATCGACCGATGTCCCAGCCGACCGTGGTCAGCACGTTCGTATCCGCCTCGCAGGCATTGCAGCCCCCGGCGCTGACCTGGCGCAGCTTGAGCGACCGGCCGAGTACACGGCGCAACTCCGCACCCAGAACCTCTGCCCGGCGCTGACCTTCGGGCCCCAGCACCAGATCATCGCGCCGCCGCGCCGCCAGACGATGCTCAGGAGTGAACGTGATGATCCCCTCGGGGCAAGCGTCCGCGCAGTCACCGCAGAAGAGGCACTTCCCGAGATCGATGCGAACGCCATCATCGAGCCCGATCGCGCCGACGGGACAGACGTCGGCGCAGGCCCGGCAGCCATCCCGGCAGGCCCCGGCGGTGATGACCGGACAACCGCGAAACCGCTCGGGAAGGGCGGGCGGAGGGCCGTCAGGATAGGAGATCGTGCGGTGCCCCTGTTGCCGCCGCGCGCGCAGGATGGGAATCATAGGTCGTGCCCGCAGTAGGAGAGGTTGAAGCTCTTGTTGCAGAGCGGGAAGTCAGAGATCTGCTCTCCCCGCAGCGCCCAGGCGAGCCCGAACCAGTTGTGGAAGGAAGGATCGACGACTTTGTACCGGACGAACCGGCCGTCGTCGTCCGTGATCACGACATGGCAGATCTCCCCACGCCACCCCTCCACGAGCGACACCGCGAGGCGATCCGGCCCGAGCGCGGACGCGGAGGAGAGAGAGAGGTCCCCGCGCGGCAACGACGCGAGTTGCTCTCGGATGAAGGCGAAAGATCGTTGGATCTCGATCGATCGGACATGGGCGCGGCCGAAGACGTCCCCCGTATTCCAGGTGCAGCTCGGGATGTGTGCGAAGCGGTAGATACCGAAGGGGTGGTTCGTGCGGACGTCCCGATCGGCGCCCGAGGCCCGGGCCGCGGGACCGACCAGGCCGATCTCCTCGCAGATTTCGCGAGGAACGGCGCCCGTACCCTCGAAGCGGGCCATGACCGAAGGCGTTTCCCACAGCAGCGCGTCGGCCACCGCCGTGTCCTTCGCCGCCGCCTCCAACCGCTCCGCCAGGGCCGCGACCAGCGACTCCTCCAGATCGAAGGCGACGCCCCCCGGCCGCACCAGACCACGGCCGAAGCGATTGCCGCACAAGAGCGCCGTCAGGTTGAGGACGTCGCCGCGGATCCGGCCGCAATAGGAGGCGGTCGGCAGGAAGCCGACATCGCCGGCCAGGGCGCCGAGATCACCCACATGGTTGGCGATCCGCTCGAGTTCCAGCGCGATCCCCCGGATCGCCTGTCCCCGCGGCGGTGCGTCGATCCGCCCGAGCGCCTCGATCGCCTGCGCGTAGGCATGCGCGTGCCCCACCGTGGTGTCGCCGGCCAAAGTCTCGATCAGGTGGATCGCTCGACGGTCCGGACCGCCCACCAGCGCCCGTTCGACCCCGCGGTGCTGATAGCCGAGTGAGATCTCGAGGTGGAGCACCTCCTCGCCATGGCACTGGAACCGGAAGTGGCCCGGCTCGATCACTCCGGCGTGCACCGGGCCGACGGCGACTTCGTGGATCTCCGTTCCTTCGACGCGGAAGTAGTCCATGACGCCACAGACCAGGTCCGGCTCGCCCGCGGGACGCGCGCCGGGCAGGAAGCGGATCGGTTTCAACCACGGGTGACCGCGCGGCACGACGCCCCATTGCTCCGCCAGCTCTCGCTCGAACCAGTGCGCCTCGGGACAGTCCGGAGTCAGGGCCTCGTAGCTCTCTCCCAGGTCGGCCGCGCAGACCGCCACCTCTCCCTGGTCGTCCTGCGCCAGCACCGCGAGCACGCGCACACGGGAATCGAGCCTCCGCACGCCGAAGAACGAGGCGATCCGTCCGCCGCGATCGATCTCTTCGATGACGGTCCGACGGAAAGCCGGTTCCGGCAGCAACGGGAGATCCCGCATCGGGATCGACTCGGCATTGCCGAGGATCGCACACGTCTGAGCGTTCATCCACCGATCCTCAGGAGGCGGAGCGCCTCCTCGATCGCGCGGCGCAGTGGCCCGGGAATGAAGAGCCCGAGGCCTAACACCGCCAGCCCCAGAAGCGCGGGGGGGATGACCGACCAGAGCGGTTCGGACCCCGTAGCGTCGTCCTCGCCCGATCCGACCGCGGAACGGCCGTGCACCATCCGCAACATGATCCTCGCCATGCCGACAAAAACACCCAGCAGCAGGACGAGGTAGATCGCCATGAGGGCGAACCGCCGATCCGCGAGCCCGCCCTTCAGGATCGTCAGCTCGCTGAGGAAGAGGCCGAACGGCGGTGACCCGGTGATGGCGATGAAGCCGGCCAGCCAGAGGAGCCCGGTCACCGGCATGCGGCGCAAGAGCCCCTGGACTCTGGCCGCCGATTTGGTCTGGTAGACCGCCAGGATGTTGCCCGCGAGCAGGAAGAGCATCGCCTTGGTCAGCGAGTGGTTGATCAGGTGCAGCATCCCTCCGAAGGCCGCCCAGCCGCCCAGACCGACCCCCAGAGAGGCGATCCCCATGTGCTCGACGCTGGAGTAGGCCAGCATGCGCTTGTAGTCGGATTGCCCGATGATGAACGCCGCCGCGAACGCCATCGAGACCAGACCGAACAGGACGAAGAGGCCGCGGCTGAACTCACCCAGTCCCGCAGCCTCGCAGACGGCGTGCACGCGCAGGATCGCCAGGAAAGCGCAGTTCAGCAGCGCGCCCGAGAGGAGGGCCGAGATGACCGAGGGCGCCTCGCTGTGCGCGTCCGGCAGCCAGGTGTGGAGCGGGGCGAGGCCCATCTTCGTCCCATACCCCACCAGGAGGAGAAGGAACGCCGCCTTCAACCACGCCGGATCGAGCGCTTGGGCCTCGGCCGAGAGCGCTGCGGTCGTCATCGAGCGAATCGACTCCCCGGCAGCCGCGGTCGCCACGACCAGGAAGAAGTTCCCGAGCAGCGCGACGGCGATGCCGACCGAGCAGATCACGACGTACTTCCAGGCCGCCTCGAGGGAGCGGTGATGCCGGTGGAAGTGGATCAGAGGCGCGCTCGCCAGCGTGGTCGCCTCCACCGCCACCCACATCAGGCCGAAGTGCTGGGCGGCGATCACCAGGGTCATCGTCCCCAGAAAGAGGAGGAGGCAGCCGGTGAAGGTCGCTTCCGGCGCGTTGCCGAAGAGAAAGCCCTCCTCGACGTCCGTGCGTCTCGCCCTCCGCTCCCGGCCGAGATATCCGACGGCATAGAACGCCGCCACGGCGAAGAGGAGACTCGTGATCGAGAGGAAGAGGAGCTCCGGACGATCGAGGACGAGCCAGCCGCGGAAACGGGAAAGCGGGTACCGGGACCAGGCCGACCCCGTCAGCGCGGCATGGGCCAGCGCCGTCCCGACGAGAAGGATCCGGCGGAGCCGGTCGTCCCGCAGGAAGAAGGCGAGCAGTCCCGCCAGGAACGGGACCAGGACCAGGGCCAGGATCATCGCGCGCGTTGTCCCTTCATCGCATCAGTCCGTCAGGTCCGACAACCGGTCGGTTTCGATGTGACTGAACTCGCGATTGATGTTGTAGATCATGATTCCCATGACGAAGACGGCCATGAAGACATCGAGGAAGATCCCCATCTCCACCAGCAGCGGCTCCTTCTCCGCGAAGACGAGACCGAAGGCATAGATCCCGTTCTCCATCGCCAGGTACCCCAGCACCTGCGCGATGGCCATGCGGCGCGCCACGATGACGAAGAGGCCCGTCATGATGGTGAAGAGCGCCACCGCGACCAGGAACTGGGACCCGGTCGGCCCCGGCAGCGGAAGGCGCCACCCCAGCCAGAGGGCGACCCCCAGCAGCGCCCCGCCGACCAGGAGAGACGGGGTGTAGCCCACGATCGGGTCGAGTTCGCGCCGGACGTCGGCGCCGCGCACCGCCCGGGTCAGGAGCCAGGGGAAGATGACTCCCTTGCTGATCGTGCTCGCCGCCACCTGCAGCACGACGCGCAACGTCAGATCGCCCGCGTGGGACAGCAGCGGCAGCAACCCGAGCAGGATCCCCTGCAGAGCCACGATGCGGACGCACGCGACGAGCCGGCTCGTTCCGAGCAGGCGCAGGTTGGCCAGCACGACCAGCGCGATCGCCGCATCCATCAAGTCCTTGGTCAACGCTTCTCCACCTCCCCTGCTCCGACTTCCGGTCTACCGCAGGGTCAACATCAGGCCCAGGCTCGACAGCACCATGGCGGCGACCAGCGCCTGAGCCACGCGGGTCAGGCGCAGCCTCGCCGCGGTGGACTCGATCACCCCGGTGACGACCGCGAGGGCGACCATACCCGCCAGGCCGAACAGGAAATCGACCGCCCATTGTCCGTGGCGCATGGGGAGCAGGATGCCGGTCACCAGCGCCCCGAGCACCCACAGCTTGAGCGCGGCCGCGTACTCCGCGAAGGCCAGATCGGGGCCCCCGTGGTCCAGCACCATCACCTCGTGCACCATCGTCAGCTCGAGGTGTGTGTTGGGATCGTCGAACGGGATGCGCGCGTTCTCCCAGAGGAAGACGATGAAGAACGCGGCTCCGACCAGGAGCAGGGGCAATCCCCCGCTCGGCCCGAAATCGAAGAGGACGACGGCCCCGTAGCTGTCGGAAAGCGAGGCGCTGCCACACCGCCGCGCCAGCGCGGCGAGGCCGAGGAAGAGCGCCGGCTCGGCCAGGGCCGAGAAGGCCGCCTCGCGGCTTGCCCCCATCCCCTCGAAGCTCGACCCGGTGTCGAGCGCCGCGAGGATGGTGGAGAAGCGCATGAGGCCGAGCAGGCAGGCGAAGACGACGAGGTCCCCGGGGAAGGCGATGACCGCCCGGGCGCCGGCGAAGGGGACGAGGAGCAGCGAGGCGATCGCCGCGGCCAGCGTGACCAGCGGCCCGGCGCGGAAGACCCAGGTCGTGGTGTGGCTGTAGACGACTCCTTTGCGGAGCAGCTTGACGAGATCCAGATAGGGCTGCACGAGCGGCTGTCCCTTCCGGCCGGCGAAGAACGCCTTCGTCCGGTGGATGATCCCGAGGAGCAGCGGCGCGAAGACGAGCGCGCAGAGCGGGTGGAGGATCGAGGCGGCGTTCATGGTCACGACAGCTTCCAGACCAGAAGGACCAGCAGCGTCAGGGCGATGTACAAGACGTACAGCTGGATCTGCCCGCTCTGGAGTCGGCGACGGAGCGTGAGCCGCCGTTCAAACCACGAATAGAGCGCGGCGTAGAGGCGACCGAGCACGGGGTCCGGCGTCGCGGTCGACCCGGCCGAAACGCCGGGGAAGAGCTCGCGCGGGACCGCGATCTCCCACCGGGTCCTCAGGGCGAAGGCGAAGAGACGGGTCAGGGGTTGGGAGAAACTCGACGCGGTGTACTGCATCCGGGGCGCGGGAGCCGCGTAGCCGCAATCCCAGGTGGGGCTCGCGGCGACGGGGAATCGTGAGAGCAGACTCCGCCGCAGCAGAGCGAGTCCCGCCACCAATCCCAGGAGAGCTCCGGAGAGGAGCATCCAGATCCGGAGCGGGCGCGTCGCGTCCGCCGGATCGAACGGCACGGACTGCATGCCAGAGGGACCGGGCGCCGTCATCCACCCCTCCCCCGCTCCGCCGTAGATCGATGCGACCACCCTCTGGAGCTCTGGGATCACCAGCGGTCCCGCAAGGCCGATCACCACACACCCCACCGCCAGCAGCGCCATCGACAGGCGCATCGACCGCCCCGCCTCCACCGCCCGGGCGGCCGATGCGCTCCGGGGCTCGCCCAGAAACGCGATGCCGAAAGCGCGCGTGAAGCAGACGGCCGCCAGGCCTCCGATCAGGCCGAGCGCGGCGATCGCGACCGCTCCCGCCGCGGCCCCCGCTCCGTTCAACCACGACACCCCCTCCAGCGCGGCCAGGACGATCAAGAGCTCGCTGATGAGGCCGTTGAGCGGAGGGAGCCCGCAAATCGAGGCCGATCCGATCAGGAAGAACGCCCCGGTCCAGGGCATGCGACGGAGCAGCCCCCCCATCCGGTCGAGCTCACGGACGTGCGCGGCCTGCAGCACAGCTCCCGCGCCGAGGAAGAGGAGCCCTTTGAAGAGGGCATGATTCAGCACGTGCAGCAACGCGCCGGCGAAGCCGAAGAAGGCCATCGCCGGCAGATGATGGCTGAGACCCAGAAGACCGAGGCCGAGGCCGATCGCGATGACACCGACGTTCTCCACGCTGCTGTAGGCGAGCACGCGCTTGAGGTCGTGCTGCGCGAGCGCGAAGAGGATGCCATAGAGGCCCGACACGACGCCCAGACCGAGGAGGATCCATCCCCAGGCAGGGGCCGGAGGTCCGAGAAAGACCAGGATGCGGAGCAGCCCGTAGATCCCGGTCTTGATCATGATGCCCGACATCACGGCGGAAACATGGCTGGGGGAGGCCGGGTGCGCCTCGGGCAGCCAGACGTGCAGCGGGACGAAGCCAGCCTTGACTCCGAATCCGATCACGGCCAAGAGGAAGGCGATCCCCGCCGCGCGTCCTCCCTCGAGCCCGAAGCCCGGCGCATCGAAATCGAGCGATCCGGACGACCCGCTCAGCAACAGGAAGAGGACCAGCAGCCCGGCCGTGCCGAGGTGCGTGGCAATGAGGTAGATCCGGCCGGCCCGGCGGACTTCCTCCCGTTCATCCTCGAAGACCACGAGGCCGTACGACGCGAGCGCCATCACCTCCCACGCGACCAGGAAGAGCACCCCGTTTCTCGCCGTGACGACGAGCGCCATGCACGCAACGAGCGTGTTGAAGAGAAACCAGGAAACGCCCAAGTTCTTCCGCCCGCTCCACTCCCGCAGGTAGGCGGCGCCGTAGACGCCCGCGACCGCGGGCAGGATCAGGACCGGCACCAGAAAGAAGCCCGAGAGCGGATCGAGTCCGAGCGCGAACGAACCGAAGGGAACACTCCAGGGGAGGTGGATCGAATGGACCGCCGCGCCCCGCAGCACGTCGACGGCGGCGGAGAGCCCCAGGACGGCCCCAAAGACGAGCCCGGTGAGTGCCGCGCCGGTCGAGAGGCGCCTCTGCCGATGCGCGACGAGCGACAGGGTCCCGCCGGCGAGGATCAAGCCGAGCGCGAGCAGAAGCCGGGTCACCGCGTCTCCGCTCCAGTCGGCGGAGTCCCGGGGATCCGCCCGGTCTCGACCTGGCGGAGCTGTTCCAGAATCTCCTCCCGCGTGCCCTGGCGAGCGATGACCGCCCGGAACGCGTCCTCGCGCAATGCGAAGGCGAGCCGCGAGAGGAGGTGCAGATGCGCACGGACGACGGGGCTCACGATGGTGAAGAGGGTGTGGACCGGTTTGGCGTCAATGGCGTCGAAATCGATGCCGCGCTCGAGGAAGCAGAGCGTGATCGTCGGCCGGGGGATGTGCATGACGATCGGATTGCGGACGTGCGGGATGGCGATGCCGTCACCGACCCCGGTGGAGCCGAGCGATTCGCGGGCCAGCAGAACCTGGTGGAGGAACCGCCGGTCCACCTCGTCGGGCAACCGCATCAACTCCACCACCGCGCTCAGGACCGAGGCCTTGTCGGTGCCACCGACGCGATAGTGGATCCCGCCGGCCGAGAGCGCCTCGGTCACCGAAGGGAGCGCCGCCCGGGACGCCTCCTCCCCTTCGTGGAAGATCTCGGGCGACACGCCGATCCTCCGAGCGGTCGCCCATTCCAGGATCTCGGCGCGATTGAACCGGTGCTGCTCGTTGACGCGGTAGGCCGGCAGGCGGCCGTCTTTGATCCACCGGTAGATCGTCTTCTCCGAGACCCCCAGCAGGCGGGCGACCTCGCGGACTCCTAACTGCATTGTTCTCGGCTCCCTGCAGCCCCAGCCCGGCCGGAGGTGCGGCCGGGCGCCGCCCCGGATTCATGAACGGCACCCATGGACATCGACAGGCATCCATGGACACCGATGGACACCCAAAGACACGATCGACATGATGGCGCAAGCCGTCCATCGGAGTCAAGCAAAGGCCGGGGCGACCTCGGTCACCCCGGCCTCTGGAGAGCTTTGTGCCTACCGGTCTCAGATTCAGACGGTCTCAGCCTTAGCAGGCAGACGAGCTTGAACTCAGAACTGAATCAGGTTCGGCGTCGACTGGTGCGCGAAGCGGAAGGTGATGCTGCGCGAGCCGGCCGAACCGTCGATCGACTCCACCTTGATCTTCGCGTAGGTGTTCCCCGGAGTCTTGATGGCGTAGACCGCGCCGGACAGGACATCCAGTTGCGTGGAGAAGCCGGTGCTCGCCGTGGTGCTCGCCTCCCAGTCGGTGCCGAGGAACTTGACCGACGCCTGGCGACTGGCCCATTCACCGTTCAACCGCGCCAGCAGTTCGGGACTCTTGATGCTCAGAACCGCCGAGGGATCGTCATCCGCGGCGCCGGTCCCGAGGTAGACGTCGGTCAGGACGAATCGGTCAGGATTGTCCTGGTCCAGGGAAACGGTGAGGCCGCTGGAGAAGTCGAAGCCACTGTCTCCGTCGGACGCGAATTCCTCCAGGACCCGTCCCGATCCTTCCGCCCGGCCGGCGGCCTGGACCTCGTTGGTCGGCCCGCTCAGGAGACCGCTGGTCTTCTCGGCCCGGACGTGGAAGTAGTAAAGCGTGCCGTTGGCGACGGTCGTGCGAAACGTGTCGACCCCCGCGGCGACGCTGCCGACTTTGTTCCCGAGCTGCTCCAGCTGGTAGGCATCGATGCTCAGCAGGGGCGCGGTTCCGCGGTAGATGTTGTATCGCCGGAAGTCGCTCAGCGCTGCATCGGGACTCGGGGACCAGCGAACCGTCACCTGCTCATGTCCGTTGACCGCGCGCAGATTGGTCGGCGGCGCGAGGACCTCGGGGGGGGCCGTGGTCTTGTCATCATCGCCGCAACCGGCCAGGAGCAGCACGCCACACGCCAAGCCGGCCGTCATCAGCCCGCCCAGCCAGCGGGTGAGTCGAATCTTCTTCATCTCAGGTCCCTCCTTTGGCTGCCGTCAGGATCGCCCCTCGTGGGGACCCTAACCCATCCTGATTCCGGCCTGAAGCCTGATCGACCACATCTTACGCTACCGTCGCAAGGACCTCGCCACAAGCGGAACATCGGGTGGCGCGAAGAGGTGCTGCTAGCAGGGTGCTGAAAAACTGGGCTCGCCGCGTTCGGAGCGCCGATCGGTCGGATGCGAGGCGCGCCGACGAAGTCGATGCCAGAGCGCATCTTCGAGGAGGCGCAACGAGGCAGCCGGCCGATCGTCGCCCGAACCCGGAGGGCCGGCGGTACTTGCTTCGCCGCTCTTCGTTGCTCGTCGTCCGCGATACGCCTTGGCATCGCCATCCTCCTCGCGCCTCGATCGGCTCGCAAGTGCTCGCCGGCGCGGCGGGCCCAGTTCTTCAGCACCCTGCTAGGCGGCCCGACGCAACCTCCCGTCGAACGGGCCGGCGTGGGCCCGCCCGGCTCGCGGCCGCTCTTCCGCGCTCAGCCGGAACCTTCCGATCATGCT
>CAYJLF010000016.1:0-151760 GCA_964371055.1 uncultured bacterium | reverse complement strand
GGCTCGCAAGTGCTCGCCGGCGCGGCGGGCCCAGTTTTTCAGCACCCTGCTAGCGGTCGGCCGCGCCGCCTGGCCACCGCCATGGGCCTCATCCTGGCGCTCCTCATCCTGATCGCCGGGCGGCCGGCGCGCGCGGACGAGGGAATGTGGCTCCTGACCGACCCTCCCCGGGATCTCGTGCGCGCCACCTACGGGTTCGAACTCGCGGACGACTGGCTCCTTCACGTTCAGCGTTCGTGTGTACGGATGGAAGCCTCCGGCGCCTTCGTCTCTCCCGACGGGCTTCTGATGACCAATCATCATGTCGGGATCGACTGGATCAGCCAACTCGACGCCGAGCGTCCCGGCCTCGTGGAATCGGGGTTCTACGCCGCCAACCCGCGCGAGGAACTGCGTTGTCCGGGTCTGGAGGTTCAGATCCTCGACTCGGTCGTCGACGTCACCGCGCAGATCAAAGGGGAGCTCCCACCCGGCTCCGGAGAGGCGAAAGCGCACGACTTCCGGCAGGGCCGCATGGCGCGTCTGGAGCAGGAGGAGGGTGCGGCCTCCGGCCTGGATTGCGAAGTCGTCGTGCTGGACCGCGGGGCGCGCTATCACCTCTACCGCTACCGGCGGTACGACGACGTCCGCCTGGTCTTCGCCCCCGAGGAGCAGATCGCCAACTTCGGAGGGGACGTCGACAACTTCGAGTACCCGAGGTATGCCTTCGATCTCTGCTTCTTTCGCGTCTACGAGAACGGCGAGCCGTTGCGCGTGGACGACTGGTTGCCCTGGAGCGCAGATGGCGCCAAAGAAGGCGAACTCGTCTTCGCTGTCGGTCACCCCTACCAGACGGGGCGTCATCTGACGCTGGAGGAGATCCGTCTGGAGCGTGACGTCCGGGTCCCGTGGCAGCTGCAGTCGGCCGTGCGGCGCGAGGTCCAGCTGCTCGTGTTCTCCGCCCGGAGTCCGGATAACGCCGAGGCCGCCGTGGCCGAGCTTCTCGGGGTCCAGAACTGGCGCAAGGCGCAGGCGGGCGTGCTGGTCAGCCTGCAGGATCCAGCCGTGATGCATTCGATCCGGGAGCGGGAGGAGGGGCTTCGAAACTGGATGGCGGCAGTTCCGGAAGGCGACGCTCACTGGAACGATGCCTGGGATCAGATCGCACTTGCGGTCGGGGAGGAGCGAAGGCTGTTCCCGCAGGAGCGGATCTTCGGGCATCTGGGGCGCGCGTTCGGATCCCGGCTCTTTCGTCACGCGCTCACGCTGGTCGAGCTCTCTTCGGAGTTGTCGCGCCCGAACGAGGAACGGATGCGCCGGTACCGCTCCTCGGAACTGGAGTCGGTCTACCTTCAGTTATACAAGAGCGAGCCGATCCACGATGGGTACGAGATCGACGCGATGGCGGGGGGGCTGTCGCTCTGCGCGGAGTTGCTGGGAGGGGAAGATCCGCTGGTGGTCGCGCTGCTCGATGGAGCGTCGCCCCGATCTCGAGCCACGGCCCTGGTGCAGGGTTGCACGCTGCGGGATCCCGCGATCCGCCGGGAACTCGCCGGCCGCGGCCGGGATGGGATTGAGCAGTCCAGGGACCCGATGATCCGGCTCGCCAGGGTGTTGGCCCCGGAGGCGCGGCGCGTCGACCGGGAACACGAAGAGAAGGTCGAAGGGCCCCGGGAAGCCGGCCATGCGCTCCTCGCGGCTGCACGGCTCGCACGCGGCGGCCATGCCTTGCCCCCCGACGCAACCGGGACGTTGCGACTCTCCTATGGCACGGTCCGCGGGTATCAGGAAGCTGGTCAATCAGTCCCGGCCTTCACCGACTTCGACGGCCTCTATGCCCGCTCGACGGAGCACGGAGGGCGCGAACCGTTCGACCTGCCCGCGCGCTGGATCGAGCGCCGCGACCGCATCGACGGGGCGACTCCTCTCAACTTCGTCCAGACGCTGGACACCGTGGGGGGCAGTTCGGGCAGTCCGATCCTGAACGTGCGCGGTGAGATCGTCGGGCTGCTCTTCGACGGCAACCTGCAGACGTTGATCTGGGACTATGCGTGGGTCGATGACCAGGCGCGGAGCGTCGGGGTCGACTCGCGGGGGATCATCCAGGCGCTCCGCGAGATCTATGACGCGACCCCGCTCGTCGATGAGCTGACGCGGGAGCGGTGACGCCGGCACGGTCCGCGCATCGGATCCCGGGTGATCGCCGGATTGGTGGCCGCAGCAGTGGACCGAGTCAAGACCGGGCCGGGATGTCGCCGGTCGCGGGAGGAGTGGAGCGAGGAGGAAAGGGTGGCTCGATCGCGGGTCCGATGTCCCTGGCCGGGAAACGATGAGCTCATGATCGCTTATCACGACACCGAGTGGGGCGTGCCGGTCCACGACGATCGCAAGCACTTCGAGTTTCTCGTGCTCGACGGCGCGCAGGCCGGTCTGAGCTGGTCGACCATCCTGAAAAAGCGGGAAGGGTACCGGCGCGCTTTCGCGGAGTTCGATCCGGTCCGCGTAGCCCGGTACGATGCGCGCAAGGTGGAACGCCTGCTGCAGGACCCCGGGATCGTCCGCAACCGCCTGAAGGTGGAGGGGGCGATCGCCTCCGCCCGGGCATTTCTGGGGGTGCAGAAGGAGTTCGGCACGTTCGACGCGTACATCTGGAGCTTCACGGGTGGGGGGATGCTGGTGAACCGCCGGGATTCGCTGAGCGACATCCCCGCCATTTCCCCCGAGTCGACCGCGATGAGCAAGGATCTCGTCCAGCGCGGATTCCGCTTCGTAGGCCCTACCATCTGCTACGCCTACATGCAGGCGGCCGGGATGGTCAACGATCACCTCGAGAGCTGTTTCCGCCACCGCGAGGTGATTCCGCGCCAACGTGGACGGACCCGGGGCAGGCCCGCCGCGACCCGCGAGCGTGCATAGCAGGGTGTGTAACGCTTACCGGGGAGGGGAGGCGTCGGCGTCGACCCAGCGCGTCCGGGCGTCGATCGCCGCACGGATCGCCGGGAGGGCGGCCCGCGCGGCCTCCTCGCCGACTTCGATCAGGCGTCGCTTCTGTGAGAAGTCGTCGAAGTCGATCGCCCCGGCCTGAATCTCGACCACGACATCGGCCTCGCGCGCGCGCAGCCTGCCCATCTCGGCGGTCATGATCGAGACGGAGTGATAGGCGATGGCGACCGGATTCTTCGAGGGCGGTTTGCGGACGGGAGGGGGAATCGAGAGCGCGATGATGACCTCGCCGCCCAGATCCCGCGCGACGCTGACCGGAACCGGATTGGTCACCCCGCCGTCCACGTAGAGCCGGGTCCCGATGCGGGTCGGCGCGAACACCCCGGGGATCGAGCACGAGGCATGAACGGCCGGCGCGACCTCCCCGCGGCGAAAGACCACGGTCTCGCCCCGCTCGAGATCGACCGCGACCGCGGCGAAGGGGACCTTCATCATTTCGATCGTCTGATGCTTCAGGTTCGTCCGCAGGAACTTCTCCAGGCGCTCGCCCTTGACCAGACCCCCGGAGAGGAGGGAGAAGGCGCGGTAGTCGAAGAGGTCCTCCTCCTCCACCGTCAGGGCCAGGTACTCAGCATCCAGGACGCGCCCCTGGTCGCAGTAGAGGGCGCCGATCAGGCTGCCGACCGAGGTTCCGACGACCAGGTCGATCGGAATCTTCTCCTGCTCCAGCACGCGCAACGCGCCGATGTGAGCGAATCCGCGCGCGCCTCCTCCGCCCAGCGCCAGACCGACCTTCGGCCGCAGGGCGATCCGATCGGGAGGCGGGGGACCCGGTTCGGGGCGCGGACGGTCGCCGCAGCCGGCCAGGAGAGCGAGGAGGAGGGGCCAGGCCAGGAGGGAGGAGAGAGACCGGTGTCGCCGCCGCGAACCGGGTGCCGGGAGCACGAGGGGACGGGAGCGGCCGGCTCGGCCCGGCGCCAGTAGCCGGGACGACCGATGAGGCAGGATCCTGTTCGGGTTCATGGCGCTCCGTGTACGTCCGAGGTCGTTCTGTTGTTCCACGTCCATCACGTTGCGGGCACGGGCTCGATCCGGATCGGCGCCGCCCAATCGGCCAGGTCGGCCCGGTGAGTGAGTAGGATCCACTGCCGTGACGGGGCGAGGCGTGTGAGGGCGTCGCGGATCCGCGTCAGTCGCTCTTCATCGCAGTGGACGAACGGATCATCCAGGAAGAGCGGGAGCGTGACGGCCGCCGACAGCAGATCCGCGACCGCGAAGCGGATGGAGAGCAGGAGTTGGTCGCTGGCTCCCTGGGAAAGCTGAGCGAGCGCGAGTTCGCTCCCGTCGGGTTCCCGGACGGTGAGGCGGAACCGCTCATCCACGCGGACGCAGCGGTCGGGGTGGGCCGTCAGTGCCGCGAAGTAGGAAGAGATCCGCGATTCCAGATCGTCCCGATACCCGCCCTGGAACTCCTCAGCTGCCTCGCGGACCCAGCGGAACGCCGTGACCCGGGCGTCCCGATCCCGGCGCAGCCGGCGCAGGCGGGTCTCCATCGCGCGCAGGTCGAGTTCCAGCTGGGCGACGTTGGGTGCGGCGCGTCCCTCGAGCGAGGCGAGCTCGCGCAACAGGGATCGGTGGCGATCGTCCGCCTGTTGCAGGGCGGACCGCTCTGCCTCGAGCTTCCGTTCCTCGTCGTGTCTTTCGTCCTCGAGGCGGCGCGTGCGCTCCACCCGATCCTCGATCGAACGAAGGGCTCCCAGGGACGGCGCGGAACGTTCGAGCTCCTCCTGAGCGCGCAAGGTCGCCCCGAGCGTGGCCTCTTCGTCGGTTCCCCGACGCGCGAGTTCTTCGCGGGACCCCGCTCGGGCGGTCTCCAGCAGGTGTCGGACCTGGTCGTGATCCTGGCGGGCCCGATCCCAGGCTCGCCGTGCTGCGCGTTCGGTCTCCCGCAGATCCTCGACCCACGAACGCGCGGGAAGATCACCTTCGATCGGCGGGGCGCCGGGCCAGTCGGCGCGCATCTCTTCGATCGCATCGAGGGCCGCTTGGCGCGCCGTCCGCGTCTCCACCTCCGTGCGTTCGGCGTCGGGCAGGGCGTCGCGTCGTGTCGCCGCGTCGGCAAGTTGCCGTTCAAGCAAGGCGCACTCTTCCATGCGTCGCTCCAGCTCCTCCCGGGGCGTGGCATCGGAGAAGGGATGAAGGCGCGCCTCCAGCTCCTCGACCTCGCGATCGGTCTGGGCCTCGGCCGCCAGTCGCTCGCGTTCGACCCGCGCCTGCGCCATCCGTTCCTTTCGCCGTCGGTGCCGAGTCGAAGCGTCGATCATCCGCTCCCAGGCGGTATCGTCGAGCGACTCCAGCCATCCCGTGAACTGGGCGCAGGTTTCGAGCGGAGGCGCGTCTGGCAGACCCGTGGCCTCGCGCAGATCCGTCCGAAGCGCGGAGACCGGGAGGGACTCCCAATCCTCGGCCGCGGAGGTCGGGATGTGACGACTCAGCAGTTCCTCGCGATCCGCGGCCAGTCGGTCCAGCTCGTCGCGGAGCAGGGCCGAGCGTTCTTCGAGGCGCGCCAGTTCGGTCGCCGTCATGTCGGCGAAGGGGCCGAGATCTCTTCGTGATTCCTCGATCCGCTGCTCGAGGCGGGCCGCTTCGGCGCGTTTCGCCTCGAGTTCGTGGCCGAGGGCCGCGTCTTCCAGTCCCTCCTCCGAGGGCGACGCCTGGCCGCCGGCCGGGGTGGGAGGTAGAGGCCCACGGAGAGCGGAGGGGGGCCAGCCTGATCTCGCGGCGTGTCGGAGGAGGACGGCACGTGCGGCGAAGAGAACGCCCAGGGCGGCAGCACTGCCCCCGGCCGCGGCGATCCACGAAACGCCGGCCACCCAGTGGAGTCCCGCGCCGACGGCGGCGGCCAGGACGAGGATCACCCAGACTGACATGGCGTGCCGGGCGTGGGCCGCGACCGCCTCCTCCTCGTCGCGGCGGTGGGCGGCATCGCGGACGCGCCGCTCGGACTCCTGCTCCAGGATCCGCAGGCGGGGCCGCAGATCGCGCAACGAGTCCCCGGCGGCGATCTTCTCGCGCAGGCGGTCGAATCGACCCTCTGCTTCGAGGAAGTGCACCCCGGCGAGTTCGCGATCGATCTCTCCAATCCGGTCCTCTACCTCGCGGAGCCGTCTCCGATCGCGCAGGAACGCATCGACCAGGGGTCGCACCCGTTCCGGATCCGGCGGGGCAGTCGCTTCGCCGGTCGCCGGTTCTCCGATCTTCTCGGTCCCGGAGACGTCGCCTGCGAGTTCCTCGTCCAGGCGTTGCATCGACTCCGTGCGAGTCTCGGAACGACGCCGCGCTCGGATGAGTTGTTCGTGCAGCGAGAGCAGGTCGGGCCGGCCGCGCACCGCGGCGAATTCCCCCTCGAGGCGCAGGCGAAGCCGAGCTGCTTCTTCTTTCCACCGGGTCCGTTCGACCGCAGCCGTCGAGGCCGCCGTGATCTTCTCCTCCAGTGCCCGGAGGGCCGCCGACAGTTTTTCGAGGCGGGACGGAAGCTCCTCCGGCACCTGGCGGAAGGGGGCGAACCGCGCCCCCACGTCGGGCTCGAGCCGCGCGAGTTCGCCTTCGAGTTCGTCGAGGCGGACGAGGGTCGCCCGGGTCTGGCGGAGGGCCTCCCGGCGCCGGGCGGCCTCCGCGTCCAGCTCCAGCCACCGCCGCATGAAGCCGAGCCGTTCCTCGAGGCGTGCGATCGAGGCGCGGAGTCGCTGGGCCTTCCCCGTCGTTTCCTCGAGGTCGACCGTGTTGCGGTTCAGTTCTTCCAGGAGAGACTGTCCATCGTTGAAGCGTCGCCGTGCCTCCTGGAGCTCCGCTTCGAGGCGCTCGATCTCCCCGGGATCCCGCTGGTTCGCCGCCCGATCGTTGCCGGGCTTGACGAGGCCAAGGTCGCCCGTGGCGCGGGTCAGCCGCTTGACGCCGGTGAAGAGGCGGAGCAGGACGTCATCGACGCGCCCGCTCCGGCTGCCGCTCAGCAGATGCTGCAGTTCGGTGCTCAGCTCCGTGCGGTCGGCGAGAGGCTGTGCGACGCAGAACGTTTCGAGGAAGAGCTCCAGGCTGCCGCAGCCGATCCGTTCGCGCAGCAGGCGGGGAAAGGCGCTGCCGGCCGAGGAGTGTGCGCCGGGATTGTGCTCGCCGTCGAAGATCCGATTCGGAACGTCTCCGGCTTCGTCCAGCAACCGGACGCGATGGCTGGCGAACGATCGATGGAGTCGATACCGATGGAGCCCCTGGGTCCAGGCGATCTCGCCCCAGAACTGTCGGGGCGGATCAAGCGAGCGAAAGCGCGCGAGGCCGAACTTCGAACGGTCGGTCGTGGCGGGGAGGCCGAAGAGGATGGCGGCCACGGCGTGCACCAGGGTGCTCTTGCCCGATTCGTTCGGCGCGTGCCAGACCGTCGCGTTCTGTGGGAGGAGGAACCGGACCGGCTCGCGATGAAGGCCGAACCCCGCCAGCCGGATCTCCCGCAGGCGGAAGGCGGGATCTCCGCCGGCGCCGGGAGTTGTCTCGGGCGAGCGTGTCATCCCTGCTCCTCTTCGGCCCCGGCGGCGAAGGCCGCCAGGCCATGGCGCAACGCGGCGCGCAGGGTAGCCCGCTCCTCCTCGTCCGCGGTCGCCTCGATCCGCCGCCGCGCCTGGCGCGCGAAGGCGCCGCGGATCGTCGGTTCCGACTCGATCGACTCCAGCGCGATCTCGGTCGCCTCCGGTCCGATCAGCTCGAGCGCGAAAAACATCGCCGCAAACCGGTCGCGGAGGGACTCGAGTTCGATGGCGAACGGTGGGTGCCCGGTCAGGTGCACGCGCAGGATACGTGCCGCGTCCGCGGCCTCCTCGAATCGGTCGGTCAGCTCGCGCCGGGTGTCCATGCCGGTGAGGTCCCACGTCTCCTCGGAGATCGGGCGACTCGCGAAGGGGATGCGACGCGGACGGGGTTCGTCTTCGCCCGGGTCATAGAGCACGAGTTCCGCGCCGCCGGGGTCGTCGAATCCTCCTCCCTCGATGCGACCGGGGTAGCAGGCCCACCCCGGACCGAGGCGCTGCTCCCCCGGACGGTGGATGTGCCCGAGCGCGATGTAGTCCAGGCCGATCGACTGCAGGGCGGACGACCGGAGCGGAATCGACCGATCGGACCAGGCGGCGTCGAGCGACCCATGCAGGACCGCGAGGCGGCGTCCGCGTCCGGGCGAGACCTCGAACTGATCGAACGGCGGCGCGCTCCGGCCCGCCACGAACGCCATCGCATAGAGGTCGATCGGGTGCCCGCCCAGATCCCATTGTTCGACCAGAACGGGAGCGGGCTGGGTCACGAGTGTCCCGGGCCACACCCCGGCGCGGGTCCGGTAGACACCGCGGGGATAGCTCAGCTCATCGTGGTTGCCGGGGACGGTGAGGAGGCGGATCCCGGCTTTCGTCAGGCGATGGAGGTCCTCCAGGACCGCTTCGACGAGCGGTGCCGGCGGGTCGTGGCGGTCGAAGAGGTCGCCCGCGATGACGACCCCGCCGATGCCGGCGTTCTCCTCGAGGGCGAAATCGACGATTCTCGACAGCGTCTGATCGGCTTCGGCCCGGCGCGCCGCCGCCTGCGCTCCGAGGTACTCGTGCGTGCAGCCCAGATGGAGGTCGGCGAGATGGAGAATTCCGGTCCCCGGCATCATCGAGTTCTCCGAATCTTATCGGGCCGTTGGTCGCCTCTTCATGCGTGCCCGCTATCCTTGCGCTCGGCTCAGGTGACGAAGGCGGGGCGGCACGTGGTCCAAAGAGCCCCCGGACTGCGTCCGCCCCGATCTTCGACCGCCGTTTCCGAGATCGATCCCCGGCGCGCCCTTTTCTACCTCTCCGCGGCGGTGAAGCGGAAGGGCACGACCACGCTGGCCCGCACCGGGGCGCCGTACCGCGTCGCAGGCTTGAAGATCCACTTTCGCGCCGCCGCCTCCGCGGCGTCGCAGAGGACCATCGGTGCGTTGCAGTCCCGGGTGCGGGCATCGATCACGTGGCCGTTCTCGTCCACCACGACCACGACCGCGACCGTTCCCTGCAGTCCGGATGCCTGCGCGGACTCCGGGTACTCGGCCGGTACCTTCTGGACCGGGACCGGCGGTGAGTCGTACTGCGTCTGCAGCGAATCGGACTGCTGCGTCTTCGTGATCTCCGCTCGAACCGCCTCGGCCTCCTCGAAGGACCATCCTTCCAGCACGAAGGCGACCAGATGCGGCGTGGCCTGGACCCCGGTCGAGGCGGCCGGAACGGCCGTCTCGGGCGCGGGGCGTCCCGAAGGGCCCTCCTCGGGTTGGTTCAAGGCCGTGGGGGTGGGACCTCCCGCCGCCGCGTCCCGGTCGAGGCGGCGCACCACGCGGGCGAGCGAGCCGTGCAGGCCGGGATCGAGCGCGAACTTGAGCGTCGCTTTCCAGGCCTGCACGAAGGGGTAAGCGAGCGATGAATCGAGCGCGGCGCCCGCCTCGAAAGCGGCCAACGCCCCCTGGCTGTCACCGTCGAGCATGCGCAGGTGGGCGAGACCCAGATGGGCCAGCGCATCCCGGCCGGAGGCGGCGGCCTGCGAGAACCGCTCGCGTGCGACGTCCGTCTCGCCCAGTCGAAGGTAGGCGAAGCCGAGGTTGCGCCGGATCCGTGGGCCCCACGGTGGCGCCTGGGCCGCGTCCCGGCTTCCTTCGAGGACCTGGATCGCCCGCGCCAGCCGTTCGGTGCGGGCGTAAAGCGCCGCCAGCTCGATGATGGCGGGGCCATAGCCGGGGTTCAGGCCCATCGCGTGCCGCCACGCCGCCTCCGCCTGGTCGTTGCGCTCGAGGCGGGCGTAGAGCGACCCGAGACTGTCGAAGAGGAACGGGTCGTCCGGGTTCCGCTCGATCGCGCGCCGATAGCTCTCTTCCGCCTCGCGCACGCGTCCCATCCAGGCCTGAACCATCCCCATGTTGCAGTACCCGTCGGGCGAGGCCGGATCGAGTCGGGTCATGGTCTCGAAATGGGAGAGCGCCTCCTCGAAGTGCTTCGGATCCTCCAGGCGGCCGCGTCGATAGAGAATCGCGCCGAGGGAGAAGTGGGCGTCGGTCCGATCGGGGCCGACGGCGACCGCGCGCCGGTAGCAGCTCTCGGCAAGCTCCAGCTTGCCGAGATGAGCGTAGAGATCTCCATAGATGATCGGCGCGAGGGCGAAGTCGGGCCGTTGCTCGAGTGCGTTTTGGAGGGCGATCTCCGCCTCGCGGTCCCTCCCGAACAGGATCGCTTCGTATCCCTCGCAGAAGAAGAGCGCGAATGCAGCCGGGCGACCTTCCGCAAGCTCGCGACAGATCCGGGCTCGCTGCTCCATGTCGTCGGTTTCGCTCATCTCCAGCAGGCGACGGGCATCGTCGGATCCGCCGGCCAGGGCCGGATCGCCGACGGCGGCGATCGCCAGGAGGGACAGGAGCCCGAGGCCGGCCGCACAGGAACGCTTCCGCATGACAGGGAATCTCCTTTCACCCGGCACCCCATCCCCCGGCAAGGCACCCGGCGCGTCTCTCGCCGCGCGCGGGCGGCGAGAGCATAGCACCCGCGTGCGGGGGAGACTATGGTGGCGGCTGGTCGACCACACGAACCGACCAGAGATTCGCTCCCTGGGTGATGCGATCTGCCGCCTCCTGTCCCCGCTCGATCTGCCCGAAGACGGTGTAGCGGCCGTTCAGGTGCGGTTGCTCGGAGTGGGTGAAGAAGAACTGGCTGCTGCCGGTGTCCTTGCCGGACAGCGCCATTCCGAGCGCGCCGGCGACGAAACGATGCCGGTTGATCTCGCAACGGATCACGCGGTCCGAACCGCCGAACCCGTCACCGCGGTCGCAGCCGGCCTGGAGCACGAAGTCGGGGACGACCCGGTGCCAGCGGGAGCGGTCGAAGAAGCCGTCGCGGGCTAGTTGAGCGAAGTTCCAGCAGGTCAAGGGCGCGTCACGGGTGTAGAGACGCGCCACGACCGTGCCCTCCTCGGTCTCGAAGACGGCCCAGTGATCGGACCGGGCCCAGTCGATGACCTCGGCCAGGCCGGCATCATCCAGATCGGTCTCCACGGGTTCAGGCTCGCGCGGCGGCGCGAGATGATGTTCGCGCATCGCCTCGCAGGCGGCCCGCCGCACCAGGTAGTGTGCGTCCCCCGCCGCCAGGGTGAGCAGACGAGGCATCCCGGGCCGGCCAGCGAAGAGGGCCGCCGTCGCCACGACCGCGAGGCGAACATCCGCGGCGGGGTCGACCGCGGCCGAATAGCGGAAACTCTGGTCCAGGATCGACTCGAGTCCCATCCAGTCGCTCGGATCGGGATTCAGCGTCGTGTCGGCGAAGATCGTCCCGACGCTTTCGATCGCCAGAGCGCGAAGCACCGGGTCAGGATGGGAGATCAGCTTTTCGAGCTCCTGTCCCATTTGCGCAAGCAAGGGCTCGCGGCGCATGCGCGCCCGTCGCTGCAGTAGAGGATCGACGGCGGCCTTCGCCACGCGCGGCTCGTCCCGGATCAGCGCCTCGAGGATCGGGAGCGAGAGCTCGATCGGCAGAAGGACCGCTCCGTCCGCCGCGAGAACCCGGAGAGACCAGTCCATCTGGGCCAGCATTTCCCGACTTGCCCGCTCGATCGCATCGATGGCGTCGCCGGAGATGGGGTCGCCGCTGGCCCGCTGTCGCACCAGATATGCGGCATAGGCGACCTGTCGAATCCGCGGTCGTGGATCGCGGAGCAGTCGCTCCAACTCCGCGAGCGCCGCGGCGGCGGGGCCGAGCGTGGAGAGCGCTTCGATCGCGGCCGCGGCCACGTTCCGATTGCGGTCCCGGAGCAGCGGACGGAGCACTTCGACGCGCACTTCGCGCCCCGGCGCCGCCAGGCCGCGCGCCGCTTCGACGCGCACCCGCCAGTCCGGGTCCGCGACCAAGCCGCGCAGGATTCTGGTCACCTCCGGATCGAGGAACGCGCTGAGGCCTCTCGCCGCCTGGAGACGGACCTGCGGGTCCGGGTCGCGGCTCAGTTCCGCCAGCTTGCCCGACAGGCGCAGCCGATCCGGGCCCGAGAGCTCTCCCGGTTGCGGCACGGCCGTCCGGCCCGATGGGCGTGCGCCCGAGAGGCGCATCAGGCAATACGCGGCCGCGCGGCGCACTCCGGCCCCTGGGCTCGAGGCCAGTCGCAGCGCGTCTTCGAGGGGTTCGAGCCCGGGCACAGCCCAGGCTGCGAGGAGGGCCGCCTCGACGACCTCGGGGTCGGGATCGGCCAGGGCCGGTCCGAAGGCCTCAGGCGTGGTCCGCAGCTTGCCCAGGGCCTCGATGCAGAGCGAGCGGGTGACGGGATCGGCCTCGGATCGAGATGCGAGGTGGTGAGCCACCGCCGCGCCGGCCGTCGAGTCCTCGATCTCGCCGAGGGCGAAGACGGCCCACCGACGGACCGAAGTGTCGGGATCGGCCAGGAGCGGGGCCAGAGCCGGGACTCCTTCCGCGCGTCCGATTCTCCCCACGGCCAGGGCGGCCCGGCTGCGGATTTCAGGCCGGGCATCGTCGAGGTAGGGGCGGAGTTCGGCCGCCGGGCCGCGACGATCCTCCACCTGCGTGATTCCGACCACGGACGGATCGGCGGCCGCGACCTGCCCGGGGATCGAGGCCCCGACCCCCCCGAAGAGGAGGGCGATCCTGATGAGAGCGAGTGTCATGTAGCGGGAGCACTCCATGATGTCAGCCTCCGGCCGCACGTTCGCAGATCCGCGGGGGCCTCGCAACGGGGAACCCCGGGTCCAATCTCCCCGGGTGAGAGGTCGGCCACGGACCGTCTGGAGAGAAAATCAGGAATTTCCCGACCAGGTAATAAGGACTATGCTCACCCATCATGCCGGGTCCGAGGCGATCCGGCGCCCGCGCGCCGGTCGCAGCTTGGTAGTTGCATCGCGCGCGGGGCTATGGATAATGACCCAGCAGCGCGACTCTGGGGGTGTCGAGGTTGGGATGGGCGCTTCGGCTCACCAATCGGCGGCGCTACGGACCCGGCAGGTCCGAGTGGCGGCCGGAGTGCGTGCAGGCGAACCCCTGACCGAGATGGTCCACGGGTGCAGTGAAGGGGAGGATCGAGAGTTGACATCCCTGCACGAGGAGGCCCAGGCCGCCGTCCTGGAACTGGTTCAGCGCGTCGTCGTTGCCCTGGTGGATCGCCCGGAGCTCGTCCGGGTCAACCGGGTGTCCGGCGAACGGGCTATTGTCATTGAGATCACCGCGGTGCCTCCTGAGGTTGGACAGATCATCGGACGGGCCGGCCGGAACATTCACGCGCTTCAAGCGATCGCCCAGGCGGTCGCGGCCAAGCATGGCGTGGAGTGCCAGATCGTCGTGTTCGACCGACCCCGGGAAGGGGAACTTCCCCCGGCCGCGCGCCGCCCGATCTGACCGCCCAGGTTCAGGCCGCGGTCGACGACCACCCAACGGCGCCGTGTTCCGACTCACCGGAACGCGGACGCCGTTTGCGTCCTTGCCGGACGCAGGCCCTGCCTGATTCACGGCGTCGCGTGGCGCTGACCACCTCTCGTGCCTCTCCCGTGTCTCTCGTCCGGAACGCGACCCCGCCGCGAGAGGGTTGCCGTCGCCGCGGGCGGCTGGAATAATCGCATCCAACCCCGACACGAGGAGGTCTGCGTGTCCAAGCTTGCATCAGGCGCAGGAACCCGGCGTTACGCGGAACGGCTGGCGACCGCATCAGCTCCGGGGCACTTCCGTGAGTTCAGGACGTCGATGGAGCCGCTGCAGGTCGCGTCGATCGGCCTCGGTTCCTACACCGGACCCGCGACGGCCGAGGCCGACGCCCAGTACTCCGAGGCGGTCCAGGAGGCGGTGCGGCGCGGTATCAACCTCGTCGACTGCGCCATCAACTATCGTCACATGAGGAGCGAGCGCGCTCTCGGCGAGGGAATCCGCGCGCTCATCGGCCGGGGCGAGGCCGCGCGCGACGAACTCCTGGTCATGAGCAAGGGGGGGTACCTCCCCTTCGACGGGGAGGTGCCGTCCAGCGTCAGCGAATACCTGCGCCGCACCTACCTCGATTCGGGGATCATCCAGCCGGAGCAACTGGTGGCCGGGAGCCACTGCATCGCGCCGCGGTTCCTCGTCGATCAGCTCCGAAGGAGCCGGGAGAACTTCGGCTTCGAGGGAGTCGATGTCTACTTCCTTCACAATGTCGAACAGCAGCTGGACGAAGTCGCGCCGGAAGAGTTCTACCTCCGCGTTCAGACGGCCTTCGCGGCGCTGGAACAGGTGGCGGCGGACGGAGAGATCGGGTGCTACGGAGTGGCGACCTGGAACGGATTCCGCGTCCCGCCGGAGGCGCCCAACCACCTGTCGCTGGAACGGCTCGTCCAGAGCGCCCGCGCCGTGGCCGGCGAGTCCCATCGGTTCCGCGTGATCCAGCTGCCGTACAACCTGGGGATGCCGGAGGCGCTGAACACGCCGACCCAGGGGCTGGAGGGGGGCCGGGTCACGCTTCTCGAGGCGGCGTCCCGTCTCGGGTTGATGGTGGTCACCAGCGTGCCGCTGCTGCAGACGCAGCTCCTCCCTCACGTGCCGCCCTCCTTTGCCGCCTTGATGCCGGGACTATCGACCGCGGCCCAGCGGGCCATCCACTTCGTGCGTTCGACGCCGGGGGTGTTCGCTCCGCTGGTCGGGATGCGGTCGGCCGCCCACGTGGTCGAGAACGCGGCTCTCGCGGCCGTTCCGCCCCTGCCGGTGTCCGAGTTCCTCCGCCTGCTCGAGAAGTGAACGCCGGCCCGCACGGGCCGGCCGGATCGGCGGCGGGAAGCCCGGTGTCGCGGGCGGATGTCCCGGCCGGATTCCGTTGCGGTTGGCGGGGAGCATCGGGGAGACTGTCCGCCGGGAGCGGTTCCGCCGGCCGGGCGCACCCAGCGAGGCGCTCGCGCCCGCGCGGCGGTCCGCCCGATGGTCGGCATCGATCACGATTCATCCGCGGATGCGGGGGGGCAGGAGGGGAGAGGTCATGAAGCGGTCAGTGGTGTCGATGCCGGGCGACGGCATCGGCAAGGTGGTTCTTCCGGAGGCGGTGCGGGTCCTCGAGGCGGTCGGGTTCGAGGCGGAGTACGTTCACGCCGACATCGGCTGGGAGTTCTGGTGCTCGGAGGCGAACGCGCTTCCCGACCGCACGGTCGATCTGCTCAAGCAGCACAAGCTGGCCCTCTTCGGCGCCATCACGAGCAAGCCGAAGGACAAGGCCGAGGCCGAACTGGCGGCCGGGCTGAAGGGGAAAGGGCATGTCTACCGCAGCCCGATCGTACGGATGCGGCAGCTCTTCGATCTCGACATCAGCGTGCGGCCCTGCGTCAGCTTTCCGAAGAATCCACTGAACTTCATCCGCCGCCACGGGGACGGTTTCGTGGAGCCCGGGATCGACGCCACGATCTTCCGGCAGAACACCGAGTGCCTCTATAGCGGCGTCGAGTGGACCAACCCTCCGGCCCAGGTCCGCGACGCTCTGAACACCCATGCGGCGATGAAGAACTTCGCCGCCGTTCCGGGAGAGGACCTTGCGATCAGCTGCCGGATCATGAGCCGCGGCGCCTGCCGGCGCATCGTGCGAGCCGCGTTCGAATATGCGAAGAAGCGCGGCTTCAAGGCCGTCACGGTCTGCGAGAAGCCGAACGTGATCCGGGAGACGTCGGGCATGATGCTCTCCGAGGCGAGGAAGATCGCCGCTGACTTCCCCGGGATCGCGGTCTGGGACACGAACATTGACGCGATGATGATGTGGCTGACCAAGAATCCGGAGGACTACAACGTCATCGTGGCCGGCAACATGTTCGGTGACATCGTCAGCGACGGGTTCGCGGGTCTCGTGGGCGGACTCGGCTTCGCCGCCAGCGCCAATATCGGGAGAGACGTGGCGGTGTTCGAGCCGACCCACGGCTCCGCGCCGAAGTACGAGATGCTCTCCCCTTCGATCGTCAACCCGATCGCGATGATCCTGTCGGCGGCGATGATGCTCGAGCATGTCGGGGAAGAGGCGGGGGCGGCCCGCATCAAGCGGGCGGTCGCCTCGGTCATCGCCGAGGGGAAGGTGCGGACTTATGACATGATGCACCTGAAGGGCGGTCCCGATGTCTTCGCGCACGGCGCGGCCAACACCACGCAGATGACCGACGCGATCATCTCCCGCCTGTGACGGAGTGGTCGCGTTGAGTCGGTTCAGGGCAAGGGGGATCGGGCCATGTCCCGATCCCTCTGACTTCGGGGAAGACCGGCGTTTTTACCGTCTGGGTGAGCGATGTCGCGGCGCCTGACCTGGCTTCTCCTCTCGGCCTATGCCGCCTGGTATCTCTGGCTCGCGCTCGGGGCCGGCCTGCCGGCGATCGTCAACGGTCTCTTGGATGACTCGTTCTATTACCTGCAGGTGGCCCGAAACGTCGCCCGCGGGCTCGGTTCCACGTTCGATCTCTCCGAGCCGACCAACGGGTACCACCCCCTCTGGATGCTCTGCCTCGTACCGTGCCAGTGGATCACGGGAGGCGCCCCGGAGGCGACGTTGCGGGTTGCCCTGCTCCTCTCGGGACTGCTCGGCCTCGGCGTGCTGTTTCAGGTGCGAACCCTGCTGGCACGGGAGCGGGGAGAGTGGGCCGCGCAGGTCGGGATCCTGATCCTCGCCTGGCCGCGCTTCTTCGGGCTGACGGTCAGTTTGCTCGAATCGGGACTCCTGCTCCTCCTCCTTCTCGTCCTGGTCCGTCAGATGCTGCGCTCCGAGACCGAGGCTGAGCCAGCCATCGAACGCCCGCCGGGGGCGAGGCGTTCGATCGCGATCGGGCTGCTGCTGGGGGCGGCCTGCCTGGCGCGCCTGGACACCGTCTTTCTGGTCGTGGCCTGGGGTGTGCTCGGTCTGTGGCGTCGTGCCTGGCGATCCGTGCTGCTCGGAGGTCTGGCTTGCGCGGTGATCGTCACCCCCTATCTCGTCTGGAACCTGGTCACCTTCGGCCACCTGCAGCCGGTCTCGGGAGCGGTGAAGTCGACCTTTCCCCACCCGAAGCTGCATCTCGCCTATCTGCTCGAGTTCAAGGAATTCACGGCCCTCGGCCTCTTCGGCGGGCTCTTCTTCCTCGCCTCCCTGCGCCCGTCCGCGTCCCGTTGGGTCCGGGTGATGGGGTGGCTGGGGCTCGGCGGACTGCTCCACCTCGCCTGGACACTCCTTTTCATGAACTGGGGAGTGGACCGCTGGCACTTCGTGCATCTGGTCCCGCTCGCGCTCCTGGGCGTGCCGTGGTTCCTGGACCATGCGTTCCACCGCTGGATCGACCCCCGGCGTCGGCTTGTCGTCCGGCGCGCGTCGCCGTCCTTCCTGCGCTCCGGTGTCGTGCTGCTGGGATTGGTCGCGGCGATCACGGTGCAGGCCTGGTCCCTGTCGCGACGCGACGACCGCCATCTCGATGCCGCACGACAGATCGCCGAGTGGGCGCGTGATCATCTTCCCTCCGATGCCGTCTTCGGCATGACCGACTCCGGGGTCTTCGCCTGGTTCAGCGGCCGGCAGGTCATAAACCTGGATGGGTTGATCAACAACTATCGCTACCAGGAGGCGCTCCGCGCCGGTCGACTCGAGGAGTATCTCCGAGCGCGGCGCATCGGCTATCTCTTCGACCAGTACACGTACGGGCGTCCCGACCTCATCGAGGGAAGCTACACGGAGCGGCGGATGCGAATCTGGTACTACCCGGAGTGGCGGGTGGCGGGAGAGATCGTCCTGCGACGCGAGGACGAAGTCGCGCGGCGACGGATCCGGTCCAGCCCGGCGGCCCTGGCCCCCGCGGAGGAGAACGCGCTGATTCTGTGGCGGTATCGGTAGCGTCCGAGGTGATGAAGGGGAGCGCGATGGGTGATCGCCGGCGCGGCGGGCGGACTCACCGCACGCACCATGACTGCGTCCCCCCGGACTCGAGAAACTCCTCCGCGCGGGACCCCTGAAGCAGCGCGAGAGTCGCGAGCATCCCTGCTTCGGTACAGCGCGGGGCCGCGACCGTGACCGATCGGGGCGCGTCCGGAATGGGCCAGCCGGTGACCGGACTCAGGATGTGCGAGTAGCGCACCCCGTCTTTGAGAAGATACCGGCGGCTGTCCCCGCTGGTGGCCAGAGCGCCGCCCCGGATCTCGATCAACCGCGTCGCCCGGTCGGGAGCGGCTGGATCCTCGATGCCGACGCGCCACGGCCACCCGTCAGCGCGAGGGCCCGACGCCGTCAGGTCGCCACCCAGATTGAGCAGGAAGGAGGCATTGGTTTCTGCTCGTGCCATGTCGGCGGCCCGGTCGACGGCGTACTCCTTGCCCAGGCCCCCGAGGTCGATCTCCATCCCGGCGGGGAGGCGGAGACGGGGCCGCGTCCACTCGACCTTCGACCAGCCGACGAAGGGAAGGAGGTTCCGGATCTGGGCGGACGTAGGGATCCGGTCGCTGCCGTCGAAACTCCAGGCGCGGCGCAGGACCCCCGACGTGATGTCGAAGAGCCCGCCGCTCAGGGACCAGCATTGCGTCGCGAAGTCAAGCAGGCCTGCGGTCTCGTCGTCCACCTCGAAGGGTACGCCGGCGGCGGCATGGAGGCGCCCCAGGACGCTATCCCTTCGATAGCGGCTGAACTTCCGCTCGATCCTCCAGACCTCGCGGGAGACGAGGCGAAGAAGGCGCTGGGCTTCGCCGAACGGAATCGGATCGAGCAACAGCTCGCACGGGCTGGCCATGGCCGAGAACGAACCCTTCCAGTGATCGCCGTCCCTCGTCAGCGAGGAAGCGATCGGCGCGGCCCGCCTTCCGGATCGTCCCTGAGCCGGAGCCGCCTGCCGCCTGTTCTTCATCGATGCGTTCTCCGGACGGCCGCGCGCCATCCTCCCGGAGTCAGAACGAGATGTTGTAGGAGATCTGGCCGATCCAGGCACCGACCGTCGGGAAGAGGTCGAACTGGCGCTCGTCTCCGATCGCGTCGGAAGGCGAACCGTTGCCAGATTGCCGGTAGTACTGGACCCGGACCGCCGCTTCCTGGCTCCGGCCCAGCACCCGGCCGATCTTCACCCCTTGGGTCATCGTGTCCATCTCTCCCAGCCGGTAGTCGGCCGTGGCGTGACGCGGCAAGGGATCACCCTCGACGAGGCTGTGTCGGTAGAAGTCGGCGGCCGTCTGACGGTAGTAGCGCATCTGCGGCTCCAGGTAGGTGTGCTCGCCGGCGGCCCACCGGTAGCGCCCTTCGACGGTGTGGGAGCGCACCCCCCAATCATCCCAGAGGAAGCGGTACGAGAGCCCGATGACATCCGACCCGGGCGTGTGACGGCCTTCCCAGAACAAGCCATGCTTGGTCCTGGCATCGGGACGCTTTTCGTACCGGTAACCGTCGTTCTCGAGGCCGATCGGCTGGCCGCTCCGGGATCCGGAGGGAGAGCCCACCACGCTGAGAACCTTGTATGGATCGGTGAGGTAGCCGCTGGACCGGCTGTAGGAGTAGTTGAACTGCATCAGGGTCGATCGGTCGATCACCTGGGTGACTCCGGCCAGCACGTCGAGGATGCGCTTCTCTCGCGTGTCGCCGATCCGGATCGGCTGTTGTCCCGCGGTTCTCATCGCGCCGAACGGCTGCGGTACGCCTCCCACCGGGTTCACGGTGTCGAAGGATCCCGAGACCCCGGCGGTGATCGTCGTGTTCCGGAGATGGAGATCTTTCGAGAGGATCGCGCTCAGTCCGATCGACCGGTAGTCGAACTCGCTGGAGACGTTGGCGCCCAGGTCGATGCGGGCGAGTCGGCCGAGTGGCGTGTCATAGTCGACGTTCCCGGCCACCCTCGTGTCATGAAAGGTGTCGTCCAGAGGAGTATCTCCCGGCGGGACGACATAGCTGCCTCGACCCGAGGGGCGGGTGAAGGTCTGTGCCAGGCGGGATGGAACCCCGCCGTTGGCGGAGGCGCCGGTCAGGGCGTCGAAGACCAGCCGGACTCCCAGACGCCGATCGCCGGCCAGTTCGAACGAAGTTCGAGCCACGGTCTCGACGGCCGACACGCGGCCGGGCTCGCTGTAGATCAGGACGGCCGATTGTGTCTCCACCGGCGGCAGTCCCGCCCGGGCGCCGGGCGCAAGCAGGGTGCAGACCGCCGCGGCGAGCGCAGCGCGGAGGGTTGGCTTCGTTCCGGGTGCGTCCAATTCAGCTCTCCCTGCTTTCCGGTGGGGATCGTTTCGCGCCGCTAGTTGCAACCGCACCCGCCGCCGCCGAAGCCCCGGCCCCCGCTCGAAGCCTCCTTGCTGAAATAGATGTGGTCGTCCAGGCCGGACTCCACCGGATCCGATCCGAAGGTCATTTCCTCGCGGGCCAGTTGATCCCGCTCCCACGGTTGGACGCCGAGATGCGCGCACCCGCCCATGAACACGACCCACCCCACCATCAGAACACCCAGGCCGGCGAGGAGGTAACGGTGCCGGCCGGCCTCACGCGTCTCGGCGCAGTCATGGTTTCGTGGCATCAGGAGCCTCCTCTCCGAGAAGTCCCAGGATCTCCTTCTCGATCCCGGCAGCCTGCTCCTTCGAGAATCCCGTGTGGGTGGCACGCAGGGTGCCGTCCCGGCCGTAAAGGCAGGATGTCGGCATCGCCTTCAGCCCATGGAGCGAGGCCAGCTTCCCCTCGGGGTCGTACAGGACGTGGATGTCCGGAGAGAACTCCTGAAGGAACTTCGCCGCGGCCTCCCGCTTCTTGTCCAGGTTGACCGTGACGACGGCCAGCCCCTGGTCGCCGAGGCGCTTCTGGATGTCTGCCATCCAGGGGAAGGATGCGCGGCACGGCTTGCACCAGGAGGCCCAGAAGTCGAGATAGACGACCTTTCCGTGATAGGCGGCCAGATCGAGCGTATCGGCCTCTGCACCGCGCGAACCGCGGGCCCCGGACTCCGGTGGGGCCGCGCCGAGGTCGGCCGCGAGGATCGATCCCTGGGCGGCGGCGGGAGTCGCGAACGGGGTTGGGGACGCATCGACGCGAGTCGTCGCCGGCCCAAAGATGGCGCAGATACCGGCCGTGGCCAGCATCGAGAACGACAGCGGTCGTCTGCGGCGAGAGGCCTGGAGCATTCCGCCCTCCTCATGGATTGACCGGCCAGCAACCCCGGAGACCAGACTCTGGTTCCCGCCGGAGAGGAGCGGATGGTACCCCGGGATCCCGGGGCCGACAACGCCGGATCCGCGAGGCCGCGCGGCGGCGACCGCCGTGCGCCGCCATCCGTCCACAGCCCGGTCCGCCGGAATCATGTAGAATCGCCCGCGTAGTTCACCGTCGAGGGATCGGACGGAGGTGCGTGTGCCGAGCCTGATTCAGTCCGCGATCGTGTTTGCGCTCTTCGCGGGGATGGCCGCCTTCGTCTGGGCCATGCGGCGCCACTTCTGCCGCCGCTATGACGTGACCGAGGCTCGGGTCGCCCGGATGGCTTCGATCGTCCTGGGAGCGGGTCTCCTGATGGCGCTCGTGGTCTTCCTCCTCGGGCGTCTGCTCAACTCCCCGATCCTCTTCGCCACGGAGGTCGAGGGGACGGGCGCGCTGCAAACGGGGGACCCAGGCATCGTGCGCACCGTTCGATTCCCGATCACGCATGCGGGTGACCAGCTGTTCCTGGTCGTGCGACCGGTGGCGGACCGCGCGAAACCGGCCACCCATCCGGCCCGGATCCGCTATCGCTTCGTGCGGCCGGACGAAAAGGTGGTCTTCAACGCGGAGCTCAAGTTCATCCCGGAGCAGGATCGGAAGCGGCCATCGGCCCCTCCGGCGTGGGGCGAGGTGCGGCTGCCCTTTACGCCCGATACGACCGGTACCTACACCGTCCGGCTCTTTCCGCAGAGCCCGGGGATCGCTTCGATCCACGTGCGCGTGGAGGATCCAGGACGCCAGGCCGGCATCCTCGGGCGCTGGCGCCGGTAGGAGAGAATCGCGCTTCCCCATTGCCACCAACCCTCTGTTCGGCTTACATTTTGAGCGATCCTGGGGGCTGGATGAACGCCATGGGCATCCTCAACGAACAGACGCTGGTTCTCAACCGGCACTGGGTTCCCATCGGGACGACTTCGGTCCGGGCGGCGATCTGCCTTCTCTACCGGCAGACGGCCCGGGCGATCTCGCCGGAGGACTACTCGCTCCACGACTTCGATTCGTGGGCCAGCCTCCGTGTCGCCGAGGAGGAGCCGTGCATACGCACGGTCAGTCTGCGCCTCAAGGTTCCCGAGGTGGTGCTGCTCACCGGTTACGATTCCTTCCCCCGTCACCGGGTCACCTTCTCCCGTAAGAACATCTTCCGCCGCGACCGCCACACCTGCCAGTACTGCGGGGATCGTCCCCGCATCGATGAGCTGTCGATCGACCATGTTGTACCGCGTTCGCGCGGCGGGATCTCGACCTGGACCAATTGCGTCCTCTCCTGCCTGCGCTGCAATCGCCGCAAGGGGAGCCGCACGGCGGAGGATGCGGGCATGCGGCTGATCCATGCGCCGGTCGAGCCGACCTGGACCCCCTGCATCTCGATCCCGCTCGGCAAGCGCCGGACGTCGTGGCAGCAGTTCATCGCCCGCGAGTACTGGAACGTCGAGCTGGAGGAGTAGGGGATTCTGGATCACGATCTTCTCGTGCGGGCCGACGGGCTCGAACTGGCGCGCACCCTTCCTGATGGTTGCCTCGACCTCGTCTATCTCGATCCACCCTTCGGGACCGGCAGGTCGCGCCGTGGGCTTCGCGGTCGGGGCGGGAGCTTCGGTCTGGCGGATGTCGTGGCCTTCGAGGATCCGAAACATGCACGGAACGACGAAGACGAGCGGCCCGGTCGGGCCGGCGATTCCAGACTCGATCCCTGGTTGGGAGCTCTGCTCGTCGAGTGCCGGCGGCTGCTGAGACCCGGCGGCGCCCTCTTCCTCCATCTCGATGCACGGGCCGCGCCGCGGGCGCGCCTCTTTCTCGATAACCTTCTGGGCCAGGAGAACTTCCTGAACGAGATCATCTGGCACTATGCGACGGGCGGAGTCCCGCGCGCGGCGTTCGCGCGGAAGCATGACACGATCCTCTACTATCGCACCGGTCCCGGGCACACGTTCCATCGACTCCGGGAGAAGAAGCGTCTGGCGCACCGCATCCATCGCCCCGGCGTCGAGGAGTTCCGTGATGCTGCCGGCTGGTACCGGTATCGCTTTCTCGATGACGTCTGGACGATTCCGTGGCTCACGCAGGACGCGAAGGAGCGGACGGGGTATCCGACGCAGAAGCCGGTGGCGCTGCTGGAGCGGATCGTCCTCGCGACGACCGATCCCGGCATGCGCGTGGCTGACTTCTGCTGCGGCTCCGGGACGACCGCCGTGGCCGCGCGCCGACTCGGGAGGGCGTGGCTGGCGTGCGATCGCTCGGAGCTGGCGATCAGGATGACCCGGGATCGACTCGAAGGGACGGACCTGCCGGTGGCGGTCGATGGGGCGGATCCACCGGCGGTCCCCAGGCAACTGAGGTTCTGGGAACGGATTCCACCGGCGCCCCCACTCTGACCCCTTAAGGGTGCGTGGGCCGGTTCATCTTGGACGTTCGGAATGTGTACACTGTGGGGGCATCGAACGGCGGAACCGGGCCGGACCACTCGGCCCGGCGAGTCGCGAGCATCGCCAGTCGTGCGGGCGAAAGGAGACTCGATCATGAAGTTCCATCCGCGGTGGGATCTGGTGGCGTGCACCACCGGCCTCGGGGTGCGCCGGGCCGGGGTCGTCGCGATCTCGGGTGTCGCGCTCGCGCTCTTGACGATGCTGCTGCCGCTCGGTTGCGGCGACGAGTCGAAGCCGCCGGCGCCGGTGCCGGACGACAGCAGCCTCCGGAACCCGCCGGCCGATCTGCCCGACTCCTACCCGGGTACTCCGCCCGAAGTGGGCGAACCGGGACCTCCGGCGGACGCGGGGGACTTGTGGATCCGGATGCGGTCCTTCGGCGATCCGGGAGAGCCCGGTTTCGGCCTGTGGATCCTGCGGAGCGGGGACGCCGCGGTCGTCCAATGCGAGGCGGGCCGGGGCGTGCACTATCTCCTCTCACCCGACTCTGTGGCGATGGTTCAGGACTGGTTCGACGAGGCGCGGTTCACGGAGTTGAGCGGCGAGTTCTTCTCGCCGCGACCCGTGCGGACGCGCCTGCTGGAACTCATCTACCAGCCGACTCCGGACGGTCCGACCTATGGCCTTCGGGGTGAAGAGACGCTGATCCCCGAGCCGGCCCGGGACCTCGCACGGCGGCTGAACGGTCTCGCTCGGTGGATTCTGGTGCATGGCGATTCGCTGCCGCCTCCACCTCCCCCGCCCCCGCCGCCCCCGCCGCCTCGACCGATCGACGTGCGTGGAGACCTGTCGGTCGAACCGGTGGATGGGCTGCCCGGCACGCCGCGCGAGATCAGCCTGCGGCTGCACAACGCCGGGGTGGAGCCGGTGACGCTGACCTTCCGGAACGGGCAGTTGTATGACTTCGTCCTCTTCGATCCGGCGTGGGAACCGGGAGAGCCGCCTCCCGGCGGCGATCCGGAAGATCCCCCGCCTCACGGCGGCGGTCCCGGCGGGCCGTGCGATCCACCGGGCGGCGGACCCCACGGTCCCGGTGAGCGGCCGCCGCATGGAGGCGGTCCCTGCGATTCCCTGCCGGGCGGTGATCCCGGTGATCCGACCTGGCCGCCGGACACGACCTGGACTCCGCCGGACTCCGGTTGGGTGCCGCCTCCCGACACGATCTGGGCCCCCCCCGATTCGGTTCCTCCGCGGCCCACCCTGCTCTGGCAGTGGTCCTACGGAATGGCGTTCCCGGAGGTCATCACGACGCTGACGCTGCAACCGGGCGAGATCACGGTCTTTCGCGAGAGGTGGCCTGGTCTGACGAACGAACGGACGCCGGTCGGCCCCGGAGTCTACGTGATCCGCGGATGGATCCCGTGCGACCGGCCGGTGCCGATCTCCCCCGTGCGGGTCAAAGTCAGCGCGTAGGGGCGTGCGAACCGAGCGGGGATCGGGCGGACGCCAGGGGCCCGTCCGCCAGCCGCTACTGCAGCGCGCGCCTGACCCGCGAGTACTCGTGGTACGACCGAATGCGGTCGGCCGCGGCGAGGCAGTCGGCGCGCAGGCGGTCGTCGTTCGCGGTCCGGCGGGCGAGCGAGATGAGAACGCCGGCCTTCTCGTAATCCGAATCGAGGCTCTCCAACGCCGCGAAATAGGCGCGACTCGTGGCCTCGTCGGCCAGCAACGCAGGGTCGAAAGCGGAGAGAAACTGCGCTGACTCATAGTCGGAGCGCACGTCGGGCAGTGCCGCGAGCAGGACCGCCAGTTCCTCGGGCGTCCGGCCATCGCGGTCCAGGGCGCTCTGGAGCACGCGGCGCACCTCGTGGTCGGACTTCATGGCGGCCAGAGTCGCGAGGAAGGCCCCGTGCGTAGAGGCCCGCCCCAGGTGGTCGTCCAGGTAAGCGATCAGGATATTCGCGCGCGTGTAGTCCGAGTCGAAGTCACTCCGGCTGCGCCGCAGGATCTCGACGATCTCCTCGTCCCCCAGGTCGTCCAGCCCAAGGAATTCCGCGCAGTAGATACCTCGCGTCTCTTCCGACTCGACGCTCTCGACCAACTCCAGCACACCCCGGAGTCCCTCCTGCTCGTGCACGCGCCGCACGCGCACGTCGGCGTCGATGGCGGCCTCCACCAGGAGGAACTCGATCGAGTTCGCCAGCCAGGCGGCCCCCTCCGCGTCGAAGGGTCGGGAGTTTCGCCCCACGCGGAAGTCGTACACGGGTCGTCCCTCTTCGCCGCGTGTTACGCAGAGGCTCGTCTTTCGGCGCCCCCGCTTCTCTTCGATCGCAAACCTCGCGCCATCGTCCAGGCGCTCGATGCCGGTGTAGTCGTGGTTGAACTCGACTCTGCCCTCCGTTTCCATCTTCACGGTGACACCGTCCACCCGGTACTCACACGACACCGGCCGCCCCGAGGCGAACGGGGCTGCCGCCGCGGGGCGGGTCGAGTCTCCGCCGCGCGCCTCCGCAACCGGGCCCAGCGTCGCCAAACCCGCGACGATCGTCAGGATGACGGCGGCGGCCAGCGCGGATGCCCATCGGCCCGGCGCCCGGCGGCAACGGCGGGGATCGAGCACCGCGTCCAGCCGATCGAAGATACGCGACCGGCGTGCCAGCGGGAGCCCGGTCGAGATGGCCCGCTCGCGACCGCTGAGATGGCAGGCGAACTCCAGCAGGTGACCCGCGTAGATCGAGGGTCGGGCGCCGGTCCCGAGGACCAGGTCATCGCACGCCCGCTCGCGCTCGACGCGCATCTGCCGCGCGGCGAACCAGACCAGGGGGTTGATCCAATGGATCAGGCAGACGCACTGGGCGACGAGTTGTGTCTGGCAGTCGTGTCGCCGGACATGCGCCAGTTCGTGAAGCAACACCTGGCGGCGGAGCTCCTCGGGCCAGTCGTGGCATTCGCGGGGCAGAAGCAAGATCGGGCGGCGCACACCCCAGGTCATCGGAGCGAGGGAGCGCGGGCTGACGAGCAGGACCGGATCCGCTTCCAGGCCGAGCTTGTGGCAAAGCGACCGCAGAAGACGCGGCCATCCGTCGGAGGTCAGGGCGCGGGCCTCGCGTCGGATGCGCTCCAGCCGGATCAGCCCCCGGGCGAAGGAGAGCGCGAGGACAATCACGCCCGCCAGCCAGCACGAAAGGGACCAGGTCAGGGCCGGTCCGAGGCCCCGGAGCTTCCACTCGGCGGACAGGCGCGCGGGGTCAGAGGGCACCGCGGCGGAGGGTGGATCGGCCTGCGGGCGCGTCACGATCGGCGAGCCCGGGCGACCTGGACCCGAAGAGAGCAGGGATTCCTCGCGCGGGCTGTTTCCCGCGCCCCCGACCGAAGCGGGTGATGCGGCAGGGCCGGAAGTCGGACCCGCGACGAGCGCGGTGATCGCGTCGGGGACCGGCACGATCCGCCAGGAAGGTAGCCCCGCCTCCAGGATCGGCAGAACCAGGAGGCCGCCCATGCCCAGCGTCCACATCAGGTGGCGGGTTGCGGCCGAGGCGGAACGCAACAGGTGACCGCCCAACAGGAGCGATCCCACCAGCAGGCTCCCCTTGAGCGTGACGGGCAGGAGTTGCGCGATCCACGGATCGTAGGTCATGGCGAAGAAGAGGGGATCCAAGAACGCGTGCATGCCTACCGTCCCTCCTGGCGGGCCTGCTCGATCATGCGGGCCAGCTTCTTCCGTTCGGCGTCCGACAGGTCCTGACCCGAGTTCTCGAGCAAGGTCGCGATCATCTCTTCGTAGGAGTCGTCGAAGAAGTTGCGCAGGAGACTCCTCAGCGCCGAACGGCGCGCACGCTCCCGCGAGACGACCGGTTCGAAGACGTGGCGCGGGCCGTCCCACCGGTGGCGCAGGTGCTGCTTCTCCTCCAGGACCTTCAGGTGGGCCCGAACCGCCGAGTAGCTGGGCGGGTCCTCGAGGTTGTCCCGGACTTCCTGCGCCGTGGCCCGCCCGAGCCGGTAGACGATGTCCATGATCTGCCGTTCGCGACGGCTGAGGCCTGCATGCGGATCACCTGCCATGATCTTCGTCCTCCCGTGGTCGCCCCGGTCTCGGGACGGCCCCCCTCGATGACTACCGTACCGCTTGCAGTTGTTGCAGCATCTTGCGTCCGTTCGCGTTGTGCGGATTCAGCTCGAGCGACCGGCGGAAGCTCTCGACCGCGCGCTCCGTCTGACCGGCCCGCACCAGCGCCTCGCCCAGGCTGTCATGGACATTCCAGGAGCCGGGGTGGAGTCGGGCGTTCATTTCGAAGACGTAGACAGCGGCCTCGAAGTTGCTTTCCTGCAGCAGGCTGTATCCGAGGTTGTTGAAGCCGTTCTCGTCGAACACTGGTCCCGTGTCCCGACGGGGCAGCATCGCCTGGAACGTCTTCTCCGCGGCCGGGATGCCCCCGACGGCGAGCGCCTGTCCGATGCTGTCGGCGGCGGATCCCCGTCTCGCGATCTGGACCGCGGTGCGCGCCCGCTCGATCTGCGGCGGCTCCCAGGGAAACATCGCTTCGACCGACTCGCTCTCTCTCAGGGTGGCTTCGGCGGCCGCGATCTCCCCGGAGCCCAGGTAGGCCCGAGCGAGCATCCCGTAGGTGCTGGCGAACTGCGGGAACTCCTCGCGGCACGCCCGCAACAGGCCGATCGCCTCCGGGTACCGCTCTTGTCCCAGGTACTGCCCGGCCTGCTGCATGGCCTCGTCGGCGCTGAAGAAGTTCGCCTTGCTCCCGGCCACGCGCGCCCGGTTGAGATCTTCGACGGCGGCCGCGAGGTTCTGTTCGTCGACGGTGCGCACATACGTATCCACCAAAGACGTCCGCAGGTCCGCCAGGCTGGCGGCCTCGTCCTGCGGCGCGGGGGCGCCTCGTTCCAGCACCGTCTGCGCGAATTCCAGCACCCGGTCGGTACCGGCGGCGATGTCCGCGGGCGCGTTCCGGATGCGGAGGTCGGGTGGTACTCCGAGCCCGTCATAGCAGAAACCGCTGTGGTCGGTGGCCAGCTTGAAGGCCACCCACAGCACCCAGCCGTTGGGCATCCGGTCGGGGAACTGCGCGGCGAGGGCCCCCTCGGTCAGGTCTCCCACCACGGTGACATGCGGCAGGACGCGCATGGCCAGCACGAAGCCGTCGGCGGCGCTCGCGCTGCGCCGGTTCGCCAGGAGTACCGTGGGACGCGTGAACTGGATCGGGCCGTCCGGCTCGACATGGCGGAAGTCCATCGAACCCAGGTCGTCGTGTCGCGGGCCATAGCGGGTCTGCACGCGCATGTATTGCCGCTTGCGGTCGGCGAATCGATTCGCCACCAGGTTGGCGGCCCGACTGGTGCCGCCGGGGTTGTCGCGCACGTCGACGATGATTGCGGAAGCCCAGGCGTGCTCGTTCAGGAAGGTGTCGATCGCTCCAGCGGTCGGGAGGTCTTCCTCCTTGAAGTCGCCGATGTGCAGGTAGGCGATCTTCTCCGTCAGCCAACCGGAGGTGAACTTGCCCTCCAAGGCCGGCGTGGAGGCGCCCCGCAGGTACTTCGACTTCACCAGCTCCAGGGAGAAGTCGTTCCCCTCCAGCTCCTCGGAACGGCCGGCGCAGATGCGGCGCTTACCGTCGGCCAGGCAGACGTGCTCATCGTTCAGGTGCCGCAGCAGGGTGAGCAGGGTGTCCCACAACTCCTCGTCCGTGGTCTGCGGCGTGATCTGCGGTCGGTAGACCCGGTAGAGGGCATCCCAATCGACGTGCTTCAGGCCGAACTGGGCATAGGTCCGATCCATCGATCTCCAGACGTACTCGAAGTTCAGCTCGGGGTCGCGCGGATCCCCGGACTCCGCGCCACCCGCGACGCTGCCGGCGACCAGCAGGCCGCACCCGACCAGCAGGGGGATCAGGCGGTTCATCGTGGCCCGCTCCTTTCCCGGGAATAAGATGGGAGGCGAGAGGGGCCGCCGGGCCGAGGGACAGCCGGACGGACCCGATATGCTAGGAAAACAACCATGTGCTAGATTACTAGCATTCAGGCTGCCGGGTTGCAGGGAAAATGAGCCGACGAAGGTTGAGCCGGCCCGAGTCGGGTGGCCGGGCGATGGATTGGCTCCCGGAAGCTGACCTTCTGCTACCCTTCCCCTTCTCGCGGCATACCGCCGCGCCTGTTCCCCCCGGAAAAAGGAACCGGAGAGCCTTTGGCCCTGCTCACGCTGCGCAATATCTCGCTGGCCTTCGGCGGCCCGCCGATCCTGGAGGAACTGAGCCTGCAGATCGAGGCGGGCGACCGCCTCTGTCTTCTCGGAAGGAACGGCGCCGGGAAGTCCACCCTCCTGCAGGTCATCGCCGGGGAACTCCTTCCCGAGTCCGGGGAGGTCACGCGCCAGCCGGGATTGCGCGTGGCCCGTCTCTCCCAGGACGTGCCGGCCGACCTGACGGGGACCGTCTTCGAGGTCGTGGCGTCCGGCCTGGGAACCGCCGCCACCGCGCTCGCCGAGTATCATCACGCGAGCCACACCTTCGCGGAGGCTCCGACCGATGCCCTGCTGGCCCGCATGGAGGCGCTCCAGAAGACCCTCGAGGACACGGGGGGATGGGGCGTGCATCAGGAGGTGGAGCGTCTCCTCTCCCGTCTCTCCCTCGATCCGGAGGCTGCGTTCCCGGTCCTCTCCGGCGGCACCAAGCGCCGGGTCCTCCTGGCTCGCGCGCTGGTCGGAGCCCCCGACATCCTCCTCCTGGACGAGCCGACCAACCAGCTCGACATCGACACGATCCTGTGGCTCGAGGAGTTTCTTCTGCATGAGGTGAGGACCAGCGTGTTCGTGACCCACGACCGCGCCCTGGCGCGCCGCCTTGCCAACCGCGTCGCCGAGCTCGACCGCGGCCGGCTCTATGCCTTCGGTTGCGGCTACGACCTGTTCGTGGAGCGGCGCGAGGCGCTCCTCGAGGCGGAGATGACGCGTCGGGCCGCCTTCGATCGGAAGCTCGCGCAGGAAGAGGCGTGGATCCGTCAGGGGATCAAGGCGAGGCGGACCCGGAACGAAGGCCGCGTGCGGGCGCTGCAGGAGATGCGCGACGAGCGCCGGCAGCGGCGGGAGCGTACCGGTCAGGTGAAGCTGCAGCTCTCCGGTGCGGAGAGTTCGGGACGGCTGGTGGTCGAGGCCCGGGGCGTGTCGGCCGGGTACGGCGAGAGGACCGTCATCCGCGACCTGACCACCACCGTCATGCAGGGCGACAAGGTCGGGATCATCGGGCCCAACGGCGCCGGCAAGACCACGCTGCTCCGTCTGCTCGCCGGAGGGCTCAAACCGCGGGAGGGGGCGCTGCGGTTCGGGCGAGGCCTCGAGGTTCTCTACTTCGATCAGCTCCGCGAGGAACTCGACCTCGACCGGAGCGTGCGCGAGAACGTGGGGGACGGTGGCGACACGGTGACGATCGACGGGCGGCCGCGCCACGTCCTGGGGTATCTGCAGGATTTCCTCTTCAGCCCGGAGCGGGCGGCCACGCCGGTCCGGGTCCTTTCGGGGGGAGAACGGAACCGGCTGCTCCTGGCCCGGCTCTTCGCCCGGCCCTGCAACGTGCTCGTGATGGATGAGCCCACCAACGATCTCGATACCGACACCCTCGATCTCCTGGAGGATCTCCTGCTCGCGTACACAGGGACGCTCCTCCTGGTCAGCCACGACCGCGACTTCTTGAACAACGCCGTGACCAGCACGCTGGTGGTCGACGCCGGTGGGAGCGTGCGGGAGTACGTCGGCGGCTACGACGACTGGGTTCGCCAGGCCGCGGCCGCGGTCGAGAGCGCACCTGCGCCCGCGAAGAAGGCCCCCTCGAAGCCCCGGCGGGTGTCCGAACGGCCGCGCAAGCTGACGTTCAAGGAGGCTCGGGAGCTGGCCGAACTCCCCGATCGCATCACCCGGCTCGAGCGCGAGCAGGCGGAAATCCACGCGACGCTGGCCGACCCTGAGTTCTACCGGAACGCGGGAACGAAGGCGTCGGAGCTGAACGCACGGCTCGCCGCGATCGATCAGGAGTTGGAGGCAGCGCTCCACCGTTGGGACGAACTGGATTCGCTTCCGGGCTAGCCGGGATCGACGACGCCGCGACGGGTCAGGGCCGACCGGATTCTCTCCGGCCGGCCCGTTCCCTCGATCCCGGGAGAGGACGCGGGTCAGTCGCGCAGGAGCAGCAGCTTCCGCTCGGACACGCTCTCTCCCGAACGCAGCTCATGGAAGTAGACGCCGCTGGCCGCCGGTCGCCCGCCATCGTCGCGACCGTCCCAGCGCACGGCGTGTTCTCCCGCGTCGAGACGACCGTTGATGAGTGTCCGTACCTTTCTCCCCGCGCAGTCGTAGACGACGAGGCTCACCTCTCCGGGGAGGCCGATCCGGAAGCGAAGCTCGGTCTCGCGCGCGAACGGGTTCGGGCGATTCGCCAGGAGGCGGGTCTCCCCGGCCGCGACGGCCGGGCCGGACCCGTCGTCGAGGCCGGCCGCCGGCGTCACGGGGCTGCGGAACGCGATGTCATCGACGGCCGCTTCGACCAGCGATTCGGTGGCGGTATCGCAGGCGATGAAGCGCAGCTTCATCTGCGATGTCAAAGGGAGGATGGCCTCCACGTCGAATGAGGCGATGGTCCACTCATTCGCCATGGCGCTCAGCGTCTCGAGCGTCGTCCAGCTCGTGCCGTTGTTGTTGCTGATCTTCGCCTCGAACGAACCGCTCTGCGGGCCTCCCAGGGCGAACCACCGCCAGTAGGTCAGGATCGGGTCGAGGGCGGAGGAGAGGTCGATGGTCGGACTGGTCAGCGTGACGCAGCCGTTGTCGACATCCGACTGGCCGGCGGTGCCGTTGGGCGAACCGGCGCCGGTGACGAAACAGGCCGTCCCGGTTTCCGCCGTGTGATCGTCCGCCGGTTCGATCCACATGCCCTGCCAGAGGGTTCCATAGGGATCGTGCCGCACCCAACGTCCGTTCGTCGCGTCGCCCGACTGCACGAGGACCCAGCCCTGGTCGGTCTCCGCGTCATCGGCGAAGAAGATCGGCTGGACCGGGATTTCATACCACGAGGCCGGCGCGTTCGGTGGGTCCAGCGCCTGGTTGCCGGCGGCGTCGACGGCGCGGAGGTAGTAGTCGATACGGGAGCCGACCGGCTGTCCCGGGATGAAGCCCTCGTAGCGTCCGTTTCCGATCGAGTTCATCGTGGCGGCGGACCACGATCCGACGTCGACGCGCCACCGGATCTCCAGGGTCGGGACCGGGCTGAAGTCGGTCAGGTCGACCCGGACCGGGACCGGCAGCGCCGGGTTCTCGATCCACTGCGGATGCCAGCGGTCGGTGAGCACCGGTGCCGCGACATCCTCGAGGCCGAAGTCGGTCACAGTGGTCTGGTCGGCGAGCACCTCGACTCCCGGCTGCATGACCGCGGCGAAGGACGGGTGGGAGGCCTCCAGGGTGTAGGTGCCCGGCATCGTCAGGCCCCAGTACTGCCCGTCGATATCCGCGGTGAACGCGCGATTGTTCTCCAACAGGTGGATGCGCGCGAAGGGCACCGGGATGCCGCCGCCGTCGTTGTTGATCACGGTCCCCGCCACGCTGCCGTAGCCGCCGCCCAGGCAGAGCAGCACCGCCTCGTAGGCATCGATGCAGCCCCAGCCGTAGTCGTTATCCTCGCCGGGCGCCCCTTCGTCGCGTGACGTCTGGAGCAGGATCTCCTTGATCGTATCGACGTCGATGTCCGGATTGGCCGCACGCATCAGGGTGACCACGCCGGAGACGTGCGGTCCGGCCATGGACGTTCCGCTGTTCAGTCCGTAGAGCCCGTTCGGGGTGCAGGAGTAGACCGAGTCGCCCGGCGCGGAAACCTCCGGCTTGGTCAAGAGCTCGAAAGAGACCGGACAGAGCGTCGGCCCGCGACTGGAGAAATCCTCGATCGGATAGGGAAAGGCGTAGTTCGTCGCGTCGACCGCGCCGACGCTGAAGACGTTGTACGGAGTCGTCGCGCGATCGGAAGGCGAGCGCAGGGTGCCGGGGTTCGGGCCTTCGTTGCCGGCGGAGAAGATGATCGCCACGCCGGCCGCCTCGCAATTGTCGATCGCGGTCCACCAGAGATCGAAGCAGTCCACGTAGGCGCTGTCGAGCCCTTCGTAGACTCCCCAGGAGTTCTGCACGACGTCGGGGACGTCGTCGATGGTTCCGAGGTCACCGTCCGGGTCGGCGAACCACTGATAGCAGGCGATGATGTCCGTATCGAAGTCCGCGTTCGCACCCTGGCCGATCGCGTTGGCAGCGATCCACTGGGCGCCCCAGGCGACGCCGATCGTATCCCCGGTCGCCGCACCGAGGCCGGTCATCGTCCCCATCGTGTGCGTGCCGTGGCTGCCGGTGTCGGTCGGGTACTGGGTGTTGGTTCCCAGCACGTCGAGCCAGCAGGCCTGCCAGTCGTGGCCGTTGTTGCCGCGCCAGCGACTGCCGAGGGCGGGATGGTTGCCGTCGACGCCGGTGTCGAGGCCGCCGATCAGCGCTCCCTGGCCATTGATGCCGAGCTCGGACCAGACGCGGTCGGCCCCGATGGCGCGCAGGCCGGGAGTGACGCCGATTCCCCGGCTGCCGGTTCGGGAGGGGCGTGTGCCGTCGCGGTCCGCTCCCGGGATCGGGGCAGGCGCTGTCTCGCTCCAGACCGGATCGATCAGTCGAACGCGCTCGCGTGGCTCGACGACCGCGACGTCGGCTCGGGCGGCCAGCCGGCTGATCGCGTCGCGCGTGCCGGTGACCCGGATGATGTTCGCGATCCAATAGGGCGTCCAGGCCTGCACTTCACCTCGCGCGCGCAACGACTCGAGTTCGTCGAGGAGTGGAGCCTGCGTGACCCGGGCGGTGCGCCGCAGCGCATCGATCACCCGGCGGTGGCGCTCGGCCCGCCCGGCGCGTTCAACCTTGAGGGCGTGATCGATCGCCGGGATACGAGCCTGCGTCTCCAGCACGACGAGTGCGGTCATCGACTCGCCGGGGGCGAGCCGGTCCATCTGGGCCGCGACCTCCGGATGGAGGTCCCCGGCCCGGGAGGCCGGGACGAAACCGGGTGCCAGGCAGGCGGTCAGAGCGAGCAGCGCCGCGGCGATTCCGGCTCCGGGTCTACCAATTCGGTGAATCTGCATCGATGTCATCCTCCCGTGAATCTGCGAGCCAACGATCCGATCGATTCCGCGGGCCGCGCGCCCGGCGCTCAGCGCAGCAGCAGAATCTTCCGCTGCGCGGCCTGGTCGGCCGCGCGCAACTCGTAGAAATAGACTCCAGCCCCGAGCTCACGTCCGGAGTCATCCCGACCGTCCCAGCGGGCCACCTGCTCGCCCGCGGCCTGATCGCCGCGCACCAGCGTGCGGACCGAGCGTCCCGACGGATCATAGACCGTCAGCCGCACGGGACCCGCCACGCCGAGGCGGTAGGAGATCAGAGTCTCCCTTTCGAAAGGACTGGGCCGTCCCGGGCGGAGGGCCGTCGCCGGGAGCATCGACGAGCCGTTCGAGTCGTCGTCACCCGGGACCGCGGCCGGGACCGGCATCCCCTCGACCAGAAAGTCGTCGACCGCGGCCTCGACCAGGGACTCGATGCCGGTATCACACGCGACGAAACGGACGCGCAGCTGGCTGGTCAGCGGGAGCAGCGTTCCGAGGTCGAAGCTCCGGAACGTCCACTGGTTCGCACTCAGATTGAGGAGCTGCTCGACCTGGACCCAGGTCGTGCCATTGTCGTGGCTGGCGGTGACGGTGAAGCTGCCGCCGGGTCCATTGACGTTGGCAAACCACCGCCAGTAGGAGAGGACCGCTTCCTGCGCGCCGGCGAGATCGATCACCGGCGAGAGAAGTGTGACGCAGCCGGCGTCGACGTCGGACCCGGATGCAGGTCCGTCCGGCATTCCGGCGCCGGTGACGAAGCAATTCACCCCCGGGTCGGGAGTGTGGTCATCGGCCGGCTCGACCGGCGTGGAGAGATGCATCGTGCCGTAGGGGTCCATCCGGACCCAGCGCCCGTTGACGGCATCGCCCGACGCGGAGAGAACCCACCCGCGGTCTTCCTCGGCGTCGTCGACAAAGTAGGCCCGGGTCATGCGGATCGCATAGAGGTCGGCCGGGGCGCCGGGCGGGTCGATCCCCTCGTTGGCGACACGGTCGACTCCGCGGAGGTAGAACTCGATCAGCGAGCCGACCGGCTGCCCCGGGATGAGGCCCTCGTGGCGGCCGGTCGGTTGCGCGATGAGGGGTACGGTCTGGAAGGGCCCACCGTCGACGCGCCAGTGCACTTCGGCGAGATCGAGCGAACTCTCTTCGTAGATGCGTGTCGAGACCGCCACGGGGTGGTCGGGATCCTGCCAGGTCTCCGGGAATTGCAGGTCAAGGAACTGCGGACCGAGGATGTCGGTCAGGACAACATCCTGTACCGTGGTCTGCTGGTTGACGAGGGTCACACCCGGAAGGACCACCGAGGCGAAGGAGGGATGAGTCACCTCCAGCGTGTAGGTCCCCGGCGCGGCGACGCCGGTGTAGAACCCCGCCTGGTTGGTGTAGAGATCGCGGCCGATCTCCGCCAGCCGGACCTGCGCGAGATGGACCGGGCTCCCGCCGTTACTGCCGTTGGTGGCCGAGCCCTCGATGCGACCGAGATCGGAGAGGGCGTAGCTGACCGCCGCGTAGACGTCGATCACGCCCCAGCCGAACGTGTTGTCCTCGCCGGGGTCGCCGAGATCGCGAGCGGTCTCCATCAGGATCTGCTTGATGCTGTCGACATCCAGGTCAGGATTGGCGGCGCGAATCAGGGCGACCGCTCCGGCCACATGCGGGCCGGCCATCGAAGTTCCGTCCATGTTGGTGTAGCCGCTGTCGGGGATCGAGGACCAGACGGTCACGCCCGGGGCCGAGACCTCCGGCTTGATCTTAAGGGAGGGAATCACGTCGCAGCCAGTCGGACCGCGGCTGGAGAAGGACGCGATCGGGTAGGGGAACTCGTAGTGGGTGGCATCGACTGCGCCGATCGAGAAGGCGTTGTACGGCGTGAGGGCGCGGTCCGGGGGCGAACCGATCGTCGACGGGTTCGGCCCCTCGTTCCCGGCGGAGAAGGTCACGACGACACCGGCCGCTTCGCAGTTGTCGATCGCCTCCCACCAGCGGCTGTCGCAGTCGGTGTAGCCGGAGAATCCCTCGTGGACGCGCCAGGAGTTCTGCACCACCGCCGGCACGTCGTCGATCGTGTTCGGATTGCCGTCGGGGTCGGCCAGCCACTCGAAGCAGGCGATGACATCTCCGTCGAAGTCGGGGTTCGAATTCTGTCCGATCGCGTTGCAGGCGATCCACTCGGCTCCCCAGGCGACGCCGATCGAGTCCTCTGTGCCGGCATCCAGGCCGCAGATCGTCCCCATCACGTGCGTGCCGTGCGATCCGGCGTCGGTCGGGAACTCGGTGTTGGTGCCCACGACATCCAGCCAGCACTCCGGCCAGGGATGCTGCCCGTTCCGCCCCCGCCAGCGGTCGGCCAGCGCCGGGTGGGTTCCATCGACCCCGGTGTCCATGTTGGCGACGAGTACCCCCGCGCCGTTCAGACCGAAGTCGCGCCAGACCTCGGGCGCTCGGATCGCGCGCAGGCCGGGGGTCGCTTCGCCCCGGCCCTTTCCTGCACCGATGACCGGACGTTCCCCGACCGGAGCGATGAGTTGCGGCCGGACAGCCCGTTCGACCACGGCGATGTCGGCGCGCGAGACGAGTGCTTCGATCGCGGCACGCTGTCCCCTCACCCGGACCAGGTTGCTGATCCAGTACGACCGGTAACGGGAGACCATTCCGCGGGCGCGGAGCCGCTCCAACTCCTGCAGCAGCGGCCCTTGCGAGCGCGAGGCCGCCTGCTGCAGTTCGAGCAGCACCCGCCGGTGGCGCTCCGCCAGCCCCGTTCTCTCCCGCTTCAACGCGTCGTTCAGGGCCGGAATCGGGGCCTGGTCGTCGAGGATCAGGAGCACGGTGGCCTCATCGGCCGGTCTCAGGCGGTTCAATTCCTCGGCCGCGGCCGGGTGCAGCGTGCCGGCCAGGGAAGCCGGCGGGAGGGCCGCCAGCGCGGAGGCGAAGAGGAGCGCTGCCAGGGTGGGGGGCGAGAGGGCCCGGAACGAGGGGCGCGATGGGTGACGCGACATTGGTGTCTCCTCCTGGCGGAAGTTCGGCGCCCCTGGCTGCGGGGCGCGGTCCCGAGGGCGGCGGGCGCCCGGAGGCGGCGCTGCGGGAACCGATCCGGCGAAGCCGGGGACTGCACAGTCCGCGTAAAATGATACCGCATTGGGGCTCGGGATGATACGGGCGTGTTCAGCAGGGAGGGGCGGTGGCGTATCCGCAGGCACGGATCGCCCTTCCCGTGGCCGGGGAAAAAACCGGGCGGAGAGTCTTACGACTCTCCGCCCTTCCGATGCCGCCGACCGCTGTCTCCGTCGCTCTCCGGTCGTCAGACTTCCGGCTCGAGAGAGGAGGACGGAAACGGTGCGATCACCTCAGCAGCAGCATCTTCCTCTGCGTCTCGACTCCGGACGCGCGCAGCTCGTAAAAGTAGACGCCGGCGCTGACCACGTGCCCCTGGTCGTCCCGCCCGTCCCAGGTGACGGCGTGCTCGCCGGCACCCTGAGGACCCGAAACCAGTGCGCGGACGCGGCGTCCGGCGGGATCGTAGACCACCAGGTCGGCCGGACCGGACTCGGCGAGGTGGAATCGGATCGAGGTCTCCCGTGAGAACGGGTTCGGACGATTCGGCATCAATCGCGTGGAGCCGCCCTCCGCGAGCGTCCCTTCGATCGCGGTCACGCCGGGGATCCCTTCGATGATGAAGTCATCGATCGCCGCCTCGACCAGTGACTCCTCCCCGTTGTCACAGACCAGGAAGCGGAACCGCATCCGGTCGGTCAGCGGAAGGAGGTCGGCGAGGTTGTAGCTCCGCTGCGTCCACTGGTTGGCCAGGCCGCCCGGGAGCTGCTCGAGGATGACCCAGGAGTTGCCGTTGTTGTTGCTGACATAAGCGAGCATGTAACCGCCCATGCCGCCGGTGTTGATGAACCACCGCCAGTAACGGACGATCGCCTCCTCGGCGGTCGCGAGGTCGATCACCGGCGAGAGGAGAGTCACGCACCCGCCGTCGACGTCGGATCCGCTCGCGGGTCCCCCGGGCGTACCCGCTCCGGTGACGAAGCACTGCGTGCCGGGCGCCGCCGTGTGATCGTCCGCCGGCTCCACCTGGATGCCGCCCGACTGCGTGCCGTACGGATCCATCCGCACCCAACGGCCGTTGACCGCGTCGCCGGGCGCGGAGAGAGTCCAGCCCTGTTCGGTCTCGCCGTCCTCGACGAAGAAGGCGAAGGTCACGAGGATCTGGTGCAGGTCGATCGGCGCTCCGGGCGGATCGATGCCGTCATTCCCCTCGATGTCTTCGGCCGTGAGGTAGAACTCGATGTTCGATCCGACCGCCTGGCCCGGGATCAGGGCCAGGTGCCGGCCGGACGGCTGGAGCGCCATCGGCACGTCGCTGAAGGAGCCGCCGTTCACGCGCCAGGTCAGGGTGGCCGCCGCGATGGCGCTGTAGTCCTCGATCAGGACCGAGACCGGGATCGGTGCGTTCGGATCCTGCACCGCCTCCGGGGAGTCGAGATCGACGAAGGTCGGGCTGCCGGTGTCGTTGAGGGCGAAGTCCTGCGTGGTCGTCTCGCCGGCCAGCAGGCTGACTCCGGGGAGGTTGACCGTGGCGAAGGAGGGGTGGGTCACCTCGGCGGTGTAGGTCCCCTCCGCCGCCATGCCGGAGTAGTGGCCGACCGCGTCGCTGACGAAGTTGCGGTTGATCTCCACCAGCCGCACGGTCGCGCCATCGATCGGCGTACCGCCGTTGCTGGCGTTGGTCACCTCACCCGCCAGCGTGCCATAGCCGGTGAGGACGCGGATGACCGACTCGTAGGCATCGATCATTCCCCAGCCGTAGGTGTTGTCTTCGCCGGCCGGTCCCTCATCACGCGCGGTGTCGAAGAGGATCTGCTTGATCGTGTCGACATCGACGTCGGGGTTGGCCGCGCGCATCAGCCCCACCACGCCGGCCACGTGCGGGCCGGCCATCGACGTGCCGTCGAGATTGGTGTATCCGCCACCCGGCCACGCGGAATAGACCGCGACGCCCGGCGCGCTGATCTCCGGCTTGATCTTCAGCTCCACGGGAACGTTGCACCCGGTCGGGCCGCGGCTGGAGAAGCCGGCGATCGGGTAGGGGAACTGATAGTTGGTCGCGTCGACCGCTCCGACGGAGAAGACGTTGTACGCGGTGGTGGCGCGGTCCGAAGGCGACCCGATCGTCTGCGCGCCCGGCCCCTCGTTGCCGGCGGAGAAGGTCACCACCACGCCGGAGGCCTCGCAGTTGTCGATCGCGGCCCACCAGCGGGTATCGCAATCGGTGTAGCCGCCGCCGAAGCCCTCGTTGATCCGCCAGGAGTTTTGCACCACGTCCGGCACGTCATCGACGGTGTTCGGATTCCCGTCGGGATCGGCCAGCCACTGGAAACAGTCGATCACGTCCTGGTCGAAGCCGGAGCCGACGCCCTGGTTGATGGCGTTGCAGGCGATCCACTGCGCGCCGTAGGCGACGCCGATCGAGTCGGCCGCCGTCATCCCGGCGATCGTCCCCATCACGTGCGTGCCGTGGCCATAGCCATCGTTAGGAAACTGCGTGTTGGTCCCGAGGACGTCGAGCCAGCATTCCTGCCAGGGGTGCGCGCCCTGGTAGCCGCGCCAGTTGTAGCGAAGCGCCTGGTGATTTCCGTCGACACCGGTGTCGATCACGGCGACCAGGGCGCCGGTGCCGTCGATCCCCAGGTTGTGCCAGACCTCGTTGGCGCGCACGGCGCGGACGCCGGGGGTCAGGCCCGCGCGCTCGTTCTTCTCGGTCGCTCCGAGCGCCGGGAGGCCGCCGATCGGCTCGATCAATTCGGGGCGGACTTCAGGTTCGACCACGTCGATGTCGAGTCGGGCCGCCAGTTCCTCGATCGCGCCGCGCTGACCTCGGACGACGATGAGGTTCGTGATCCAGTAGGGCGTGAAGCCGGAGATCTGCCCCAGCCCCCTCCGCCGGTTCAACTCATCAATCAGAGGCCCCTGCGAGCGCGCCGCCGCCTTCTGCAGTTCCTCGATCACCTGGCGATGCCGTTCCTGCCGGGTCGCTCGCTGCATCTTGAGCGCGCCGTTGAGGGCGCTGATGTCGGCCTGATCCGTCAGGATCAGAAGGACGGTGGCCTCGTCCGTCGGGGCCAGGTCGGCGAACTGATCCTGGACCGCCGGGTGGAGTCTTCCGGCCTCCGCGCTGCTGAACACCGATCCCAGGAGGATGGCGCCTACGACAAGCGCGAGCCCGAGTGAAGCCGCCAGCCGGCGACGGACGCTCCGGTCCCGTCGCGTGGTCTCGATCGATACCGGTCGCAGCATGCGAACCTCCCTGCGTAAATGTCTGGGGAAAGATGGCGAAGGAAGAAAGTGCGGGCCCCCCGACAGCCCGCAGCACAAGTATAGGGGAACCCGTGAGAAATCGGGCATCCTAAGGTCTCGGAGCCCTCGGGGTCCGCGGATTCCTGATCGCAAGAAGGGCGAGGCCCGGTCCGACCAAGTCCCCCTGGGCCAGCCGGGTGGACGGTCCGCCCGCCAGTCCGGGGCGTTCCGGCCGTCGCGGCGGCGGCGCCGATCAGTCCAGGTGGATCAGGATCGCGGCCCGATCGTCCGCCGGCGGGAACTCCCCCGCGAAGGCTTCGAGGAATTTCTCCAGAATCTCGATCCCCGCGGATGGGTCGGCGGCGCCGAGCGCATGGACCGCGGCCTGCACGAAGAGCGACCGGGGGTCGATCAGGCGTGGATCGGTCGAGTCGAGGGAGGCGGAGACTGCCGGAACGGCGGACTCCGGGATCGGCGGTGGAGGGGACGCGATCGCCGGAGCCTGCGCTCCGGGCTCGGCCGGGCTGTCGAACGGCGCTCCGGCGCGATTCCGCGCCTCGGGATAGCCGTCGGTGTAGAGGAGGAGGCGGCTCCCCGTCGTTCGCCGCAGCGTCCGGGTCGCGCGGGGCTGGCGAGGTAGCCCGGTATTGAGCAGGAATCCGGCGGCGACCAGAGGTTCGAGGCGGGGCTCTCCGGCCGGATGGGCGCGGGTCCAGAGGAGGGCCGGCGGATGTCCGGCGCTCGCCCAGGCGAACTCCCCTTCGTCCGGACGATCGAAGAGGAGGAATGCGCTGAGGAAGCGGGAGAGCGTAATCCGCTCCAACTCCTCCTCGAGCGCTTCCAGCACCGATCCCGGATCGAGGATCTCCGCGCTCAGGGACCGGAGCTGGCTCTTGACGATCCCGGTCACCATCGCTGCCCCCGGGCCGTGTCCCATGACGTCGGCGATGACGATGCCGGTGCCCCCCGACGGCAACGTCCAGTAGTCGAAGAAGTCGCCGCCGAGTTGCTCGCTGGGTCGGTACGCGGCGGAGATCCGCAGCTGCTCGCCCCGCCAGGAGAAGGCCGGGAGGAGTCCCCGCTGAAAGATCCGCGCCGCTTCGAGGTTCTGCTCCAAGGTTCGGGTGTAGCGGTCGAGCTGCTCTTCCAGTTCCTGCTTTTCCGCCACGCGCGTGGCGAGCGTCTCGAGGATCGTCATCGGAAACGGTTTGCGGAGAAAGAAGAAGGCGCGCCGGCGGATGGCGGCTTCGAGCGCTTCGTCGACGTCGACCGCGCTGCCGGTCATGACGATCACGTCGGTGGAGGGGGAGACGGTCTTGAGCGTCGTGAGCAGATCGAGCCCTGACATCCCCGGGAGGCGGACGTCGACCATGGCGATGTGAAAGGCCTCGGTCTCGAGCAGGCGGAGCGCATCCTCGCCGGAGAGGGCGTCGTGAACTTCGAAACGGGGCTCGAGCACCCGCCGCGCCATGTAGCAGATCCCCGGCTCGTCGTCGACCACCAGGACGCGGCGTCGTTCCCCCGGTCCCGGCGGCAGGATCGAGGGGAGAAGGCGGGGCGGGCGGATCGCGTCAGATTCCATCGGCCGGTCCTCGCGTCGATCGGCCCGACGCCAGCCGCTCGGCGACGCGCGGCAGCCAGATCGTGACCACCGTTCCGCGTCCCGGTTCCGAGTCGAGCTCGATCCGGCCGTCGTAGTCCCAGAGGATCGACCGGCAGATGTCGAGTCCGAGTCCCGAGCCGGCCCGCTTGGTGGTGAAGAACGGTTCGAAGATCCGTCGTTTCACCTCCTCGGTCATGCCGTGGCCGGTATCGATGACCGCGATCTCCACGCCGTCGTCCCTCCCGCGCGCCCGCAAGGTGAGTGCTCCGCCGTCCGGCATCGCGTCGCGCGCGTTGTAGACCAGGTTGAGTATGACCTGTTCCAGGTCGCCGCGCCGGGCGAAGACCTTCGGCAGAGTGCCCTCGACCTCGCGCCGCAGCTCGATTCGCCGCGCGTGCAGCGAGGGGCCGAGCATCCGCTGGATCGACTCGAGCACGCCGGCCGGATCGATCCAGGCGGCGGGCTCCTGCACGCCCTTGGCCATCGACAGGAGCCCCTGGAAGATCCGGGACGAAGACCTGGCATAGTGCTCGAGCACCTCCAGGTCCCGGGCCAGGCGCTCACGATCCGTCGCCTTGGGTTGTGGGGCGAGCCCGTCGAGGGACGGCGGGAGAGACGTCGTTCCAGCCTCGCCGCGGCCGACATCGACCCGCATCTGCTGCAGCAGGGGGAGCATCACCGTGAAAGCGTTCGCCAGATCGTGCGCGATGGCGCGGGCCAGGACCGCCAAAGCCGTCCGCCGCTCCGCGGTGAGAAGCAGATCGTGCTGGGTCTTGTACAGGGTCGAGTTGTGCAAGGTCAGCGAGGCGAGCGGAAGGAACTCCTCCAGGAGGCGCAGGTCCGACGGGGCGAACGCAGACAGCGAAGTGGAGCGAAGTTGCAGGATGCCGAGCGTGTCGCCGCGATGGCGCAGGACGGCCACGATCATCGCGCGCGCCGGTGGCGTGCCGGGGGGCGGGTCGGTCAACTCGCGCCGCAGGCAGGGGGGAACCGCCGCGCCGCCGGCCCCCGGATCGACCATGTCGACCTGCGGCGGGTCGGTGGAAGGGAGGTCCGCCCGCAGCAGGACCGGCCGCCGGTTCGCTTCGATCCAGGAGCGCAACTCCTCGGTGAGCGGCAGGCGCTGTCCGATCCGTTCCGATTTCGCCTTGGTCCACGCGATGATCTCGGCCCGCACCGCCAGCTCCCTCTGGTCGGGATCGACCAGAAGCACGGCACCGCCGTGGTCGTACTGCAGGAGTCGCTTCAGGCCGTGCAGGATCTGGTAGAGGACGTCCTGGGGTCGGATCTCGCCCAGGATCTTCGCGTAGATCCGCTCCCGCATCGCCTGGGCCCGCTCGCGTTCGCGGTGACGGAGGTTCTCGCTCAGGATCTCGGCCGCCGCCTGTCCCAGCTGCGTCTCCCGCCGCGAGAACTTGCGCCCTGGACGAAAGAGTGCGAGGACCGCCTCGGGCCGGTCGTCGTTCAGCACCCGCAACAGAATCCGGGTGTGATCCGCGGGCCCGATAGGGCGGCGGAGGAACGCGCGGCACTCCTCGAGGAAGCCCGACTCCGCCGGCCCTGAAACGAGGCGCTGTCCCCGCGGGCTGAGACCGAGTGCGAAGGGGCGCTCGAGGCCGCCGTCGGCGCGGCGAACGTCGACCTGGACCGCGAGGTCGGCATGGAAGTACTCCCCGAGGCGCCGGACGGCCATGCGGATGACCCGTGACGGATCCTGCTGGGCCGAGACCCGCTCGAGGTCGCGGCTGAGCAGCAACAGAAACTGCGCTCCTTCGTAGAGCTCCCGGTACCGGATGGCGCGAGGCATGGCGGGAGAGAGATTAGCACGCCGGGAGAGCCGGGCGTATCTTCGCCCACGGCGCGCTCCGAACCGGCTGGCAGCCAACCCGGCGCCGGCGCGATCGTCGGGAACCAGCAGGATGCTGAGGAACTGGGCGAGCCGCGTTCGGAGCGCCGATCGGTCCAGGGAGGGGCCGTTCATGACCGTCTCAAGAGATCTTCACCGGTCATCGCCGGGTCCGTGGGGTCGTCGCTCTGGTCACGTGCGGGCTCTCTGCCTGCTCGCGTTCGTCTTCCTGTTCGCGCTTTCCTGCAGTGACGACGACGGCGGCACCAAGCCTCCGCCCTGGAGCCCGGAGCCGATCGACTTCCCGCTGTCGGTCGGGAGTCGCTGGACCTACGACGTCCGTGACACCCTGTCCGGCCAGCCTCGTCCTCTCTATCAGCGGATCGACAGCGTGACCGTGAGGCGTGAGTTCGGGGGGGTGAGCTTCAGCGGTGTCGTCTCCCTTCTCGATGGCGATCCGGCCGACACGACCTGGTGGCGGACGTCCGGGCAGACGGCCTACCTGCGCGTCGGATTCACCGGCTTCGGGTCGGATTCGCTCTCACGCCGGATCATCGGCATCCTGGAGGGAAGCCTGCCCTGGAAGGCGCTCGACTTCGCCGCGCCGCCCGGGACCACCTGGCCCCTGGCCGGCGGGCAGGCGGACGGCGAGGTCAACGGCATCCCGGTGCACGTGGCGCTCAGCGTGACGGCCGAGAGCAAGGGGCGGTGGAACATCGTCACGCCCTCCGGCACCTGGACCGACGCTCACCATGGACGGGTGACCGTCGTCCTCGATATCACTCCGGACACCTCCGGTCCGTCGACCAAGATCAGGAATGTGCAGCAGATCGACTACTTCATCCGCGACGAGGTCGGGATCGTACGCCAGCGCGTGCAGGGACGCCTCGAGGTCGAGGGAGAAGATCCGGAGATCCTGTACGCATCGGACGCGGGTTTGAGGGGGCACCACCTGGCCTTGCCTTGAGGCGCCCTCCCTCAGCCCGCCCGCTTCTTCGCCCCCGCCTGCTGCAAGAGCCGGACCAGCTCCTCGTAGGGCTGTGCCCCGACGACCTTCCGTCCGCCGGCTTCGAACGTCGGCACGGCCGTGACACCCGCGGTCCGGCTCGCGGCCCACTCCTGATCCACGACGCTCTTGAACGTGCGGTGATCGAGCACGCCGGCGGCTTCCTTCGGATCGAGCCCCGCCGAAGCGGCGAGGGCGAGCAGCACGTCGCGCTCGGCGATGTTCCGCCCATCGACGAAGTAGGCGCGGTAGACGGCGTCGTGGAACTCCTTTCCCTTGCCCTGGCGCGTGGCCCACGCGCCCAGTTCCTGGGCCGATCGGCTGTTGTACGTCATCTCCCGATCGGAGATCGGCAGTCCCTCCGCGGCCGCGAGTGCCTTCAACCGTTGCTGGGACTCCCGCAGGCGCGGCCGCGCGGCCTCGCCGCCGAAGAGCTCCAACAGCGCCACGCCCTCCTGGGGCGTGTCGGCGTGAAGCGGGAAGTTCACGTACTCGACCCGGATGTCGTACTCCCGTTGCAGCCGTTCAACACGCACGGTGCTGAGGTAACACCAGGGTCACACGTAGTCGGTGTAGACCCGCAGGACCACCGGCGAGCCGGTTGCGTCGTCCGCGGTTGACCGCGTCGTCTCGGGGTGGTCCGCGGCGTTCCCCGGCGATGGGCTCGCGAGAACCGACCACGCCAGCAGCGGGAGGAGAACAGCCGGCAGGCCGACCGGACGGGATGCGCTGATCTTCATCGGCTTCCTTCTTTCCGTGTTGAGGGGATATTCGGTCTTCTTTGGCGATGTGAAGTCGAGGGCGCGGCCCCGGGGTCAGCGGGTGACCCAGGTCGACCGCGCCCACTCCTTGGATGAACCAGCGCGGTCAGCGGAGGTTCCGGCCGTCGGTCCGTGGCTGCCGGTTGCCGGTGCCCGGCGGGGGTGGTATCCTTGTCGCGTCTGAGTTCCTCCGTCTCCATGCCGAACGACGCGAGTGTTGCGCCATTCGATTCGGATTCCCACCAGGGAGGACGCCATGAGAGCGCTGAACCGTTTCCAAGGCCCCGGGCCGGTTCTGGCCGTCTTCGTGGTCGTGTGCCTGGTCGCCGTGCTCACCCCGGCGATCACGGTCGCCAACCCGCTGCCGGCGGGAACCGCCAGGCTGCACGTGCAGCCGGTGAACGACGGATTCTGTACCACCAACCCGATCACCACCTGCGAGGAGGTGGTGCAGCACCTCGATCAGGCCGGACCTCTGGAGTTCGATCTCTTCTTCGAGTGCCTGATCACCTACCCACCGATGCCTGACCGACTCACCTTCGAACTGGCCTGGCCCGCCGACTGGCAACTCGTGGAGTTCGAGAACTGCGTCGGCGGAGCCCTCGTGCGTTCGGACGGTCCCGGCTCCCTCGCCGCGCAGATCTCCTTCGGAGGTCCGACTCCGATGTCGGGTTCGTTCTTCCTGGTCGGGCGTGTCGTCCTGGACGTCACCGCACGCGGACAGGTGGAGATCGCGCAAGCGAGCTGGCGCGAGGACGGATTCGACTGGGAAATGGAGACCTGGCCCGCCCACGCCGGTCCCGTCGATTGCTGGTGCTGGCATGACTGCTCGACCTACGGGCTGGCCTGCGGGGCGACCTTCCTGCAGTCGGGCCTCGTCATCACGGTACCGGTGGGCGAGGAGGGACAAGGGCATCTCGATGCGTGGGTCCGCTCCCGGCCCGACGGATCTCCCTGCAATGTGGCCTGGGGGGCCAGCTACCCGTGGATTCACGTCCAGGCCGATTGGATCGACGACTACCAGAGATCGATCACCGTGACCGTCGATGCCGGCGTGATCGGCCCCGGCACGTACGAGGCCCAGATCTTCGCCGACTCGGTCTGCCAGGCCTGCCTTCCCGCCACGATCTATGTGACCGGTTCTGAGTCCGCCCCGGGGGACGATCCGGAACCGGAGACCCGCCGGCTGAGCTGGGGGGCGGTCAAGGAAGGATACCGCGAGTAGCTCGGCGGGCCTGCGGGCCAGGCACCCGGCGAGCGCGCACTTCGGCAGGCTCGGACTTTGGAGATCCGGCCATCCGGGGACCGGCCACCGGCCCCGCCCTCCGTCCGGGCTATCCGAGGCATGGGCAAAGAGAAGACCAAGTTCGTCAGGTAGCACTTGTCGTGGAGTTGCGCTATACTTGTGCCGCGCCGGCTCCGACGGCCAGGTTTCCGCCGCTGCGCAGACGCGATCCCGCGATGTGAACCTGCGGAAAAGGAGGCCCCGATGCGATTCTTCGTTCGTCTGACTACGGCCTTGACTCTTCTCCTCGGCGTCTCGTTCGTGCCCGCTTTCGCCGGGCCCAACGCCGGCGGCGTGCTGATCGTTCACGAGTGCCAGATCCTCCGGACCTACGAGTACGACTGCGCCCTGGACGCCTGCGTAAACGCCGACGTGCAGGCGGACCTCGGCATCCCGATCCTGTGGCATGTCTGGGCGGCCTTTCCGCCAGGCTCGTCGCCGCGCCTGAAGGCCTTCGTCATGGGATCGCAGTTCCCGCCCGAGGTGATCGTCGAGGCGGCCGGCCTGATCGACCCGTTGCACGACTTCGAAATCGGGCAGGATGGTTGGCCGTCCGTCAGCGGCGGTGGGGTCGGAGTGGTCTTTGGCGAGGTCAAGACCGCCACCGTGAACGACTGCTACTGGCTGGCCGGGTACGCCTACAACCAGGGCGTCTGGTCCCTGACGCCGCATCCCCAGGGGCCGACGCTCTTCGTGGATGACTCGGTTCCGCCGGTGGAGGACCCGGTGGCGGCGTTCGGCTCGCTTGGCTTCGGAGTCCCCGGGAGCCTGCCTTGTCCGGCCCCAATCCCGCAGGTTGGGGCCTGCTGCCTGGAGCCGGGTAACTGCCTGATCGTCCTGGAGGCGGAGTGTGTCGAGCTCTGCGGCCTGTGGTTCGGAGAGGACGTCTCCTGCGACCCGAACCCGTGCCCGCCGCTCGCCGGCAGCGCCTGCTGTCTCCCCGACGGCACCTGCGAGCTCCACTGGCCCAACGTTTGCGAGTGCCTGGGCGGGGTCACTCTCCTGGAGATCTTCACCTGCGACCCCAATCCGTGCGACGGAACGCCGATCGAGGAGACCTCCTGGGGACGGATCAAGGCGATCCACCGCCCATAGACGGCTGGAAGGTCGCGCGAACAGACGGCTGCCTGCCAGCCGGAGCGATGTGCCGGGCCCGCCGGGGGGGTTGATACCCCGGGCGGGCCGACCGGGTGGGGGCGGGGGTGCCCCCGCCGCCCGGTGCCCAACCCCGGGACCGGGCGCGGGAGGCAGGTTGCGCTCCCCAGCTTCTCCCTGCACATCCGCTCGATTGCAGCCGATAACCAACCCAGCGATCCAATACGCGGCGATCCGGGGCTCGTCCCGCTCCACGCTCGAGTCCGGGCGTGGGGCGATGGCGGGGCATCCGCACGGGTGCCGGTTCGGTGGCATCAGGGAGGGCGAAGAGATGATCCGGCGGCTTACGATCCTGACCTTGGCGATCCTGTTCGGGGCTTCCTGGGGGCTGGTCTCGGGCCAGGCGCTGGCGGGGCCGAACTTCGGTGGCACCCTGGTCGTGCATGACACCGGCCTCGTCTACACCTCGGACGCGTCGGCCTATCCCAGCCAGGCGCCCGCGTGTGTGGGGGTCGACGCCGAGTTGCCGCTCGGGGTGCCGGAGAGCGGAGCTGGATGGGTCTGGAAGGTCTACGCCGCCTTCCCACCCGACGCGGCGCCGCGCCTGAAGGCGCTGGTCTTTGGCGCGCAGTTCCCATCGGAGGTTGCCGTCGTCGCCGGCGGTCTTCCCGATCCGGTCGCCGACTTCGAGATCGCGCAAGCCGGCTGGCCCTTGACGAGCGGCGGCGGCGTGGGCCTCAGCTTTGGCCTGGTCAAGACGACGACGATGGTCGAGTGCTACTGGCTGGCCGGCTATGGCTACGGCCCGCCGGGCTCATGGGCGATCACGGCCCACCCTTCGCAGGGCATGGTCTTCGTGGACGACAGCGTTCCCCCGGTCGAGGATACGATCGTCGCTCTTGGCAGCCTCGGCTTCGGACAGGCGGGCGTTGTGACCTGCCCCCCGGGCAATGATGATCCGGGCGCCTGCTGCTTCGCGGACGGCTCCTGCCAGATCCTTCCCCCGAGCGCCTGCGCGGCGGCGGGAGGGACGTTCCTCGGGTTGAGCTGTGAGCCGAATCCGTGTCTGCAGCCGCCGGCCGAGGGGGCCTGCTGCATCGGAATCGAGTGCCGCTGGTACACGCCGGAGCAGTGCACGGCGGGCGGAGGAGAGTTCTTCGGCGCGGGCGTGCCATGCGATCCGAACCCGTGCCCGACGCCGACCCATATCGTGACCTGGGGCCGGGTGAAGCAGAGCTACTTCTAGACGAGTACGGAGGGGTCACGGCGGCCGCGGAAGCCCACCAGATTCCGCGGCCGGACCCCAAAGTGAAACGCGCCACCTACCCCCTCGCTGCCCAAGGGGTCGATCACCAGGTCAGGTTGTCGTCCGCCCCCGCCGCCGGTGCCAGGCCGGCGAGATTCTCGTGATAGCCCGCGGCGAGAGTGATCACGCACATCGACCGATAGCCGGCGTGCGGCCCCAGGGCGACACCCATGAGGTGGTAGTCGTCGTCGAAGAGAACCCGGCGGTGCCCGCGGTCTTGAACGCCGTCGTCCACGATGAGGAGCGCGACGATCTCCCTCGCGTCGGTCGTGCCGAACTGGATCAGCTCGGCCGCCTTGCGGCGGATCGTCCCGTAGCGCGCGACGCGGTCCTTGACGAGGCTCCCGTCGGATCCGACGTGGCTCACCACAGCCCGCGGGCCGAGGTCCTGGACGAGATCGCGCGCCCCGCACGACAAACCGGTGGAGAAGGCGAGCGGAGGTACGGGCTCCACCTGGCGGAGATAGCGGATCGCCTCCTCCACCGCGATGCGCCCTTCCTTCATCTTGAAACGACGGTGTCCGGGACGGGTGAGGCGCGTCCCTTCGAAGGCGGGGAGCCAGCTTGCGAGATAGTCGGCCATCGCAGCCGGATGGGAGCGCGCCAGGTTGACCTCGCGCCAGATTCCACTCTCCAACGACTCCAGGCCGGAGGGGGGTGGTCCGGCCGGGTAGGGACGAGGCAGCAGGGCGCAGGCCGGAGCGAGGAGGAGCAAGGCGCACGACGCGACCCAGGCGACAGGACGCATCGCGGGGGAGCGCGCCACCCGGGCCGAGACTGCGGGCGCCCCGGCAGTCCGCCCGAGAGGAGCGTCCTGTGCATCGATCGGTGGGCGTGACACCAGAATTGAGTCCCCCGGCGAGCGCGCCGATCCGTCTGCGAGCGATCGGATCGTGTGTATCCGTCCCTGAGTGCCGCTCTCCGTCCTCGAAGGCTACCCCCGAGGCGGGTCGGGACACCGGGCTGACGTCGCTGTCAGCCGACTAGAATTAGATCGGCAGCGAGACAGGAAATCTTAACTGATCTTCGCCAGGAACGCCATGTGGATGGCATTTGGCCGATTGGTGAGAGCGGGTCTCCGACTCGGCGCTCGACTCACCAGGTGGGGTGCGTCGCGGACTCTCGACGGTCCAGAAGGCGCTGTTTTGCGGGGGGGGGGCGAACGATCGGGTGTCACCCTTCGAGTCTCAGAGATCGGATTCCATGCGGCGGAATCCGCATCGGGAACGAGACGGGTTCTACCCGGGTCTGGTCGAGGTCGCTCCGGAAGGACACGGCACCGGCGGCGAGCGCCCCCCCGAGCGACACGTCCTGCGGGACGCGCGTCGGGTTGTAGAGCCGCGCCATCCAGCCTCGGCGGTCGTCGGTCGGAGCAAGGCTCGTGATTTCGATCTGTGGGTTGTCCGGCGAGAGCAGCGACGGGGGTGGCGGCATCGCCGTATCTGCCGGGACCGCGACCACGGGATGGAGCCAGGTCGCCGCGAAGCGCCGGGCCGATGCCTCGGGCGACGCCGGGAAACGGCCGAGGCGCGGGGTGCGGAAACGGATCGCGTACCGAAGCTCGATCCACCCTTCCTGGTCAGCCTTGTAGTTGGTGTGCCAGGCGTTGTTCATCGCGTACGAGAAAAGCGTCGTGGACGGACCCGTCCGCTCGCGCCAGCGGCGGAAGCCACCCGTCCGCGGCGACTCGTCGGTCATCGCACCGATCTCGACCAGCGGCGCGTCGAGGCTGGCGAAGACTACGCCGGCCTTCTCTCCCTCGATCCGAACCGTGTCGTGCGGGCAGAAGTAGTCCCGGCATGATCCCGGGAGTTGATCACGGTCGGGTTCGATCATGCCCCAGCCGAGATCGACCTCGACCCGGCCGTCCGGGACCTGGAACGGAAAGGCGAAGTGGACGCTTTCCTTCGCCCGCACGGCGAGCTTGTCGAGCGTGTTGATGATCTCGAGCTCCTCGCTGCCCGCAGCCAGGCGGATCTCGGCGCGGAACAGGCGGCAGCCCGGCGCTTCACCCTCGAGGATGAGGGACGCACGCAACGGGCCTTGTTCGCCGAGGCGCAGGGTCGCGGTGGTGAGACCGAGGGCCTGTTCGGGGTCAAAGCCGGCGACGTAGAGGTAGGCGTTGAGTCCCGGATACCGGCTCGGGTCGACGCACTCGACTCCGTCGGCCCCGGCGGTTCCCTTCAGGATGACGCTTTGGATCGCGCCGGTCGCGCCGTCGATGCGCGCGCGCAAGGTTGCGTTCTCGATCGTTCCCCCGCTCGCATCGAGCGAGGCTCTGGCGCGATCCGCGGTGGTGCCGGGCCGTGCCCGCCGGCGAGGGTCGGCGATCTCGACCGGCTGCGTTCGCGCCGCGGATAGAGCGGGTAACGCCGGAGAGAGGGTGATGCGCACTCCGGCGAAGGGGGGCAGCTCACCTGCCTCGACGAGGATTTCACCCCCTGCGAGCCGCTGGAAACGGAGCGGCTGGTCCCGGGCGTCGGTCACGCTGGCCGTGTTCGCGCCGAGGGGTGGCGGGAGCAGGACGAGGTCGTTGCGACGCCAGCCGGTGGGATTGAGAAGATCGATGGACGGGGATGCCCCGCGGGTGACGAGCGCGGCCTCCTGCAGGGCCTGCGCGCGCCGGAGCGCCTCCTCGGCCCTCTCCTTCTTCCAGGCCCACTGCGCGCGGCTGGCATCGCTGTCCGGATCGGAGACGCTCTCGGCCGCGCCCCAGGTGTGCTCGCTGAAGAGCAGGACTTCCCTCCAGGCAGCGCGGAACTCCGTGGCCGGGTACTCCCTCGGCCGACGCATGCTCCAGAGGGCCGCGGCCTCGACGAGGAGGGATGCGGCGCGCCGGTTCAGGGCGGTCTCGCGCGCGGTGGAAGCGGCGCCGTCTTCCCAATAGGGGGTCAGGTCGCCGCGAAACTCCGGCAACGCGGCGCCGTGGCGTCGTTCGAACTCATCGAACATCGATTGGGTGGTGGCGATCACGAGCCTTGGTGAGGCGAACCGTTCGTTCCAGTCCCGCACAAAGGCCGAAAGATCAGGGTCGGGCGGCCCGTTGTCGCCGCCGATCGTGTAACGGACCTGGACCATCGACCACGGGTGTTCGCGCGTGGAGAGCTCCCGCAGGTAGTCGAGGATCGGGCGCACGGAGCCGGCTCCGATCCGGCCGGAGTTGAGGCCGTGGAACCACGAGTAGCCGCGTCCGGTCATCCAGAAGAGAAGGCGCTCCTCGCCCGAGGGGGAGATCCACCAGAACGGACGGTCGCCCCACACGCGGGCGGAAGTGCCGATGCGATCGCCGCCGTCGGCATGCCAGGGGAGGTAATTCGGTCCGCTAGAGAAACGGCGCACTCCGCCCTGTGCCAGCGCGGGGGCGAGGCTCCAGGTCGCGCCGGGGATGTCGGTGATCATCGCCGTGTCGATCGGTACGCCGGTGATCCGCGCCAGTTCGCGCGCGGCGGCGGTCAAGTGCAGCAGTTCCTCCGGGTGGCAGAGACCGGTCAGCACATTCGCAAAGGTCCCCTGGAGCCCGATCTCTCCCGCCCGTACCGCCTCGATGAAGGCCGCTTTCTCGTTGGCACTGGCCTGCGCGTACCAGGAAGTGATGGCCCACAGCACCTCCACGTTCCACCGGAAGCGCGCCCCGGCGGGGTTCTCCCGCGTGTCGCGGGCGAGCGCCATTGCCTGCTCCAGATGGGCCCACTGTTTGCGTTCGACGACGGGCTGCGGGTCGGAGTAGCCGATGTCGACGTGCGAGTGGGGGAGGAACCAGAGCTCGCGCGCGGCGACCGGCGGCAGCGGAAGCTCGAGGGACCGCACACCCGCTTCCTCCTCGATCGAGATCGTGGTCCGAGTGGCGTCGGCGGGCACGGGGAGGAGAAAGGCGTTGTAGCCGATTTCCAAAGGGAGGGTCCACGGCGGATCGAACGTCGCGCCGGCGTCGGGAAAGAGCGGTCGCGGGCCGATCACCGGCCCCGGCGCGCCGGCTCCTGGATCTGGGGTGACCCGAACCGCGACGCGGGCCGGCGGAGCGAGATGGCAGACCTCGAGGCGGGCGAGACGAACCAGGCCGTCACCCTGGCGGGCCAGCGCCTCTTCGGCGTACGCCTGGATCGACGGCACGAGGGCATGCTCGAAGACCATGTGCCAATCGGGGCTTCCTCCCGCTTCCGCGGCGACCTGGAGGCGAAGCGGGAGGCCGGCGCTGACGAGCGATCGAGGCACCGTCAGCCACATGTAGCCGAAGAGCTCCTCGAACTGGTCGACCATGACGGTCCGGAAGCGAAGCGTGGCCCCGTGGTGGCCTCGGATCGTCCACCGCCTCTCGGTCGAGTCGCGTCCGGTTCGAAACGTGACGAGCGGTTGCCCGTCGGCGGAGAGGGTGAAGGCGTGTGCCCCCTTCTGCGTGGCGAGCCCGCACATCCAGATGAAGGTCACGGAACCGTGGCGGGCTGCGACCTCGTCGTCCCCCTCGGGGACCGGCTCGGTCTCCCACTCGATCGACATCCGGCCGTCGGTGGCGCGGGCGAGGATCGCCGTCTGCGCTTCCGGATGAGGAGCATGGTAGTGCCACTGCTCGCCGGAGAGGGTGCGCTCGTAGCCACGCAGCCAGGGGAGCGGGGGCAATGTGTCAGGCCCGTTCCCATCGGGGAGCGGGCCCGGTTCGACGTGGCGCTTGTTCATGGGACTGCCGTCCGTGGTCGGCGCGAATCAGAAGTCCAGCGTGACTCCCAGCCCGCCCTGAATCACATCGGTGCGCGACCGGAGCAGGTCGTAGACCAGCCGGCCGCCCTCGCGCCGGATCGAGCCCTCCCGCAGGTAGTCGGCCTCGCCGCCGAGGAGGTAGCGGACGCGTCCGTCGAGGTAGACGCCGCGCAGCCGGCCCGGGCCCGGCTTGGACTGATGGAGCCGGACCAGAAGTCCTCCTCCTCCTCCCCACGCGAAAGCCGTGTCGTCCTGGTTGGTGTCGCTGGCGATCTCGTCGTCATCACTTCGATCACGAATCGTCGTACTCGTGGCGAGGTAGTTGAATCCGATAAAACCGTCGAGGTAGGGCCGCACCGCGCCGCCCGGCGGCTGGATCCGCAGCACCAGACCTCCCTGGACCAGGCTGTTGTCGGTCTGGACCTTGATCTGCACTTCCGGGATGTTCGGGTTGAACGGCTCGGTCCGTTCCGATTGCCCGTAGATGAAGAAGCCGAGGTCGGCGCCGAGATAGAGCGGGCTGTCCGGTACCCGGACGAAGAACGAACCGCCGAGTCCGACCCCCGGATCATCCAGGTTGTCGGCGAACTCGCCCTGCGGAAACACTCCCATCAAGTGGAGCGAACCCTGGTACTGTGCTCCGGCGAGTGCCGGGGCGGATGGGAGCGCCAACGCCAGCCATCCGGCGAACAGCGCTGGACAGACGGATCGAACGGCCCAGACGATGATCGAGCGAACCACTTGGATACCCTCCCTGACGTCCACCTCGATACCCCCCAGCGTCCACGACCGCCCCAGTCTAGTCCAGGACGGCCGATCCGAAAAGGACGGCCCGCGATCAGCGACAGACGACGATGCGCGCGGCCGCCGATCCGTCCTGAGTCCGGGCGAAGTAGACGCCGGGCGCGACGGGGCGTCCCCCGGCATCGTCGGTCATCCAGACGATCGGGCCGCCCGACGAGCCGCCCAGCGTTCGGATCAGACGTCCCGCGGCGTCGAAGATCTCGAGCTCCAGGTCCGGGGCGAACGGCCCTCCGAGGTCGAGCGAGATCCGATCGGTTCCGGGATTCGGGACGCAGATGAGGGATCGAGCGTTGACCATGGAGGTGAACTCGGGAGCCGCCGTCGTTTCCGGAACGATGTCGAGGACCACGCCCTCGATCACGGTGAGACCGTAGGGAATCTCCGAGGGGAGCAGGTACCATCCGTTGTACGCTCCGCCCCATCCGAAGTTCAGGTGGAAGTAGTTGTCGGTGTTGTAGCCGTCCACCACCACGTTGTGCCCCATCGTCCATCCCTCGTCCACCACGGCGAGGTGGGCCGGAAGGGCGCTCTGCATGCTGAGGGCGAGATCGGAGTAGAGCTCGGGATCGGTGTCGAAGGCGAGGCGGCAGCCGGTGAAGGCGAAGCGCTGATAGGCGTCGTAGGCCTGGTCGACGCCGAAGGTGCCGGATCCCGACGCGCTGTAGACCTGGGTTGCGGCGACTCCACAGGCGAAGGTCAAAGCCGCCTTGTCGGTGTTGGTGAGCGGAGTCCCCGAGCCCCAGTGGGCGGTCAGCGTGGCGAGATGGCCGTTCAGGGTCGGAAAGTCGGGGAAGCCATAGGTGGCCGCGGCATCGGGGATCCAGTAGTTGTTGCCGGCGTAGGCGTGCCAGTAGCGGTCGCCGGCACCGAAGGCGGTGGCCTGAATCGTTTCGTGGTAGTTGAGGATCATCGCCATCGCGACTGCGGGACATCCGGCCACGCTCCGCGCGCCTCCGTGCGCCAGGTCCAGGGGGCAGAGCGCGTTGTAGGGGGCGCTCTGGGTCCAGTTGGAGAGAAGCCACCCGCCGGTCGGGGTCGATCCCGAGGGAGGCCACTGCTGGAATCGCTCGCCCGGCGCGCGTTCCCAGGAACCGAGCCGCAGTGCGGTCCACTGCCGCGCCCGCTCGCGCGTGATGTCCGGATCGACGGAAGAGAGCGACCGCAGGCGGGACTCGAGGTCGGCCGCGACGAGGCGGAGGAGGGGGTGGTCGCTCTGCACATCCTCGAGCGGATCGGCCTCCAGGGAGTAGGCGACAACGGCGGGGAGCGCGTCGTCCGCCGCCACCACGACGTAGCCGCGAGGCGCCAGCCGGAAGAGGTAGGCGAGGTCCCGACCGTCGCGGGAGATGATCGACGGACTGTCCGTCACCTCGACCACGATCGCGGATGGGTCAGAGTGCCCCGCTGTCTTTGCGACGAAGGTCGTCGCGACCGAACCCGCTGATCCGACATCGACCCGAGCGGCGAGGACGGTGTCGGCGGCGGGCACGAGGCCGAGGCAGATCATGAGCACGAGACCGCAGAGGATGCGAAGCGACATGGTGGGCGACTCCTGATCCGGCGACCGCGGCGCGACCAGATGGGTGGCGATGCGGCCGGGAGATGACGGCGACAAGCGACTCCTTCGTGATCGGATGCCCGGAGGCCGGGCTCGAACGACCGCATTCGAGCATACCGCGCGGACGCCCGGGACCACAAGAGGATCGACTCGAGGTGAAGCAGGCCGGGCCGATGCGGAGCTGTTATGGCGCCCGTGGCCTTCCCCTCGCTCCCCTCAGGCGGCTCTTGGTACAATAGCGGGGCGTTCTGCTATCCAAGCCGCCGGGTATCACCGCGGAGGTCCCTCATGAAGCCGATCCTTCTTCTCTCCCTGTTGCTGATCCTGCTCGCCGGCCCGGCTGTGGCCGACTACGTCACTCCGGGAACCGGTGTCGTCTGGTCGATGGATGATCTGGTGGCCCAGTCCGGCGGCGCCGTGACCGGAGGGTCGGGCGACTATCAGGTCCACCAGTCGGTCGTGGTTTCGGTGACGGATCGCCTCGTCGTTGCGCCTGGCGCGCGCCTCGAGTTCCTCGACACCGGCGGCACGATCGGGCTGGAGATCCGCGGCGCGCTGGAGGCGATCGGCACGAGCGAGGCGAAGATCGTCTTCGACTCCGCGACGCCGACCCCCGGCGCCTGGCGCGGCCTCGGCTTCAGCGACACGCAGGCGGGATCGGAGTTCCGTCTGGCCTGGTGCGAGATCGCCCATGCCCACACCGCCGTCGATGTGGTGGGTGGGGCGGTCCTTCTCGAGTCGTGCGACCTCCACGACAACCTGGACAAGGTGCTCGACTTCTCGGCCGCGGGCGGGGTGGTCCGGGGCTGCCATCTGCACGATAACCGCCGCCGGACGATCACCATGACGCTCTCTTCCTCGCCCCTGATCGAGTCCTGTCGGATGGAAAACAACAACATCGAGAACACCTCACCCTATCCTTACATCAACATCGGACTGCAGGGGACGAACTCGCCGACCATCCGCGGCTGCACCATCCTCGGCAGCGGGCACCACATGAGCGGCGGGATCTCCCTCTGGGCCGCCAGCAACGGCCTGATCGAGCGGAATCACATCGAGGGATGCGGCTACGGAATCCTCTGCTACCAGACCGGGGCGAACCCGATGATCCGCGGAAACGTCCTTCTGGCGAACACGATCCATCCCGACACGCTGAACTGGGGGTTCGGGATCGCCTGCAACGGCAACAACGCCCCGATCGTGGCGCAGAACATGATCCGCGGGCACTGGTATGGCGTGGCGATCATCAACGGGGGACATCCAAACCTCGGCAACCTCGGGAACGGCTCGACCGACGACGACGGCGGCAACTGCATCGCCGAGAACGGACTCAGCCGGACCTACGGCCTCTACAACAACACCCCGCTCGCACAGATGGCGCAGGGAAACTGGTGGGGCGGGGCCTCGCAGCAGGAGGTCGAGGACGCGATCTTCCATCAGCCGGACAATCCATCGCTCGGTCTGGTCGATTACGCGTCGTGGCTGACGGCGGATGCGGCGCCGGAGGAGCCGGGGAGCGAGATGGTTCCGAGCCTGGTCGGCCGGACGATGCGAGCCTGGCCGAATCCGTTTCGCGATGCCGTGCGACTGGAGTGGAGTGGAATCGGCGCGAGCGCGGTCTCTCTCACGATCTTCGATGTCAACGGGCGACGGGTGCGGCGTCTGGGTGCGGAGACCGATTCCGGCGCGGCGGCGTTGCTCTGGGACGGTCGGGACGAGCGTGGAGTCGTGATGCCCGGCGGGGTCTATCTCTATCGCGGGTCAGCGGCGGGTGCGCCGATGGCCGCGGGGAGGATCGTTAGGCTACCCGTTCGCTAGCGACACCAGCGGACCGAGCGGCTTGTCGGCTGCTCGGGTCGACGCTGGAGGACGGCTCGGGCGCGCGATCACGGCCTCCAGACCAGCCGCACGCTGCGCTCGGAGTTCTCGGTCCGGACCCGGCCGAAGTAGATGCCGGCCGGCAGGTCGACGGACGGGGACCAGGTGAACGTCTGGGGTCCCGGCCCCGAGAGCCCGTCGAAGAGCCGTGCCACGCGACGCCCCGCGACATCGAAGAGCTCGAAGTGCACCGGTTGTCGAGCTGCCACCTCCCAGCGGACGGTGATCGTGCGATAGGACGGATTGGGAAACGGACCCTCGAGCCGGAGAAGATGGGGATCAGCGGGTGAACTGGTCGGGGTGTCGTTCCGGACCAGTCGATAGTCGCCATTACGATCGATCCAGAACCAGATGACACCGATGTCGGAGTCGAACGTGCCCGCCAGACGCTCGCCGTGAGGCGCTGCCAGGGCCAGGCGGCTGAGGTCGATCGAGCGGGTCGAACGTGATGACGGTCGGTGGAAGAGGAGGAGCGGGTGCCGTGGCTCTTCATTGAGGGCGATGTGCCAAGCTCCGAGTCTGTCGAGATCGAACCCGGCAGATTCCGGTTGGCCGACGATGGTCAGCCAGGCGGGGTCATGGACGACATCCTCGCGATACTCCACCCAGGTGGCGTCATCGAAGGTGCATCGCCCGCCCGCCTGGGCGAAGACCGGCGCCGCCGCCCATCGGGAGATCGCGGTGGTGACATTACCCACGCTGTCCGCGACCGAGATCAGGACCGCCTCGCCCTGAGCCGAAGGCGGACGGGCGACGACGCCGAACCAGGCGAACGGATCGCCGGTCGGCCGCTCCAGCAGGGTCACCTCGTCCCCGAACCGGGCGCTCGGCCCCGGCGGCGGCGGTGGTTCGGGGCAAAGCGCGTCGATCTGGAACCTGATCGCGCCCGATCCGAGAGACGGCAGGCGCCGGATGTTAGCCGAGAACCAGGGAGGGGTCTGATCGGGGACGTGGAGGATCGACCGGCTTGGCCGGGAGACCTGTCCATCGAGATCGGCCGCGAATCCTGCGATGTAGAGCGTGGTCCCCTCGGCGACCTGAAACTCATGACTCACCCGATCTCCCGGCCCACCGTCGAAGGAACCGTCGGTGCCGGGGCGAAGGGGATCTCCCTCCTCCGGGTCGGCCGGAAAGCCGGTCGAAGATGTGCGCAGGAAGGCGCGATCGAAGCGCGGGTCATCGGGCAGGCGGAACGACACACGCGCGCGGGGAGAGTCTGGGGGAAGCACCGGACCGGCCGAGTCCGCAGCGGTGGCTTCTGATCCGGAGCGGGGTGTGCCGGCCAGCTCGACGAGGAAGTCCTCGAGCGGAACGGTTGGTTCGATCCACCCGGCGAGCCGTGCCGAGATGGTCGATCCGGCGGCGGTGAACCGGCCGCCGACCCAGAGCGTGTCGTCATGCGCCAGGAGGGCGTTCGCCGGTCCGTTCATCCCCTCTCCGATCGCGACCCAATCTCCCTCTTCGAGGGCGGCGACGGCACCCCGGCCGGGCGCGAGGGTGAAGTCCCCCGCGGCGATCAGCCGCCCGTGGAAGACCTCGAGATCGCGCACGCGTCCGTTGAACGCTGCGCCGAGCGGCTGCCACGCCGATCCGTCGAACCAGAAGACCGCTCCGCGCGCCGGGCGGGCGGAATCGAAGCCGGGATCGAGGGAGTCTCCCGGCAGAGTGCAGGCCGCCGCCAGCCCGCCGCGGAAGGGCGCGAGCGCCGTGACCGGATCCGGCAGGCCGCCGCCGAGGTCGAACCACCTCCACCCGTCCCAGCACGCGATCGAGCGCAACGGAGCGGTCTCCCGAATGCTCGCGGTGAACGATCCGCCTGCCACGAGCACTCCTCGATAGGTACAGAGGGCCTCGACCGGTCCATTCAGTCCGCCCCGGGGCGAGTGCCAGTCTCCCGGGACACGTTCGACGATGTAGCTGGGGGCCGGTCGGGTGAACGGGCCGCCGATGAAGAGCCGGCCGTCCCAGTTATGGATCACGACCGGCGTAGCGCCCAGTCCTGACACCCCCTCGGCCTGCTCGGAAGAGCTGCGCATCAGGAACGGACCGTCGAAGCTGCTGTAGATGCCGAAGTAGAGCCATGGCCCATGGCTCCAGAGGGAGTGGGCCGATCCAGGCGCGGCCCGCTGCCGCCGCTCTGTGTGACGGCGCTGCCACCCGTGGCCATCGCGCACGATCAGATCGGTGCAGGCGACCCCTCCGGCGCGATCGAAGCGGCCGTAGACGGCCGGAGCACGACCCGAGATCGCGAGGGAGGCGACGAAGGGTTCGTTTTCCCCGCACAGCCCCAGCCCCTCGCGTCTTCCGTAGTGCGTCCAGATCGTCCCGTCCCAGCGAAAGAGCGCTGGCTGCGGAGAGCCGGGCGCGAGAGCGTATCGCCCCGCCGTCCACAGATCCTCACGCCAGGCGTGGAGCGTGGACGGGTAGAGATCGAGCGGGGTCATGAGCTCGAGGTTGGATCCAGTCCATCGGTGGAGTCGATCGTCCGTGCTGACGAGAAGCTGACCACGCCAGAAGCCCAGGCTCGCCGTAGTGTAGGGCCCGGGAGAGGCGAGCTGGCGCCACGAGCGGCCGTCCCACTCGACGAGGAGGTGTCCGTAGCCGAGTTCGCCGACGGCATAGAGTCGGCCATCCTGAACCAGGAGCGCGTCGGGCTGGAAGTGATCGAGAAACCACTCGCCGGGATACTCCTCCGGCATCTGCCGCCATCGACCGGCGATCCGCTCGCCTGCCAGGTGGAAGACGCCGCTCGGCACGTCATCGTAGTCGGGGTGGAGCCGGTCATTGTCCCACCAGGCGACCAGGCGGCCGTCGAACGCGAGGAGCTGGTGGACGTATCCCTCGCTGACGGGAACCGACTCATCGAAGCCCGCGTCCCTCCATTGGACGCCGTCCCAGGCACGCACGGCGCGGGCCGGCGTGCCGAACTCCGCGCCGAAGGGCCCGCCGGCGAAGAGGGTGTCTCCCACGACTGCGACCGTCAGGATCGGGATGTCGGATCCCCGGCCCAGTGGATGCCACTCGGTTCCATCCCACCGGGCGATGCAGGAGACGGCTACCTCGCCCGCCGCGGTGAAGTCGCCGGCAGCGATGAGGTCCCCGCGATAGGTGGCCAGCGCGCGAACAGGCCCGTTCAAGCCCCTTTCGAGCGGGTCGAATCGCTCGCCATCCCAGCGCGCGATGTGCCAGAGGGGCGTGTCTTCCAGGATCGTGAACTCGCCGGCGATGATGAGAGCGCCCTGGTATTCGCCGAGGGCGCAGATCATCCCATCCGGTTCAGGAGCGCCGAACTCGGTCATCCAGCCGCTGCGGTCCGCGGCCGGCCAGGGTTTAGACCAGGCCTGGGCTGGACCTGCCGCGAGGATGACGACGACGGCCAGCGTCCAGGCCGTCCGATGGACCGTCGCCGGCAGGGATCGCGATGGAGTCGTCAGGGTCACGAGCGAAGTATACCCCAGCGGGTCGGTCGCTGTTCCGCCGAGAGATCCTACCGGTACCCGACTCCCGCCCCCGGACCGAGCGGAAGGTCGAGCGCCACCCAGCCGAAGGTGAGCGCGAGGCCGACAACCAGAAGCCAGACCGAATAGGGGAGCATGTTCGCCAGCAACGAACCGAGTCCGTAGCCCGGCTGCCAACGCTGGCAGAAGCTCAGGATGAGGGGGAAGTAGACCATGAGCGGGGTGGCGATGTTGGTCGCCGAGTCCCCCACCCGGTAGGCTGCCGTGGTCATCTCGGGGCTGATGCCGAGCAGCATGAGCATCGGGACCAGGATCGGAGCGAGCAGCGCCCACTTGGCCGAGGCCGAGCCGATGAGCAGATTGACGGCCGCGGCGAGGATCACCATGCCGGCCAGGAGGACCGGGGCGGGGGCACCGGTCGCCTTCAACCCTTCCGCTCCCTCGATGGCGAAGATCAAGCCGAGATTCGACCAGTTGAACATCGCCACGAAGTGCGCGGCGGCGAACGCCAGCACCAGGTAGTAGCCGAGTTCCGCCATCGACCCGGTCATCATCTTCACGACGTCCCGGTGACTTCGGACCACGCCGATCGCGGCGCCGTAGGCCCAGCCGCAGGCCAGGAAGAGGAGGAAAAACCCGGCGACGAGCGACTTGTAGAAGGGCGAGAGGCGCGCCTGGGCGATGGTTGCCTCCTCGTCGACGAGGGGCGTCCCCGGGCCGAGGAGAAGGAAGACCCAGACGGCCGTGACCACCGCGCCGGCCGCCGCGGCGCGCCACAAGCCGCGACGCTCTTCCCGAGTCAGGTGGCCGGAATGCCCTGGATCGCCCTCGGGTGTGGCGCCGCCCGTCCAGGCACCGAGACGAGGCTCCACCACGCGGTCGGTCACGACCCAGATCACCGGCAGGAACAGGACGAACATGCCGATGATGAACCACCAGTTGCCGGCGATGTTGGCGTCCCATCCCGGGTTCAGGATCTCGGCCGCCGATTCGGTGATGCCGAAGAGGAGGGCATCGAGTTGGCCGACGAAGAGATTGGCGGAGAATCCGCCCGAGACTCCCGCGAAGGCCGCCATGATCCCGGCCAGCGGATGGCGTCCCGCCGCGGCGTAGAGGAGACCGGCCAGCGGGACCAGCACGACGTAGGCGGCATCCGCGGCGAGGTTCCCCATCATCGCGACCGCGGCCACGACGGGCGTGAGGAGTGACACCGGCGCCCGCCGGACCGCCGCTCGCATCGCGGCACCGAAGAGACCGGTGCGCTCAGCGACTCCGGCGCCGAGCATGACCACGAGCACGTACCCGAGCGGATGGAAGTGCGTGAACGTGGTCGGCATTTCGACGAGCAGCTTCTGCAGATTCGTCGCCGAGAGGAGGCTTCGGGCGATCACGTCCTCCCCGGTCGCCGGATGGGCCGACGACAGCCCCGTACGCGCGGCGATCTCGCTGAAGATGCCTAGGAGCGCGATCAGCCCGAGGAAGAGGAAAACCGGATCCGGGAGCGCGTTGCCGACGCGCTCCACGACGGCCAGCGGGCCGCGGCGGGCTTGGGTGTTTGGGGACTTGGGGGACATCCGCTCCTCGGTCGGGATCATACCGGCGTTGGTCGGGAGACGCCAGCGCGGGGTGGGCCCTGCTCGCCGTCACCTCAGCCCGTCGTAGATCTCCTGCAGTCCTTCGACGGACGTCCGGACCGACCCGTGCGCGAGCACCCAGGCCCGGGCCCGGGCGGCGATCGCGGCCGCCTCGTCCGGATGATCGAGAAGACGGAGGGCCGCCCGAGCCAGCCCGGAGGGGTCCTCCCGATAGACGAGGAGTCCGGTGACGTCGTCTTCGAGCAGTTCCGTCAGGCCTCCAGCTCTGGTGGCGACGACGGGGACCTCCATCGCCATCGCCTCGAGGGCGACGAGTCCGAACGCCTCGTACCGCGAGGCGAGCAGAAAGAGGTCCCAGCGGCGGTATTGTCGTGGCATCGCCTCGGGCGGGACGGCGCCGAGGAAACGCACCGACGAGGCGATCCCCAGCTCGCGGGCGAGCGCGACGAGAACGCCGCGTTCCGGCCCTTCCCCGGCGATCTCGAGGATCGTGTTCGGATGCGACCCGTGCAGCTGGGCGAAGGCACACAGCAGCACGTCGAATCCCTTCTGCGGCCGCAGGCGTCCGGCCGAGCCGATGATTCCGGTGGGAGGGGGCGTTTTCGCGACGACCTTCGGATCGAACCGGTCGAGGTCGATGCCGTTGGTGAGGAGGACGGTGCGATCGGCCGGCGCGATTCCCCGGTCGATGAGGTAACGGCGCACACTCTCCGACACCGCGATCACCCGATCCGAGCTTCGTGTCAGCCGGTTCTCCAGCCGGTAGGCGAGGGATCGCTCCTTGGGATCGTCCGCGTAGTGACGTGTCGTCACGATGCGGGGCACGCCTGCCATCCTCGCCGCGAGACGACCGAGGATGCCGGCATGCACGAGATGGGTGTGGACGATCTCGATGCGCTCCCGCCGGAGGAAGGCGGCGACCCGCCAGAGCGCGCGTGGATCGAAGGCGCCGCCGCGGGAGAAGTCGACGACCCGCAGCCCCGGGCCCTCCAGGGCTTCGGCGTGTCCCCACAGGTAGCCGATGATCGGGCGGAACCGCTCCGGGTCGAGTCGCGGCAGGGTGGCCAGAAGCAGAGTCTGCGCGCCACCCGCCTCGAGCGTGCTGATGAGATGAAAGATGGCGCGTGGAGCTGTCATGACAGGACCGGAGTATAGAGCATGAAGAGCCGGGGCGATCGCCGAAGGAGGGGGGGGCGATCGTTCCACCTCAACGGCCTGCGGCCCGGCCCGGGCGACGGGGCGTCTCTCGCCCGGGCACTTGGCGCGAACGGCGTCAGTCGCCGCCTGGGATCAGTTCCGCCAGGCGGTGCAGCGCGCGCGAGAGGACATCCGAGGAGACCTGCGCCAGCACACCGGCGATTTCTTCCGGAGGGAAGAAGACGAACAGCGTTCCGCGCCCCTTCGACTCGAGCACGCCGAGGTAGGGGACCCGGACCGGAGGCGTACCGGGGACGGAGGCGTCGAGAGGAAGCAACCCTTCCGCGAGAGTCTCTCTCCTGGTGTGCTCGAGCAGGGGGTCGAGGTTCTCCCAGGCCGTCGCCAGGATCCGGGCCGCCTGCGGGGATTCCGGCGGCGTGGAGACGGGGCGCCCGGAGGTGGAGGGGACCCACAGCGCGATCTCCGCTGCCATCAGGTCGATGGCGAGGGAGAGAGCGACCTGCAGGCCGATCGGGACCGGGAGTCCGGCGACGCGGCTCGCCTGATCGGCGATGCGCATCTCCAGTTCGTGCGTCAGATCCTGTGCCGCGACCTGGTCTTCGATCTGGATGACTTCTTCGACCTGTTCGATGGTCTCGCGCAAGAGGCGCAAGGCGTGTTCCCGGCGCTCGCCGGCCAAGGGCACGCCCTCCAACGTGATCAGCCCGAAGGGATGGACCACATGAACCGGCTGGCAGAGGAGTCCGATGGGCACGTCATGATCCGCGGGGACGAACTCCAGGAGCTGTGGTTCGCGGGCACGCAGGATCTGGCGCAGGATGCCGCGGTCGACCGGGAGCGAATCCAGGTTCAGGATCCCTCCGTCCGTCGCCTGGTCAACGGGGTGGACGCGGTTGCGCAGTCGATCGACGACATAGAATCGGCCTCGCTCGGAATCGAGGGCCCGGTGAAGGACCTCGGTCACGCCGGCGATCCGCAGGGGGAGAGATTCGTCCATCGAGAGCAGGAGATCCACGATGCGCGGGACGAGGTGCGCATGGACATCGGAGGCGATCCTGCGGAAGTCGATGGCGCCGAGCATCAGCCGCGCCGCGTCGCCGGCGCCACGCTCGAGTTCCTGCCGGATCCGCTCGTCGGGGACTTCCTCCGTGGTGTCGATGTTGGCGCTCAGCACTCCGATGACGCGCCCCCAGCCGACGATCGGGGTGCTGGCCGCGATCCGGTGGCGCGGCCGGTCGATCTCTTCGGCGAAGACGGGCACGATGCCACGGCGGCACTCGAAGCGCGCCTCGGAGTAGGCGGTGCCCGCCGCACCGTCGCCGGGTTGGACGCGGAGTCCCTGCGCCGGCAGCGGCCTGGAGCTCGAGGTGGCCAGCACTCTCAGCGATTCGTCCCCAGCCGTCGGGACCATGAGGCTGATCGACCGGGCCGCGACGGACGAGCGGAGTCGATCCAACCTCGCGACGAGCGGAGGATGACCGCCGTCGATCGGGATGCAGTCACCGATCCATTTGTCCTCGGCGCCGAGGATCGATGGTGTGGGGACCGCCGTGAGGGCGGGGGAGACGGACTTCGCCGCATGCGCACGCCGGTCGCCCGCCGTCGCGCTGGAAACGTCGACTTCACCTTCGGTGATGATCGCCACTTCACTCGTTGGGTCACTGCTCATCATGGACCGCCTCCCCCACGATCGGTTCATCCCCCGGAGCCCGGGCGTCCGGGAACGCTCGTTCGTCACGGTTTCGGGATCGGCGGGGATCCTGTGTCGCTCCAACGATTTTCGACCTCGCACGGCTAAGGAAGATCCTCCCGGGGCTAAGCCCGATGCACGGGTCTGATGCGGTGGATGGAGGACGTGGTTGGATGACTCCCTCTCCTGCATCCAGGCCAGGCAGGTGGTAATCTCTCCTCCAATGACGCGGGTGGCGAGTGAAGAGCGGAATGCCGGCAAGGCCAACGGGGCGATGCGGCGATTCAGCGGCCCTCATCGCGGGCCGGTGTGCAGCCATGGCTGAACGGAGGCTCCTCTTCCTGGCGCACACCTTCCCGCCCGCGGGCGGCGGCGGAGTCCAGCGGTCGGTGAAGTTCGTGAAGTACCTGAGTCGCCTGGGCTGGAGGATCACGGTCGTGACCACCCAGGCCTCCCTTTATCGCACGCTGCACGGGCTCCACGATGCGTCGCTCCTGCACGAGATCCCCGGCGACGTTGAGCTATGCCGGATCGAGAGCGCGGAGCGACCGGCCGAGCCGCCGCGGGGAGCGCTGGCGCCGGGCCGAATCGGCTTCGAACGTTGGCTCGCCTCACTCGCTCCGGAGGAGATCGCGGGCGGTTGGCCCGAGCCGGCGCGGTCTCTGCGGCGCTGGTGGTGGGCGCGCCAGGCCGCCGATCCAAGCCAGGGATGGGCGGAGCGCGTCGGGCGCGAGTTCGGCGCCCGCGGCCGACGCTGGCCTGTCATCCTCGCGACCGGCAGTCCCTACTCGACGCTTCTCGCCGCGCGCGCTCTCGCGCTCCGGTGGCGGATCCCGTTCGTGGCCGATCTGCGCGATCCGTGGTGCGCGGGGAATCGCGCCCTCGGCGCGCGTCTCTTTCGACATCAGCGCATGGAGGAATCGGTGCTGCAGGCAGCGGCCCGAACGATCGTCGTGACCTCCGGGATGCGCGACCTCTACGCGGAGGCGTATCCCGGCCGGGCCGGGCGCCTGGAAGTGATCGAGAACGGCGTCGACCTCGACGAGCCGTGGCGCCGCGAACCGACCCCGCCGCGAGCCGATCGATTCGAGGTTGTCTATACCGGCGTGCTGAACGAGGAACGATCACCGGAAGCATTCTTCCAGGCGACGCGGATGGCGGGGGAGCGTTGCTCCGCGCTGGCGCGTCGTCTGCGGATCGTGGTGGCGGGGCGGATCGGGACGACGGAGTTCCTGGCGCGTCGCCACCGCGAGATGGCGTTGTCTGCCGGCCTGGCGGATCGGCTGGAGGAGCGGGGCTATCTCCCGCACGACGAAGTGGTCCGCGTGCAGCGCTCGGCGGCCGTGCTGTTGAGCATCGTGGGAGGAGGAACGCACGTCGCTTCGGGCAAGAGCTTCGAGTATGTCGCGGCGGGGCGGCCGATCCTGGCCCTGGTGCCGCCGGGGAGCGAAGCGGTGAAGGTGCTGCGCCACGCCCCGGTCGTGGCCTTTCCCCCCGCCGACGCCCCGGAGGCGATTGCCGATGATCTCCTCGACCTCTTCTCTCGTTGGGAGAGGGGGGAGTTCGATGCCCTCGAGCCGCGCGTGCCGGAGGAATACACCCGGGCCTTTCAGGCCCGGCAACTCGACCGGCTGCTCGCGTCGGTCCTGGATGAATCCGGGCGACCGGCCGAAAGGGATGGCCGAAGGTGAAGGGTCGGCCGCTCGTGGGGCCCGCGTCGATGCGATGCGAGGCGGGCCGCAGAAGTCCGGGCGCGTGGACCGTAGCTCCGTCCCGCTCCGTGGTGCCCCGCGGCGTCCGGACCGCAGTCAAACGTTGGCTGGGCCCGGTGACGCGCCTGGCCTGGCCCCTCGCGCGTCTGTGGGCGGGGCCCGCCTACTTCGCGAAGACGCCGCCGTTCGATCCGCCCCGTTCTCTCGCCATCATCGCCTGTCACTGGATCGGCGACACGCTCTGGGCCGCCCAGGTGATCCCGGCGCTTCGGTCGGCCTGGCCGAACGCCGCGATCACCGTGATCACCAAGCCGCACGCCGTCGACCTGTGGCGCGGATTCGTCCCCGCGGAATGTGTGGTGTCCGCCCCTGAGATTACCAGCGACCGGCATCGGGAGAGAGCGACCTGGACGGGGCTCTTCCGTCGCGCCGCCTCACTGCGGGATCGCCGATTCGATCTGGTGATCGACCTGACCGGGAATCGCTACTCCGCGCTCTTCACCTTCCTCCTCCGCCCGCGGTGGTCGCTCGGCTTCGCGGGGGATGAGGTGGGCTGGCTCTATTCCGCCGGGGGGAGAGTTCTCCCTGCCGTGACGCATCTGCGCGAGCAGCCGTTCGGTGTGCTGGAACGCATCCTTCCGGGAATCGGCCTGCCGGCGGACGTGCGTCCTCCGGATCCGTCGCTCTCCTTTCCCGCGGCCTGCAGAGCGTGCGGCCTCGACTCCGAAGAGCCGGTCATCGTTCTGGCCCCCGGAGCCGGCTGGCCGGAGAAACGATGGCCGGAGGAGCTCTTCGTCGAGATCGCGGGAGCCGTGCTCTCCGCCGGGGCGCAGACGGTGGTGGTCGGTTCCTCGAGCGAGGCGGAGCTCTGCGAGCGCGTGCGATCAGGCGGAGCGAGGGTGCTGGCGAGGACCAGAGGCACGGGCAATCCGCCGGGCAGGGATGGAACGAGCGGGGATCACGGGCGCGCCACGGTCCTGGTCGGATCTTTGCTCGGTGAGGTCTGTGGTCTCCTCAGCGGTGCGACGGCGGTGATCGGTCACGACTCAGGCGTCGTGCACCTCGCCGCCGCCTACGGCCGCCGTACGGTGGCGCTTCTCGTCGCCGCGAGCGATCCGGGGTTCTGTGCTCCGATCGGCGCCTCCTCGAGGGTGTTGCGACCCGGCGAGGCGGGGAGCGACTCCAGGTCGATCGCGAGTTGGGCATTGGCGGAGTCGGGTGGGGGAGACGGTTGACCGACCGGCCCCCCACCGCCGCGGCGTCAGTCTCCGCCGCCAGGGAGAACGACGCCGTGTCGCACGACCAGAATCGGGGCGTCAAGGTGGCCGATGTCGTCCAGCGGATCCCCGGTCACCACCAGTAGATCGGCCGCCTTCCCAGCCGCGATCGAGCCCAGGCGGTCGGTCACTCGGAGCCAGCGGGCGGGGTAGATCGTTGCTCCCTTGAGCACCTCGGCCGGAGTGAGGCCGCACCCGATCAGAAGCCGCATCTCCTCGACCGTGCCCGCGGGCCGGGCGTTGTCCTGGCCCACCAGCATCGGCACTCCCATGCCGGCCAACTCCCGGACGAACATGCGGCTCACCGTCTCCATGCCGCTCACGTTCGTGTGGACCATGGCCAGCATCGGCGCCGGGAGCTCCGGCAGCCCCAGCTGCCGCTTCGTCTGCTCGATCGCCATCGCCTCCATGCCGGCGAGCACGTGCAGGGTGGGGCAGAGATAGGCGCCTCGCGCCACCATGCGCGCGCCGAGGTCGCGGAGACGCTCGGGCGAAACCGACTCGACGCCCATCCCCGCGACGCGGGCCATGAAGGCGCTCCGGCTCATCGGGTCAGGCGAGCTCTTCATCAGCCGGTCATGCTCCTCCTGAAGGTCCGGGATCAGTACCACCGGCCAGGGCGCCTTGGCGTGTTCGAAGCTCGTCACGCCAAGCTCGAGCGCCAGGTCGAGGGGAACGCGGTGGAAGAGCGGCGTGCCCGGATCGTGCACGATGCCGAGTCCGAGCCGGCCGGCGGTCGCGACCAGCCCGCGGTAGACCGCGGGATCGATGCGGTTGAAGGTCTTCACGAGGCAGGCGCCTTGCCGCTTCAGCTCCGGCAGGAGGCTGTCGACGGCGGCCGGAGAGTCGATCGCCACCGTGAAGCCGGGCAGCGCGGCATTCTGTGCCCCCCAGGTCAACGGGCTCCCTTCCAGCATCGGCCCGGTGTAGAAGATCTCCGGTCCGATGACCTCCCCCGTCTTGATCCGCTGCGCGAGGCTCTCCAACTGGTCGATCGGTCCTCCCACGTCGCGCAGGTAGAAGATCCCGCGCCGGACGAACTCGTCGAGGACGATCTCGAGGCTGTCGCCGGTCATGAGGTGGGCGACATGGGTGTGACAGTCGAAGAGCCCCGACACCGCGTAGCGGCCTCTGCAGTCGATACGAATCGGATCGACGCCCGCGGGGATGGTGCCGCCCGCCGGGACGATGGTCCGAATCGCCTCGCCCTCGATCAGGATGTCGCGCGCCTCGGTCATCGCACCTGCTTCCGTGTCGAAGATGCGAACGCCGGTCAGCAGCAGAGGCGACGTGCCCGGCGTGGACGGCTGGGCACCGGCGACTCCGGCGGCGAGTGCCATGGCCAGGAGGAACGAATCTCGGATCATGACCTGCTCCATCTTGCCGTCGGCCAACGAGCGTCGCCCGCAGGGCGCGGGACCTGCTAGCGATAGAAGCTCTTGATCCGACCCCAGGATCCGACCTCGAGCGGCGTCGGTGCGCACGGGTTGGGGCTGCAGTCGATCCAATACCCCGCGCTGCTCCCGCCCTGGTCCTGACACTCGAAGTCGGGAATGCGCTCGCAGTGCCCATCGGCGAAGCAGCAGGCGACCATCGGGGTATTGGGACAGGGGTTCGGGAGACAAGGCTGGTCCTCCAGCCAGGCGTAGGAGTCCTCCGCGTGGTAGCAGGCGTCAAAGGTCAGGATGACGCATGTCCCGGGAACGATGCAGCAGGCTCCCGGTTCGGACCCACAGGGATTCGGGTCGCAGGAGGTCGGCGCGGCCGGCTCTCCTCCCAGGTATATGCAGACGGATGGGATGAGCAGGTCGCAAACCCCGGAGGCGAGGCAGCAGGCCTGCAGGTGCTCCCCACACGGATCGGGATCGCAGCCTCCCCACCACTGCGCCATGCCGCCGGAGTCCTCGCAGACCAGGTAGTTGAGAATGGTACAGGTGCCATCCGGGAGGCAGCAGGCGAGATGGGGGGTGATTACCTGGCACGGATTCGGATCGCAGCCTGATCCCTGGGTCCAGTAGCGGGCCCCTGGGGCGCCGTAGCACTCTTCGAGAGAGCGGACTTCACAGATCCCTTCCTCGAAGCAGCAGGCGCCGGAATCATACTGGGCAAGCGAACGGCCGGAGAAGAGGGCCAGGACGAGCGCAACAGACGAGAACAGGGGGCAGAGTCGCATGGCAGCCTCCAGGGGAAGAGAACCAGAACGACCAGAACTGCCTACTTCCGTGCACAAGGATACCTGACCACCGACGGCACGATCAAGTTGGCGCCGCGTTCACGGCTCCACCCGGGAACCCCAGAACCCGGTTGACATGTCCCGCACCCGTGGGATCTTCTCGGCGGCGCGTGGCCGGTCCGGCGGAGGAGACCGGCGCGCGCCCACATCGACCGCCGGCGTGGGCTCGTTCCACGTGGGCCGCATCGACGAAGGCGCTGTCACCCTCAACCATCGAGCCTGCATGCCGCTCCATCGCCATCCCGCCAACCCGATCCTGACTCGGGAGAGCATCCCGGCGGTCGCTCCCCACCTGGTTGACGTCAGCTCGGTCTTCAACCCGGGAGCGGCCCTGGTCGAGGGGCGGATCGTGCTGCTGCTGCGCGTGCAGAACCGGGGGCGGGAGACCTTTCTACTGCGGGCCGAGAGCGAGGACGGCGTTCGATTCTCCCTCGAGCCGGAGGCGGTTCCGGTTCGGGGGCTGGAGGCGGCTGGTCGGGTGTATCACGCATATGATCCCCGCATCACACGCCTGGCTGGCGTCTGGTATGTGATCCTGGCCCTCGACCGGGACGACGGGTGCCGGCTCGGACTCTGCCGTACGGACGACTTCCGAGCGCTGGACTTCCTCGGGCTGATCACCGATGACGACAGCCGCAATGGCGTCCTCTTCCCGGAGCGGATCGGGGGGCGTGCTCTCCTTCTGGAGCGCCCGAACCTCGCCGCGGTGCCGGGCGATCCGCCCAGCGGGGACGCGATTGTGCTCTCGCGTTCGGATGACCTGCGCCACTGGGAGCGGGCGGGGGAGGTGATCCGCGGGCGCTGGCGATCCTGGGACGAAAGGATCGGTGCGGGCACGCCGCCCGTCAGGACCCGCGAGGGCTGGCTCTTGCTCTACCACGGAGTCGCCACCCACTTCGCGAGTGTGGGGATCTACCAGGTCGGCGCCTTGCTCCTCGATCTCGAGGATCCGCGTCGGGTAGTGGCGCGGACGAGGTACAACCTTCTGGAGCCGCGCGAAGGGTATGAGCTGACCGGGCAGGTGCCCAACGTAGTCTTTCCCAGTGGTTGGGTGGTGGAAAGCCACGACGCCGACGACTTCGCCCGGCCCGAGAGCCGCGTAAGGGTCTACTACGGGGCGGCCGACACGGTGGTCGGCCTGGCGACGACGACGATCGGCGAACTGCTCGCCGATTGCCGGGAGGGGGGTTGACGATGGGGTGCGCGACGCTTTCATGGCTCCTGCCGGCCTGCGCGCTCGCGGTCACGGCGGCGACGGCGGAAGACTCGGTGAAGTTCCCGATTCCGCGCATTCCCCTGCAGCCCGAACGCTATGTCTGTCACCGGGCGTCCGAGTCGCTCGTGATCGACGGCCGCGATGACGAGGCGTCATGGCAGGCCGCTCCCTGGACGGCGGAGTTCGTCGACATCGAGGGGGACCTCAAGCCCCGCCCCGCGCTCGCGACCCGCGCGAGGTTGCTGTGGGATGATCACGATCTCTTCGTCTATGCCGAGATGGAGGAGCGGGGCCTCTGGGCCACCTATGACCGGCGCGACGCGGTGATCTACCACGAACACGACTTCGAGGTGTTCCTCGACCCCGACGGGGATACGCACCTCTATTACGAGCTCGAGATCAATGCCCTGAACACCGTCTGGGACCTGCTGTTGATCCGGCCGTACCGCGATGGCGGCCCGGCGGTGCATGCGTGGGACATCGCGGGGCTCCGAACCGCGGTGCACCTTGATGGCACGTTGAACGATCCGTCGGATGTCGATCGCGGCTGGTCGGTCGAGATCGCGATCCCGTGGGAGATCCTGAAGGAGTGCGCGGGCCGGGAGGTGCCGCCGCGGGACGGCGACCAGTGGCGGGTCAACTTCTCACGGGTCGAGTGGACGCTCGATGTGGTCGAAGGCGCCTACGTCAAGCGGATCGACCCGGCCACGGGTCGCGCGTGGCCGGAACACAACTGGGTCTGGTCCCCGCAGGGGCTGATCGCGATGCACTACCCGGAGATGTGGGGAATCGTGCAGTTCTCATCCCTCGATCCCGCCGCCGGACCGGTCCAGCTTCGCCCCGACCCGGAGGAGTCGGCGCGCTCGGCTCTGCGGAAGCTCTACTACGCCCAGAAGGAACGGAGGGAGCGAGGCGAGCCTTTCGCGGACGATCCCGGGCTCCTCGGGTGGGACGCGATCGGAGCGGAGACGCGCGTGACCGCGGTTCCGCGGATATCGGCCACCCCGAGCGGCTTCGAGGCCGTACTCGATCTGCCCGGCGGCGCGACTCTCCACATCGATCACCAGGGACGCAACTGGCGGAGTGCACCATGATCCTGGCCCCTCTCGACTGGCTCATCGTGGGCTTGATGTTCGCCTTCATGGCCGGCTCGGCCCTCGTGAGCCGGAGCCACATGAGGAGCGTCGCCGACTTCCTGGCGGCGGGGCGGAGCGCGGGCCGCTATCTCATCGCCGTCTCGGCCGGGGCGGCCGGACTTGGCGCGATCACCGTCGTCGGAAACCTGGAGATGAACCTTCTCGCCGGTTTCTCGATGACCTGGTGGGGACTGACCATGGGGGTGGTCGTTCTGGTGGCCATCGCCGGAGGGTGGGTCATCTACCGGTTCCGCCAGACGCGGTGCCTGACCCTCGCGCAGTTCTTCGAAGTGCGCTACAGCCGGCGCTTCCGGATCTTCACGGGCCTTCTCGCCTTCTTCGCCGGGATCGTCAACATGGGGATCTTCCCCGCCGTCGAGGCGCGCTTCTTCCAGTATTTTTGCGGCTTCCCGGCCGAAATCCAGCTCGGACCGATCACCCTCTCGGTCTTCGCGCTGCTCATGATCCTGCTGCTCGGCATCGCCCTGGCGTTCCTCTTCCTGGGCGGGCAGGTGGCGGTGATCGTGGCCGACTTCCTCCAGGGTGCGGTGCTGAACATCGGGCTTCTGGCGATCACCGTCTACTTCGTCCTGACGATGGACTGGGGAACGATCACGCAGGCGCTGCAACAGGCGCCCGCGGACCAGTCGCTCATCAATCCCTTCAAGACGAGCGCGATGCGGGACTTCAACTTCTGGTACTTCCTCATCGGCGTCTTCGGGTTCCTCTACAGCACCATGTCGTGGCAGGGAACGCAGGCGTACAACGCATCGGCCGAGAACGCCCACGAGGCGCGGATGGCGGGGGTGGTGGGTCTCTGGCGGGGCATCCCGCAGGCGATCATGCTCTCCTTCATCCCGATCGCGGCCTACACGGTGCTCCACCACCCTGACTTCCGGGCGGTGTCCGCCGCGGTGCAGGGTCTCCTGCCGGTGGGCGAGACGGAGGCGGTGCGAAGCCAGCTCAAGGTGCCGCTGGTGATGCGGCAGATGATGCCGGTGGGATTGATCGGGCTCTTTGTCGCGATCATGATGGCGGCTTCGATCACGACCCTGAACTCCTACCTCCACTCCTGGGGGAGCATCCTGGTGCAGGACGTGATCATCCCGTTGCGCGGACGACCTCTGGAGACCCGGTCCCATCTGCGGGCGCTGCGGCTGTCGATCCTCGGCGTGGCGATTTTCGTCTTCCTCTTCTCGCTCCTCTTCCGCCAGACGCAGTACATCTTCCTCTTCTTCGCCATCACGGGCGCAATCTTCGCCGGCGGTTCGGGGGCGGTCATCATCGGTGGGCTCTACTGGAAGCGGGGCACCACGGCGGCGGCGTGGGCCGCGATGATCACCGGTTCCGTCATCTCGGTCGGCGGGATCATCGTGCACCAGTTCCAGGCCGACTTCTTCATCAACGGCCAGGAATTCTGGGCGCTGGCGATGGGGGCCTCCAGCGTGATGTTCGTGCTGGTGTCGCTCTTGGGCCGGGGGCGGGGTTTCGACCTCGATCGTTTGCTTCACCGCGGAACGCATGCGCCCAGGGATGCGGCCGACGGAGCGCCCGGGCGGCGTGGCTGGCGCCAGCTCTGGGCCGGACCGGATTTCACGCGGGGCGACAAGGCGATCCTCCTGGCGAACTACGTGTGGACTCTGGGGTGGTTCATCGTCTTCATCGTGGGCGCGGTCCTTCACGTCACCCGGCCCGCCAGCGACGCCGCCTGGATGCGGTTCTGGCGGGTGCACCTGTGGATCCACCTCGGGCTCGGCGCGGTCACGATGGTCTGGTTCACGACGGGGGGGTGCGTCGATCTTGCCCGGATGTTCCGCACCTTGCGCACGCGGCAGCGGGATCACACCGACAACGGCTTCGTGCGGGGGGAATGAGGCGTGGAACGGAAGCAGGAAGAGACCTGGATCAAGCGGCTGACGCGGTGGCAGGAACGGTTGGGCGGAATGCTGCTGTCGGCGACCTCGCCGCTCGCGGTGGCGTGGCTGCCGGGTCCGGCCCCCTCCGGAGGGGCGCGACCGCGAGGGGCGGAGACAGAGCCGGGGAACGGTCCCGCCCCGGCCCGTGAGGCCTCCTGTCTCGATGCGCTGCGCGACGCGCGCTTCGAGCTTCCTCCTCCCGACGGGCCGTGGCGACCGATCGCGATCGGTGAAGCGTGGGGACGCGCGTGGGAGACGGCCTGGTTTCGCGTCCAAGGCTCCGTCCCACGCGAGTGGGCGGGCCGCCCGGTCGTGGCGCACCTCGACTTCGGCAGCGAGGGTCTGGTCCTCGATCCGGACGGACGACTGCTCACCGGCATCACGACCGGATCGATCTGGGAGCCTGCCTTCAAGCGCGACCGCGTGCCGCTCTTCGACGCCTGCCGCGGGGGCGAGAGGGTGGAGCTCCTGATCGAGGCCACGGCCGCGTCTCTTTTCGGCGTCTTCACGGAGTTCGATCCCGCGGCGGACGATCCGCATCGTTACGGACGGTACGAGGGTGAGCTGAGATTCGCGCGTCTGGCGGCCTTCCAGCCGGAACTGTGGCACCTCTGGCTCGATCTCAAGTGCCTGCTCGGCCTCATCCGGCGACTGCCGGAGAAAAGCGTCCGGCGGGCCCGGCTCATCCGGGCCGGATCGCTGGCCGCGGATCGCTTCGCCGGTCTGGAGGAGCGTGCCGTGGATGCCCGGGCGATTCTGGCCGCCGAGCTGTACCGGCCGGCAGAGCCATCCGCCCTCGGCGTCACCGCGGTCGGCCATGCTCATATCGACACGGCCTGGCTCTGGCCGGTGGAAGAGACGGTGCGCAAGTGCGCGCGGACCTTCGCGTCGCAGGTCTCGCTGCTCGATCGATATCCGGGCTATGTCTTCGGCGCGTCGCAGGCGCAGCACTACATCTTCGTCCGCGAGCGACACCCGGAGCTCTACCAGAGGATCCGCGAGTTGGTCGCGGAGGGTCGTTGGGAGGTGCAGGGCGGGATGTGGGTCGAGCCGGACTGCAATCTGATCGACGGGGAGTCGATGGTGCGGCAGCTCCTGCACGGCCTGTGCTTCTTCCGCGAGGAGTTCGGCGTCGACGTCGACAATCTCTGGCTGCCGGATGTGTTTGGCTACTCGGCCGCCTTGCCGCAGATCCTCCGGCGTTCGGGCATCGACTCCTTTCTGACGCAGAAGATGTCGTGGAACCAGTGGAACGACTTTCCTCACACCTCCTTCGTCTGGCGCGGCCTCGATGGCAGCGAGGTCCTGGCGCACTTTCCTCCCGAGAACACCTACAACTCGCCGCTCGATCCCGAGGCGATCATCCCGGGGGGGGAGAACTTCCGCGAGAAGGGGTTCCTCGATGAGTTCCTCTGCCTCTTCGGCGTCGGCGATGGCGGCGGCGGACCGAAGGAAGAGCACCTGGAGACTGGCCGGCGCATGCACGACCTCGAGGGCGCGCCTCGGGTCGTCTTCGGGCGGGCGGACGGATTCTTCGCGCGGCTGCGCGCCCGGCGCGATGATCTGCCGGTCTGGGTGGGCGAGCTCTACCTCGAGCTCCACCGCGGCAGCCTGACCAGCCAGGCCAGGGTGAAACAGGGGAACCGCCGCCTGGAGCAGGCGCTCAGGATCGTGGAACTGCTCTGGTCCATGCGGCCGATCGAGGAGTATCCGGCGGCCGCGCTCGACCGGCTCTGGAAGCTGACGCTGCTGCACCAGTTCCACGACATCCTGCCCGGCTCCAGCATCCATCGGGCCTACGACCGTACGCATGCAGATCACGAGGCGGCCCTCGCGGAGTGCTCGCGGCTGATCGAGGAGGCGGGCCGATGCCTGCTCACGGTCGAGGCGGGCGCGGTGACCCTCTTTCATCCGCACGACGATCCGTTCGACGGCGTCGTCGAGCTCGGGACAGTGGCGCCGGGGGGCTGGTTCGATGCTTCCTCCGGTCGCCGCGTACCGCTGCAGGAGGAGGAGGGTCGGTCGGTCGCGCGCGTGCGGATCGAGCCGTACTCGTTCCTTTCGCTGAGGCCTGACGGGCGCGGCCGAGGCGTGGACGGAACGGATTCGCGGTCCGCGCGGTGCAGGTGGATCGCGGTCGATCCCGCCGCCGGCCCGATCGAGATCGAGAACGAGCGGGTCCGCTACGAGTTCGATCACGACGGACGGCTGCTTCGCGGATGGGACAAGGAGGCGGGCCGCGAAATCATGGCCGAGGGCGAGGTCGGGAACCGGCTGACCCTCTACGAGGACCGCCCGAACGACTGGGACGCCTGGGACGTCGATCTCTTCTACGAGCGGGCGGTGGTCGACACGGCGTGCGCGGTGCGGCTCGAGCGGCTCGTCGTCGGCGTAAGCGGGGCCTGTGCTCCACCCGTCCGCCAGGCCCTGCGGTTCCATCTCGCCGTCGGCGCGTCTTCGATCACGCAGGAGGTTCGGCTCGCCACGGGATCGTGTCGCCTCGATTTCGTGACCGAAGTCGACTGGCAGGAGCGCCATCGCATGCTGCGGGTGTCGTTCCCCGTCGCGGTTCGCGCGGCTGAGGCGACGTTTGAGATCCAGTACGGTCATCTCCGTCGGCCGACGCATCGCAACACCAGCTGGGATCAGGCGCGCTTCGAGGTCGTGGCGCACCGCTGGGTCGATCTCACCTCGGGCGAGTACGGCGTCGCCCTCCTCAATGACAGCAAGTACGGCCACCGGGTCCACAATCACGACCTCGATCTCAACCTGCTGCGCGGAGCGACCTATCCCGATCCCGACTGCGATCTGGGCCGGCACCGGTTCACCTATGCTCTCCTGCCGCATGCGGCGTCGCTGGTGTCGTCCGACGTCCAGGCCGAGGCGGCCGTGCTCAATGCCGCCCCGGTGCGGTTCGAGGGGCGGAGCGTGAGGACGGCTCCGGAGTGCTGCCGGGTCACGGGCGAGGGCCTGCGTCTCGCCGTCGTCAAGCGGGCCGAGGACGGAGACGGATGGATCTTCCGCCTCGTGGAGTCGCGAGGTCGAGCATTAACCGGAGTGCTCCGCCTTCCTCGCCCCGACGGCCGGTTGCAGTTGACCGACCTGATGGAACGCAATCTCCTCGCGGATCCAGAGTCGGTCTCGGGCGAGTTCCCCGTGGCCCTCGGGCCGTTCGAGATCCGCACCTACCGGTGGCGGGCGCAGTAGCCTCTTCACGGAGAGGGCACGCGTAGCCGATCCGTACATCGCCGGACGGAAGCGGTCGCGCCGGGCGAGGATCCATGGTACAATCCCGGGCGCAGTTTGCTCGTGATCTATCGCTTGCCGTGCCCGCACCCGGGATCCTGCACCGTGATACGGCGAGCGTTGTGCCGGCCCCATCGTAGATTTTGAACACGAGAGGAGGCCCGTATGTGGTCGAATCCGTCCGTCGTCCCCACGTCACGGATGCCGATGGTCGCGGCGGTTCCCGCGCTGTCCATCCTGGCCGCGTGCGCGCTCGCGTCCGTCTTGTCGCCCACCCCGGCCGCCGCCGCGCTGGGCGACGTGATGCACAGCATCCCTTGCGCGGGCCCGAACACATCGGACCTCGCCTGGGTCAACGGCAAGATCTACCAGGTCATCTTCGCCCCGACGGATCTGAAGGGGATCTACGTGGTGGACGCCGCCAGCGGCGCCGTCCTCGACCGGCTGACCCCTGCGGGTTCGTCTCCGCAGGGACTGACCTACGATGGCCACAACCTGTGGCAAAGCGACGTCTCGGGCGACGCCTTGTACAAGCTCGATCCCGAGACCGCTGCCATACGCGACCAGTGGCCGGCGCCGGGCGGAGTTGACGGGCAGCCGCTTGGCCTGGGATGGGACGGAGAGAATCTCTGGCTGGCCGATTCCCGGGGCCCGGAGAAGATCTGGCTGGTCGACTCGGTGGGAACCGCCCTGGGACAGATTCCCGCGCCAGGCGCGTCGCCCTATGGCCTCGCGTGGGCCGAAGGGTACGTCTGGGTCTCCGACAACAACATGACCGGCGTGGCCGCAATCTACCAGCTTGATCCCGACGACGGTTCGGTGGTCGCTTCCTTTCCCTGTCCGGGAGGTGGCGGAGCCCCGAACGGGATCACCCATGACGGCCAGGACCTCTGGATCGCGGACAACACCACCGACCAGATTTACCAGGTCGATGACGGCATCGTCTCGGGGGCGGTCGCGGAAGGGCGTGACGCCCTCCGGCCGAGGCTTCGCGTCGCCATGGTGTCCGGTCCCGGGCCGGAGATCCGCCTGCGCGTCTCCCTGGAGCGCGCGGCTCGCCTGGAAGCGCGCGTCTTCGACATCCGCGGATGCATGGTCGTCCCAGAGGCGGAGAAGGAAGGGGTGGACGGTGATCAGGAGCTCCGTCTCCGCACGGACGGCGTGCCCTCGGGCGTTTACCTCGTCCAGGTGGAGGCGTTGGGCGAAAAACGGGTCGCCCGCTTGATCCTGGTGCGATAAGGCCCCTTCCGGCCCCGCCCGCGAGCGCCGATCGCAACCCGTCGCCGTCAACTCTCGGTGCTCATGGGATGGCGCCGATGGGAGACGCGAGCGCAGCGCGTCCAGTGGCGGCGAGCCCACTCACGGAGCGTACATCCGCGGATGCGCCTCTGCCTGCACAGACAGTCGCAGCCACCCGCTGTCTCACCACGATGCCGCAAGCTTATACACGGTGACCGGCTGAGGCCGGTGACCGTGTTGCGATGCGTGGATGCAGGGCGTTCGGCGTTGACCTTCGAGGCGAGCAGCGACATCCTTACAGGTCCCGACGGGTGACGCGTGCCCGCCATCTCGCCCCCTCAACGTTCACCCGCCCCGGGCCGCCTCCCGGCCCATTTCACGGGCACAGCCGGGTCCGCTTCACGGCGGTGATCCACAGGCGGTCCGTCGCACCTGGTCCGGAGCTCTCGCGAAGACGGACACCGATGGAGGTTGTTCGTGAGCGCGCCGTATCGGGACCCGCGCTGATCGATCCGTCGACCAGCGCATCGCGGAGGTCACTGATGAAGAAGAGAGCCATAGATCTCGTTGTCGGCGCGATCGCGGCGGCGGCCACGTTCCTGGCGTGGTCGCCGGCATCCGCCCAGCCGCTCGATCCGACCCACTACTGGACGTACCACCTCGTGCAGCCCCTGGATCAGCCGGTGACGTTCGAGGCCCGGGATCAGTTCTTCCCGGAGTATCGGCCGCTGGTGGCCATGCGGCTGGAGCGACTCCTGAATCCGGCCTGGAAGTACCACAACGGCCAGGTGTTTCCTCCTCGCGATTCCACGGCGCACCTGACGTGGTGGGACCTGCCGGACGAGCCGGTCACCCGCCTGGTGCGGGTGGACAACCAATTCGGCGAAGATCAGATGCTGCAGGTCAGCATGCTCGACTTCATGTTGCTTCCGGCCCGGAAGGACCTCACTCCGGGCCTCCCCGAACCGCCCAGCACCATCAACCACTACCTGTGCTATCGCGTCGTGGGACCGTCGCCCGGGATCCCCGTAACGCTCCGCGACCAGTTCCATCAGCAGGAGCAGCTCGTCGCATCGGCGACCTATCTCTGTAATCCCTGCTGGAAGCGGCACGCGGGAGTGGAGTATGCGCCGTACGACGACACGCATCTCGTCCTCTATCGGCTCGAGATTCCGAACTACCAGGGTCCGGAACGCTGGCTGAGGGACCAGTTCGCGGCGCCCTGGCTGACGAGCTTCGTGCAAGTACCAGATGAGTATCTGGCGGTACCGTCGACCAAGGAGGAGATCTCGAATCCAACCGAGCGTACGACGTGGGGACGGATCAAGGAGGGGTACAAGCCCTCGAACTGAGCCGATCCGCGGCGCAGCAGGAGCGATGAGAGGACTCCTCGCGCCTGGATCGGCTCGCTAGTGCCCGCCGGCGCGGCTGGCTGAGTTCTGTCGCGCCCTGCCCGGCGCGCCGGCGGCGCGGGGAGGGCGCGGCCGATTGGGGAACACGACGCGCCGGTGCTTGTGTCCGCCGGCGCCATTGGTGAGGATGGATCTTCGGCCGCGGTTCCGATGACTGGATCTCGAATGACCGGAGCGTTCGCGAGGTGATCGGTGCAGTTCGGCTGGGTGCGTCCTCCCATCCTTCGGTCTAGCGAAACCGCTGCTTGAGTCTGCCCCAACTGGTTCCGTCGACGGGCGATGGCTCGCATGGATTCGGAACGCAGACGGTGTCGGGTCCCATCCATCTCCCCTCTTGCGTGGCGCAATCTCCGGATGAGAGCACCAGGCAGGTTCCATCCAGGAAGCAGCACGCGCCCGTCGCCAGGCACGTCTGTGGGGTGCACGGGATCCCGGCGCCGAGCCATTCGCCGTCCTGGAGCGTGCACCCGTCGTGATGAACGAACAGGCAGGAACCGTCGAGGAGGCAGCAGGCGCCGGCCGATCCACAGGGATTGGTGTAACACCAGACGCCCGGGTGGTACAGCCCCCCCGCTTGATCGCACTGCTGCTCGATGAAGTCGCGGCAGGTCCCATCGGGAAGGCAGCAGGATCCACCGGGGGGGCAGGGATCGGGCGTGCAAGACGTGAACTCCGGGTACGGGATCCCGCCCTCCACCTGCTCGCACCACCACGGTTGCGCCAGGATGCAGTCAGGTCCGCGACAGCAGGCCACGCCGGCCGGGCATGGGAAGGGATCGCAAGGGATCAGATCGCCCAGGTAGCAGTGCGGGTCGAGCAGGTCACACTCGTCTCGGGTGATGACAAAACAGACGCCCTGGGAGAAACAGCAACAGGCCCCGACGTGGCACGGATCCGGATCGCAGCCGTAAGGCTCGCCCCGGAAGATCCCTGGCCGGGTGTCGCACTCCGGCTCGGTGAGGATCTCGCAGGTCCCCGTGAGCAGACAGCAGGCGCCGAGAGGGTTGCCGTCCGGGCAGTAGGTGCGGCCCGGCTCGCCGAATCCGATCGAGCCCAGCGCCATGATCTGGTCCTCGACCGGGGGAAACGAGTCATCCACGAACATCATGACCTGGGTCGGGTGGCGGTTCAGCGACCACAAGCCGGAGTCACCGTAACCGGACAACCAATAGCACTCGACAACATGATGGGTCTGGACCTGGCCGAAGCTCATCATGACGCCGTAGCCGCTCAGGAACGGCCACCCGGCTGTCGGTAACTCGAAGTCCATGAGGCCGGGGACCGAACCGGCCAGCACCGTGACGGACGGGGAGAAAACAGCTCCGAAGCAGAGAGCCTTGAGCCGCGGAGACGACGAGAGGGGGAACGCCGCGTAGACCTTCCAGACGTGTCCCGCCCCGCCTGGCGGAGTCCCGACCGGGAGCTCGTGGTCGGCTCCCTCGCAGGTCGGCAGGACGCTGGGCCAGGGGTCGCCTCCGTCCGTGGTGTAGGCGATCCCGGCGTCGTGAACGAAGAGCATGCCGCCGGCGTTCGGCCCCGCCGAGGCCGGCCCGGCCATGAGCAGCGTGGCCAGGGCGACAAAGGCCGGGCGGGCGGCGCGGGGAGGGAGGCCGTGTGCCAGGCTGCGCAGTAGAGAGCCAATCGATCGGAAAGGGGTCAAGGCAGAGGATCTCATCGCCTACCTCCCGTGGGCATCGCACCAGCGTCAGGCGCCTATGGAGTATACCAAAAAGGGCCAACCGCGGAGTGCCGGGCTCTTCGGAGGCGAGGGTGAGGCGCTAAGAGCGGATCTGCGTGGCGACGTGGGCGGATGACTACCGCATCGTCCGTCGGCGAAAACCGCGAGCCGAGAGACCGGGGGAATAGGAAAGTCGGAATGCAGGCGTGTGGCCGCACACCCACTCGGTCCTGGACACATCCCGGTGCTCTCAGCTCGCAACCGACGCAGGCTTGCACGGAGTCGTGTCGCGTTGGCTCTGCAGAGTGCCTCGCCTGCTTCAAGGAGTCACGTTGCCGTCACGGATTCGGGGAGGGAATGGCCAACCATGGCGGCCGGCGCCACGATACGCCGATGACAGATCCCCTCCCCGTGATGAGTTCATTCCTAAGTGTCTGTTCATCCATCGTTGTGTTTTTATCCGCTGGACCTGGCCCGCGTGGCGGCAACGTAACCAATACCGTGTAACTACCGTGCCATCCCCGGATGTCGGCTAACCGGTTGAGATGCGTCGGGTCGCTCGGAGCGAGCCGTGTCTTGATTGCATCAAAACGAGGGCTTGTCGATCAAAGCGAAGGAGTGGGGCACGCGGGTGAACGGATCCCGGCCGGGTTGCGCACGGTCGTTCGCGGCAGCGTTGAGAGCGACTTTCTCGCGCGCACGGCTCGGTTCCGAGGCGCCCACTCAAGCTCCGTGGCTCCCTGGAGCATCGAGATCGACATGGCGTGGTGGTCGGCGGGCGCCCGCACGAGGCGCTACCGGATGCCGTCCCTCGGCGGCGACTCGTGCCGCGAAGTGGCGACGGATCTTGGCCGCAACCTGACGGTCCGTCATCTTGTCCGCTGTCTCGAAGGCAACGATGCGTTCGCCCATTGCGCTCTTCTCAAGACGCTTCCTGAGTTCGCCCTTGGCCTCGCCCGGGCCGAAGAGCAGGATGGCTTCCGCGTCACGGAGACATGCAGCCACGGCCTTATAGTAGGTGTTGAGGTGTCCCGTCAGCACTCTCTGTCGGGTGTCATCCGCCGGCACCTGCTGCGATTCGAACCCCCCCTCGAGGGGTGAGTCGCCACCCCGTCGACGATGTCTCTCCACTTTCGACAGGATCAGGCAGGTCTCTTCTCCTCTGCCCGTAAGAGTCACAATGGTGGCCTTCTTGTGATCGATCCAAAGGCCTGCTCTTGTTCGCATGGACACCTCCCTGGATGAACGTCTGCACGCGATGATTCGACTCGCCAGCCGACCTGGCGGTCGAAGAACCGAGGTCACGCGACCCGGCGGCCTCTGCGGAGTGCCGTCCGTTCAGGGGCGACCTTTTCGGGCGTCCGTCCTCGGCCGCGGCTCAACGCCGCCTGGAGAGTTCATCCGCGGCACTTTTCGTGCCGATGCGGAAGTGGACTGTGACGATGTCACTTGCGGGCGGCTTGTCCGGCCGATTGCTGAGGAATCGATCAGAGTGACTTGGTGCATCGAGTCGGGAGGGGCCGGGGGAGGGGGGGGTGGAAGGCGGGGCCCGACCCTGCGGCCGAGCCCCGGTCCGTGTCGATCGCGGCGGTCTCTGCGTCTACCGTTCCATCTTCTGACGGTCTTTCACCCCCTGCCACAGCAGGTAGCCGCCGAAGGCGATCGGAACCAGGGGCCACCAATCGGCGAGCCACTCCATGGAGATTCCGGCAACGCGGTTCAAGAGGACGAGAAACCCGACGAGGATCAGTGCAGCGCCGACGCCGACGGAGCCTCGCTTGCCCATCAGGACCAGCTCGTGGCGCAGGTCGAGCGGGCCGAGTCCCGCCAGCGCATCGTTGTACAAGTTGGCCAGGCGGACCGCGTCGACGATGTTGTAGATCCAGAAGAACGCCAGGAACATCCCGAAGAGGGGTTCCAGCGCTTCCAGGTCGCCGGCCTCGAGTACGGTGATCACGGCTCCCGCCGTCAGGACGTGGAGAAACCCGCGGCGGTAGTAACCGACGTAGACCTGGCCGAGTCCCGGCATCAGCGAGAGAAGTCCGGCGATAAACGGGGTCTTCCGGCGGCGCTCAATCAGGGCCGGCGGGTGGGGATTCTGTTCGGGCATGGGAACTGCCTCCTGCGGGGTCAGGGTTGAGTTCAGCGTGTTCATCGTAAGCCGCCTTTCCGCCTCGACGGGGTTCATGGTGTGGTCGTAGTTGCCTCGCGGCCACTGGTACGCACCGGATCGCCGGACGGTTCGGTCCTCGGTTGCCATACCTGGCGCACCTCGGTGCGCAGGCGTTGCCAGCTCCACCAGGCAGCGGCGAAGTCGCCCCGGACCGCCGCATGCCCCGCGGCCGAGATCTGGGTGCCGATGATCTCGCCGGCGCGGAAGAGACGACTTCCGGTCAGGACGGCGAGGCGGGTCGCGCGCGCGGCCCGGGCCAGGATCGGCTGGCGAGGAGGCGTCTCGAGCCGTTCGAGCAGATCTGCCGCGATGCCTTCCAGAGGACGTCCCTCCGGCCAGGGGTCGATGTCGATTCCGAGCGAGACCCCGGTCGGAAAGATCGCCGGCTGCTCGCGGATCTCCTTGATCAGCGGCGCGGGCGAGCCGAGGGCGATAAAGATGACCATCGCGACCAGGTAGGCGATCTCGACGGCAAAGCGGGGGCGCCGGGTCAGCGCGCGCCAGCTCTCCTGCACGCGACCGATCCAGGCCGCGGGCGGGGGACCAGCCTGCACGGTGCGCCGCAGCACCTGGGTGGTGAACCAGGGTCCCGGGTCGATCTCGGCGAGGCGCGGGAGTTCCTCCCTCAGCACGGCGAGCGCGTCGGCCAGCTCACGGCAGACTCCACAGTGAGCGAGATGCTCATCGACCAGCTCGAGTTCGGATGCCGGCAGCAGCCCATCGGTCCGGGCCAGGAGTCGTCCCTCGATCCCGTCGCAGGGAGAGCCGCTCGTGCGCGCGAGGATGGCGGAGGTCAGGGCTTCCGCGTCGGCGCCGGCGAGAGATTCGGGCAAATCGTCGCGGTTCATCGTTCGCCCCCACCGGTCGTTCCGTCGTCTCTCATCATGACGGCCAGTTCCCGCGCCAACTCCACCCGCGCCCGGCTGGACCGTGACTTGATCGTGCCCAGAGGCGCCTGCAGCATTCGGGCAATTGACTCCAGGCTCAGCCCCTGGATCTCTTTTAGCAGGATGACCTCGCGGTTCAGCGCACTCAGTTTTCCGAGCGCCTGATGGACCAGCGCTCTCCGGCGACTGGTCTGGAGTTCCTCTTCCGGACCCGGCAGGTGCGAACGGATGCCCGGCATCTCGTCGACCGGCGTGCCGACCGACTGCGGCCGGGCTTTGATCCGACGGAGACGATCGATCGCGGCATTGCGCGCGATCTGCATCAGCCAGGAGACGAACGTCTCGTCGTTGGTGCACCGCTCGAGCCTCTGATAGAGCCGGACGAAGACCTCCTGGGCAAGATCCCGTGCCTCCTCCTGGTTGCCGAGGTAGAAGAGGGCGACGCTGTAGACCCGTCCCTGGAAACGGCGCACCAGCGCCTCCCAGGCGAGCGCGTCGTTCGCGCGGCAGCGATCCAGGAGTTCGGGGATTTCCATGAGCGCCACGGTTCCGGGGTCTGGGCCTGAATCTTCCAGGGCCCCACCTTGGGGCAACCGGACCCCTAGACGCAAGCCGGGGGGGTGAGGTTCGGTGGAAAGTTCCGGGGGGGGTGGGGTCGGCCACGCTTGGGGCTCTCCGGGTCCCGCCCGTTCTTTTACGGATCCGGCCGATTTCCCGTATCAGTCGGCCCCGGTCAGGGCACGGCTATCGGGAGGGTCTGCCTGAACGCCCGGGTTCGGGGACGCGAACAGACCCGTCACGCGCTCCGAATCGGTGTAGAATGGAGCCGCACACCTCGAACCGGCCGCAGGAGGCTTTCAGCATGCCGCACCAGGGTCACTCGCGTCGCTTCCTCGTCCTCAGCGTGGCCGCGCTCGTGGCGAGCGGGCTATCGACCGGCGTCCTGGCGGAGGAGAGCCTCTTCATGCAGGGGGAGGTTCAGGTCCGCCTGACGGGAGTCGAGTCGATCGGCTCGATCAACCAGAGGTACGGGACCGTGACGGTCGATTCCCTGCCCCCGGCCTACCTGCTTCGCCTGCCGGGGAACGGCACGGAGGCCGAGTGGGTCGAGCGACTGCAGCAGGACCCGGCCCTTGACGCGGTGGAATGCTCGTGGGTGGACGAGACCCCCGAGGGGGTCCGGCAGATGGTCGTCGTCGTCGTTGGCGGCACCAGCGAGGACTACCTCGAACAGAACCTCGTGCCTCGCCTCCATCTCCCGGAACTGAACAGCATCCATACCGGCGCCGGGATCCTGGTGGCCGTGCTGGACACCGGCGTGTTCGCCTCCCACGAGATGCTCGCGGGGGCGATCGAGCGGGGTGGATGGGATTTCGTCGACCACGACTCGGATGCGTCGGAGGAGGCGCTCGGCCTGGATGAGGATGGAGACGGCCTGGTCGACGAGGGGGCGGGACACGGCACCATGGTGGCCGGGATCGTCCGTCTCGTGGCACCGCAGGCTCGGATCCTGCCGTTGCGCGTGCTCGATGACGAGGGGCGCGGCCGGGTCTTCGATCTGGCCCGGGCGATCCATTACGCCGTCGATCGCGGCGCGCAGGTGATCAACCTCAGTCTCGGGCTGGTGCAGCACACCTTCGTGATCCAGGACCAGATCCTCTACGCCAACGAGCGGGGCGTGGCGATCGTCGCGGCCGCCGGAAACCTGGCGGATGAGAACCCGCCCTACTATCCGGCGATCGATCCGCAGGCCCTCTCGGTGGCGGCGCTCGATTCGTGCGACATCAAGGCGGAGTTCTCGAACTGGCACCGCAGCGTCGATCTCTCGGCGCCGGGTCAGGGTGTCCTGGCGCCCTTCATCGACGGAGGCTACGCGATCGGGGCGGGTACCTCGTTCTCCGTGCCGTTCATCACCGGGCAGTGTGCGTGCGTGCTCGCCGCTCTGCCGAGCGGATCCCTGATGGACCTTTACCAGACGGTCGGCGACGGTGTCGTCGACATCTACGCGATTCCCGAGAACGTGCCCTACCTGGACGAGTTGGGCGCCGGGCGGATCGACGGAATCCGCACCCTGCAGGCCATCCAGGGCGCGTCCGGGATCGCGGGGAGGCCGGGCGGAAGTCCCGTGGAACTCGAGGTGTGGCCGAATCCCTCGCGGGAAGGTGAGGTCGTCAACTTTCTTCGAGGCACGCCGAGCTCGTCCGGAGCGACCCTCTTGCTGATCCACGATGTCACGGGACGGCTGGTGGCATCGACTCCACTCAAAGCCGGCCAGGATCTGGTGCGTCTGGTCTTCCCGCGTGGTCCCGAGCCGATGCCCGCGGGGATCTGGTTCGCCCGGATCGCCGATTCACCCGCCCCGGCGGCTCGAGTCATCAGGTTGCGATAGTCTCTGCCACCCCCCGGCACCCTGCTGAACCCCGATTCGTCCGTCTGCCCTGAGTGCCTCCCTTGACCGGGGCTGGGGAGACGCATGCGAAGAGCCGGACGGTTGCATCCGCCCGGCTCCTCTGTCGTTCGACTGCGTGGTCACTCACCGCGAGTCATCATGCGGTCGTGGCGCCGCCGGAGACCGGCGACGCCGCGGGTCCTACTCCTGTCCGGTCTTGTGCTGGAACTGGTTCTGATACTGGAACTTCGGTCCGCCGGGCTCCTGGGGTCCGTTGCCTTCCAGCGCGATCACGCCGACGTCGGTGACCTCGCCCTCCAGCACCTCGACCCCCTCGACCGTGGCACATCCGACGTGCGGCTTGCCGGCCCGCAGGTCATAGACGCCGACGGCCACGTCGACGAAGCTGAAAGCTCCCGACGCATCGGTCAGCACATACTCCTGGCACGCTCCGTCCAGCCAGAGCGAAACACGCGCGCCCTCGACCGGGTTGTTGTCGCCATCCACCACGATGCCTGTGACTGCCCCTACCTGTGCGAACGCCATGCCCGCAGAGAGGACCAGCAGGATCGCCGCCATGCCCAACCAGTTCTTCATCGGTTGACTCCTTCCGTGTGTTCCTGGGTGCGCGTCGAGTGACCGCCCGCCTCGCGCGGGCCGACACCGCCCTGGGGAGGCCCACGCCATCCCACAACCGGCAGTGAGGCGATGGGGCTCCGTTGATACAGCGAGGACCGCGATGACGCCACGATTCGGCGCATTCCTCTGGTGCCGCGGCGGGGCGTCGGAGTCTGCCGTTGGGTGGTGGGTTTCCCTTCAGGCACCGAGGACGCAGAAGCCGCCCCAGTAGAAGGGGTGCGGCCAGGCAGCACGCAATTCCCGCCCGGCCTGGCGCAGCGCTGCGACCGGGTCGCGTCGAAGGGCGTAGCTTTCGTAGAAACGATCCATCCAGGCGGCCGTCGCTTCGTCATGAACACGCCAGAGCGAGGCCACGAGTCTGTTCGATCCGCAGGCGAGGAAGGCGTGCGCGACGCCGAGGAGGGCGTCGCCGCGTCCGCTCAGAACCTCGCCGGTGCTACAGGCGCTCAGGACCACGAGTTCCGCCGTGGTGCGGATGTCCAGGAGGTCGGCGAGGAAGAGCACATCGCCGCGGAAGTGGAGGGTGGAGAAGAGCGGGTTGTCGCGGCGAAAGGTGCTGTGCGCGCTCACGTGGACCAGCCCCGCGGAGGAGATCGCTTCCAGCACCTGGGCCGGGTCGGGATCGACGAGGAGGCCGGCGCCGTCCCGCGACCAACGCCGGGCTACGGCCCTGGATTCGGCCTCGATCCAGGGAGCGTCCGGACGCGTCCCCGCAATCACGACCGGTGGGCCGGCTCCCTGCGCGGGCGGCCGGCGCCGCCGATCGAGGAGGAAATCGGCGTTAGGGCAGCGGAGGATCTCCCAGTCCGCGTCCAGGTAATCCGATCCATCGTGCAGGCACTCGAAAGGCACCTCGTGCAGGCAATCGTGGGCCACGATGATCAGTCGCCCCCGCCTCGGAAGCGTCTCGTCCTGCTCCCGGCCAGCGGGCGGGACGACCTGGTCGGCGAGGTCGAGGACCGGCTGCACCAGGTCCCGGTAGAGATCGGCGAGTCGCGCCTCGGCATGACGACGATGGAAGTCCAGGCTCCCGATCGGTCTGTCCGCGGTCGCCGCCATCGTATTTACCTGCAGTCGAAGGTGCTCGAGGATCCCGCGGATCTGCGAGGCGGGAGCTTCGAGGATCCGCAGGGTGCTGTTCTCCCGTGTGATCACGACGACGAGGATCTGTTCGTCCGACACGAAGTACTCGACGAAGCACTCGTGCCGAGCCAGCATTTCGCCCACTTGCCCCGCCAGGCGGGCGCCTCTCCGCCGGACCGGCGCCGGGGCCGTGCTCTCCAGCCTCCGTAAGCGGGACGAGATCTTCCCCTCCAGAAGCCGGGCCCGTCGCTGGAGTCGCACGGGATCGAGATCCGGTGACGGAGAGGCGTTTCCTCCACCCGCTTCGATGAGCCTGGTCACGGAAGCGAGTTCGGTCCGCAGGTCGAGGAACTCCGCTCCGGCGGCGGCGCCGGCGCCCGAGGGGAGTTCGCGGAAGGCGCGACCGCGGGCGGTCTCCATGAGCCCCAGCAGGCGATCCACCCGCGCGCCTCGGATCCGTGAGAGGAGGGCGATCTGTTCGTGGTAGACCGAAACGTCCCGCTCGAACGACCGGGCGCGCAACTCGAGGCCGGGAATCAACGCCCGCTGGAGCTCGAGGTAACGGGAGGCTCGCCCATACTCCGCGAGCGCCTCGCGGGTCCGACCGCGGGCCCGGGCGATCCTGCCGAGCGACTGATGGAGGGCCATCCGCCCCTGCGCGGTGAGGTGACCTTCGCGAAGGACGGCCGGGCGCAGCGTGGCGCTCGCCCTCGTCGTCTCGCCCGCGGCCAGGAGCAGATCGGCCAGGAAACAGCGGCACGATGTGTCCAGAACCTCCAGGCCCGGACGGCGGGCGAGGCGAAGCGCGCCGTGGGCTGCCTCCCTGGCCCGGGCGCGGTCGCCGCGAGCGGCCCAGGTTCGGGCCAGCTCCAGGAGAACGTAGGCGCGTCGCGGCTGGATGCGTCGCTGCTCGTAGAACCGCAGCGTATCCGTGAGGAGGGCCGCGGCGGCGGAGGGACGGTCGAGCAGGAGAAGCGAACGGGCCTCGGCGAGTCGCGCCAGTTGCGCGTCGAGGAGCATCTCCTCCTCGGCGAAGCTGGCATACGCCCGACCCGCCAGCTCGTGTGCCTCCGCCGGCATGCCCAGATCGAGATAGATCTGCGCCTGCTCGAGGTAGGAGGCGGCTAGGAGGTCCCGGGCATCCTGTCGGGCGAACGTCTCGTCGGCCCCGGAGAGCAGAGTGAGAGCGGCCCGATAGTCGCCGCGCAGCGCCTCGAGCGATCCCAGATTGAAGCGCGCCTGGGCCGACAAGTGATCCAGTCCATGCGCTCGGCTGAACTCCTCCACCAGGTGGAAACGGCTCCGTGCCTCCTCGATCAACGAGAGCTGGGTGCAGGCGATTCCCTGGTTGAGCTGGACGGAGGCCCAGACGTGGTCTCTCTGGCCGGCCGCATCCATGAGGCGGATCGCCTCGGCGTTGGCCCGATGGGCCGCACCATAGCGCTCCCGGTGATAGTGGCCGCTGCCGAGGTTGATGAAGAGACGGCGCAGGTAGTCATCATCTCCGCCGGCGAGGAGAAGCCTTCGAGCCTGGCGGACCAGGGGGGCAGTGCCAGCCGCGTCGCCCATGGCGAGCAACGTCCCGATCCGGCCGACCAGGATCTGGCCCAGCAGGCGGCCGTCACGGGACGCTTCGGCATGGCGGCAGGCGCGTTCGTACGCGCTGCGCGCCGCCTTGAGCCGGCCGGTATAGAGGAGAGCCTCGGCCCGAGCGCGATAGGCGATGGCCTGAAGGGCCGGTGGGCTCTTCCGGCGCTTCTGGATGGTGTGCAGGAACGCGGCCGAGAGGCGATCGGCGAGGCCGGGATCGGAGTGAAGGTGGGCGGCGAGCAGATCCCGCAGGGCCGTGGCCTCGTCCAGCGACGGGATCCACCGGACGTCGCCCAGCTTCCGCTCGGCGGTCTCCTGGTCCGGGATAGGTGACCGGGAGGTTGATTCGGTCACTCCGATCGGTCGGTCCTCCCGAGCCCGGTGGCGTTCCCCCCGAGATGGATCGGAGAGATCTCGATCCTATCCGTGCCCAGCGTGATGTCCAGGTGGAGATCCCCGCCCAGGATCCCCTCGAGCGTGAACTCGCCCTGCTCCGTCACGTTCGCCTGGATGACCTGCTCTCCGGCGAACAGGGCGACCCGGCCGTCCCGGGGCAGGTCCCGAGAAGTCTTCGGTGTGATTCCACCCACGATGCGTACCCGTTCCGCCCCGGGACCGGTCGCGATGGAGAGCGAGACCGCGAGCTCATCGGTCTCGAAGATCAGCAGCCTGGGAGCTGCCACGCTCGAGCCACGCACCGCGAGCGAGGGTTGGAGGGACTCTGTGCGCAACGATGCCGTCAGCCGGCGGAAGGTCGCGCCGAGTTCCGCTCCGAGGCGATCGGCCAGGGTCCGCGGACGTGAGGCGGGATCGAGACCCGCGCGACGCTTCGCTTCGTGCCAGATCTCGGCCACGCGCGCGGGATCGGGATCCGGGGAAGAGAGCGCGAGACTCCAGAGAAGCTCGCGCCACTCCTTCGCCCGCCCGGCGCAGGACGAGCAGGTAAGGAGATGGTCTCTCTCGGCGGTCAGGGCCTCCCCGTCACCCGGAGTCGGCTCGACCGTGATCCCGATCTCTCCTCGCAGAAAGTCGAGGAGCCTTTCGTCCGTCAGGTGTTCCGGTGGCGACACGTCTGCTCCCTTGTGGTCCTGGTTCAATCCTGCCGCTCGGCGTCCACCCCGGCAGTCGGGCGGGGGTCCCTTTTTGATACCGATCTTAGGACCCGCCGCAGCCGTGCCAGGCAGCGGGAGAGGTTTGGGCCGATGCTGCCGATCGGCGTCCTCCGGCGCTCCGAGATCTCCCGGTAGCTCAGCCGTGGTTCGGAGAGGAAGAGGTCTTCCAGCAACTGCCGGCACAGATCACTCAGCTCCAACATGGCCTCGCGGACCATCCGTGACTCCTCGAGGCGAACCAGAAGATCGTCCGGGGTGGGCCGGCCAGAGGGGATCCTGGCCAGCAGACGGTCGATCTCGTCGTCGCCCGCCCGCCGGCGATTCCGGTCCTTCCACAGATTGATCGCGGCGCGGTTGGCGATGGTGAAGGTCCAGGAGGCCAGGCGCGCGGGATCTCGCAGGTTCTGGATCGACTGGAGCGCCGTGACGGTCATCTCCTGCAGCACCTCCCCCCCCTCGCTTGCACTGAGGCCCAGGCGGCGCGAGACGATCGGGACGAACCGGGAGAACTCCCGGATGAATTCCTTCCAGGCTTCCTCGTCGGCCTGCTGGAGGAGACGAACCCACTCGGCCGGATCGCGCATGCCAGCCAGTCTACCACGGTGGGCGTCCCACGGGCAGACCGGTGCGCTCCTCCCGCGACCGCGAGACTTGCGCGATTCCGCGACACCGGCGAGGATTTCGCCCGTGCCGGGACAAGGTCGCGATGGTCGAGGAGGCACGATGCGGGAGCAGTCGTTCGAGTCCGCAGGTCCGTCCGCCGGGGTGAGGAGTGGAGGTGCCGGTCGGGGTGAGATGATCGCCGGCCAGGATGGAGCGACTCCGGCGACCGATCCGGGGAGCGGTCCGGGGGCCTCCGTTCCTGGCCGGCTCTGGAGCCGCGACTTCGCCCTCCTGTGGCAAGGTCAACTGGTCTCCGGCCTGGGAGACATCGTCTACGAGATCGCGCTGGGGTTCTGGGTCCTGGCGGCCACGGGATCGACGGCGTTGATGGGATCGCTCATGGCGATCGCGGTGTTGCCGAGGGTCGTGATCGGTCCCTTCGCCGGCGTCTGGGTCGATCGCCTGGATCGGAAGCGGATCCTGATCGGGATGGATCTGCTGCGCGGCGCCGCGGTCATCGCCGTGGCCACGGCCGCGTTCAGCGGCCGGCTGGAGGTCTGGATGGTCTTCGCCGCCGGGACGGTCATCGGGATCGGTGGCGCCTTCTTCACGCCCGCCCTGGGTTCCGTGGTGCCGGATATCGTCCCGTCCGGGCGTCTCGTCCAGGCCAACTCGGCGATGGCCCTGGTCTCGACCGGCGCGGGCGTCATTGGAAACTCCGCGGGCGGATTCCTGTTCGCCGCCATCGGGGCGAGCCGGCTCTTTCTGTTCAACGGGCTCTCCTATCTGGTCTCCGCCCTGGCGTTGTTCGCCGTGCGGATCCCCGCCCACCGATCACCGGCCGTGCCGCCTCCGTTCTGGAGCGATCTACGCGCGGGGATGAGCTTCGTGTGGAAGATCTCGGGGCTGCGCGCCCTCTTCCTCTGCGCCATGGTGCTCAACTTCTTCGCGGTGATGGGAATCACGCTCTTCCTGCCGCTCTTCCAGCGAACCGAAGGATGGGGACCCGCCCGCTACGGAGTCACCATGGCGCTGCTGACCGGGGGGCTCTTCCTGGGGTTCGCGCTGAGTTCGATCGTGCACATCCCGCCCGCGAGGCGCTTCCGGGTATTCCAGGCCTGCGGCGTGGGGATGATGCTGATGCTGATCCCCTTCCCCCTGGTGGAGAGTCACGTCGCGCGGCTGGTCCTGGTCTTCGCCGCGGGGGGGGCCACCGCGGTGCTCAACAGCCTCATTCCGGCCACGCTGCAGCTGACGGTACCGCCGGAGATGCGAGGCAAGACCTTCGCGCTCCTGGGCTCCGTGTCACAGGGACTGATGCCGATCGCGATGGCTCTGGCCGGCGTGCTGGCGGAGTTTCTGCCGATCCGCGTCGTCATTGCGGGGAGTTTCGGCTTCGCTCTGATCTGCTTTCTCCCGCTCTTCGTGGTTCAGTCCTTTCGCCGGTTCGTCAACTTCGATCCCGAGCACCAGGGACTGGAAGATCTGCGTCTCTGACCGTCGCCTGTCCGGAGGATGAATGGAACGGACTGAATCGCTCCTTGGACTCATGCCGCGACCGGCGCGCGTCTCTCTGACCGGCGCGTTTCATCCGGTGTTCCCGCGTCCGCGGCGGACCGTCGCGGATCAGGGGCAACCGCCCGGCCAACCCTGCGCCCGCCTGGGCCCGGAAGGGTACCGTCTGGTCATCGGCCCCGGCGGGATCGAGCTCGCGGCCGCCGCCGCGGCCGGGTATCTCCACGGCGAAACGACGCTCCGACAGTTGCTGCCGGCGGACACCGACTCGGCCCGGCCCTGCCGGTTGCCCGGAGTAATCATCGAGGATGGCCCTCGGTTCGCCTGGCGCGGCCTGCATCTCGATGTCGTCCGGCACTTCTTCCCGGCTGCCCGGGTGCGCGAGGCGATCGACTGGTGCGCCGCGCACAAGCTCAACCGGTTCCACTGGCACTTGACCGATGACCAGGGCTGGCGAATGCCGGTCGGCGTCCGTCCCCGGCTCGCGGAGGTCTCCGCCTGGCGGGTCGAGGCCGATGGCAGCCGGCACGGCGGCTGCTACACCGAGGATGAGATCCGCGAGGTGGTGCGTCATGCCGGCGATCGTGGGGTGATCGTCGTCCCGGAGATCGAGACCCCCGGCCACGCCCGCGCCGTGCTCGCGGCCTACCCGGAGTTGTCGTGCACCGGCCAGGCCGAGCCGGTGCCGCACACCTGGGGGATCTTCGATGATGTCTTCTGCGCGGGGAACGACGCGGTCTTCGACTTCCTCGAGGATGTGTTGGGGGAGGTGGCCGGCCTCTTTCCCGGACCGTACATCCACCTCGGAGGCGACGAGGTTCCGAAGAACCGCTGGCTCTCCTGCCCGAGCTGTCGCGCGCGGATGGAGCGGCACGGCCTGCGAACAGGAGAGGAGCTGCAGGCGTGGTTCATCGGGCGCGTGGCCCGGATGATTCGCTCCCTGGGGCGCATCGCGATCGGCTGGGACGAGATCCTGGAGGGTACGGCGAGCGAGCCCGCCGATCGCTCCGAAGATGTCATCGTCATGTCCTGGCGCGGATTCGATGGCGCGATCGCCGCGGCCCGCGCCGGGCGCGACGTGATCGCCTGCCCGACCCAGCACTGCTATCTCGACTCCTACCAGGGGCCCGTCGCCACGGAACCCCCGGCCTTTCCCCGGGACGTCTACCTCGAGGCTGCCTATGCGTTCGAGCCGGTGCCGCCGGAGCTGGCGGGCACGCCCCACGAAGCACGCGTCCTCGGCGGGCAGGCCTGTATCTGGACCGAACGGATCCTCGATTGGGACCACCTCGGCTATATGGCGTTTCCGCGCCTCTGCGCCGTCGCGGAGTCGCTCTGGACGGCGCCGGAACGGCGGGACTACGCCGACTTTCTCGGGCGGATGCGCGTCCACGAGGAGCGACTGCGGCGAGAAGGGATCCGCCCGCGGGAGTCACGCCTCTGAAGTCACCGCCCGACGCGCACCACCCGGGCGCGGGTCGAGCTTCGCTCTCCGTCGGGGCCCATGGCCTCGACCCGCACGAAGTAGACTCCGGGCGCCAGATGCGCGCCCGCCGGAGTGATCCAGTCCCAGCTCGCCGTGCGCTCTCCCCGGAGACGGAGCTCGTCGCGTGCAACAACCCGTCCGCTGACGTCATTCACCTGCAGCCGGGCCGAGTCCACCGGCCGCGCACTCTCGATCCGCAGGTGGAGGCGGTCGCGGAAGGGATTTGGTCCCGCGACGATCCGAAGCCCGGCGGTTGGAAGGTCCAGCGCCGTCTCCGGCACGCCCGTCGGAGTCCCGGTATTGAGGAAGACCTTGACCGGACCGTTGGCGACGCCGACTGCGAGGTCGGGCATCGTGTCGCCGTTCAGGTCGCCGAACGCGATCGCGGTCGCGCCCGAGGCGTCGTCGTACTGCCAGTCCGCGGTTCCGGAGAGCACGCCCGACTCGTTCAGATAGATGCGGACATGTCCCGTCGTGAAGTGCGCGGTGCAGAGGTCCTCGTCCCCGTCGCGATCGACATCCCACCAGAGCAGCTCCTGGCAGCCATGGAACGACTCGCCCGAAGCCCAGGAGGGCAGAGCCTCCAGCATCGATCCTTCGTTGAGGAAGAGCCAGTCGGGATCGCCGTTGCCTCCGACCAGGAGGTCGGGAAGGTGGTCGCCGTTCACGTCGCTCCAGCCGATTCCCTTGTCGGTGCGTTCGGGGTGGCCGGTCGTCCAGGCGAATCCGGTTTCGAGGGTCGTTCCGAGATTGCGGAAGACGCCGCTCTGCCAGTTGACCCAGCCGGCGACCGCGAGGTCGGGTCGGGAGTCGCCGTCGAGATCGGCCCAGTCGGCCGAGTTGGTGATGCCGACCTGGGAAGAGGACCACCATGGGCTCGTCTCGAGACCGTTGCCATGATTGCGATGCAGGGTGGTCGGACGGTAAGGGACGGCCGAAGTCCCCTGGTTGGCGAAGGCGAGGTCGAGATCGCCGTCGCCGTCGAAGTCGCACGGGTCGGTGTCGACGACCCAGTTGCCGGTCGCGCAGGTCCACCCGGCGGTCGTGGGGAGCAGGCCGTCCTGCCCGTAGAAGACCTGGCTGGGGTGGAGCGCGTCGCTGCCGTTGCCGAAGAAGAGGTCCGGGTAGGCGTCGGCATCGACGAGTCCCCACCAGACGTCTCCCGTGTGCTTCTGGTCCGGCGTGATCCACTGCGGCGGATCGGAGAGCGTGCCGCCGTCGTTCAGGTAGATGTAGTTGTAGTAGTCGACAATCGGCGGATACATGTTGGCGTAGTAGGTCCCGACCGCGAGGTCGAGGTCGCCGTCATGGTCGGCGTCCCCCCACGCCAGTCCGCCGCAGGCGCGCGTCCGGGCGGAGATCCAGCTCGGCGCGAGCGAGTAAGGGACCGTGCCCCGGCTGTAGGAGGCGCGCGGATCGGCCTGCACCCATCCGTCCGGGCTGTGCGCGAGATCCTGGCGCTCCTCCGCCGTGGCCGGGCGCGCAAAGCTCGTCGCCGACTCGTGACCGTCGGGGCTGACGATGCGGTGGGGTTCTATCACCTCGAGCGCGGTCCGGGGGGCTGCCATGACCGGCGCGACGAGCCCGACGATGAGACCTGCAAGGCCGGCCGCCGCTCCGCAGAGCCGAGCGGTGGCGAGAAACCGGCGGGGGGAGGGGAGACTCCGGGCAACGTGCATGGCGACCTCCGCGGTTGGCTGTACGCCCGACGATGATAGCACGTCCTGGGGGTGGTCCGCCGATCAAGACGCCCCGCCCTCTACCCGCCCCGAGCGGCCGGCCACCGTTTGTTACTTCCGCCACCCCCAGATTGTCCCATCCTGCAGCCACCTCCAGTGGCGCCTCGTGACCGATCCCTGGCTGACGAACTGCAGCAGATACCAGGCGCCGCCGGCCTTGTAGTTGGTGCCGCTGAGGCCGTCGCCGCCGAACGGCTGCTGGTCGACGATCGCTCCGCTCGTCTTGCGGTTGATATAGAAGTTTCCGGCGTACTCGCTGAAGACCGGCACCCAGCGATCCAGCCAGAGTTCGTTCCGCGACCAGACCGCGCCCGTCAGACGATAGGGGTGGTTCTGGATGATCCCGAGCGCGTGCGCGGCGTCCTCGACCACGCGCACGGCGGTGACCGGGCCGAAGATCTCTTCCTGCAGCAGCTCGTGTTCGTCGAGGCCGACCTCGAAGATCGTCGGCTGGATCCAGAATCCTTCTTTCGCGCTATGATCGCCGCCCCAGAGGGTGTGCACCTCCGGGTGCTGCCGGCCTCGCTCGATGTACCCGACGATGCTGTCGTAGGCTCCCCGGTTGATCACCGGTCCCATGTCGGTCGTGCGGTCGAGAGGAGAGCCGACGCGGAATCCCTTCATCTGCTCGACGATCGCGGCGCGCAGTTCCGGCCAGACATGCTGGTCGGCCAGCACCAGGCTGTTGGCCGAGCACTTCTGGCCGCTCCGCCCGAAGGCTCCGTGGATGATGCAACCGGCCACGTCCCAGACTTCACAGTCGCGGTCGACCACGAGGAAGTCCTTGCCTCCCGTCTCGGCGACGAAGCGGGGGAAGTGAGGCCGGCCCAGTTCGGGGCAGTAGAGGCGCGAGGCGATGGAACGGGCGGTGTTCACTCCGCCGGTGAAGTTGACCGCGGTCAGTTCGGGATGGTCAATGACCGGCGACATGATGGTCGAGCCGGAGCCGGTGATCATGTTGATCACCCCGGGCGGGAACCCGGCGTCCTCGATCGCCTTCATCAGCATCCACGAGGTCAAGGGTGCGTCGCTGGCCGGCTTCCAGACCACCGTGTTGCCGCACAGCGCCATCACGGTCGGCAGGTTGTAGCCGATCGCCACCGGGAAGTTGAACGGCGTGATCGCGGCGGTGAAGCCCTTGAGCGGGCGGAGGTTCATCTGGTTCGTCTCGTGTCGGCCGTCGCCCATCGACTCTGCCGCGAGCTGCAGCAGCCAATAGGGATTGAACCGGATGAAGTCCATCATCTCGGACCAGCTTCCCATCAGTTCATTCGGCGTGAAGCCGCACTCGGCGCAGGCGACCGCCATGATCTCGTGCCGGCGCTGGAGGAGAATCCACTCGAGGTCGCGCCACTTCTGCACGCGTGCCTCGATCGGCAGTCGGCCCCAGGTTTCCTTGGCCTCGAGCGCGGCCGCGACCGCCGCCTTCGCATGCTCCACCGTTCCCTTCTGCGCCACGCAGAAGACCCGACCGGTGGCCGGGTCGACCGATTCGATCTTCTGATCGGCGTAGACCGATCGTCCTCCGATCACCATCGGGACCTCGAAGCCCCGCGGAAGCCCCGCGATCGCGGCCTGGAGCTGCCCCCAGGCGCCGTCGTCCCGGCGGTAGTCGAGAATCGGTTCGTTCTGCGGCTTGACGACGGACAGTCTGCGCATGGTCTTCTCCCGGCCGTGGCGACGGCTTGGACTTTGGTGGTTTTCCCGAAGCGACCACGGAGGATACCAAATCCGCCGGGGGCGGGCGACGGGGCGCGAGCTTGTGCTCACCCCCCGTGCGGCTTCGGGGGCCTCGGCTTCACCTGAACCGCTGTTCTCCCTGCTGGTTCTGGAGGCGGCCCCCCGGTGCCAGAACCCAACGATTGTTCAAGTCGCATCCATCGACCGCCGATTCTGAGCCCAGGGAGCGGGTCTCCTCTCGCGGTTTGCCCCGGCAGGCCTGCTGATCGTGGGACTCCGAATGCCCGGCCCCGGGATCGTGTCCGGAGCCCCGCTCCCGACGACCGGCGTCGGCCGGGACGACAAAAGGGGGGGGAACCATGCGTCCGTTCGTTCGCCGCCCGGGCGGCAGCCGTCTCCCATACCGGTCCGCCCTGGGGCTGGTTCTCGTGCTCATCAGTCTGGTGTGGGCTGCTCCGGCGCCCGGGCAGACCTTCGACGAGATCGTCCAGATCGTCGATGAACTCGAAACCTCGCTGCGCACGGCCCTTGCCGCGGAGAGCACGGCGCGCGCGGGCGGCTTTGAGCGTCTGGAGGCTGATCTCCTCGCGGCCCGGGCACCCGCGGGTCACAACCCGGAATTGCTCGCGGCGCTGGGCGAACTCCAGGCCCGCCTGGACCGCCTGACCTCGGCCTCCGTCGCCGCGGCACCCGCAGGGGAGCTGGTTCCGCCACCGGCGTCTCTGGACGCCTCGCCGGAGAGGTCGATCGAGCTGACGGTCCACACCGACATCGTCAGCCGGTACGTGTGGCGCGGCCTCGCCTTCAGCGATTCCCCCTGCTTGCAGCCCGCGCTCGGACTCGACTGGCACGGATTCACCGTGGGCGCCTGGGGCAGTTTCAGCTTCAGTCCGGCGGCGGGCGACACGACGGGGTCGACCTATTCGGAGCTCGACCTCTCGCTCTCTCGCAGCGTGGATACCGATGCGGGCGTTCTGACGGGATCCGTCGGCGCGTACTACTTCCCTTCGGACGGGAACTCCTACTTCGATTGGAGCGACCGCGGGGGCGCGCATGTCCTCGAGGCCACGGTGAGCCTCGAACTGCCGGAGCCGTTGCCGATCAGCTTGCTGGTGGCGAAGAACATCCACAACGATCCGGATCGGTCTACCTACTTCGGCGCCACTGCGCCGCTCTTGCGAGGTCCCACGACACTGGCGCTCAGCCTCGGCGTCGCTCCCGGCCAGAGTCGCTGGTACGGCGTCGACAGCTTCATGCCACAGATGGTGGAGTTCGGTCTGCACGCCTCGCGGACTTTGACCCTTGGACGCGGCGTGGCGCCGTCTCTGGGAGTCTCCTATCTCGTCAACCCGCGCCTGGAGCGGCCCTACCTCGTGGCGAGTCTGGGCTTCTGAACACGGCGGTCAACGTCCCGGAGGAAGCACCATGGGGTACGGAGTCCCGAAGAGCCGTCCCGGTCGGACGGGATGCCGCTGGGGCATCGCGCTTCTGATCGCCGCCGCGCTGATCCCGAGTGGATCGCAGGCGCAGACCGCGAAGGAAAAGCTTCTGGCGTTGCGGGCCCGAGCGCAGGCGCAGGCCGACTCGATCGCGGCGGCCCAGGCCGCACAGCCTGCGACGAGCCCCTCAGTGGACCCTCCGAGACTGGACGAACGACCGAAAGAGAGCGTGGTTCGGACCGCGGAGCCGGCTTCCTCACGCTCCGCGCCCATGGTGATCGCGCGCACGACGGCGCGTCCTTCCGCGCCGGTCAGAACCCCGATGCCGCTCCGATACGACCAGGGCGCACCGGCCGGTAACGAGGCGCCGGTCTCGGCGCCCCGTCTCCCCGCCGCCACGCCGCCCGCCGCACCCGTGGTCACCCCTCCCGCCTCCCATGAGGAGTCGGGCGCCCCCGCGACCTCCGTCACCGCCGACCGCTCGAAGCTCGCCTATGTTCTCTTGGGAGGATTCGGTGTGCTGCTTCTGCTGGCCGGTCTCTGCCTCCCGCAACAGGGTCGCCTTTTGGGCCTCAGTCGTCGCTCCCTCTCCGCGCGCATGACGCTGGGCGCGCTCGCGCCCGGTGCGGTGCTCTTTCTCCTGCTCGTCGCCAGCTTTCACCAGAGCGGGCCGGCCTCTCCCTGGCTCTGGTGGATCCTGACAGGCGGGATCGGCCTCGTGGCCCTGGGCCTGGTCTGGGTCACGATCCGTCGCATCTCCCAACCGCTCGCGTCGGCCGCCGAGCGGATCGCTTCGCATGCCGGGGAGTTGCCGGCCGGCGCCGCGGCACAAGAGGACTCCTTGAGCCGCCTGCTCCAGGGCATCGACCTCTGGGCCGGGCGCAATACGCGGGAACGGGAATGGCTTCAGCGCATCGCCGCGGGAGAGTGGCGGGGCCCGTCAACCCGTCCGCAGAATCCTCCGCCGGACTCCATCGTCCGCGACCAGGTGGAAACGGCGTTACGCGGCCTGGAGGCCGAAGTGACTCGGGTCACCGCCGCCCTGGCCGAAGGAGTCAGTTCCGCTCGGGCGAACGCCCAGGAGTGGCCGGGAGCCTTCGGCACCATGCTGGCGTCGATGAACCGCGGGCTCGATGCCCTCGGCCGTCCCACCGCGGAGGTCGAGGCACTCCTCGATCGTTGGGAGAGCGGGGATCTGACGCCCCCGCTCGACGCGGAGTGGCCGGGCGAGACCCGACCTCTGGGCCTGGCTCTCCGCCGCTGGACCGCAGCCTGGAGCGCGCTGGAGCGCGCCGCGTCCCGCGAGCCGGAGACAGAAGCGACGCAGTTTGCACGGCCGGCGACGGAAGGCAGGGACCTGCCCTCTCTCGCTAAGGCCGTCATCGCCTCATGGGAGAAGCGGATCGAGCAGGAAGTTGCCGTCGCTTGCTCGTGGATCGACTTTCACGAGCGCCTCACGACGAGCGATCTCTCCGCGACGCTACCGGATGCGCCGGCGATGTGGCGGGCGGTGGCCGAGCGCGCCCGCGGATCGATCGAGTCGCTGGAGGCGGCGGCTCGCGAGGCCCGACGAGTCCGTTCCGCGCTGGAGGCCGGCTGCCTCGACGTCCGGTTCGATCTCTCTATCTCAACCGGCCGTCTGCGGGCCGAGGCCGAAGCGTGGAACCGGTCCTTCGACCGTCTCGAGTCCCAGGTGAAGCAGCTCGCGCACGACGCGGAAGCGCTCGCCCAGGGCGCGCCGCCCTCGGCGTCCCCCGCTGGCACCGCGGGTTTGCTGGCCCCCATCGCGCGGGCCCTCGGGCAGGCGCGCGAGTCTCTCCTTGCCCTTGACCGGGACGCCGAGATCAGAAGAAAGGCGATCGTGGAGGGGACGACTCCTCCGGCGATCGAACGCGGCCGGCATCCCGGGCTCTTCGGCGCCATCGCCACTTCCTGGGAAGAGGCCCTCGCACGTCAGGATGAATCGCTTCGCGCCGCCGTGGGGCAGGCCGAGGCCCTGGCGCGCGGCGAAACCGGGACGGAGGCAGCGAACCGACCTGCGTTCGGAGAGTGGGGGCGGCTGCACGCGGCGCTCTCTCTGGCGGGCCGACATCTGGAGGATGTGAGTCAAGCGTGCGCCGTCTCGGCCGAACAGCTCCGACAGGGGATTCTCCCCAAGCCTCTCGACGCAAGGTCGCGCCCCGGACGCTTCCAGGAGATCACGGCGGCGGTGAACGCGGCCCAGGAAACGTGGACCGCGCCGTTCCGTCACGGGATCGATGCCCTGCGAGCTCTGGCCTCCGGGACGATCCCCGAGATCCGGACCACGCCCTTCGCGGGCGAACTCGACGGGCTACGCCGTCCCCTGGGAGAGCTCTGCCGGGCCAATGCCGCATTTCGTGCGGCGCTCCGCCCGGAGTCGGGCGGACCGCTGAGCGATCGCTCCTCGCCGGAGCGAGATCTGCTTTCGGCTGGCGACCGGGCACTCCTGGATGAACTGGCCGCAGCGTGGGAACGGCAGGAGGCGAGCATTGCGGCGGCGGCTGAGATCCTAGAACGCATGGCGAGAGGAGAGACGACCGCGCGCCTGACCGGCACGCACCAGGGAGCGTTCGGCCGGCTGCAGGTCGCGATCGAGTCGGTCGCGGGATCCTGGGATGAGCGGCTGGCCCAGCTGACCGGCAGCCTCCAGGAGATCGCCCGCCAGGCGCGCGAGACCGAGTCGGCGCGGAGCGCGCAGCATGGCGCGTCCGACGAGGCCAGGCAGGGATACCGGCAGATCTGTGAAAGGTTGCCGGAACTGGTTGCCAACTTCCGGGAGAGCGCCGCCGTCTCCCAGGAGGCCGCGGGCGTGGCGGGCCAGACGCGCACCGATGTGCGCGAAGGATTGCGCGACATGCAGCTCCTGGCGGAAGCGTTGGAGAAGATCCAGTCCAGTACCGATGCCACCGCCCGCATCGTCAAGACCATCGACGGGATCGCGTTCCAGACCAATCTGCTGGCCCTGAACGCCGCGGTGGAAGCGGCGCGCGCCGGGGAGGCCGGGCGCGGCTTCGCCGTCGTCGCCGAGGAGGTGCGGAACCTCGCCCTCCGCTCCGCGGAGGCAGCGAAGCAGACCGCTTCCCTCATCGACGACTCGGTCAAGAGCGCCCAGAGCGGCGCGGGATTGAAGACCGGTGTCCTGGATCGGTTCGAGCGGATCACCGGACAGACCGACTCCGTGGGCGAACTCATGGACCGGCTGGCCCGCACGACGGAGGCGGAGGCCAGGGAGATCGAGGAGCTGACCCGGACGACGGAGTCCCTCGAGGAGCGCGCCCGACAGCGCTGTGGGGCCGACGACGGCAACGACGAATCGGGTCAACGGCTGCAGGCCAGCGTGCAGAGAATGCTCACCCTCCTGGGGCGCCGCCCTGCATCGGGCCCGGCGTTCGGCCACCACGGCCGGAGTCGAGACACCCAACCCGATCGTCGCGCGGCCTGACCTCTCGCCGGTCCGCCTACGAGGCCACGCGGTTCCCGCCGGCTCCCTTGGCGCGGTACATGAGCCGGTCCGCCCGGGCGAGGAGGTCCGAGACCGCCTCCTCTGTGTGCGCGCTGGCCGCGCCGATGGAACAGGCGATGCGGAACTCGGGATGCTCGGGCAGTTCCGAGCGTTCGACCAGGTGACAGATCCGCTCTCCGATCGGGATCAGGCGTTCCAGAGTGACATTGGCCACGATGACGAGGAACTCATCTCCGCCCCACCGTCCGACGGTATCGAAGCCGCGCGCGCCGGCCCCGAGGGACCGCGCCACCATCCGCAACATCCGATCGCCGACCTCGTGGCCGAGCGTGTCGTTGATGATCTTGAAGTCGTCCAGGTCGACGAGCAGCACGCCGAAGGGCCAGTCGAAGCGACGCAACTCCTCCAGTCGCGACTCGAGCTGGTGCTCGAGCCCCCGGCGATTCGTGAGCCCGGTGACCGGATCGAGCAGCGCGAGCGTCTCCAGTTCCTTGACCCTTTCGCGCAGGGTTTCGCGGCCGGTCTCATCCGAGAAACTCTCGACCGCCCCGACGACATTCCCGTGGCCGTCGTGCACCGGAGAGACGCGAACGGTGACCGGCACCCGATGTCCCTCGCGGTGGCGGAGGTAGACGTGGTGCTCCCGCTTCCGGCCATCGGCGAGGACGGCGAGGAGCGGACAACCATCCTGGCAGAGCATGCGGCCCTCAGCATCGACATGGCGCAGGATGTTGTCCTGGCAGAACCGGCCGACGACTGCCTCGCGGGGCCACCCGCTGATCTCTTCGGCGGCGGTGTTCCAGAGCAGGATGCGCCGGTCGCGATCGACGTAGTAGACGCCGTCGTGGAGACTCTCGATCAGCTCTCGATGATCGAACGGCGACCCGATTTCCTCCGGGCGAGGCGGTTCCGGTGCCGTCATCGGTGAATCTCCCTCTTTGTGTCCTCAGAGACCGAGGTCCTGCTCCAGCCCGATTCCCTGCTCGAACGCCCCGGCCCTCGTCGTGCGCCCGACCCCCTCGACCTGGACCGCGGCCGATCCCTCGAGCGGGCAGACGTACTCGCAGATCCCACAGCCGGTGCACATCGCCGCGTCGATCCGCGGTTGGCGCACCCGGAGTTCCTCGCCGGCGATGGTCCGTACCGTCGCCGGCGTCAGCTGGATCGCCTTCGGCGAAGTCGGGCAATGCTCCTCGCAGACGATGCACGGCGCCGCGAACGCGAAGGGCAAACACCGCCCGGGATCGATCCAGGCCAGTCCCAGGACCGACTTCACTTTATCGGCAGGAGAGAGGCGAGGTATAGCCCCCGTGGGACAGACTTGTCCACAAAGGGTGCAATGATACTCGCAGTATCCGAGGCGCGGGCGAAGCACCGGCGTCCAGAGTCCCGCCAGCCCCGTCTCGAACGCCGCCGGATGGAGTCCGCCCTGCGGGCAGACCTTCATGCATTCGCCGCAGCGGACGCAGCGATCGAGAAACTCATCTTCAGGGCCCGCTCCCGGCGGACGAATCACCCGGCCGGGAGGGTGCGTCCTGGCCGGCGAGACGATGGCGGCCGGGCCGGAGGCGAGACCGACGATCGCGGCGGCGAGAAGTCCGCGGCGCGTCAGGTCGGTCGTGGCGAGGCCTTCGGATCTCTCGACGGCCGTCGTCGCGGGGCGACGCTCCAACCCTCGCGACGGGATCCACCGGGCGAGGGCCGCCCGCCCGGCGGACCAGATCCGCGGCGCCTCGAAGCCGAAGCGAAGCCCGTTCCGCGTGCAGGCGCTGGTGCAATTGCCGCAGACGAAACACTCCGAGGCTTTCCAGCTTCCGACCAGGTCCGGGTCGGCTGCTCCCTGGCAGTGGTAAGTGCAGACCGCGCAGCCGGTGCAACGGTCGCCATCCTGATGCAGACGCAGCGCCCCGGCGAGGGCGGTCGCGCCCAGCAGGGCGCCCAACGGACAGAGCATCCGGCACCAGAAACGGCGCATCCACCACGAGGCCAGGAGGAGCAACAGGAGCAGCGTCCCGAGCAGCATCCCCTGCTCGTAGACGGGAGGCTGGTAGGCGAGGAGGTGGTCGCGCACCCACCGGTAGAGGGGCTCGCTCGCGCCCGAGACCGGCGTGGAGGCGAGCGCCGCTGCCGCGCCTCGGATGACCACCTCGGCCAGTGGGGCCGTTCCCACGGCCAGGCCGCGGATCAGAAAGCAGATCGGATCGAGGAGGCCGGTCCAGAGCGCCCCGCTCGCGGCGCCGCCCAGAACCACCAGAAGGATCGCGTACTTCCAGAGCTGTGCGCGCCGGCTGCGGTCTTTGTGTCGCTCCCGGGACCGGGAGCGGGCTAGACGTCCGGAGATCTGGCTGAGGGTGCCGAGCGGGCAGATCCATCCGCAGAAAGAACGACCGAGCAGAAACGCCAGCGCGAGCGTTACGAGGGAGAGCCCGAGGAGACCGGGCAGAGCGCCGGTGCGGAGCCAGGTGGTCAGACCGACCAGAGGGTCGATCTCGAGAAAGATCCGAACCGGTGACCCGAGCCGATCCTCTCCGATCCCGACCGTACGCACGAGCAGGTAGAGAAAGAGAGCCAGGGCGGCGAGCTGCACCGGGATCCGGATGCGGCGGAGCATTGCTTCAGGCCCCCGCCGAACCTGGCCGGGTCTCAGAGTCCCTCCGATCCTGGTAGCCTGGCCGCGGTCTCCGTGCCTCGGCCGCGTGATCCCACCACCGCGGCCTCATCCCCGCGGCACCTCGATGAGGCGTTCTTCCTCCGGGGACCAGATGGCGCGCCCCAGGCCGCGCTCTGTCGCCAGCGCGATGTGCCGGAGGGTGGAGGCCTCGCGGCCGTGCCACGCGACCGCCCGCACTTCCGCGGCGACCGGGTCGGACGAGGCGAGCACGGTGTCGAGGCGCTTCACATCCGAGAGACTTCCGCCCTGCGGCCCGCTGCGGGTGAGGATCCTCACCGCGTCGATGACGGTCAGTTGGGGGCGGAAGAACGCGCTCAGATCGACCACGCAGGCGTCGATATCCTGGTGCATGCGTCCGCGCGCACCGCCGACCGACCCCATCCAGTTCTTCATCCCCAGCGTCAGGTCGGCCAGGCCGTGATGCTTCGCCACCGGGACGTTGATCCGCACGTCGGCCTCGATGATCGCCGGGTGGACCTCCCACTCCTTGAGCTTCTCGCCGCCCAGCTTCATCCGCTTGCACCGGCTCTCCTCGAAGAAGTCGACCGTCCCGCCGGCCGCCTTGACCGCGGCGGCGATGCCGGAACGCTCGTAACAGCGCCGCGGATCGTTGCAGGGATTGTCCATCACGAGCACCGAACGAGCTCCCGACTCCAGCGCCATCCTCACGATCTCGCCCACGACTTCCGGATTCGTATTGGCCGCCTGTTCCGGGGTGCGGTCCCAGCCGATGTTCGGCTTGACCACGACGCGGGATCCCTTCGAGACGAACCTCGCCATGCCGCCGAGTCCGTCGATCGCCTGGCGCGTGATCGCGGCGGGGGACGGGCCGTGCGCCACGGTCAAAAGCGGCGGGGAGTCGGCCCAGGCCTCGGCGTCCAGCCATCCCGACAACACGGGAGCGAGGGTGACGGCCGCGAGGGCCTCCGATCCGGCGAGCAGAAAGCGGCGGCGATCCATGGTTCCTCCTGAGAAGCCCGGCGGCTCGAAGTCTACACCGCGGGACGGCGCCGGCGCAGCCCGTGCAGCAGCGATACGCCGATCGTGAGGATGGTGAGCGGAACCACGAAGATCGCCATGGCCCGGTTGAAGAGGCCCAGGTGGTGATGCTCCGCGGCGCTGAGGAAGAGGTAGCACGTGTAGGCGGCGTAGTAGGCGAGGAAGAGCAGACCCTCCCACCGGTCGAGACGGTGTCCGGTGAAAAAGATCGGCAGGCAGGCGAGGGCGACCGCGACCATGAAGGGAAGATCGAGCGAAAGAACGGGAGCCGCGACAGGGATGCCGTCGCGGGCGACGATTGCGGAGAGTCCCAAGACCGCCACCAGGTTGAAGATGCAGCTTCCGACGACGTTGCCCGCCGCGATGTCGCGCTGCCCGCGGACCGCCGCCATGATCGAGGTCGCGACCTCCGGCATCGAGGTGCCGGCCGCCACCAGCGTCAGGCCGATGATGAGCTCGCTCACGCCCAGCGCGCGCGCGATCGTGATCGAGCTGTCGACCATCCATCGCGAACCGAGGACGAGAAGTGCGAGGCCGACCGTGACGAGACCGATCTGGAGCAGGATCGGCCGGGCGCCGCGCGCGGCTCCGGGAGAGACCAGGTCTTCCGGTCCGATCGTCGATCCCAGCGGTGCGCCGTGACCGTGCCCGTCGAGGGGCTCTTCATCGGGCGGAGCGTGCTCGACGCGGTCGTCGCGCACCGCATCCTTCCGCCCTTGGCGGATGCTGAAGAATGTGTACCCGAGGGCGAGCGCGAAGAGGAGGAGGCCGTCGAAGCGTCCGATCCTGCCGTCGAGGGCGAGCAGGAGCGTCAGGACCGACACCCCGATCATGATCGGCACATCGAGGATCACGAGCTGGCGAGCCACGATCAGGGGGGTGATGACCGAGGCGGCGCCGAGAATCAAGAGCACGTTGAAGATGTTGCTTCCGACGACATTGCCGACGACCAGGTCGGGCTGCCCCGAGACGGCCGCCTTCAGGCTGACAGCCAGTTCGGGACTGCTGGTGCCATAAGCGACGACCGTGAGTCCGACCACGAGCGGCGAGATGCCCAGTGTGACCGCGAGGCGCGACGCGCCGCGCACCAGCAACTCGGCCCCCAGGACGAGGAGAGCCAGGCCGGCCAGGAAGAGAAGCCAGACGAGAAGGGACATGGGGCGGAGTCTAGCAGGGTGCGGAAGAGCCCAACCATCCGTTTGCGTCCGTCAGCCTGCGGATCGCCCGATCCCTTCCCGTAGTCATGCGGGCGGATCGGCCAGCGACAGCGGCAGTCCAGCCTGGTCGAGCAGCGCCGTCCTCACGACCCCGACCCGCGCTTGCGACTCGGGACTGAGAAGGAATAGCCGTTCCATCACGATGCGCGGGTTAGCGGTCTGCCCCCTGGGATGCGCCAGCCAGAGTTCCAGATCGAGGCGGTCGGAGCCGGCGGCCTCCATCCGGACGATCGCCTGGCGGAGATCGACCCGGCGGACTTCCTTCTCCCCGGCGCGCCGGCCTCGCCCGCCGTTTCCCCGGGGAGCGGGGCGAGCCGCCACGGGCGCCCCGTCGCTCGGTGGCGCCGACGGGACCGCGAACGGATCCATCGGCGCCTCCCAGTCGAGCGCGGTGCGCGAGGTGACCGGCGTCCAGTGGGAACGCTCTACGATGCAGGCCTCGAGGGACGGGAAGGCGCCCACCGCCTCGATCACATGCGCGCGGGCGTCGTCCGGCAGGTCGGCCAACGCGAGCACGTAGGTGGCGCGCTGCGCGAGGACAGTGATCGCCGGCTTGCGCACTCCCGGCACCATCGGGATAGCCTCGCCGCCGAGCACGCGGATTCCCTCGGGCAGCACCGCGTTCAGCCGCTCGGCGATCCGTTCGCTCCACGGCTCCAGGAGGTCCGCGTCGAAGAACTCCCCCAGCCCCTCGACCCCGACCGGCAGTGGCGGTCCGAAGGCGAGTTTCGGATGGGGGTGATGCCCCTGACTGAAGGCCAGAGGGACCCGCGACATGCGGAAAGCCCGGCCCAGCAGAGTGCCGAGCTCCAGATGGGAGATGAAGCGCGCCAGGCCGCGCTTCTCGAAACGGATCCGCACCGGCCAGGTGATCCCGGTGTCGGCTCGCGGGGGGGAAGCCGTCCGCGCCTTCGCGATGAGCTCCTGGAATCGCGCCTCCTCGACCGGCGCGGTGAGCTTCGTGTCGTTCGGCAGGCCCGGGATGCCACAGGCGCTGCAGTCGCCGTGGCGGCAATCGGGGAGGAGTTGCTTCTCCGGTTCGTCCCCCGCCGCCTCGGTCCGCTTCCGCTCCCGCACGAGCCACGTCTTCAGCACGCCGATGTCGATGTGATCCCAGGGGAGCGGTTCGTCGAAAGCGCGGGCGCGGGTGACGTGTGCGGGATCGACTCCCTCCTGCTCGAAGGCGCGCATCCACCGCTCGTGGCTGAAGTGCTCCGTCCAGCCGTCGAACCGGGCGCCATCCCGCCACGCCCGTTCGATGACCCGGCCCAGCCTTCGATCCCCCATCGACATCACCGCCTCGAGATGGGAGGAGAGGACGTCGTGCCACTTCAAACGCGCCCCGCGGCCGCCGATCGCTCCGCGCAGATGATCGATCTTTCCCTTCAGGCTCTCGAGATCCTCGAAAGCGTCCCACTGGAATGGCGTGTGGCTCTTGGGCACAAAGGCGCCGACCGACGCGTTGATCGAGGTGGATGAGCTGTGCCGCCGTCCGATCTCCCGGATCGTGTCGACGAAGCGGACGATTCCCTCGACGTCGGCCCAGGTTTCGGTCGGCAGACCGACCATGAAGTACATCTTGATCAGGCGCCACCCTCGCTCGTAGGCGATCCTGGCCGCGTCGAAGAAGACCTCGTCCCGGATGTTCTTGTTGACGGCCAGGCGCAGCCGTTCGCTCCCCGCCTCGGGGGCGAAGGTGAAGCCGGTGCGGCGGGTCTCGCGCACGCGGTCGGCGATCTCGACCCCGAACGAATCGGCGCGCAGCGACGGGAGGCTGATCGCCACCTTGTCGGTCCCGAAGCGGGCGTTGAGCAGATCGGCCGCCGGCCCGAGTTGCGTGTAGTCGGCGGTCGAGAGAGAGACCAGCCCGATCTCATCCCAACCGGAATTGCGGATGCCGCGGTCGGCGATCTCGAGGATCTTCTCCGGACTCCGTTCGCGGATCGGCCGGTAGAGATAGCCGGCCTGGCAGAAGCGGCAACCCTGCGTGCAGCCGCGCAGCACCTCCACGGTGAGTCGGTCCTGCGCGATCTCCTGCAGCGGCACGATCGGCAGCTCGGGGTAGGGCGCCGTCTCGAGTTCCAGCACGAACTGCCGCTGGACCCTCGGCGGCACGTCGTCGAAGCGCGGGCGAAGGCCCAGGAAGCGGCCGTCGGCGCCGTAGCTCGCCTCGTACATGGCCGGGACGTAGATCCCGGGCACCTGCGCGAGTCCGCGCAACAGATCGGCTCGCGGCCGGCCGCGCAGCCCCTGGTAGGCCTCGGTCAAGGCGTGGATCGCCTCCTCGCCGTCCCCGATCAGGTAGAGGTCGAAGAAGTCGCTCGTCGGCTCCGGGTTGCTCACGCAGGGGCCGCCGGCGATGACAAGCGGATCGCCGTCGTTCCGATCCTCCGCCCGTACCGGGATGCCGGCCAGGTCGAGGCAGGTGAGGATGTTCGTGTACGTCAGCTCGTACTGGAGCGAGAAGCCGACGAAGTCGAACTCCCGCACCGGGCGCCTCGACTCCAGGGCGAAGAGCGGCACGCCGTGCCGCCGCATCCGCGCCTCCATGTCGAGCCAGGGGGCGTAGCAGCGTTCCGCCAGGGCGTCCCCCCGCTGGTTCAGGATCTCGTAGAGGATCTTGAGCCCCCAGTGGCTCATCCCGATCTCGTAGACCTCGGGCAGAATGAGGCACCATTGCACGGTCTTCGGCCCGGGGGTCTTGTGTACGACGTGAAACTCGTTGCCCAGGTACCGGGTCGGCTTGGACACCAGGGGAAGCAACGCTTCGATCTCTCGGGTCAGGTCCATGGGGCTGGAGTTCCTTCGTGGCTCGGGGCCCGGCGGTCGCCGCGCCGCTCGCGGCCGGCCGATCGGGCAATTCGGGAGACTGTAACAGACCGTGCGGTGTGGTATCTCCGGATCCCGCCGCGCGCGGTCAGGTTCTCGTCCGCAGGCCCACGATCGTCGCGCCCCAGTGGCCGCGTTCCACCGGCGCGTCGCAGAATCGCTCGACCAGCGGGTGGCTCGAGAGGATCTGACGCACTCTGTCTCGCTGGAAGCCGATGCCGCGACCATGGATGAGACGAACTTCCCGGAAACCGCGCGCGACCGCCTCCTCGAGGTAGGAGCTGACGATCTCAGGAATCTCTCTCGGGTGGAACGGGTGCAGGTCCAGGTGGTCCTCGATCGGGAGGACGACCGGCGGGTCCGACGGGACGTCCCTCCCGTCCTCCCGACCACGCTGATCACGATTCGATCCCATGCGGCCTCCCGTCTGCCGATGATAGACTCTAGCAGGGTGCTGAAAAACTGGCCCCGCCGCGCCGGCGAGCACTTGCGAGCCGATCGAGGCGCGAGGAGGATGGCGATGCCAAGGCGTATCGCGGACGACGAGCAACGACGAGCGGCGAAGCAAGTGCCGCCGGCCCTCCGGGTTCGGGCGGCGATCGGCCGGCTGCCTCGTTGCGCCTCCTCGAAGATGCGCTCTGGCATCGACTTCGTCGGCGCGCCTCGCATCCGACCGATTCGCGCGCCGAACGCGGCGAGCCCAGTTTTTCAGCACCCTGCTAGAGCGAACGCCGTCGCCCCCGGGCCATCTGGAGTCCGAGACACCGACCATGGCTGACAGGACGAAGAAAAGAAACCGGGCGGGGTCGGCCGGAGCCGGCGCACGGCCGAACGAAGCGCCACCCTCCAACCCGGTCGGCGGCGAGGATCTCGCTCGTGCCCTCGGGGCTGAGTTGGGAGACCTGGGCCAGGTCGCTGGCGTGATCGCGGCCGCCGTGGCCACAAGGTTCGAGAATCGGGTTCTCAAGCTCCGCGCCGGCCTCGAGATGTCCACGAACCCTGCGGGCACCGGAGATCGGGTCGCGGATGCGGTCGTCCAGGAACTCCTGGACGAGTTGGAGGCGCTCCGCCTGCGTCCGGAGCGAGGCCGCTGGAAGGATCTCCGTCGGATCGCCCGTTTCGTCGATCGCGCGGAGGAGCGACTCGCTTCGGGGCATCAGCCGGTCGCTCGGGCGATCCGCTTCGGGACGGAAAACTCCGGCGTGGAGGATCGCGTCCCGTGAACCGGCGGTGCCGCCGCGGGCTCGGTGCGGGCCGGGTGACGGACGGTGTCGAGCCCGAAGGGCCTTCCGCGCCGGCTCGGCCGGTCCGTCTCGTCCCCGCGCCGCGCCCGGAGGCGTGGATCGTCGAAGCGCTCGGGCCGCTTCCCCAGCGCATCGAGGAACTCGGGCCCGAGTGCCGCACGTCGGCCGCGGTCGATGCGGTCCATGATCTGCGGGTGGCGACCCGCCGCCTCCGGGAGGCGCTTCGCCTCTTCGGTCCCTGGCTTCCCGGGGAGGAGACGCGCCGCGTGCGCCGCCGCCTGCGACAGATCACGCGCGGGCTCGGCCCGGTCCGCGATCAGGATGTCGCGCTGGAGTTCTACACGGCGTCGCGCGCTTCCGGGATGGCCGGCTGGCCGGGGGAGACCGACGAAGCTCGGGAGTGGATTGCCCGGCGTTGCGCGCGGGAGCGACGGGCCGCCCTCCCCGCGATGCGGCGGCTGATCAAACGAGCGAACTGCGGGCGCGTCCGGCCCGAGGTCGAGGAACTGCTGCGCGCCCTGCGGGAGGGAGGCGAGGTGCTCGATCCGCTGCCGACGCCGCGACTCCTCGCGTCGTCCGTGCTCGGCGAGCGCTTCGCGGAGATCCGTCGCCACCGCGATCTCATGCCGGGGGAACCGGGAGTGGAGTTGTCGGATGGCGCCTGGACCGAACCGATGCACCGGGTCCGAATCGGCCTGAAGAAGCTCCGCTACACGCTGGAACTCGTCCGTCCGGCCCATCCTCCCACGGTGGAGCGCTCCCTTCGCCACCTCAAGCAACTGCAGGACGAGTTCGGTGCCTTGCAGGATTTGGTGACCTTCGGGCGCATGCTCGAGCCGGACACCCCGGAGAGCCTGCTGACCGGGTGGGTTCCTGCCAGCCGCGAGCCGGGTCTCATCGAGTTGCGCCACTTCCTGCGGAATTTGGCCGAGCGACAGGCCATCCGCGCCTCCTCGGCCTTCCGTCGGCAGTTCCTCGGCATGATCCGTCCCTCTCTGGTCCTGCAGTTCCCCGATCTGGCGGCATGGACGGAGGAGACGACGTGACTGCGCCGAGAAGACGGAACGGAACGATCGCGCGACCGAAGGCGAAGACGACGCGGCCGCGCGCCCAGACGGTGCCGCGACCGGCCGAGCGCGGTCGGGTCCGTCCGGTGCGCGCCGGGGCCTCACCCCGTCCGGTTCGCTTGGCGGCGATCGATATCGGCACCAATACCCTCCGCTCGATGATCGTCGAGGCGGAGACGGGGGAAGGGTATCGGATCCTCGATACCGAGAAGATCCCCAACCGCCTGGGTGAAGGGTTGGGTGGACAGGGATCGCTCGGCGCCGAGGCCTGGCAGCGCACGCTCTCCGGGCTGGGGCGTCTGCGGGAGATCGCACGCGGGCATGGCTGTCGAGAGATCGCGGTGGTCGCCACCAGTGCCCTGCGCGAGGCGACGAACGGGCGCGCGTTCGTGGCCGAGGTCCGCCGCCGGCTCGGGCTGCGCGTGCGGATTATCGATGGAGATGAGGAGGCCCGCCTTGCCTTCCAGAGCGCGTGGCACAGTTTCCCGCTGAAGGGCGAGAGAATCGCGTTGCTCGACGTCGGCGGAGGGAGCGCCGAGGTCGTCCTGGCGATGGGTCCTCTGATCGAGGAGATCGCCTCGCTGCCGCTGGGGGCAGTTCGGCTGACCGAACGTTTCGTTCACCACGATCCCCCGCTTCGCTCGGAGGTGAAGGAGATGCGCCGTCACGTCCGCGCGGTTCTGACGGAGCATCTTCCTCGCGCCATCCCCGGCGTGCACATGATCGCTTCGGGAGGGAGCGCCAACGCCGTCGCCCGGATCCTCGTCTCCCGGCAGGGGGAAAAGAGCGTGCGCGCTCACGGCGCGGACATCTCGCGGGCCGAGGTCGAGCACCTCTATGAACTCGTGCGGGCGATGGACGGCGGCGCACGGAGGCAGCTCCGGGGGCTGAGTCCCGATCGAATCGACATCATCCTGGCAGGAGTCCTGGTGTTGAGGGAGGCGATGCGCTCCCTCGGCGCGAGCCGGATGCTCGTGAACGAGGGAGGGATCCGGGAGGGTCTGATCCTGCGCATGCTGGAACGGCGCTTCCCCGCGGAGCAGACCGGCGGACGGCACGCGACCCGCGATCCGTTCCAGAGCGCGCGCCGGTTCGCGGCCATCTGCCGGTACGAGGCAAAGCACGCGGAGACAGTCCGCGGGTTCGCGGTTGCGCTCTTCCGGGCGCTTCATCGCCTGCACGGCCTCGGAGAGGCGGAGCGGGAGGTGCTGGAACTGGCGGCGATCCTGCACGACATCGGGTACTTCATCGCCTATCCCGGCCATCATCGGCACAGCTATCACCTGATCGCCAATGCCCGGCTCGAAGGGCTCGATCGGCGCCAGCAGGAGCTGACGGCGGTCGTTGCGCGCTACCATCGCCGGTCGCTCCCCCGGGAATCTCACCCGGAGTTCGCCCGTCTCTCTCCCGCGGATCGGCACGCGGTCCTGTGGCTGGCCGGGATTCTGCGTCTGGCCGACGGCCTGGATCGCGGTCACGCCGGCCGGGTTCGGGGCGTGCGCGTCCGGATCCTGGCGGAGACGGTGCGGATCGGACTCACATCGACCGAGCCGGTCGACCTCGAGATCTGGGGGGGCGAACGGAAACGCGACCTCCTGCAGAAGGTGCTGAGGCGCGATGTCGTGCTTGCACGTGCGTTCGTACGAGCCGCGACCGGACCCTAGCCCCCCGGCGAAGACAGCCCAGAATCGATGATCTGACAGAGAATTATGCGACTTCGGCCCCCCGTGTTCACATTAGCTGAACTGATTCGATTCGCTCATTGATTGCACTTTCCCTGACCTTGGTCCGGTGCCACAATCGAGCTGTGAACGAAATCACAATGTGAAGAAGTTCACAGAAGTTGTCGATCAGGAGTCGTGAGGCAGCGAATCTCAGGAAGACGGCAACGGAGGATCGATGGCTCGACCAGCCTGGATGGCGGATACGGCGGCACCGGGAGCCGGAGGCTCAGCCGGGGCGCGACCCGAGTTCGTGCTCGCCGAAAAGCAGGTGGCCCGACTCAGCCTCTACCGGCGCCAGCTTCAGGAGATGCGGACCGGGGCTCCCGCCACCATCTACTCCCACGACCTCGCGATGCTCTGCGGCACGACGGCGGCGCAGGTCCGACGCGACCTGATGACGATCGGATTCGTCGGCAGCCCCGCCCGCGGGTACGACGTCCAGCAACTGGTCGACGCGATCGGACGTCGCCTCGACGCGCCCGGTGGGCAGCGAGCGGCGCTGGTCGGGGTGGGGCAGCTCGGGCGCGCGCTCCTCGACTATTTCACGACCCGCCGCCCGAATCTCCACATCGTGGCTGCCTTCGACATCGATCCCGAGAAGGTCCGCCGGGTCATCCATGGTTGCCGGGTCTGGCCGTTGGACGAGCTCGATCGGGTGGTCCGAGAGCAGGCGATCTCGGTCGGCGTGATCACCGTCCCGGCCGCGGCGGCCCAGGCGGTGGCCACGTCGATGGCCCGGGCCGGCATCCGCGGCTTCCTGAACTTCGCCCCGACGCCGCTGCGGATGCCGGAGCGGACGTTTGTGGAGGAGATGGACATCACGACTTCGATGGAAAAGGTCGCCTACTTCGCCCGCGCGCTGGCGAAGGGGGCGGGGGAGGAAGGATGAACACCGAACCGGTGTGCGCCGGACAGGAGATCGATGAGGTGCTGCAGCGGTGGGCGGGGGCCGGCCGGGATGCACTAATCCCGATCCTGCAGGAGGTGCAGGAGGCACGCGGGTTCGTCTCGCGCGACGCCATCGTGCGGATCGGCCGCCACCTGAGTCTGCCGGCCAGCAAGATCTACGGCGTGGCGACCTTCTACAACCAGTTCCGCTTCCAGGCGCCGGGACGGATCCAGGTGCAGGTCTGCCGCGGCACGGCCTGCCATGTGAAGGGCTCGGCGGCGGTGCTGGAAGCGATCTGCCGCAACCTCAAGATCCAGCCGGGACAGACGACCCGGGACGGTCTCTTCAGCCTCGAGGTCGTCGCTTGCATCGGCGCGTGCGGGCTGGCTCCCGTCATCGCCGTCAACGGGGAGTTCCACGCGGGCGTCACGGCGGATGCCGTCCCGACAATCCTGGAGAGCTACCGGCAGAAGGAGGCGATCCATGGTTAGCGAAGCGCCGGCGGTCCCCGTCCCCATCTTTCCCCGCTGCTGCGACCGCTGCTGGCACGCCCCGGAGCGCCCCTGTCCGGACCTGGTCGCCTGCCTCGAGTCGGGGCCGCTCTGCCACGAGAGCGAGACCTGCGCCACTTCGATCCGCGCGCGGCGGGAGGAATCGCTGCGCCTGCATCCGTCGCGTCCCGTGATCTTCATCGGGACCGGAACCTGCGGCCTGGGCGCGGGAGCGGCCCGGACCCTGCGCGCCGTTCGGGCCTGGCTGCACGAGAAGGGTGTCGAGGCCACGGTGATCGAAGTCGGCTGCATCGGCGTCTGTTCGTTCGAGCCGTTGCTCGACGTCCAACTCCCGGGGTGGAATCGGCTCTGCTTCCACTCCGTGACCGAGGAACGCGTCGAGGGACTCCTCGATGCTGTCTTCGAGGGAGAGATCCCGGCCGAGAGACTCCTGGGGCAGTTCCGTGACAGCGGGGCCGAGGCCTGGCCCGGGCGGCCGTACCTGGACGAGCACCCGTTCTTCGCGCCTCAGACGCGCTGGGTTCTGGCCCACTGCGGGATCAGCGATCCCGCTTCGATCGACGACTATCTCGCGCGCGGAGGTTACCGTGCCCTGGCGCAGGTCGTGCGGGAGCAGACGCCGGCGGAAGTGGTGAAGACGGTCGAGTTGAGCGGCCTGCGGGGCCGGGGCGGCGGTGGATTCGTGACGGGGAGGAAGTGGGGATTCGCCCTCTCCACGCCGGCCGCTCAACGCTACCTGATCTGCAACGCGGACGAGGGGGATCCCGGAGCGTTCATGGACCGGGCCGTCATCGAGGGAGACCCCCATCGGCTGCTCGAAGGGATCGCGATCGCGGCCTACGCGATCGGCGCCTCCAAGGCCTACATCTACATCCGGGCCGAGTATCCGCTCGCGGTGCGGCGCCTGCGGCAGGCGATCGCCACAGCCCGGGCCTACGGTCTCCTCGGCCGCAACATCCTGAACAGCGGCTTCGGTCTCGAGATCGTGATCAAGATGGGAGCCGGCGCCTTCGTCTGCGGCGAGGAGACGGCGCTCATCCACTCGATCGAGGGGCGGCGCGGCCTGCCGCCCCCGCGCCCCCCGGTACCCGCGGGGAGCTCGTGGGGGCCACCCCCCCCCCGGGCGGGGGGGGGGGCCCCGCCGCCCCCGCGCCCGCCGTTCCCCGCGGTGAGCGGTCTCTTTGGCCATCCCACGGTGATCAACAACGTCGAGACTCTGGCCAATGTTCCGTCGATCCTCGCCCGCGGCGCGGCCTGGTTCAGTTCCCTGGGCACGGCCTCCAGCAAGGGGACGAAGGTCTTCGCCCTCTCCGGCACCATCAACCGGACGGGGCTGGTCGAGGTCGCGATGGGAACGACGATCCGGGACATCGTCTTCGCCATCGGCGGAGGCATCCCCGGCGGGCGCGCCTTCAAGGCGGTCCAGGTCGGCGGCCCTTCCGGCGGCTGCATACCCGACTCTCATCTCGACACGCAGGTGGACTACGAGTCGCTCAAGACCGTCGGCGCCATGATGGGATCGGGCGGCCTCGTGGTGATGGACGAGCGGACCTGCATGGTCGACGTCGCCAAGTTCTTCATGGACTTCATCCAGCGGGAGAGCTGCGGCAAGTGCATCCCCTGCCGCGAGGGGACGCGCCACATGCTGGAGATCCTGCAGGCGATCACCCGCAGCCGCGGGCGCGAACGGGGCGTGCAGGCGCTGGAACGCTTCCAGGGCGTGGTCCACCTGCAGCGGCTGGCGAGCGTGATCCAGGACACCAGCCTCTGCGGTCTGGGGCAGACCGCTCCGAACCCGGTTCTCTCCACCCTGCGGTGGTTCCCGGAGGAGTACGAGGAGCACATCTTCGAGCGTCACTGTCGCGCGGGCGTCTGTACCGAGCTGCGCCATTACGCGATCGACCTCGAGAAGTGCAAGGGGTGCGGTCTCTGCCTGAAGAAGTGCCCGGCGGGAGCGATTCTCGGCGCCCCGAAGAGCCCGCACTACATCGTGGCGGACAAGTGCATCGGTTGCGGGAGCTGTCTCGAGATCTGCAAGCTCGGGGCGGTCACGGTCAGCTAGGAGGCGGAGCATGCTGACGATCGAGGTCAACGACCGGAGAATCCAGGCCAAGAGCGGCGAGACGGTGCTGGAGGCCTGTGCGCGGGCCGGCATCCGCATCCCGACGCTCTGCCATCTGTCCCACCTCTCGCCGACCGGTTCCTGCCGGATGTGCGTCGTGGAGGTCGAGGGGCAGAAAGGGCTGGTGCCGAGCTGCGCGTTTCCCGTCAGCGACGGGATGAAGTTGAGGACCCACTCCGCGCGGGCCGTCCAGGCGCGACAGGTCATCGTCGAGCTTCTGATGTCGAACCACCCGGACGACTGCCTCTACTGCGTCCGCAACTCCGACTGCGAGCTGCGGGAGCTGGCCGGCGAGCTGGGGGTGCGCGGGCGCCGCTTCTTCGGCTCGAAGCTCAGCTACCGGATGGACACCTCCAGCCCGTCGATCGTGCGGGATCCGGCCAAGTGCATCCTCTGCGGCAAGTGCGTGCGGGTCTGCGAGGAGGTGCAGGGGATCGGTTGCATCGACTTCGTCGGTCGCGGCAGCAAGACGGTGGTCGGCACCGCCTTCGACCAGGGGTTGAACGTGTCGAGCTGCGTCAACTGCGGGCAGTGCATCATGGTCTGCCCGACCGGCGCTCTGAGCGAGCAGAGCAGCATCCCGCGCGTCCTGGCCGCTCTGGAGGACCCCGAGGCCGTCGTGGTGGTTCAGCATGCCCCGGCGGTGTCGGTCACCCTCGGCGAGGAGTTCGGCCTCCGGCCGGGCGTCGATGTCAACGGCGCCATGACGGCGGCGCTTCGCCGGATCGGCTTCGACCGGGTCTTCGAGACTTCTTTCGCGGCCGATCTCACGATCATGGAGGAGGCGAGCGAACTGGTGCGGCGGATCCGGGAGGGCGGAGCGCTGCCGATGATGACGAGCTGTTCGCCCGGCTGGATCAAGTATGTCGAGGAGTACCACCCCGAACTGATCCCGAACCTCTCGACCTGCAAGAGCCCGCAATCGATGCTCGGGGCGCTGGTGAAGGGATGGCTCGCGCGGCGCGAAGGAATCGACCCGGCGCGGATCTTCACCGTCTCGGTCATGCCGTGCGTGGCGAAGAAGTTCGAGGCCGGGCGGCCGGAGTTGTCCCACGACGGGATGCCGGATGTCGACGCGATTCTGACCACGCGGGAGCTGGCCCGGATCATCCGGATGCGGGGAATCGATCTCCAGAGGCTCGAGCCCGAGACGCCGGACGATCCCTTCGGCGAGAGGAGCACCGCGGGCAAGCTGTTCGGCGCGACCGGCGGCGTGATGGAGGCGGCGATCCGCACCGCTCACTTCCTCCTGACCGGGCGCGAGCTGGACGAGCTCAAAGTACAGGCCGCGCGCGGGCTGGAAGGCGTCAAGGAGGTCTCCCTTCACCTGGACGGAATGGAGTTGAACGCGGCGGTCGTCAGCGGACTGGGCCATGCCCGCCAGCTGCTGGAAGAGGTCCGGGCCGGGAAGCGGAACCTGCAGTTCATCGAGGTCATGACCTGCCCGGGAGGTTGCATCAACGGGGGGGGGCAGACGATCGGAACGGCGCCGGAGGCGGTGCGGGCGCGGATGCAGATGCTCTACACCATCGATCGCGACGGGCGCCGCCGCACGGCCCACGGCAACACCGCCGTCCAGAGGCTTTACGAGGAGTTCCTCGGCGAGCCGCTCTCGGAGACGAGTCATCACCTCCTCCACACGCACTATGGTCCGAGGGACGTCGTGCAATGAGCGAACTGAAGAAGCTTCCTCTGGTCACCACCATCCGGGAGCGTTGCCGGGTCTGCTACACCTGTGTCCGGGAGTGTCCGGCCCGGGCGATCCGCATCGCCGGCGGCCAGGCCGAGGTGATGCATGACCGGTGCATCGGCTGCGGCAACTGCGTGCATGTCTGCTCGCAACAGGCGAAGCGCATCCTCTCGTCGCTCGACCAGGCCAGGGATCTCCTTGCCTCCGGCGCTCCGGTCGCCGCGTGCGTGGCGCCGAGCTTCCCGGCGGAGTTCACCGATACCGATGCCACCCACCTCGTGGCCATGATCCGGCGCCTCGGCTTCACCACAGTGCACGAAGTCGGATTCGGAGCCGATCTCGTGGCGGGGGCTTACAAGCGGCTTTTGGACGAGCACCCCGACCAGCGGTTCATCGGCACTTCCTGTCCGGCGATCACGAGCTACGTCGAGCGGCTCCATCCCGACCTGGTGCCCTATCTGGCGCCGGTCGTTTCGCCGATGGTGGCGACGGCCCGGGTCCTGCGCACGATGCGAGGCCCGGACCTCCGCATCGTCTTCATCGGTCCCTGCCTGGCGAAGAAGGAGGAGGCGGTCGCGGAACAGGTGCACGGGGAGATCGACTGCGTCCTCACCTTCGCCGAGCTGCGCCTGATGCTCGACATGGAGGGGATCTCGCCCCGCGGGCTGGCGCCCTCCGACTTCGACCCGCCGCACAGCGGGGCCGGGGCGCTCTTCCCGCTGACGCGCGGGATGCTCGTGGCGGCCGGGATCAGCGATGATCTGATCAAGGCAGAGGTGGTCGCGGCGGGCGGGCGCAACGAATTCCGCGACGCCATCCGCGAGTTCGAGTCCGGCGATCTCGACGCGAGACTGCTCGAGGTGCTCTGTTGTTCCGGTTGCGTGATGGGACCGGGGATGACCACCGCGGCGCCGCTCTTCAGCCGGCGCTCCCGGGTCTCGGAGCAGGTGCGGCGGGACCTCTCGCGGCGCGATCCAGACCAGCACCTGGAGGACCTGCGGACCTGGCGCGAGATCAACCTGTTCCGTGGCTTTGCCGCCGACGACCAGCGACTCCCCCCGCCGTCGGAGGAGGATCTCAACGGCATCTTCCACCGCATGGGAAAGCTGAGTGCGCAGGACGAGTTGAATTGCGGGGCGTGCGGCTACGACACCTGTCGCGAGCACGCGATCGCGATCCACGACGGCCTGGCCGAGAGTGAGATGTGCCTGCCGTACACGATCGACGAACTGCGACGTGCGGTGCAGGAGCTGGCCGTCTCGCACGGGAAGCTGGCCAGCGCACAGGAGGCGCTGGTCCACAGCGAGAAACTGGCCTCGATGGGGCAGCTCGCCGCCGGCATTGCGCACGAAGTGAACAACCCCCTCGGGGTGGTGCTGATGTACACGCACATGCTCCTGGAGGAAACGCCGTCGGAGTCGCCCCTGCGTGAAGATCTTGCCACCATCGTGGAGCAGACGGACCGGGCGAAGAAGATCGTGGCCGGCCTGCTGAACTTCGCCCGCCAGAGCAAGGTGGTGCACACGGTCGTGGACGTGCGGGATCTGGTCCAGCGCTGTCTCAAAGGCGTCGCCCGGCCGGAGAACATCCGGGTCGAGGTGACGCACGAGGGGGAGATGTCCGCGGAGCTCGACGGCGACCAGATCGCCCAGGTCCTGATCAACCTCTTGACCAACGCCTGTGCGGCGATGCCGGACGGCGGGTCGCTCTCGGTGCACACCCGCGGCGGCGACGGCCAGGTCCGGTTCGTGGTCGAGGACACCGGGGTGGGGATCCCGCCGGAGAACCGGGGGAAGATCTTCACGCCGTTCTTCACGACGAAAAAGGCGGGACAGGGGACAGGGCTCGGGCTGGCGGTCACCTACGGCATCGTCAAGATGCACCGGGGGGAGATCAGCGTGCAGTCGAACGCCGATCCTGCCGCCGGTCCGACCGGCACGACCTTTACGGTGACTCTGCCGGTGCGGAAAGGTGAGAATGGCGGGAACGGGCAGGGGGGCCGGGGCCCGGGGGCCGGCCTGGCGGAGGAGGCGGAACGATGACGGAAACGGGCCAGACCATCCTGGTCGTCGACGATGATGAGGACTTTCGCTCGCAGCTCGTGCTGCAGCTCGAGGCGGCGGGATTCACCGTGGTGGCGGTGGATGGCGAGGCGAACGCGCTGAAGACGCTCGAGACGCTGGCGCCGGATCTGGCGATCGTCGATCTGATGATGGAGCACATGGACGGAGGCTTCCTGCTCAGCTACCGGCTGAAGAAGCGGCAGCCGCCCGTTCCGGTGATCATGGTCACCGGCGTCACGAGCGAGACCGGCCTCGACTTCTCCTCCGCCACGGAGGCGGAGAAGGGCTGGGTCAAGGCGGATGCCCTTCTCAACAAGCCGGTCCGGTTCGAACAGCTGCGGCGCGAGATCGACCGCCTGCTGCAACGGTGACGCCGATGCAGACGCTGCGTGTTCTGATGATCGAGGACGAGGCTCCGATGCGGGCCGCCGTCGGCCGTGCCCTTTCCCGTCTGATCCTGCAACTGCCCGATATCGAGGGGGAGTTCCGGTTCGAGGTCGAGGAGGCGGGTAGCGCCGAGGAGGGGCTGGAGCTGATCGACCGCCACGAACCTGACATCGTCCTGCTCGATCACCAGCTGCCGGGGATGTCGGGGGTGGAACTGCTCGCGCGGCTGTCCGAGCGGCAGCCGGCGCCGCAGTTTCTGACCGTGATGATGACGGCCTACGCCACGCTGGAGAACGCGGTCCTCGCGACCAAGCGGGGCGCCTACGACTTCCTGGCCAAGCCGTTCACCCCCGAGGAGCTGCGGGCGGTGATCAGCAAGTCGACCCGGCACCTGCTCCTGACGCGCGAGACGCGGCGCCTGGCGCAGGAGAAGCGGCAGGTCCGCTTCCAGCTTCTCTCCGTCATCGTGCACGAGCTGAAGGCGCCGCTGGCCGCGATCCAGGGGTACCTCTACATCCTCAAGGACCGCACGGCCGGAGATCAGGCCGCGGTCTACGACCATGCGATCGATCGGAGCCTGGTGCGGATCGAGGGGATGCGCAAGCTGATCATGGACCTCCTCGACCTGACCCGCCTCGAGTCGGGGCAGAAGAAGCGTGAACTGGCGCCGCTCGACCTGCGGGAGATGGCCCAGGGGGCGATCGAGTTGGTGCGGTCCGAAGCCCAGGCGCGCGGCATCGCGATCGAGCTGACCGCGCCGGGGCCGGTGGCGATGACCGCCGACCGCGGCGAGATGGAAATCATCCTGAACAACCTGCTCACCAACGCGGTGAAGTACAACCGGGACGGCGGCCGGGTCGACATCCGGCTGGAGTCCGAAGGGGAGCGGGCGACGATCCGGGTGTCGGACACCGGCATCGGGATGACGGCGGAGGAGTGCGGACGCCTCTTCCAGGAGTTCGTCCGGATCAAGAACGACAAGACGCGCAACGTGCTGGGGAGCGGACTGGGCCTTTCCATTCTGCGCAAACTGGCGCGCCTCTACGGCGGCGATGTCACGGTGCAGAGCGAGCCCGACGTCGGGACGACCTTCACGGTCGAGCTCGGTACCTCGCCCGGATCGGAACTGCTGGCCGAGACCGGCCTGGGGGAGACGGGGCGAGCATGATCGATCGCGACAGCATTCTCGCTTGGCTCCGCGAGACGGACGCGTCGCGGCTCGAGGAACTCTGGACCCGCGCCGATCGCGTGCGACGGGAATCGGTGGGCGATGCGGTGCATCTCCGCGGCCTGATCGAGTTCTCCAACCACTGCGTCCGCCTCTGCGGCTATTGCGGGATCCGCCGGGACAATGACGCCGTCCGCCGGTATCGGATGACCGAGGACGAGATCCTGGCCTGTGCCCGGCAAGCGGTGCGGTTCGGCTACGGCACGATTGTGCTGCAGTCGGGGGAGGACTACGGCGCGACGGCCGGATGGGTCGCTGGCGTGGTGGGCCGTATCCGGAACGAGACGGCGCTGGCGATCACCCTCAGCCTGGGGGAGCGGCGGGACGAAGAGACGCTCCTCTGGCGACAGGCCGGGGCGGATCGCTACCTCTTGCGCTTCGAGACGACCAACCACGAGCTCTACGAGCGGATCCATCCGTCTCTCGGCGGGAGAGCATCCGATCGTTTTGCGCAACTGCGTCGATTGCGGGAGCAGGGGTACGAGATCGGCAGCGGCGTGATGGTCGGCATCCCCGGCCAGTCGTGGGCAGACCTCGCGGAGGACATCCTCCGGTTCCGGGATCTCGACCTCGACATGATCGGCGTCGGGCCGTACATCCCTCATCCCGGCACGCCCCTCGGACAATCGATGACACGGGCTCCGGACGAAGCGCAGGTGCCCAACGACGAACTGACCACGCTGAAGGCGGTGGCGCTGACCCGGCTGGTCTGTCCGGCCAGCAACATCCCCAGCACCACCGCGCTCGCCACGATCGACCAGGTGCAGGGGCGGGAACTCGGTCTGCGGCGTGGCGCGAACATCGTCATGCCGAACCTGACTCCACCTGAATATCGGATCGCGTACGAGATCTACCCCGGCAAGGCCTGTCTGACGGAAACGGCCGAAGTGATCCATCGGAGCCTGCGCGGTCAGATCTCCGCCCTCGGGCGCACGATTGGCGCGGGGCGGGGTGACTCGCCGGCGCGGCGGGCCCGGGACGCTCGTATCTCCGGCCCTCCGGAAGCGGGATCGGCCGTCGCCGGCGACTTCCAGGAATGAAGGAAATCAAATGAACACCAGACTGAGCGAAGCCGCCGTCGACTTCATCGACGACGCTTACCTGACCAGCCTCGTCGCACGCCCGCAGCCGGACCGCGGCCAGGTGCGCGAGATCATCGAGAAGAGCCTCGGCAAGCATCCGCTCTCGGTGGAGGAGACCGCGCTCCTCGTCCGGGTTGACGATCCGGCCTTGACCGAGGAGATCTTCGCCGCCGCGCGCACGCTGAAGGAGACGGTTTACGGCAACCGGATCGTCCTCTTCGCACCGCTCTACATCGGCAACGAGTGCACGAACGACTGCGCCTACTGCGGATTCCGCCGCAGCAACCAGGATGCGGTCCGGCGCACCCTGGACACCACGGAGATCCGGCGCCAGGTGGTCGCGCTGGAGAACAAAGGGCACAAGCGGCTGATTCTGGTCTTCGGCGAGCATCCGAGCTACAGCCCCGAGTTCATCGCGCAGGCGGTGCGCGAGGTCTACGAGGTCAGGGTCGGGCACGGGGAGATCCGGCGGGTCAATATCAACGCCGCGCCCTTCGACCACGAAGGGTTTCGGACGATCAAGGCGTCGGGGATCGGCACCTACCAGATCTTCCAGGAGACCTACCACCACGCGACCTTTGCCGAGGTGCACCCGCCGTCGACCCGGAAGGGAGACTACCTCTGGCGTCTCGATGCGCTCAGCCGGGCGATGGAGTCGGGCTGCGACGATGTCGGCATCGGGGCCCTCTTCGGGCTCCACGACTGGCGCTTCGAGGTGCTGGGCCTGGTCCGGCACGCCCTGCACCTGCAGGAGCGCTATGGAGTCGGCCCCCACACGATCTCTTTCCCGCGGATGCGTCCCGCCTCCGGGGTCCGGTTGGCGGAGACCTGGCATGTGACCGATCCTGAGTTCCTGCGCCTGATCGCGATTCTGCGGCTGGCGGTGCCGTACACGGGATTGATCCTGACGGCGCGGGAGGAGGCCGACCTGCGCCGGCAGGCGATGTCGTTCGGAGTCTCGCAGATCGACGCCGGCACCCGGATCGAGCTGGGCGGCTACACCGAGGCGGGAGACGCGCAGTGCATGGAGCGGGAGCAGTTCGAGATCGGGGACATCCGGACTCTGGACGAGGTGATGCGTGAGCTGGTCACGGACGGCTACATCCCCAGCTTCTGCACCGCCTGCTACCGGCTGGGGCGGACCGGGGAGCACTTCATGGAGTTCGCCATCCCGGGCTTCATCAAGCGGTACTGCACACCGAACGCCCTCACCACGCTCTTGGAGTACCTGATGGACTACGCGACACCGGAAACCCGCGCGGCCGGCGAGGCGAAGATCGCGAGCGAGTTGGCCGCGCTCCCCGAGGGTCCGTTGAAGGACGAACTCCTCGACCGGCTGCACCGGATCCGGACGGCCGGCGAGCGGGACCTCTACTTCTGATGGCTCTGGCGGGAGGCGACGTGAGTGACTCATCGAACCGACTTCGCCGCGAGGAGGATCTCCTGGGAGGGCGCGAGATCCCGGTCGATGCGCTCTGGGGGATCCACACGGCGCGGGCGGTGGAGAACTTCCCGCTCTGTGGACGCCCTGTTCACCCGGAGTTGATCCATGCCTTCGGCGCGGTCAAGCTGGCCTGCGCGCGGGCGAACCACGAGCTGGGGCGCTGGGACGACCGGGTCATGACCGCGATCGAATCCGCGTGCGGCGAGATGATGCGCGGAGAGCTCGACGCCGAGATCCGGGTCGACGCCCTGCAAGGCGGGGCCGGCACCTCGACCAACATGAACGTCAACGAGGTCCTGGCCAACCGCGCGCTCTGCCTCCTGGGACGCGGGCCGGGCGGTTACGACCTGTTGCACCCGATGGACGATCTCAATCTCCACCAGTCGACGAACGATACCTATCCGACCGCCGTTCGGGTGGCGGCGATCCATCTCCTGCGACGGCTGGAACGCTCCGTCGTGGCATTGCAGGAGTCGTTCCAGCGGAAGGAAAAGGAGTTCGCGGCGATCGTCAAGGTGGGGCGCACCCAGTACCAGGATGCGGTTCTCACGACCTTGGGGCGGGAGATGTCGGCCTACGCGGAGGCCTTCGGCCGCGATCGCTGGCGGATCTACAAGTGCGAGGAGCGGCTTCGGGTGGTCAACCTCGGGGGCACCGCGATCGGCACCGGTCTCGGCGCGCCGCGCCGTTTCATCTTCCGCGCCACGGAGCATCTGCGTGCGATCACCGGGCTGGGTCTGGCGCGGGCCGAGAATCTGGTCGAAGCGACGCAGAACGCCGACGTCTTCGTGGAAGTCAGCGGCATCCTCAAGGCGTGCGCCGTCAACCTGCTCAAGGTCTCGGGTGATCTGCGCCTGCTGGCCAGCGGACCCGATGCGGGGCTCGGGGAGATCCGCCTGCCACAGCGGCAGGCCGGCTCGTCCATCATGCCGGGCAAGGTGAATCCCGTCATTCCGGAGGCGGTCTCCCAGGCCGCCCTGCGCGTGATGGCGTCGGACCAGGAGATCGCGCAGGCGGCAGCGCTCGGAAGCCTGGAGCTGAATCCTTTCCTTCCGCTCGTGGCCGATGCGCTGCTCGGCGCGATCGAGCTGCTGGAGCGCTCGGCGCGGATCCTGCGCGAGCACTGCGTCGAGGAGATGACCGCCGACGCGGCCCGCTGTGCGCGCGCGGTCGACGGAGCGACCGCCACCGTGACCGCGCTCCTGCCGGAGATCGGGTACGCCCGGGCGGCGCTGCTCGCGGAGCGCGCCCGCGCGACGGGCCGGACGATCCGGGAAGTGGCGATCCGCGACGGGTTCGTGACGCCGGAACGCTATGCCGAGCTGACGTCGCCCGAGGCGGTTCTGCGGCTGGGCTGGGCCGAGGGCGGATCCGCATCGGGGCGCGGCCCCGGGGGCGGGGAGGGGGGCGAGGGATGAGAACGGCGCCGCGCGGCGTCCGCCTGCACATCGGTCTCTTCGGGCGGCGCAATGTGGGGAAGTCATCGATCCTGAATGCGCTCACGCGGCAGCAGGTGTCGATCGTCTCCGCTGTGGCCGGCACGACCACCGACCCGGTGGAGAAGCCGATGGAGCTCCTTCCGCTCGGCCCGGTCGTCTTCATCGACACGGCCGGGGTCGACGACACGGGGGATCTCGGCGGGATGCGGGTGCAGAAGACGCGCCAGATCCTCGATCGGACCGACCTGGGGATCATCGTGGCGGTCGGAGATGCGTGGGGAGACTTCGAGCGGGAGATCCTCCATGACTTGAAGGAGCGCGGCACCCCGGTCGTCGTCGTCTTCAACAAGAGAGATCTGGCGAGCCCGTCCGTGGAGGTCGTGGCCGAATTGAAGGCGTCGGGGGTCCCTCATCTGGGGACCGTCGCGTCGCGCGGCGAAGGAATGGATGACCTGCGCGGCGTGCTGATCGATCGCGCCCCGGAGGACTTCGTCAACCCGCCGACCATTCTGGGCGATCTGGTGGGGCCGGGCGAGCCGGTCGTCCTGGTGGTGCCGATCGATCAGGAGGCGCCGAAGGGACGCCTGATCCTCCCGCAGGTGCAGACGATCCGCGACCTCTTGGATCACGATGCCTGGTGTCTGGTGGTCAAGGAGCGCGAATTGAGGGAGGCGCTGGCGTCGCTGCGCAAACCGCCCGCGCTGGTCGTCACCGATTCTCAGGCCTTCCTCAAGGTCGCGGGCGATACCCCGGACGATGTTCCCATGACCTCGTTCTCGATCCTCTTCTCTCGCTACAAGGGAGATCTGGTCGAGTTCGTGCGCGGGGCGCTGGCGATCGAACGGCTCCGCCCGGGCGACAAGGTCCTCATCGCAGATGCCTGTTCGCACCATCCGATCGGCGACGACATCGCACGGGTGAAGATCCCGCGCTGGTTGACCCAGTACGTGGGGGGTCGGCTCGAGATCGTCAACACGCAGGGGAGGGATTGGCCGGACGACCTGCCGGGCTACCGGTTGGTCGTTCACTGCGGCGCGTGCATGTGGAACCGGCGCGAGGTCCTCTCCCGGGTCCTGCGCGCGCGCCGGGCGGGGGTCCCGATCACGAACTTCGGGATGGCGATTGCCTGGTCGCTGGGAGTTTTCGAGCGGGCTCTCGCCCCGTTCCCGGAGGCGATGGAGATCTACCGGGCGGCGGCGCGTCCCCCCTCCGGCGGGGGAGCAGCACCCAGCTAACCGCATTGGGTAAAGGCACCTGGCTCCGTGCATCGGGGCAGGAGGCGCTCCCGGAGAGCGTGTCGGTCGGCCGGCGTGGACCCGGTCGGACGGCTTGGGGTTTGAACGGGGAGAGGGTTTTGCTACCCTTCCGGAATCGCATTCCAGATCCGTCATCCAGGCAGGAAGGAGATCGAATCATGAAGCGTTCTATGGCGGGTGCGCTGGCGCTCCTCTTCGCCGCCGGCCTCGCGTTCGCGGCCGATACCGGAAAGGGAGGGTCCGCCCTGATGAATCCGAACAGCCCGGAGATGACCCAGAAGGCTCCGGCCACCTACAAGGCCAAGTTCACCACCAGCAAGGGGGACTTCGTCGTCGTGGTGAACCGCGAGTGGGCGCCGCTCGGGGCCGACCGGTTCTACAACCTCGTCAAGAACGGCTTCTATAACGACTGCCGCTTCTTCCGCGTGCTCGACAACTTCATGGCTCAGTTCGGCATCAACGGAGACCCGAAGATTTCTGAGAAGCTCCGGCCCGCGCGGATCCAGGACGATCCCGTCAAGCAGAGCAACAAGCGCGGCTTCGTGACCTACGCGATGGGCGGGCCGAATACCCGCACCACGCAGATCTTCATCAACTACAAGGACAACAGCAGTCTCGACTCCCAGGGCTTCGCTCCGTTCGGCACCGTGGACGAGGCGGGGATGAAGGTCGTCGACTCCCTCTTCAAGGGGTACGGCGAGGGCGCGCCGCGCGGCCAGGGTCCGGATCAGGGACGCATCCAAGCCGAGGGGAACGCCTACCTGATCAAGAGCTTCCCGAACCTCGACTACATCAAGAAGGCAGAGATCCTGCCGTAGGATCCTCTCAGCGGATCCTCTCAGCGCCCGTCGGGCGCGGCGCGAACAGAGCGCGGCCTCCGCCGGTTCGCCCCGGGATCGTCTTGCGGCGGCCACCCGTCTCCCCGGCGGATGGCCGCCGATCCTCTCCATCCGTTCAACCCAGCCCCGGCGCGCCCAGTTCGTAGTCCCGCAGATGGCAGATTCCCGGTCGCGTGCCATCCGCACGCCACAGGTGAAACGAGTTGCCGCGGCAGAGCGACCACTCCCCGCAGCCGGCGCATTCCCCGCATCGCGATCGCATCCAGTCACGGTTCCGAAACGGCGCGTATCCCCGGTCCCACCGCTCAAGGAAATCGTCGTGGGCGATGTTCCCCTGGACGAATCCGGGATCGATGTTCGGGCAGGCCGCGATGTCGCCGTTCGCGTGGATGCCGGCGATCTGGATCCCCGCCGCGCAGAAGTAGGGTCCGTTCCGGACGCGGCACTCGAATCGCGGCCCCAGATAGCCTGATTCGGAGAGACGGACGGACGGCCCGTCTTCCCGCCGCCATCGCAGAATCTGCCGGAGGAGGTCCTGGTATCCCGCGGCGTCGAGGAAGAGCTCCGTCCTCCCGATCGCCCGGCCCATCGGAGAGATCGTGAACAGCCTCCAGGATCGCACGCCATGCGCCCGCAGCGACGCGCGGATCTCCTCGAGCCGGTGGAGGTTTCGGGGGTGGACACAGGTGACGACATCGACGGTGGCGATCCAGTCCTCGGACGCGAGAAGGCGGATCGTTCGCATCGCGCGGCGGTACGATCCGGCAACGCCTCGCAGCCAGTCATGTTCCGCCTCGGTCCCGTCCAGGCTGATCGTGACGCCCTGCATTCCGGCGGCGCGGGCGCGCGCCACGGTATCCGGCGACCAGGCGAATCCGTTGGTCACCATTCCCCAGGGAAACCCGAGCGACGTCACGACCGATCCCAGTTCGAAGACCCGCGGATGGCAGAGAGGCTCGCCTCCCGTCATCGCCACGAACACGCGGCGAGACCCGAACCGGTCGCGGATGGCGCGGAGGACCGGGAGCAACTCCGGCGGTTCCAGCTGCGGACCGTCGGATTCGCGCCGACAGTCGCTCCCGCAGTGCGCGCACCGCAGGTTGCAGTCTCGCGTGATCTCGAGGAAGAGATAGCGGAGATCATGAAGGCGGCGCGTCTCCCGCTGGAATGCGGCCAGCGCGGCACGTCGGATCGACGCGGGCAACCGTAGCGCCATGGTCCCTTCCGGTCCCGGGCCTGGTCCGGTGACGGCTCTTACGGCTCGGCCGGTCCCGCGGGCGAGAGTTGCACTTCGATGTCGTGCTGCTCGAAGGTGCCAGCGAACCAGGAGCCGCTTCCCGGCGCGGTCTGCTCCAGGTTCAGGACGACGATCGTGTCCGCGAACGATCCTCCGTTCAAGGGTCCGTCGGGATCAGACGCGAGCAGCCGGCACTCCGCGCCACAGGGGAAGCCCTCGGCGTCGATCGCCCACCGTCCGTCGTCCCCGGTGGCCGCCGCGATCGTGCTGTCCACCTGGCCGTTCCGCTGCATGAGGACGCGGATTCCCCGGAGCGGTCCGCCTCCGAGGCGGGCCCGCACGACTCCATCGAGGCGGAACCGCGCCCGCGGAACACCGTACTCCGGTTCCGGGCCCGGCCCCGGGGAGACACCGTCGTCTCCGCATCCCAGCCCCAGGATCCCGCCCAACACCGTGCACAAGATCCTCTGTATCCAACGCATGACCCCCTCCTCTCGTCGCCGGTCCCGCGAGGCCGCGCGGTCCTACAGCGGCTCGTCCACCCGTTCCGCTCCACGCCGCACGATCCGGGCCGGGACCCCCACGAGGGTGCACTCGGCCGGAGCGTCTTTCAGCACTACGGCGTTGGCGCCGATGCGCGTGTCGTGACCGATCGTGATCGGCCCGAGGACCTTGGCGCCGGCGTAGACCCGCACGCCGTCCTCCAGAATCGGCCCCTCGGTGTTGTCGCGGTAGCCGATCGTCACCTGCTGGTTGATCCAGCAGTTTCGACCGATGCGGCGCGCGACCACGATGGTGGCGAACCCGTGGAGGATGTAGAGCCCCTCGCCGATCTCATCGGTGTGGAGGTAGAGCGTTCCCTCGGGGCGGTAGAAGCACGAGGCGAGGCGCGCGGCGATGCGGGGCAGGAGACCGCCGTGCGCCATCCGATGATAGAAGAGCGATCGGAACTCGCGGCGCCGGAGCTGGTCCAGAACCGATCCGGCGCCGCCAAACGGACGGCCCTGGATTTCGCACCAGCGCCGCGTGTCGGCTCGGACGATCGCCCACGGCGCGGGAAACGCCGCGAAGACGAGGAGCGGAAGCCGCACCCAGGCTGGCATCGTCAGGCCTCCCTCACCCCGGCGTCAGCGGACCTCGATGCCCGCGCGGGTGATCTTGAGCGGCTCTTTCGTGCGTCCGCCCTCGCTGCCGGCCGCCTCGAGCGCCTTCAGCACGTCCATCCCCTCGACGATCTCGCCGAAGATCGTGTGCTTGCCGTCGAGCCACGGGGTCGGCACGAAGGTGATGAAGAACTGGCTGCCGTCGGTCTTCGGTCCCGCGTTGGCCATCGAGAGGAGTCCCGGCTTGGCGTGCTTCAGGGTCGGGCTGAACTCGCCGGCGTACTCGTAACCGGGGCCGCCCATGCCGTTGCCGAGCGGGTCGCCTCCCTGCGCCATGAAACCCGTGATGACGCGGTGGAACCCCAGACCGTCGTAGAAGCCCATCCGCGTGAGATAGATCGTGCTGGTGGCGTGCATCGGCGCCACGTCGGGGAAGAGGCGGAAGAGCATCGTTCCCTTGCTCGTCTCGAGCCTCCAGAGGTAGGACCGTTCCGGACTGAACTCCGCCACGGTCGGAGCGCTCAGACTCGTCCGCCAGCCGGCCTGGGTGGTGTCGACGGCCGCCTTGGCGATCTGGGCATCGATGCTCCGCACCGCGTCATCGACGACGTTGACGGGGTCGGTCCCCGGGGGTTGATCGGGAACCGGGTTGGCCGCTGGATGGTCGTCGCCGGCGAAGGCGGCTGCGACCGCGAAGGTGGGGAGCAGGAGGGCCAGCAGGATGTTCTTCATTTCGATCCTCCCGGCGCGGTCGGAACCGGCCGTCTGACGTTGATCGCTCTGTCGGTCCTCGGCGCGTGACGGGCCGGACCGGCCACGATACTACACGGATCCCGGCGATCGCGGGGGAGCGGAGTGCCCGCCCCCACCCTCAGCGGATGCCGACGAGTTCGACCTCGAAGGTGAGGGTGGCTCCGGCCGGAATGATGCCGCCGGGGCTCCGGTCGCCGAAGGCGAGTTGGGGCGGGACGATGAGTTGCCGCTTTCCGCCGACACGCATGGTCGCGATTCCCTCGTGCCAGCCGCGGATGACGCGCCCGACTCCAAGCGGAAACTCCAGCGGCTGGCCGTCGATGGCCGAGCTGTCGAAGGGGCGGCCGGTGCTGAGCCAACCGGTGTAGTGCACCCGCACGATCTGGCCGGTCTTAGGGGTGGGACCCTCTCCGACGACGAGGTCGGCATAGCGCAGCCCCGAAGGAGTCTGCTGAAAGCGCTCCGGCGGGAGAGGAGTCGGAGCCGGCTGGATCCGCGGCGCCGGGGCGGGGGCCGGGGCAGTGCCGGTCGACGAGGAGGTGTCGGCTTCCGAGGTGGTGGCTACCGAGGTGACGGGCCGTCCGTCCGTTCGGGTCTGGCCGGAGACCGCGCCCGGGACCTGCTCGTGGTTCGACCGTCCGCACCCGCCCGCGATCGCGGCTGACAGGATCAGACCGAGAATCGCCCCGCGTTCCAGACTGCGGCGTGACGTGGTCATCGTGTCGCCCTCTCCCCTCTCCGTCCACTCCGCGGCCGGGCCGACCGAGCACTGCAGGAGCTATCGAGCGAGGGGAGCCGGGTCGTTCCGCTGTTCAGCGTTCCGCCGCCCGGCCACCCACGGCTCTTCATCGACGGCCATCCTACTCCCGGACGGACCCCTCCGGGGAGTGGTCCCGGAAGACAGACCCACGATCCTGGCTGACGCTTGCGCTCCACGGGTCTATCCTCGCGCCCGATGAGATTCCCGATCCCGATCCGCTCGCCGCGGCCCCGCCGCTCGTGGAGGCCTGATCATGATCCGCCGGCATCGTCTCCTCGCCGTGTTCGTCTCGACCTGCTGCCTCGGACTGCCGCCCATCCTCTTCCCGATGTTCCGCCGCGGGCTTCCGCCGGTCGCCGCCGTGGCCGCGCCTGAGTCGCGCCTGGAGACGGCGCTGGAGACTCCGCGCCGCCCCGTCACCGACACGCTGCACGGCCAGCGATGGGTCGACGACTACCGCTGGCTCGAGGAGGAGAGCGATCCCGAAGTCCAGGCGTGGAGCGATCGTCAGAACGAACGAGCTCGCCTCTACCTCGACGGCCTGCCGGCACGTCCCGCGATTGCCGCCCGTCTCGAGGCGGTCACACGACCGATCGCCCCTCGGTACTCCCGTCTGGCCTACCGCCACGGCACCTACTTCGCCCTTCGCTCGGCGCCTCCGCGAGAGCAGCCGGAGCTGGTCCACTTCTCCTCCCTGACCGCCCCCGACGCGGGCGAGGTGATCATCGATCCGGTCGCCCTCGATCCCACCGGCGCGACGACGATCGACTTCTTCGAACCCTCGCTCGATGGCCGCTTCGTCGCGATCTCGCTCTCGCGTCACGGCAGTGAGTCCGGCGACGTCTCGGTTTTCGAGGTGGCGACCGGGCGGCGCCTGAGCGACCTCGTGCCCGGCGTGAACGGCGGGACCGCGGGCGGGAGCATCGCCTGGCGCGCCGATGGAACAGGATTCCTGCACACGCGCTATCCACGCCCGGGTGAGCGGCCCGAGGCCGATCTCGCCTTCTTCGAAGAGGTCCATGATCACACGCTGGGGGAGGACGGCGGGGCCGATCCTTATGCCTTCGGGCGCGACCTTCCCCGGATCGCGGAGATTTTCCTCTACGCCGCGGAAGACGGACGTCATGTCTTGATCGACGTCCTGAACGGTGACGGGGGCGAGCACGCCTTCTGGTTGCAGGGCCCGGACGGTGCATTCCGGTCCGTCAGTCGTTTCGAGGACGGGTTCGTCCAGGGCGACTTGGCCGGCGACGCGCTCTTCCTGCTCGAGCGCCGCAAGACTCCCAACGGGAGGATCGTGCGCCTGCCGCTCGACCGACCCGAGCTCTCCGCCGCCCGGGAAGTCGTGCCGGCGGGCGACGCGGCCATCGAGTGGTTCACCACCACCCCGGGGATGCTGTATGTGACCGATGTCCGGGGAGGACCCCACCAGGTGCGCCTCTTCGATCACCAGGGAGTTCCGAAAGGACGCCTCCCCGTCCCCGAGCTCGCCTCGATCGGCGGGATCCTGCGGACCGAAGGGGATGTCGTCCTGGTGAACATCGAGACCTACCTCACACCCCCGGCGTGGTGGCGCTTCGACCCAGCCCGCGGGGAGCTGGAGCCGACCGCCCTGACCATGCAATCGCCGGCCGACTTCTCCGGCATCGAGGTCCGGCGGGAGTTTGCCGTGTCGGCGGACGGAACGCGGGTGCCCCTGACGATTCTGCACCGCCGCGACACGACGCCGGGCGCGGAGACGGCGGCCCTGCTCACCGGGTACGGCGGCTTCGGCATCAGCCTCTCGCCCTCCTTCGATGCGCGCCGGCTGGTCTGGCTCGAGCAGGGTGGTCTCTACGCGATCGCGAATCTCCGCGGCGGCGGCGAATACGGGGAGGCATGGCATCAGGCCGGCTGCCTGACGAAGAAACAGAATGTCTTCGACGATTTCGCCGCCTGCGCCCGGCGGCTGGTCGAGCTGGGCTGGACCTCACCTGCGCGCCTCGCGATCGAAGGTGGCAGCAACGGCGGCCTCCTCGTCGGGGCGACGTTGACCCAAGAGCCCGATCTCTGTCGCGCGGTGGTGGCGGAGGTCGGGATCTACGACATGCTGCGCAACGAGCTGACCCCGAACGGGCGTTTCAACGTCACGGAGTACGGATCGGTCGAGGATAGGGCGCAGTTCGAGGCGATCCGCGGCTACTCGCCGTATCAGCATGTCGTCGACGGGACGGAGTATCCCGCCGTGCTCCTCCTCACCGGGGCCCATGACCCGCGGGTCGATCCCTTCCACTCCCGCAAGATGGCGGCGCGCCTGCAGCGGGCCACCCGTTCGGGCCACCCGATCTGGCTTCGCACCAGCGCGACGACCGGGCACGGTATCGGGACACCGCACTCCGAGGAGATCGAGCAGCAGTCCGACGTGCTGGCCTTCCTGTTCGACCAGCTCGGACTCGCCTATCGCCCAGGCGTTGGCCGCGGCTGAGACGCGTCCCCGGGGGCCTGGCCGCGGAGGGCGACAGAGCGGCGGCCAGGAAGCGCCGGGCTTCCCCGCTCTCAGCGGGCCCGATAGCGTCGCTTCATCTCTCCGGCGAGTCTTCGCTCCGAGAGGAGACGGGAGCCGGAGTGTCGGATCTCCGTCACGGCCCCGCGTGCATTGCGGACGCGGCGAATCTCCTCGCCGTGGCTGGCGAAGCCGCCCGCGAGGAGAATGCGTCCATGGTCGCGGCCGACCGGCTCCATCTCGGTGGCGTCGGTGAAAGGAGCGGTGAGCGACGGTGAGATGGTGAAGACACGCTTGCCCACCGGCACGAAGTCCACTGGCCCCCACAGGTTCCACCAGCGCCCGCTCCAGCTCGCCGCGCGCCGGGTGGGAGCGCCGTGGCGGCTGAAGGTGCGGAGGATCTGGATCACGCCGTCGACCCAGGGGCCCGCCAACCCGTCCACGGAGTTGGTCAGGATCGAGACCGAGAGCCCGGGTTCGGGCAGATGGATCGCGCGGGTGATGAAGCCCTGGAAGCCGCCCGTGTGGCCGAACCAATCCCACTCATGGGTGCGGCCGCTGATGATTCCGAGGCCGTAATGCCGCTCGAGGCTGGAGTGCGGCGCCTTCCACTGGCGGCGGATCATCTCCCGCCGGCTCGCCACCGAGAGGATGCTCCCCCGCGCGTCGGGCGAGAGCTGTCCGTAGAACCGGGCCAGGTCGGAGGCGGTGCTGATGAAGCCGGTGGCCGAGGCGAGGGCGTGAGTCGGATTGCTCCCCGGGATCACGAGGCGTTGCCCGAGCGGAAGCCGGCCGCTGTGTCCGCTGGCGGCAGGCACCCCTCTCGGCAAAGGCGCGTCGGGAGTCGTTTCCTCCAGTCCCGCCGCTTCGACGATCTCTCGCTGAATCCAGGAGGTGCAGGGTTCACCAGTGATCGCCTCGATCACCAGGCCCGCGAGGCCGTAGCCGTGGTTCGAGTACTTGAAGCGGGAGTTCGGCGGGATCACCGGGGGAGCGGCGAGATCGGCGAGCAGCTCTTCGCGGCTGAGGAAGGGCCTCCGGTCATCCCACTGGCCGCAGTCGGTCCCGTCGCGCGTGATCCCGGCGGCGTGCGAAAGGAGTTGGGTGACGGTGACCTCACCGATCTCCCGGTGCAGCCCGGGCAAGAACCGCTTGATGCGATCGTCGAGGCCCACCCGGCCTTGCTCGCGCAGCTTCATGAACCCGGCGGCGGTGAACGACTTCGAGTGCGACGCGACGCGGAAGCGGTGGCGCGGGGTCAGCGGGATCCCCCGACCGAGGTTGGCGTGACCGAAGGCGCGCTCCAGGAGGATCCGATCGCGCTGGACGATCGAAAGCACAGCGCCCGGCTGCTCCGTGTGCCTCACCTGGTGCTCCAGCCAGCGGGGTATGTAGTCGAGGGCGTGGACCAGCCAGCGTGCGCTCATCGATCCTTCTCCTTGCTCCGGGGCCATCTGAGGCAGGCCCGGGAGAGATCCTGGGTCCAGTGTGTCGTGAGGGGGAAGGATAGCGCAGCGACGGGAGGAGGTCTGCGTGAACCTGTGGGCCGAACGTGGACGAGGGGCGTGGGCGGGCCGCTCCTTGCGCCGCCGGGCTGACGGGCGTAGACTTGTGCCCGGTCGTACAGAAGGCGGCTGTGCGGATCCGGAAGGCCGGGGGCGGACGACACGGCTTCCCGGGCCCACGGGCGGCGGCAGTCACCGGAGAGGATGTGTCGCATGCGGAAGATGTGGATCATCATCAGCGCGATCGCCGTGATCCTCGCCGGACCGGCTCTCGCGGACACCTGGAGCTTCATCGGGGGAGAGGGGGTCCGCGGGCCCGCGACCGAGAGCGATCCCTGCCCGCCTTCGACGCTCCTACAGAACCACGACGGGACCACGGAGAATGCCTTCACCTGGGGGTTCGCGGGTGTCCAGGAGCCGGACTATGGCTCTTTCGCCGAGGGGTATCCCAACCTGACCTCCGGCACGGTCTGTGGCATCGAGCTCTATCTGACTTGTTGGGGCACGATGTCGGGTGAGGGGACGATCGACCTCTACGTCTGGAGCTACGATGCCGCGACCACCAACCCGGGGAACGTGCTCTCGTTGACGCCTTTCGTGCCGGTTTCCGGAGTCGGGTTCTGGCCGACCGTGACCCTTCACGACTTCGACGTGGTGGATGCCGAGGCCGTGACCGGCGGTGTCTTCGTCGGCTACTGGCCCCGCAGCTTCTCCTGGAGTATCGAGCAGTTCGGTTGCGCGATGGACCAGAACGGGTTTGGCGGAACGCCGCGCACGAACATCGCCCCCGGCATCGGCTACCCCACCGGTTGGGCCCATCCGAGCGTCGTCGGCTACGCGCTTCGGGCCTTCGGCATCGGGCCGTGGGTCGGGGAGGAGAGCACGCCGGTGCGCAACGGGAGCTGGGGCTCGGTCAAGGCGCTTTACCCGTAGGGGCCGCGGAAGGGAGCGCGGGCACGCGACGCTGGATCGAAGCACCGGTGGGCGACGAAGCACTGGGGGCCGACCGGGGCTCCTACCGGCGTTTCTCGGATCGATCGCCCCGCTCCTCCCCGGGGGAGTTGCCGCCGCGCGACGGCCCTACCATCGGAACGATGGCGGGACGCCCCGCCAGGATCTTTGCCTGCTCCTGATCTGCGGGTAGCAGAATGTCATAGACGTTCGTGTTGCTCGAGTCGGGGCTGCCGCCTCCGCCGATGTGTTCCGAGGGCTCTTCCGCCACGGCCAGGAACCCCCCCGCCAGGTCTCGAAAGTGCCTCCCTCGGTCGCCGCATCCGCCCACCGCGACGGCGTACCGCCACTCCCTTCTCGCGCTCTCGGACGCGTCGCAAGGCACCGAGAAGCAGATCCGGTTTTGCGCGGCATCGCCCAGCCGCGCCGGCCCTGCCACTCGCTTGAGGCAGGCCGCAACGCGGCCATCGCGCACCAACACGACGCCGCAGTCGCTCACGTCGATGAGGTAGTCCCACGACCCTTCGAGGGTGGCATTCGTGCCCCATCGGAAGGTGAAGAACTCGTCGTCCCCCGGTCCCCCACCGTCGATCGCGATGCGGGTAAATGTTCCTCCGAATCCCCATGCCGAGGTTTCGGGCCACTCGACGAGGTCCCGGTAGGTCAGCTCGAAGCAGACTCGCGTCGCGTCGGAGAGGACGCGAAATCGGGTGAGGTCGAACATCCCCGGCTGGTACGCCGGCGCCAGGGGGTAGACGAAGTGCCCGTCGCCGTTGTCGTCGTGGGGAGGATCGTCCATCCGGAAAATCTCGGTCGCCTGCGCTTCTGTGCCAGGCAGGCTGGGGAGCTCGATGGTCGGCACGTCCAGGTCCGCCAGCCAGTCCTCCCACTCTTTCTCGAGTTGGGGAAGGGTTCTGCCGGAGAGCTTCCTGAGCGCCGCCGGCAGACTGTCGGACTCGTCGTGGAGGCGATAGAGCGCCTTGTACGCTTCGACGCCGTACCGGTCGATCAGGAAACCGTTGAAAGCGGCCGCCTCGGCGTAGGGGTCGTTCATTTGCGCGGCCGACCAGAAACCACGCTCGTCCAGCAGGGTAGCGAGGGGCATGGCCTCATCGTGCTCGACCAGGGTCTTGGCCCACGCCAGCTGCGCCTCTCGCGCGATGAAGCCGGCGCCGCCGAAGTAGCACGCGGCGCCCTCCATGATGGGAGAGGGGGGCTGCCGGCGACAGAGCTGGCCGGTCAACACGTGGACCACCTCGTGATGCGACGTCCAGCCCATGGCGGCGACGATCCAATCTTCGATCCCGGCACGCCCGGCGGCCGGGCCGGAGCCCAGGAGGGCGCCCACCGTCTTGGCGGAATCGCATTTGTAGTAGTCGATGCGCCGATCCAGCGAAACGCCGAGGCCTGAAGACGTTTCCCGGTACGACTCTTCCAGTCGATTCACCTGCTCATCCGTCAGCCGGCCGTCCTTGGGGTAGTGCAGGACGAAGTGCTCGGTCGTCCGTTGCTGCCATCCGTCGGTCAGAACCTCGGTCGGGTTGGCCAGGTGAGCTGCCGAATCCTGCACCACGTAGTAGGTGCGGTCGGGGGGGCCGCTCCAGGCGGTCTGCTTCCAGTGGGGGGACGACACGTGCAGGGCGACATAAGAGTCGTTCTCGGTGGCTTCGACAATCCTGACGGAATCATTGCGGGCGGACCAGACCGCGTGGTCGAACTTCAGGTTGAAGTCGAAGACCGGATACCGCCGCGCGGCGCCGGTCCAGCACGTCCGTGCCTTCTCTTCGTCTCCGTCCCGGAGAGCCCCTTGATATTCCTCCCACACCGCGATGGCGCTCTGAACGCGGGGGACAGGAGGGGCGTCGGAGTAGAACGCAAGAGGCAAGCCGTTCCAGGCGGCAAGCACCGTAAGGATCAGGAGAGCAGTCGTCACCGCACGAATCTCCTCTGGGAACCTTACTCGGCGGTTCTGCGCTCTGGGCGCCTATCCAACCGACGGCCCCGTGCGCTGGGATGGAAGCACGGCCGTACCGCGCCGCACAACCTCCGCTACGCTCCGCGCCGCTCCCGTCAGCCGGATCTGACTTGGCCAGAGTTCAGTCCCCGCCCGAATCTCCGAATCCCGCCCGCCGGCCGCCTACATGCCGGTACGGGTGCGCGCGACCGTCTTTCGTCCCGTCGGCGACGTCTCGACCGGCCCGAGTTCGGTCAGTTCGTGCGCCAGCCGGGTGCGGATGCTGCCGCAGACGAGGTCGCAGAGTTGGAAGATCGACGGGTCGGCCGCGCGATAATAGACGTAGAGCCCTTCCTTGCGGCGGGCGACGAGCCCGGCCCGCAGGAGCACCGCCAGGTGCTTGCTGGCGTTCGCCGGCGAGGTCTCGCACTCCTGGGCGAGGTCGGCCACCGCCCGCTCGCGGTCTCCCAGCGCCTGGAGGAGGCGAAGCCTCTGCTGGTCACCCAGGACCCGGAAGCGCTCGGCGACTAGCTCCATCGTCTTGTCGTTCATGGGCTTACTGCTCATCTGCTCTCCCGGAGTCCGGTCAGGAACCCGGCCGACGACTGCGGCAGGGCCAATCGATTTCCTATTTGACTAATCAATCATATACGCATACACTCTACAAAGCAAGTTTCTCCCGCCGGGTCGGCCTGGAGCAAGCGAGAAGGTCGATCGGTGGGAGGGGAGACGGAGGAGGGTAGCAGCGTGAGTGATCGACGAGAGGCACGGAGACCACGGCGCGGTGGACTGCTCGTGGTTTCTGACGGAGCCGGGCGCGCCGGCGGGGCGGCACGGGCCAGCGGCACTGCGGCCCGGCCCGCGCGGGGCGCCCGGGGAGGGGCCGCGGTCGCGGCGATCCTGGCGCTCGTCCTGGCCGGATCGGCGCGGGGCGCGGAACCCCTGAGCTTGACCGACGCCGTCAGGCTGGCGCGGGCGCAAAGTCCGATGATCCGGGAGGCCGACGCGCGTAAGGAAGCGGCGCGCGCCGCGAAGCGGGAGGCGTGGCTCTATCGGCTGCCGTCGGTGGAGGGACGCGAGATTGCGCTCCGCACCGACTCCCCGGCCGACGTCTTTGGCCTGCAACTCATGCAGGAGCGGTTCTCGTTCCCGACGTTCACGCAGACCGATCCCAACGATCCGGAAGATTTCGACAACTTCACCACCGAGTTGGAAGTGCGGCTCCCGCTCTTCACCGGCGGATCGCTCCAGTACGGGATACGGCAGGCCGGCCGGATGGCAGCGGCAGCCGAGGCGGTGCGGGACCACACCGTGCGCGCGGTCGACCTGGGTGTCACGCAGGCCTACCTGGGCGCGCTCCTGGCCGGACGGTTCCGCGAACTGGCCGAGGCGGCGCACGCGACCACCGCCCGTCACGTCGATCAGGCCGAAGCTTTCTACGACGTCGGCATGATGGTGGAAAGCGACTATCTGCAGGCGCAGGTGCAGCTCGCGAAGATGGACGAGAATCGCATTCGCGCCCGAAACGGTGAACGATTGGCGCGGGCCGGACTCGGTCGGGTGCTGGGGGTCGACCAGGCGCGTGAGTTCCGGCTGGAGGATGTCGCAGGGACGGAACCGACCCTGCCTGGAAGTTACGAGGATGCGCTCGCGACGGCGATGTCGAACCGCGCCGATCTCAAGGCGGTCGACCGCCAGATCGAGGCGGCGCACGCCGGGGTCGGACGCGCTCGCGGCGAGTACTTCCCGCAGATCGGCGTCTCGGCCCGTTGGGCCTGGAACGACGACCGCGCGTTCGGGACGCACGGCGAGAGTCGAACCCTCGCCGCGATGGCTGAGTGGAAGCTCTGGAACTGGGGGCAGACCCACGCGCGGGTTTCGCGGGCGAAGCACGAGGCGAGGGGGGCGGAAGAGGCCGGTCGCGCCTACCGCCAGCAACTCGAGTTCGAGGTCCGGCAGGCATGGCAAGCGGTCGAGGAGGCTCGCGCCCGCCTGGCGGCGAACCAGGGAGCGGTCGGAGCGGCGGAACGCGCTCTGGCGATTATCGAGGAGCGGTTCGGCCAGGGGGTGGCCCGGATGACCGATCTCCTCGACGCCGAGACCCAGGCCCATGAGGCGCAGGTGCGTGAGACGCAGGCCCGCTTCGATCTGCGGACGGCCACGCGGACTCTTCTCTTCACCATCGGCCAGGAGCCGGTACCGGAGGTGACACGATGATCTCGATCTGGGGCGCGCCGGGGAGCCGGCGCCTGCGTTCGTCCGGCGCGCGCGGGGTCCTGCTCGCGCTGGGGTTTGGCGCATCGTTCGCGATCGTGGCCGGAGCCGGCTGCGCCAGGCATGAGGAGAAGCGTGCGGAGTCCGCGCCGGTGAGCGTGGGCGTTACCCGGATCCAGCCCGAGCGCGAGTCGGGGATGGTGGAGGCGGTCGGCACCCTCCGGTCCGCGCACGAGGCGACGATCGCGGGCAAGGTGATGGGCACGGTGGTCGAGATCCGCAAGAAGGCGGGCGATCCGGTCCGAAAGGGAGAGATCCTCCTGGTCATCGACAGCCGTGATGTGGCGGGCCAGGTGGCGCAGGCCGAGGGAGGGCTCGCGCAGGCTCGGGCGGCGGCCACGCTGGCGGAGACGAACTTCAGGCGCTTCGAGCAGCTCCGCGCGCGGGGAGCCGCCTCGCAGCTCGAACTCGACCAGGCGCGATACCAGCACGAGACGGCGCTCGGCGCCGTCCGACAGGCGGAGGGGGCGGTCGCGACCGCCACTTCCTATCAGGCCTACGCGCGGATCCCGGCTCCGTTCGACGGCCGAGTCGTCGACCAGTTGTGCGAAGAGGGAGACCTGGCTTCGCCCGGCCGCCCTCTCATGAAGGTGGAGGACACGACGCACCTCCGCCTCTTCGCTTCGCTGGAGGCCTCTCGGGCCGAAGCGGCGGTGGTCGGCGCGCAGGTCGAGGTCCGGGTGCCGGCCGTTCCCGGCCGGACGATCCGGGGGACGGTGTCCGAGGTGACTCCGGCCGCCGATCCCGCCACCCGCTCCATCCTGGTCAAGATCGATCTCGAAGAGGATCCCTCGCTGCGGGCGGGTCTCTTCGGAAGGGCCTTCCTTCCGATGGGCGAGCGGCAGGTCCTGCGGGTGCCGGCGAGCGCAGTCGTCCGCCGTGGCGGGATGACGGGAGTCTTTGTGGCGGAGGATGGGCGGGCGATGTTCCGCATGGTGTCGCTCAACGAGGATCGGGCCGCGGCGCCCGAGGTGACGTCGGGCCTGGCCGGCGGCGAAGCGGTCGTGCTCGAGCCGCCGTCGGCGCTCGAGGTCGGATCGAGGGTCGAGGTGCGTCCATGAACGACCTGCAACGCGACACCAGCCTCCTCAAGATGGCCCGCAAGCCGCTCGGCCCGGCGGGGCGGATGGCGCAGGCTTTCATCGACTCCAAGCTGACGCCGCTCATCGTCCTCGCTTCGCTCGCCTTGGGAGTGTTCGCGGTCGTGATCACGCCGCGCGAGGAGGAACCGCAGATCAAGGTTCCGATGATCGACGTCTTCGTCCCCTATCCCGGTGCCAGCGCGCGTGAGGTCGAGGAACGGGTGTCGACGCCGCTCGAGAAGCTGATCTGGGAGATCCCGGGCGTCGAATATGTCTACACCACGAGCAGCCCGAACTTCGGGATGGCGATCGTGCGGTTCAAAGTCGGACAGGACCCGGAAGAGAGCCTGGTCAAACTCTACGCCAAAGTCATGGCCCACCCCGACCGGATCCCACCAGGGGCGGGGCCTCCGCTCGTCAAGCCGAAGTCGATCGACGACGTTCCGATCGTCGCCCTGACGCTCTGGAGCGAGGAGCATGACGGCTATCAACTGCGCCAGGTCGCCGGGGAGCTCGCGCTCCAGATCAAAAAGATCCCCGACATCGCCGAGGTCGAGTTGATCGGGGGTGAGAGGCGCGAGATCCGCGTGCTGCTCGATCCGGAACGGCTGCAGGGATACGGGGTCAGCGCCCTCTCGCTGGCGCAGTCGCTGCGGCAGGCGAACTGGAAACTGCCGGCCGGATCGTTCAGCGAGGGAAATCGCGAGATCACCCTCTCCGCGGGACGTTTCCTCCGTACCGTCGATGATGTGAGGGAGGTCATCGTGGGGGTCCGGGACGGCCGGACCTTGCGCCTGGGCGAGGTGGCAACCGTGACCGATGGCCCGTCGGAGCAGGCCACCGTCGTGCTCTTCGGGGTCGGCCCCAAAGCGGCCGACAAAGGCATCGAGCAAACTCCCGCCGGCGTGCCCGCGGTGACGGTGTCGGTGGCGAAGAAGCCGGGGTCGAACGCGGTCGCCCTGGCGAAGCAGGTCGAGGCGGTCGTCCATCGCTTCGAGAAGAGTTCGCTCCCGCAGGGGGTCGAGATCACGAACACCCGCAACTACGGCGAGACGGCGGAGGAGAAGTCGAACGAGCTGATCGGCCACGTGCTCATCGCCACCCTGGCCGTCGTCGGGCTCATCTTCTTCTTTCTCGGACGGCGCGAGGCGATCGTCGTGGCGGTCGTGGTGCCGGTGACCCTCGCTCTCACCCTGGCGCTCAGCTACCTGTTCGGATACACCCTCAATCGGGTCACGCTCTTTGCGCTCATCTTCGCGATCGGAATCCTGGTCGACGATGCGATCGTCGTGGTGGAGAACATCCACCGGCACTTCCAGCTCGGCTGGACCACGCCGAAGCGGGCCGCGGTCTATGCGACCGACGAAGTGGGCAATCCGACCATCCTGGCGACGTTCACCGTGATCGCGTCACTCCTGCCGCTGGCCTTTGTCAGCGGCCTGATGGGCCCCTACATGCGACCGATCCCGATCAACGCGTCGGCGGCCATGTTCTTCTCCCTCCTGGTGGCGTTCGTTGTGACTCCCTGGGTGACCCTTCGCGTGCTGAAGAAGGGCCATCATGGTCCCAAGCGCGTGTCGGCGGCCGGGGCGGGAGAAGGGAGTGACGGGCGCTCGGAACCGGGCGACCCGGTGGAGGAGACCCCAGAGGAGAGCCGGATCGAGCGTTGGTACTCCGCGATCGTCGAGCCGATGATCCACCGCCCCCGCCTCAGGAACATAACGCTCGCGGCGGTCGGAGTCCTGCTCGTCGGATCGATGGCGCTGGTCGGGGTCCGTGCCGTGCGGATCAAGATGCTCCCCTATGACAACAAGAGCGAGTTCCAGGTCGTGATCGATATGCCGGAGGGCTCCACCCTGGAGCAGACGCGGGCCGCGGCTTGCGACCTCGCGAAGGTGCTGCGGGACCAGCCCGATGTCACCGACCTGCAGGTCTACGTCGGCACCTCCGGGCCGATCAACTTCAACGGCCTGGTCCGGCACTACTTCCTTCGTCGCGGACCGAACGTGGCCGACATCCAGGTCAACCTGGCGGCGAAACATCATCGCCAGGAGCAGAGCCACGCGATCGCGAAGAAGGTGCGCCCACTGCTCACCCCGATCGCCGAGCGGCATGGCGCGCGGATCAAGGTGGCCGAGGTGCCGCCGGGACCGCCGGTTCTCTCCACCATGGTGGCCGAAATCTACGGGCCCGACCTGGAGCGCCAGACGGAAGTCGCGGCGGAGGTGAAGCGGATCTTCGAGCGGACCGAGGGGATCGTCGATGTCGACTGGTTCGTCGAGGACCCGCAACCGCGCCTCGAGTTCCGGGTTGACCCCGAGCGCGCGGCGCTCGCGGGGATCACGCCCGAGATGGTGGCGCAGAAGCTGGCCATGCTCGGCTGGGGGCACGAGGCCGGTGTGCTGCATGACGAGAACGGCCGGGAGCCCGTTCCGGTCGTGCTGCGGATGGAAAGGACTGAGCGTCCGCGGCTGGCCGATCTCGGCGGGCTGGCGCTGCACGCCCCCGATGGCCGGATGGTGCCGCTCAGCGAACTGGTCGAGGTCGTTCCGTCGACGGAGGAACGGTCGATCTACCACAAGAACCTGCGGCGGGTGGTTTACGTGACCGGTGAAGTGGCCGGCGCACAGGAGAGCCCGATCTACGGTGTCCTTAACCTGAAGGATCAGATCGCGGCGATCCGCCTGCCGGAGGGGTACGAGATCGCGCAGCACTACGCGAAGCAGCCCGATTCCGAAGACCGGCTCAGCCTGAAGTGGGACGGAGAGTGGCAGATCACCTACGAGGTCGGTCGCGACATGGGAATCGCGTTCGGAGTCGTGATGCTCCTCGTCTATGTCCTGGTCGTCGCCTGGTTCGGCAGCTTCATCACGCCGCTCATCATCATGGCGCCGATTCCCCTGACGCTGATCGGGATCCTGCCGGGACATTGGGTGACCGGGATCTTCTTCACCGCCACCTCGATGATCGGTTTCATCGCGCTGGCGGGGATCATCGTGCGCAACTCGATCCTGCTGGTCGATTTCGTCAACCTGGAACTGGAGGCGGGAACGCCGCTCGAAGAGGCAGTGGTGAAGGCCGGGGCGGTGCGGTTGCGGCCGATCGTCCTGACTGCCCTCGCGCTGGTGGCGGGGGGGTTCGTCATGGTGCTCGATCCGATCTTCCAGGGACTGGCGGTGTCGCTCATTTTCGGCGTGCTGGTCGCGACCGCCCTCACGCTCGTTGTGATTCCACTGCTGTACTACCTCTACCTGCGCGGCCGCAAGTCGGCGGCGCCGGTCTCCGAACAGGACTGACGCCGCGGCCAGGCCGCGGCGGGAAGGAGAGATCGATGGATCTGAATCAATGGTTGCGGGCGATCGCGGGGTTCTTCGTGCTGCTGTCGGTGGCGCTGGGGCATTTTGTGCATCCGAACTGGTACTGGTTTACCGCCTTCGTCGGCCTGAACCTGCTGCAGTCAGCCTTCACGAAGTGGTGTCCGATGATCACCTTCCTGCGGAAGCTGAAGGTGCGGGAATCCTAGCGATGCAAATGCTGATGATCGTCGTGGAGAGCACGCACAAGGAGAAAGTGGAGGCGGCCTTGGGCGAGCACCAGGTGCTCGGCTACACGGAGATTCCCACCGTCTACGGCGTGGGGAAGAGCGGTATCCGCCTGGGCTCGAGAGCCTTCCCCGAAACGTCGTCGATCATCTTCACGGTCGTGGAGAAGGCCAAGGTCGACGAGTTGCTGGCGGCGATCGATGCGCAGTGCGCTGATTGCCGGCAGCGGATGCGGATGATCGTCTGGAACGTGGACCGGATGATCTGAGAGGTTGCCGGAGCGGGCAGCGGGACAGCGGGCGGACGGGCGCCGGGCGGGCGGGCCCCGGGCTGGGGGGAAGCGGCCCCTGAAGGCGCCGGCGCGGGAGGCCGGCTCGACGCCAGGCGCCAGGTGATGCAACCTTCGGCGGCGCGTGCGCGTCTCTCGCCCGGTGTTCGCGTACTACCCCCACCCGAAGGAGGATCACGATGCCGCTCGCCCCGGCCGCATCCTGCCACCACGCGACTATCCTCTCCAGTCTCAAGCCCTTCCGCGGGGCGCTCTGCTCTCTGCTCCTCGCGCTCCTTCTCCTTGCGGGGACGGAGCGTGCCGGCGCGAGCGGGTTTGGCGTGCCGAGCCGGGAAGAGGGGATCGGATTCGGCAACCTGCCCCGGTTCCGCGGGTTGCGATTCAACCTCCGCGATGGTGAGGTCCATAAGATCCAGGGGATCAACATCACCCTCTGGTTTCCCAGGGACAATGACGAGGCCCGCTACGAGGGCCTCCAGCTCGGCTGGGCGCCGGGCGGAGGCGAGCTGCGCGGCATCCACGCGGGGCTGTGGGGAGTGAGGGGAGCCGGCCTGGTGAAGGGGCTGGCCGTCGCGGGGCTCCGGGTCGAGGCCGGGGATTCGAGTTCGGGGATCCTCGTCGGTGGGTTGGGTGCCGGCGCCGGCAATAGCGCGCGAGGCATCTTGGTTGGCGGCCTGGGTGCAGGCGCCGGGGACGGCGCGCGCGGCATCGTGCTCGGCGGCCTGGGCGCCGGCGCCGGAGATAGCGCACGAGGCATTCTGGTTGGCGGCTTGGGCGCGGGAGCAGGCGATGACATCACTGGTGTGGTTGCTGGCGGGCTCGGGGCTGGCGCCGGAGAGGATCTTCGCGGGATCGCGATCGGCGGCCTCGGTTGCGGCGCCGGGGCGGATCTCCGCGGGATCGCGATCGGTGGCCTCGGTTGCGGCGCCGGGGAGGATCTTCGCGGGATCGCGATCGGTGGCCTCGGTTGCGGCGCCGGAGAGGATCTTCGCGGGATCGCGATCGGCGGCTTCGGTTGCGGCGCCGGAGAGGATCTTCGCGGCATCGCGATCGGCGGCCTCGGTTGCGGTGCCGGGGAGGATCTTTGCGGGATCGCGATCGGCGGCCTCGGTTGCGGCGCCGGGGACGAGCTGACCGGCCTCGGCCTGGGAGGACTGGGATGTGGCGCCGGCGGGGACGTTCGCGGCGCGATCATCGGCGGCCTCGGGGCCGGCGCTGGTGGCGTTCTCCGTGGCGTGGCGATCGGCGGAGCCTGGACCAGCGTTGGCAGTGCACGCGGTCTGGTCGCCTCGGCGGGACTGACGCGGACAGGAGTCGACCGGATGCTGCGGGGCGCCGCGGTGGGTGCCTTCAACCAGATGCGCGGCGGGCAGATCGGACTCTCGATCGGCGTCATCAACTATGCGCGCGCGCTGCGCGGCCTGCAGATCGGTGTCGTGAACGTGGTGGCGGACAACGCGGGCTGGCGCCGCGTCCTGCCGATCGTGAACTGGTAGGTTGTGGCCTGAAGATTGGGGATTGGCGGGACGGCGCCGGCTTCTGCCCATCCCGATCGGGCGGT
>CAYJLF010000015.1:0-160494 GCA_964371055.1 uncultured bacterium | reverse complement strand
AGGACCGGGAGCTGTCCCGTCAGCTCAGGACAACACCGGGATTCGTGCCACAACCTAGAGATTGCCCCGACCGAACGCCGGTGCTAGCGTGCGGTCCGGTTGGCCGGACGGCCACACGATTCCAGGGTGCGTCAGGGAGGATCCCCATGAAAGGCTGGACCTGTCTTGCCTGCCTAGGACTGTTGCTCGCGGCCACGGCCTTGGTCGCCGCGCCGTCGGATGCGGTCGCGGCGGGAAAGGGGCCGTCGGGAGCGGTCCAACTCGTCGCCTCCGGCTGGACCGGCCGAGCCGACCGGGACTGGAATCCCGGACCCGGCTTCGCGCTGACCGGGAGGCTGCCGATCACCCGTGCGCTGGAACTACGGGCCGATGTCGGCAGCCGCTGGCTGGACGGGGCCGATCACGCCGTCTCGAATCCCCATCGCGCCCCGCGCTGGGGCGGGCAGCTGGGCGAGCGTTCGCGTTCGATGCGGGTGATCCCGATCACGTTCGATCTGGTCTACCACTTCGAGCGGATCTCGAAAGGCCGTTTCTGGATTCCGTACGCGGGATTCGGCCCGGGCTTCTACGACATCCGCAGCACCTGGGCCGCCGCCGGCACTCCGGTCGGGCTGGATGGCGATGCGCTCGGAGACGATGACGACCTGATCGATCACAACCTCTTTCGCACCGGCTGGCACCTGCGGGGCGGCGTGGAGTTCCACCGCGTGTCGGGCATCTATCTCGATCTCGGCAGCGCGGTCCACTTCGTCGGCCTCCCCGGACGCGTCAGTCCGCTCTGGGAGGTGTCGTTCGGGGTCGGCTCGATCTTCTCCGGCGCGCGTCGCTGACGGCTGGGGCGGTGCGGCCGCTTCTCGCGCCGGCGTCGCGCCTCGAGTTGCTCGCCCTGGCGGCGGCCATCGCGCTGCTCGCCGGCGCCGCGTCGGCGCTTGAGGCCGCTTCTGCTCCCGACGCTCCTCGCATTCCCCTGATCCGGATCGGCGTCGCGCCGGAAGTGTCCGCCGCGGATGTGCAGGCCGACGGGGCGTGGCAACTGGGGATCGTCGCCTCGGGTCGTCGCACGACGCGGATCGCGCCGAACGAGCCGTGGCGCTTCACCGCCCGCGGCGATTCCCTCGTGGTTCGTGATGGCGCCGGCCGGACGCGGGGCGTTCTGGCCGACACGGTCTATGCCTTCGCGGAGGACCCGGAGTCAGGTCTGCTGAAGGTGGGCGACCGCTCCTACCGGGGCGAGTTGCTGCTGTGGGCGGCGGGCGGCCGCGTGACGGTCGTGAACCTGCTCGATCTCGAGTCGTACCTCTGCGCCGTGCTGCCGCTGGAGCTCGGCCCGCAACCTCCCGCTCGCGCCGAGGCGCTGAAGGCCCAGGCGGTGGCGGCACGCAGCTACACGTTGTCGATGCTGGGACGGTGGCAGAACCGTGGGTTCGACCTCCTCGCGACGGTCGAGGACCAGGTCTATGGCGGCCGCTCGGCAGAGCGGGCCGGCTGCAGCGAAGCGGTGGAGGAAACGCGCGGCGAGGTCGCCCTCTGTGAGGGGCGGCCGGTGCGCGCGTTCTACTCCTCGACCTGCGGGGGGCACACCGCGTCGCCCGACGAGGTCTGGAAGAGACCGCCGGAGAGCTGCCTGCGCGGGGTGCGCGATCGGACCGGACGGGTCGAGGGATCATTCTGCAAGGCCTCGCCGCACTTCCGGTGGAAGCAGGAGTGGACCGGCACGGAGCTCGACCAGGTCTTAGGCAAGTCGATCCCCCGCGTCCGCTCCGACTGGAGCCGCAAGAAAGCGGGGCGTCTCACCGGGATCGAGATCGTCGACCGATCGCCGTCGCAGCGCGTGGCACGGCTCAAGCTGAAGTTCGCTCACGGCTCGGTGGAGCTGCGCGGCGATGAGATCCGTTGGGTGCTGCGGCGGCCGAACGGGGAGGGGCTGCGGAGCGCGCTTCTGACCAAGGTCGACGTGCGCAAGAAGGGGGGGAGGATCTCCCGCGTGCGCATCGAAGGACAGGGGTACGGCCACGGCGTCGGCATGTGCCAGTTCGGCGCCATGGGAATGGCGGAGGCGGGCTACCGGCATGACCAGATCATCCGGTTCTATTACCGCGGGTCGAAGGTTGCGCGGCTCTACTGAGAAGCGCGCCGGGCATCGTGGCCACGCGCGGCCGGCCCGAGCCGCCGCGGAGGGGCGCGTCGTGATCACACCCCCCTCGGTCTGGATCCTCGGATTCCGCGGGGCCGATCTCCCGGGGCCGCTGGCCGATGCGATCCGGGCCGGACGGCTCGCGGGGCTGATCCTCTTCCGTGACAACCTGGGTGGTTCGGTCGACGCCGCGCGGGCGTTGCGGCGCGAGGTCGTGCGCCTGGCGCCGCGGAATCGGCCGTTCGTGCTGGTCGCGGACGAAGAGGGTGGACTGATCACGCAGACGAGCAGGCTGCTCTCACCTTCGGGCGGCGCCTGGCCGTCGGTGCCGACGCCGCGCGCGCTGGGCCGGATCGGGCGGGTGGACGAGACCGAGTTCGTGGGACGGTTGCTCGGACGACGCCTGCGCGCGCTGGGGATCGGCGTCAGCCTGGCCCCCTGCCTCGATCTCGATACGGAGGCGAAGAACCCGGTGATCGGCTCGCGCTCGTTCGGCGCCGATGGCGCCCTGGTGGCCGCGCACGGCGTGGCTTTCGCGGCGGGTCTGGCGCGCGCGGGCGTGGGCGCCTGCTTCAAGCACTTTCCGGGGCACGGCGGGACCTCGCGCGACAGCCACCGGGAGTTGCCGCGGATGGAGGCGGGCGAGCGAGCGCGCCACGAAGCGCCGTTTCGAGCCGCGCTGCGCGCCTTCGAGCTGGCCGGCGGAGCGGTGGAAGCGGAGACGCCGTGGGTGATGGGGGCGCACGTCGATTGGGGCACGGGAATCCCGGCGTCGCTCGACCGGCGCGTGCTGGGGCGTCTCGCGCGATGGAATCGGCGGGCGTTGCGGGTGACCGATGCCCTCGACATGGCGGCGGTCGCCCACCGTGCGACGGTCGCCGCGCAGGCGCTGGAGGCGGGGAACGACCTTCTCCTGGTGGGACGCGACTGGGAGGGGGGGCTGGTGGCGCTGGAGGGCCTGGACGGACAGTCGCTCGCCCGCCGCCGTGACCAAGCTGCGGGTCGCGCGGCGGAGTCGCTGGCGGCGTGGGATGCGCGGCGGCGCTCTCCCACTCCCGCGGTGGAGGATTCCGCGCGCCTGGCACGGCTGCATCGCTCGGCTCTGCGCTGCAGCGAGGATCCGGAGACTCTGCCCGCAGGCCCGTGGATTTGGATTCTGCCCGAAGGACTTGGGCCCTACGCGTCGCTCCGCGGGTGGAAGCCGCCTCGGCTGCGGCGCCGACCGGTCGCGGATGTCTGGTGGATCGGCGAGGGGGCGACGACGGCGGAGTGCTCGGCGCTGGCGGCGCGCGCGCGAAGCGCCGGCCGGCCGGTGCTGGTGGCGACGCTCATCCGCGGGTGGCCGGGGGCGGAAGTGCGGCGCGCGTGGAGTCACCTGCTGGAACTCCCCTGTCTGGCCGCCGTCGCCCACCTGCTGGACGAAGGATGGAAGACCTTGGCCCCGACGCTCTTGACGTCCGGCCCCGGCCGCGAGGCGCTGACCGCGCTGGCCGAGGGGCTGGATCGATCCCGCGGGGCCTGGCGGCGGGACCCGGCGGGGTGGTACTTCACCGTTGACACGTAAGATCGCGGTGTGGTTATTTTGTCCTCTGCGCCTGGCTTGCCGGGCGCGTCGGGGTCGTAGTTCAGTTGGTTAGAACGCTGGCCTGTCAAGCCAGAGGCCGCGGGTTCAAGTCCCGTCGACCCCGCATGTAACTACTTGAACCCCTTGGACTTAGCTTCCGAGGGGTTCCTCGTCTCCAGTATGTCTCCAGTGATCTGTCTCGGCGCCGGCATTTCGAGGAGCCGAATCCCGTCCTCGATCGCGGCCGGACTCAGGTGCATGTACCGCATCGTCGTCGCCAGGTCCTTGTGCCCGGCCAGCTCACGGATCGTCATCGCCGGCACCCCGCGCATCGCCAGGTGGCTGCAGAACGTGTGCCGGAGCGTGTGGACGACCCTGCCGGTCTGTCGGACCCCGGCCAACCGCACCGCCGCCTCGGTCAGATTCCGCACCTTGTCCTGGTTCAGACCCGTTCCGTCGGCGTGACACAGCACCCGGCGCCCGCGGAGGTGTCGCTGCGACTGCAGCACGAGGGTGAGTCGGGTGGTCAGAGGGACCCGCCGCTCCCGGCCCCCCTTTGGCAGCGTGACGTGCCCGTTCCATTCGGCGTGGCGAACCCAGAGCTGACGCCGCGTCAGATCGATGTCGGGCCACTGGAGCGCCATCATCTCGCCACAACGGAGGCCAGCGTCGCCGCCCAGCAGGACGATGAGATGGGTCCTCGGATCGATCTGCGCCGCGGCCACGATCAGCCGCTCGAACTCGTCGAAGTCGTGGAACGACGCCTCGGCGGGAGGGGGGAGCTTCACGAGCCTCACCTGGCACGGCATGGCATCGATTTCGCCCCACTCCACCGCGACCTTCAACACGGTTCCCAGTACGGCCAGGACGTTGTTGACCGTCTTCGGAGACCGCTTGTCGAGCGACCCCTTGAGCCGCTGCACATCCCGGGCTGAGATCGCGTCCAGTCGCTTCGCCCCCAGGGCCGGCAGCAGGTGCATCCGAAAGATGCTGTCTTTCGCGACCACCCCGCTCGGCTTGTGACGATTCGCCCGAACATACCCGTCCAGAAAACGGGGCGCGAACTCGGCCAGCGTTGGTGCAACAGGCTTCGGGGGCGGCTTCCGTCCGTTGATCGCCAGCTCCTGCGCCCGGGCCTGTGCCCAGCGCTCGGCTGCCGTTTTCGACGTGACGGGCGCCTGGCGGCGCTCGCGGATCACGGTTCCGTCGGCCTGCCGTACGTGAATGTCGACCTCCCAACCGCCGCTGCGGTAGGGCCGTATCCGTATGCTCATCGTCTCCCTCCGGAGGACGACGGCGCTCGGAGTTTCGCGTCGAGCCATTCTAACACGTCGGCCCGCCGGAACAGGACGCGGCGCCCGATCCGGACCGGCCGGGGTAGCTGGCCGCGGTCCTTCATCGTGTAGATGGCACGCCGGGAGCGGCGGAGGAAGTCGCCCAGCTCGTCGGCCGTCATGAGGTAGGGGAGGCCCGGGTTGTCGTCGCCGTTGCGTGCCATTGCAGTCCTCCGTTCGCTGTGGTCTCGTGTCCCGGCCTCAGCAGAGCGCCAGCGCCCGGTTGATCCAGCCGAGGAGGAAGACGCGCTGTGACCGGTCCCGCCCGCAGATCTCGGCGTAGAGCCGTAGGCGCTCGAGGGCCAGGCGCTGTCGGAAGGTGAGCGGGTCGATCTGGTTGAGCTCGGACAGCGTGATCGGACCGATGACGCCGTCCGGAGCCGTCCCGACGATGCGCTGCGCCGTCATGGCGGCCGTGAGGGGACCAAGGTTGACCGCACAGTCGAAGAGCGCCTCGGCATTGGCCTGATCGCTGATGCTGTCACCCCGGATCCGGTTCCAGAACTCGGTGCGGTACAGCGCTTCGACCATGGAGCGGAGGAAGGGGTCACCCTTGCCGGCGCCCGCGTCGACCAGCTTCCAGCCCGACCAGCTGGGGTGGGACCGGCGAGCGATGCCGGCGAACGTCATGCCGCCTCGGTCGTTCGGCACGTTGGTGAGCCGATAGCCGCCCTCACGGGCCAGGGTCTGCTCGAAGGCCGGCGCGAACTCAGCCATCGGTAGCCTTCGTCTCGGCCTCCACCATGGCCAGAATCGCCTGGGCCCTTCTGAGCCGAAGCATGATGGCCTGGTGGGTCACGCCGATGTGTCTGGCGATGGCTCTGAGGCTGCTGCCGGCGGCCACCAGCGTCAGGACGAGCCGGTCCGTGTCATCGAGCTCGGTGCGCCGCGGCTTTCCCCTCGGGCGGAGTCGAACGCCGTGGGAGCGGATCCGACTCGCGACCGTGGACGGGGCGGCGTCGTATCGCTCGGCGATCCGGATGAGAGTCCAGCCTTCGCGATAGAGCCGGGCTGCCTCTGCCGAACTGAACCTCACGCTCATGACCTCCTCCTATCGCCAGAGCACATAGGCCAGGGTTCCAAGCGTCGCCCCGACCGCAAACGCGCGAGCCGCCGCTCGGTTTCCGTCGCGGTCCCACCACGGGAGGTGGGTCGCGATGCGGGCTTGCCAGGTGAACTCCCACTGATGGCCGACCCAGAGGAGGAGGGTCGACACGACCAGTCCTCCCGCGAGGTAGGCGAGCATCCAAGCCCAGGTCTCGGGCCAGGGGAGGGCGCGGAGCGCGGCGAGCAGGAGAAGTCCGCTGACGCCCCCATGGATGGCGCAGCTCTGCGCGACCCGTGCGGTCGGGGATGGTGGGCGTGGACCAGTCATCGGGCACGCTCCGGCGCCGCCCTACCGTCCACACAACCCGGGCGCTCGGCACGGACAGGGATCGATCGGCCGTCCTCGGTGGTGCGCCACCGGGTGAAGTGCAGCTGCTGACGGGAGGCGAGCGCGTCCACCGTTGCGTTGCCGAACCACGGACGATCCCCGCGGCGCCAACCCGGCTTCGCCCAGTAACCGCCGGGGTATCGCACGAGAGCGCCATGCGTGGCGGCGTAGTCGAGTGCCCGCCGCATTGTCTCGGACAGCCCGATCATGCGGGTCCCCCGGCCTCACTCATCGTCTTCGAGCACCGCAGCGACCCGAGCACAGTCGCGCTCGACGCCGCAGTTGGAAGGCACCTGGTTCCGACAGGCGCGCACGAGGGCCCGAGCCGCGACGGCCAGGCGGGCGTAGCGCTGCTGGTTGTAGATCGCGCCGTACCCGCCCCACGCGAAACCGACGACGGCCAGGAGCAGCAGCATGATGTCGGCTACGCACATGCGACCTCCGCCGATCCGAGCACCGCCTCCGGCTCGAGCCCGTACCAGACGCAGAACTCGCCGTAGGTGAGCCGGCGCCACCCGAACCCCTCCCGTACGTGCGGCATCCATCGCACTGGGTAGTGGGAGCCTCCACGCTCGAATAGGTCGCGCGCGTACGCCTCGCTCCATCCCAGAGCCGGGAAGAGCGGATCAGTCCGGATGGCCAGGAATGGAGATAGCTTCCGGTAGGTGGAGTACGCCTCGTCGGATCCTGAGTTGAGCCGCGAGTGGGGCGCCGTCGTGGCGTGAGCGTGTCGGTAGCCCGGAGCCAAGCTCACCCGGAGCGCGTGTCGGTTCATCGAGGCCGCGTCCTCACCGGAGGCCGCCGGCCGGTCCAGTCGCGAGCCGAATCTAACACCGGACCCGAGAGTCGACCGTTGGAAAAAACCTAGACCGGCTCAACGGTCCGCGCACCGCCGCGGACGCGAACACGAACGCAAGCCGGGACGACGGAGCACCGCCCCCCCGTCAGTTGATAGATCTGGTAGCTGGCCGTCTTGGCCTCCCGCCGTGAGGCGAAGCAGTGCGCCTGCTCGAGGTCGCCGAAGCGAGGCGCCGGGTCCGATTCGAACCAATCGGTCAGGTACCAGGGCAGACCCCGAAGCGACAGCACCCACGCCGTCTTCTCCACCAATGCCCAGTCGACACCGGCCCGGTACCGCGCAGCCCCGGCCTCAAACACCGGTGCCGCCGTGAACCCGAGCACGTGCTCCACGGGGTAGGGGAGCCCCACAGAGCCGATCCGGGTCAGTGGGATGTCTTGGGGGCCGATCGGCCGGCCGTGACGATCCAGCGGCGTCCAGAAGGTGCCGGGGTCCCGCCACGAGAGCTTGTCCCCGACGGAAACCGCCAACGCCTCGGGCGACCGCTGCACCGTGATGGCGCAGTGGGGGCCGCGCACCCGGGGATCCCGGGTGTCAATCCAGACGCGATCGCCGCAGTCAACCGTATCGGTGACAATCATCCAGCCTCCGGGGATGGTCGGCAGGTCGAGACCCGCGCCTGGTCAAGATCGCGAGGACCGCCCGGCCGCGAGCTGGCGTCGGGCGGTGTCTGGGAACCGTCATCGCCCCCCGGTGCAAACGGCGTGCCCAGCTCGGGCTTCACTACCGCCCCTCCTCAATCCGCCGCACCACGCGACGCGAATACCGGCGACCCGCCTCGCCGGCCGGGGAGAGTGAGAGCAGCCCCGAGGAAGCCGTGACCCGCGCCGAACCGGTGGCGTCCGCCGTCACCGTTTCGACACCGACTCCGTCGTCGACGACCTGGTACCGTCCGCCGGGCGACAGCGCGAAGAGCAGGTAGACGTCACAGCTCTCCGCCGCTCCCGGGACGGCCACCGTGACCGGACCGCCGACGCGCCAGGAGGGCAGGGCCACGACCGCGAACGCATCGGCCCCGTCTGACACCAGCGCGACCGCGAGCGAGTCGTTTGCCTGCCACGTCACCGTCTCCGCACTGTCCCCGATCGCGGCCGCCTTGATGAGCGTCGCGAAGATCGGGCTGACCGCCCCGTCGACCCGGACCTCGACTCTCCAGTCGCCGGCCGCTTCCGGCTCGGCGTTGCGGGCGTTGATCTGCGCCTGGGATACCGAGGAGTGGGTCGGGCTGCGGTTGTAGCCGTCGTAGCTCCAGCACTCGTACGCCTGATCGGCCGGGTCCAGGACGTAGGTCAGCGTTGCTGCAGGAGTGATCGACTGCCGCCAGACCAGACTCGCCAGCGACTGCCCACCCACCAGGCGCGTCGTGAAATCCCCGCCCGCCACAGCTCGCGGGTAGACGCGGGCACCTGAGTCACCCCGGCGCACGCCGATCCTGGTGGCCGCGGTAGCATCCCAGATGCCGCCGTACTCGGACCCGGCCACTTGGGAGAGTGCCGCGTTGATCCGTGGCCGGTCGATGGTGTGCCACGTCAGCCACGTCGGAAAGATGCCGGCCAGGGCGATGTCATCGAGCACCACGGTCCACGCCTCACGATCGGCCAGCGTCACGACATCACGCCGGACCCGGGACGCCTTCGCCGAGGAGTAGGCGTCGTCCGCATCCCCGTAGACTGCCCATGCGGCCACGTCGGTCGCGGTGGTGAGGGCCTGCCCGTCTCCGCGCCAGCCGATCGCGTTCGCTTGGCAGCTCGGCCAGCGGGTCGCGGACTGGGAGAAATCGGAATCCTTCTGCCCCCCGTCGTTGGGCACGCCGGAGCCGAAACTCTCGGCCGCGTCGTAGATCAGGGCGGTGTTCCGCGAGTAGGTTCGATTGACATAGCGCGTGTAGTGCTGGTCCGCGTCGCTGTAGAACTTCCCCGCGCTGATCAGGAGATCATCGTTTCCGCGGGTCACGTGGAGCATGTTCTGCGTCCGCTCATGGTTCGGCTCCACGTCGGGGCCATTGTAGAACGCGAGCTGTAGGTCGTTGCTCCCGGTTCCGAGCGTCCATCCGCTGCGCCAGAAGTAGTAGCCGTACTCCTCATCGGAGAACGTCAGATCAGTCGGAGCCGTAGCCGTCATCGAGGGCGCGTACCAGAGCATCACCGGAAGGTACCCCGAGGCATCTGTCTCCAGCGGAGAGCGTGCGTTGCACAGGTACTGAGCGTAGGGGTCTGCCATCCGGTTGCCGAAGTAGGCCAAGTATCCGAAGAGGGGCGCTTCGCTCATGTTGTAGCGTCCGGTGGTCCGAGCCCACAGCCAGTCCGGGCGGATCCGGTGCCTCCAGTGAGTCGGGCTGTTGGCGAACCAGTCGGAATCAAGGGCCGGACCAACGTAGTTGATGCTGTGCCGCAGACAGTCGAAGATCATCGCCTGCATCCCGTAGTAGACGCCGGGGTAGTAGCCGCTGGACCCGCCACCTTGGATTTCGTCCAGGCACGGGAGAACGTGCTCCTCATTCAGCTCGATCGACTCTTCAAGCTTCGTCGCAACGTAGTCGTTCTGCGCCCCGGCCTCCCCGTAGATCGCCAGTGCGTACTGCCAGCGCAAGTCCTGGGCGCGGTGCCAAACCCCCGGCATGGCCTGTGCGTTGAGCCGGTACAGGCAGAAGGCGATGACCGAGTCCCGTTGCGCCTCGGTGAACTGGTCGTAGCACCAGTCGTAGGTAAGCACCGCATGATTGAGTCGCCAGTGGCCCGACTGCGCATCTGCATTGGTCCGGACCACCTTCATCGCCTCCTCGATCGCGGCGGCGCTGAACCGGGTGTCCCCGTTGATTGCGTAAATCAGGGCCCAATCATCGACGTAGAGCACGGTGCGGTTCGTCAGCCTCGTCTCGTAGAGGGCAACGTATGCCGTGAACTTCGTGGCAAGCGGCCCACCGCTCAGGCACCGCGCCCGGATCGCTGCGAGGCTGTCGGCGTAGAGCAGGATGCGCGGGTGGGTGACGTCCACGCTGTACGTGTAGGCGATCGCGGTTGACGCGACGCAACCGAGCAGGAGTAGGACGATGAGGAACCGCATCGATCAACCTCCAATTCGGGTGCCGGCGGTCCGGCGACTGGCAGCGGTCGCGGCCCGAGAAAGGTGGACGCCACGGACCAGGAGCCAGGGCGCCTCGGCCGGAATCGCCGCGGCACTGCCCCGCAACTCGATCCCGAGCATGTCCGTGTCCTCCGCAAGCTCGTCGAGGCTGAGCAGGAGTCCGAGGTTCTGCTCCGGGTTCTGGTGGAAGAAGCCGACCAGTTCCCGCAGCTCGATCTTCCACCAGTAGGGGAGCGTGTACCCGGTCCGGCCGCGGAACGGCGCGACACTCTCAGGCAGGATGAACCGGTCGAGACCGAGTCCGGCGGCGGTTGTCCGGTAGTCCAACGTGTCCCCGCCGATCGCAACCGCGTACCCGGCATCCTTGAGTCGGAGGTCATCGATGTCGGCGGTCATGAGCGTCGACCTGCCGGTTCGAACCGGGAGGGCGAGTTCGGCGCCGAGGATGAGCCACGACCCGTTGGTGTCCCCGAGACCGATGGTGCCCCAGTTCAGCCCCAGGCTCGCCACCGTGGCAGTCACCTCCTCGGGCACCCACGGCTTCATCACGCGGTGCAGGTAGAGGTGGGCGTGCCGGGTCGCCAACCACGGCGCGCCGATCGACGGGGCCACCCCGTCGTCGACCTTCAGGACGTGGAGATAGGCCTCCGTGACGAGAAAGGAGTCGGGGAGCGCCGCGATGTCGAAGCGAAGGAGGCCTCGGTAGAGACCGTCTTCCTCGTCGTACCCGACGAAGACCTGTTCGGAGGTGGAGTAGTTCGTCGTCGGGGCCAGGTCCTGCGCGATCATCACCAGCCGGATCCCGTCGTAGTCCGGAGTGGGGGAGACTCCGTTCCGGAACACGTAGGTTTCGACAGCGGCCGGGCGAATCGGCGTGAGGAAGGGCCGCACGCAGGGATTCGGGTCGCAGGTCGTCCCATTGCCCTTGTAGTACGCGGTCACGCCGTCGTTGTCGTCGATCACCCAGGGCTGGTCTTCGCACGTCGCCGCGTCGGCCACGATGATGCACCCCCCTTCATCGTCGCAGCAGGCTCCGGCGCCGAAGGCCCGGGTGGCGATCAGCAGCAAGAACAGAACGAGCAGGCTCCTCATCACACGGCTCCCGGGTTACGACGCAGGGTCTGGGTATGGACGACACCGCCTATCGGGTTCAGGTCCGAGCAGGCGAAGATCTGCAGGTACGCCTCGTCGCCGGCAAAGGTCAGGTGCGCGGCATGGCAGAGATGCTGGTCTCCCGGATGGTTGTCGTTCCCATCGGCCCAGTGCACCGTCGTGCTGTTCGCCGCGTCGTTCACGTCGCCTCCGGTGTAGCCGGGGAGCCGCGAGACGTCGACGCTCCGGACCACGTACCCGCCGGCCAGGCTGAGCGAGTACGCCCCCACCTGCCCCGGGTCCCGGGTCTCCTCGTTTTCCGGCTCGGCCGGATACCACGGTCCCGACAGAGCCCCCACATGGACGTCCCCGGTGAAGACGAGGCTCACCCCGTGGTCGATCGGCGTGCGCAGCGCCGGCCGAGCCAGGCGGTTCATTGGCCGCCAGTCCGCGTCGTACGGCGTCCAGAGCGCTCGGTGCCCCACCACGATCTTCCAGAGATGGTCCGAGTTCGCGACCGCCTCGAGCCAGGCGCGCTGCGGGGATCCCTCGATCGAGATGCCCCCGTGGTCCGGATTCACCTCGTACTCGGCACCGGGCGGGTTGCAGTTGTAGTAGCAGCTCCGCCCCGTTGTCTCGTGGAGGCAGTCGGTCAGGTTGTTGATCACGATGACGCGGGTCGACTCGATGTCGCGGTGGTACCACTCGCGGCCCCGAAACAGCCGGGCGTGGCGGGCCACGATAGAGGCATGGGGCGCCGCCGGGGTGATGCCGTACGGCCCGCCCCAGGGGATCTCTGCGTCGTGGTTGCCGATCGTGTACAGGAATTCGATCTCCGGATCCGGCCAGCCGGACTGCTCGGTGATCCAAGTGCTGAAGCTGCTCGCGGCGGCCGGCACCTCGTTGATGTCGCCGGCATGGAGGATCGCCCGGGGCTTCGGATCCTGGCTCCGGAGCCAGTCCAGGCTGGTCAGGACGTTCGCCGCTCCCACGGAGGCGGAGATGTGGCTGTCCGTCACCATGCCGACCGCGTAGCCGGTGGTGCGCCGCGGCTCCCACCTCACCATGCCTGCACCTGGACGCGGGACGGGCCGGTGTCGGTCGTCTTCCAGAACCGGAGCGAGTCGACGAGGCCGGGGAAGTACCAGGTCTGGATCGAGTCGGGGGAGGCCGCCACGACTCGCCAGGACGTCGTGTCCGCGGTAGGACCGAAGAGCCGGATGAAGCAGGGATCGCCCTGCCCGGTGTGGGTCACGGTCACGTAGCTGGCGCGGAACATCCGGCGGGTGATCGGGTGGTAGGGGATCCAGATGCTGGCCTCGGTCCCGAGCTCGTCGTTCACGAGGACCCGCTCATCGATGATGTAGGGGAACCCCCAGCCCCGGGTCATGTCGCGAGCCGGCTGGAACGGGATCGAGGGCCGGATCAGGCCGGGAACGTAGCGGATGTTGCCGGCGCCGGCGGTCCCCGCCACCACCAACGCCAGGACCAGGGCCAGGATCGGCCGGAGCGTGCGTCGCATCAATCCTCCCGACCGCCTGACCGTACAGCCGGGGCACCGCGGAGCCCGGCCGGAAAAACCGGCGGTTCTAGCCCATTGGGGCATCAGGAGGGGGAATTCGTCGAGCAGGGGGAAAGTCGGGGGAGATGCCCCCGAGCCACTGGATTGGAAACGAGGGAGGGCGGGGCGCTACTGGGACCACCAGTATGACGACCCCGCCTCCTGCCGCAAGAGCACTGGATTGCCGCAGCCGCGCCGGAACCGACCGGTAGCAGCAGCTACCAGCCCCACCGCCGCAACCCGTTGACCTACGTCCTCAGGGCAACCCTCCCGTATCCAACCGAAACTCCTCGGAGCTAGCGAACAACCAGCAGAGTCCGGGCCGTCTTCACGCCGCCGCATGAGATACGAGCGAAGTATACCCCTGAAGTGAGGTGTCGGTCCGGCGCAGCCGATGTCGCGACCATTCTCTCTGTGCGCTTCTGCTCGTCCGCTCGCGCGTCCCACTCTGCTACCTTGGCGCCGGCCGCGTTGAAGACCTCTACCGTTGCGGCGTCGCAGCCGTCAACATTGGAGAGGTAAAGCATCCCCCGGCCATCCCAGGGGGTGGGCCAGAGCCTTGGACCCTGGCGCTGCCACGTAGCGGAGGGCTCAACGATTCCCTGCGGTGCGCTCTCGCCTCGTTTGACAGCATGACCGCCGAGCATCACCATGCCTCGAGCAAGGTGAGAGTAACCAAGATCTCCCAGGCGGCACACAGCGTCATAGAGGATCCTAGAGAGAGGCGTGCCGACGGCGGCTGACAAGTACTCCTCGCGCAGAACGTGGCCGGCGATCTGGTGTTTCCTCCAGTAGTCCCCGTTCAGGTTGCCCAGGACCGCTGCTGCTGCTGTGCCTGCTGAGTCAGCCAGGAGTAACTGCTCCGCCAGCGCGTCCCCGCGCCAGATTGCAGCCGTCTGGCAGTTCGGCGCGAATACCACCAACCGCTGCTTTCTGGTCAAAGCTCCAAGATTGCAATCGTGCATACCCCGAGTCCAATTATCCTGAGTGGTCTGTCGACCCATCACCCAGAGATCACGTACTCCGCGGTTGATGAGGGTTGCACCGGCGGCACACTGGGTACCTGATTGGTTTTGCGAATCGAGGTTGATGCCACGACTTGGGATGCCGGCGTTGCCGTAGTCTTCCGTGATTGAGAGGGCCTCGTTGAGAAAGGTCCTCTGTGCTCCTGAATGCAAGTCGTCCATGAACACGGCGACGGACCCCGAGGGTTCAACCCAGTCACCGTCGTTCCACTCCTCTGCCCGGTCGCATATGTCCCAGACGTCCTGAACCGTCTGGGCTGGAATGACTTGGATTGGAGCCTCTGGTCTTCCATCTTGGTTCAGATCAACGAGATCGAAGTAGGTTCGGCAGTCCCAATCTCCGCAGGCTTCGTGCTCATCCTCCATCGTCGGGGTACGTACGACGACAGGAGACGCATCACCGACCAGCACGACAACCGGTCCCGGATGGACCGGGAACCGGTTCGGCAGATGCTCTTCGTTGAAGTCGAAGTTCGCCGCGATCGTCTCCTCGAGTGCATCAGTCACAGAACTCGGATCCACGCCGCCCACGATGATACGCACTTCCGAGTTCTGACCGTGCCCGTTGTCCTGGTAAGTGAAGTGGTGAGCGGCCGCGTTCGCCATCGCCTCTGACGACGAATAGATGATGACGTCGGCGCACAGCGGGCATTGCGGCTCGAGAGTCTTTTCGATCGCGCTGCTCTCCGATCTCGGCGGAGGTGCCAGTTGCGGCCCGCTCAGTTTCCTGATTCGTTGTTCAACCTCGTGTGTCGATGCGGCAAGCGTTTGGCGAGGACTGACAACGCCGAATGGGTCGGCAGAGCGCACCAGGCCTCGTCCCGCCGCCAATGGCGCTGGCACAGCCGCCAGTGGAAGCCAGGCTGGACGGCCTCCGTCCCGCGTTTCCGAAGTCTCGACGGCGCGGAGGCAGTCGATTTGTCGATGGAAGCCATTGTGCGCGTTGCCGCGAATGTCCCATTGGCTCTCCTCAATCAAGCCCCTGCACTGCCCGCCGAACCCCCAATCGCCTACGAGCCCCTCAATGGACGCATAGCGGTCGGGCGAACACGTACATGTCATGGATGCGACGATGAAGTCGTAGGCCAGAACCAAGTTGTCACTCCACATTTCAGCATTGTAGCCTACCGACGATGGACCGGAGATGCTGCAGGAGGTCGGATTGGGATCGCATTCTAGCAGGTTGTTCGCGAAAAAGTACTGCACCCATCTCGCCGAGTAGCATCCGAGGCTTACGAAGATAGCCTCTGGGTGCACTTTGGGTCTGAGCTTGCTGGAGACCAGGGATGGCGTAAGCTTGAGCCAGTACGCTCCGTAATGTGGGTCGACATCGGGCTCGACGTCGTATCCCGCGATGGAGTCAGCAACCTGTGCGGCGCGAGCACCGTCGCGTGTGAGGTACGGGCCGATGTAGAGGTCCCCTCCAAAGCTCCCGTGGGTTGCAATGAACAAAGATCGGTTCCAGTGGAGCGCGTTGGCAAGCGCCGCGGTCGTGGTAGATGGGGCGTCATCAAGGTCCTCGGGAGCGACGACAGCATCCCAATTGCTCTCTATCAGGGCAAGCGCGGCGCCGGTGGCAGTGATGAGGTACCCGAGGCGAGTTGTGGAATCATACTCAAGACAGAAGAAACCGCCCACGTCGTCATTGGCTCTGGCGGTCGAAGACGCCAGCGAAACGGCCAATGCGAGCGGAAGAATGGCAAGGGTGTCAAGAAGCCGCGCCTTCATCGCGTCCTCCCATAGAACCTGCGGTTCAGCTCGAACGTCTCCAAGACGCGGTCGCGTCGACCCTGTATGTAGCCGGCGCCGGGCGAAATGGCAATCGCGGATGGTGTAGAACTTGCCAATACGGACAGATAGCCCCGAGCCTTGGCACAGGCCTCACTCCGGGACAGGAACCTGGGCTCACGGGGAAGAGGGGCAGCGGTGGACAGCCTGAAGGTCTCATGGCTGAGGCCGAAGAAACGGTAGCGAACCGTAGCCCCTTCGATGCGTCCAGAAGCGGGAGATGGTGGAGCAAGCTCGTACGAACCCGACGTGGGGTCCACGAAAGGATGAGCTGATATCTCCTCCGTGACGTCATGAGCGAGGACATCGAGTTCGACGCCGGAGCGCAGACCTGCCTGCCAGCGGGAGTGCCAGACCGTAGATAGGGCATCTAAGGAGTCCCCAAATGTCCGGGCGGCGTCTCGAAGGGTCAGGCCGGACTCCACGAGTTGCTGGACGAAAGGCACTTTTCCCCACATCAACTCGAGCATCGCGTCGGAGCGCTGGACAGGCGCCGTGAGCGGTTTTGGTAGAAGTGCTAAGCCGTTGACTCGAAACGTGTCGCCGGGGGCCCAGTCGATGGTCACGGTCCCGGAGTCGTAGAAGAAAGTGTCGGTAGCCGTCTGGTGGATGAGGAGGTTGCCGGGCGTGATCTCCCCGCGCATCGGAAATGTGCAGGTGACGCTGTCGGGGTCTTCCGGAGCGTCCGGCGGCGGCAGTTCTTCTTCACCCTCGGATCCGGCCGAGTCTCCGCCCAGGAGTCCGATGGGGCAGGGGCGGTATCCAGCGGTGCCGAACCCAAGCGTGCCGTAGTCCTGGATCTGATCTTCGGCGGGGGGGGAGGCATCGTCCACGAACCACCCACCCTGCGTGGGATGGGGGATGAGTTCCAGAGTCGTCGGATGCGCTGCGGAGACGAGGTACGCCGCCGCCCAGCAGACCTCCGTGATCCGGGTCGTTTGGACCGAGGTCCAGGAAAGGCCGTTACCTGTAGAGGTGGCCGGCCACCCGCTGTCCGGGATCTCGAAGTCCGCGCACGGGCCGTAGCCAACGATATCCAGCTCGCTGGGATCGTAGAACAAGCCGATCGAAATGGCCTTGAGGCGGGGAGCAGCACTGTCCGGAAAAGCGGCCAGAACGTAGAAGAGGCAGGGCTGCGATGTATCCGCGAGGACGGAGACGCGAACGCTATCACATAGCGCAACGTCCGACGACCCGCAGAAAGAGCCGCCGGAGGTGTACGTGAGTCCGGCCGGGGCGTGCAACAGGAGCACCCCTCCGGAGTTCGGGCCGGCTCTTCCCACTTGCGGAGCCACGAGCAAGAGCAACAGGAGCAGGAGCCGCACTCTCATGAGATCCTCCTTGCGTAGCGATAGCGTGTCAGGCGGTCAGTGGATTAGCACTGGTCGGAGCCGGCTAATGGATCGCGCGTGCTTTGGCCATCCGCATCCAACGCGCCACCAGGGGGCGGGGGCGCGACATCTATCTTCCGGCGGACGATCACAAGGTCATGGAACTCGGCGACCGTCACGCTCGCCTCCCATGCTTCGAAACACTGACGTTATCAACTCGAACGGGGGAATCCTGCCGGATGCGACAAGCACTGTCAATACCATTCATCGCGGGATGAGGAAGCGGCTTGGAGCCCCACGGTGCGGCCGACATGCTCTCTCTCCAGATCATCGCCAGATCGGACGGTGGTGGTGTCGCCCCGGATCCCCTCCAGCTCGGCAGGATCCGATATCGGATCCCCAGAACGTGGGACTAGGATTTCGGGGAGGCGGCCGCCTGCATCCAGCTCGTCGATCCGATGTGGGGGGAGGGGGCGAAACGACAAACGTCCGGTGAAGGACGTGGCCCTGCTCACCCCGCGGCGGTGGAAGGAAATGTTCGCGGCCAACCAGCACGTCCGCCCTCGATCGCAAGTAACGGGCCCGACGGCCGGAGAGCCCGGACTCCGCAGGCGAACCGCTTATAGACTACCTGCGTGGCAAGCGCTTACTGGAGCAGTGGGCTCCCGCGAGGAAAGTGTCTGCGAAGAACGGCAAGTCCTGCGTCGAACAGTACCCGTCCACATAATAATCGTGGCACTTCGCTGGGTATGTTCCTTTGAACTCATCGGCGAACTTCGCGAGGTCCGCGACGTTCACCAGGCCGTTACCAGCACTTCCGTCCCAGTCGGGGCTCCTCCAGTACTCGATGTCGCTCCTGATCAAAACGTTTGACGCGTAGATCCGTTGCTCATTGTCGGCATCCCAGTCACATCCCCCTCCCGCAAGGACTATCATAGCCTCGCCGCTGCCGTTTGTAACATCCGAGTAGTAGTAGGGCGACTCGTAGCAAAGCATCGTTTCGCCATTCTGGTCCAGGTCCTCATCCAGGTACACCGAGCAGTTCGCAATCGGCTGGTTGCTGGCATCACGGACCACGATGTCGAGGACCGACCAAGAGAATGTGGCTGGATAGTCGCCGGACAGAAAGAGTACCCCCGTGTTATCGAGAGGCGTAACGGTGCAGTGATCAGGCGACGGTGGCCCTCCACTGGCAGGAGAATGCAATAGGCCTATCGCCAAGATCGTTGCGGCCGCCGATCCTATCGCGCTCCGAACTCTGAGTCGCGGTTCCATTACTTCGACCCTCCCTTTCGGCCGAGGACGATGATCACCAGACCGGGAGTAGAAGATTCCGGGATTGTCGCGAAATAGACTCCCCTCGGAACCGGATGCCCAGCTTCAGTCCGGGTATCCCAGACATAGTCAGCAGTTGCGGCAGTCTGGGAGCCGGCGCTTCGTTTCACATCCTTTAGCCAACGGCCTGCGACGTCGAAGATAGATACGTGTTGGGGCGGGGTGTCTTCCCTCTGGTAGCGGATCCTGAGCTCCCCACCGTTGCTGATGTTGCCTCCGACGGTAGCCAATGCAGGCGGGGACGGTGGATCGACTTGGTTCCTCTGCGATGCCATCGCGCGGCGGGCTTGAGAGCCAGGTTGTCCGGTAGCTTCGACCAGGAAGGCATGGTCGAGGCCGGGCCTGTACGGCAACCAGTCGTCCGGGTGGTCCCTGTTAGCGGTCAGTACATCCACATGCGCTCTCAGTCGACTGCTTCGCGAAGAGACGTCAGGATCAACGGGGATAAGCTCAAAACGGGTCCAAGGACCTTGGGAGGAGTAAGCGAGTAGCGGGCCGCGTTCGGGGCGGCCTAGATAGGTGGTGCCGAGGCACCGAATCGGCAACGAAGATGATATGTAGACGCAAACAACAGAGTCCGACGCGACACTGCCAAGAGTAGAGTCGGCCACCGCGAAGAGAAACAGACGTTCCTGAGTCTCAATGTCCACGGCAGTGGTCAGGTTCGCACCGCGCGGATCGTCACTCAGGAAGTAGCGAACGCCCTTTGGGAAGCTCTCGGAACCCGCAGCCATGGAAGACGTGATTGTGAGACCGATCGCAAGTATCCCGACCACGAGATGTCCTACTTGTCTGGTCATTGCCTACCTCCTCCAATGGCGTACCGACCGAGGTGCACAACTCGTTGGCATCGATACTACGGCCGCGAAGTCACGGGCATGGATTGCTGCCAGAGACGCCGCATCCAATCGTTCCGTAGGCGTCGATCGATATGGCCTCATTCTCGCCGCAAAGGACATAATGGCCGTTTTGCACGGGGTGTGGCGCGAGTGGGACTGCGCAGGGGTGCTCCGCCCGGAGCTCAAGCCAGTAGATGGGCCAGAGCGAGTAAGTGGCGCTTGGAATGGAGGGACACGGCAGGAAGACCACGGCGGTACCCGAGTCTGGGTCCGGCCAATCGGGGGTCTGAATCTCGAAGTAGTCAGCCAGGATGCGTGGGCAAGGTCCCCAATCCTCAACGGAGACGGAGTCCGGGGAGTAGCCGCCGATTCCGAAGTCGATGGCGTTGAGCCCGCCGGGAATTGGCTGAGTCCTGGTGATCGCCGCCAGAACCAGGACGCGGTGCGGCTCCGAGTCGGCCGGTATCGTGGGGGTGAGCTCCGTGCACCGAGTTGGCAGCGGCCACGACGCGCAATTCGAGAGCGTGTCGTAAGCAGCATCGTGGTGCGCTACAAGTACAACCTCCCTTGCCGGAGCTTCCCCAGGGTTCCAGCCCAGGAGCAGAAGGACGATGATGGCGGACCATTGGAATGTGTGCATGGATCTCACTCCTGTTGGCGTCCGTATAGCGAGATTTGTCGACATTCCGGAGAGGTGACTCGAGCGGCTGACAGAGAGCAGACGGCGACGAAAGCGTACGAAACGTTGCCCCGCGGCTCGGGTGTCGGCACGATACGCGTAGGCAAAGGAAACCCCACGTACCGTAGGGTAGATGATATCGGCAACTCAGGTGCGCAGAACTTGTGCCACCTACGAGCAACAAGCATCAATCCCAGATGCTCACCGGTCTCAGCACTGCCCACAAGATAGGGTTTGGCGACCGTCACTCGCACACCCCCCTAAGCCTCACCACACTCAAGATGTCGAACCGAACGCCAAGACTTTACTCGATATGACGGCCCCTGTCAATGCGTATCCTCGGGAGGCCTTGCGGTGGGCTTAGAGGACCGGAGCCAGGTGCGCGAACGTCATGCGCCGACCCGAACGATCGGAGGAGAACACGTACGGCCGCTTCCGCCCCAGCTTCACGGAGTCCACTGTCAGCCGGCACGCCTGCACGGGCGAGACCCCCGCGTAGTACACCAGGTGCGTGATCGCCCGGACACAGGACTCCCGCGGGTTCCCGTTGCCCAGGCTCAACAACAGCCGCTCCGTCTCCACGTCCCCGTCCACCAGCCTGCCGCTCGGCACCTCGATCCACGGACGCGGCAACCCCGAATCTTTGGCCCACGCTTCGCGCGAACGCATCGTGCCTCCCTGCCTCCCGCCCCAACCTACCAGGCGGCATGGAACGGCACCCTTGGAAAAACGCCCGGAGCAGGGAGGGTCCACGTTCCGATCAGCCAGGAAGTTAGGGTCCAAGTTCGCTGGAACTACCTGAAACAGAAGACGATAGCCATTAGGGTCCAGGTTCATCGCCACCGGCACTCCCGCGGGCAAACCATTGCGGGACAACGGAGACGGTCGTTAGGGTCCAGAATGCGTATTAAGCTGGACCAGTGTTCGACTTGTTCGGAAAGTGGTTATCCACATCCATGGCCTGGCGATCCGAACATTCCGAACAGCGTTTGGGAAAAACGTGGCCCCCATGGACCCCAGCAGAATCCATTGCTAAGCATTGAGTTATAGGGATGCCTCGTTCGGACCCCGCGGTCAGGGTCCATGGACCCCATGTTCGGAAGAACGCTCCCAGGCCCCTACTACCGAAAGCGGCCGACCCTTGTTCGGAAGCGTGTTCGGGAGGCGTTCGGGTTGTTCGGAAGCGGGACCCAGGGCGGACCCGGCCGGAGATTCGACCGGGCAGGCCAAGTCAAGGCTGTAGATTATTCTACACTGTGCCAAATTGGCACGGATGCCGGCCCGTGGCAGAAGGGGGCGTCGGACCATCGGAGGGGCCAAAGGGATTGTAAGGGTGGCGGGGGAGAGAAGGAGAAGGAGGTTCCCCCGCGCCTGCCCCTCCTCCCGGCCGGGGCGGCCGGCCCCGCCCCCCTGGTCCGCACCGCCGGCCGAGGTGCCCGCGGAGGCCGTGTCGGGCATGCCCGCGGGGCCGGGGTGGCGACTCGAAATCGTTACGTTTTTCCGATTGCGGCGCCGGAGGCCTCCAAAGTAGGCTCACAGATATTCAGGTCCTTACAGAACTGTAACGATTCGTGAAAGGAGGGGGGCGTGAGGCCGAAACCGAAGCGATCGTTCGCCCGCGACATCCTGACCGCCGATGAGGTCGGAATGCTCCTCCGGTCGTTCTCCCGCCGCAGCTCGATCGGACTTCGCAACCGGGCCCTCATCACCGTGCTCTACCGCTCCGGGATCCGGATCGCCGAGGCCCTGGCGCTCGAGCCCCGCGACCTGGACCCCGCGGCCGGCACCCTCAACATCCGTCATGGCAAGGGCGACAAGCAGCGGATCGTGGCGATGGACGACGGCGCCTGGTCCACGCTCCAGCTCTGGCTGGACCGCCGGCGGAAGCGCGGCCTCAACGGCTCCGTGCCCGTCTTCTGCACGCTCCAGGCACATCCGATCCACCAGGCCTACGTCCGCGGGATCCTCGGCCGGCACGCCAAGAAGGCGGGGATCGCGAAGCGGGTCCATGCGCACGGGTTCCGGCACATCTTCGCGATCGAGTCCGTCCGCGAGGGGGTGCACATGACCCACATCCAGCAGGCCCTCGGGCACAGCTCGCTCTCCACGACCGCGGCGTACCTGGCACGGGTGTCACCGCAGGAGATGATCGACGCGTTCCGGCGGCGCCGGTGGACGCCTCCGGATCAGGAGCCCGCGGCCGCGGGGAGTCAGCTCGCCGCCACGTAGCCGGCGCCTCGATGGCCGCAGTCGCGCGCCCCGGTCGGGATCCCCGGTCGGGGCGTTCGCATGCCTGCCTCTGATGGTGTTGCGCCGCGGTCTCACCCCCCCCCACCCCGAACCGTTCGGGGCGGAAGGCCCCGCCAGGACCTTGTCTGGCCCTTTCGCTATCTGCACCACTTGAAACGATATCGGCCGCCTACGTCAACAAGCGGTGCTGACGACCCTCCCGGTCTCCGCGTCGATGGTCAGGCAGAGGGGGGCGGCCTTGCGCATGCGGGCGATGGTGTCGCTGAGGTGCTGGATTCGTTGGCTCATTTCTTCGAGATCGGAGTCGTGGAGGACCCCGCAGCCCGCCTCGCGTTTGGCTTCCAGGAAGCCTCGCAGCCAGACGAGGCGGAGGAGGAGGTCGAGGTGGTGGGCGAGTCCCTTGCCCGGGTGAGCGACCGATTCGGACTCCCATCGAGCCACCGCGACGCGGGAACGGCCGAGTTCGGCGGCAAGGCGATCCTGTGTCCAGCCTACGAGTCCGCGCAAGAAGCGGATGTGCTGCCCCCCCAGTGGGTTGTCGGCCGCGAGGATCGACTTGGCAATTGTCTCGAGCAGGCGGCTTTCGTTAGGAATGGAGACGTAGGACTCGCCGCACTCGAGGCACTCCATGTGATCGACCCCGTGGAGGAAGACTCCATCCAGGCCGCATTGCGTGTAGTGATAAGGCCCCGGGATCGTGCGGGTGTTCTGTCCGCCACAGAGATGGCAAGTCATTGTATATTACCTCGTTACCGGATCCGTACGACTGTAATGATGTAGAGCTGAGATCGGTCGGTCCAGACTCCGACGGCGACGCGGATGTAGCGACCGTCTCTGTCCGGGCCCTCAACGGTGCAATTCCAGTTCTTGAACTTCTCGCACCACATCGGGGCGCCCACCACAGCACCGGACCTGAGGACATGGTGGAGTTCTGGCGTGGTGACTGCTCGTTCATCGCCTCGGTCCTCGGCATGCCCGCGGTAGAGCATCCGACTGGTCGGGTCGTCCAGGATCTCCTGAATCCTTCGACGCGCGGCTCTATGGTCCATCGATAGAGCCTAGGCTATGTATCGCCACGATACAACCCATTCTTGAGTACCGCCGCTCTGGCCCGTGGTTCCTGCCATCTCTGCGGTCCAGTCCAGGGTTGGACCGGTTGTTTGCCGGTCCACCTTTTTCTTGTTTGCAGGGGCCCTTTTTGTTTGCTGCAAACACGTGATCGCGTGTGGATAACTCGCCCCCTTAGTAGGGGGTGGTGGTTGTTTGCAGCAAACAGATTTGGGGGCTAGCAAACAGGCGGAAAGTGGACCTTTTGGACCGAGTTCGAACGAACGACCGTGTAACTCGTTGTATCCCAATACCGGTCCACGTGGTCCATGGTCCAAGCCGAAAACTGTTTGCCGTGTTTGCCGACCGTGTGAGTAAGCCGGACGGAAGTCGCCGGCAAACAAAACAAACAGTTCTGGCCCCTTAACATGGACCACCCGGTCCGCCGCGGGCGCGGTCCGTGCCTCCTCCGGTCCCTGCCCCCTCCTGGAACGCTCCCGCTGCCGCTGACCGGCGCGCCAGGTCAACTCCCATCGCAGGCCGTTCGACCGCGAGGCCCTGGCATCCGCCGGGGTCTGTAGCCCCCCCTGGTCCGGCGAGACGAAGTGTCGAGGTGGCCGATAGGTTTGGGCCATGGAGCCGAATGCCAACGAGGTCCCGGAGCCGCGGGGGTTGGACCTGCTGTGCGCGGAGGTCGGTGAGGCCGAGGTGCGGGCGCGCCTGGTGCGCCTGCAGACGCTGATCGCCGAGGGCCGGGGGGAGGTGCGGATCCTCCGGGAGACGGGCTGGCAGCCGGCGGAGCTGACGATGCTGCGCCGGGAGCTGACGCGGATCGAGCGGGCGCTCCTGCTGCGGCCGACGGAGGAGCTGTACGTCGAGTATCTGCTCCGGCAGGAGCGGAATCTCGAGGACTTGAACACGTTCGTGGACAACTGGCAGGACCACACGGATGCGGTTCCGTCGGTGGTGAGTGCGATTCGGGCGCGGGCGGAGATCCTGGACAAGGTGATTCAGCGTGGCCAGGAGCTGGGGATCGTGCAGAAGGCGGTGACGCGGAAGGCGTTGGTGGTGGGTGGGATCCGGGTGGAGGACCTCGGCACGCGTGAGATTCGGGAGCTGATCGTGAAGCAGCTCGAGGGGCTGCGGACGCTGACGACGCAGGTGCGGAATCTGGACGAGATCGGCGCCGATGCCGGGGTGGTGGAGGTGCAGGCGGAGCCGGTAGAGGCGTTGACGCCGGTGGAGCGGGTGCGGCGGATCGCGGGGACGGGGGTGAACCGGGCGAAGGCGGCGCGCGCGAAGATCCGGGAGCGGATCAGGGAGGATCGATGAAGCGGTGGGTCTGGATGGCGCTGCTGCTGGCGGCGCCGGCGTTCGCCGGGGCGTTGCCGGGGGTGACCGTGTCGCGTCCGGCGCGGATGAACGAGACGCGGAACGCCTGGGGGCATCAGGGCGTGTGCGTGTACTACGACACCCTGGGCACGGACGAGGGCGATGACGCGCTGTTCATGCCGATGTGGCGGCCGTCGGGCAGTGCCGTCAGCCGGAACTTCGAGGGGATCTACGCGTCGGTCGAGGTGGTGAGTGGGGTGGTGTGGGTGCGGCACATCGGCCCGATGTACGCGGTGGCATCGGACTCGTCGAGGGTCGTGCGGCTGGACGCGGCGACGAACTTCTTCCAGAGCTGGAAGGCGGCGACCTGGGCGGTACGGGCCTGGGCGGTCGAGGACACGGCGATCGTGGTGGTGACGCTGTTCTGAGATGACGTTCCTGTCGGACATGCCGGTGCAGACCGGCCTGGCGTTTCTGGAGGTGCTGGATCCGGATCGGTTTGTCCGGGCGGATCGAGAGCAGCTGATCGAGGCGTTGCGGGGGATCAAGGAGAGTCGGGAGAGCCTGATCCGCCGGGCGGTGATGTCGCGGCGGGACGACATTCTGGCGCGGGTTCTGGGGTACGAGGTGGTGCCCGGGCTGCATGACCGCATGATCTGGCACGAGATCCGGCACCGGAAGAGCCTGCTGTTGGTGTTCCGGGGTTCGGGCAAGACGACGGTGACGACGGTGACCCGGACGATCGCGGATCTGATCCGGAACCGGGACTTAGGGATCCTGATCGCGTCGAAGAGCCACCAGAACGCGAAGGACATGCTGAAGACGATCAAGACGCACCTCGAGACGAATGAGGATCTGCGGTCGATCTTCGGCGAGTTCGTGGGGCAGGGACGCTGGGACGACGAGGCGATCGAGATCGCGGGCCGGGCGAAGGCGCGGCCGGAACCGAGTGTGAACACAGTCGGGGTCGAGGGGAGCGTCGCGAGCAAGCACTACGAGATCATCCGGCCGGACGACCTGGTGGAGGAGGGGAACTCGATCACCGCGTTGCAGCGGCGCCGCATGCTCGACTGGGTCTACAAGGTGCTGGATCCGTGCCTGCTCCCTCCGTCGGCCGACTGCCCGGAAGCGGGGCAGATCCACTACAACGGGACGCGGTACCACACGCAGGACCTGTACGGGCACCTGATCGAGAACGAGATGGAGGGGGAGCGGACGCTGACCATTCCGATCGAGGATGAGCAGGGGCAGCCGGTATGGAAGGAGCGGTTTCCGCGTCCGTGGATCGACGAGAAGAAGAAGGCGATGGGGACGATCAACTTCGCCTCCCAGATGCGGTGCTCGGTCAAGGAGATGGTGGGCGAGTACTTCCGCTTCGACGACTGCGACCAGGTGGCGCCGGGCGACTATCCCGCGGCCGAGGACGTGCAGATCTTCATCGGGGTCGACCTGGCGATTTCGAAGAAGAAGGGGGCGAACAAGTTCGCGGTCGCGGTGATCGGCCGGGTCCCGCAGCGCTGGGACGACATCTGGGTCTGGGACTTCTACGAGGGGCATCTGTCGTTCCGGAAGCAGCGCGAGACGATCATCGAGTACGCGGAGAAGTACCGGGCCCGGCTCGTGCGGACGGCGATCGAGACGAACCAGTACCAGGAGGCGCAGGCGCAGGAGGTGCGGCTCGAGGCGCCGTGGATCAACCTGGCGCCGCTGGTGACGAGTTCGAACAAGGCGAGTCGCGGGGCGCTGCTGGCGGCGCGGTTCGAGGCGGGGCACGTCCACTTCGTGCGGGGCGCGCACTACCGGCTGATCGACCATCTCGTGCAGTTCGATGCGACCGAGGGGGGAGCGGACGACCTGTTCGACGCGCTCGACCATGCGGTCCAAGCGTCGGAGAAGAAGGCGAAGTCGCAGCGTCGGGTTCGGGAAGAGGAGCCCGACCTGATCTAGGGGGCACATGAAGCCGAGGGTGCACGCCAGGGTGATCGAGGTGCGGAAGGCGGCGGGGACCGGGCGTCCGCGGGCCCGGGCGGCGGAGCGCCGGGGCGCGGTCGGGGATGTGATCGAGCCGCCGTTCGACCCGCTGTCGCTGCTCGTGATGCCCGAGGAGTCGTCGCATCTGGGCAAGTGCATCGAGGCCTATGTGACGAACATCGCCGGCTTCGGATCGACGTTCCGGCCGGTGCGGCTGTCCGAGGATGTGACGGGAGAGCGGAAGGAGGAGATCCTCCGGGAGATGCGGCGGGAGCGGGTCGTCCTGGCGAACACGTTCCGCAACTGCGTGTTGAGCGACTCGTTCCTGGGGCTGGGGGAGAAGACGCGACGGTCGATGGAGACGATCGGCTACGGGTTCTGGGAGGTGATCCAGCACCCGATCACCGACGCGTTCCAGTTCCTGAAGCATGTGCAGGCGCATCGGGTCCGGATGACCCGGGTCGGGGACCTGGTTCCGGTCGAATTGCCGGTGGTGTTCGAGCGGGAGGATGGGACGCGGGAGATCGTGCCCGTCTCGTCGATGCGCTGGTTCCGGCGCTTCGTGCTCGTGGACCCGGACGACCGCGGAAAGCGGGTGTGGTTCAAGGAGTGGGGGGACCCGCGGGACCTCGATGCGGAGACCGGGGAGTTCGCCCCGCCTGGAACGCGGATCCCGATCGGCCGGCGAGCGAACGCGCTCATCCACTGGTGCCTGCACAGCGATCGCACCCCGTACGGGCTCCCGCGGTACATCGGCGTGGTCATGACGATCCGGGGGGATCGGGGCGCGGAGCGGGTGAACTACGTGACGCTGAAGAACAACAACGTGCCCTCGCTCGCGTTTCTGGTGTCGAACGGGCAGCTGACGGCGGGGACGGTGAAGCGGATCCGGCAGTTCATCGAGGATCAGGCGTCGGAGTGGAAGGACAACCGGTCCAAGATCCTCATCGTCGAGGCGGAGGCGCCGGGGGAGGATGGATCGGACGGCGGGACGGTGAAGCTCGCGATCGAGCGGCTGACGTCGGAGCAGATGAAGGATCAGCTCTTCCAGGAGTACGGGGTCAACAACGAGCGAAAGATCCGCGGCGCGTTCCGGCTGCCGGCGGTGCTCGTCGGCGACGACAGCTCGCAGAACCGGGCAAATGCGACCGAGAGCACGAAGAAGGCGGACGAGCAGGTGTTCGCGCCGGAGCGGCGGAAGGTCGACGAGTGGATGAACCTCTTCTTCCTGCCGCATCTCGGGGTCCGGTACCACGAGTTCCTGTCCTACGGCCCGAACGTCACCGATCCGAAGACGATCTCGGACCTGATGTCCGCGTCGGAGCGGACCGGCGGGATGACGCCGGAGACCTCGCGGCAGATCACGGGGGAGATCCTCGGTCGCGAGCTGCCGCCGATTGCGAAGGATAAGGTCGACCCGGAGACGCCGTTCAGCCTGCAGATGGCGGAGCGGGTGAAGAACATGGCCGGCGGGACGGTCGGGGAGCAGGTCACGGCGCTGAAGTCGGTCGACGCGACGACCGCCGGCTGGCTGGAGCAGATGCTCGGACTTCGGGCGGAGCTCGACGCGGTGCTGACCGACCGGGCCGCGGAGTTCGAGGAGTTGTGAGACCGGTCGAGGCGTACCGGGCGCTGCTCGACGTCGAGATGACGCTGGCGAAGGCCGCGCATCCGGATCCGCGGGCCGCGTTCCTTGCGCTGGAGCGGCGGCTGGCCGGCGAGTTCCGGCGGCGGTTCGTGCCGCGGGCGCGGACGGCAGTGTCGGCGGCCGGCGCGATCCTCGAGGCCGGCGGCGAGCGGAAGGTGTCGGAGATCCGGATCTCGGCCGCGCTCGATGCGGCGGCGATCGCCTTTGTCGGGCTCGGTGCCGAGGTCGAGCCGTTGGTGCGGGAGTCGATCCGGGCATCGTACCTCGAGGCGAAGAAGCGGGTTCAGGCTCAGGTCGTGCGGAAGGCGAGGACGGCGGCGCAGCTCGCCACGGGCCTCGAGGCGGTCGACCGGGATGCGGTCAAGGCGCTGACCCGGCACCAGGTCTACTGGGTGGGGAACGCGTACGAATCCGTCTCGGCGCGGATCGCGGCGGTGTCGCGGACGATCGTGGAGCAGGGGGTGTCGAGCCGGGAGGCGGGAAAGACGCTCCAACGGGTTCTCACGACGCATCTCGGCCTCACCCCGCCGGCGCAGGGCGAGTTGTTCCCGGCCCCGGGGGTCGCGGTGCCTCGGGGTTGGAACGGCACGGCCATTCAGTACTTCGACGCGCTCGCGGCGAACACGGTCAACGTGGCCCGGTCGATCGGGGCGGTGCGCGCGTTCCGGGACGTCGGGGCGACGCATCTCCAGATCCAGGCGCTCGGCGACGAGCGGACGTGCGCGCTCTGCCTTTGGATGAACGGGAAGGTTTTTGAGGTCGAGGGGGCGGCCGCTCTCGCGGATCAGCTCGTGGCGGTCAAGACCCCGGAGGACGTGCGGACGCTGAAGCCGTGGCTGCACCTCGGCCGCGTGCTCAAGGGGAGCGGCTTGACGCGGGAGGACACCGGCCAGATCTCCCAGGCGAAGATGGGCCGTCTGGCCGCGATGGGGATGCACCTCACCCCGTTTCACATGAAGTGCCGGTGCGTCGAGAATGTCGCGGCGGTCGGAGACTTCTCCGTCCTCGCCCCGGAGCTGCCGGCGCCCGCACCCGCTCCCGCGGTGACGCCTTCTGCCGCCCCGGCGCCTCCTCCCGGGACCGCACCGGGGGTGCCAAAGCCGCCGGTCACCGCGGCCGAGGTGCGGGATCTGATGGCTGCGGTCCAGGGTGAGGACGAGGAGGTGGCCGCGGCGCTGCAGGCGATCCAACTGCCGGCGAATCGAGCCGGTTCGGCGGTGGAGCGGGTGTTGCGGCAGCTCTCGCAACACGACCCGAACGGCCTGGCGACGGTGTTGGGGTGGCTGCAGGCGGGGAAGTTGCCGCCCCGGAAGCATCCGCTCTACCGCGTGCTCGCGCGGCACGTCGAGCTAGAGCGGAAGAGGGCCGCGTTGCTTCGCCGCCAGGCCCAGCTGCGGGCCCAGACCATCGCCCAGGTGCACCGACTCCTGCTCGAACCCCAGCGGGGCAAACATCGTATCGCGATCGACGCGGTCACCTGGGGCATGGAACCGGCCGCCCTGCAGCGGGCCCGGACGCGGTTCGAGGATGCGTTGGACTTCGTCACGCGACTGGTCCGGCGGGCGGAGTTCGAGACCCATGAGGTGAGGGTCAACATCTTTCACTGGGGCGATCCGCGGGCCTGGGCCGATCGCGTGTCTCCGGGCATCAGCACGGTCAACTGCCACACCCTGAGTCAGGCGAAGTGCTACGTGCACGAGCTGGGGCACACGATCGAGTTCTCGGCCCCGAACCTGCGCAATCGGCTTGCCGCCTTTCTGGCCGAGCGGACGAAGGGGGAGAGGCCGCGGCGCATGAGCGTGCTTACGGGAATCTCCGGCTATGGGCCGAAAGAGGTGGCGCGGCCGGACCGTCTCGCGCACCCCTATATGGGACGGGACTACGGGACCGGGGACACGGAGCTGCTGTCGATGGGCATCGAGTATCTGTTCACCGATCCGGTCGAACTGGCGAGCCGGGATCCGGAGTTCTTCGACCTGCTGGTCGCACTGGTGAAAGGAGTGGAGCCGTGAGGAGACGGAAAGTGGTGCAGGCGGTCATCGTGGACCTGGCGGGGCGCCGAGTGGAGTTCCGCGGCGGCACCGTCGAGTGCGGTGATCCCGGGTTCAAGGCGGTGGTCGAGGCGGTGCTGAGCCGGCCGGGGGCCGGGGGCTACGCGCCGTCGGAGGACGAGGCCGCGGCTCGGGATGTGATCGACTTCCTGGGCTACGGGGAGATCGTCGAGGTCCAGACCGAGGAGGTCGAGGATTCGGCCCCGGAGAACCGGATCTACTGAGCGGAGGCTACATGTTTCGGGAAGGCGATGAGGGCGTCGGCGTCGTCCAGACGCATGAGTCGGGGCTGATCGAGGATCAGATCCGGGTGACCGAGCCGATGGGGTGGCGCGCGGTCCGGTTCGACGCCGAGGCCGCGGCGATGCTCTCGAGTCTGCTCGGGAAGGAGGCGGGAGCGCTGCTCAGAGCCGCGGCGACCGGGGACACCTGGCCGTTGCGTGAGGTCGCGCAGCGGATCGCCGGCGAGGCGGAGCTCTGGGCCGGACTGGATGAGGACGCGAAGCGGGTGCTCTGCTACGCGCTGCCGATCCGGGTGCATACCGACATCCGCCTGGTGCGCAAGGGCGACTCGGTCTGGTATGGGGGTGAGTTCCAGACCCCGTGGTCGCAGTTCGACAACAACGCGCTGGTCCGCCTCGACGCCGGGATCGTCGACCAGGACGGGGCGTCGTTCGTGCCGGCGACCGGGTCGATCCGGAAGGGTGGCGAGGTGGTGGACGCGGAGTGGGATCCGCGGACCGGCGACCGGCTCCGCGACGTGCGGGCCGTGAAGGCGGCGCACGCCTGGGGCGATCCCGCGGATGCGGAGTCGCATGCCGCGTATCGACTCCTTCACCACGAGGTCGGGGAGGACGGTACGGTCGGGCCGGCCAATCTCCGGGCGTGCCGGGCGGCGGTCGCGATCCTGAAGGGTGGGCGGGGAGGATCCGGGATTCCGCGATCTCACCGGCAGACCGCGCTGCGACATCTCCAGAGGCATATCCGCGACTGGGAGGCGGATCAGGCCGTGGTGCAGAAGGCGGCCGGCGGCCCGATCGAGTGGATGGAGGTCGGGGATCCGGAGCCGGCCGTGTTCGCGCCGGGAGAGCTGGAGGACCTCGATTCGACCGTGGACTCCTGGTCGCGAATGACGATGCGGGACCGGTTCCGGTGGGTGGCGGGCGTGCAGGAGCCGGACAAGAAGGAGTTCTGGTTCGAGGGCGAGACGATCCGGGGACGGTGGGTGTTCTCGGGCTCGGACGGCTACCCCGGCAACTACCTTTTCCGCCCTCTGATCCAACTCGTCGACTCCAAGGAGCTGGCTCGGCGGCTGCAGCAGGGGCCGGTGCGGAAGGCGCACCGGTTCGAGATCGTGAAGGCCTCGGAGAATCGGGTCGCGATCGGGGCGGTGTTGAAGCCCGAGGACACCGACAGCCAGGGCGACATCGTGAGCCTCGAGGAGATCGAGAAGGCATCGTGGGGTTTCCTCGCGGACTACAACCGGGGCACGGCGCTCGGCTGGAAGCATCGCGAGTTCGACCACGAGATCCAGCTGGTGGCGAACTGGATCCAGCCGAACGACTGGGAGCTGCCGGACGGCCGGATCGTGAAGGCCGGGACCTGGTGCGTGGGGAAGCGCTACCTGAACGATGACGATTGGGAGGCGGTGAAGACCGGGAAGGTCAACGGATTCAGCCTGGGAGGTTGGGCGAGGGGGCAGAAGCTGACATCGGGCGCTTGACGGAGTTTTCCATTCGTCGCCAGCGTCGGCTTAGAGAGGGCTCGCGGGAGCCCGGGGAGGCCGATGTGGCGAGAGATCCGAAGCGGCGGCTCTTCGATATCCGGGGCAAGGAGATCTCGACGGTTTCCGGCCCCGCGAACGAAGAGCCGTTTTTCGTCGTCAAGGCCCGGGGAGGGCCCAAGGAGGGTTCGATGAGTGGAAAGGGAGCGGGCAACCCCGAGGCCGGTGTGAAGCCGCCGCAGGATGCCGGCCAGGAACCGGTGACGAAGCAGGGGCCCGAGGTGCCGCCGGAGCTTCTCGAGACGATCACCAAGGTGGCGGAGAGCGTGACCGCGCTGTCGACCCGGGTCGAGGAGATCGGCGGGCAGCTCGCGGAGATCCGCAAGAACGCCACGCCGCCGGCCGCACCTCCGACCGCTCCGCCGGCCGAGTCGAAGTCCGAGCCGCCGCCGTCCGGGGCTTCCGGGACGGAGCCCGCCGCGGATCCGCTCGCGAGAGTCGCGACGCAGCTCGAGCAGGTGAACACCGTGATCACGAAGATGGCCGAGGGCATCACGGCCCTGACGGCCGCGACGGGGACGTCGAAGCAGCCGCCCTCGAACCGCACCGACGAGCCGGTGCAGAAGAGCGGGAACTTCTGGGACGGATTCCTCCCCGAGTAAGGGTGAGGGCGAGGAGGGCGAGACGATGGGTTTCGGCGGGATGAGCAACCGGGAGCTGGTCGAGAAGGCGGCGATCACCACCGACGCACTGGCGACCGGTGGCGCGCGCACCGACCAGGTGAACAGGTTCATCGACACGGTGGTGGAGATCGCGGGACTGAAGGGCAACAGCCGGGTCGTCAAGATCAAGGGTGCCGAGTGGGAGGTGGACAAGATCGGCGTCGGCCGGCGCGTCGCTATGCCGAAGACGCAGGCGAATGCCGGGTCGCGGCGCCGCGGGATCCAGACCTCCAAGGTGAACATCAACTCGGTAGGGATCACGCTGCCGTTCGTGATCTCCGAGGAGATGTTCGAAGACAACATCGAGGGCGAGAACATCGAAGACGTCGTCATCAACGCGATGGCGAAGCAGTTCGCGAACGACGCCGAGGAACTCCAGCTCTGGGGGGACACGCTTGGGCAGGCGGTGATCGAGAACGACATCTACGAGGGCGGGTCGGAGACCGACTACATCAAGGATGACTACCTCGCGCTGACCAACGGCTGGATGAAGCAGGCCCGGAGCGGGAACATCCACGACGCGGAGAACGTCAACATCGGCCCCTCGGTCTTCGGGGCGTGGTACCGGAAGATGCCGCAGCGCTACAAGCGGTCGCCGCGGGATCTGCGCTGGTTCATCCCCGGGGACATGGAGTCGCTGTACCGGGAGCGGATGGGAACGCGGCAGGACGGGCTCGGCATCCTGCACAGCGACGACCCGATGAAGCCGTTCGCGGTGCCGATGATCCCGCTGCCGCTCATGGCGCTGAACCCGACGATCGTCGAACACGTGACGCTGCCTTCGGCCGCCAGCGGCAACTCGATCGCGCTGTCGTTCGTCCCGATCGTCTCCGGCACCGAAGTCGTGCACTTGCAGACGCTGAGCAGCACGGCGACCGCCAAGTACGTGAAGGATACCGACTACGAGATCGATTACGACGGAGCGAGCTTCGGCAGCGGCAGCGCGGCGATCCGGGCGAAGAGCGGTGGGGCCCTGGCGGCCGGCGTGGCGGTCAAGGTGACCTACCAGTGCAAGCCGCAGGGGCTGCTCACGCACCGGGACAACCTGATCGTGGGGTTCAGCCGCGAGCTCAAGATCCGCAAGGGCGAGGATGTCCTGGCCGACGCGCGCCTCTACGCCATGACCACCCGGATGGGGATGGCGTTCGAAGAGGTGAACGCGGCCGTCTTCGCCAAGAACATCGGCGACAGCCTGTAAGAGGGGCCGGGGCCTCGGCGTGCCGGGGCCCCGCCTTCGGCGAGGAGCGGAGGTGAAAGAGCTGTGGTTCTACGCCGGGCCGCCGGTGCAGATCGACTTTCCGGTCGGGGTGGGGGGCAGGACCGGCGCCCTGCATATGTTCCCGCGATCGCAGGTCGAGTTGGGGGCGGAGGAGGCGTCGTGGCTCGAGAAGGAGCTGCCGGCGGTCTGGCGTGCGCTTGCCAAGGTTCCGGTCCCGGCGACGCCGGCCGCAGAGGAGGCGCGTGCTGAAGCTGAACCTGAGGTCGGGGAAGACCCTGAGCTTCGACCTGTGCGAGCCGGCCGGGCTGGCCGAGTGGCAGCGGCGGCAGAGCGAGGCGGCGTTTCAGCGTGAGATCACCGGAGCGGGGATCCAGACCGGCGGCGTGCTGCATGTGATCCCGTTGCCGCGCCGCTTCGCCCGAGCTCGGTACTGGGCGGAACCGGTGCGATCCGGAGGACAGGTGATCGGAGAGCGACTGGGCTGCCACGCCGATGCGGTGGAGGTCCGGCTCTCCGTTCTGTTTCCGGGCGAGAGGCCCGGGGCGGTGCGCGTCGAGCTGGAGCGGATCGGGACGCCGCGCTGGTTGCGGCCGGAGCTCGGCCCCCAGGTACCGATGGAGCGGTAGATGGCCTACACGACGATCGCGGCCGTGCGGGCCGCCGGCCTGTCCGACACGACGGCCTACCCGGATGCCGCGATTACCGCGGCGATCGCGCGGGTCGGTGCCGTCATCGATCGGGCGACCCGGCAATGGTTCGAGCCGAGGACGAAGACGTTGACGCTCGACGGGAGCGGCACCGCGACACTTCTGCTCGACGTTCCGATCGTGTCGGTCTCGCAGCTCTTCGTGAACGATGACTTCGACAACCCGTTGCCGGCGGAGCTGTACGAGGTCTTTGCGGGCCGGGACGCGAGCCAGGACGACCGCGGGTGCCCGATGATCCGGTTGCGCGGGAGTTTGGGCGCCGGGCGGTTTCGTCGGGGGATGCGCCAGAGAGTGGTCGGGATCTTCGGTTTCCTCGAGGCGGACGACACGACGCCGGTCCTGATCCAGCATGCGGCGCTGCGCCTCGCGATCCGGGACCTGTCCAACCCCGCGGTTCCGACGGCGAGCGCGGGCGGTGCGGGATCCGGGCCGGTGGGGCCTCTGGTGTCGGAGACGACCGAGGGGCACAGCCGGCACTGGGCCGCGCCGGCGATCGGACCGATGCGGGCCGGCACGCTCGCTTTGACCGGCGACCCGGCGATCGATCAGATCCTGGCGATGTACCGCGGCCCGATCCTCGGTGGGGTCGTATGATCCCGAACCTCATCCACCCGATCGAGATCCGGATCCAGCCGTCCGATCCGGAAACGGGGCTCCTCGACGCCGATGCGAGGGAGCCGGTGTTCGGCGTTCGCGGAGGTGCGGCGTGGACGATCGATGCGCAGATCGCCTACGACCTCCGGAACCCGCCATCCTTCGAGATCGGCGGCGTCCGGATCACAGCGACGGGCTTCGTCGTCGTGCGTACGGCTGACCTGGCAGCGCGGTCCAGGACGATCCACTGCGGTGACCGGATCGCGGCGATCGGCGGGACGGCGACCGACCTCTACGTCCTGGGCACGACGCCGCGGGCACACTACCCGGCCCATGGCGCGACCCTGCTCCGCTGCTACTTCTCCGACCGCAAGCCGGTGCGGGGCTGACCGTGGCGCGGACCACCGGGCTGACGCTGACCGGTGACTGGAACCGGATGCGCTTTCTGGTCGATCCGAAGCGCTTCGACGGCGATGTGCGCCGCGAGATGCGGAAGGCGACGCGCGCGAACGCGATGATCGTGGCGCGGGAGATGCGGAGCCGGATCACGGATCGGCGTTACGCGGCGAATGCGGAGCTGACCGTCAGCCTGAAGAACAGCGATCTCCCGCTGGCCGATCACGGCACCGGGTTGTTCCAGGCGATCACCGCGACCATGTTGACGCCGGACATCGGCCTGGCCGGCGTGCTCCGGACGGCGCCGGCTGCGACCCCGGACGCGCTTCCTCCCTACAACGTCGGCGCGATCCTGCACGAGGGCGCGGTGATCGACGTGACGCCGCGGATGCGCATGCTGTTCCAGGTGCTGTCGGACGCGAGCCGCGGTGTGATCGGGCTCGAGTCTCTGAGTGAGCGCGCGGCCTACCTGGCGGAGCGGATCCGGCGGCCGATCGCGCCCCTGGCCTGGTCGACGACCCAGCTTGTCATCCCGCCGCGGCCGTGGATCCGGGAGGTGATCGAGGACTCGGCCGTGCGGGAAGGGTGTCGCCGGCGGTGGGAGGCGGCCTACGACGCGGCGCTCCGCGCCAAGGGAGGGACATGAACCTCCTGAAGCGACTCAGTTTTGGCGATGAGGACCGGGGTCAGATCGTCCTGTCCGATCCGACCCGGGTCAGGGTCGACGGCCGGTCCCGCAGCGCGAAGTTGAAGATCGGGGGGGCGGGATACCCCACCGATGCGGATCTCTGGGTGCGGTCGGCGCCGATGCGGCCGCAGGCGGTGCAGCGCTGGACCGGTTTCCAGGTCGATGCGCGGATGCCGGTGGGGACCGGGCTCGGGTTTCGCCTCCACGACGGGTCGGCGACCTGGTCCTGGTCGGGCGGGGAGTGGCGTACGCCGGCGACGGTGTGGAACAGCGAGGCGGAAGTGACGGCGCACCTCTCGGCCTGGGACGCGACGGCCCGGCATCTCGCTCTGGTCTGCAACCTGACCACGACCGATCCGCGGGTGACGCCGGAACTTCTCGGGCTGCGGTTGATCTGCGAGCTCGACCTGCCGGGCATCCTCGAGGACGTGATCTACCGGACGCTGGTCCGGGCGCTCGGAGCCGTGCGGTCCACGGCGGAGTTCGCGGCCGCGGCGGATGGGACGGACACGGTGGCGTTCGGGGCGGTGTTTGACGCGGCGCGGGTGAGGTTTCAGACCACCGGCCTCGAGGCGGTGCACGACATCGACGCCGATCCGGGAAAGACGACAAACCTGCTTGCCGGGTGGGATGCCGAGGCCCGGGAGATCGCGCTCAGCGCGGCGCCGGCGGAAGGGGCGAAGCTGGCGATCCGGGTCCAGTACGCGCCCTCGGTCGTGTTCCACGCCACGGATCCGGATTGGATCGAGGTCGAACCCGCGGCCTCGGTTCTGATCACGGGTCTGCGCCCGGCCAGATCGTGGCGGGGGCCCGGGGGGGACCATGTGACGTCGCGGTTCGCGACTTCTCCGGAGATCCGGTACATCCCGGCCGGGCGGGTGACCGACTACCGGGCGGACCTGCGGGTCGTCGCGCCGAACGGGGTGAGTCTCATTCGGCTGCAGGAAGAGGTGGGACGATTTGTGCGCGCACATCCCATGCTGACGACGACGGGGTCGGACGAGATCGTCGGCCTGGACCTGGGGCCGTTTTCCTCCCTGGGCGGTGGATCGGCCAGCGGTGCGCGGATGGCCCAGGCGGTGTTGCGGATCCTCGGCGTGCATGAGCCCGAGGAGATGAAGACGGCTGAGCACGGAGTCTACCCGGTGCAACGGGTGCAGTTCACCGGAGACGGACTGGGATAGCGGCCAAGGAGGCAAGGGATGGCGCAGAGACGATTCGGGCCGGTGCTGGCGCCCGGGGTGGTGACGATCGAAGAGGATGCCGGGAAGCAGGTGCAGCCGGCCCCGCTCGGCGGTGTCGGCTATGTCGGGATCCTGGAGAAGGGGGACCTGGGCAAGCTCATCACCTGCTCCAGTGCGCGGGAGTTCAAGAAGCGCTGCGGCGGCCGGATCGCCGAGTCGCTCCTGCCCGATGCGGTCCAGGACTTCTTCCAGCACGGGGACGGCCGCGGGGCGGTCCATCTCATCCGCGTGACCGACGGCAACGAGCAGCCGGCGAGCCTCACGCTCTACAGCCGCGAGATCACCTCGACTGCCGGTACGAGGGTCCAGGCAGTGATGCGGATCGACGCGAAGAACGGCGGCCGATGGGGCGGGCGGACGCGGGTGCTTGCCAGCCGTCTCAACGTGCTCGGGGACGTCACGGCCACGACCCTGACGGTTCCGGCGACGATCCCGCTCACCACCGCCGCGCGGAAGGACGAGTGGAAGGGCGGGTACGTCCGCCTCGACCAGGTCTCGACCAAGCGGTACCTGATCATCGGGAACACGGCCGGCACGACTCCGGTCATCACGGTGACCGCCGACAGCGACATGCTGTCGGACCTCGGGGGTTCGCTCACGGATCCCGGGTTCGCGCTCGAGCTGCCGCGGGCTTCGGCCAAGGAGCTGTCGGTTGTGGTCGGAGACGGCCAGGCCGACGCGGCGACGCTCTTCAGCCTACGGGTGCTGGTCGACGGCCAGCCGGCGCTCTACTACCCGAACCTGTCGATGGATCCGGCATCGAAGTACTACTTCAAGAACGTGATCAACGACGACGGCGCGAACGACGAGATCGTGGTCACGGATCTGAACGGAGGGAACACCGATCCGAAGCGCCGACCGGCCTCCGACTACGGCCTCATCGCGGCGGTCACGGCGACCACGCTGCAGGCCAAGGTCCATCAGAGTTACAAGACCGGGACGGGGACGTACGCGGTCGCGCTCGGCACGCTGACCGCCGAGATGAAGTATCGCGCGAGAATCCGGTGCGTCGTGCTGGCGGGCGCCACCACCATGGACGTGTACGCGAGCTTCCACGGGTTCACGGAGCAGAAGATTGGCGCGGCGAAGACGCTGAGCTCGCAGTTCGCGGACTGCCCGCTCCTGCCTCCGTTCACGATCACGCCGACCAGCGCCGCGGAGGGCGACGAGCTCGTGATCGAGTACTTCCCCTGGGAGGCGAACGCGCTCGTCGGCGGCTACGCCTATCCGGACTACGCCAACTACCCGGCCGAGCGGTACCGGATCACCGGGAACACGGTCGACACGATCTCGGTGGCGGTCGGGGACCTCTCGAACCATGGCACGACCAACGACAGCTTCCTCGTCGAGCGGGCGGTGCCGTTCGCGAACGGCTACGACGGCATCGCGGAGATCGCGGACGCCGACTACTACACCGTGCCGTTCGATGCGGAGCTCAGCCCGTTCAACGACCTGGAGACGATGAACCAGGGGTTGGTCAAGCTGGCGGTGCCGGGGGTGACGGCCGCGGCGGTGCAGAAGGCCGGGCTGGCCTTCGCGGAGCTGAAGGGCCACCAGTTCCGGGTCGAGATCCCGCCGACCACCGTGACCGAGGCGGACGCGATCGCATGGGTCAACTCGACGATCGGCCGGAACGACATGGGCGTCACGGCGTTTCCGAGCTACGGCTGGGTCGACGACCCGGACCGCTCCGGGCAGTTGAAGCGGGTGAGCCTCACCGGGGCGATCCACGGGCGCGAGGCGCTCGTGGCGAACAACTACGGGGGCTACCACAAGGTGGCGGCCGGGGTGGGCGTGACGCTCGCGCGCGTGCTGCGGCTCGACGTGGAGCGGCCGAACGGCGAGATGCTGGAGCCTCAGGGGCTCACGGTGATCCGGAAGATGAGCGGCAACTTCGTGATCTGGGGCGGCGGGACGATCGCGCTGGACAGCGCCTGGGCGGACAAGAACCACCGGGAGCAGGTCAGCCACTACGGCCATGTGCTGCGCTCCAACTTCGACTGGGCGGTGTTCGAGAACAACAACCCGACGCTGTGGGCGAAGCTGCAGGCCGCGGTCACCCAGTACTTCCTGACCGAGTACGGGAAGGAGGCGCTGGACGGCGCGACGTTCGACGAGGCCTGCACGATCAAGGTCGATGCGGAGAACAACACGGAGGCCACGAAGGCGGCCGGGGATGTGAACGTGGAGATCGCGCTGCGGCTGCCGAAGATGGTGCGGCGCGTCGTCTTCCACCTGTCGAAGGCCGGCCTGTTCGAGCAGGTCGCGTAAGGAAAGGGGATTCGGATGGCTGTCACGCTGAAGAGGACGCTGGGAGACGGCGGGGCGTACGTCGATCGCGTCGATCCGAACAACGTCTACGAGGTGTTGAAGGCGATCGTCACGCAGATCGCGTCGCTGCGCGGCACCGTCGCGGCCCTCCAGACCGACCTGGCCGCGATCAAGACCGCGGTGGGCGCCACGATCGCGACCGCGGATGCGGCGGGCACGGTGGACGGGACGTGGGGGAACGGCGCGGGCGAGGAGGGGCCGGCTCTGTCGGGCGTGGTCTCGCTGGCGAACACGGCGAAGGCCCGGATCAACGCGGTTGCGGCCGTGACGCTGACCTCCGCGGCGCCCGCGGCCATGGGCGTGGTGGTCGAGTAAGGGGGGAAGGATGAGCTTCAAGGGAAAGGTCCAGGCGAATCCGATCGCCCAACACTCTTACGAGTTCCTCGTCGTGGGCATGCCGCCGCTCGTGGTGACGAAGGTCGGCAGTCTCGAGGATGAGATCGAGACGATCACGCTGCCCGATCGAACGCGGCACCCGGGCGGGGAGAAGCCGCCGACCGAGATCGTGGTCACGGTGCCGTCCCACCACACGCTGGAGCAGATGGCGTTCGAGCTCTGGTGGGAGGAGTGCCAGCACCCGATCTCGCCGACGGCGAAGAAGACCGGGACCCTCGTGCGGTTCCGGGGTGACGGCAGCATCGGCCGGAAGTTCCTCTGCACCGGGGTGTTTCCCATGAAGCACGCCCGCGGCGAGGGGGACATGGAAAGCGCCGACGGGTACGTGGCGGAGGACTGGACGCTGTCGATCGACGACGTCAAGGCCCTGCCGTAGCCACGCCGGGTGCGCTGCCGGTGGCCGCAGGGGTGGCGGAGCCGGTGAAGGTGCGCCCGGCCCGATCGCTCACAAGCCGGACACCGGCGGATGGAGGCGTGGTGATGAAGGAAAACTGCCTGGAGCTGACGACGCTCGGGAACCTGGGGGCCAGGCTTCCCGTTGGCGTTCTGGCCGGCGATCGGTACGAGCAGGCGCTCGAGGTCCGACCGTTCACGCACCGGCACCAGAAGCAGCTCTGCGAGTTGCAGGAGAACCAGAAGCGGGGAGGGTCGGGCCAGCTCTGGCTCGACATGGTTCAGCTCCTGTGCCCAGTCGTCGGACCGTACCGGCTCGACGAGTTGGAGGAACGGGAGCGGACGGTCGTGCTGTCCCGGATGCACGCCGCCGACATCCTCTACGCGGTCATGTGGGCCCGAGCCAGTGCGATCGGCTCCGAGTTCCCGATCCAGATCACCTGCCCGAACCCGCGGTGCGGGACATCGCAGGAGATCGAGGCGGACCTGCAGGACCTCGATGTCGTCGCGCTCCACGACGACTCCGCCGTCGATTTGGAGTTCGACTACGAGCTGCGCGACGGCATCCCGATTTCCGGGCAGGAACGGGGCCGCGTGGCCCGGCTGGGTCCGGTCCCGTGGCAGGTCTACGACTCACCGAAGCTCAACGGGCCGAACGGTCGCAATCCGGCCTACGTGGAGGCGGTCTACCTGGCCGGCGCGATCCGCGCCGTCGACGGGCGGGCGGTCGCGATTCTGCCGGAGGATCTGGATGAGGTGTCGGTCTACGACATGGCCGGCATGGTGGCCGAGTGGACGGCGCGCCATCCGGGGCCGAGGTTCACGATCGACGATCGGTGTCCCGAGTGCGGGACGGCGGTCCGGGGTGAGTTCAGCTGGAGACAGTCCGGTTTTTTCCGGCGCCCTTCCCGATTCCGACTCGCGAAGCGCTGATGGATGAGGCGTTCGCGCTCGTCCACCTGGGAGGGCTGTCCTGGTTCGAGGTCGAGGCGATGTCGGTGGGAGAGAAGGCCGGCTTCCTGGAACGTCTGAACCGGTTCCTGAGAGCTGAGCGGAAGGAACGCGAGACCGTGGCCGGGGCGCTGTCGCAACTGGTGGCGCCGACGGTGCGGCGTCGGCGGGGAGGGTTTGGTCCGTGATGGAGCACATGGGCCTCGGGGCCCTCCTCAGCTTCGAGCACCAGGGCGCGGTGCGGAACATGGGGGAGGCGAGCCAGGCGTTCGCCACCCTCGAGGGCTCGGTCGCGCAGGTGCGCCGGGGCGTCACCTCCATGATCGGCGGGATGCGCCAGTTGACCGTCGCCGCGGCCGGGTTGTCGGTTCCGATCGCTCTGGGCGCGCGGGAGGCGATGCGGTTCTCCCAGGCCATGGGGGGCGTCGCCGCGGTGTCGGGGGCGAGCTCGGAGGAGATCTCGAGGCTGCGGGACTCGGCCCAGCGTTTCGCTCAGACGCCTTTCGGCTACGGACCGACCGAGGTCGCGAGTGCGATGGAGAACCTCTCGAGGGCCGGGTTCTCGACGAGCGAGATCATGGATTCGACCCGGGGCGTCCTGGCCGCGGCGGCAGCCGAGGGGATGAACCTGGCCGAAGCGGCCGACATCATCGCGGTGTCGCTCCGCGGCATGGGGATGGAGGCGAAGCAGAGCGGCCATGTGGCCGACGCGCTGGCGACGATCTCCGCTAAGACGGTGACGAGCATCCGGGGCCTGGGCGAGTCGTTCTCCTACGCGGCGGGAGCGGCGCGCACCGCGGGGATGTCGTTCGATGAGACAGCCGGCTTGGTCGGCCTCCTGGCTGATCGCGGAATCGATGCCTCGATGGCCGGCACCTCGGTCGTTCAGTTCCTCAACGATCTCGCGAATCCGATGTCAAAGCGGGCGAAGGACACGCTCAAGCAGATGGGGCTTACCCTCGGGGACCTGCGGATCCGGACGCACGGGCTCACCGGTGTGGTCCGCAATCTGCGGGCCGGCTACGGCCGGCTCAACGAGGTGCAGCAGGAACGGGCTGCGATGAACCTCGGTGATATCCGCAGCGCCCGGGTCATCAACGCGCTCATCCAGGACCAGACCGGTCGGCTGGACGAGCTCATCGAGGCGAGTCGGAACGCGAACGGTGAGGCCGAGGAGATGGCGCGGAAGCGGCTCGTGAACCTGACCGGCGCGTTCAAGATGGCGGGCAACTCCGCCAAGGTGTTTTGGAGCGAGCTCTTCAACGAGCGGGTTCTGACCTCGGCGGCCTCCGTGGTCGGCGGCGCGGTAGACAAGCTGAACCAGGTGACCTGGGTGCTCGGCGCGCTCAACCGGAACGAGGACCCGTTCGAAACGATCGCCAAGAACGCCCAGGTGGTCGGCAGCATCGGCGAGTTCATGGGCGGACGGTCCGGGTTCCTGGACCCGAAGCAGGCGGTCGCGATCGGGCGGGGCATCTACGAGGGCTTCCAGTGGTTCCGCGACGCCGTCGTGTCGATGGTCGACACGGTGAAGTCGGCGTTGGAGCGCCTCGGCCTGAGCCGGTTCACCGGCGAGGGGGCGCAGGATTTCGCGCGCCTCGCGACCGCGGGAACGTTGCTGGCGGCCGTGCTGGGCCCCGTGCTGCTGGGGCTGGGAGGAGCGGCGTTCGCGGCCGGGGGCCTGTTCAAGGTGCTCGGCGGCGGGACCGACATCGTCGGCGGGCTGGCGGGTGGGTTCAGCGTTCTCGCGGGATCCGGCAACGTGCTCTCCGGGCTCATGAAGATGCTGCGGGTCCAGGGCCGAGACGGACTGGGGCGCTTCACCGGACTGCAGGACCTGCCGGTCGGTATGCCCGATCCGAAGGCAGCCAAAGCCGAATTCCTCGCCAAGCTTGGCGAGGCGAACCTCGGCAGGACCAAGACCGCGTTCGCAACCTCACTCTTCAACCTGGCTCAGCTCCCGACCGACACGGCGAGTGAGGCGGCCAAGGGAATCGGCAAGGCGATGCTCGGCATCAACCCGATCACGCAGAAAGCGGCCGCCGGCATGGCGAAGTTCGGTCGGCAGACTGAGCTCGGAGCGGCGCTGCTCTGGAACACCACGCCGGCGCTGCGGAAGTTCGGCAGCCAGTTCACGATCGCGGGCCGGGCGATCCAGCAGACCGCCGGTCCGGCGCTGCATTCGTTCGGAGCGGCCGTGGCCACGGTGGGGACGGCGGCGAAGGGCGTGGGCGGCCGCGTGGTGAATGTGCTGGCCAAGGTCGGCGCGCCGATCGCCTCGATCTTCTCTCCGCTCATGCCGGCGGTGACGGGGATCGGCTCGGCCCTGGGCGCCGCGTTCGGCCCCGTTCTGGGGTTCCTCGGTCCGATCGCCGCCGTGGTCGGCATTGCTGCCGGCGTCTTCCTCCTGCTGCGGAAGCGGGGCGAGAGCGTGGGGGACACGTTCAAGCGGATCGGCGGGGGCTTGGTCGGCGGGATCATGGCGGCGGTGGGAGCGTTGCCGGCGCTGTTCGCGCAGGCCAAGGAGGCGATCAAGCCGTTGATCGAAGGCATCCTCGCCGTGTCGGAGCCGATCGCCGAGGTCTTCCAGCAGGTCGTCGGAGGGCTTCTGCCGATCATCGGTAGTGTCGCGAAACTCATCTTCGGCGTCATCGGCTCCGTGGCGAAGGCGGTGTTCGCTCTCGCCGGCGGACTTCTGAAGGCCGTCGGCGCGGTGCTGCGGCCCGTCATGTCCCTGGTTCGCCACGTGTTCCCACTCGTGAAGGCGTTCTTCACCATCCAGGCCACCGTGCTCAAGATCGGTGTGGTCATCGTCGGTGCGTTGGCCAAAGCACTCGGTCGACTCGTGTTGCCGATCGTCGAGAAGATCGGGGATTGGTTCAGCAAGTTCGGGCCGATGCTGCGTCCGATCGGCGACATCCTGCTCTGGCCATTCAAGAAGCTCTCCGGATGGCTGGCGGACCTGCTGCGGAGCTTGGCCGGGACACCACTGCTGCGTTCGCTCGGCCTCGATGTGGGGGAGATTCGGAAACTGATCCTGGACCTCGAGGGTGTGTCCGGGCGGCAGAGAACGCCCACTCTGGTGCAGGAGCGGGTGGCACAGGGCATGCCGCTCGGTCCGGGTGCACCGATGACGCAGGCGGAGACGAAGGTGCGTCCGCTCTGGGGTTCCTCCTATCTCGGCTCTCCTGACGTGATCGTCGGGCCGGCGCCGAGGTCGACGGTCGATGTGTCCGGCCTCCTGGACACCGCGGCGCAGAACCGGGGCGCGGCCGCGGCGGCTCCCAACGTGCATGTCACCGTGGTCGACAAGACGAAGACGGAGCTGCACAACGAGACGAGCTTCAACGTGGACGGCTCCGAGGTCGCGCATGCCGTGAGTCGGCGCATGCTGGATGTCCGGGATCGGGCCGGCGCGCAGTCGACCCCCTGGCAGCGGCGCTTTGTCGTCGAACACGGCGTGGCGCCGGCCTAGGAGCGGTCATGCTGCCGGTGATTCGCACCAGCCCCCCTCCGCTCCGGTTCCGTAGCCGGGTTCCCCGCCCGCGGCTGGACCCGCTGGATCCGGGCTACGCGCCGATCGAGTTCCAGTTCACGCCCCAGAGTTTCACCCGGGGCGCCTCCGCGGTCTGGGCCGAGGAACCCGGCTTCGGGCGCGACCATCCGGTCCTGCAGTTCGTGGCCCGGGAGGCGGACACCTACCGGTTCACCGCCATGTTCTTCGCCGAGTCCGCGGCGAATACGATCCACGGGGTGGTGGCGGCGCTGCTCGACACCGTGAAGCGGGATCCGCAGCTCAACCGCCCCCCGCTGTGGTCTCTGACCTGGGGCGACTTCCTGGTCGATGACAGCGTGGTCGTCGAGTCTGTCGGCGGCCTCGAGTACGGGGATCCGCGGCCGGACGCGGGGTTGAACGTGCGCGACCGGATCGGTCCCGATCGGCCGGGGACCGGCGGGGGTGGGCTCCGATCCGTGACCGCCCAGATCCAGCTGCGGCACTACGAGCCGTTCGGCGTGGAGGTCGTGAGCCCGACGGACCAGGAGCACGACACGTTCTACCACCGCGTGCGGACCGGGGACACCTGGGAGGGGCTCGCGGCGAAGCACTACGGGGACGCTCGCAAGGGCGAGTTCCTGCGTCGACGGAACCCGGGGAAGGAGTTCCTGACCGTGGGGGACACGGTCGCGATCCTTCGCCCCGAGCGGTTCCGCGGGCTCGTCCCGACGCCGTACTCGATCCCGCTGATGCGGACCGCCGCTGCGGCGACGATGCGGGCGGGGCACTTCGAGCGCCTCGGCCGGCCGCGCGTCAAGCATGCGCTTCCCGAGGGCCTGTGAGCCGCCCCGACCACCTGGAGGCGTTCGCGGCGCTCGGCCGGCGCGACCGGCTGACCCGCGGGCTGGGCGAGGATCTGGCACCGGTCTTCGCTCTCGTGGTCGAGGGCAAGGAGGTCACCGGAGACCTGGCTCGCCTGATCCGGGATGTCAGCTTCGAGAGCTCCATCGACATCGCCGATCAGCTCGAGGTGACGGCTCTGAATCCGGGATTCGCGCTGTCCGCGGGACCCGACGATCCCCCGGACCTGATCGCGCACAAGGCGTTCCAGCCCGGGAACGAGGCGTCGCTCTATCTCGGGTACGGGCGAGCGGACACGTTCGTCGGTCGGGCCGTGCTGGCCAAACACCTCCCGCGGTACCCCCAGTCCGGAGTGCCGACGCTCACGGTGCGGGGCTACGACAAGAGCTACCTGATGGCGAACATGGAGGGCGTGATCGCCGGCGGGGCGGAGACCCGCGCGCGGGAGGCGAAGCCGCCGGAAAGCGACGCGGAGCCGGGCTCGGCGCCGGCCGACGCGACGCCCTACGTCGGACTCGCTGACCACGAGATCGTGGAGAAGCTCGCCGAGCGCTGGGGCCTCGAGCAGGACATCGAGCCGGCGCCGGTCCGAGGGGGGCGGGGGGCCGACGAGGGCCTGTTCCAACCCGCGGGGATGAGTGACCTGGAGATGATTCGATCGCTTGCCAACCTCAACGACCGGGAGTTCTGGATCGACTGGGATGAGCAGCGGCGCCGCTGGGTCCTGCACTGGAGATCTCCGCTCCGCGGCCAGGTGCCGGAACTGCGCTTCGTCTACGGCGACGGGGACCGTTCCACCCTGCTCAGCTTCGAGCCTGAGTACGGGATCCGGGACAACGTGACGCAGATCACGGTGCTGGCGTGGGACGAGCAATCGCAGTCCTGGATCGCACTGACCGAGGTCGAGGATGCGATGGGGCCGGATCCGAAGTGGACGCGGCTGGGCGGCCGGATCGCACGGGCACAGCGGAAGGACGAGGCCGATGACGGGACGGCGGATAGCGACGACCAGCTGATCACACGGGCGCTCGACAGCGCGACGCGGTTTCGGATGGCGGCCGCGGGCGTGGCGATCGATGTGGTGACGGGGCGTCCGTTCCGGTCGCTCGAGGAGGCCGCGAACTACGCCCGGCGCTGGTTCCAGATGCGGAAGGACGGGTTCATCACCGCCCGGGGACGCGTCGTCGGGGTCGAGACGTTGAAGCGGCGGCAGGTCCACCTGATCGAAGGGGTCGGACGCCTGAGCGGCGTCTGGCAGTTCAACTGGGTCAAGCACCTCTACCGCGTGGGGGGCGGCGGACTGCCCTACACCTGCGAGTTCCAGGCGAACAAGGTGATGCCGTGAGGTACAACGCCGTCGTGACCCGGGTCAACGACCCGAAGCGGCTCGGGCGGATCCGGGTGCGCTGCGCCGACCTGGTGGGGAGTGACGCGGAGTTCCCGTTCTGGGTCGAGCCGGGAGCGGCGGTGTCCAGCCAGGGATCCGAGGCCGGCGTGGTGGCCGGGTGGTTCGACGTGCCGCGGCCCGGGACCGTCGTGACCCTGGAGGTCATGCAGTCGCATCCGGCCGACGCGGGGCCGTACGAGGCGCTGCTTACCCATCCGCTGCCGCGCTACTTCCCGGCTCCGATCCCGGCGACGGCCGCGCCGGATCCCGAGTTGACCGGAGGCAAGTACCCGGAGCGGCGGGGGTACCGCACACCATCGGGTCACCTCCTGGTGTTCGACGACAGTGCGGGCGGCGAGACGATCACGATCCGGCATGCGAGCGGGAGTGCGTACGTCGGGATCGCGCCGGATGGGACGATGACGCTCCATGCACCGCACGTGAAGATCGACGAAGCGGCCGACACGCACTTGTTGCGGGGCGAAGACGTCAAAGCATGGCTCGATGAGTTCGTGCAGCAGAAGTACAACACGCACATCCACCCGACGGGCGTCGGTCCCTCGGGGCCGCCGACCGTGTCGGCAACCGGATTGCCGAACTCCGCCCTCTCGGCGAACCACACGGTGAAGTGATGGCGCTGAGCCAGGCCAAACTGGCGGGCGAGCTCAGCCGCTTCATGGACCCCGAGCATCCCTCGTTCGCCTGGCCGGCGTCGCGATCGGAGGCGATCCAGCTCTGGGTCGACGCCTACGACACCTATGCCACGGACGCGGAGGATGTGTCCGGCGATGCGGTCGTGACGAAGTACCCGGCCATGTTCCACGCGGAACTGGTCAACCGACTCACCGGCTCATGGTCCTCGGCGGCCGCGGCGCTCGCGTTCCGGTACGCCTTCGTCACCTACTGGACCGGAGCGGTCTTCGCGATCGGAGCCGTGCCGGCTCCGGGTGGGCCGTGCCCGAATGTCGGGGGCAACGGGATCTTCTCGGTCGAGATCCAGAGCGTCGTGACCTCGGTCAACGGCGTGAACCTCAGATCGGCGCTCCTCGCGTTGTTCGACGCCTTGACCGACGACGCCGGGGCTCGGATCGAGGCGATTGCGGCCGCGTTCCATGCTGCGACGACGACGGACGTGCTAGTCACGATCACCGGGCTGGACACGACGCCGCCGCCGGCCGGGCCCTTGCCGATCACCAATGTTTGCCGGGTTTTCTAGGGAGGCGGTATGAAGGGTCTAGGGGTTCCGATTCGGGTCGAGGCCGGGGGTCTCGCCGTTTGTGCGGGCGAGGAGCAGCTCCGCAACATCATCCTGCTGTCCCTGAGCCTCTGCGAATCCGAGAACCCGTTTCAGGATCTGGGCATCGGAGCGGACCTGGTGTTCGACAACGATACCGAGGCGGTCCGAGGCCGGATCCGCGGCCGGGTCTCGTCGCTGTTCCGCCGCCTGGAGCGGGAAGGACGTGCCCGGCTCGTGCTCGGCTATCCGATCTTCGCGCGGGAGGATGACGGGCTCGTGGTGCAGCTGCGCTACATCAACCTCGAAACCACCGAGGAAGCGGAGCTCGAGCTGCTCTACGGCTCGGCCACCTTCGCCGGGGGGCGTTGATGGCGAGCACGGAGATCCGCACCCCGCCGTTCCAGTACACGGCCTTCTACTACCCTGAGATCCTCGAGGAGCTCATCGTCGACAAGCGGGCCCGGCTGCCCGAGTTGAGCGATGAGGATCCCCACGAGCCGTTCATCCAACTGCTCCGTGCCTTCGCCCTGGCCGCGGACCTGAACAACAAGCTCCTCGATGCGGTGGCCAACGAGCGGTTCCTGCCGACGGCGAAGACCCGGCCGGCGGTGGCGGCCCATCTCGCCCTGATCGGGGTCCAGTTGCGGCAGGCCGCGCCGGCGGCGGCGGAACTGGTGTTCAAGCTCTCGCGCGACTTCGCGGCGGAGGCGGTCGTGGTCCCGGCCCGGTCGCGGTTCGCGACCGAAGGCACTGGGGGAGCGGCCGGAGTCGTGTTCGAGACCTTGACCGACATCGTCACGGCCCGGACCGACCAGCTGGGATGGATCCGGAGCTACGACGCGGCGACGGAGACCTGGACCGAGCATGCGGGATCGGCGTTCACACCCGGCTGGGGAGCGTCTCCGGGCCCGGGGGATCTGCTGTGCTTCGGCCATCGGGATGCGATGACGGACGAGCTCGGCGTCGAGATCACGGTGCCGGCTTCCGGGATCACGGCCGGGGTTTGGGAGGTGTACGACGCCGACCTGGCCGACGCGGCGCCCGATGCGGTGACGCAAGAGTCCGACCACCTCGTGCTCGACCTGACGTCGTGGCTCGGCGAGGCCGATCGATCGGGCACCCGGGTCCGAGTGCGGAGCAACGTCACCGGAGCGTTCGAGGATGAGCTCGAGGTTGCCTACGAGGGCGGGGTCAACCTGGTCGAGACCGCGACACTGCTCGGGCAGGGCACGGTGTCGACCGACCCGTCCGACTACACGGTCGGCGCCCACTGGCAGGAGCTGCCCGGCCTCAGCGATGGCACGGAGCGGCTGAGTGCGGCCGGCGCGCAGACCGTGTCCTGGACGCTGCCGCAGACCGCGACGCGGAGTTGGGATCGTACGTCCCTCGGGCCCGGATCCGGGGATCTGGGGTACTGGATCCGTTTCCGGGTCATCGCGGTCGACTCGCTGCCCGAAACGCCGGCGATCGCGGCTATCGACTTCACGGCCGGGGCTCGCTACCTGTTCGGCTCGGCCAGCCAGGGGGAGAGTCGCGAGGACTACCCGCTCGGCTCGTCGAGCGGAGAGCCGTCCCAGAGCTTCGAGCTGGCGAACTACCCGGTGGTCGATGATGCGACGTTGAGGCTCTGGTGTTACGAGGGGGCGGAGTGGGTGGAGTGGACGCGGGTCTCCGACTTCTCCAACAGCATCGCGACCGATCGCCACTTCCTCGTCCGCTTCGATGACGAGGGGAGGGCCACGCTGCGGTTCGGGGACGGGACGAACGGCCGGATCCCTTCGGCCGGCTCCGACAACGTGCGCGCGGCCTACCGCACCATCCCCGCGGACCAGAACGGGAACGTCGGCCCCGGTGCGATCTCGATCAACCGGGGTGGCAACTCGTATGTCGAGTCGGTGACCAACCCGCGGGCCGCTTCGGGCTACGCGCCGGCGGATGGAGCGACCCCCGAGTCCCTCGAACAGGTGAAGCTGTCGGGCCCGGCCACGCTCCGCACCCTGTCGAAGGGGGTGACCCGGGACGACATCGAGCACCTGACCGCGGCGTTTACCGCCGCGGACGGGTCCCGGCCGTTTGGCCGGGCTCTCGCGATCGAGGAGGCCCTCGGACCGAAGACGGTGCAGGCCGTCGTGGTGGGGAGCAGCGGGGGTGCCGCGACCGCCTCCTACCTGACCGAGCTTGAGGCGTACTTCAACGGCTCCGGCGACACCCGGGGCGTGCTCGTGCTGAACCAGCGGCTGAGCGCGACCAACTTCACCCCGCGGCCGATCGACATCGAGCTCACGCTCCACGGCGGCAGCCGGGCGGCGGTGGAGACCGCGCTCGGGCAACTCCTCACCCCCCTGGCGCGGAAGAGCGACGGGGTCAACTTCGAGTGGGCCTTCGGTGGCGAGGTTCCGACGAGCCGGATCGTGGCGGCCATCATGAACACGGCTCCCTCCCCGCGGAAGGTCGACCTGGTCGCGCCGGCGGCCAACGTCACCCTCGCGGAGCGGGAGCTGCCGGCCCTGGGCACGTTGACGATCACCTACGTCCCGTAGGGAGGTGCGGTGGAGAAGCCGACCCTGTACGGCGCGTTGATCGAGCCGCTCCGTTTGGCCGACGAGCAGGGCGATGGCCTGCTGCGCCGCATCCTGGAAAAGCCGCAGGAGATCATGGACCGGATCGAGGATTCGATCCGGAGCCTGGAGGAAACCGACGATCCGGCGCGCTGCCCGGACCGGTTGCTGCGGCACCTCAAGGCCCATGTCGGCTTCGCCTCCGACCTGGACCCGGCCTTCGACGAGGCGGATGCGTTGACGCTGCGCCGGTTGATCGGCGTGGCGATCCCGTTCTGGCGGACCAAGGGGACGGCGCAGGGCCTGCTGGCGACGGCGCGCGCCCTGACCGGCCGCGAGCCCTGGCTGATCGACTGGTTCGACGCCCGCCTGCTGGTCGAGGAGTTCGTCGTGGGGCCGGACCGGGACGGGGCCGGCACGGTCCTGCTCGGGGACGACGCGGATCGAACGACGCAGCTCCGGGTGATGGATGACGGATCGCTCGCCCCGGGGATCCTCCTGGAACTGGTGCGCCTGAGCCGGCCGGCGGGCGAGCGGATCGAGGTCGTGCTTCTCGACTTCCTGGACCGGTTCTCCGGCACCCGCGACCGGTGGGAGAGCGCCGGCGCCGCGGCGTCGATCGAGGACGGTATCTTCTCGCTTCCTCCGGGCGCCCTGGAGCGGGCCGTGCTGACGACGGTGTCGCCGTTCGAACTGACGAACTATGTCGTCACGCTGTGGTTCCGGCTCGCGGAGTCCGGGGATCGGCTCCAGGTCCGGTGGTTCGACACGGCGCGGATGATGCTGCTGATCGGTGGGTACTACGAGCTCAGCGTGTCCGACGCGTCGCCGCAGCTGCGGCTGGAGCTCAATGCGGGCTCGGGTCCGACCACGATCTACGAGGCCGATCTGACCGGCGGCATCAGCATGGTGCCCGGCGCATGGTACCAACTGCGCGTCGAAGCGCTGCGGTCCGGGGACGTCCCGTTTTTCCGGCTGTGGGTCGATGAGGTCTTGCAGTATGAGTCGAGTGACGGCGGTGAGGCGACGCCGAGCATCGTGTCCGGGGATGTGAGTGTCGGAGCCGACTCGGGCAACACGGGTGTGATCGGGGTCGACGATGTCGAGGTGTGGCGCGTCCCGGCGCGGGTCGCGACGGTGGGACCGGCCGGCGTAACGCTTGGCCCCGGATGGGAGTAGCATGTCCACTGACAGCGTGAGGACGCGTTTCTATGACCGGCGGCCGATCGGCCTGGTCGATTTCCGAGACCGGATCGTCGGCTACGTGACCGGCGAGCTCAAGGCGACGGTGGCGCGCGTCTACTCGATCGACGGAGCGTTCGGCTCCCAGATCACGGTGGCACCGGCGGCGACCGCGAACCGGGTCGATGTCGCTCCCGCCGCAGCCTGGGCCGCGACCGACGGCCTCGGGACCCTGCTCGGGGGAGCGGCGGAGGACACGCGCCTCCAGGGGGTAAGAATCCCTCCCGGCGCGGGCACGCTGTTCCATGTGGGGCTGCGCGCGGTCGACGTTGTCGAGGGCGTGGAAGCGAACCCCAGGACCGGGCAGCTCGAGTACTCGCGGATCCGCGAAGAGGTCGGCGTTCTCGGAACCCCGGACAGCGTCACCGTCGAGTCGGGGCAACTGCGCGTCATCGTCGACACCCTGCTCGAGGCGGGCTACGACCACAGTGGCCGGCAGGTCCGGATCTGGCTCATTCCGGTCCAGGAAGGCGGACCGGGTCCGAGTGCGGTGGATCCGGGTGCGGCGATCGTGACCGGAACCGTCACCTACGCCGGCGGCCACAACAGCATCCTGGTGGATCCGCTCGAGCAGGCGGTTCCGTCCACGACCGCGTCCGACTACGCCATCTGTCTCGTCGGACCCCGCGTCACGCGGAAGGACGCGGTGAACCTCACCGGGGAGTCCGGCACGGTGTTCCTGGCCGAGGTGACGTCGGTCGCGGCGGATGAGGTGATCACCACGATCACCCACACCGGCCAGGCGGTGCACACAGACTTCATGGCGTTCGTGCAGGAGTTCCTCGAGTTCGTGGGCGGCCATGCCAAGGTCGCGGTCCGGGCGGCGGCGGCGGACGCGGAGACGCCCCAGCTCAGTGTGATCGGGACCGACGGGGCGACGCGAGTGTTCCAGGTCGACGAGGACGGCGATGTGGCCTGCCGGAACCTTACGGTCTCGGGCACCGAGATCGTGTCGATCACCGAGGTCGTGACCGGGGACGCCGAGATCGGAGACGACCCCGCGGCGGACACGATGGACGTTTGGGCGAAGGTCCAGCTGCGACCGGGTACGAAGGGCGGGTCGGCGCCGCACAGCGTCTGGTCGGATCTCTGCCTCGGGGACGGGACCGAGGCCACCCCGGGCAACCGGATCCGGTTCGACGGCGCGAGCGTCGATCTCGAAGTCGTGGTGGCGGCGAACGGATCGGCCAACGACCTCCTGCTCCGGCGCAACGACGCCGAGGCCGGCGAATCCCAGGTCGTGGTGAAGAACGCGGGCGCCGGCGGCCGGCTGGGGTTGAAGGTCCAGGGCGATCTCACGCTGGGGATCGGTCCCGGCGCGACCGGTCCGGCTGCGCTCCTGGCCAGCAACGTCAACTCGTGGCGGCTCCGCAACGAATCCGGCGGGTTTTCGATCGCGGTCGATGACGCCACCGATCGGGCCGTGACCATTGCGAACGTGCATGCCACCGGGAAGGCGACTCTGTCCGTCGAGGGCGCGTTGTCGGCCGGCGGGGACCTGACCCTCTCCGGCGCCTCGGCCAAGGTCCAGGCGACCGGATCCGGCGTGCCGCTCACCTTCGACGACGACGTCCTCTCAGCGCCGATCCCCTTGAGCAGCGCGACCGAGCTCGGCGGCACCGCGCTGCCGACCGCTTCCCAGTCGCTGCTCGGCGCGATCGCGGAGATCCAGTCGATCTCGAACAACGTCCGGCACGCCGGCGTCTTTTCGCTGAACGGGCTCTTGGCGACCGACCAGGGGAGCCGGGTCTGCCGCATCTCCGCCGGCATCGCCTGGGTCGAGGGGAAGAAGCTCGTGATCCCCCAGACCGACCTGACGATCCCGTCGAGCAGTACGGCCTACCTCTACATCACCTCCTCCGGCGCGATCGCGCAGACCGGGACGAAGGCGACGGCGTTCGCGTCCGACACCCTTCCGCTTGCCGTGGTGACCACGAACTCGAGCGCGATCACCGGCATCGACACGATCCGCGCCGGCGTGCCTCGGGTCACGCAGCGGGTCTCGATCACGGTCGGCAAGGGTTTGGCCGACAATCGCGTCTGTGACTTCGCGACGCTCGGCGAGGCGTTCCGCTGGGTGAAGCACTGGCAGTCCCGGATCGACGCGCTCGGCCGGCCCGAGGTCGAGATCGTCTGCGTCGGCGCGGTCGACTGCACCGGCGAGGTGATTATGGTCGGGCCGGAGCACTCCGGGCTCCTCGTGCGGGGTGCGCGGAAGTCGGATCTCGCGGCCCTCGGCGACGGGAGCGGCTACCAGAGCGCCCACGGTGAGACCCGCATCCTCTGGGGCGCCAACGACGGCGGCGTCCACAAGCTGTTCAAGGTGACGGACGTCTCGGAGAACGTCGGCTCGATCCGGTTCCGCGACCTCGTCTTCGTCTACAGCGCCGGCGCCGACGCGACCAACCGGCTCTTCGGCCACGAGTCGACGGCGCAACCGATCGGGGAGGTGGCATTCGACGGATGCCGGTTCACCTACACCGGCACTTGGGATCCGGACACGGTGCTGTACGTCGCTTCGAGCGCGACCATTGACCGGGTGCGCTTCCGCGACTGCCGGGTCTGGCGGAAGAGCTCGACCTTGGCCCCGGCGATCGATGTCCAGGGGACGGTGATCGACGGCAAGGTCCTCGACTGCCGGTTCGGTCGGGATGCGGCGCCGGGGACGTCGGCGAACGAGCTGCTGCTCAACGGGGACTGGTTTGTGGGGTGGACCCGGATCGGGCCGTGCAACCTCGGCATTCGGGCCCAGACGATCACCGGGCTCGAGGTCGTGCGGTGCACCTTCACCGGGGTTACAAGCCGCGGCGTTTGGGCCGGGGCCGGCGAGAACCGTTTCGTCCGTAACCGGGTCACCGTCGTCGGGGGCGGCGAGGAGCTGGGCGGGCTGCGGAGCGACGGCGGCATCACCCTCTTCAGCGGCAACACGGTCAGCGTCAGCGGGGCGTCCTCGAGCTCCTACGCCCGCGGAATCGAGAGCCTGGGAGGCGGGGCCGCGCGCGCCCGGATCCTCGGGAACCACGTCTCCCTCGCTCCGAGCTTCTCCAGTGCGAACAACGCGGCGATCTACAACAGTGCGAACAACGTCGCGATCCAGGGCAACGTCGTCGCCGCGTCGAACGGGGACGGGATCAAGAGCATCGGCGCCAACTGCACGATCGTCGGCAACATCGCCTCCGGGAGCGGCGGCACGATCGTCAGCTCGGGCGACTACGGCAACGTGCAGGGGAACACGGCCGACGTCTCGGTCACGGTGACCGGGACCGGCAGCGTGTCGAGCGGCGGCGGGAACATCATCTTCTAGGAGGGCATGTGAAGTCGGTCCAGACGGTGTTGGGCGACGAGCGACTCTCGGTCCTGCTGAACCGGCAGAGCCCGCCGGAAGACCCGCATGCGAAGGCGCTGTTCGACAACTGGTGGGCGCTGGCGCGGGAGCAGACCGGACTCGAGGAGGAGATCGAAGCGGCGGAGGCGACGCTCGAGCGGCTGCTTGAGCGGCAGGTCCGGATCCTCGGCGGCCGGGAGGTGCTCGAGGTCATGCTGCTCGCCGCGGTGCCGGCCGCGGCGCAGGCGGAGGCGAACGACGGAGAGGGGGCGTGATGGGGGACCTGCTGACCGGGCAGAACGCGGCTTGGGCGGTGATCCTGATCTTCGTGATCGAGAAGCTCGTCAAGGTGATCGAGGCGCTCACCGGGAAGGTGCGAAACGGGAAGGAGCCGGGCCAGCTGGCGTGCTCCCTGCAGGTGCAGCAGCTCCTGAACCGCCTCGTGACGGTGCAGGAGGGGCAGTCGAGACTTCTGGAGCAGCTGGTGGCGGAACAGGCACGCCAGCGCGAGGAGCAGGCGCGGCAGGGGCGGGTTCTCTCGGTCGTCGCCGCGACCGTCGGGATCGAGAACGAGGCGTAGCCCGTGGCGTGATCTCCGGGGGGATTTGACGGAGTCCGAGCGTCACCCGTATTCCCGAGATATGGGCGGGTACATCGGAAAACGGGCCGTCTCGTGATCATCCAAGCCGAGAACGCGGCCGCCGACTGGGTCGAAACCGAGTTGGCCCGTCGCCGGCTCCCCCGGTTTCTCCTCGGCGAGGTGCGAACCACGGAGCGGAGCGGGACCCGGATCGTGCGCCGGGACTACGCCTGGGGCGTCGTGTTCGAGCTCCACGCCCCGGGGACCGACCGAACCCTCATCTGCATCGGCGAAGTCGACGAAGCGACAGCGACGGTCCGGGATCCCGGGGGCAGGGTCGACACGCTGCCGCTGCCCTGGAAGCCCGCCACCCTCGGTGCGCCGACCGACCCGATCCCGGAGCCCGGGGGAACCGTGCCGAAGCGCAGAGCGGCGCCGCCGCGCGCGGAGGAGCTGATTCCGGAGTCCTCGCCGCCGGGCTCTCTCGCCTGTCTGGGGCGGTTCCGGACCGGCGTGGGCTGCGAGGCGTGCATCGAGCTCTCGGTGTGCCGGGGCCTCCAGCGCCAGGCCGTTGAGGCGGGACGGACGATCGCGGAGCACCGGGCGTTGACGACTCTGCCTGCTCCGGCCCCGGCCGCTCCGGCCCCACCCGCCCCCGGATCAGGTCGCGGCAAACGGAAGTTCCAGTACCCGCGGCGCGCGAAAGGCCGGGCCGAGGCGAAGGCTCTGGGGCGGCGACAGCGCCGGGAGCGGGTTGACGACACGATGCGCTGCCTCTACATCGACGCGCTCGACGTGCTTGGCCTGTTGCAGGCCGACGATCCGGAGCGGCCCAACCTGGATGAGTGCTGGCTCGAGGAACGCGCGCAGGGGCTGACGGCGGTCTGTCAGACCCGGGCGGGGCCCAAATCCTGGCTGGTCTTCCGACGTCGGCCGCGGACCGGAACGGTGGCGGTCGGGACGCGGCTGCCGGTCGACTCCCCGCACTGGGGCGAGCTCGCGCCGGCGGTGCAGGGATACGTCTGGGGAGCGTTTGTCTCAGAGGTCCGCGGGGTCGGAGGCACGGTGCCGGTCGAGGCCATGCTTCTGGCGTTCGCGCGGGCCGGCATCGAAGCACTGGTGGGGACCCGGTAGAGGAGGAACGAACCGTGCCGAACAAGAAGAAGGGCGATCGGGTGTCGGTGTCGCTCGCCGAGGTGTGCCGGCGGGTGTCGCCGCGCGTCAACCCCAAGGACGTGCAGCGGGCCTTCCGGGCGATCGTCGACGCCGCCATGGATGGCGAGGAAGTGCGCATCCCGGAGCTTGGGTTCTTCCGCGCCACCCTGTGGAAGGGGAATCAGAAGCGGGTCCGGCAGTTCCCGATCACGCCGGAATCGCCCCTGATCACGATCACGATCCCGGCCACCTGGAGGATCCAGTTCCGCCAGGCGACCTCGCTCAGCAAGGAGCTGCGGCGGCGGGCCAAGGGCCGCTCGGTCGCCAGCTGGTCATGAGGCTCGACTGCGTGGACCACAGCGTCGCGGTCGCGGATCTCCAGCCCGGGGCCGATCCGGCCGCGGACGTGGAGCGCGCCCTCACCCTGCTCACGACGTGGGGGCCCGTAGCGGCCGAGGCGGAGGCGGAGCGGATCCGGGCGTCGGCGGAGCCGGTGGACACCGAGCGCCTGGCCGATGCGACCCGAAACGCGATCGTAGCCGGAACCGTGCTCGATGCGATCCGGACCCTCGCCTCGCTCCAACTGCTCCGCGCCGGCCGGACCGAGGTGACGCCGGAGAGGGGAGCCCCGTCCTCAGGAGTGCGGATCCGGGCCGATGCGTGCGAGCCCGGCCGGTGGTACCGCAATGAGCTCGGTTGGGAGATGCGGTTTCTGGGCCTGGACGGGGACGAGTCCGTATTCGAGGACCGGAGGCGGGTGCGTCGGCACGTGCGCGGCGATCTCCTGGTGGAGGAGCTGTAGTGGCGAGACGCGAGCCCGACGAGGTGTGCGGTGAGACCGCCATGGAGCTCTTCCGGCGCCGGCTCCGCGACGACGAGTCGTTGGCCTTCCTCCATGCCGGCCGCTGCGTCGGCTGTGGGACGCAGATCCCGCGGACCAAAACCTGGTGCACCCTGGCGTGCGCGGACGAGATTCCGCGCACCCCGAAGGAGGCGTGATGGCGGACCGATGGCCGTCTTCGGCTCGAGTGAATGCTGCCGATCCGGAGTGCACGATCATCGTCCGTTCCACGACCGGGGTCACATGCCGGGCCCATGCGGATCGCGCGGCGGAGGCGATCACATTTGAGGCCGGAGGACCGTACGACGCAGGGAACGGGCATCCGGCCGAGGAGGATGCAACGCACTGGGGTCGTTGCCCGGCCTGCGAGCGCCTGTTCCTGCGGGTCCCGAACCTGTCCGCCTGGGCCAAGGTCTCGCATCGGGTCGACCTGCGGTACATCGACGAAGGCCTCGATCTCCGGCTCATCGACGGGACGTTCTTGAACGAGGGCAGTCCGGACGCGTCGCAGCACGACAGCCCCTACATACGTTGCGGCACCATCGCGGGAACCAAGAGAAGCCCTGTGTTCCGGTTCGAGCCGATCGCGCCCCAGTTGCCCCCGGGATCCCGGATCATCATGGCGCAGGCATGGGTCTACTTAAGCAACTACGCCCCGGCGGCCACGTTCACGGTGCACCGCGTGTTGCGCGACGATGCCGACATCCAGGCCATGACCTGGAACTCCTACAAAGATGGAGCCGCGTGGGCGACCCCCGGTGGTAAGGGCAGCGGGACAGATCGAGCTGCCGACTCGCTGGCGAGCAGCTCTCCGGGCGCGATCGGCTGGCACGCCCTGCTGTCTGGCAGCACGTTTACGGCCGAGGTGGAGGCGCGAAAGGCCACGGCCTGGGCGGCGGTGTTCGTCGAGTTCGATTACACCGGCTCGTTCGCCTGCCATTCCATGGTGTCGGCAAACAAGCCGTATCTGCGCCTCTGGTACGAGAGGCCCGCGGTTGATGTTGGGGAGGACTGACGAGGAGGATCGAGATGTATAGCGCGTACGTGTTGGTGGTGCTGAAGCCGGGGGCGAACAACCGCTACCTGGCGCAGCCTGATCCCGGGATCGTCGAGCAGGAGTACACGCCCGGCGGCGTGCCGGCCGCGATGTCGCCCGAGGGTGCCGCCGCCGCGGTTGCCGCGGGGGACTGGGAGTACGTGAACCAGTCCGTGCCGACCGACGAGGAGGCGTCCGACGGGACGCCGGAGGCCGCGACCACGGAGTAGGAGGGGACGATGAGCGGAATCTCGGCCGCGCCGCCGGTGCGGTGGGCGATCGATCTGGGGCGGCTGTTCCGCGTCCCGGTCGACCTGGAGACCTGGGACGGATGCGTGCGGCGGAAGGCCAAACTGAGCGACATCGAGTGGGGCGGGGCCGAGCTCTGCGGCGCCGCCGTGCAGCTGCCGATCCAGCTCCGGTTCGCGGACGATCTGATCCCGCTGGAGCGGATCCGGACGCTCGACGCGAGCGCCGGACCGCAGGCGCGGCCGAGGTTCCGCTGGACGATCGACCTGGGGGATCTGATCGAGCGCCCGGTCTGCTTCGAGACCCGGGAGGGGTTCCGCCGGGTCGGCCTGGAGCTGCGGGAGGTCGTGTTCGCGCCGGTGCGGCTGTTCGGCCGGGACGTGGGGGTGCCGAAGCATCTCCGATTCGCGGACGGTTCCGAGGTGCCGTTCTCGGCGATCCGGACCCTGGGACTGCCGGCGGTGGAAGCGCCCGCGAGTCGGCCGGTGCCGACGGGACAGATTCCGCCGGGCGTGCCTACGTTGGGGGCAGAGGGCCCCGCCGGCCCCGATCCCGAGGGCAGCCCCGGGAGCGGAACGACCGGTCCGGAGGCGGAGTGAGTCTGGTCGGGCTGCTGTGGCGGCGCTTGTTCGTCCGCCGGAAGGGAATCGATGTGAAACCGACCGATGTGTTCACGCTCTGGGACACGTTCAAGACCGGATCCGTGGCCGTGGCGATCGTTGGCGCTTTCGGGCTCCTGGTGATCGGGGTCGCGTTCGTGCTCCACGGCTCGTTCGGCTGGCTCGAGTTCGGCGCGGCGGCGTGGCCGGTGCTGACCGGGGTCGTGGCGATCATTCGTATGCGCTGGAGCAACGCGAAGATCGAGATGAAGCAGGACGTGCTTCTCCAGGCGCTGCCGCCGGAGCAGGTGCGGAGGCTCGCGGAGGCGACGCGAGCGGGGAAGTAGCGGCCGGAACGACCGCCCTCTGGAGCGCGCGAGAGGCCCATGCCCGTCGGGGTGTGGGCCTTATCGCTCTCGCGACGGCAGCCACCTTCCCTCGCCCTCTCAGGCCTCCGCCTGGGTGGGGCGGTGTCGGTAGCGAACTGGAGAAGCGCGATAACTCAGCGCCTGCCCGCTGAGCCCTGCACTACGTCACTCGACGGAGAAGCTGTCGGCTATACGCTCCATGCGACTCCCTTCGAGCCCTACGCGCCGGTCCGCCGGCAGCTCCTCAATCTCCTTGGGGGGCAAACCGGGAGCGGAAGGCCGCGGGCTTCGAGCCGGTCCCTACTTCAGCGCGTCGGCTCTCGCGGAAGGGGGTCAAGCCGTTTTGGGAGGAGAGCCTCAAGGAGGCGGCGTAGGGGGGGGCGTTGCGGTAACTTCCCAAAGGGGTTGCCTTTGTGAATGCCAAAGGATAGCGTGTCTCGGGCGCGCTTGCGCGCCAGTTCTGGGAGCCATCCTCGGGGCTAGAGCGCCCGCGGACAGAATCCTGCCGGTCGCAAGCGTCAAGCCGTCTACCTAGAGGAGCTGCGATGCCAAAGGAGCAGGGGGAGTCCGGCGGGGATCTCTTCATCGTCGATAACAGCGTGTCTGGTTGGACCGCCCTGCGGTATCTCCGAGAGTGGACCGAGCTTTCCAAGAGCTTCGACATCGCCACCGGCTACTTCGAGATAGGCTCCCTCCTGGATCTGGACGGCGGGTGGCAGAAGCTTGCCAAGATCCGAATCCTCATGGGGGACGAGACCAGTCAGCGGACCCGAAAGGCCCTGCTGGAGGCCGTGGCGGCCAGGGCCGCCGGCCGGCTCGATCAGAGTCTTGAAGCCGCGAAGGACCGGAACCCCTTCCTGAACGGAGTTCCCGCCATCGTTGAGGCGCTGAAGTCGGGTCAAATCGAGTGCCGGGTCTACGACAAGAACAAGTTCCACGCGAAAACCTACATCACGCACGCCACGCACGAGGTGATCGGATCCAAGGCCCTGGTCGGGTCGAGCAATTTCACGACGCCGGGGCTCACGCAGAACGTGGAGCTGAACATTCAGGTTCAAAGCGGCCGTGAAGTCGCGCAGCTCCAGGAGTGGTTCAACCAGTATTGGGAGGAGGCCAAAGACGTCACCCCCGACGTGGTGAAGACCATCTATCGGCATATCCACGCCTACACCCCGTTCGAGATCTACGCGAAGGCCCTCCAGGAGTTCTTCCGCGGCCATGAGCTGACGGACACGGAGTGGGAGGAAACCCGCTCGAAGATGTTCCCGCGGCTGGATCGGTACCAGAAGGAAGGGTACTGGGGCCTGATGAAGATCGCCCGTCAGCATGGGGGGGCGCTCCTTTGCGATGGTGTGGGGCTTGGAAAGACCTTCGTCGGGCTGATGCTCATCGAGCATCTGATCCTCCATGACCGCAGCCGCGTGGTCCTCTTCGCCCCGAAAGGGGCCAAGGAGAGCGTCTGGGAGCCGCATCTCCGCGAGTTTCTCCCACATATAGGGGGAGTAGGGGGGAGTGCGGACTTCAGTAACCTTGCGGTCTTCAGCCATACGGACCTGACGCGCGAGGGGGATTTCCCGGAGCGATTTCGACGGGTCGCGGAACTTGCCGATGCGGTGGTGATCGACGAAGCCCACAACTTCCGAAACATCGGCAAGCTGGGGGATCCAGAGACGGGAGAGGACCGTTCTCGGTACTACAGGCTGTTCGATCTTCTGGACGGGTCGGCTCGTCCGAAGCGAGTCTTTCTCCTGACGGCGACACCCATCAACAACCGCGTAAGCGACTTTCGGCACATGGTGGAGCTCTTCTCGCGGCGGGACGAGGCGTACTTTGCCCGGACCCTCGGCGTAAACAACCTGACCGCGTACTTCAACCAGATGGAAAAGGAGCTGCGTCGTCGGCTGCCCGGTGGTGAGGACGTGGCCTTGGGCGAGAATCTGGCGGAAGCCCAGCAGGCGCTCTCTCGCGATGAGATCTTCCGGGCCCTTGTGATTCAGAGAAGCCGGGCCTACGCAAAGGAGAGCCAGGTTCGGGAGACGGGTTCCGCGGCCGCATTCCCGGAGCGGCGGCCCCCGAAGGTCGCCGAGTACTCGATTCGCCAGACTTACGGGCGCCTCCTCGAAATCTTCGAGAAAGCTTTTGCGCGGACTCAGCCGCTCTTCCGATTGCCGATCTACTACCCCCTGGCCTACTACAAGGGACCCGACACGACTATCGATCCCTTGAAGATGGGGCGACAGAAAGAGGTCGTGAGCCTCATTCGGACGCAGTTCCTGAAGAGGTTCGAAAGCTCTGTTTGCGCCTTTGAGCTTTCCTGTGACCGGCTGATGAAGAAGCTCCTGGCATTCCTGGAGGTCCACAGCGAGACCGAGGCCGAGAAGCAGCGCTTAGAGCGCTGGAAGCATCAGCATGACGAGGTGCTGAGATACGGGCGAGAGCGACAGCTGACGCTGTGGGGGAACGCGGACGAGAGCGAGGAAGAGGAAGACGTAATTCCCCCGGAGTTTCTGGAGGCCGTCACTAGGCTCTCGCGCGATGAGTACGACGTTGGCGAGATCATGCAAGAGACCTTCCTGGACCTGGACGAAATCGCGCGGTTCATGGAGGAGACAAGGAAGTTCGAGCCGAAGCACGACGACAAGCTGAAGAAGCTGGTCCGGCTCTTGAACTCGAAGGACCTGGAAGGTCAGAAGGTCCTCATCTTCACGGAGTTTGCGGATACAGCCCGCTATCTCCTGAAACAGCTCCAGGACGCGGAGATCGAGGGTGTTGCCCAGGTCGACAGCGGAACAAAGGGGAACCGGGCCGACGTCATTCGGCGTTTCTCCCCCTACTACAACGGTTCGAGCTCGGCGGAGCAGGGGTCCAGGGAGATTCGAGTACTGGTCTCGACCGATGTGCTGTCGGAAGGTCTCAACCTCCAGGATGCCTCGAAGCTCATCAACTACGACATTCACTGGAACCCCGTGCGGCTCATGCAGCGGATCGGGCGTGTGGACCGGCGCTTGAACCCGGCGGTGGAAGAACGCCTGCTGCGGGACCATCCCGAGGTCGCTGCGACCAGGCGAAAGGTCGACTTCTGGAACTTCCTTCCTCCGGACGAGCTCAATGCCATTCTCACGCTCTACACGCGCGTGACGCAGAAGACGCTCCTAATCTCGAAGACCATGGGCATCGAGGGGAAGAAACTCCTTACCCCCGAGGACGACTACGATGCCCTGAAGGAGTTCAGCCAGGCCTACGAGGGCACAAAGTCGGTCATCGAGGAGATGCATCTGGAGTACCAGGCCATGCTGGAGGAGAACCCGGAGCTTGCGGCGAAGCTAAAAGACCTTCCCGGGGGGGTCTTCAGCGGGAAGCGGAAACCCGCAAAGGGGACGAAGGGGGTCTTTTTCTGCTACGCATTGCCCGCCCTCGATAAGGAATCGGGAGAGTTCACGGAGGCGGCGGGAACGGCGCGCTGGTACCTCGTTGACCTGGCCTCGGGATCGATTCTGGAAGACCCCAAGGAGATCCTCGTAAGCGTGCGTTCGAAGCCGAATACCCCCCGGAAGTGCGCCATGACTGAGGCCTCGCTCGTGGAGATCAGGACAAAGGTGCTCGGCCATATAAAGGAGACCTACCTCAAGCGAGTGGACGCTCCCATTGGGGTGCGACCTTCGCTCAAGTGCTGGATGGAGATCAATGAGGGCTAACTGGCATGCCTGACCATCGCGAGACCCTGAGGAGCATTCGGACCTTCCCCTCGCTCATCAAGTTCTTGAGGGATGAGCTGGACTGGCCCATTGACTCGGACGACTTTGAAGAGCTGACCTTCACCTACACCCCGGAAGAGCTTGGGATTGAGAGCGCGAGCGCCGCGAAGATTCGGGAAATCAAACGGCTGAGGCCCCTCACTGCGAGCCAGCCGTGGGGGATCTTCTTCGTCAAGTTTGAGCCAAAGAGGCTCCCGGTCGTGGCGCTGCGCCGGATTTTGAGCCGCGTGGTCCTGAAGAAGCGCGCCTCAGCCAGCAGCGCTGAGCGTGCCGCCTGGGAGGCGGGTGATCTGCTATTCGTATCGAACTATGGGGAAGGCGAGGAGCGGAGCATAAGCTTCGCCCACTTCTCCCAGCACGAAGAGAAGACCGACCTTCCGACGTTGAAAGTCCTGGGGTGGGACAACCTCGACACGCCCCTCCACCTTGACGACGTTGCGGATGTTCTCCGCGAGAGGCTTTCCTGGCCCGGGCGTGGGGAGGATGCGGCCCGCTGGCGGGAACGGTGGGGTTCGGCTTTCACGCTGCGTCACCGGGAAGTCATCACGACGTCGAGGGCTCTTGCTGTCCGGCTCGCGGAGCTCGCGAAGGCGATCCGGAACCGAATCGGGACAGTGCTGTCGATCGAGTCGGCAAACGGACCGGTGACCAAGCTCATGACGGCGTTTCAGCAGGCACTGATCCACGATCTCACTGCAGACGAGTTTGCCGACATGTACGCGCAAACAATCACCTATGGCCTCCTTTCCGCCCGTGTCGCGAATCCTGAGCATGTCACTGCGGATGCTGTGGCGACGCAGATTCCGGTCACGAACCCTTTCCTCAAAGAGCTCATGGAGACCTTCCTACGTATTGCGGGGCGGAAGGGAAAGGGGCGGGGAGGGGAGGAGATTGATTTCGACGAGCTCGGGGTGAGCGAGGTGGTGGAGCTCCTGGACGCGGCCAATATGGAGGCCGTGGTTCGGGACTTCGGGGACCGAAACCGGGACGAGGATCCGGTCATTCACTTCTATGAGCTCTTCCTCAAGGAGTACGACGCCAAGAAGCGAATGCAGCGAGGCGTCTTCTATACTCCGCAGCCCGTCGTTTCCTACATCGTGAGAAGCGTCCACGAACTCCTTCAGACGGAGTTGGGTCTGGAGGATGGGCTGGCGTCGACAGCGACCTGGGGTGAGGTAGCCAAGAGCCGCAAGGGGATTGACATTCCTAACGGCGTCAGCCCCGGCACGGCGTTCGTCCAGATCCTCGACCCCGCCACGGGAACGGCGACGTTTTTGGTGGAGGTGATAGACATCATTCACCGCACCCTAGCAGCTAAGTGGGAGAAGGCAGGACTAAGCGAGTCGAAGCGGCGTTCGGCCTGGAACGAGTACGTTCCGAAGCAGCTCCTGCCGCGACTTCACGGGTATGAGTTGATGATGGCGCCCTATGCGATTGCGCACATGAAGATAGGCCTAAAGCTCTACGAGACCGGGTACCGCTTCGGAAGTGACGAACGCGCGCGGGTCTATCTCACGAACGCGCTAGAGCCAGCGCAGGATTTCTCAGATCGACTTGCTTTTGCTGTCCCGGCTCTGGCGCACGAAGCTCAGGCCGTCAATGCGATAAAGCGCCAGCAGTGCTTCACCGTCGTTCTTGGGAATCCCCCTTATGCACAGTACAGCATGAACCTCAACGAAACATCAAAGGCGCATATAGAGAAGTTCAGATTCGCAAATGGACAGAGAATCCGAGCCAGGAACGCTCTGCAACTTGAGCGGAACCTCAACGATGACTATGTGAAGTTTCTGGGCCTTGGGGCTGGACTACTGCCGTCGAGTGGCGGTGTCCTAGGTATGATTACGAACCGTATGTATCTCGATTCCGAATCGCTCGTCGGACTCCGTGAGTGGTTCGTCACTCACTTCGATAAGCTCCACATCGTGGACCTCTGGGGAAGCAGCGAGGAGTCTAGACGGGTCCCGAGGCTCGCGTCTGACGAGAATGTGTTCGATATCCTTCAGGGTGTGGCAGTGGCAATTGTGGTGCGGAACGGCGGCGAGAGTGGCGAAGTTGGAGTCGTTCGGGCACGAGAGGTAGTTGGTAAGCGGGATGAGAAATACGGGCAGCTTGGGAGCGATTTGGGAGTTCTCAAGGGTGGATGGGAGGAGGTGCAACCGCGACCGGGGACGTGGTGGCTGAACCGGAGAGCGCCCGAGGGGGAAGAGACCGAGAAGGAGTTCACACTCGCAGAGATGTTCCCGAAGTTCTCTACGCTGGTCGGAAGCAACCGGGACCATTTGGTTGTGGATTTGGATCGTGATGTGGTGCTCAAGAATGTAGGGGAAGTGCGGGCTTTCAGGGGTTCAAACGAAGCCTTGGCAGGGCGATTCAGCATAACATTGAAGACGGGTTGGAATGTCAGCGCTGCGAGAGCCACACTGCGGAGCATCAAGGACCTCGGGGCGCACATGGAGGTAATCGAGTATCGTCCCTTCGATAGGCGTTGGATTTTCTTCCATCCGACTTTGGTGTGGCAAACGGCGCCAGTGAGCTCTAACAACGTGGTAGGGGGGCGGGCGAACCTCGTGATGATCTCGTTGGGAAAGAATCGAGCGGAGACTATCAACGGTCAGTGGGTCTGCCGAACCCTGGCCGACAAGAGCGTGGTCAGCACGCGCGATAACGCATCCGGGTTCCCGTTGTACCTCTACGATGACGAGGGGGGGCTTGGATTGCCCGGGAATGCAGAGCGGCCCAACCTGTCGCCCGAGTTCGTCCGCCACCTGGCGGAGCGCCTCGGCCTTGGTCAGGCCGGTCCTCATAGGCTCCCCGTGGGGATAACGCCGGAAGACATCTTCCATTACATCTATGCCGTGGTCTACAGCCCTGGCTACCGAACGCGATATAGGGAGCGCCTGAAGGAGGACTTCCCTCGGATACCGTTGACTAGTAGCAGGAAGCTGTTCGAGAAACTCGCGAGGCTCGGTCGGGAGCTTGCCGCGGCGCACCTACTTGAGGCTGTTAGCAAGGGTGCTCCTACTTTCATCGGGGGACGGGATGCGGAGGTCGAGCGGGTCTCCTACGGGAAAGAGACCGTCTGGGTGGACGAGAGGGAGACGCGTGGGTTCCGAGGTGTTTCGGAGGATGTCTGGAGCTTCCGCATCGGTAGCTACCAAGTCTGTGAGAAATGGCTGAAGGACCGCAAGGGCCGCAGGTTGTCGAAGGAAGACATTGGGCATTACCAGAGAATCATTGCCGCCATCGGCGATACGATTGCGACCATGGGGAAGATAGACGAGGCCATAGAGGGCCAAGGAGGGTGGCCGGCCGCATTTCGGAGCGAGGCGGAGAAACTCCCAATGGTTGCAGAGCGTCCTCCTCAGTAGTTGGCGAAGAAGCTCGCGGCCTTCTCCGCATTGTAGCCCCGGCGGTCATACAGCTTCGTTGTCGATGGGTCCGCGTGCCCCACGGCCTCCTGAACATCTTCCAGGTTGGCCCCATTCTCCAGGGCGGTCGTACTGAATGTAGCGCTCATTGAGTGCGATGAACAGCCCCGGCTAGGACCGAGGCCTTTGCGCGCGTGCTTGAGCCTCGGTGGCCGCCTCACCCTGCGGGCGGGTCCAGTTCAGGTCTCTGGACGGCGGGCCTCCGGGGCCTCACGGCAACCCCTCCCGGCAAACGGGGCCGCGTGCGTGCTTGCGACCGACGAGGTAGATCACCTCCGCGTACTCCACTGGCGTGCCACGTGGAGAGAGGCGCATCGACCGTCAAGAACCCCCCTGGCTAGCCTGGCGCGCAGCTCCTCGGCTAATCGGCTGACGGGGCCGCCGATCGAGGAAGACCTCCCGCGCTCGAGAACCGGATTCATCGCGCCTCCCACCCCCGGGATCCGGGCGGATCGAGACCGTCAATGTTCCGCGTAACGACCTGCTGGAACGAAGATTGTCCGCCCGTCGAGGTCCAACGTCAAGGAGCAGTCGGGGGCCCCTGTGGCCCCGCCGAGCGGCTGGAGTCGGCGGGAGCGGTCGCGGGCGGTGTCGACGGGGTATTCTGCGTTGAAGTTCGATCCCGGCCTGCGAACAGCGCCATGCCGAAGGCGATCGCAGACAGGATTACGGCTGCAGCCAGGGCTGTCTGAGCGCGGTGCACCCGCGTTGCCTTCTTCTGATTGGCCTGTGTGATCGACAAGCTCGCGGCGGAGAAGTCCTTCGCCACATACCGTACGAGGCGCCGGATTCCCTTTCTTCCGCCATCCTTCGCTACGCTCGTTGCGATCTTCCTAGCGCCCCGGATCACGCACCGAGAGTCTTGAAGCCCGTAGTACTTGGTGACGTGCAGCGAGCAGAGGGCGAACACGACGGCGACCACAAGCAGGCCGAGCACGAAAGCGACGAGGACGGACAGCAGGACCGGCCCTTCGGAGTAGGTGGTCCTGAGTGCGACGGTGGCGGCGATGAAGATGCCGGCGACCGTGATCACACCCTGAGCCTTGTGCTCGATATCCCGCCAAGTCTGGCAAGCGTCACCGTACTCAATCTCGGCGTACTTCAAGAGAATCCTAGCCAAAGACTTGTGGATCTCGTCGGGAACCGCCTCATCAGGCGCGCGCTCCGCAACGGGGGTTGGGACCTGGCTGCCATTGTCCGTCTGGCCGTTCATCGTCCACTCCTCTCCCGAAGCCGATCCGACGGCATCGAGCCGGGGCACGGCGGGATGAGCGGCTCCTGAGACGGCGGCAGTACCTTCGGTCGCTTCCAGACTATCCCAGGGGCGCAAGTGTCTTCTCCCCGCATCGCACGTCCTCCTCTTGCTAGAATCGCGACGCTGGCATCGCGATGCACATCGCACTGGACCAGTCGCTGTCCGCCTAATCTTGGCCAAGCCACCCGGGTAGCGGCATTCCCAGGTCTTCGTTGTGCTGTCGGACCCAGCGGTCCCGCTCGCTTATCTTCTCTCGGACTTCGTCCACGGCCTCTTGGTCGGTGAGAATGCGTACGCGAAACGCCGCCAGCATTTCGTTCCGCCTGCCCAGCATGCCCCCTGGTTGGCGCCCGGATCCGCCGTCGGCCGTGATCAGCGCCCCACCGTACTTCTTGGCCTGGAAGACGATTTCGACGTCATTCCTCTGGTTCTGCGTCGTCGCGCCTCCGGGGAACAGGACTCTCTCCATGCCTGCCCGCGTCGCTCGCTCGTTGTTGTTCAAGTTGCCACCGATCGTGTAGGGCGTGCCGTCCACACGATCAAAGTGCGCAGAAGTGCCGGCTCCCGCGATCTCGTCGCGGACCACGTCGGACATGATGAGCTCGATGACACCGTCGTCACTCCAGCGTTGGAGTTGGTTCATGTTCTCCAGCCGGCCGAAGGCATTTGCCCGGTTCGTATCGATCATGTAGCGCAGGGGTAGGGACCGCGCATCTTCGTACATCGCACCTCCCGACGGCAGTGTGATCGCCGCTTCTCCAAGGGACCGGCGTCATCTGCTTGGCGTTTCGAGAGCCCTCCTCGCAAACGCGAGCACATACCCGTCCGGATCCGCGCAGTACGCCGCGTCGTCGCCCCAGTCCCTAGTCTGGAACGGGCTGAACTCGGTCGCGCCGGCCTCGAGAGCCCGTCGATGGTACGCCTCCGGGTCGTCCACGACGAGGTAGAGCTCGGCGCGGGGAACCCCCTTGGCGTCCTCGGGGTCGCGCAGCTTCTCGCCGAGGAGCCGCCGGATCCCGGCCGCCGGCATGAGCCCCAGGACCACCCCCGGGCCGAGGGTGAACTCGGTCATGCCGGGGACGTCGAGGGACGGCGCCAGGGCCAGCACCTGCGAGTAGAAGCGGGCGGCGGTCTGCTGGTCCGAGACGTAGAGGATGAACGCAGGACTCACCGCTTCCTCCCGGCCGGTGGGCGTCGGGAGCCCGCCGCGGCCTATTGTGGTCACTGGACTCGTCGTTGGTCGTCAGTCGTCGTTCAGGAACCGATCCAGGTCGATTCCGTATCTACGGAGGTCGATTCCAAGCCTACCGAGGACGATCCCGAGATGACCGGTGACGAGGGGGCCGGTGTGCGACGAGAAGCCCATCTGCGCTATGACCTGCTTCGCCTCGTCTCCGTGCAGCGTCCGCGTGACGCCATTCGTGGTAACAGTAACGGACATCGATGAACGAATGGCCGTGTGACTCTCTGCAGGCGGAAGAGCCGGCATCGAGGGGGTCTCAAGGGTTGGCAGGATCTTGAATAGACGGGTGTCTCCGGTTGGCAGCTCCCGGAGGTAGGGGAAGAAGCAACCCACGCACCACCACTGCCGGTCCAGGTAAGCCCCCGTGGTCCGAGCCTGGCCACACCGGGAGCACGGAACAGGGTGCGGCAGCTGCGTGGTCAACTCGTCCGCAGCCTGTCCAACGAACACCTCCGGCCGCACGATGGAAGAGGTCCCGATGCCGCCAGATCCGATGAAGAGCCTTGGGATGTTCGACGGCGACTCGTTCCGGGAGAGGCCGAGAGCCTCACGTGACGATGGCGTGAGCTCGACTTCGTCTCTGACGACGGCTTTGTGTCCGGTGATGAGAACCGGTTGGGTCTCCCGTTGGGCGCGCGCCTTGGACAGCCTGCCGTAGATGCGCTTCGCCCCATCCACGAGCAATCCGACCGCCGCGGCTCCGACACCTGTACCGATTCCGTCTGTAAGGTTCATATCACTCCTCCCGTGTCCAGGACATCCGGCACACGTCCTCCATCTGCCTGGATCGAGCAGGGCTCCGTTAGTCGATGTTCGACTGGTGGAAGGAGCCACTCCCCCTGGCTACTGAACCCGCTCAAACCGATAGCCTCCTTGTTTGATGTGGCTGTTGAAGTACTGCCCATGGGATGCTGCAGTCATTAGGTCGCGGTACTCTCCCGGTGGCACGCCGTAGTATCGGTAGACGGAGCCGTTCACGAATTCGATCTCGAGGATCTGCTTTGCTTCGTCGTATCCGACAGATGCCAAGGCGGAGGAGACAACCGACTGGCGCTCAATGATGACCACCCCGGACTGGGGACTGCGAACAGCCGGCTCCCGGCCGCAGGATGAGGTGAGGGGGAGGATCGGAAGGAGTATCAGCCAGAGCACGCTCCAAGGGGGGGCGCCCCGACGACTCTGGCTTGGCAGAGGCGGAGCGAACCGACGTCTACACCTGCGGCCGACTCGGTCTGTCGCCGTGAAGGCAATCGGCACCTTCGAGGCCCCAGAACGTGCAGTCGTCCTGATGCTACCGCAGTTGGCGGAAACCCAAGCACCGGGGTTGGCATGCTGGAGCTGACTGCTATCCAGCCGCATGCTCGTTACCTCCTTCGAAGGCCTCTCTGTAGCTCACGGGCAGCAGCTCGTAGAACGCGAAGTTGCAGCGGTGCAACTCGCTGGCGATGTCCTTGAAGTTCCAGCCCCTGCTCTCAGGCGCTACCCTGAGGCGGTCGTAGCTGAGGTGGGCAATCTCCTTATGCGCCCGCCGTCGGGCGTCGCACAGTATGGGGGGGAGCGGCGATCGGCGGTCCTCCCAAACGGACTTGTCATCGAAGAAGTCCGTGGCCAGGACGTGATCGGTCTTCGCCCCGTCTGGCCAGAAGAAGTCGATCAAGTTCCGTGCGTGGAGGGCGAACGACTCGATGAGCGCATTCTCAACCGCGCTGCCATGGAGTGCCCCGCAATGGAGGGCGTTGGCGGCCATCGACAGCATTCCCAGCTCGTACCTGAGGTGCGCCAGTACGGCGTTGCGTTCCTCGGGGGTTCGTGTCCGCCGCGTCATGATCGGGCAAGGTCCAGCGTCGGGTCTGCCAGCACCGGCAGGTCGCCCGCCGCTTCCCAACGGTGGGGGAGGGCGTGGGCGGAGAACCCCGGCTTCCACTCCTTCTCCGGCTCCGCCAGGAACGCCTGCCAGTCGGAGGGGCCGGAGGTGGGGCGGAGGATCTTCTTCATGCGCGGGACCTCCCTTCTGTCGAGTGAAAGCCAGCCGTCACCGGCGGACGCGAGGCGGCTGGCAGGGGCACCCCCCTTTGTAGCTTCAGGTTCGCGACAGCAGGGCATCGACATCCGCCGGAGCCAAGATCCTGGTCCGCTGTGGTTTCTTCACCTCCCATACCTTGGCCGCCGCCACTGTCCTTCCGGCGCTTCTGATCTCATGGCTGCTGAGTAGGCGCGTGTGGAAGATGTTCGGAATCGGCACACGGCCACTCAAGGCACTGATTGCGTTCCTGACCGAGCTGCAGGCACGCAGGTCAGTCAACCGCCACGTCTGCGAGCCAGTCGCGGCGAGTCTCGTGATAACGGGCCTGTCGGAGCCGCGTGTGGCTGTAGTGACGTTCCAGGAGTCCGCCGTGGAAAGGAGCGCCACAAAGGAGAGAGCCTCAACAGCTGGATACAGAGACGCCGCACGGATCAGGTCCTTCACGATGTCGCGGCGGCGGCCGCCGGCGTTTGGTGTATCGGCCCTACGCCACCACTTCAACTCGATCGCCCCGACGTCGACCGTTCGCCCCCGGTTACCCTTTCGGGCAACAACGAGGTCCACGGCGGCCTCGGTCCAGCCAACCGGCACGAACTCCCGCTTCAGGATCCACGCCTGCCTCAATCGAGCCCCCGCGGCCGCGGCGGCGACAACCAAACCGTCCCGAAGCGTTATCTCGCCCATGCCCTCGACCGCCCCCGTCGCGAAGCCATGCCCGGCATATGAAAGCAGGATGCTGGCGACGCCGTCGGCGAGCCCTTGGATCTCCGCATCCGTCATACGAAGCCAGCGCTACCGATCAGCAGCGAGCGGGCGGGGCCGCGCAGCGGATCCGGGCCGCTCCGACCGCCTGTTGGATTCGTGGTCTTCCATGATCGTCATTCCAGAAACGAAATCGTAGGGCCGACTGATGGGGCCGCACGACCACCCGGAGGTGCCGGCCATGCCACCTCGATCACGTGCTCCCCAGAATCAACGAAGTTCTCAGCATTGATGCGCAGACGGTAACACATGGTCTGTCCTGGCTGCAGGAAGCCAGCGAAGTTGTTGCTGTACGAGTACAGCGTCTGGGCGGAACACGGTTGCGGACTGCTCCCAGAAGCCGAAGTCCAGGATCTGGCGATCCGCGATAGTCTGGTTCGCCCCCGCCGATCACAAATCTACGCTTCGCCGTGGTCGCTAACACTCCTACGACCACACCATCCACCAGAAGCGGTGTTGCGACTCGATCGATGAGCATCGGCACTCCATACCATCAGAAATCGTCCTTGCCGGTAAGCTTCTCTTCCATCGCGTCAGCGGCCCCGGCGATCGCCTCGATGACGGTCCGAAGACGATCACCGTCCATCTCCGCCGCGATCTTCGCGGTGAAGACGGCTACGTACTCCCCTCCCCTCATCTGCTTGGTTTGCCACGCACCGATCTTCTTCAACTCGTTGTCGGCTAGAAGCTTGTTCGCAATCATAGAGGAGAAGGAACCGTTAGCGGTGTAGGCGGCAGCCCACACCTCTCGGATCTCGAACTGCTCGTAGTGCTCGGTGCGTGAATTGACGAAGACTTTCTGCGTCCGTTTCTCGCTCACTTGGAACAGAAGACCAAAGTCCCCATCCTCGTCGGTGGTGTACTTCAGGCTGGCCTGCTCCAGCGCCAGCCGAACACGCACGTCCGCCGATGGTTTCTCGCCGAGTTGGGCTGTCGCCGTGGAAACGGACACACCAAGAAAGAGCACACAGCCCAGTGCGCGCGATCTGACAACCGACCGCCGAGCCGGCTTCTTCTTCATCGACTCCCTCTCAGGGGGCATCATCCCACCTGTTCTGGGTGTCCACAAAACCGGGGGAGGCTCAAACCAGGTGGCTACGCGGTTCTCTCTATCTCGGCTTACGTGCCCCGCGCCCATGGCCCGCTCTCTCTCGATCTCCATCCCTCCTCCTCTCGCTCCACGCTCACCGCGCTAGACCTGGTCTAGCCTTCGCCTTCCTCTCCCGGTGCCTGCGGACCGCTCACTCATCGCGCCCGATGGGGCGCTGCGCCGGCCGGATGGGGAGGCGCCGTCCACGCGTCCGCCGACTTCGCCGCCTGGCCCTGCTCAGTCCGCCCTGGTCTTCACCTTGACGCCCTTCGGGACTCTGATCTCGACCGGGTGGTGTTCCATCAGAAACTGGATCGATTCCTCGTAGGTCATCCGCATCTGTTCGCACCAGAACTTCCACCCCTCCCGTGTTTCCGGAGTGATCCGCAGGGTGATGTTCGGAGCCTTCTCCCTTTTGGGCGGGGAGGCCGGTTCCGGCTTTCGCGCCCGGGATGATCCGCTCATTTCGAGTGCCCTCCGATACTGCGACAAGCTCACAACTTTAGAGGACACGTCAGGATCCTTCCTGGCGGTGACCCCAGGTCCGATCAGGCGCACCGATCGTACCTCCAGGGCAGGCACCGCCCGCAAATGTTTTTTTGTTCGCGCGGGTTTTTGTGCTTGCACCTGTAGCACAGCACGCCGATAGTTCGTGCATGGCTCACCTGCACATCACCCTTGAAGACGACCTGATCTCCTACGTGAAGTCCACCGCCGCGTGGTCACGGCCACGGCTGACAGCGTCAGCCTTCATCGCTGCGCTGGTCCAGGCTCATCGGGCCGGGACGGATCCCGAGACCTTCTCCGGCTCCGATCAGGCAATCCGGAGCGGTGAGCCTGGACGTGCGCAGCAGCCCCCTCCACCCCCAACGCCCGTTCTCGCACACCGAACAAATGTTCTGAGTCGAGCCGGTGACAGGGCGGAGCGCAACCGCGGGACCCGAAAGAACAGCGCCAAGTTGAGCCGGGCGCGGGAAACCGCCTCGGAGGCGGTCGGCCGGTCCAGTCGCACGGAATCGGTCCCCGCGCCCGGCAGAACTCATAACTGCAAATGAGGAATAACGTTAGATGACAGGAACCGATGGGCAGCATGGAACCCCGCATCGCCCGCATCCGCTGCGGACCTGCGGCCCCTCTGGTCAAAAAACAACCGGTGAACCCGTCGAACCTAAGGCGGTTCCCTACCTGGGGGTGCTCCAGTGACTCTCTCCATTGAGATCCCGGCGCTGATCCCGGCCCCGGAGCCCGGCCTCTACCCCGGTACACCGATGGCCGACTACCTGGCCTGGGACTGCGCCTCCGCCGGCCGGCTCACCTCGATGATGCGGTCCCCGGCCTTCTGCCGTTCCCAGGCCGCGAGAGCCGCCCGGTCCTCGAAAGCGCTGAAGTGCGGCTCCGCGATGCACGCGGCGATCCTCGAGCCCGACCTCTTCCGCCGCTCCTTCGGCCTCTACCCGCCCGGCGACGGCCGGACCGCCGAAGTGAAGCGCGCCCGCGCCCGGTTCGATGCGTCCGGACTCACCCCCCTGAAGCCGGACGAGTGGGAGTTCTGCGTCGCGGCGGCCCGCAACGTCGCCGCCCATCCGACCGCCTCGGCCCTCGTCACCAAAGCCGATCACCGCGAGCTCTCCGTCGTCGCCGACCTGCCGATCTCCGACGAACCGGATGCGCCGAAGGTCCGGGCCAAGGTTCGCCCCGACACCCTGATCCGCGCCGCCGGCGTCGTCGTCGACCTCAAGAGCAGCCGGCACGCCGAGAAGGCCGAGTTCCCGCGCCAGGTGCACAGCCTCGGCTACTACCGCAGCGCGGCGCTCTACCTCGACGCGCTCCGCAGCCTCGGAGTCGAGGCGAACTACTACGTCTTCCTCGCGGTCGCGAACGACGAGCCCTACGAGGTCTGGACCTACAGCCTGCAGCTGCGGGCGATCGAGCTCGGCCGGGAGGAGTACCGGCCTCTGCTGGCTCGGTATCACGAATGCTCGACCACGAATGTCTGGCCCGGCGGCGTCCCCACGTTGATCGACGTGGATCTGCCCGCCTACGCGTACCACCGCACCCCCGCGGTCTAAGGGAGGAGACCATGATCCTTGGAGTGACTGACGTTACCAGGCTGCCCCGACTCGGCAAGATCCGGCTCGGCGAGAAGACGGTCAGTGAGCGGTCGGGGAAGGAATACCCGGCGGCGCTCGACCACTTCAACTTCCGCGACGTGCCCGAAGTGGCGGCCGTCTACGCGCCAAACGGCGAGCCGTGCCGCGAACTCTTCCCGGTCCTCTTGCCCGACAACGATGAGAACGTCTTCTTTCCCACCTGTCGCGTCGCGTACCGCGCCTCCGGCTGGTGGTGCCGGTGCAGTGACGGCGAGACCGCGACCCGGTTCTTCAGCCCCAACGACGCTCAGGGCCGCGCCTACCTGGCCGAGAAGGGACAGCAGTCCATCGGCGAAGGGCAGAACTACGAGATCCCGTGCATGGGCGAGGAGTGCCCGTACACGAAGAACGACGAGTGCAGCCCGCTGGGCCGCCTCTTCTTCATCCTGCCGACCGTGCCGAGGTTCGGCGTCTATGAGATCGCCACGGGTTCGTTCAACAGCATCGTCAACGTGACCAACTTCACCCGGTCGATGCGGAACATGGCGGGCACGCTGAGCGGGCTGCCGTTCGCGCTCCTGCTCAAGCCGCTCGAGGTCCAGCCGGACGGGAAGAAGAAGACGGTCTACGTGCTCGAGCTCCAGTACCGCGGCAGCTACGCCGGGCTGGTGAAGCGCGCGGCCCAGCTGCAGGCCTCCGGCGGCCGCCCCCTCGGTCTGCTCCAGCCCACAACGTTCGAGGACTCGGTGCCCGACGACCTGTACCCGCTCGGCGGACAGCGACTCGAAGCCCGTCTGGAAGGCAAGCCGATCCCGCTCCCGCACGGATCCGAGGACCTGAGCGAGCGCCTCGCCGGCGTTACCGAGGTGACGCAGGAGATCCGGGTTCCGGAGGCTCCGGAGCCCCCGGTTGGACCGCCGGCCCCCGAGATCCCGGCTCCGGGCGGGACCGCCTACGTCTCCGGGCCGCCGGCGCCGAGGCGCCGCGGGCAGAAGCCCACCCGGGCCGAAGTCGACGCCGCCGTCGAGGTTCAGCGTCCACCCAGCATGTCGGCGTCCGACGACTTCTCGTTCTGAAGGGAGGGGGGGAGACCATGGCCAAGCTGCTCCGACTCCGCGGACGTGACTTTCAGAAGCTGCGCGAGGTCGACCTCGACCTCTCAGCCCCGATCACGATGGTGCTCGGCCGGAACGCGACGGGGAAGACGTCCACGGCCGACCTGGTCCGCTACCTGCTCCTCGGCCGCTGTCAGGGCACCGATGCCGACGGTCGCGGGGCCGGCTTCCTCGTGCGCCGCGGCGCCTCCGAACTCTGGGGCGAGCTCACCCTCGAAGACGAGGGACAGCGCTACGTCCTGGCCCGGGCGAAGAACACGGCGGGGGAGGGAGCGGCCAAGCTGCACTGCCCCGACGGCGTGGTTCTGCAGGGGAGGAGCGTGCAGGCCCGCCTGGACGAGATCCTCGGAGCGAGTCGCGACATCGTGGAAGCCACGCTCGACTCCTCCTACGTCCTGCTCCTCGATCAGCGTAAGCGCTCCGACCTGCTCATGCGGATCGGAGAGGTGCGGTGCACGCTCGACGAACTCGACCAGGCGGCGGCGGCGATCGGGCTGTCCGAGGGCGGGCGGGAGCGGCTGCGCCGCGGCATCGTCGGCATCGCCGGCACGGCTCCGATCGCCATGGACCACCTGGCCGAGGCGAAGAAGCGGTGCGAGGCGAAGCGCCGGGACGCGCGGCGGGAACGCGACGACGCCCGCTCCGCCCTGGATCGCCTGCCCCCGGTTCAGGCCAACGAGAGCGAGCTCGCGGCCCGACTGAGCGCAATCAACCAGCGGCTGAGCGACCTCGCCACCAAGCACGACGGCATGACCCGGCTCTCGGGTGAGCTGTCGGCCCGGCGGGAGGAACGGAACCGAGTCGTCCGGCGCATCGCCGAGCTGCGGGAGCGCCTGAACGAGATTCCCGCGGAGCCGGAGGCCCCGGTCCAGGAGGTGCTTCCGGGCGTGTCGCGGTGCGAACTCGAGATCGAGGCGAAGAAGCTCCGGGACCGGGAAACCGCGGCTCAGGAAGCGTTGAAGCCGCTCGAGGCGGCGGCGCAGCGGGTCCGCTCCGAGTTCGACACCGTGACCGCCCAGATCCAGGCGATCGAGACCGGTGACACCACCTGCCTCCACCCGACCTATGCGGGTCGCCCGTGTCCCCACGTGCAGGCGGACCTGGGGGAGCGGGCGAAGATGCTGCCCGCGCTCCTGGAGCAGGCCGTTGTGCAGGAGAAGGCAGCCGCTCGGGCCGAGGCCAAGGCGACAGCGGCCCGCGCCACCCTCGACAAGATCCGAGCGGCACTCGAGGAGATGGAGCAGAGACTCTCGGCCGTCCAGACCGCCGCGGTTCGGACGCGCGGGGAGGCGGAGGGGCGTCGCACGGAACTGGCGCGCCAGCTCGAAGAAGCTGAGGCCCAACTGGCCGGCCTGCCGGACCCGGCGGCGGAAGCTGCCGCGCTCGCGACCCAAGTATCGGAGCATGCCTCCGAGGTGAAGGCCGCGGAGGCGGTGCGGGATGCCGCCCTGAGCGATCTCCAGGCGGTGCAGCGTGTCGCCGCGGCCCAGAGGCGGGTCGAGGAGACAGAGCGCGACTTCTCGCTGTGGAACGAGCTCGTGGACTGCCTCGATCCAAAGCTGCTGCCGGCTCGCGTGGCCGCGCCGCGCATCTCCGAGCTGGCGGAGCGGATCAACGGTCCGCTGGCGGCGATTACCGGGAGTCGGTACCGGATCGAGATCGTGGCCGGCGACGGGCTGGAGATCGATGTCTACGACGCCGACGGGGACACCCCGCTCTACCTCGAGCGCCTGTCCGAGTCGGAGAAGCTCCGCATCGGTGTCGCGATCGGAGCGGCGGTCGCCCTGTCGACCGGCGTCAAGATCCTGCTCGTGGATCGCGCCGATCTCCTCGACGAGGGAAACCGGGAGGCGTTCCTCCGCGGCATCGCGGCGATGCGGAACTCGATCGAGACCTCAATCCTCTGCTCGACCTCCCAGCGGAACACCGTGTCATCGACCCAGCTCTGGCGCGTCTATCGCGTGAGCGAGGGCACCTTCGCCGAGGTCACGGAGCGTGACGCGGTGGGGGCGGAGGCGAGATGACGCGGATCGACTTCGGCGCCGGCGCGGCGCCTGTCAGCCGTGCGGATAGCCCGCACGCGGGACCGGGAGAGCCCAAGTCAGTCTCCCCCCATCTCCCGGTCCCAACCCTTTCGATCGCGTGCCGCCTCTGCGGCGGGACGCGCCGCATCCCCAACCCGGACTGGCTTCACGCGGTCCGCAAGAGGGCCGGGCTCAGGCTCGCCGACATGGCCGCGCGGGTCGGCGTGGACCGCACCTACGTCAGTCATCTCGAGCGGGGCAGACGGATCTGCCCCGACCGGGTGGCGCGGCAGTATTCCGAGCTGGTCGACGCCGTCGCGGGGGCGGCAGGGTCAGCCTTCGACAAGGATGCCGATGTGCGATCACGAGAAGGAGGAGCGGGAGCCGCTCCGAGCCCTGTCGCTCGGCGACGTCATGGAAGAACCCGCGGTGTGGGCAACGCTGCAAGCGCTGACCACGACCGAGCTGGGAGTCCTTCGTGACCTCTTCACGAGGATCGGCCTGCACCACAGCGAGGCCAAGCCGGGCGTCTGCCCGTTGCACGGGTGCGCGTACCAGCGCATCGACGACGCGGCTTCGAGGCACGGGTGGAGCTGCGCGGTGTGCTTCGAGATCGCGGCTCGACTCCAGGTAGAGCTGCGGAGGAGACCCGAGGGCGGCAAGCGCCGCTGGTATCGAGACCGCTAGGAGGTGTCATGGATCGGACACGCTGGCGCCGTTGGATGGAGACCAGGGGACCCAAGTTCATCGCTATCGCCGAGCAGGCGACCATGTTCGACGTGCCGGTCAAGCTCATGCCCCGGCGCGAGGTCGTGGCGCTGCTCGGCTACCTCCTGGTCAAAGCGAAAGCCGACGAACACCGGCGCGGGCCAAGCCCCCGTACCTGGTTCAGCCGGCTCCGGGACAAGTTTCGGGGGAGGGCCACGCGATGAAGACGAAGAGGTGTCGTACCTGCCACGAGGAGAAGCCGTTGGATGCGTTCTACACGCACCGCGGCACGGCTGACGGGCGTCGCAGCGACTGCAAACGCTGCTTCAGCGAGCACCAGCTCCAGGCGTATCACGTGCGCGCGCACGCTCGGCGCGTGACCGTGCTCGACCTGCCGCGGAAGGCCGGTACGCCGGCGCGGGATCGGACGGACTACGTGGTCTGGCTCGGCGGCGAGCTGCAGCGCTACGCGATCGAGAACCACATGGCGGTGGGCGTCAGCGCCCGCGTGAACTGGTGCGTGCGGCACGAATGCGCGGTCGAGCGGGACCGGCACGACAACGTGGCGTGGTGCGAGCACTGCCTCGATGAGCTGCAGCAGGAGATGCAGCGCCTGGCCGGGGCCTGGCGTCAGGCGGGCGTGTCGATGCCGAGGGCGCCGCGGCACTGCCAGGTGGTTTCGAAGCCGGCGCCGGCGGACTGGGAGCGGGAGCCGATCGCGGACGAGTTCCTCGAGCTGCTGGAGGTGGGATGAGGATCGCCGCGCTCGATCCAGGCAGCGGCGAGTCCGGCCTCGTCGTGTTCGAGACCGCTCCCTTCGGGATCCTGCGGCACGAGCACCGGCTCAATCCGAAGTTGGTTCACGAGCCGCCTATCGCGGACGTGCTCGCGGTCGAGTGGATCGAGGAGCGGGGCGTGCGCCTCGCGGAGTCGGTCACCGAGACCATCATGTGGGCGACGGTGCTGATCTGGCAGTGGGGATTCTGGAACCGCCACCACCGCGTGTGTCGATCGCGGGTCAAGCGGACGCTGCTCGGCGTGACGAGCGGCACGGACAAGCTGATCCGGGAAGCGTTGATCGAGCGATTCGGTGACCCGGGATCGGCGAAGGCGCCGGGCCTGCTGCACGGCTTCGTGAGCCACGAATGGGCGGCTCTGGCGGCCGGCGTGACCTGGTGCGAACAACAGGGGATCCAGTTGGAAGGAGGCCAGAGATGAGGGGATTCAACCTTGTCGTGATCGGGGGCAATGCGGGCGGAGACGCCGAGCTGCGCCACACCCAGAACGGCCAGGCGGTAGCCAACTTCAACCTCGCGGTCAACGAGAGCTTCGGCGGTGGGGAAGGGCAGCAGCGGCAGGAGCGCACCACCTGGGTGCGGTGCGTCTGCTGGCAGAAGACCGCGGAGATCGCGGCCCAGTTCGTGAAGAAGGGCACGGGGGTCCTGGTCCAGGGGCGCGTGCAGAACCGCGACTGGACCGATCGGGACGGCAACCGGCGGGAGCAGACCGAGGTCGTCGTGTCGAGCCTCACCCTTCTGGACCGCCCGCCGCAGAACGGGACCGCGCAGCCCGCGGCCCCGCGGTCGCAGGCCCCGGCGCAAACGCCGGCGCAGACGCCGGCGCCGAACCCGGAGAGCTACTTCCCCGGTCAGATGCAGGCGCCGCCCGCTGCTCCGGCCCCCGCCCAGGCGGCCGCGATGTTCCCGGACCCGGACGACGACCTGCCGTTCTAGGCACCAACCATCCGCAGAGGAGAACAGACGATGCACTCCACCACCCCGTTTCCGTCCGAGATGAGACCGGTGCCGACCCACAACCGCGTCGAGGATGCGCCGAAGTCGCCATTCGAGACGCTCGCCACCTGCGAGACGATCAACCGCATCATCACGGACCTGACCGACCGCCTCGATCCGGTGCTCGTCACCGAGGCCATTGCGAGCGGCAAGGACAGCATCGTAGTGGAGCGGCCGAAGGCGACGCTCCTCAGCGAACTGGAACGTATCGCCTTCCGGCTTCGCTGCCTGGACCAGCGGATCACCTTGTGATGTGGCGGCGGTCGGCCCTCCCCCGTTTCCTCCAGAGAGGGCCTGAAAGAAACGAGTCGCCGGAAGAGGCCCGGCGAACGTGCCGCCGCCAACTTGGCCCCGCCGCGACGTTGCGGGAACGTCAGCCCCGGGTTCATGCCCCGAGGGCAGCGGCGGGGCAACCACCCCGAGGAGGACGAGATGCTTCGACACGTGCGTGACCGGATCAGTCAGTACATCGAGAGACGGAACCGGGCCCGTGCGGCTCGGCTCCGGCAGGCCGCCCAGGAGGCGGAGGAGGAGGCTTTGGAATGGTTGGACGAGGCGGCCCGGTTGGATGCCGAGGCGGATCGACTCCTGTGCCACTGACCCAGGCCGAACTGCTCAGCTACCACCGCCAGGTCGCGGATGCGGCGCGGGAGCTGATGGAGCGAAAGAACCGGGACTACAGCCCGGGCGCCGATCGCTTCGCGAACTTCCGGGGCGCGGCGGTCTTCGGCGTCCATCCCGTGGCCGGCATGCTGCTGCGGATGCAGGACAAGATGTCCCGGATCAACACGTTCATCACGACCGGCCAGTTCGCGGTCGCGGACGAGCCGTTCCAGAACTGCATCGTCGACCTGGTCAACTACGCGGTGCTGATCGGCGCCTGGTTCGAGCAGGAGCAGTTCGACCGCCTCGTCAACCGATAGCCGGACCCGCCGGCACCCCGGGGGTGCGCGGGTCGAGGCTGCCGCCCCCGGGAAGAATCAGAGCGCCAGGAGGAAGGGAATCCGATGACCAGGAAGAGCACGGCCGAAGCGGCCGAGAAGACCACCCCCGAGATCCAGCGCAGGAAGCGGTGGTCGACCTTCAAGATCCAGCTGAGAGAAGCAGAGCGGGCCGAAGCGATGGTGAAGCTGAGCCAGGCTGCGATCGACCTGGCCAAGGCCCAGCACGAGCTCGGCGAGAAGAAGCAGGCCGCCCGGAAGCTGCAGTCCGAGATGGACACGATCACCCGCGAGATCATGGACGGCCGCGCCAATCACCTCGAGTGCTGGGAGATCAAGGACTTCGCGGCCAATCGCATCCGGTATGAGAACGCCGAGACCGGGGAGCTCCTGAAGGAGCGCGAGATGCAGGAGTGGGAGCGGCGCCAGCGGGATCTCCCCTGGGATGAGGATGACGAGGATGAGGAAGAGGACGTGGACGAGGACGGCGACCCGGACGACCTGACCGTCGCGGACGACGAGTAGACGGGAAGCTGCCACCACGCCGGGGTGGGCACGCTGGCAGGAGACCGAAAGGAGGTAGGTGTGCATCCGAATCTGCACGAGGTGACCCTGGAGACCCTCGGCAACGGTCTGGTCGGGGAGTTGTTCGCCCATGAGCTGGCGAAAGTGCTGGAGAACATCGACGACTCAAACACCGACCCCGAGGCTACGCGGAAGGTGACGATCGACGTGATCTTCAAGCCCGCGAAGAGCCGGGAAGCGGCCAGCGTGATCGTGGCCGTGAAGTCGAAGCTGGCGGGTGTCGAGCCGGCGGAGACGCTGGTTCACCTGTCGAGAGAGCGGAACCGGTTGGTTGCCCTGGCGGCCGACCCCAACCAGGAAGAGCTGGACTTCGCGAAGTCGCGTCCGGCCGTGATCCACGGAGGTGCCCATGCTGACTCCTGAGGCGATCCAGAAGATCGTTGAGCTCGGCCAGATCACGACGATCGAGATCGAAGGGCGCACCTACGCCACGGGTGCCGTCCGTCCCCTCGAGAAGCCGACGGTCAAGGATCCGCTGGCGTTCACCAGCCTCTCGGGCCTGGCGGAGTACGTCAACGGCAACCCCGACCGCATCCCGGAGGACATCGGCCTGATCGTCCACCTCATGGACCACAACCTGGTGCGGGTGGTGGGCAACCTGCTCGAGCCGTGGTGCGCCCGTAGCTACTACGCCCAGGCGGCCGCGCCGGACCCGACCTTCCGGTTCGGCAACTGGTACCCGCAGGAGGAGTTCGTCATCGCCCTCCAGGTGGGCTTCGTGCCGACGGATGAGCACCGCGCCCTTCTGGGGATCGTCAGCAACCTCACCGCGGAAGAGGTTCGGGTGAGTGCAGACAACGGCGTGAGCCAGGAGGTGACCCGCCGGGCGGGAGTGCACCTCTCGCAGCGGACCGTGCTGCCGAACCCCGTGACGCTGACCCCGTGGCGCACCTTCCGCGAGGTGGAGCAGCCGGAGTCGGCGTTCATCCTCCGCGTGCGGAAGGCCGGAGACGCCATCGCGCTCGCCCTGTTCGAGGCGGACGGCGGCAAGTGGAAGGACGCGGCCCGGAAGAACGTCCTGGAGTATCTCTCGGGCTCCGTCAGCCGCGCGACCGCGGTGCTTGGCTAGCCATGCGGGCGCGGGCGTAGGCCAGAGAGCGCAGAAGCGCAAGCCACCACGCCGGGGTTGGTACATCACGGGCTGGAGCTCGGATTCGTACTGCCCCGGCCGTGAGTGGCTCGGAGGATCCAATGCGAATCAGCAAGAGCGCTGGAACGATCCGGCTCAGCCGGCCGGAGACGAAACGGTGGAGGAGAGCGGCGCTCCCCAGCGCCAGGGGAGCGGACCTGGGCCGGCGGTGGACCATGAGCGCGGAGCTGCGGGAGAAGGCTCGTGAGCTCGCGCTGACCACCGGGCGGGATACCGCCTCGGTCATGACCTGCGACGGCGAAGTCCTGATGGTCGTACCCCGGAACCCGGTGGTCGTGCGGGTCCGGAGGGTTCGGCGGGGGAGAATCGCATGAGGTATGCCGAGTCGACCTCGGTCCCGGTGGAGCGGTCGAAGGCCGAGATCGAGCGGACGCTCACGCGCTACGGTGCGTCCCAGTTCATGTCCGGTTGGGACGCCGGCGGCAAGGCGATCCTCGGGTTCGTGCTCGACGGCCGCATGGTGCAGATGAACCTGCAGCTGCCGAGCATTCACGACCCGAAGTTCCACCGCACCCCGACGGGTCGTACCCGCAAGCGCAACGATGCGGCGGAGCGGGCGTGGGAGCAGGAGTGCCGCTCCCGGTGGCGCGCCCTGGCCCTGGTGGTCAAGGCGAAGCTCGAGGCGGTGGAGTCGGGCATCTCGACGTTCGAGACCGAGTTCCTCGCGCACATCGTGTTGCCGGACGGCAAGACGGTCGGGGGCTGGATCGCCCCCCAGCTCGATGCCGCGTACGGCTCGGGGAAGATGCCGGGGAAGTTGCCGCTGCTGACGGAAGGAAGACGGTCATGAGTCGAGATGGGACGCAGATCGGACCGGCCGAGCTGCTGAAGACCCCGGCCGAGATCCTGGAGTACCTCGACCTAGCGATCCGGTTGTGGCGCGGTCGCCGCGACGCCGGCGACAGCAAGGCCTCCGCCTACGTCGATGCCTTCCAGGCAGTGCGGGTCTCTCTGTTCGGCCAGGGATTGCCGGCAGACCGATGAACGGAGCAGGTGCGATGCGCACGCGCGGTGCGCGCCGGGCCTTCGGAGGTACTGGTCTCCCTCCGACCTCGGTGATTCTACGGCCGGTCGATCCGGCCACCTGCTCGACTTGAACCAAAGGACTGAGGGCGGAGCAATCCGCCGAGGTAGGGCAGGTTCAATTCCTGCTCGCTCGCCGAGGGCTGGTGCGAAGGGAGGCCGGTTCGACTCCGGCTGAATGTGGTGGGAAACCACCTATCTCCGGGAGACAAATGGCGCGGGTGGCCCGCCCGTCAGAGTCGGAGCGGAATCTCCGGCGGGGGCTCTTCGATCGATTCAGGGAGGATCGACGTGCCGACTCAGACCCCAATCCGACCGGAATACGAGATGGTCAGCTGCGCATGCGGCGCCGTCGCGGTCTTTCACTCGGTTCCGAGGCAGGGTGGGACCCGCGTGAGCCGCTGTCCCACCTGCCAGCGCATTGAGCTGGAGCGGCGCCCGCGCCTGGAGAAGGAACGACATGAGCGTCGATAGCGCGATCGCCTGGACGACGTCGACCTGGAACCCGGTCGTCGGCTGCTCCCGCGTCAGCCCAGGCTGCCTGCATTGCTACGCCGAACGCATGGCTCACCGCTTCTCCGGGACTGGGGAACGGTGGCAAGGACTTACCGCGCGCTCCGGCTCTGGCTCCCGGTGGACCGGCAAGGTGCTGCTCCACGAGGACCGCATCGATCTCCCGCTCCGCTGGCGTGCGGCCGGCGGGCAGCCCCGTCGGATCTTCGTCTGCTCCATGGGAGATCTGTTCCACCCGGAAGTCCCGGACGCGTTCATCGACCGGGTCTTCACCGTGATGCTTCTGGCACCGCAACACCGGTTCCAGCTTCTGACAAAGCGGCCGGAGCGGATGCTGGAGTACTGCAAGGATCCGGGCCTACACCAGCGCCTGCGCGGCATCGCAGAGCAGGAGTTCCGCCCCAGGTACCCGCAGGCGACCATGGGGGTGTACATCGCCGCCCGATCCCTGCCGCCGTGGCTCTGGGCCGGTGTGTCCGTGGAGGATCAGGAGGCGGCCGACAGGCGGATCCCCCTGCTCCTGTCCTGTCCCGGGGAGACGCGGTTCGTCAGCGTTGAACCCCAGCTGGAGCCGGTGGATCTGTCGGTCTGGCTCTGGGGGCGCGCAACTCCGTGCGATGACTGCCCGCGCGACATCGAGTGCGATTGCGGCTTCCGCACCCGGAGGGCGAACGGCGAGGCGTCGATCGACTGGGTGATCTGCGGATCCGAGACCGGACCCGGCGCGCGGCCGTTCAACCCGGCCTGGGCTCGAGATCTCCGCGATCAGTGCGTCAGCGCCGACGTGCCGTTCTTCCTCAAGCAGATGGGCGCGCGCCCCGGACACGATCGGGTTCTTGATGGCCAGGACTGGAACCAGTTTCCGAAGGAGACCAGCTGGTGAGCCTGGCGCACGTGGCCCGGTGCCGGAAGTGCCACGCCGTTGTCGGCGCCGCGGTCTTCGACGGGGTCGACTCACTGGGTTGGGCCCTGGACGCCCTCGCGTTCCTGGCCGAGGGCTACGCGATCACGATGGAGGAAATCGACTCCTTCCGGCAGGAAGAGTGCCGATGCACGACGGCACAACAGGCGGCCGGCCCGACGATCACGTGGAACATGTCGGAGGATCCACCAAACGGAGCGGCGCCGCGACTCCGTCTCTTTGCAGATCGATGACTTTTCCACGGGACGGAGTTCGGGGCGGTGCGTGACCGTGGGAATTACCACGGCACTTCGGAAACGGGCGGCGGAGGTCGGATGGACGGCCAGGTGAGGGAGCTGGGCGCGGGAGGGTTTCAGGATCTCTGCCTGACCCTCGGCTTCAGCGTCATCCCGATCCGACACCCGGAGACCGATGCCGACGAACCCGTGGGGAAGAAGGGGAAGCGGCCGCCGAGCGGCTTCGCCTGGCGCGAGTACCAGAACCGGAAACCGTCGCCGCAGGAACTCGAGCAGTGGGACGGGCAGCAGTGCAACGTCGGCGTCGTCACGGGGAAGATCTCGAACCTGGTCGTCATCGACATCGACGACGAAAGCGTCTTCGATGAGCTCGCGACCCGGAACCTGGAACTGCCGACGACGGGAGCGGTCAAGACCGCTCGAGGCTGGCACTACTACTTTCGCCACCCCGGAGGAACGGTCGGGAATCGTGCCGGCCTCCACGGCATCAGGGGGCTCGACATCCGAGGCGACGGAGGCTACGTCGTCGGGCCGGGATCGATGCACGAGTCCGGAGTCCTGTACGAGATCGAGTACCCGCTGAACGACTTGGCGCCCCTGCCGACCTGGGTCTGTGACGCAGCCGCCGCCGCGGAGCAGGCTCCACAGGCCGTGCAGGGGCGCACACCTTTCCGATCCGCACCGAGCGATCCAAACCGATACGCGGAGGCCGCGCTTCGGTACGAGTGCGACGCGGTGGCCGCGTTGGCGCCGGATTCCAGGGTCCGCAACCAGACCCTGAACCGCGCGGCCTTCAGCCTCGGCACATTGATCGGCGCCGGCGTCCTGAACCGGAGCGTCGTCGAAGGGGAGCTCTGGAACGCGGCGGCGTGCTGCGGCCTGGTCGACGACCCGAACGACGGCCCGAACTCCGTCCGCGCCACGATTCGGTCGGGGGTCGACGCCGGAATCCAGCATCCGCGCAACTCGGATCCGGTCTACAGAGCGGTGCGGAACCTGCCCCGTACACGGGAAGTCGGCCGCTGGGTTGGGCAGATGGCGGCGCGGTACGGAGGAGCTGACGCGGCGCGTCATGCGCTTCTGAGCACGGATGCCCCGGACGAGGCGATCACCGCGTTCGATGAGGGGCTTGCCATCCAAGCGGCCCAACCAGAGACCAAGCTGGAGTCTCCCAGAGACGTCGACCGGGTACAGCGTGAGGCGTTGCGCATCACGATGCGCCGGGCCGGGGAAGAGGATCGCCGGACCGAGGAGCACGTGATCAACCGGCCGATCCGCATCGTCCATCTCATCCGCTGGGACCGGCCCGACGCTCCGATCTTCGAGATGAAGCTCGAGTACAAGGGGATCCAATGCACGCTGCGTGAGCTCACGCAGGATGATCTCCTCAGTTATGACCGGATCTCGAAGGCTGCCATCGGCGCACGGGAGTTCGTTGTGCTCCCCGATGGACGAGCGATTCGGCGCTCCTGGCGCGACATCGTGGAGGAGGCACGGGATCGGCTGGAACACCGTGATGGGACGCTCGAAGACAGCGTTCGCGGAGCGATCCTCCGTGTGATCCAGCGGATCCTGGTCGACAGCCTCTCCGATGACGAGGAGATCACGGCGAGCCAACTCAAGACCGGTCAGGCCATCCGCCGCGGGCGCGAGGTCTGCATCGATGGCGAGTGGTTGATCCACCTGGTCCGGAAGCAGCTCGCCGACGACAAGCCCACGCGGCGCGACATCAACCTCACGGCGGAAGCGGCTCCGCTCTTCAAGTCCGATCGTCGGATCAGGCTCTCCGACGGCAGTCGCCCGCGCGTCTGGGCGTTCCCGGCCGCTGCCCTGGAGGATGACGATGACCCCACCCCCGACCACCCTGACGACCGAGGAGATTCGGGCCCTGGACCCGAGGACGGACTGTTTCCCGACCGGCCCGCCACGCCTGGTGCTGGTCGGCCCGCCGGGAACCGGCAAGACCCGATCCCTGCTCGACCACTGGCTCCTGCCAGCCCTCCGATCCGGAGTCCAGCCCGAGCAGATCCTTGCCTGCAGCTTCTCGAGGGCCGCCGCTCAGGAGCTCCGTGACCGGCTCTGCGGTCAGACCGGGATCGACACCCACTCGGCCCGACGGGTCTGCTCCACGATCCACTCCGAGTGCCGGCACCTCCTGGTCCAGGCCGGCCTTGACGTCCGGCTCCACGAGACCGAACGGTCCCGGGACGCCGACGAGTCGTGGATGGAACGGCTGTCGAAGCCGTGCGAGGACCTGACCGAAGAGGCGGTTCGGCTCTGGGACCAGGCGCGGCACCGATTCCCGGACGCGGCTCCAGATCCCCGGGAGCGCCTCCGGAGGGTGTTCCGGGGCTCGGCCGAGTTCGAGTGCCGGTTCTCCCTCGATCAGCTCGTCGCGGCCACGGAGGCGTACGAGGCGACCAAGCAGATACTCGGGCGCATGGACTTCACCGACTGGCTGATCCGCTGCAGGGAAGAGACTCCGCCGCGGCGCCGACTCCTGCTCATCGATGAAGCCCAGGACCTGTCGGCGCTCCAGCACGCGGTGGTCGCCCACTGGGCCGATCACGCGGACCAGGTGGTCTGGATCGGGGACCCGGATCAATCGATCTACGAGTTCTCGGCCGCTGAATCAGGCCGGTTGACCGAGATGATTCGGGCTGGCACGGAGGCTCGGCTTCTGTCCCAGAGCTGGCGGGTCCCGGTCCGGCAGCACCGGATCGCGAGGTCGATCATCCTGCGGAACCGAGACCGGATCGATGCGCCATACCGCCCCAGCGAGAAGCCGGGGCATGTCGAGACCGTGCTCGAGCACCGGGCCATCCAGATCGCGGTCGCGGCGCACGAAGAAGGTCGCCGGTGCCTGGTCCTCTCCCGGGCCGCGGTTGGCCTGGGGTGGATCGCCGACATCCTGAGCGACCGCGGTGTGCCGTTCCGTCGAGAGCGCGGGGGAGCGGCTCCGATGCAGTCGGAGCGGACCCGGATCCTGATCGCCTCCCTGGACATGATCCGGCGCGGGGAACCGATCGCCGCCGCAGCGGCCCGGATCCTGGTCGACGAGCTGCCGGCCAAGACGAAGGAGCAGAAGTCGACCTGGTTCGGGACGGATCCGATCTCCGGGCGGGACCTCCACAAGAAGGACGCGCTGCAGCGGCTCCAGGACGCCGAGCGGATCGGCGGGATGGGGATGTGGGGCGTCGCGGATCTGTCGGCCCTGGGACTGCGCCTCGGGTCGGTTCTGGACGCCCGCGGGCTCGTCGAGGCCTACGTCGCGGTCCGGAGGTCGGTCGACTCGAGATCGGCCGCCCTGCTGCGGATTGCGGAGCGCTACGGCTACGCCGGCCTCCTGGACGAGCCGGTGATCGTGCTCACCACGATGCACGCGGCGAAGGGTCGGGAGGCGAAGGTGGTGATCGTGGAGAACCAGTGCCCGAGGCCGGTGCTACTGACCACGACCCGGCCGGCGGGAATGCAGGCGGAGCGACGCGTGGCCTACGTCGCCGTGACCCGGTCCGAGGAGGAGCTCTACGTCGTCAACGGCTTCGGCCGGGGCTTCTTCGACGTCGTCGGGGTGGCGGTCGAGAAGGCGGCGTGAGGAACGCAACTGGCACGGCGTCAAGGAGTTGACGTGTGGGCTTCAGTTCTGGTCACTGATCGGGCAGAATAGCCGCATGGAAATGACCCCCGGCCTCACCGCGGAAGCGCTGCTTGGACCGCTGAACGAGGTGGAGCGGAAGCATGCTCCTACCCAGCTCTTCGTGGCCGGCGACGTGGGGATTCTAAGAGTCAGCCCCCGGGTCTCCATCGTCGGATCACGGAAAGCCTCGCCGGCTGCCCTCGAGGAGGTTAGGTCGGTGGCGGCGCTGCTGGCTCGTGGTGGGTGTGTGATCGTCAGCGGTCTCGCTGCCGGGGTAGACACGGCCGCCCACGGGTCCACGATCGAGGCGGGGGGCAAGACGGTCGCGGTCCTCGGCACCCCTCTGGACAGCGTGTATCCGGCGGAGAACCGGGAGCTGCAGGCCGAGCTGATGCGGAACCACCTGGTGGTCTCCCAGTTCGCGTCCGGCACTCCGACCCGACCCGGGAACTTCCCGCTGCGCAACCGGACCATGGCGCTCCTCTCCGACGCGACGCTGATCATCGACGCGGACGAGAAGAGCGGCACCCAACATCAGGGATGGGAGGCACTCCGCCTCGGCCGGCCGCTCTTCTTCATGAAGAGGATCGTCGCGCGGGATCTGACGTGGGTCCGTAAGATGATGGATTACGGCGCCGGGGTCGTGGAGCTCGAGGGTCTCGACTATCTCCGTGAGTTCCTGCCGGAGCGCGACAATGCCGAGCCCACCCCGCTTCCCTTCTAACCTTCCGTTCGCGTCCCTCCTGGTGTACTCACCCCGGGGGCAGGCGCCGATGTCTGTGAACTCCCGGCTCGTTCGGGACGCGATTAAGAAGGACTCCGTCTGGCCCGGTCAGAACGTGCCTTTCATCCGATACACGGTGCAGCAGCTCGCCTCAATAGCGCAGGACGAGGAGTTCTCCGGCTTCTTCGGGCCGGCCCGAGCCCTCGTCCCGGTCCCGCGGAGTGCCCCGCTCACTCCCGGTGCCCTCTGGCCCGGCAGACGGATCTGTGAGGAGTTGAAGCGCGCCGGACTGGGGGGGACGATCCTCGAGCTCCTCGATCGGACTGAGGCGGTTCAGAAAGCAGCGTTCGCTCCTTCCGGCAGCGGGACGCGGCCAACCTTCGCGGACCATGTCCGCACGATCCGATGCGCTTCCGAGCTTGTCTGGCACGATCGCTTCCTCCTGGTCGACGATTTCGTGACGAGTGGAACACAGCTGATCGCCGCGGCCTCGGTCCTCCTCTCGACCTACCCGACGGCCAGCGTGACCGGCTTCGCCCTGGTCCGAACCATGAGCCGGGGCGATGTCGACCAGATCCTCGCGCCGTGCGCCGGATCCATCAGCTACGACGGGCGTGACTACGGGCGGCGGGAACCGTAAGGGTAGGCGGCGACCGTCGACCCACCCGCTGGGGGGCGACGCGGAACTGGTGGATAGGGTAGAAGAGGCCCTGCGCGGCGGATCGGTTCCGCGCGTGACGGTGAGGAACTAGCGGACCTAGATTCTGCCCGCTTGCTCGCCGGTCTGGGTGCGGTTTGGACGCGGAGGACGGCGCTTAGAACCACGCTCCTTGTGGCGCGGAAAAGCGTACGCGACCTTATGACCTGGATCGTTGCGCCGAGTCCACGCATAGGCGCCACGCAACACGGTGTAGACCGCGATGCTGCCGACTGCCGCGATAAGGAACGCCAGTCCTGGATTCATGACTCTGGTCTCTCTTTCCCTCAACCCCACCTGGGGCTCGTCCGTGAGCCCGTCAGGCTCACCACTGTGATCGGCATCGACCTAGATACGCAAGAGCCGTTTGAAGAGATTCTCCCATAGCCGGGAGAAGACGTACCGCCGCCAAGCGATCAGAGCGATAAGGTATACACCTAGGTAGACCTCAACGTCTGGATCTAGTTCCAAGAGCCCCCCGGGCTGCTTTAGGCGCAAGAGCCCCCAATGGAGCGAGAACAGGGTGATGATACAGAAGATGTGATCGACTATCGTGAAGTTAACCCGGGAGATAGCGCCCCGGCTGAAAACCCGGGCGACCCCGGTGTTGGCTAACGCTCTGTCTAACAGCAATTTGCGGGCTTCGAGCAAGGGTCTTGACGACTCTGCCGCGGCGCTGAGGTCCGGCGTCGCTCCCCTATCTTTCTCGCCGAGTGCCTCATGGACCTCCTTACGCAGACGGTCCGGCCGTTTGGTCTCGTCCAGCTTTTGGATGTCCATTTCAGCCTGCAGCGCATCCTCAACCGCCCGCCACGCCCGCTGCAGGCCGAAGCGGGTGTACACCAGCCACACGATTCCGAGTAGCACGAACACGCCGGTGAAAGCGAGCATCCAGAAGCTGGAACCATATGTACCAGCTGCAATTGCGGCGTAGCCAGTCGCCGCGATCGCCACGTCGATGAGGAAGCGATGAGGGAGGTACTCCGGACTCTGTCCGAGGAGTCCACTTTCTGCAATCGAGACTCGGCTTCCAATCCAGTCGTCGACCATGATCGCCACCCCGGCGAATGGCATCACGACTGTCGACAGTGGGCCAGACTGGGCGACGAAGTGCAGGAACGCCCTTGGCTGGGCGAACACTTCAGCCGGCAGCGACGAGGGCATCCGTTCTACCCAGAGAACGACGGCAAACGGCACCGCGAATGCGATCGTGCCGGCGTACAGGCTGCTCGTGTAATTCAGAACCTGCTCGCACAACCGTCCTTTCCAGCGCGTCGGATCGAATTCGGCCAGGGTGCGGAGCGTGGCGACGCGCTCGTGGACCGGAAACGGACGCTGGTTCTTCGCGCGCTTGGGCTTGGGCTCTTCGACCGCGACCGGAAGCTTGACCTCGGGCGGGTGATCGGCTGGCGCTGCGGGCCTCTTCTTGGTGAGGTGCTGCAGGCGCTTCGTCTTCTCTTGGTCAAGCGCCGCGTCGTCCCCGCCCACCGGTCGAGGCTCCGATCCCGGGGCTGTCTCCTTGTCCCGGACGGAGGCGTCGCCCTCAGGTCGGGCTGTCGGATCGCCTGCTTCGCTCGTACCGTCTACCGGACCGCTCGCTCCACCGGATACAGAACTAATCCCATCCCTCGAGTCCGTCACCCCTCGAGCCCCCCCCTCAGTTCGCACGCGCATCACGTACAACTGGCGGGGAGTATCGCGGGTGGCGCCGGTCTGTGTCAACCGGGTTGTGTCGCCCGAGCGTCTCCGTCACGTCTCCAGTTGGAGGGTGGATCGGCAGCAGAAGGGGATCGACGGACAGAGGACCCGTCGACTGGCCGTTTTCGCACGCGTTTCGTCTCCGCCACGTCTCCACCGTCAGGCGGATTCTTGGGGTTTTTTGAGGACTCGCGCGGAATCGAAGCCGATCGGGCAACCCGTTGCGACGACGTGAAATGGACGCGAACTCCTTGCGCCGTCGTCGGTTAGGTTTTTGCCTCGAAGCAGGTTCAAGTCCCGTCGACCCCGCATCTTGCTCCATAAGCCCCTTGGATCTAACATCCGAGGGGTTCGCCGTCTCCGCCACAATGTCTCCACGGTTCAGGACAGCTGCCGATTCACGCGGATCAGTCCGGAGCGCCAGGAACCGACGTGGTCTCGAAGATCGAAATCCACCTGCTCGGACCTCCCCGGGTGACGGCTTCCGGGCGAATCCTCCCGATCCGCCGACGCAAGGCTCTCGCCCTGATCGCGTTTCTCGCCTCCAGCCGCGCTCCCCACACGCGCGAGTTGCTGGCCGGAACCTTCTGGCCGGAGGCCGATCCCGAGAGTGCGCACGCCCAGATCCGGAATCACCTCTGGGTTCTGCGCACCGCCGGCCTCGGGCCCTGGCTCTGTTGCGAGGGAGAGATGGTCGCGCTGCGGGAGGCCGGGGATCTCCGGGTCGACGTGCGGGAGCACCGGCGCCTGCTGGCCTCCGCAGGTCTAAGTCCGGGACGAACCAGCACCGTCGTCCCGCAGGCCGAGTCCATCCTGACCGAGGCCGTGGCGATCTATCAGGCGCCTTTCCTCGCCGGCTTCAGTCTCGCGGATAGCCCGTCCTTTGACGAATGGCAACTGGTCGAGACCGACAGGCTGCGCGCCGGCATGGAAGCCGCGCTCGATGCGCTGACTCGCCTTCGAGAGGAGCGGGGAGATCTGGAGGGCGCGGTGGAGTCCGCATCCCGCCGACTGGAGCTGGATCCGTTGGACGAGCGCACGCTGCGCCATGTGATGCACCTCCATGCGCGCGTCGGGCGGCCCGGACAGTCGTTGATGTGCTACGAGCGAGCCGCCCGGCTCCTCAAGCGGGAGCTGGAGCTGCCGCCGTCCCGGGAGACGGTTCTCCTGCGGGATCGCATCGTGGCCGGCGGTGCGCAGAAGGTCACGATCGAGGCGTGCGCCGCGCCCGCTCCATCGGCCCTGCCGCAGCCGACGACCCCGTTCGTGGGCCGCGATGCGGAGATCCTGGAGATCATGCGACAGGTGGACGAGCCGGGTCTTCGTCTCCTCACGCTCACCGGCCCGGGTGGCTGCGGCAAGACCCGCCTGGCGCTCGAAGCCGGCCGTAACCTGGGCGGTCGGTATCCCGACGGGGTGTTCTTCGCGTCCCTGGCCTCGATCGAGGCCGGTTCCCTGCTCCCCTCGACCATCGCCGAAGCCCTGTCGCTGCCGCTCGGAAGCCACGGTCGCGCCGGATCTCCCGCGGGTCGCGCTGGACGCTCCGCGCGTCCCGTCGGCTCGGCTGCGCTTCAGGAGCTGATCGGGGTCCTGCGCGAGAAGCGGCTGTTGATCATCCTCGACAACCTCGAGCAACTTTCGTCCGAACTGGAATCTCTGCGCGCCATCCTCGCCGGAACGCGCGATCCGGTCTTTCTGGCCACCTCCCGCACCCGCCTGCGCCTGCCGGGAGAACGGGTGTTGGACGTCGAGGGCCTGCCCTGGCCCCAGCGACACGTGCCCGTGGGAGAGCTGGCCGGGTACGCCTCCGTCCGCCTCTTCGTTCAGTCCGTCAGGAGAACCCGGGCGCGCTTCCAGCCGGCTGCCGCCGACCTGTCGGCGGCCGCGGAGATCAGCCGCCGGTTGCGGGGCCATCCGTTGGGAATCGAGCTAGCCGCGAGTTGGGCCTACTGTCTGAGCACCCGTGAGATCGCGGAGCAGACCGCCAGTGGCACGAAACTCGAGGCCGCCCCGGGGGCCGATGTCGCCCCACGCCATCGCAGCCTGCGCGCCGTCTTCGAGCAGTCGTGGAGCCTGCTCTCCTCCGAGGAGAAGGCGGCCCTGCGCCGGCTCTCCTGGGAGCCGGGATCGTTCGATCGGGCCGCCGCGCTCGAGATCGGGAAGACCAGGCCTGAGGTCCTGGCCGCGCTGGTCGAGCAGTCGTTCCTGCGGCACAACGGCAACCGCTTCGAGATCCTGGAGACACTGCGGCAGTTCGGTCGTCAGAAGCTGGCCGAGAACTCCCGCGAGGAGTCGGCTGTGTTCGATCGGGCGGCACGCCACTACCTGTTGCAGGTCACCGCCGCGCGTTCCTCCCTGGAAGGGCCGGGCCAGAGGAGGACCCTGAAGCAGCTGACCCGTGACCGGCACCACTTGCGCCAGGCCTGGCTCCATGCGGCGGAGCGCGGGTGGATCCGAGAGATGTCGAAGGCCGTGCGCCCGCTCTTCCTCTACTACGACATGTGCAGCCGGGTGGTGGAAGGCGCCGAGGTGTTCGGCGTCCAGGGTGCGCGGCTGGATCGACTGCGGAAGCGTCTGGAGCCAGGTACGGCAGGGACCCGGGAGCTGCGGCTGGCCGCTGTCTCGCGCGTGGCGCAGGCCTGGTTCCTGCGTTTCGATGATGTGCGACGTGCCCGCCGATGGATGCTGCAGGGGCAGCACCAGCTCACCCGCCTGGGGGAGCCGGCGGAGCGCGCGTTCGCCGACGCGCTGGCGGCGGTGATCCATCCCCGATCGGCCGCGGCCGAGCGCACACTGCGGGAGGACGCCCTGCAGTGCGAGACAGCCGGCGACCTCTGGTGCGCCGGACTTTGCTGGGAGATCCTGGCCTACTCCCTCGCCGCGACCGACGCGAGGGAGGGCTTCCATGCTATCCATCGGAGCCTGTCCCTGCGACGCCGCTGTCGCGATCAGTGGTCGATCGCGCTCGGCCTCTTGGTCTTGGGCCTGGGGTTGGAGCACCGGGGACTCCTGCGGGGCGCGCGTCGGCACTACGAGGAGAGCCTGGCCCTGAGACGCCGGCTGGGCGTCGATCAGGACGGGGTCTTCTCCTGCCTCGAGGCGATCACGCGCGTGGCGTTGCTCTCGGGCGCGGTAGACGATGCCCGTCGCCATGGTGAGGAAGCCCTGGCTGTCGCGAAGCGGAGCGGCCACCACGAGAGAGTCGCCCAGGCGCAGACACGTCTGGCGCAAGCGCACATCCTTGCCGGCCGTCCCGATGAGGCGCGCCCCCTCCTCGGGGCAGCCCTGGTCTCGGCCGAGGAACTCCGACGGGCGGGGTGGTCGAGTCACCTTCACGCGCTCGGCGGGTTGGCGTCGTTCGAGGCGGGCGAGAACGAGGAGGCCCTTCTCCACCTCGAGCGGGCCCGCTCGGTCGCCCCCGCGGATCCCGCGGGGGAGGACGACGATGGGCGCTGGCCCGCATTCTGGCGCCTCCTCCTGGAAGCGCGACTGGCGTTGGCCCAGGGAGACCTGGCCGCCGCCCGCGGGGCCGCCCTGGACGCGCTCGAACAGGCCCACAGAGCCCGCCATGAGCCGGTCCTCTCCCAGGTCCTCGCCGTCTGGACGGCGTCCTCCGAGCGCGAGCTTCCATCCTCAACCGCAGGTGCGGGCCCGTCTGCACTGGTCGCCGAACTGGCCGCCGAGGTGCTGGCAGCGGAGCGGGGAGTCGACTGAGCGCTCCCCTGCCGCGCCCTACCGCACGACCACCTTTCCGGTGCTCCTGAGATCTCCCGCCTGGAGGAGATAAAAGTAGATGCCGCCCCGGAGACCCCGGATGGTCGCGGAATGGCGGCCCGCCGGATACGCCGTCTCGGGCCCATCCCCCACCTTTCGTCCCACCGGGTCGAAGAGCGAGAGGCTGACGAGGCGCGCGTGGGGGAGGGCGAACTCGAAGGCCGCCTCCCCGGAGGAGGACGGATTCCCCGCGACCCGGCAGTAGAAGGCCCCGGCGGTCGAAGCGTCCTCGTGCAGCCCCGTGACATCATCCCAACCCAGGCGGAGATCGTGGAGGCCGGGGCTGGCGTCCCCGGCGGCCGCCAGGGTCACCCGGTACTGGAAGTAGCGCGTAAGGTTCATGATGTAGGGAGATAGATCCTGACCGGACGAGGGCACCTCGGTCCACGCTCCCATGTCGGCCGGATCACCGGCCGCGCGCACCTCTACGAGGACGGAAGTGCCCACCGGCGTGTCGCAGGTCCAGTCGAGGTTCCCCCAGTCGTGGACGGGTCCCCCGCAGTCCAGAATCGAGGACTGCACCAGGCCCCACCCTGCCCGCGTGCCCCTCTGCTGGTTCCACACGCCGCTGGTGGACTGAGAGAAGGTGGCGATGACATCTTGGATGCCGTTGCCATCCACATCCGCGGCCAGGACGTCGTTCGGGGCGTCGGAGGTGCCGTCCACGAGTTGGGTCCACCAGACCTGGCCTTGTCCATCGACATTCTCGTACCACGACACCTTGTCGGCGTTTCGTTCGTTGCCGACGACATCCAGGTCGCCGTCTCCATCGAGATCGGCGGCGCGCACGCTGAACGGACCGCCCAGGCCTTGGGCCACCAGGTGCTTCGTCCAGACTTCAGTCTGGTCGTTCCGCTCCCACCAGGCGAGCTGGCCGCCGTTCGCCGCCGCCAGGGCGTCCAGGTCGGCGTCGCCGTCCATGTCGGCCAGACGGACGCAGCACGGGGTGGGGAAACTGGAGCCCACCACGCGCCTGGTCCAGAGAGCTCCGTTGCCCTCGTTCTCCCACCAGTAGAGGCGATTCTGGATCACGGACACGCCGATCACATCGGCGTCGCCGTCTCCGTCGACATCCCCGGCGTCGGCCCACCACGGTCCCGGGCAGGTCGCATCGATCGGATGGGTCAGCCAGGCGCCTCCACATCCGTCGGTGTTCTCGCACCACTCCACCATGTTGGCGTTGAACGCCGCCACGCAGAGGTCGAGATCACCGTCCCCGTCGAAGTCGGCATCACGGACGGAGAAGGGGCCGGCGATCAAGTCGACGGTGTGAGCCGTCCAGCCGCGGCCGCCGGCCGGGTTCTCCCACCAGGTGACGCTGCCGAGGAGCTCCGCCGTCGCGGCCACATCCAGATACCCATCCTCATTGATGTCGCACAGGCACAGACTGCACGCACCGGTAAAGTCCTCGGCGATCGTCTGCTGGGTCCAACCGCCTCCGGAGCCGTCGTTCTCCCACCAGGCGACCTGGTGCCCGCCATACGCCACCGCGACGATGTCGAGGTCGCCATCGGCATCGAGGTCACCCGCTGCGGCGCCGGCCGGTTCGCTGAACGTGACCGTGACCGGGTGGGCCGCCGGGAGGGCCGAGGCGAGGGTCAGCGGGCCGTTCTGGTTCGTCCAGTCGATCCCTTGCGCGGCGTCGAACCGATTCTGCCACGCGGACACGGGGCCCACGATGCCGCCTCCGCCGGACCAATCGGTCTGCTCGGATTGCTGGCCCATGGCGGCGGGAACGAACAGGACCAGAACGACGAACCCACAAAGTCCGGATACCATTCGCATGACGCTGCTCCTTTCCAAGACACCGCGTCCCGCGGATCAGCCCTCCCATCCCGGCGCGCTGGCTACATACGGGTGATTCTGGCCGGCGGGCGTCTCAGGAACGTCTCGCGGGCGCATCCATCGTCGGATCTTGGAGGGGCACCAGGCCGAGCGGGGGGACCACGCGGCACCGAAGGTAGGGAACGCGATGTTGCGGCGCCGCAAAGCTGCGGCGAACGTTCGGCTCGGGATTGTGCGGAGGGACAAAGGTGCGCCGAACGTTTGGGACGCCAGGGAGCGGGCGCAGAAACCTGCGCTGATCGTCCGGCGCGGGAGGTTGCGCCGTCAACAAGGTGCGCTGGACGTTCGGGGTGCTCTTCTGGGCGCTCACAAAGGCGCGCGGAAGGTTCGGGGCGCCGTTCTGCGCGGTCACAAGGGCGCACGGAACGTTCGGGACGGGAGGTTGCGGCCGCTGAGGAGTGCGCCGGATCTTCGTGGCGGGTGATAGCAGCCGCTCGGGAGCGCGCCGAAGGTTCGCCGCGGGCTGGTGCGGGCCGAACCGACCGCGCCGATCGTCCGGGGCCGTAGGTAGCAAGCGCAACCTGCGGGTCTGTAGGTTCGGCGCAGCCTGGTGCGGCTGCGAGCTGTTCACCCGGAAGTGCGCCGTGCGGTTCTATGCCACAGACAAGACAATCTGGATGCCGACCGCAGCCTTGAACCCCGCGGGTTTGCCGTAGGCTCCATTCCTTGAGAGTTCCCCACCGGCCGCGACGCTCTCCCGTCCGATCTGCCAGAGCCCTCGGGCCCCCGCGATGCACCGCTTCCACCCGCACCCGATTGATCGACACCCCATCACTTTGACGCATTGAGAACAGCGGAGTCGCCGGCAGCGCAGTGGCCGACATTGGCATATCGGGCAGCTACCTGCGGGGTCCGGTGCTTTCCAACAGAAAGCCATCCCGTGCGGCGGTGGCACACGTCTTGAGTGATCCGAGTGGATAACACCCAGGAGGAGGAGGGAATCCCCTTCGGCAGGGGCTCGCGCACCGGCAACCTCGGCTTGCGTCCACGCGGAGACGATCACTAAAGTCCGATGAAGCGGCGACACAGGAGGCCCGAAGTGACAACGCAACCCACACTGCTCACCCTGGAATCACTGTCCGCGCCGGCCTCGATGGACCTGCGGCCGTCTCTCTCGCTCTACCAGCCGACTCACCGGCACCATCCCGAGAACCGGCAGGATCCGATTCGGTTTCGGAATCTCGTGAAGGAGATGGAAACTTCGCTTCGGCAGAACTATCCGGCCGCTGAGACGCGGCTGCTTCTGGACCCTTTCGAGGCTCTTGCTCGCGACAGTCGCTTCTGGGATCACACCCTGGATGGACTGGCTGTGCTGGCCGGGCCGCTCCTCTTTCGCGTCTTCAAGCTTCCGCTGCCGGTCGAGGAACTGGTGGTCGTGGCGGACAGCTTCCACACCAAGCCGTTGCGGCGTTTCCTCGCCTCGGCCGATCGTTACCAGGTTCTGGGGCTCAGGTCGGTCGTGGGCGCGATGAAGGCCACGTGATCTCCGGCTACGAGGCGCGGTTCGACGGGCAGGGCGGATCCGCCCGCCGAGCTCGCGACGGGGATCGATGGTCCGAACCACGATGGTCATCGGGGCCCTCCAGGCCTTCACGCGTCCGGCGGAGTGAGGCGATGCGGAGCGGTCGAGGGGACCGTCGGCCCACGGGGAGCTGTGACCGGCGTGGCGAGCCGCGGAGGATCAGGCATGAAGGAGCGTCACGTTCACGACACGATGGGGACCATGCAGGTGCCGGCCGACGCCTACTACGGAGCGCAGACCGCGCGGGCCCTGCAGAACTTTCCCCTCAGCGGTCTACGAGCGCACCCGGAGTTCATCCGGGCCCTGGCGGCCGTCAAGCTGGCCGCCGCCCGGACGCATGGCCGGCTCGGCCTGCTCGGGCCGGACCGTGCCGCCGCGATCGAGCAGGCGGCTCGCGAAGTCTTCGAGGGGGGGCTCCGCGACCAGTTCGTGGTCGATGTGTTCAACGCCGGCGCGGGAACCTCGATGCACATGAATGCGAACGAGGTCATCGCCGCCCGCGCCTGTGAGATTCTCGGCGGCGCGCGCGATCGCGCCGACCTCGTCCATCCGAACGACCACGTGAACCTGGGTCAGTCGACGAACGACGTGATTCCTACCGCGATCCGGATTTCAGGCCTCGTGGGCATGACGCGCCTGGCCGGAGAGACCGCGGCTCTGGCCGCTTCACTGGCGGCGAAGGCGGACGCATTCGATCCGATCGTCAAGAGTGGTCGGACCCACCTGCAAGACGCGGTTCCGATCCGCCTGGGGCAGGAGTTCGGAGGCTATGCGGCCTGCGTCGCGGGGTGGGACGAACGACTTCGGAGTGCCAGGGTGGGCCTGGAGGAACTGGGGCTGGGCGGAAGCGCCGTCGGGACCGGACTCAACACGCACCCCGACTACCGGAGTCAGGTCTGCCGCGAACTGGCGGATCTCTACCGGCAACCGTTCCGACCGGCGGCCGATCCCTTCGAGGCCATGCAGTCCCAGGCGCCGGTGGTCCACGCCATGGCATCGGTGCGCGGTCTCGCTCTCGACCTCATCCGCATCACCAACGACCTCCGGCTCCTCTCTTCCGGCCCGCGGACCGGGCTGGCCGAGATCTCGCTTCCGGCCGTCCAGCCCGGCTCATCGATGATGCCCGGGAAGGTGAATCCCGTGATCTGCGAGGCGACCGCGATGGTCTGTTTCCAGGTCTGCGGCTGTGACGCAGCCGTCGCGATGGCGTCACAGGCCGGTCAGCTCGAGCTGAACGTGATGATGCCGGTGATCGCCTTCAACCTGCTCTTCGCCCTCGAGATCCTGACCAACGCCGTACGGAACCTCCGCCGGCGCTGCATCGACCAGATCGAAGCCGACGAGGAACGATGCGGACTCTACGCGGCCGACTCGGTCGCGATCGCGACTGTCCTGAGCCCGCTGGTGGGCCACGAACGATCCGCCGCGCTGGTGAAACAAGCGGTGGAGAGCGGCCAGAGCATTCGTCAGGCCATCGAGGATAGCGGGTTGCTCAGCGAGGAGCAGATCCGCGGGCTCTTCGAGCTGGAACGGTGGACGCTGCCGGGGACCTGGGGAGTGGAGTCGGGACCGCCGGGCGGCGAAGATGGACCCGGGACCAGCGGTGGTTTGGCGTAACACCCCCCCCGCGCGGGCGTCGGTCGCCATGCGGGCCGCGATCGGTGGACAACCGTGATCGGGCGCGCGACCACGCGTCTCGACTGGAAGCAGCTTCTCGTGCTGGCCGCGCTGATGGTCCCGCTCACGCTGCTCTGGCGAACGTGGGCCGTCTGGCCGTTCAAGATCCCGGTGGTCTTCTTCCACGAGTTGAGCCACGGCATCGCCGCCATTCTCACCGGCGGATCGATCGATCACATCGAGGTGGTCAAGGAGCAGGGCGGGCTCTGCGTCACTCGGGGCGGCCACCGGTTCTGGACGCTTTCGGCGGGCTACCTGTAAAGCTGGCTTCTGGATCATCGTTGCGGTCGCGGTGGCGGCGCTCTTCCCACGCCAGCTTCGCGCGCACCTCGTCGATCAGGAAGCGAACGCCCTGGTTGTCCGAGGGATTGAGCCAGAGCATCCGGTCGAAGACACTCTCGGCCTCCTCGAACCGCCCGAGCCGCCAGAGGCACAGCCCGTACCCGTGCAGGCATCGCAGGAAGGGCCGGTTGTCGATGTGCCCCCAGGGGAGGAGACCCTCGAAGTTCGGGGGGAGGGACAACTCGCCGATACGGACGCCGACGTCGTAGTGGCGGATGGCCTCCTCCGGCGCGTGGTCGAAGACCAGGTTGCCGAGGTGCGCGTGAGCGTCCAGGCAGCGCAGGTCGGCCTGGCAGAGCTCCATCAGGACCTTGTACGCAGCCGCGCCGCCGCCGGCATCCTTGAGGTCGTTGGATTCGCAGATCGGGTCCGAGTCGAAGTCGTCGGGGTCTCGGCCGGGAACGACCTGCTCCATCTCGAACTCCGGTCCCGGCCCGCGGACGATGATGGGCTACGCCCACTCCTCGATCGGATCATCCTCCTCGCCCCAGTAATGCTCGTCGGGCTCCCACACTCCCTGCTCCTCCAGCTTGAGCGGCACGAGGCCGAGCGCGGCCACGTCGAGCCGCGCGGACTCGATCTCGCCGGACAGGTAGGGATGACCGGCGTAGCTCCACTGCTTGCGCGGCCTCACCACCGCAATCTCGCCCGGCACGATGTCCCAGAGGCCGGTGGCGCGCAGGGTGATCACGCGGTCGGTGCCGGGAAGCCGACACCGCGCGGCGCGGTCTTTGACCGACAGAACAACCAGCTCCACCGGCTGGCTCAGGTCGAGGTCGGCCGTTGCGACCTTGTGCTGGCGCTTCCGGCGCGTGGCGACCGCGACCTGCTCGCCGGCGGGATCGAGGCCCAGCCACCGATGGTAGGCCGCCAGGAGGTGGCCTCCACCCGACTGCGGCGCGAGCGTGACCCCGGAAGCCGCGAGCCGATGCTCCGCGCCGTCCTCGCGGCGGCATCGAGCCATCAGGCCGAGTCGAGGGTTGCCGTCATAGTCGAACGAAAGCACCTGCACCGGCTCGCCGAGGACGAAGGCGTCGCCGGGAAGATCGATCCCGTCGCGTAAGGCCTGGTGGAACGCCCGGAGTTGCTCATCGTCGCCCTGCACGCCAGCCGTGACTTCCGCGATGAGTCGTTCCAGGTCCGAAGCTCCATTGCCGTCGCCGCGCGCCGTCTTCTTCATTCCGTTCTCCCTTGACGTTCGTTCCAGCGTGGGAGTATGGCCACATTCCGGGGAACATGCCAGGGCTACTCGGGGCGGCCGGCCGCGCCCCCCGCGGGGAGTTTGTCCGCTTCCACCCGCACCCGATTGATCGACCCCCCATCACTTTGACGCATTGAGAACAGCGGAGTCGCCGGCACCGCCGCGCCCCGGGACGGTATATCGGCCAGCCACCCGCTGAATCCGTTGCTTTCCAACAGAGGGCCATCCCGGGCGGCGGTGGCACAGGTCTTGAGTGATCCGAGTGGATAGGACTGAGGCCGAGCGGTCGCCCGCAGGATTCGGCCGTGCTGACTCGTAGCCGCTTGGAGACGGGCGGGGGAGGGATTCCCGAAGTGACGACGCAACCCACACTGCTCACCCCAGAATTACTGTCGGAGCTGGCCGCGATGGAACTGCAGCCGTCCCTCTCGCTCTACCAGCCGACTCACCGGCACCATCCCGAGAACCGGCAGGATCCGATTCGGTTTCGGAATCTCGTGAAGGAGATGGAAACTTCGCTTCGGCAGAACTATCCGGCCGCTGAGACGCGGCTGCTTCTGGACCCTTTCGAGGCTCTTGCTCGCGACAGTCGCTTCTGGGATCACACCCTGGATGGACTGGCTGTGCTGGCCGGGCCGCTCCTCTTTCGCGTCTTCAAGCTTCCGCTGCCGGTCGAGGAACTGGTGGTCGTGGCGGACAGCTTCCACACCAAGCCGTTGCGGCGTTTCCTCGCCTCGGCCGATCGTTACCAGGTTCTCGGGCTCAGTCTTCACGCGATTAGGCTTTTCGAGGGCGACCGCCACGGGCTCACGGAGACCGATCTCGTCCCGGAGGTCCCGCGGACGATCACGGAAGCGCTTGGCGGCGAACTGACCGATCCTCACCATACGGTCGCCTCTTACGGCGGCGTCGGCGGCGGGAGCTCCCCCATGCACCACGGCCAGGGCGCCAAGAGTGACGAGGTGGAGATCGACGCGGAGCGCTTCTTCCGGGCGGCTGACCGTGCCGTGCAGGAGCACCACTCCCGACCTTCGGGGCTGCCGCTGATCCTGGCGGCGTTGCCGGAGCATCATCAGCTCTTCCATCAGTTGAGCCAGAACCCGCTGCTCGTCGCCGATAGCATCAAGTTCAACCCCGATTCCGTCTCGGCCGACGAGCTCGGCGCCCTGGCCTGGCAGGTCATGGAGCCTCGGTATTTGTCGCGGTTGGCTCTGCTCGGCGATGAGTTCGAGAAAGCCAGGTCCAGGAACGCCGGCAGCGATGACCTCACGGAGGTCGCGCAGGCGGCGGCAGGCGGGCGGGTTGCGACCCTTCTGATCGAGGCCGACCGCCGGATTTCCGGGCGGCTCGACGGGGCGACGGGCCAGTTGGAGATCGCTGCCGTGAGCGACCCGCACCTCGATGACCTCCTCGACGACCTTGGTGAGCTCGTCGTGAAGATGGGGGGAAACGTCCTCGTGATCCCGGCCGAACGGATGCCGACGACGACGGGATTGGCCGCAACGTATCGATACTGAGCCGACCCCGCCGGGGCCGACGTCACGGGAGGAGAGATGAGCGATCCTATCGCCAGCCTGCCGGGAAAGATCGGCCGAACGCTGGTTGTCAGGTCGGTCGTGGGCGCGATGAAAGCCATGGTCGCCTCCAGCGCGCCCTTGTGGAAGGCATCCCATCGGGACATCGGGACGGCGGATCGGTTGTCGGCGCTGAACCGACACCTCGACTCCGGTCCCATCGGCGCGGTCGTATTCGGCTCTGACCAGGACCTTGTGGGCCGGTTCAACGACGTGGTGGCCGCAGATGCGCTGGAGGCCCTGTCCGCTCTACCCGGCCGGAGGATGGTCTGGGCAGTCGGCGAGCGCGTTTATGCACGGCTGGCAGATGCGGGCCTGAAGCTCGCGGGGCTCTTCGCCGCGCCGCATTCCGTCAAGGACATCAATCCGCTGGTCGGGCGGATCCTGGTGGAGAGAGAAGCGCGCCAGGGCCGGGGAGCGGCCTACCAGTTCCATGTCTTCTACAACCGCCGAACCTCCGGGGCCGCCCACGCGCCCGTCCGTCAACGACTCCTGCCGTTGGATGATGCCTCTTACGGCGACTTGGCCGGTCGTCCGTGGCCGACGAAACGGCGGCGGGAGGTTCTGGTCGGAGGGACCGCGATCCCGAAGGAGCTCGTCCGCGAGTACGTGTTCGTGTCGCTCTTCCGGGCGTGCGCTGAGTCCCTCTCGAGCGAGAACGCAAGCCGCCTGGCGGCGACGCAGGGTGCCGAACGGAATGTCGGCGACAGGGCGGGGGATCTCAACTGGACGTTCCACCGCTACGGCAGACCGGCATCGACGAGGAGTTGGCCGACTTGATCGGAGGAGCAACGATGAAACGGATCCTGGTTGCCGTGGTCGTCCTGCTGATCGGCATTGCGTACCTGATCGGATTCGTGCCCGAGCGGCAGCGCCGGCTCGAACTCGAAGGCGAGGTCGCGTCTTTGCAGGCTAGGGTCGCCGACGCGGAAGCGAGGGGGCGCGTGTGCGAACTCTACGCGCGCGCACACGGACTGATCGACGTCGTCGCCCAGCATAACTACGGCCTGGCCGTGCAGTCCTCCACGGCCTTCTTCGACGGCGTCCGGACCGAGTCGAGCCGCACGAACCTGCCGGCGGCCCGGGCGGCGCTCCAGGCGGTCCTCGGGATGCGCGACTCTGTCACGCGAACCTTGACGAACTCTGATCCTGTCTCGCTGGATCAGTTGCGCCGGGCCGCGGAACTCCTGCGAAGCACGCTCGAGAACCAACCGGGTGAGCCGCCTTCGCCCGGCCAGGCGCAGCAGCCCTGACGAACGCCGCGCTCTCGGGCGGTCGGGGCTTACTTGCCAGAGCCTGGTGGCACCAACGAGAGCGGTTCCTCTCGCTCGGCGAGAAGAAGCGCCGTCTTCAGTGCGAAGTCGGCAACCGTGGCCAAACCCGGATAGTTCAACGTGTCCGGAGTGTCTGTGGTCTGCTGAGAGTCGGCGTTCGGTCCGGTGGTCAGATGCAGTGCGGGAATCCCCTTCTCGTAGAACGGCGCCTGGTCCGAAGAGGGCGCCGCCGCCGCCGGGGTGATCAACGCGAGCCCCAATCCGAGACTCGCGCCCTCCACGATCTGGGGAAACTCGACCGCCGTGCTGGTTCCGAAGACGAACAGCGTTTTCCCTTCCATACGCCCCACGGTGTCGAGATTGAGGACGGCCAGAGTGCGCTCCGGAGGGCAAAGCGGACCGGCGAGATAGTGCTTCGCGCCGAGCGAGCCCTGCTCTTCGCCGGAAAAGGCGGCGAAAATGACCGCGTTGCGAAACGGTCCCTTCCGGCGCATCTGCCTCGCCAGCTCCAGCAGGACGGCGACGCCGGAGGCATGGTCATTGGCCCCCGGGTCGTCAGCGAGGGTGACGAACTGACCGAGATCATCGTAGTGGGCAGAGATCACGATGCACGGCGCGTCCATCGTCCGGGCGGGCAGGACACCCACGATGTTCGCCAGCGTGATCTTTCCCCATTCCTGGCCCTCGGAAAGCTTGAGAGTCCCGTGGATCTCGGTGGGTGTCGGAGTGAAGAGCTGGAACATGGTGCCGTCATCGCCGGCTGGAGCAACGCTCACGCGGCGCAACGAGGTGGTGATGTAGTCACGGGCCAACCGCAGTCCGTTGCTGCCGGGCCCCCGACCATTCTTGTCACTGGCGCAGAGATTCTCGATCGTCTCTCGCATGCGAGCTTCGGCGGCGCCGGCGGAGTCGGCTGCCAGTTGCGCCCGGGACGTCGACACCTGGATGGCCGTAAGGAGGAGAGCCGTCACCACGGCGGTCGCGGCGAGGAACCCGCCCGCCAAAGACGAGACTGCCGGTCGTGGAGCGGCTCCCGGGCCACTCTGTCTCCTGTACTTCGCGAATCGCAACGTCACTGGTCCTCCTTGAGCAAGTCCCCATCCAGCCGTGGCGCATGTGTTCACTCTACCGGAAGGCCATGCGGAAAGCCGCGCGGAGTAGGAAGTGCATGCGTCTTCGGTTCATCGTACGGTACTCTGATTCGGGGAGTGAGACCCGTGAACCAGGCTGACAGCCGATAGGCGGGAACTCGGATGGAAGACAGAGCGAGAGTGCCGAATCTCGGCATCGTCGTCTCCGTGCGCGGCAGCGTCGTAGATGTACGTTTCGATCAGCACTTGCCGCCGATCTGTTCTCTTCTGCGGACCGGGGATGAAGGGCGCATTGTCATCGAAGTGCTGGCGCAGCGCGACGCGCACCACGTGCGCGGGATCGCGTTGACTCCCACGCAGGGGCTGGCTCGCGGCATGACGGTGCAGGATACCGGCGGACCCCTCAAGGCGCCGGTGGGCCAGGGGACGCTTTCGCGCATGTTCGACGTCTTTGGCAGCGCCATCGACCGCCGGGACGCGCCGTCGGATGTCGAGTGGCGGTCCGTCCACCGCTCCCCGCCGCCTTTGTCCGAACGTTCCATCAAGTCCGAGATCTTCGAGACGGGAATCAAGGTCATCGATCTGCTCATGCCGCTGGAGCGGGGCGGCAAGGCGGGGCTCTTCGGCGGAGCGGGAGTCGGCAAGACGGTGCTGCTCACGGAGATGATCCACAACATGATCGAGCACCAGGAGGGGGTCAGCATCTTCTGCGGCATTGGGGAACGAAGTCGCGAGGGAGAGGAACTCTACCGCGAGATGAAGGAAGCCGGAGTGTTGCCGAACATGGTGATGGTGTTCGGCCAGATGAACGAGCCGGCCGCAACCCGGTTTCGGGTGGGCCACGTCGCCCTGACGATGGCCGAGTATTTCCGGGACGACGAGCACCGTGATGTGCTGCTTCTGATCGACAACATCTTCCGGTTCATCCAGGCCGGCATGGAGGTGTCCGGCATGCTGGGACAGATGCCGTCACGTCTGGGCTACCAGCCGACGATGGGCACCGAGTTGGCGGGGTTGGAGGAGCGCATCGCCAATACCGATGCCGGCGCGATCACCTCGATCCAGGCGGTGTATGTGCCCGCGGATGACTTCACCGATCCCGCGGCGGTGCATACGTTCTCGCATCTCTCTGCGTCGATCGTGCTCTCGCGCCAGCGGGCCAGCGAAGGGCTCTTCCCGGCCATCGACCCACTGATGTCCAGTTCCCGGATGGCCACGGCGAGCATCGTCGGCGAACGCCACTACCGTTTGGCGCAGGAAGTCCGACGGACTCTTGCCCGTTACGCCGGGCTCAAGGACATCATCGCCATGCTGGGCCTGGAGCAGCTGTCGCCGGACGACCGCAGCGTGGTCGCCCGCGCCCGCCGGCTGGAGCGTTTTCTCACCCAGCCCTTCTTCACGACCGAGCAGCTCACCGGCCTTGCCGGAAAACTCGTCAGCCTCCAGGACGCGCTGGATGGCTGCGAGCGCATTCTCGGCGATGAATTCCAGGACTACCCGGAAGGCGCGCTCTACATGATCGGGACGATTGGTGAGGCGAAGGGAAGGGCGAAACGGAGGGGCGAGCATGCCGCAGACACTCATGAATCTTAGGATCCTCCTTCCGTTCGGGGTCTTCGGCGAGGAAGCCGGCGTGTCGCGCATCGTCGCGGAGATGCGTGGGGGATCGTTTGGACTCCTGCCCCATCGACTCGATTGTGTCGCGGCGCTCGTGCCGGGGATTCTGGTCTACGAGACGGCGTCTGATGGGGAGATGGTGGTGGCTGTAGACGAAGGAGTGCTGGTCAAGACTGGCCCGGAGGTGCTGGTGTCCGTGCGACGGGCGATCGCCGGAACGGACCTTGGGCAATTGCGCGACGCGGTGGAGAAGGAGTTTGTGAGCCTGGATGAGCACGAGCAGCGCGTACGACTGGCCGTAACGAGGCTAGAAACGGAGTTAGTGGGTCGCTTCGCGAGCCTTCAACATGACTGACCGACGAAAGACAGGCTCCAAGCACGATTCGACCTTCGCCGGAGAGGTCGGTGCGAAGGCTGCTCGAAAGGTCAAGGCCCGGAAGTCTACGCAGGGCGTCTGGTTCGGGCTGGGAATGATGGGAATCATCGGTTGGTCGGTGTCGGTGCCGACCCTGCTCGGCGCCGGGATCGGCCTCTGGCTGGACAAGAATCATGCGGGCCCGTATTCGTGGACTTTAGCGCTGTTGGTTGCCGGGCTGGGGATCGGCTGTCTGAACGCATGGTACTGGGTCGCGAAAGAAGAGAAAGCCATGCGGGCGGAAGAGGAGGACGGCGATGAGTGAACCTCTGTCGCTGGCGCTGGCGGGGCTGGTGGGACTGTTGCTCGGGGCGGTGTTCTTCGGCGGGCTTTGGTGGACGGTGAGGAAGGGCGTGTCGTCCAAACGTCCGGCCCTCTGGTTTCTGGGTAGTTTGATTGTGCGGACCGGCATCACCCTCGCCGGGCTCTACTTCGTCTCGGGCGGTCAAGGGAGACGGCTGCTGGCGAGTCTGCTGGGATTTGTCATCGCGCGTTTCCTCGTGACGCGGCTCTTCGGTCGGCCGGCCGAACAGGACAGCTCGCGGACGATGGAGGTCGGCCATGCGCCTCAGCCCAGATGAACGGATTTTCTGGCAGTACGGGTTCTTGACCCTCAACGCCACCATTGTGTTCACGTGGGCGCTGATGCTCGTGCTGGCGGTCGGGTCCAAGCTCATTACGCACAGGCTGTCGACGGGCCTGGAACGCTCCCGCTGGCAGAACGTCCTGGAAATGCTGGTCATCGGCATGCAGAAGCAGATCGCAGAGCTCGGCATCCGCCGACCGGAAAAGTATCTCGCGTTTCTCGGCACGCTGTTCCTGTTCCTCGCCACGGCGAGTCTCTTCACGGTCATTCCGGGCTACGAAGCTCCGACGGGATCGCTCTCGACCACCGCGGCGCTTGCCCTCTGTGTGTTTGTCGGCGTGCCGCTCTTCGGCATCGAGGAGCGTGGGCTGCGTGGGTATCTGCTCTCCTACACGAAGCCGACGTTCATCATGTTGCCGTTCAACATCATCAGCGAGCTGTCACGCACGCTCGCCCTCGCCATCCGTCTGTTCGGCAACATGATGAGCGGGGCGATGATCATCGGTATTCTGCTTTCGATCGCCCCATTCATCTTTCCGGTCGTCATGATACTGCTCGGCCTGCTCACCGGCATGGTGCAGGCGTACATCTTCAGCATCCTGGCCGCGGTCTACATCGCGGCCGCGACCCGAGTCCGCAAGCCCCGGCCCGAAGTCGAGGCGGCGGCTTGACGAGCGATCGACAGGAGCAGGAGGAGGTTCCATGGATAGCACGACCACGATCGCGGTGGCGTCCATTGTCATCGCTGGTATCACCACCGGTTTCGGCTGTCTGGGACCGGCGCTGGGGGAAGGGAGGGCGGTCGCGACGGCGCTGAGTTCGCTGGCGGAGCAGCCCGACGCGTCGGCCACGATCACCCGGACCCTGTTCGTCGGCCTGGCGATGATCGAGTCCACGGCGATCTACTGTTTCGTGGTCTCGATGATTCTCATCTTCGCCAACCCATTCTGGAACCACGTCATCGCCACACCCGCAGGACAGTGAGCCGATGCTCATCAATTGGTTCACGATTGGCGCCCAGGCGCTCAACTTCCTGGTGCTGATATGGTTGCTCAGACGCTTCCTGTACAAGCCGATTCTCCGTGCCATCGATGCGCGGGAGAAGCGGATCGCCGAGGAACTCGGGGCCGCCGAGGCAAGCAAGGGCGAGGCGCAAAAGGAGCGGGACGAGTTCCGAGAGAAGAACGAAGACTTCGACCGGGAGCGAGCGGAACTCTGGACCCGGACCACGGACGAGGCGAGGGCTGAGCGTCAGCGACTCCTCGCCGAAGCGCGGGAAGCGGCCGAGGCGGTGCGTGTCCGGCAGCAGGGCACGCTGAGAAACGAGGCCCGGAGCCTGAGCCAGGCCATCCGTGGTCGGACCCAGCAGGAAGTGTTCGCCATCACGCGAAAGGCTCTGGCGGATCTTGCGACCACGACTCTGGAGGAACGGCTCGGCGACGTGTTGACGCGCCGGTTACGAGAGCTGGACGGGCAGGCGAAAGCAGATCTGGCTGGAGCGCTGAAGGGGCTGTCGGAGCCGGTGCTGGTGCGCAGTGCGTTCGAACTGCCCGGCGAACAGAGGGCGGCGATAGAGGATGCGCTCAAGGAGATATGCTCGACGGAGGTCCACCTCCGCTTTGAGGTCGCGCCTGATCTGATCAGCGGAATCGAGCTCACCACGAATGGACAGAAGGTGGCTTGGAGCATCGCGGACTACCTCGGGTCGCTGGAGAAGGGGGTCGCGGAACTGCTCGGAGAGGCGGACAGGGCCGCCGCCTCGAGGCCGCAGGAGCACAGGCCTGAAACAGGGATCCAATGAGCAGGGAACCCGAGAACCTGCGCACGATGGTGGAGAGCGCTCTGGCGGGCATCAGCGAAGCACGAGAAACGTTCAGGCCGCGACTGACGCCGCGGGAGGTGGGAACGATCATCAGTCTCGCCAACGGGGTCGCGAAGGTCTCGGGCCTTCCCGGCGTGGGTTTTGAGGAGTTGGTACAGTGCCCCGGTGACGTGCTCGGAATCGCATTCAACCTGGACGAGGACGAAATCGGCGTCGTGCTTCTCGGCGAATACTCGCATCTGCTCGCAGGTGATGAGGTCGAGCGCACCGGCCGGGTCATGGATGTGGCGGTGGGCGACGGACTGCTGGGACGCGTCGTCGACCCGCTCGGCCGGCCGCTCGATGGCAAAGGTCTGGTGGCCGCGGACGAGCGCTTGCCCATGGAACGCCCCTCCGTCTCCATCATGGATCGGGCGCCGGTCACGGTGCCGCTCCAGACGGGCCTGATGGTCATCGATGCGCTGATTCCCATCGGGCGCGGCCAGCGGGAGCTGATTCTGGGTGACCGACAGACGGGCAAGACGGCCATTGCGATCGACACCATTGTGAACCAGCGCGGGACAGATGTGCTCTGTGTCTACTGCGCGATTGGCCAGCGTGCTTCCGCGGTGGCGAAGGTCGTGGCCACGTTGCGGGAGCAGGGCGCGATGGATCATACCGTGGTGATGGTGACCGAGGGGAATGATGCGCCGGGCCTTGCGTATATCGCGCCTTATGCCGCAGCCACCATCGCCGAGCATTTCATGCAGGCGGGGCGGGACGTACTGATCGTCTATGACGACCTGACGCAGCACGCCCGCGCCTATCGCGAACTGTCACTTCTGCTCCGCCGACCACCTGGGCGTGAAGCCTTCCCGGGCGACATCTTCTATCTTCACTCGCGCCTGCTCGAACGGGCCACCCACCTGGGGACGGAACTCGGCGGGGGCTCGCTCACGGCGCTGCCCATCATCGAGACTGAAGCCGAGAACATCGCGGCCTACATTCCGACCAACCTGATTTCCATCACGGACGGTCAGATCTATCTCTCGCCGTCACTCTTCCAGTTAGGCGTGCTGCCCGCGGTCGATGTTGGCAAGTCCGTGTCGCGCGTCGGCGGCAAGGCACAACGAGCGGCCTATCGCGCGGTGGCCGGTGACCTCAAGCTGGTCTACGCGCAGTTCGAGGAACTGGAGACCTTTGCCCGGTTCGGCGCCCGCCTGGATGAGGATACCCGCAGGACGATCGAGCATGGTCGGCGAATTCGCGCCTGCCTCAAGCAGCCGGAACTGTCGCCGATCTCGGTCCCCGCACAAGTCGGCGTCCTCCTGGCATTGACCGCAGGGTTGTTTGACGCGGTGCCGATGGACCAGATGGCGGGCGCGAAGCAGGCCGTGCAGGAGGCGGCGGCGAACACGCCGGCGGAGGTATGCGGGCGACTGGAGTCCGCGGCGACCTGGAGTGACGAGGATCGCCAGACGATGGTCGAGATCGCACGCCTGGCGCTTGTCCGGATTCAGCCGGAGCCGACGGAGCCGACGGAGCCATGAGCGAAACCACGGCGAGTCTGCGTCGGAAGATCAGCAGCGCTGGAGATCTCCAATCCGTCGTCCGCACGATGAAGAGCATGGCGGCCTCGAGTATCGGGCAGTACGAGACATCGGTGCGCGCGTTGGCCGACTACTATCGGGCCGTGGAGCTGGGGTTGAGCTTGTGCCTACGGGAAACCGAGCCGGGCGCCTCGACGCGAGGACGGAAGAGACAATCTGATCGGGGAACGATCGGCGCGGTCGTTTTCGGATCCGACCAGGGACTGGTGGGTCAGTTCAATGACGTCGTGGCCGAGTTCGCGCTGGAGACGCTGGCGGCTCTGCCGGGCAAGCCCCGGGTCTGGGCCGTCGGCGAGCGGGTGCATGCGCGCCTGGAGGATGCGGGCCTGTCGATGGAGGGACTGCTCAGGGTGCCGAACTCCGTCCAGGCCATCACCCCGCTGGTGGGGCGGATCCAGGTCGAAAGCGAAGCGCATCGGGCCAAAGGCGAGTTCGGGCGGGTCTATGTCTTCCATAACCGCCCGCGGTCCGGGGCGCTCTATGAGCCGGTGAGCCAGCGGTTGATGCCGCTGGACTCGCGGTGGCAACGGGAACTGGCCAACGTCCGCTGGCCGACCGGGAACCTACCACAAGCCCTGGGTGGCGCCGGGACGCTGCGTGCGCTCATCCGCGAGTACCTCTTCATCTCGCTCTTTCGGGCGTGCGCGGAGTCGCTGGCGAGCGAGAACGCCAGCCGCCTGGCGGCGATGGAACGCGCTGACAGGAACATCGACGACTTGCTGGAGAATCTCCACGGCACGTTCCACCGTTCGCGCCAGAGCGCCATCGACGAGGAGCTGTTCGATGTCATCTCCGGCTTCGAAGCGCTGAGCGGAGGAGACAGGTGATGGCACCTGCCCGGCGCACCGGCCTCGACGCCGCGCCTCCGGCGGCAACGGCCCCTGCGCACGCCCTGGCCGACCCCTGGAGCCTGAGTGTGGACGAGGTGCTGCGGCGCCTGGCGAGCGATCAGGCTGGGGGTCTCGGGGCATCCGAGGCGAGAACTCGTCTCGAGAGGACTGGCGCCAACGAACTGACCGAACGGGCCGGGCGCGGCCGGCTTGCCCTCGTGCGCGAGCAACTCCTCAACGTCATGACCTTCATCCTCCTAGCCGCCGCGGTCCTCTCTGTCGTCCTCGGAGACTGGATCGAGGCGGTCGTCATCCTCGTCATCGTGGTCCTGAACGCGATCCTGGGCTATACACAGGAGCACCGGGCCGAGCAGTCGATGGCCGCGCTCAAGCGGATGTCGGTCCCCACGGTGAGGGTTCGCCGCGAGGGACGGCTGCAGGAGGTGTCGTCGCGCGACCTCGTGCCTGGTGACGTCGTGCTGCTGGAAACGGGAAGCGTCGTCCCGGCAGATGGCCGGGTCCTCGAGAGTGTCAACCTCCGGGCGCAAGAGGCGGCGCTGACGGGGGAGTCGGAGGCGGTGGAGAAGGACGGCTCGACCTCCTTCGAGGCGGAGAGGCCGCTGGCGGAGCGCCGCAACATGGTCTATGCGGGCACCATCGTGACCTACGGCCACGGCGAGGCCGTCGTGACCGCCACTGGCATGGCGACCGAGCTGGGGAAGATCGCCGGCCTGATCCAGTCGGTCGAGAAGGAGAAGACGCCCCTCCAGAAGCGACTCGATCGCCTGGGCAAGAGGCTGGCCATCGCCGCCGGGGTGCTGGTCGCGGCCGTCTTCCTTCTGGGAATCCGGAACGCCCAGACGCGCGAACAGGTCCTGGATCTGCTCCTGACCGCCGTCAGCCTCGCCGTCGCGGCCATTCCGGAGGCGATGACGGCGGTGGTCACCATCGCTCTTTCCCTGGGGGCGCAGCGCATGCTCAAGCGCAAGGCGCTGATCAGGAGGCTGCCCGCGGTCGAGACGCTCGGGTCGGTCAGCGTCATCTGTTCGGACAAGACGGGGACTTTGACCCAGAACCGGATGACGGTGACGGCCATCGACATCGCGAACCGGCGGATCGACCTCGCGCAGCGGGAGGACGGGGGGCGGTTCACGCTCCGGCGCGTCCTGTCCGCCGAAGAGGGAGGAACGCTGGCCTCGACCCTCGACTTGCTCCTGGTCGGGGGCGCGCTCTGCAATGACGCTGTCCTCGGGAGGGAGGAGGCGCCGGCCGGAGGCTACCACTCCATAGGTGACCCGACCGAAGGAGCGCTTGTCCTGGCCGCGGCGGAGTATGGCATTTTGAAGGACGAACTCGATCGGGCCCTGCCGCGGGTGGCCGAGCTTCAGTTCGACTCCGTGCGCAAGCGGATGTCGACGGTGCATCGCATGCCGGCGGAAGACGCGGAGGTTCCTGCGTCCCTGCGGCCGCTCTGGGCGCGGCGCAGCCAGGCCGTCGAGACGCCCGGCTTCCTGGCCGTGACGAAGGGAGCCGTGGAGGGACTCCTGTCGCAGGCCGGTTTTCTCTGGGTCGAGGGCGTGCTCGCGCCGATCGACGACGACGGGCGCCGTCGCGTGATGGCAGCGCACGACGACCTGGCAGCGAAGGGAATGCGGGTTCTGGGCGTAGCGGTCCGTCCGCTCGACCGTCCGCCGACCGGGCCGGAGCTTCTCGATCTGGAAACCGGCCTGATCCTGGTGGGGCTCTTCGGCCTGCTCGATCCGGCCCGTCCCGAGGTCGCGGCTGCGGTGGCAAGCTGCCGGGCGGCCGGCATCCGCCCCGTCATGATCACGGGCGATCATCCGCTGACGGCGCGTCACATCGCCAAGCAGGTCGGCATTACCGAGAGCGAGGAGTTCCTGACCGGGCGAGACCTCGATCGGCTGACGGATGCCGAGTTGCGCGATTCTGTGAACGACCTGTCAGTCTTCGCTCGCGTCTCGCCCGAGCACAAGATCCGGCTCGTCACGAGCCTCCAGGCGCAGGGTCTCGTCGTGGCCATGACCGGCGACGGCGTCAACGACGCGCCGGCGCTTCGGAAGGCGGACATTGGTGTAGCCATGGGCATCACGGGAACCGATGTCTCCAAGGACGCCGCCGAGATGGTCCTCCTCGACGATAACTTCGCCACGATCGTGGCGGCCGTCGAGGAGGGTCGGAGGATCTTCGACAACATCCGGAAGTTCATCAAGTACCTCTTGAGCTGCAACGTCAGCGAGATTGCGGTGATGCTGCTGGCGCCGCTCTTCGGCATGCCGCTTCCGCTCCTCCCGCTCCAGATCCTCTGGATGAACCTGGTGACGGACGGCCTGCCGGCCCTGGCGTTGGGCGTGGAGCCGGCCGAAGAGAGCATCATGAAGCGTCCGCCTTACTCCTCGGAGGAGGGGGTCTTCGGGCGTGGCCTCGTGGTGTTCATCGTCGTCATGGGAGTTGTGATGAGCCTGATCGCGCTCGCCATCGGGGTCTGGGCCTTTCGCAGCCATGACCCGGCCTGGCAGACGCTCCTCTTGACCACCCTGATCTTCTCGCAGTTGATCCTGGCGCTCGAGGTGCGCTCCGAGCGAAGCTCGATCTTCCGCGTCGGGGTCTTGACGAATCCGCTGATGGTGATGGCGTTCTTCTCGACGATCGGCCTGCAGCTGGCGATCGTCTACCTGCCGTTCCTGCAGAGGGTCTTCGGGACCGCCCCCCTCGGTGCCCGCGACCTCCTGATCGCGTTCGGTGCCGGACTCCCGGTTCTGGTCGTCGTCGAGGTCTGGAAGTGGGTGCTGCGCCGGAGGACGACGGCCTGAGGGGGGACGGGGGTGGACCCCCGGGGGATCGAACGGCCGATCAACCCTTGCATAGCTGAGCGAGCAAGACCGCAAGTCGCGCGCCATCCGCAAGCGCCGGCGCTCCCGGGCCAACTAGCAACAGTTCTTGCACGGAGCATTCAATTCGTTTATGCTCCTGAGTTGCCCCCAAAGGCGACACTTTGGTTCCGGGTGGCCCCGGAGCGCGTCCTGAGCGCCGGCCCACCCGGTTTGATGGAAGATGGTTTCAGTATTTATTGAAAGAAGAGATGACGGCCAACATCGACGCCCAACCCAGACCGTCCCCGGCTGGTCCTCGGATGAAGGACATCGAGGTGCTCGGGTCGATGGAAGGCGTGCGGGCGCTGGCAGATCCGACCCGTCTGCAGATGATCCAGATCCTCACCCGCGGCCCTTCTTCGGGCTCCGCGCTGGCGCGCGCGCTGAACATCCCCGCGAACCGCGCGCACTATCACCTGCAGCGGCTGCTCAAGGCGGGCCTCATTCAGGACGTCGGAGACGGGCGCACCAGTAGAACCGAGGAACGATTCTACGCGGCCAAAGCCCGGCACATCGTGGTCGACCCGGGACTGGGTGGGGTCGAGGATCGGTCCACGATCGCCCTGCGGCAGTCCATCGATTCCACCTTTCTGGATTGGCGACGGCTGCAGGTTCTCGCCATCGACTGGGGCGACCTCGCCCGGTTCGTTGTTCAGGAGTCCCTGCGGGTGCGGAGGCACGACGAGGTTCTCGTCCTGTTCGCTCCCATGGCTCTCGAGCTGGCGGAGGCGATCCTGGTGGAGGTCGAGGCCTCCGGCGCGACCGCGCATACCCGGCCGTGGTCGCGCAACGTCGTGTTGCGTACGCTCGATCGCCACACCCCGGACGAACTCGAGAACTTGCCGTACCTCCCGGCCAGCATCGATGAGAAGCTCACCGCGGCCGTGCTCCTCACCAGCACTCTCGTCCAGGGACCGCCTCCGAGTCCCGCGCAGCAGGAGCGGCTCCCTCTGTTCCTGAACTCCTTGTCGAGCTGGAAGCAGTCGGTGGGAACCAGGGGCCTGCGGTATCTCTACGTGGGGCTGCCTCACCGAGCGGAGTTCGGGCAGGGATATCTCAGTCCGGAGGACGGGATCAACCTGTTCTGGCGCTGCGTTACCGCGGACCTCGAGGAGATCCGCACTCGAGGCGCGCAACTCCTGCAGATCGTGCGTGCCGAACCGGAACTCGTCATTTGTGGCAGGAATGGTGCGGAGCTGCGGGTAACGCTGGACTCGGCCCATGCCGCCGTCAGCGACGGGGTCATCTCCGAGGATGACCTGCAGGCCGGCCGCTCAACCGAGTCCGTGCCCGCGGGATCCTTCTCCGCCATTCCCCTGCCCGGAACCGGAGACGGGGTCTTCGAGGCCGACTACACCTTCTCCGGCGGGCGTCACATCCCGCGAGTCCGGGCGGTGATCCAACAGGGACGGATCGTCGAGCTCGACGCGGACAGCCACGCCGAACTCCTGCGGGAGCGGCTGGCGCGCGAGGCCGGGGATCCCGGCATGCTCTCGAGCGTCACCATCGGCCTGAACTCGGGTGGGGCAGGGCCGACGGGCCGGCCCGAGCTCGACTCGGTGCTCGCCGGCGTGGTGACCCTGGGATTCGGCAATAACGAGCTTTCGGGTGGAAGTGTCAGATCGACCTTCAACCTCAGCCTGCCTGCCCATCGACTCACGGTTCGGACGCAGACGCGGACGCTCGTCGTCCGGGGACGGCTCGCGGGGCAGGTGAAACCCAAGCCCGCCCCGGATGACACCTGAGCGTGCGGTGCCCGTTGGTCATGCCCGACACAGGTCGACCGCGGCACGGCAAGGACAAACGCGTCAGAAACAGGCCCCGTCGATTCCGGAATAGGACCCAAAGCCACCATCCTCGGTGGAAAGGAGAAGACGCCATGAGAATCCTGCATAGGGTGCTCATCTTCAGTGCCCTGTTCGCGGGGTGCGCCCATCTGGCAGAGGCCCAGGATTCATACACCTGGCGTTACTACCGGCCGGGAAACACCGGCATCCAGGGCGACTACAACGAGGCGATCTTCGTCGACTCCGACGGCGATCCATGGATCGGAGGATACAACCCCGTCGCCGAAGAGGGCGGCGTGGCCAAGTTCGTCCAGGCCCAGAACCGCTGGATCAATGTTTCCAACATCGACTATCCGGAGATTGGAAGCGCCAACGAAGTCGGCTTCTGCCGCGTCACGGACATGGTCACCGACGGACTGGGAAACCTGTGGCTCGGCACCTGGCGCGGCGCGCTGCGGATGAATCTTGCGGCCGGGCCGAGTTCGCTTCAGAGATTCGGCCCGGGGAACTCGGCTCTGCCGGGCGGGGTCACGGAGGACATCACGCGCGCGCCCGACGGTTCGATCTGGATCTCGGCCGGATCCTCCGTCTGGGGCGGCGGGGGCTTGACCCGATACAACCCTGCAAACGGCCAATGGACGCATCTCGACGGACACGGAGGACTCAAAATCGCGGCCCAACCCAAACCCGGGGGCGGTTACTACCTCTGGGCTTCCGGCGAGGGGTTCAGCCCGATGGAGAGGTGGGACAGCACGACGCAGGCCTGGAACAGCTACCCGGCCACCTCAGGCCATCCGTCCCATCTCGTGTCGCTCGACTCGGCCGATGACGCTGGAAACGTCTGGATGCTCCGCTGGATCGGGGTGCAGGGCCAGGAGACCCTTGACTGCCTCCGCCCGGACGGCACGTGGGTCACTCCGCCGTTGCCGCCGGTCCATCCGCAGGTCGGGGTAGCCGCGCTGCGCGCCTTCGGTACGATGCAGGCACTCATGGTGGACGGTTACGCGCACCTTCATCGTTTCAACGGCACTTCGTGGACCGACCTGGGGCCTGTGCCTCACAACGGCTTCATAGATGACCTGGACATCGACTCCGCGGGCAACATCTGGTTGTGCGGCACCGGCTCGGGTGGAGCGCTCCGGCGCGATGCTGAGACCGGCTTCTGGCAACGCTACCGCATTACCAACACCAGCCAGTTCGACCTCTTCAACAACGATCTGGCCATCGATCCGCAGACGGGCGACGTCTATGCGTGCGCCAATGCGTCCCCTGATATCGGGGGCATGGTCAAGTTTGACGGGACCCGTTGGACCGGGTTCGTGAACGAGGCGGGCTACGGGCTGACCGGACCTTGGCCGTGGCCGGGAGCACCCCAGAGCGAGGCCGTTCATGTCCGGTCGTCCAGCGGCCGCGTCGTCGCCAATCCGATCAACAGCTTCACGCACGAGTTCGACGGGACTTCGTGGATGTCGCTGGCCGGCGGATTCGATCAGATGGAGCAATATGTCGAGGACTCGCTTGGCCGGCTCTGGGGCATGGGACACTACGGAGGCATGGGGATCTTCGAAGGCGGCGGGTTCACCCAGGTCGACATCGGCGGTTGGAGCGGCAGACTCCAGGTGGATCCCGATCGTACCGGTACGGTCTGGGCCAACGAGGACTGGAAGATCCTGCGTACGGACGGCAGCTATAGCTTCTCGCGCGCAATCGAGGATTTCCCGGAACTCACACCGAATGGTTCGTCCTTCCAGGGCTTGGCGGTCGGACCAAACGGTACCGCCTGGGTCGGGGCCTCCATGCTGCCGGGCGGCGCCCTGATCCGGATTGACGCCGACACGGGTACCCACCAGGTCTGGCGCAGCGATCTCGGTTGGCCGTTTCCTGGCGATCATGTCTACCCCCAGGCGGTGACGCCCGATGGACGGGTGTGGATGGCCTACGACAGTGAGTATCCGTCGACCGACGCCGGGCTCTTGTGGTGGGATGGAGCGCAGATCGGTGTCTTTCCCGCGCCGCCAAACGGCGCCTGGCAGTGGGGCGGGCTCCCGCACGCCGGGATCCTGGACCTGGAGGTCAAGGTTGTTCCGGGCGGCTACGAGCTGTGGATGAGCTGCGTCAGCCGCGGGCTCGCGGTGCTGTCGGTCGGGCTGACCGATCCCGCATCGGTCGACCACGGGAGCGGATCGCCCACGATCTCGCTGGAGCAGAACTGGCCCAACCCGTTCCAGTCCTCGACCCGGCTGGCGTGGTCCATCCCGCAGGCTGGGCACATCCGACTGGCGGTCTTCGACGTCGTGGGTCGGGCCGTCCGCGTGTTTATCGACCGAGAGATGGCGGTGGGAAGGCACGAGGTCAGGTGGGACGGGACGGATGACGGCCACCGTTCTGTGGCCAATGGGCTGTACTTCTGCCGGCTCGAGGGGGCGGGGCAGACCATCCAGCGCAGGATGATCCTGCTGCGATAAGGTCATATGTCCTCCCACTTCTGACCTCCGGCGCGGTCCGCCCGTCGGATTGGAGGGTCGCGGTCATCAGGAAAGCCTGGGAGTATGTCCGCGACCATGGCATCATGATCCGGTCCGAGGACGACCGCGCCAGACGGCCGGGAGTGAGTGTCGTAGCCATGCGAACCACAGCCGGTGGGCCACGATGACCAAGCGTACGAGCAGCCGTCTCGACTGGAAGCAGCTTCTCGTCCTGGTCGCCCTGATGGTTCCGCTCACTCTGTTCTGGCGAACGTGGGCCGTCTGGCCGTTCAAGATCCTGGTGGTCTTCTTCCACGAACTGAGCCACGGCCTCGCCGCCATCTTGACCGGCGGATCGATCGATCACATCGAGGTGGTCAAGGAGCAGGGCGGGCTCTGCGTCACTCGGGGCGGCAATCGTTTCTGGACCCTCTCGGCGGGCTACCTGGGAAGCTTGATCTGGGGCGGTCTCGCCTTGCTCCTCTCCAGCCGCACGCGAAGGGATCGTCTGCTGACCGTGACGATGGGGGGCCTCATCCTCCTGGCGACGATCATCTGGATACGGCCGGTCTTCAGTTTCGGATTCGGTTTCCACCTGCTGGCCGGGCTGGTTCTTCTGCTCATCGGCATCCTCCTGCCGCACCGCGTGAATGACGTCTTTCTCAAGCTGTTCGGCCTCGCGAGCTGTCTCTACGTGATTCCCGACATCTGGTCCGACACCATCGCACGATCGCACCTTCCCTCCGATGCCCGCATGCTGGCCGAGATGACCCACATCCCGACGGTGATCTGGGGTGGCTTCTGGATCATCGTTGCGGTCGCGGTGGCGGCGCTCTTTCTGGCGAAGAGCTGCCGAACGCGTTCATCGCCGGAGCCACCGCCCGCCGCCGGTGCGTAGCGCGGCGTTTTTCATCAGAGCGGCACGCGCCGAGGTCTATCGCGGACCGGCCGTGTCAGTCTCAAGAGAACAGACGCACATATTCTCATCGCGAATGATCTTGAGGAGAGCGAGGACGGACCGGTAGACTTTCCGGTTCCGTTCCGTCCTGCGGATACGCTCACCACTCTGCCAAGGAGGTATGCCGTGTCCTACCCGCGCATTCTACTCCTGCTGCTCGGGCTCTCCCTGACCCACTCTCTCGTGCTGGCGGATACGATCACGTCGACTCCGGGCGGCGGACCCTGGTTTGCCGGCGGCACCTGGGTTGGCGGGGTCGTTCCCGAAGCCGACGACGATGTCGTGATCGTCGGCCCCGTGACGATCTCGGGCGTGGCCTTGTGCCGGAACGCCGAGCTCAGCGCGTCCGGATCGATCAACGGGGCGATCGTGGCGCCACCCCGCACGCTCCGGGCCACGGGCGCGATCACCAATCTGGGTGCGATCGGCCACGTCAATCCATACTACCTGGAGGTCGAAGTCGGCGGGGACCTGCACAACGCCGGCACCTGGACGCCGGTCCGGACGAGGCTGATCGGCAGCGCTCACCACTATTTCAGCCAGGCACCGGGGCAGACCTTCTCGACCGACCTGGGCTATGGCTCGGGCGCTTCGGGCGACCTGATCGCCACCACGCCGATCGCGTTCTCCGGCGCTATCGACCTGTCCGGCGGACGTCTGATCCTGCCGCCGGAGTGCCCGTGCACCCTCGACGGTGCGTCGTTCCGCGGCAACATGCTTGCCGGCGGCAACGAGCTTCGCTTCCTCTCCTGGTCCTACCTCCTCTCCTGCTCGATCGATGACGTCGTCTTCGTGGGCGGGGCCGAAGCGTCGTTCGGCGTGACGGTGACGACGCAACTCACGGTCATGGAGAGCCTGCAGAACGGCGGCAACTCCGGCGGTGGGTCGATCACGGTCGAAGGGGATCTCATCAACCACGGCGTGATTCGAAACGACCAGTACAGTTTCCCCGTCCGGGTCCGGGGCGATATCGAGAACCACGGCGAGATCAGCTGCCCGCAGCTCGAGCTCCTCGGCGCCGGCGTCGTTCACCACCTGAGCATGGGTCCCTATGGGATCATCAACGCGCCGGTCTTCTTGCCCGAGTTCCAGGCGGCGACGCTGATCGCGGAGACGCCGGTGCGCCTGGGGGGCGGCCTCGGACTGGGGGTCGGCACTCTGGTCCTGCAGGAGGGCGCGTCGCTCGAGTTCGTCGGCTACGGCGGCGTGGGCTCGGGGACCGTCCTGGCCGGCGGAAACGCCATCAGCGTTCAGGGAGCCGGCGCCATCAGCGGCGTGACGATCGACTCCGGAGTCTTCGGCGATCGAGTCGTCATCCATGGCGACAACCTCTTCACCGGCGGCCTGACCGTGAACGGCACGGTCGAGAGCTGGCCCTGGGCGGCGGCCGATCTCGAAATCGACGGCACGCTGGAGAATCATGGCGCGATCAGCGACGGCGCGCATCCGGTTCGGATCCGCGCGCGGGGTGATCTGGTGAACCACGGCGCGTTCACGAACGCGCGCGTGGTGATGGCTGGCACCGTCGACCAGTCGGTGGGGGCGGGACCGCTCGGTCTGGCGGTGCCTGAGTTCGTGATCGAATCGCATCTGACGACGGGCGGGTACCAGTGGTATCGAGACGGCCTGGCCCTCGCGGGGGAGACCGGCGCGGATCTCACGCTCTCGATGGTGGATGCTGAGGACTACGGCACCTATCACTGTGAAGCGAACGGCGAGACCTCCCGTCACGTCGTGATCGCCGAGACGGCAGGGGTGTCGAGCGTCGTCGCACCGGGCGCGGCGGTCGTCCTGGCGCAGAACCAGCCGAATCCGTTCCACCCGGCCACCCATCTCGTCTTCTCGCTGGACGGGCCGACGCGGGTCCTGCTCGAGGTCTACAGCGCGGCGGGCCGGCGCGTGGCCAGCCTGATCGACCGGGAGATGAACGCCGGCCGGCACGAGATCGCCTGGCAGGCGGAAGACCTTCCGTCGGGCACCTATCTGATTCGCCTGCGGGCGGGGGGATTGGACCTGAGCCGGAAGTGCACCTTGCTCCGGTGAGAGCGGCCGGGCGTGGGACCGCCTTCTGGAAGGGTTGTTACGGCGCCACCACCACGCGCAGCGCTTCGACCCGTCCGTCGGCCTCGGCCCGGATCCAGTAGGAGCCGGCCGCGACGGCGCGATCGTCCTCATCGCGTCCGTCCCAGAGCAGGGAGGAGCCGACGGCATCCGCGGTGCGAACGAGCGATCCGGAGGGAGAGAACACCTGGACTCTCCAGTTGCCGTCGAACGGCAACGTGAGCGCGAGGCGCCCTCCGGGAGAGGGATTGGGTGCGGCGCTGAGCCCCGCCGGCGCCCCGAAACCGGGGAGACCGGAGTCGGGCAGACCGGAGGGGAGCGGCTCGCGGATCGTGCGGCTGCTCCAACCGCCGGTGTTGGCGTCGAAGGCGTGGACTGCCAGCTCGTCCCAGACCAACGCCACCTCGCCGCAGGCCGCGCCGCCCACCAGGTCCTGGGCCGCGGTCAGGGGATACCAGGCGTCGAGCGGGCCGCTGTAGGCTTGCGCTTCGCGGTTGCTCCAGACGACGGCGACATCGCCCGAACCGGCCGCGCTGACGCCGCGCGGATCCTGCAGCGTGAGGGCGACCCATCCTCCCGGGGTGGGATCGAACGCGTAGGCTTCGCGGTCGGTCCAGACGAGCCCGAGGCCGTCCTCCGCGATGCCGCCGATGGGCGGAAGGGTCACCGGTTGGGGCATCCACTGGTGGGTAGCGGCGTGGTAGCCGTAGATCATGGTCGTGGTCCAGACGAGGCCGAAGTCGCCGGCCGAGCCGCCGCCGATCGGGACGGCGCCGGCGGGGAGCGAGAGGTCCCGCCAGAGGGTCCAGGGGGTGGCGATGCCGTAGATCGCCCGCGTGGTCCAGACGACGGCGACGGCCCCCTCGGCATCTTCGCCGGAGGGGAGGCCGATGAAGCCGCGGTTGAACCAGCGCTCGTTGACGCAGTTGAAGGCATAGATCTGCCGGTGCGTGCGCAGGAGGCCGAGGTACTTGCCGCAGCGGCGCACGGCCGCCGGCGCGTCGAGCGCGCGTGACGTCCAGCCGCCGGTATAGGCGCTGAAGCCGTAGGCGGAGTCGGCGGTGTCGTAGACGGCGACCTTGCCGTTGGCGTTGCCCCCCTCCGCGCGTATGGGAGCGGGTGTGAGGAGCGCCACCGCCAGGAGGAGCCCGGGAAGCGCGGGGAGCAGCACCGGGAACAGCGCCGGGCTACGGCGATTCCCGCGCGGGCGCGGACTCCTCATCCTTCCTCCAGGCCAAGGGTGCGTGAGCAGCAGATGCGGTGCCGAGATCGGGATGGACAAGTATAGGCCGCCCGGGACCCGGGCGCAAGGAGGAGTCGAGGCGGGCCTGCGGTGGGCGGCGTTGAGGCAGCGTCCGATCAGCGTCCGCCCAGCTTCCAGATCTTGATCGACCGGCTGGCTGACGCTGTGCCCACGCGCGCCAGATAGACACCCGACGGCAGCTCTTCGCCAAGCGCCCCGCGGCCGTTCCAGGTCCACTCGCGCAGGCCCGCGCCCGGCCGCAGCGCTTCTGATCGCACCAGCCGGCCCGACGGCGAGAAGAGAGCCAACTCGGCAGGTCCGTCCGTGGGGAGGACCATGCGCAGCAGGCAATCGGCCGCGAACGGATTGGGTTGGGCGGAGAGCTCGATCGGATTGTTTAGCAACCGCACCTCCGGCGTTGCGGCCGCGGCCCGCTCGTAGTCGGCGATCACGCTGTAGTGATCCGACCCCGCATCGCCGAGGGCGTCGTCGCGGATGTGGGCCGAGGTCCGGATCCACCCGTTGGTGGGGGAGCGGAGGATGCAGTCGACCCGCTTGATCGGCCCGGGGCCGGTGGGGAGGAAGTCGGTCGTCTCCTGCGTGTAGCCCAGGCTGAGGGGGCGGTAGCTGCGGTAGGCATCCTCATAGCCGCGGTCGCGGAGATAGCCGATCGGCTCCCAACCGATGAGTTCCGCGGGGCTGGCCCCGTGGGCGTAATCGGGCGGCGTGGCGCTCCCCTCGGCGACATCGTCGGGCGAATAGCTGTTGAAGTCGCCCAGCACCCAGACCGTCGCGCCGGCGGGGAGATCATCGAGGATGGCGAGCAGCGCGCGAGCCTCCGCCTCCCGATCCACCCGGCTGAGCCCCGACTTGAAGTGCACCCCCACGACATGGACCGGGGCTCCGTAGAGGTCGATCGCCGCGTGGACGAAGACGCGAGAGATGGGGATCGTCTCGCCGTCCACCACCACCTGGTTGAAGTACTCGAAGTGCGTCACCGGATGCCGGCTGATCAGGCAGACATGGAGGATCCAGCTTCCGACGCCGGCATATCCCTGGTAGTACGGCCCGGCGGGGAGGGTGGCGTTCAGCGAGTCGACATAGGCGCGCAGATACCCCGACTCCGAGTCGAGCCAACCGAGGCACTCCTGCAGGACGACCACATCGGCCTGCTCCTCGCGCAGAACCTGCAGCCACTCCAGGCCGCGGTTGAAGACCGGGTCGTAGTCGTGGCCGCCCCAGTAGATGTTGTAGGTCTGGATCCGGAAGTGCGGCTCCTCGGCGCAGGCCGGCCGCGCCGTCGCGGCGAGGACGAGCGCGAGGGCGATCGTCAGGCCGATCGCGAGAACCACTCCGGTGGCCCAAGGGAGCGAACGGCTCATGCTTTCGTGACTCCTCGAGGCTCGCATCGATCGGCCCCGGCGTTGCCTCGGTCCAGCCCCGGCCTCGGGCGGTTGTGGCCGGCTCAGTGCACCACCCGCAGCCGGGCCGAGACGACCGCGCCGTGCTGCGCCTCTCCGGTCCCGGCCTCTGCGCCGCGAACCACGCCGCGGTCCGCGCCGCCGGGCCCCACGGCGGCCGTCAGACGCACCCAGTAGGTCCCGCTGGGCACGGCGCGGCCGAGTTCGTCGCGGCCGTCCCAGAGGGTCTGGCTGTGGGCCGCCGACAGCGTCCGGAGCCTCCGGCCGGCCGTATCATACAGCTCCAGGCGCCCGACCGGCGCGCCCGCGTCCTTCTCCCCCTGCCGTCCGCGGACTTCGATCCAGGTCCACCCGTGCGAGGGATTGGGGTGGAGGACCAGGCGACAGCGCTCGCCCGCTCCGGAGGCATCTCCGCCCGTGCCGGGCCCGGCCGGTTCCCCGCCATCCGGCCCCGCGATCTCCACGCCCGCGGTGGCGGAGCCGTAGTAGAAGCTGCGCGCGGTGGGGGAGGAGGGGACGTTGTTGCCCCCGCGGTCGAAGGCCCGCACTTTCCACCAGTGGCGCGCATCGGTCGTGAGCCCCAGAAGCGCCACCGCGACCGAGGTCGAGTCGAGCACCAGCGGGGGGAGCGCCGAGGTGAAATCGGGATCGTCGGCGAGCTGGACCTCGTAACGCACATGATCGCCCGGATCGGGGTCGACCGCCGCCGACCAGATCAGACGGGGACCGTCGGCGACGTAGACGCTCTCGCCGTCGACGGGGGAGAGGAGATCGAACGGGGCCGGCGGCTGCGCGAAGTGGCGCGCGAGCGAGTCGCGGGCGGCCTGGATACGGCTCAATACCATCAGCCGCTGCTGCTGGTTCTGCCACCCGCCGCGCATCTCGACGAACATCTCCAGCGAGTCGGCCTTGTCATAAAGGTGGCCGGCGGCCAGCGGTTGCACCGGCCGGCTCCCGTCGACACGCAGACGCACGATCCCGGTGTGGGCGAAGAGTTCATGGCTGACCGCGTGCTGGCGGTCGGTGATCCCTTTGACCCGGAGCGCGATCCACCCGCTCGCGCTCACCGGCAACGAGTGCGATCCGCTCCAGGTCTGCTGCCCCGGAACGCCGCCCAGGGAGACGGTGGCGGCGACCAGGCCGTTGTGGAGGATCTCGAGCGTCGTGACCGGCAGCACCGAGTCGATGCGGTACTGGACCTCCACATTGGGCCCGCCGCTGAGGATGTCCACGACGCCCCCCGCCTCCACGCCGTTCACGGCGAAGAGAGGGATCAGAGGGTAGTTGGTCACGAAGACTCGCCCCGCCTTCAACCCTTCGACCCAACGGGCGGCGGAGTGCGGGCCGCCGGTCTCCTTGACATAGACGCGGTACCCGCCTGGGGGGCGCCCCCAGTAGCTGCAGAGCGCCGCGTCGGTGCCGGCGGTCGGCGGGATGGAGTAGCCGGCAGAGAGCGCGTCGTACCACGACTCGAGGGCCACTTCCGGGTTGTTGCTGTAGGACGCGATGCCGTAGCCGTCGACCTTGCCTGCGGTGGCCAGCAGGGGAAACTCCCGGCCCAGTCCCCAGCCGGGCCACCCGGTGTCGTGGAAGAAGTCTGCTCCGGTCTCGGGGTGGGCCAGGCACATCGCCTCGTCCCAGGCGGGTGCCCAGGCCTCCCAGATCTGCGAGAGGAGCGGGACGACCGAGGCGGGCGGGGCGCAGCATCCCCAGTTCATGGCGGACTTGCCGCCCAGCATCTCCACGTGGCCGCAGGCCTGGTGCCGGAACTCGAAGCTGTAGTAGAGGATCGTCTCGCCCGTCGAGACCGGATCGGGAGCGCCGATGAAGTGGTCCATGTCGTCCAGGAGCCACAGCATGTTGAGATCCTCGGCTTGCGCCACCCGCCGGGCGGTCTCGGGGGAGATCGGGTAGTCGACCGGATCGTGCCCTCCGTGCGTATGCGCGTCGCCGCAGTACCACGACTCGGCCTGCGGGTCGAACGCAGGACGAATCGTCACGGTAATGAGGGTGTCTCCCGTGATGACCGCCTGGAGCCGCGTGGGAACCCACTCGCATCCGCGTCCCACTTCGATCCGGGCCGTTCCCGGAGCCATGTCGACCCAGATGGTGTCGCCCGGGACGTAGAAGTAACCGTCCATCCAGGGCCAGTTCTGATGGCTCAGCAGCACGCTATCCGGAACGCCGGGGATGCACGCGCCCGATCCATCTTTGAGGTGAATCCGGGCGGGCACGTCCCTGCCGCCCGGTTCGATCACCCGCAACCCCACCGACACGGCGCTGGCCGGCAGCGACGAGGCGCATTGGAGCCCGAAGAAAAGGGCGAGGGCGGCGCCACGGTGGAGGGAACACCCACGGTCCATGCATTCCTCCGGTGGATCGGCACGGCTCCGTCACTTGGCAACGAATCGGTTGTGGCAAACAACTTTACCAGAACAATCGTGTCTTAACGGGCGAGGATTTTCCTTAGACGGACGGGACAGGAAAAAGAGGAGAGGTGGTGGGGAGTCGGAGCACAAACCGGGGCAAAAAACCCGGACGGCAGCGCCGGTCGCGTCGCCGGCACCGCCGTGGGATTCCGTGCGGGGACCGAGGCTGCCTCAGGGCGTGGCGCCGGCCCCGGGGGGGACGTCCGCCTCGCCCTCCGGCGCCTGCAGCGTATCGAGCGGTCGAAGCACCGTGTTCCATCGGCCGCGGGGGACGAGGTAGACCGTCGGGTCGCCCAGCTTCTGGGTGTAGCTCTGGTTCCGCTCGTTGGCGGCGCCCACCACGATGGTGTGAGAGGAGCCGTCGGCGGTGCGGATCACGATCGACGTCGTGTCGGGCTCGAGACCCAGCTCGACCGCGCCGAGCGTGGTGTCCGCGAATCCGGTGGCGCGGATCGTGGTCAGCGTGCGCAAGACGATCGAGGCGACCTCGGGTCGGGTCGGAGCCTCGACCGGATCTTTGATCATCCAGGAGCCGTCTGCGCCCTTCTCCACCGTGATCGATCCATCGGCGCGCCTCGTCGTCCAGCCGGTGATCGCATCCGGCTCTACCTCGAGGATCGTCAGGTTGCGCCAGCTCTGCTCGCCGCGATCGACGAAGGTGCGGAGGTAGACCGGGATCAGATAGACGGCATCCTTCCCCTCCGGCCGGACATAGGTGCTCATGAAGTCAGGACCCGGCTTGCCGACGACGAACGAGGCCAGCGTCGTCGATCCCTGCGGATCGGGCCGCGCCCGTCCCAGAAGCCGATCGACGAAGGAGCTCAGTCCACTCCGCGTGCGTCCGCTCGCCACGTGCTGGGAGATGCGCACGGAGAAGCCGGTCGTGTCGACCTCGAAGCCGGCATGGCGCTCGCGGGAGTTCGAGATGAGCGTGGTGGTGCTGAACTCCTCCATCGCCTCCAGGATCTGCTTGGGCAGCTTCGGATCGGCCGGCTTCATTCCTTCGTTCGCCACCATCCAGGTTTCGCCGCGGCGGGCGAGCGTGACGGTTCGTCCGCCTCCGACGATCTCGATGCCATCGGCCTTCGCCTCGGCATAGTCGCGGAAGATCGGATTGCCGCGCGGCGAGAAGCTCTTCTGCCGGTTCTGTTCGAGCAACAGCGCCAGCCCGCCGAGCACGAAGAGGATGCAGGTGAGGATCAGGACGTTTCTGGGCTTCATCGGAACTCTCCCGTCAGGATGCCGGCCGGAACTCGTCCGCCAGGAGTTGCCGCCGCCGCCGCCGCACGGCCGTCCGGAGGAGGCCGGCCACGATGACCAGGATCGGCACCCCCGCGGTCAGCAGGATCTTCACGCCGGTGCGGGTGCCGTCGGACAGCTCCCGGACCGGGCGGGCGGTGGCGCCGCGGGAACGGATCGAGATCAGCTCGTTGCCGAGCGTCATCCAGTCGACCGCGTTCTGGAGGAAGAGGGCGTTCTCGGGGAAGTTGCGCAGGAACATGTTGGTCATGAACTGCGAGTTGCCGACGACGATCACCTGGGTGAGGGGGCTCTCCCGGAGTGGCGTCTCGCCGACGGCCGTGCCTTCGTCTCCCGGCTTGGGCGGGGGCGCCTGCTCGGCGTAGGGGCTCCGGAACTTCCCCGTGAGCGCGACCGCAAGGGGGAACTGCTCGCCGGTCACCTGCGGCCGCGTCATCATGAGCGACTGGGGATTGAGGTCATACCGTCCGCTCTGGGTCCAGGCCTTGTCCGAGGTCTGGGCGAGGATCGACGCGACGACCTCCGGCTGGGGCGACGGCTGGGCCGGCTCCCGCGGCGAGCCGGACGGCTGCCCCACTGCGACCCGCAGGTCGAGCGGGGCGGCCCACGGGAGAGTGAGCGACTCGAGCCTCGAGGTGATCGGGTTCTGCGCGTCGAGGTCGGGCCGGACGACCTTGGGCCAGAACGGATACGGCACCATGAAGGCCATGAATCCCTGCGAGAACGACGCGGTGGAGTTGCGGGCATCGAGCACGAGGGAGTTCTTGATCCCGACGCCGTAGCTCGCCAGGAGATCCTCGAAGCCGGAGGCCGACCCGATCGCCGAGAGGCCCGCCTGCTCGTTCATCGTGACCGAGTCGAGCAGGAAGAGAACCCGCCCGCCCCGCATGATGTACTGGTCGATCTCGTAGCGGACCCGCTCGGGGACGCTGCGCGAGCCGGCGACGATCAGCGTGTTGATGTCCTCCGGGACCGCGGTGCGGCCCGCGGCCAGGTCGACCGGTCGGACTTCGTACTGGCGCGCCAGCTCGGTCCGGATCCCCTCGAGATCGCGATCGAGCGTGCGTTCCTGGTTGCCGCTCAAAAACCCCAGCGTCTTCTGCTCGTCCCGCGTGACCTTGAGCAGGGCGGAGGTGAGATCGTATTCGAGCGTCGAGGCGTCCTGGATGAAGGGGATCGTCTCGACCTTGTCGCCGAACTGCACCCCCAGGCCCATGAAGACGTTGGTCACCTGAAACTGGTCTTTCTCCAGCAGGTTCATCTGGACCTGCGCGATGCCCATCGACTGGGCCTCCTGCGCGCGTTCCGGTTCGACACTCGGATCGTAGATCCGCACCTGCACCTTCCCGCCGGAGTAGACGCGGTACTCCTTCAGGAGATCCTCGATCTGCTGCCGCAGCGTGGCGAGCTGGGGGGGGAGCTTGCGGGTGAAGAAGACCTTGATCGAGACGACGTCGTCCAGCTCGCGCAGGATCTGTTTGGTGGCCGGGCTGACCGTAAACTCCCGCTGCTCGGTCAGGTCGGCGCGGACGAAGAGCCGGGAGCTGATCACGTTGAGCGCGATCAGGATGCCGGCGACGATCAGGATCCCGACCGCGGAGCTGATCCCGTACTTCAGGCGGCGCTGCGCTTTGTTCATCTCCGTCATGGCGCTAGCTCCACTTCCGGCTCTCGATGGAGCGGATGTTGAGGAACAGGAAGAAGGCGATGACCGACAGGTAGTAGATCAGGTCGCGCGAGTCGATGACTCCGCGCCCGATCGAATCGAAGTGGTATCCGACGCCGAGCTGGGCGAGGAACCCCGCGAGGGCTTCGGGGACCGCGCTCATCACGACCGGCTCTCCCAGTATGAAGAGGGCGAAGCAGGAGACGGCGGTCAGGATGAAGGCGATGATCTGGTTGGAGGTGAGGGCCGAGATCCAGAGGCCGATCGCGAGGTAGGTCCCTCCGAGCAGCAGGCTCCCCACGTAGCCGCCGATCATGGCACCGTTGTCCGGATTGCCGAGGGCGATCACCGTGATCGCCAGCGGCAGGGTGCAGGCCAGGGCCACGGCCAAAAAGAGGAACGAGGAGAGGAACTTCCCCAGCACGACCTCCCAGTCGCGGACCGGGAACGTCAGGAGCAGCTCCATCGTCCCGAGCTTCCGCTCTTCGGCCCACTGGCGCATCGTCACGGCCGGGATGAAGAGGAGGAAGACGACCGGCACGAGGGCGAAGAACTCCCGCATCGTCGCCTGGCCCACGACGAAGAAGCCGCGGAAGAAGAAGAAGTGCGTCAGGGCCAGAAAGACCGTGATGAAGATGTAGGCGATGGGGGACTGGAAGTAGCTCTGGAACTCCTTCCGGGCGATCGTCAGCACCGTCGTCATGACTGTTCCTCCCTGGTCGGCACTTCCCGCGAGGCCGCCGCGCTCTCAGGCGCGGGAACCCGGCCCCCGGTGGAAGGCCGGTCGCCCGTCGTCAGGCGCAGGAAGACCTGCTCCAGGCTGAGGGCACCCGTGTGCAGCTCGGTCAGGGTCCAGCCTTCGCGCACGGCGAGGCCGAAGAGCGCCTCGGCCATCTCGAATCCGGTGGGACTGATGACTTCGTAACGCGCGATATCCGGCCGCGGCGCGTCGAGCAGGTGCAGCTCCTCCACGCCGGCGAGAGCGCGCAGTCTCGGCTCGACCACGCCCGGCGCCGCCTTGAAGGCGACGCAGGTGGTCGCGCGGCCGGCCGCCAGGCGCGTCAGCTCGGCCGTGGTGCCGGCGGCGACGATCCGTCCCTCGGCGATGATGAGCACGCGCGAGCAGGTGGCTTCGACCTCGGGGAGGATGTGGGTGGAGAGGATGACCGTCTTCTCCCGGCCGATCTCCCGGATCAGTTCGCGGATCTCGATGATCTGGCTAGGGTCGAGGCCGCTGGTCGGCTCGTCGAGGACCAGGACATCGGGATCGTGGATCAGCGTGGCCGCGAGCCCGACCCGCTGCCGGTATCCCTTGGAGAGCTGACCGATGTCCTTCTGGAGCATCGCGCCGAGGCCGCAGACCTCGATCATCCGGCGGATGCGGTCGGTGTGGGCCGCCGGCGGGAGGCCGCGCATCCCGGCGACGAACCGAAGGTACTCGACGACTCCCATGTCGAGGTAAAGCGGGGCGCTCTCGGGCAGATAGCCGATCCGCCGCCGTACTTCTACGGCGTCCTCGAAGGTGTCGTACCCCGCGACGCGAGCGGTTCCCGCATCGGCCGGCAGGTAGCAGGTCAGGATCCGCATCGTGGTGGTCTTGCCGGCCCCGTTGGGCCCCAGGAACCCGACCACCTCACCGCTGGGGACATCGAAGGTGACGTCGTTCACTGCCACCGTCGTCCCGAATCGTTTGGTCAGATTTCGGACTTCGATCATGGTTCCTCGCGCCGGTTACCAAGGGCAATGCCAAGGGCAACACGCACAGTCCCGACGGGGACGGCCCGCGGCAGTTCCCTCGGTTGCTTCAACTCATTGTCGGTATGACGTTTGGCGAGCAATAACCGACTCGCCGCGCTCCGCGATGCGCCCGGATCTTAGGGGCCGTGCCCGCCCGCCGTCAACCACCGCCGGACCGTAACCAAGAGACCGGGTGCACCGACCGGTTCGGCCCCACCTCCCAGGCACGGGGGCCTATACCCGGGGGGCCGGAGCGGGTTCCGCCATCCGGTGCGGCCGGTTATAGTGGGGCGACCGTCGAAGTCGCCGCCTCCGGAGCGCCGACCCGACTACGGGGCTTTTTTGGAACCGAGGGAGGACCCGCCGTGCATGCATCTCGCTGGATCGCCCTGGGACTCATCCTGGCGTCTCTGATCTGCGGCTGGCCCGCGGCGGCACAGACCGATCTCGTGCCCCAATGCGCGGAATCGCTCGCCGTGCACCTGCCCTGGGGGAACGCCCCGGGGGAGTGTGCCGCGGGCGATCGCGAGGCGGGCGGCGGGTTTCCGGGACCACTCTTCGAGGTGTCGGGCGGCGAGATCTACCTCTTCGACCGCGTGGCGGGCATCCTGTCGGTCTTCGACCGCGCCGGAAGCCTGGCGCGACGGGATTCGATCCCGAGCCTGGCCGGCGTGTCGTGCCACGAAATGACCGACTTCAGGGTCGCCTACGGACAGGTCTTCTTCCTCGCCCAGCGCGATCGGCTGCCGCTGGTCGTGGTCTGGGACCGCGAGGGAAAGACGGCGGCGGAGCTCAAGTTCGTGCTCGGGGGAGAACTCGCGCCGCCGGAAGAGGCGGCGGAGCCGTACAAGCTTGTCGTGGCCGACGATGGAGTCCACTTGCTTCAGCGCCTCGCGCAGGCCGCGGTCCTGATCCACGATGGCCGCCCCGTGCCGCTGGAAAGGCAGGTCGCGCGACCCGGCCTGCCGGTCGGAAAGGAGCGGGTGAAGTACGCCCTGCAGTCGGGTCCCATCTCCACCGTCGAGGGACACGTGTTGGCGTCGGGCATGCTGCGCGCGTCGGGAGCGGGACGTCTCCTGGTCGTCCTGCGACGGGATGGACGCGAGCGGCTGGAACTCGTCGACCTGTCGCGCGGTCGGATCACGTCGAGCTTGATGCCGAGCCGGCCCCGTGGTCCCGCGGCGATCAGCGGGACGCGCTACCGCATCGAGGCCGACGCCTACTACGAGATGCACGTCGAAGAGTCCGGCGTGAAGATTCTCAAGTGGCTCTGTCCCGGGCTGTAGTAGCGCCCGGCTCGTGCGCCTTGACTTGACCCCGCGGCTCTCCCTATCGTCCCCCTTACGTGCAGATCGCCTGTGCGTGCGCGCGGAGAGCACCGAGGTCGAGCATGTCGCACCCTGATGATCGAAACCAGCGCCGGATCGAGGATCTCGAGCGTCGCCAGCGCCAGCACCCGCAGGACCTGGAAGCGTTCCTGGCGCTGGCGCGCGGCTACATGACGGCCGGGCGCCATCTGCAGGCGGCCGAGATGCTGGAGGGGAGGATCCGCGCGGCCTCCCCGCCGGAGTGGACCCTGGTCGAACTCTTCTGCGAGGCATCCCGGCAGTCGGGCCGGGCGGCCGAGGCGCACGAGTTGTTGGGCCTGCTGGGCGCGGCCTTCGAGGATCGCGCCCCCTACTGGACACTCCGGGGCCGGATGCTCGAGGAAACGGGACGTCTCGACGAGGCCCGCGACGAGCACCGGCAGGCGGTCTCGCGGGCGCCGGAGGATGCCGAGGCAGCCTTTCGCCTCGCCGTGACGCAGATGAAGCTCCATGCCGACGAGGAGGCGCTGGCTGGATTCGAGCGCTGCCTCGTCCTCGATCCCACGATGACGAAGGCGCAGATCAACCTCGGCGTGATCTACGACCAGATGGGGAAGAGCGAGCTGGCGATCACGGCTTTCCGCCGGGCGATCGAGGCGAATCCGCGCAGCGTCGAGAGCCACTGCAATCTCGGAGCGGCGTACGGCGATCTCGGGCGGAAGAAGGACGCGGTCGAGGAATTCAGGCGGGCGCTGGAGATCGATCCGGACTGCGCCCTGGCCCGCTTCAACCTCGGCGTGGCCTTGATGGAGAGCGCGCCGGAAGAGGCGCTGAACGAGCTGCGCCGCGCCCAGGCCCTCGATCCGGGGAACTGGGAGATCAGCTTCAACCTCGGGCTGGTCTACGTCCGAAAGGGAGCCTACGACGCCAGCGTGAAGCTGCTGCAGGCCTGCGTGCAGGCGCGGCCCAACGCCGCGGCCGCGCTCTACTATCTCGGCGTGGCCTACAACAAGAAGGACCAGCCCGGCCTGGCGATCGAGTGCCTGGAGCGGGTGGTCGACCTCGAGCCGACGAACGGTCGCGCCCACTTCTACCTCGGCGTCGCCTACGACAAGAAGGGGCAGTCGGAGCGGGCGCTCCTCTGCTACCAGGCGGCCGACCGGCTGGGTGGTCGTGAGTGATCGGTTCTCGGCCCGCCGGGCGATCCTGGCGCGGCGCGCCGCGGGTGGCCGCGCGCTCGTCCCCTTCCTGACCGCCGGGTATCCCGACTGGGACCTCTTCGACCGGGCAGTCCGGGAGCTCTCCACCGCCGGCGCCGACCTGCTCGAGCTGGGTATCCCCTTCAGTGATCCTCTCGCGGATGGACCGACGATCCAGGCGTCATCCCAGCACGCCCTCGCCTCCGGCGTCACGGTCGAGCGGATCTTCCAGGAAATCGAGCGGCGCGGTGAGGGATGGAACCTGCCCGTGGTGCTCATGACCTACGTGAACCCGATCCTGGCCTTCGGCGCTGAGCGGTTCGCCGCGCGCGCGAGAGAGACCGGCGTCGCCGGCATCCTGGTCTCGGATCTCCCGCCGGAGGAACTGCCGGAGGTCTGGTCGGCTTTCCGCGAGTCCGGACTGGAGCGGGTCATCCTCGTGGCGCCCACCACGGCCGCGGAACGGATCCCGATCCTGGCGGCCGCGGCGGACGGCTACGTCTACTGCGTCACGCGCACCGGCGTGACGGGCCAGGGAGGAGCTTTCGCCGCCAACCTGGCCGCGCAGGTGGAGCGGGTGCGGCGAGAGACCTCAGTTCCCGTCATCGCGGGGTTCGGCATCCGCGCGCCGAGGGATGCGGAATCGCTGCTGCATCTGGTCGACGGGGTCGTGGTCGGCGCGCGCTGGATCGAGCTGCTCGCTGAAGACAGGTCTGAAGACGAACGACTGGAGGCGATCCGCGCTCTGGCCTCGGGGCTGCGCCGGACGCTGGACGGAGGCACGTGATGCCGGCTAACCTCCCTGCCTGGCTTGCGGTCGTGATCCTGGCCGCCGTGCAGGGATTGACGGAGTTTCTGCCCGTCTCCTCCTCCGCGCACCTGGTGCTCTCCAGCGCCTTGCTCGGGCTGCGCGAGCCCGGGATCGCGCTCGAGTTGACGCTGCACCTCGGGACGCTCCTGGCGGTGCTCCTCTACTACGGCCGTGATCTCGGCCAGATCGTGGCGGGGGTGACGCGCTGGATCGCCGGCCGGCGCGGGTCAAGCGAACGCTCGGCGGCGAACATGCTGGTCCTGCTCGTGATCGGGACGGTGCCGGCGGTGATCGGAGCGCTCACCTTCGGCGATGCGGTGGAGCGCGCTTTCGAAGATCCGCGCCTGGCGTGCGTCTGCCTTTGTCTGACCGGCCTCCTGCTCCTCTCGACGATGCGCGTGCGGCGCGGCAGCCGGCCGGTCTGGAAATCGGACGCTCTGGTGATCGGGTTCTTCCAGATGGCGGCGCTCTTCCCCGGGATCTCGCGCAGCGGTTCGACCATCGCGGCCGGTTTCTTCCGCGGGGTCCGTCCCGAGGAGGCGGCGCGGTTCTCCTTTCTCCTCTCGATTCCGGCGATCCTGGGCGCGGTGGTCTTCAAGGCGAAGGCGCTCGCGAGCGGCTGGTCGGGAGGAAGCGCCGGGCTCTACGCGCTGGGGTTCGTCGTCTCGTTCGTGCTGGGGTATGCCTCGATCGCGTGGTTGCTGCAGATCGTGCGGCGCGGGCGCTTCGGCTGGTTCGGCGTCTACTGCCTGGTCGTGGGCGTGCTGGGGATCATCTTCCTGGGGATGCGCTGAGGGCACGCGTCGCGCGCGTGCGGACCGGAGGAGACGGGCGGACCCGTAAGCATCGCGGATTCACACCCGGGGCGCGGCCAGCGTTTCATAGCCCGCTCTCGCCGGCCGCGTGGACCGGGCCTTCGCGCCCGGCTCCCCCGCTCTGCGTGACCTGACCTCTTGGTGGCGGCTGGAGTGTCCTTACCGCCTCAGCCACCAGAAAAGGTCGATTCCGATCAGTCCCAGGATTGCGAGAAGCATCGCTCCTCCAGATGCGCTACTCGGGGATTCCCCTGTAGCCTTGGAACACGCTCCCGATCCCTGCAATTTCGGTTCCCGCGTCGCCGCGGGTTCCTGCCCCGCCCACAGCCCTTCCATGAGCACCCGACCCAGGCGGGACATTCGTTCCGGCATCCATTCATGCAGTTCGGCTTACACGGCCCGCGGCTTGAGGCGAATCGGGTGGAGGCGGGGATCACGGTCCGGATTCGGCACGATGGAGCTCCGGGAGAGGTGGGCAAAGCGCAACCGGTCGGGGCTTCCGGCGGCAAAAAGCGAGGCGGACGAGCTTGGATTGTGCAAGGGGGGGCGGGCATCCGGGGCCGGCCGTGCCGCGGTCCGGGGGCCCCGCGGCCCCCGCCTCACAGCGCCTTCAGCACCAGGAGCGTCGTGTCGTCATCGGCCAGCGAGCCGGTGCGGCTCTCCAGCACCTCGAGGATGCGTCCCATGAGATCGGCGGCGGAGAGGTGCCGGTGGCGCGCCACGACCGCGGCGAGATCCTCCTCGCGGAAGAGGATGTTCGGCGCGCCGCGCTCGGTCACGCCGTCGGTGAACATCACGAGCACGTCTCCGGGCTCCAGGCCGACTTCTTCGCCGGTGTAGGGCGCGTCCGGGAGGATGCCGAGCAGCAGTCCGCCCTCGCCCAGTCGCTCCACGCGGCCGTCGGAGCGGACGAGGAGCGGCTGGAGATGTCCCGCGTTCACATAGGAAAAGACGCCGCGCGCGGTGTCGAGGCGACCGCAGAAGAAGCTGACGAAGCGGTCGGGAGTCTCCAGTCCGCAGAGCCGGCGGTTGACCCGCGCGATCACCTCCGAGGGCTCGCCGCCGGCGGTCCACTCCGCGCGCAGAGTGGCTTGCAGGCTGGCCATGAGGAGTGCGGCGGGGATCCCCTTGCCCGAGACGTCACCGATCGCGAGCGCGAGCTGCTCGGGTCCGACCGGCAGGCAGTCGTAGAAATCCCCGCCAACCTCGCGGCAGGGGACGGTCCCGGCGGCGAGGTCGAAGCGGTCGAGGTTCGGGAGCTTGCGGGGGAGAAGCTGCTGCTGGATCGAGCCGGCCAGGGAGAGCTCCTCCTGCAATCCCGCATGCTCGCGGCTCTCTTCCTTCCATCTCTCGCTCTGCAAAGCGACGACGGCGTGGGTCTGCAGCCCTTCGAGCAGTTCGAGCTCGGGCGGACCGTACGACTCTCTGAGCGCGCGGGGACCGAGGATGAGGAGCCCCAGCCGCCGATCGCCCGCCGCCAGCGGGACGAGCACGCGCGCTTCGATGCCGGCGAGCACCTCGAGGTCGGCGCGCGGCAGCCAGCCGTACGGCAGCTCCGCCTCGAAGTCAGGCCGCAGGGAGGGACGGGCGAGGGCGAAGAGCGTGTCGGAGAGGAGGCGTCCGAGACGCGGCCCTGGTTCGTCGTCGGAGGGCACCTCCACCTCCTCTGCGTTCAGGCTCGCCTGCAGACGGAACGAGTCGGTGCCGGTCACCGGCACGAAGACGGCGGCCCGTTCGACGCGCAGCAGCCGGCGCGCGGCGCGCAGGAGGGCGCGGCCGGCCTCCGCGGCGCCGCCCGCCTCTTGCAGCCATTGCGCCGCCTCGCGCAGCCCCGCGACGGTGTCGTAGCGGTCCGGACGGATCCAGCGGTCGATCGTCACTTGCATCCGCCCGCGTAGCGGTGAGACCAGAATCGCGATGAACACCAGCGCCAAAACCGCGCCCAGCCGTTCCTCGATCCCCTCGACATGGCGGAGCGAGGCGTGGAGCGCGAAGTAGGCGACGAGGTAGGCGAGCACCGCGGCGGCGATCACTCCGGTGTAGACCAGGCTGCGCTCGATCAGGATCTCGGTTTCGAAGATGCCATGACGGATGATGGCGTAACCGAACGAGGCCGGGAGAAGAAAGATCGCCAGCGTGGCGACGCGATCGCCGGGAACCGGCATGGCGGGGAAGAGAACGTGCCAGGCGAGCACCACGCAGAGCGGCGCCAGGCCGAGCAGCGTTCCGATCAGCACGACCTTGAGCTTCTGCCGGATCGTCGGCAGCGGCGTCCGACGATAGGCGCGCGCGAAGAGGAAGACGGAGAAGAGGAGGGACGCGAGCCCGTACAGGGTGGCGGCGGTCTGCGCGATCAGGTTCCGCTCTTCGTCGGCGAGAAGGTCCGTCAGAGGAAGGGCGGACCCGAAACGGGAGAGGACGAGGATGACGAGTCCGGGGAGATAGGGCAGGAGCTGCAGCCAGGGTCGCCGCTGCAGGGTCGCCCGCTCGTACGGGAAGAGGAGGAAGAAGTGGGCGAGCAAGCCGGGGAGGAAGGCGGAGAAGAGCTCGGTCAGTCCGTTGTCGAGACGGTGCCCCCAGCTGGACGGGATGACCATCGGGCGGAAGAGGAGCATCGCCAGGCCGAGGCAGATGCCGAAGAAAGTCAGCGTCAGCCGTCCTGACTTGCGGAGAAAGACGAGGGTGCCGACGAGCAACGTGGCCAGGGCCACCGCCGCGTGCGCGATCTGCCAGGCCAGTTCGCCGGGCGGGAGCGGTTCGGGGAGGAGTTCGATGGCCGTCTCGACGCCATCGCGCAGCACGACCAGAAAGACTCCCCGGTCGGGTCCCCCCGCGCCCATCGTGTAGACGATGTTGTCGATCTGGGAGACCGGGACGCCGTTGATCCGCGCGATGCGGTCGCCGCCCGCGAGGCCGGCGCGATCGGCCGGTCCGCCCGGGTAGACGAGTTCGACGATTCCCTGGCGCTGGCTGAACCCGAGGTAGGGCTCGCGGGCGAGCCCCGATGCTCTCCAGGCAATCCCGCCCGCTACCGCGAGAGCAAGGAGCGCGGCGGGCCAGCGGATCCAGCGGATGCGTTCGGCGCGCACGTCAGGGTGGCTCCTTTCCCGCGGCGAACCAGCCCACGATGTCGATCGGCTCTCCCCCATTCTCCTCGATCGCGACCGGCTCGGGTGGGAAAAAGCTGCCCGGGCCCGGTCAGGGATTGCCCACCCCCGTCCCGGCCGCGAGGAGAAGACTCCGGCTCGAGATCGGGGCGCGGGTCGATTTCGGCTCGCGGAGAGCGCTGCGGGTTGCGGTGGATCCTCGACTTCGCGGGATCGAGGAGCCGTGAGGGCGGGGTGGAGAAGGCAGTCGCGCGCGCTTGGCACGCGGGATGCACGGAGGACCGGGGGAGGAACCGGCATGATGCGTGGACTCTGGATCTCGGCGGGCGCGCTTTCCCCGCGGATGCGAGCCCAGGAGATCCTGGCGAACAACCTGGCCAACGCGGCCACCGACGGGTTCCGGCAGGACCGGATCGCGTTCCGCCGGATGCTGGCGGATGCCGGGGATATCACCGGCGGTAACGGCGCGGACGCACTGACCAGGATCGAAAGCGGACTTGGCGCCGCTCCCCAGATCATGGGAGAGGTCGATCCGACCCCCGGACCGCTCGAGTCGACCGGCAACGGCCTCGACCTGGCGGTGCAGGGGCGCGGTTATCTCGCCGTACAGGGGCCGGAAGGGGAGCTCTATACGCGCGGCGGCTCGCTGCGCGTCGGTGCGGACGGCACGTTGCTCCACCAGAGCGGATATCCGCTGCTGACCGAGGGTGGTGTCCTGACGGTGCCGGCGGGGGCCAGCCTCGCCGTGACGCCGGACGGCGGGATCTCCTTCGATGGGCAACCGGCCGGACGGGTGCGCCTGGTCACGCTGAACGATGCGAGCGGACTGCGCCACGCCGGAGCCGGGCTCCTGAGCTCGGACACGCCGGGCGAGACCGACACCGAGAGCCGCGTGCTGCAGGGCACGCTCGAGCGATCGAACGTCGATCCGGTGCAGGCCATGGTCGAGATGATGGTCCTGATGCGCGAGTTCGAGGCCAACCAGCGCTCGATCCTCGCTCAGGACGCCACCGTGGGCCGCCTCATCAACTGGGCCGCAGGACAGTAGTCGCACGGAAGGAGTCCGTGATGCTTCGAGCGATGCACACCGCCGCGTCCGGGATGCGGGCGCAGCAGATCAACCTCGACACGATCGCGCACAACCTCGCCAACGTGAACACCACCGGGTTCAAACGAGCGCGCGCCGGATTCGAGGACGTGCTCTACCAGACCCTGGTGCCTCCCACGGCGAGCGAGGGCGATCAGCCCGGCCGGCCGGTTCCGCTCCAGGTCGGTCACGGCAGCCGGGTCATCGATACCGCGCGCAATTTCTCGCAGGGCGACACCGAAACGACCGGCAATCCCCTCGACCTCGTGATCCAGGGTGAAGGGTTCTTCGTCATCCAGCGCGGAGACGGCACGGAAGGGTACACGCGCGACGGTTCGCTGCGCGTCGACGCGGATCGCCGGCTGGTGACCGCCAGCGGCATGGTGATGCAGCCGGAGATCGCCCTCCCCGCTGATGCCACCTCGGTCGCGATCACGGCCGACGGACGTGTGCTGGTGGAGCAGGCCGGCCAGGCCTCGCAGGCGGAGGTGGGCCAGCTTTTGATCGCGCGCTTCGCGAATCCGGCCGGACTCCTGGCCGAAGGAGGGAACGTCTACCGGGCGAGCGCGGCGTCGGGTGACGCGCAGATCGGCACTCCCGGCGAACTGGGGTTCGGTTCGGTCCTCCAGGGAGCGATCGAGCGGTCCAATGTCCAGGTGGTCGAGGAGATGGTCAACTTGATCGTGGCCCAGCGCGCCTTCGAGATGAACTCGAAGGCGATCCGGACCGCGGAAGACATGATGGGCACCGCCGTCAACATCCGCCCGGCCTGATCGCCGGCCGGTGAAGCGGAACGTTGAGGCGGAACGTCGAGGCGCATGGAGTTTCGGGAGAGCGACGGATGTCAGGGATGATGAGTCTGTCCGAACGGAGTCTGGCACCGGCCGCGCCGGGGGAACGGACTTCGGGCGGTTTATCCCCGGAAGGGAATCCGCCGTCGCTCTCCTCGAATTCTCTCCACCGGGTCGTGGCCGGCCTGCTCGCCGGCCTGGCCCTCCTCCTGTCGGCGACGTCGGCCTCTTCTCTTCCGGCGGCGCCGCCGCCGGCGGCGGCGCCGTCGCGCGCGCGCGAGGGTCTGGTCGCGCCGCTGCGTGAGGCGGGCGGGTGCGAGAGTCTTCGCGTGACCTGGCGGCTGAACGACGCCCTGCGGACGGAGGCGGCCGGGGCGGATTCGCTCTCGGCGACGCTGAGCGCGGATCCGGCGCGCGACCGCGATCATCCGTCGGCCCGCGTGCGGGTCTGGCGGAACGGTCGCGGACGCGAGGTGATGGTGGCCGGTGATGTCCTGTGCGCCGGCCTGACCTGGATCACGACGCGGTCCGTGCGCGCCGGCAGCGTGATCGCGCCGGCCGACGTCGACTCGATGCGCGGTTGGTTCGCCCCGTCGGTCCTATCGACGACGGAAAGAACGCCGCTCGGCGCCTGGACCGGGCAGAGCCTCCCTCGGGGGAAAGCGATCAGCCTCGATCGATTGCAGGTGGCGCCGCTGGTGCGCGCCGGCGCGGAGGTCCGCCTGGTCTGCCTGACCGGCGCGCTCCGCCTGGAAGGGCGCGGCACATCGCGGACGAACGCGCGCCTGGGTGAGGTCGTGGAGGTGCGGCTCGAGGGTGGCCGGCGTGACTGCCATGGGGTCGTGAGCGGACCGTCGGAGGTCACGGTGTCGCTGGAGAGGGGGGAGCCATGAGTTCGAGGATCCAAAAGGGAGCCCCCCGGGATGCACGGACCGGCGGCGCCGGACGCGCGATCCAAGGCGTGATCCTGGCTTGCCTCCTGGCGACCGCCGCGACGGCCTGGGCGCAAGCGGGACCTTCGCTCTGGGACGAGGAGCGCGGAAATCGGTACAGCAATCGCAAGGCGCGTCACGTCGGCGACATCATCACGGTGCTGGTGACCGAATCCTCGGCGGGGAGCAACCGCGCGGCCCTCAAGACAAAAAAAGAAAGCAAGTTCGGTGCGGACGGGATGTACGGGATCGGCGCCCTCGATTTTCTCCCCAGTTTCGGCGCCGAGTCCCAGGTCAAGAACGAGCACGACGGAAGCGGGCAATCGGTCGTGCAGGGGCAGCTCAGCACCAAGATCTCGGTCCAGGTGACGGAGATCCGGCCCAACGGCCACCTGGTCGTCGAGGGGAGCCGCCTCATCAGCATCAACGGCGACGAGGATCAGATCACGTTGCACGGCGTCGTGCGTCCGGAGGATGTCGCGGCCGACAACACTCTCCTCTCGCTCTATCTGGCGGAGGCGCGGATCTCCTACCAGGGCAAGGGACCGGTGCACGGCGCGGGGCGGCGCAGCCTCTTCAGCCGGCTCCTCTCCTGGATCTTCTAGCGAGGTGGATCGATGTCGAGTTCTGACATGAAGGATGCGAGCGCGGCGCGCGTCACCTCCCGAGGGCGCACGATGGCGCTGACGAGCGGCGGCGCGGCGGCGCATCGTCGATTCCGAATCGTCTGCGGCCTGGTCGCCCTGGCCGGTTGCGGGCTGGCGCCGATCGTGTCGGAGGCGGCGCGGGTGCGCGATCTGGCCCGCTTCCAGGGGGTGCGCGAGAACCAGCTGGTCGGCTATGGCCTGGTCGTGGGACTCGACGGAACCGGGGACAAGCGCACGACCGGGTTCACGCTCCGGACGATGAGCAACCTGTTGGAGAGCGTCGGCGTCACGCTCCGTCCGGAAGAGATGCAGATCAAAAACGTCGCCGCGGTCATGGTCACGGCGACGCTCCCTCCTTTCGCGCGGCCGGGCAGCCGCCTCGATGTCACGGTCTCCTCCATCGGCGATGCTTCCAGCCTGCGCGGAGGCGTGCTGGTGCAGACCGCGCTGACGGCCGCCGATGGCGCCGTCTACGCCGTGGGGCAGGGGCCGCTCCTGGTCGGCGGGTACCAGGCCGACAGCCCCGGAGGATCGCGGGTCAGCCAGAACCAGGTCACGGTGGCGCGCGTTCCGGGTGGGGCGATCGTGGAACGGGAGATCGGTTGGGAACTCCCCCGCGACGGAATGATGACCCTCCTTCTGGATCGGCCCGACTTCACGACGGCGGAGCGGATCTCCCGGGCGGTGGCTTCGGTGACCGGTCGGCCGACCATGGCGGTCGATGCCGGCACGGTCCGGGTCGCGCTCGGCGACACGCTGGCGTCCCCTGTCGGATTGATGGCGATGATCGGCGAGATCGACGTCCAGCCCGGCGCTCCCGCGCGGGTCGTCATCAACGAGCGGACCGGCACGATCGTGGCCGGCGGCGACGTGCGCCTCCTGCCCGTCGCGATCGCGCACGGCAGCCTCTCGATCCGCATCTCGAACCAGCTCGATGTCTACCAGCCGGGTCCCTTCTCTCCCCCGGGCGCGTCGACGACCGTGGTGCCGCAATCCTCGATCGAGGTGAGCGACGCCGCGGGCGCCTTCCTCGCGTCGAACGGAACCTCCTCGCTGGAGGAACTGGCCAACGCCCTCAACACGCTCGGGGTCACGCCGCGCGATGTCATCGCGATCTTCCAGGCGCTGCGGGAGGCGGGAGCGCTTCCGGCGGAGCTGGTGGTGCTGTGAGTTCGATCGCCATTCCTCCCGGGGGCGCGCGTCCGCGAGCGCTTCTCGCCGGCGGCAACCAGGGGATCGCGGCGTCGGGCGGCGAGGGAAGCTCGCCCCCCGTCGACCCCAAAACCGCGCGCGCGGTCCGCGACTTCCAGTCGCTGCTCCTGCGCGAACTGCTCCGGCCGCTGACCGACGCGATCGGCCAGGACTCCGCCGGAGGTGAGTCGGGTCTCGGCCTTTCCTCCGGGAACGACGTCTACAGCTTCTTCTGGAGCGAGGCGCTGGCCCGTCATCTCGCCGGTTCGTGGCCCATGCCGTCCCTGCCCGGGTTGTCCTCGGCGGCGACGCCCGGCCTGTCGATGCCGCCGTCGGCCATGCCGCGAGCGGCCGTCGCCGCCGCACGGAACGGAGAGCCGGGTCCGCTCCTCGCGTCGGAGACGGGAGAGCTGCCGGCGTTGGCGCCGCAGGCGGCTGAAGCGTCGGCCCTGGCGGTCCCATCCCCCGGGGCTCGATCGCCTGCGTTGTCGGGGGCGGGGACCGGGGATCCGTCCCGGCTGACCGGCGTCGATGCGTTGGCGGAGAAGGCCGCGCGGTTGACTTCGGTTCCGGTCAACCTCGTGCGTGCCGTGATGGCGGTCGAGTCGAGCCGGCGGGTCGATGCGGTCTCGCCGCGCGGCGCGGTCGGACTGATGCAGCTCATGCCCGAGACCGCGAAGGAATTGGGCGTCAAGGATCCGGCCGACCCGTGGCAGAACCTGGTCGGCGGCGCGCGCTATCTCGCCCGGCAGATCGGACGGTTCGGGCGGGTCGATCACGCGCTGGCTGCCTACAACGCCGGCCCGGGAGCGGTGGAACGGCACGGGGGGATCCCCCCTTTCCGTGAGACGCGCGCGTATGTGCAGAAAGTGATGGCCGAGAAGGCCCGTCTCGATCAGGTCCGGCCGGACGGCGCTTAACACCGGGCTGAAGAACTGCGCCCGCCGCGCCGATCCGGAACCTCACGCCAGACTCAAGGTCCCCTCTCCGGGCGTCGATATCCGCCTTGAGGAGGATCGCGCATGGTGCAGCCAGGGATGGCCCCGTCGGATGCCTTAGCCGCGCTCGAGAGGGAACTCGAGGCGGCTCGACGCCTGCTATCCGCCCAACTTGCGGTCGAGAATGCGATGCGTCGGGCGGCGCCGGGCGACGAAACGCTCTGTTTGGTGAGGGCGCAGGAAGACGCCGCCTCCGCGGCAGCTCGCTGCACGCTCGAGCGTCGTCGCTACTTCCCGTCGGTCGGAACTCTGGAGAGCTGGGCGGCGGAGCGTCCGGCGGCGGAAGCGGAACGCTTCCGCACTCTCGCCCGCGAGGCGAGGGAGGTCCGCCGCGAGATCGAGCGGGTCACGGCCCGCGCTGCCTACGTGGCGCAGCGCGCCGGGGAATGGACGCGCGCCCAGCTCGAGATCCTGGTGCGGTTCGCGGTCGGAACCGACGCGACCTACCGGGCGCCGGGTGCCGAGAGCCGCCCGCGCCGGGCCCCGTCGCTGCTGGATCACTCTGTCTGACCACTCCCGCCGGCGACCGGACCGGCGGAGGCGAGCGGGCCGGGAAGAGGACGAGGGGAGAGAGGGAAGGGGAGAGAGGGGAGAGAGGGGAGAGAGGGGACGATCTCATGCCGGGATTGGTGCAGGGACTCGAGATCGCGCGCCGGGCCATGCTGGCCCACCAGTCGGCGCTGAACGTCACCGGTAACAACGTCGCCAACGTCGCGACCGCCGGTTACTCGCGCCAGATCGCGCAGCTCGTGCCCTCCCCGACCGAACGGACGCCGGAGGGACTGCTCGGAACCGGCGTCAGCATGCAGGGCGTGACCCGGGTGCGGGACATCTTCCTCGACACGCTGATCCGGGACGAGATGGGTCTGGCGGGGAAGTGGGAGGCGCGCTCGGAACTTCTCTCCCGGGTCGAGAGCGTCCTCAACGAACCCTCCGACGTCGGCCTCTCCAGCCTCCTGGACAAATTCTGGAACTCGTGGCTCGACTTGAGCAACCAGCCGGAGGACGCGGCCGCGCGCGCGGTCGTGGTGCAGAGCGGCGTCGCCCTGACCGAGGGGATACGCCAGGTCGATTCACGGATCCGGCAGATCATCGACGCCACCGATGTCGACCTCGAGCAGCGGGTGACGCACCTGAACTCGCTCTTCCAGGAGGTCGGCAACCTGAACGCGCAGATCCGCCGGTCGGAAGTCGGAGGGGGCGTCGAATCGAACCTGCGCGACCGCCGCGACCTGATCCTCGACGAGCTGGCCCGCGAGGGGGGAGCGACGAACCTGGTGCGGTCCGACGGGACGATCGTGGTCCGGATGGGCGGGCGGACGGTGGTCGAGGGGAACTCGATCGTGCCGCTGGCCACCATGCGGTACAACGACGACGGGCGGGTCCGGGTCCGCCTCATCTTCGCCGAGGACAAGACCTCGCCGAGCTTTTTGAGCGGCCGGTTGGCGGGAGTGCTCGAGGCGCGCGACCAGGTGCTGCCGGAGTTTCTCGGCACGATCGACGAATTGACGGGCGCGCTGATCGAGACGGTCAACCGGACGCACGAGGCGGGGCCGTCCCACCTTCCCTTCTTTCGCGGCGCGCGCGCGGCGACGATCGAGCTCCTGCCGGAGATCGCCCGCGATCCGTCGCAGGTGAACGCCGGCACGACCGGGGACCCGGGCGACAACGACATCGCCCTCGCGATGGCCGCTCTGCGCGATGACCGGATCATGAGCCGCGGGACGGCCACCGTCTCCGACTTCTTCCGGAGCACGGTGGCGGGACTCGGTTCACTCGGCCAGCAGGCGCAGTTCCTCAGCGAGAGCCAGGACAATGCCGTCCAGACGCTCGAAGCGGAGCGGCAGTCGATCGTCGGCGTGAACCTGGACGAGGAACTGACGCGGATGATCACGGTGCAGAAGGCGTATGAGGCCTCGGCGCGGGTCTTCAGCGTGGTGAGCGACATGCTCGACACGCTGCTGTCGATGTAGGGAGGGGCGGACCGATGACCGAGCGCATCTCGACCAAGACGCTGCACGATTCGATCGCCGCCTCCATCGGGCTCCGGAGTCAGAAGCTCTTGAAGCTGCAGATGAGCCTGAGTGACGGCCGGTCCGTGCGCACCCCGTCCGACGACCCGGTAGGGGCTCACCTCTCCATGTGGTTCCGGGAACAGACGCGCGCGAACGACCAGTTCGAGCGCAACATCCAGAGCGCGATTACCCATTTGAACAATTCCGAGGGGCTCTTGAGCAACCTGGCCGACCTGATTCACGAGACCCGCGAGCTGCAGACGACCGCCGCGAGCGATGCGACCGGGGCGGACGGGCGGCACGCGATCGCCACGCAGGTGAACCAGCTGATCGAGCTCTACGTTTCGCTCGGCAACGATCGCTTCGCCGGGACCTACAGCTTCGGCGGCACCAACACCCTGGAGGCCCCGCTGACGGTCGAGCGCGACGCCGAGGGGCGCATCACCCAGGTCGCGTACCGGCGCTCGGGAGCGAGCGGCGACCGGGTGCGACAGCTCGGAGCCGACGTTCTGCTCACCATCAATGTCGATCGCGCCGATCTCTTCGGGGAGGACGCCTCGGCGTTTCGGACCCTGATCGGGCTCCGGGACGCGCTCGAGGCGAACGACGGAGACGCGATCCGGGCCATGAGCGATCCGCTGGATGGATTCCTCGATACGGTGCTGCGGGCGACCGCCTCGGTCGGCGCATTGATGGGCCGGGCCGACGCGCTCCTCGAGCGGGTCCAGCTCGACCGGGTGCAGTACGAGGCGGGCCGGGCCCGGGCGGAGGATGTGGACATGGCGCGGGCGCTGGTGGAGTTCCAGCAGGAGCAGACGGCGCTGCAAGCGGCCCTGAACGCCGGCTCGAGGATTCTGAACCAGGGCCTGCTCGACTATCTGAGCTAGAGGGGATGAACATGATCCTGCGCTCAAGAACGATCGGTCAGATCGAAGTCGCGGAGGACTCGGTCCTCTTCTGCACCGAGGGGCTGGTGGGCTTCGAGGACCTGAAGCGGTTCATCCTGGCCGAACCGGAGGAGTTCCTTCCGTTCTACTGGCTCATCTCCGTCGACGAACCGGAGATCGGGTTCGCCATCGCCGACCCCCAGCTCTTCTTCGCCGAGCGCTACGAGGTTCCCCTGGGGGACTCCGACAAGGACGCCCTGGACCTCCAGCCCGGGGACACCGTCTCGATCTTCGTCATCGTCTCGATCACCGAGGGTGGGAGCCGGATTACCGCTAACCTCAAGGGACCGATGGTGTTGAATACGCGAAACCGGATGTGTCGCCAGGTGGTGATCTACAATCCGGCCTACTCCGTCCGACAGCCGCTGCTCGACCAGGAGGTCGCGCGGCCGACCATCCACGCGGTTGCGCGGGACCGGGCGGCTGCTGGAAGATGATGACGGGCGGGTGGCAGGGAGTGCCGCCCGCGGGAGGCCAAGATGCTTATCCTCACCCGGAAGTTCGGGGAAAACATCCGCATCGGCGACAAGATCAAGATCATCATTCTTGATGTGAAGGGCGGGCAGGTCAAACTCGGCATCGATGCCCCGCCGAACATCGCGGTGCACCGCGAAGAGATCTACGAGAGGATCCGCGAAGAAAACCGGCGGGCCTCCGGCATCTCGGCCAAGGCGTTGCGTGACGTGGCGCACATCTTCAACAAGGGACGGCGGCGCCGGGTGGTCCGGGCGAACGGAGATGAGCCGGCGGCGGGCGGCGATCCGACGTAGCCGGGAGAGTCCCCAGGTCTTCCTTCTTTCGTGTCCCGACTCGCGGCCGCCGGTGATCCCGGGCGGCCGTGTCGTTTAAGGGCTGAACGCGATCCGCCCCGATCCCCCTCGATCCCGTGACTCCGCCTGCCTTGTCGCTTGAGATCCGATGACGGTGGGGACCTTCCGGCGGGTCGGGCCGGAACCGGGATGGCGTCACAATATATTGTTATGTAGTGAGTTATCGTGAGTGGTGCGAGGCCCTGGGATTGCGTGTCGCTGTTTGTTGTCATTCCTCCTGTCAACAATCGTGGGCACTAGGCGTCGTCGCTCTTTTCCTAAAGATCCCCGGTGGTCACCCGAAAACGAGAGTAAGGCGAACTCCCCATCGAGGGAGGGGCCCAGCCACAGGGTACGGAAACCCGGTCTGCCCAGCGGGCGACCAAAACAAGGAGAGTGATTCGAGATGGCGACGAGCGACCTCACTCGGATCCGGTCCAATATCCAGGGCCTCAACATCCTCTCGACGCTCCGCGACGTGAACAACGCCGTGGCCACCCACCAGCTTCGGCTCGGCACCGGCCGTCGGATCAACTCGGCCGGGGACGATCCGGCCGGGATGAGCATCTCGACGAAGCTGGACAACCGCAACCGCGTCCTCCAGGCGGTCTACGACAACATCGGGCAGGCCAAGAACATGCTCTCCGTCGCGGAGGGCGGCCTCCTGTCCATCAACGACATCCTCGTTCTTCTCTCCGAGAAGATCATCTCGTCCTCCACGGACAGCCTTGACTCCGACGGCAAGAAGGCGATCACGACCCAGCTGATCCAGATGGCGCAGGAGATGCAGGACATCGCCGAGCAGACCGCGTTCGGCGGCAGTGCCCTCCTGAATACCGAGGGGACGCTGCAGTTCCAGACCGGCGAGCGGGAGCAGACTTCCTTCACGACCCGGAAGTACGATCCCGTTTCGCTCGGCCTGAACAAGCTGGCGGCGCTCACGGCGGACAGTGTCATCGACAGCGACAACTACGCCGACTACCTGACGGAGATCGAGGGAGCCATCACCGCGGTGAGCGACGGGCTGACCAACATCGGATCGCTGGTCAACCGGCTCACCATGAAGGAGAACTCGATCGCCCTGACGCAGAGCAACACGGAGGCGGCCTTCAGCCGGATCCGCAACGCCGACATGGCCAAGGAGCAGCTGGAGCTGACGAAGATGCAGATCCTGCAGCAGACGGCCACGGCGATGCTCGCGCAGGCGAACACCAACTCGCAGTCGATCCTGACGCTCTTCCGGTAGTCGTCGGGGGACCGGGAGCCGCGGCGGAGCCCTTAGAAGAAGCTTCGCCGCGGACGGGAGGCTAGGACGCAGTGAACCACCATCCCGGCGCTAACCCCTATCGCATCTACCGGGAGCAGCAGGTGACGAGCTTGAGCACCGGACGGCTGGTCCTCCTGGCCTATGACACGGCCTTGAGGGCCTGCCGGACCGGGCGGCGCGGGCTTCTCACCCAGGTGCTGCACGAACTGATTGCCGGCCTCGATCTCGACCAGGGCGAGATCGCGTCCGGGCTGCTCAGTCTTTACGAGTTCGCGCTCCGGCAGGCCCGCGAGGGCCGGTTGGAGGAAGTCGGCGTACTGCTCCAGGATCTCCGTGAGACCTGGGAGAGGGCGGTGCGGGCCGAGGAGGCGAGAACGCATCCCCGCGCGGGCGAGGCGGCGCTGACGGCAGCCCGCAGCCTGTGATGGGGTGAAGGGTCAGGCTTCCTGATGGCGACGCAATCGACCAGCACGGCCAGCAGCGCGGTGCGCTCTCTGGTCACGAGCCTTATGGCGAATGACCGAAAGCCGCTGGAAAGTCTGCAGGCCAAGAAGACCGAGCTCCAGGAGCGGTCCACCGCCTACCAGGGGCTCGGCACGCGTCTCTCGTCACTGTTGCAGCGGGTGCGTACGCTGGAGCGGACCGGCTCCCAGAACGCGTTGCGCAAGCTGACGACCTCCGGCGGGGATGACACGCAGGTCGGATTGACGGTCGACGGCCGGGCCCGGAGCGGGTCGCACACCCTGGAGGTGGTCCGCCTCGCCTCGACGCACACGCTCGCCTCCCGATCGATCGAAGGCACCGACCCCGCGGTCGTGGACGGCGCCGCCTCCAGCGCGCGCTTCCGCGTGACCACGGGGGACGTGACGACGGAGTACACCGTCAGCCTGGCCGCGGGGCTGGGACGGGACGAGGCCGTGCGCGCGATCGCGGATGCGATCAACGACGTCCAGGGTCCCGTCGAGGCCTCGGTCGTCAGTCAAGGCAGGGGTCGGGTGGCTCTCCTGCTCCGTGCCTCCGCCTCCGGCGAGGACGGACGGGTGACCGGGATCGAGGATCTCGAGGGAAACTGGATGCAGGAGCTCGGACTGTCCGGCCCGGCGGACAAGGACGGGCGCCTGGCGGCGACCCTCGAGGAGCCGGCCGACGCGATGGTGCGGATCGATGGAGTCGAGGCGATCTCCTCTTCCAACACGATGACCGACCTGCTCCCCGGGGTCACGCTGAACCTCCGCCAGAGCGGAGGCGGGGTGCTGCCGGTCGACATCGTGAGCGACACCGATGCCATCGTCGAGGAGATCCAGAGCTTCATCACGGAGTACAACCAGACGCTCGAGGAGGTGCGTTCCCGGACGCAGCCCGCGGGGGACGACGGCCAGGGCCGCGGCCTCTTCACGGGTGATATCAGCGTGGCGCGGTTACGCAGCTCCATGCGCTCGGCCCTGTTGTCACCGGCGGGCGCGAACGGTGATGGAATCCGGCTCCTGGCGGACCTCGGGATCACGGCTGATCGCGAGGGGCGCCTGTCCATCTCCGATGGTAAGGCCTTGCGCGATGCTCTGCAGGAGGACTCGGGCCGCGTGGAGGAGTTGTTCAGTGGCACGAACGGGGTCGCGGGGAGGCTGGCGCAGGTGCTGGATGAATACAGCCGCGCCGGCGGAGTCCTGAACCGCAGCTCGAAGGCGGCGCGAACCCAGATTCGTCTCGTCGAGGATCGGATCGAGAGCACGAACCAGAGCCTGGCCAGGCGCGAAAAGCTGTTGCTGGATCAGATGGCGCAGATGCAGTCGGCCGTCGCCGCACTGCAGCAGCAGCAGCAGTATCTGTCCGGTCTCCTGGCCTCGGCTGACTCGCTCTATCTGTGAGAGAACTCGTCCGGTCCGGGGGGAGAGGTACGATGAACACGATAGACTCGGTTCCGAAGGGAAGGGCGGAGATGATGCCGGCGGCCACGAGTCCCGCGCCGGCCCGCGCCACGACCGGGTCGCCGCCGACGGCGAACTCGGGGTCGACGACGACGGTGGCGGCGTTGCGGGGAGAGGAACTGGCGCGGGAAGCTGCGCGCATCACGAGGGAGTTGGCGGACCTCGCGCCGCATGTCCTCTTCTCGGTCGATCAGGAGAGCGGGCAGGTGGTGGTGCGGGTTCTCGATCCGGAGACACGGGAACTGGTCCGCCAGATCCCGCCGCAGGAGCTGATCGAGATCCGCCAGCGGATGGACACCTATCTCGGCCTGCTGGCGGACGAGGTCGCCTGAGCGCAAGGCGATGGGCGAAAGACGGGAGTCGAGGATGATGACCGCGCCGGAAGAACAGGCGGATCGGCTCGAGCCGCTCTTCGATCGGATCGAAGCGCTGCTCGAGGCCGGACGCCTCGGTGAGGCGGCGGCCATGATCGAGCGCAACGGCTCCGCGCTGAGAGATGCGGCGCGTCCGGACGGGGGGGAGGAGCCTGCCCGCACCGTGACGCGCTGGCGGTTGTGGCGGGGCCGGGTCGACCGGCTCCTCTGCCGATGCGAAGCCAGGCGGACCGATCTCGACCGGCAGTTGCGTGCGGTGCGCGCCGGGCGGAGATTCAGTTCGCTGGAGGCCGGATCCCTTGACCGGGCCCGGCTCGACCGGCGGGCGTAAGCGCCGGAAGGGCGAGCGCAGGAAAGCGCCGCCCGGAATGGGACAGGAGGTCGCGATGACGGTGGACGGGATTGGTCGCGAGAAGATCGTGACCATCGAAATGCTGCGGCATCTTCGAGCGGCGCGAGCCGCGGAGGGGGAGGCTGCGGCTTCGGCGCGTCCGGGCCTGGAACCGGCGCGTCCGGCGAAGGCGGCCGACGGGACGGCCGCGCCGGCGGAAGCCGGCACGCGCCGCCCCGCCGCGGCGCAGGGAGGACGGACGAACCGGCGAACAACTTCATCCGGCCGTGAGGCCGGCGCGTCGCCCGAACGGAGCGCGCTGCTCGAGCAGTACGAGCAGGAGACGCGCGGACTGCCGGATGTCCGTTCCGACAAGGTGATCGAGGCAAAGCTGCGGCTCTCGACCGGCTACTACGACTCGGAGAATGTGCGCCGCGAGATCCTGCGTGCGGTCCTGGCCGATCTACTGGCCCGCGGCGAAGCCGCGCCCGCCGGCGCGGACGCCCCGAAGCCAGCCGATACCAAGGACCCGGGCGACGCCCCGGATCCCGCCGCCTCCTGAGAAGGCCGACAGAGAAGGCGGCAGGACGATGGTCTCCCCGATCAACCCCGAGAGGCCCGGCGTGGAACCGGGGGACGGTTCCGACGAGAACGTCCGGGGTTCCCTCCTTCCGGGCGACCGGATTCGCGTCGAGGCCGAGGCGACCGACTGGGTCGCCACCGCGAGCGTCCTCTTGAGCGGTCGGGAGCGGGCCGAGATCGAACTCGATCCTTGCGGCGTCGATGCCGCGGAGTTGTTGAAGGGTGGCACCGCCGTCCGTCTGGTCGTGGGGCGTGCCGACGGCGCGTGGGTGCAGCGGGCGATCGTGGTGGCCCGACCGACAGCCGAGCGGCTGATCCTGGACCTCGAGCCGGGGCGTCGCGTCCGGATGCAGCGACGCGAGTATTTCCGGCTGGGCGTCCGCCTCCCGATCGCCGTCCGACTCGGTCGGGCCGGGGAGCAGCCCGAGGACGTGACTCCCGAGTCAGCCCCTCCGGCGCGAGAAGCAGAGCTTCCGCGTCTCTTCCGCGTGCTCGACCTGAGTGGAGGGGGCTGCTTCGTGCGCGATGACGATGAAGTCCTGCGCATCGGCGCGGAGCACGACGCCTGTCTCGACCTTCGTGACCAGGAAGCCCCCCTCCAGGTGCGCGTCGTCGTCGTGCGCCGCGGGCGCGTTTCCGGCGAAGGGGGCGCCGGCCTGCGCTTCCTCGATCTGCGGGAGTCGTGCCGCGCGCGGATCATGCGGGCGCTCTTTGAGCAGTTCCGGCGCGAGCGGATCCGACTCGGGGCCGGTTCATCGGCTCCGCCCCGCGAGTGACCCGAATTCCACCATTCTGCCCCGCACCCCCCCTTGTGCCGGCCTGGCCGCTCGGCTAGGATTTGGCCGCATTCCACCGGGCGGCCGGTGGAGGGCGTGAATCGAGCCCAGGGAAGGGCGCCGATTCCGGACAGGGAGAGGTCATGAACGAGGCGGTGCGCAACGGATCGCGCCCCGGAACTCCCCGCGCTGAAACGACGATCGCCGGGTTTCTCCCGGAGATCCTGGACGACGTATGCGCTGACCTGCCCCATCGCCTCTACCTGCGGGGCGACGACGGCGCCATGCATCTCATCGTTCACGTCGCCTTCGAGCCCGACGCGCATGATCCCTGGACCGCGGAACTCCGCAGCGCTGCCCTTTGGGAAACCGCACCCGACCGCCTCACCGCGCTCCGCGCCCTGCCGCGCCGCGATCGCCTGCCGGTTCCCGATCCGGACCTGCGCCTGCTGGCGATCCGGCCGGGAGGTGCGCTCGCGGGCGGGTTGCTCGTGCGGGCCCCGGCGACGCGCGCGACGGCGCTCGCCCGGAAGCTGTCGAATCGATCGGTGCGGGCTTCGCTCGGCCTCCTTCTGACCTTCGGGGGATCGCGCCGGGAGATGGAATCGCTGCGTGCGTTCCGGGAGGGGATCGCGGCCGCGTTGCCCTACGCGGTGCTGGTCGTCGATCCGCTGGGACGGATCGTCTGGGCGGGGGCGCGGACGACGACGATCCTCGGGGTCCGGCCCGAGGAGGCGATCGGCTCCGACTGCGCGCGTCTCCTCCGTCCGGTCGCGCAGGAACTGAACCCGCTGCTGGAAGCGCTGAAGGGGCGATTCCGCGCCGGCGAGGCCTACATCGCCAGGGGCGACGGGGAAGAGGTGCCGGTCTCGATCGTGACCGCTCCATTGCCGGGACCGGCGGGCCGGCGCCGCGGCATCATCGCCCTGGTCGAGGATCTGTCGGATGAGAGGCTGCACGAGGAAGCCGAGCGCCAGCGCGATCGGCTCGCCGCGCTGGGCGAGCTGTCGGCCGGCGTGGCCCACGAGATCCGCAATCCTCTGACCGGAATCGCCAACTGCGCGCAGGTGCTGCAGGAAGGAATGGACGAGACGGACACCCGCCAGCGCTTCCTGCGGATCATCCTCGACGAAGCGGCGCGCCTGAACCGGATCGTCGAGGGACTGCTGCGGTACGCGCGTCCAAATCGTCCGGAGTTGCGCGAGGCGTCGATCGAGGAAGTGGCGCGCCGTGCGGCCGATCTGCTCCGTCCCGACCTGGATGCCCAGGGCATCCGTCTCGGCTTCCGCGTGACCGGGCGCATCCCTCGGGTCTATATCGATCCCGGACAGATCGAGCAGGTGCTGATCAACCTGCTCCGCAACGCCCAGGAAGCGATGCCGTCGGGGGGCGAGGTCGGGATCCAGATCTCGGTCGTGCGCCGGCGCCCGCCCCGCCGCCGCGCTCCGGGCCGGCCCCCCGGCGATCGCCGCCCGAATAGCCCGGGGGGAGCCCGGCCCCGCCGGCGCTTCGTCTCCGTCCGCGTCACCGACAGCGGGCATGGCATCCCACGGGAACTGCTGCCCCGGATCTTCAATCCGTTCTACACCACGCGTAAGCGCGGCACCGGCCTCGGCCTCTCCCTCTCGCAGTCGATCGTCCGCGAGCATGGGGGGTACCTGACCGTGCGCTCCGTCCTCAACAAGGGAACCGTCTTCCACCTCGATCTGCCGGTGGAAAGGAGGCAAGGTGACAGACGAAAGGACTAGCGAGGCGATCGAGAACACGCTTCTCGTGGTCGACGACGAGGAATCGATCCGGATCACCCTGGGCGAGGCGTTGAAGGACGCTCACACCACGGTGCGAACCGCCGGGACCGGCGGGGCGGCCTTCGAGATCCTCGAACGCGAGCCGATCGACCTGATCCTCCTGGACCAGAACCTGAAGGAATCGGGTGAGAGCGGGATCGACATCCTGCGCGAGGTCCGGCGCCGCTATCCCGACACGCTCGTCATCATCATGACGGCCTACGGCCGGATCGAGACGGCGGTGGAGGCGACCAAGCTGGGCTGCTTCCAGTACATCACCAAGCCGCTCGAGATCCCGCAGCTTCGCCTCCTGATCAAGCACGCGCTGGCCACGGTCGACCTCCGCAAGGAGGTGGAATTCCTCCGCAGCCAGCAGCAGAAGGAGTACGACGGAGAGCAGATCTTCGGCAGCAGCGAGAAGATGCGCGACCTCCTGGAGAACGTCAAAAAGATCGCCCGCAGCGGGACCTCGACCATCCTCATCCGGGGCGAGACGGGGGTCGGAAAGGATCTGATCGCGCGGGTCATCCACTACTCGAGTCCCGCCTCGAAGGGGCCGTTCGTCGTGCTGAACTGCTCGGCCGTGCCCGACAACCTGCTGGAGAGCGAACTCTTCGGACACGAGTCCGGCGCCTTCACCGACGCGAAGAAGAGCAAGCGCGGCCTGGTGGAGATGGCCGACCGCGGCACCCTCTTCCTCGACGAGATCGGCGAGATGTCGATGGCGCTGCAGGCCAAACTGCTGCGCGTGCTGGAGACCAAGTCGTTCCGGCGCATCGGTTCGACCAGCGATTCCCGGGTCCATGTCCGCTTCATCGCCGCCACGAACAAGGACCTCTTCCGCGAGGTGGAGGAGAGGCGTTTCCGCGAGGATCTCTACTACCGCCTCTCGGTCATCCCGATCTATGTGCCGCCGCTGCGCGAGCGGCGCGAGGACATCGGCCTTCTGGTCCGCTACTTCCTCGATCGCTACAACCAGGAGTTGGGCGGCCGGATTCAGCGGGTCTCGGAGAAGGCCCTGGAGCTCCTGGCCAACTACCGCTGGCCGGGCAACGTCCGCGAACTGCGCAACATCGTCGAACGCCTGGTCCTCATGCACCCGGGTCCGGAGGTCCTGCCCGGCGATCTGCCGGAGCAGTTCCGCGCCCCGTCGCCGGTGGCCGCGCCGGCTCTCCTGGAGGATGAGGTGGTGATCCGGGCCTCCCGCGTGGTGCCGTTGACGGAGGTGGAGAAGGCGGCGATCAAAGATGCGCTCGGCAAGACCGGCGGGAACAAGACGCGGGCGGCCGACCTGCTCGGCATCAGCCGCCAGACGCTCCGGACGAAGGTCAAGGAGTACGCGATCGACACGGCCGACGGCGACTGAGCCCGCGCCGGGAGCGACCTGCCGCGACGGCAGAGGACGGGCTCGGCGAGACAACGCACGGTCCTGAGCCGCCGATCGGTTTCGGTGCTGGGGGGCGACCCGATCAGATTCGGGCCGCCCCCGGTTGTTTCCTTGCAGTCTCATCCCCCGGGCGCCGGCGCCGCCCCCCCCCCCCGCCCCCCCCCCCCCAAACCCCCCCCCGCCACCAAAAAAATTAATCACCACCCGCCCCGAGGCCGGCTGATACGGATTCAGCGCATCGAAAAGACCGGCATGCGCCGGTC
>CAYJLF010000014.1:101904-163674 GCA_964371055.1 uncultured bacterium | reverse complement strand
AGGTGATCGACATCACGAATCCCGCGAGCCCGCAGATCGTGGGGGGCGTGGACACGCCGGGGCGTACCCATGGCGTGGCCATCTCGGGCAACCACGCCTACGTTGCGGTGGACTACGACTACCCGACGTATCTTGGTGCTCTCCAGGTGATCGACATCACGAATCCCGCGAGCCCGCAGGTCGTGGGGAGCGTGGACACGCCGGGGAGTGCCTACGGCGTGGCGATCTCGGGCAACTACGCCTATGTTGCGGTGGACTACGACTACCCGACGTATCTTGGTGCTTTTCAGGTGATCGACATCACGAATCCCGCGAGCCCGCAGATCGTGGGGGGCGTGGACACCCCGGGCCGTGCCAATGGTGTGGCGGTCTCGGGCGACTATGCCTACGTCGCGGACGGCAGACGCGGTCTCCAGGTGATCAACATCGCGAATCCGGCAAGCCCCCAGATCGTGGGCAGCGTGGACACGCCGGGGAACGCCGATGACGTGGCCGTGTCAGGCACGTACGCCTATGTCGCTGACTACGAGTCCGGTCTCCAGGTGATTGACATCAGGAATACCGCGAGCCCGCAGATCGTGGGGAGCGTGGACACGCCGGGGAATGCCTGCGGCGTGGCAGTCTCGGGCAACTACACCTACGTGGCGAGCGGTGATTCCGGTCTCCAGATTCTGCCGGCGCAGTGTGAGGTGCCATCGGGCGCTAGAGAAGACCATCGTGTGGTGTCCGCGATCTTCCTCCGGGCCTATCCAAGTCCGGCCTCTTGTCAGACGCTCATCCGCGTCGAGATTCCCAATGGTGCTCTGGTTCAGACGACTGTCTTCGACGTGGCCGGTCGCCGGGTTCGTGAGCTGTCTGATGGCTTCCTCGGTGCCGGTCGTCACGATCTGTCCTGGGACGGGCGGGACCACGATGGCCGCGCCGTCTCCGCTGGGACCTATCTGGTTCGGGTTGCGACGGCTACGGGGAACGGGACCACGCGCGTCGTCATCTTGAGGTGAGGTCGTAGGGGATCCCCGGGCATCAGGAACAGTCTGCAAACGGTCTGGAGTGGGGAGCCATCTTCTCCGACCACGAGTCTGCGCGGTCGGATCGCATCGAGAGGGCCCCGGTGGCTGACGTCGCCGGGGTCTCGCTATACCCGCAACGGGTGGCGGGATGTGCGAGTGCGGGATCGCGGCTTCGGCGAACTTGAGCGGCGGGGGTGTTAACCAGAGAACGCCGCGACGGGGGCGGATTCGTCCTCATAAGACCCGAACTCTCTGACTCTCCGCTCTCTGCGGCGAAGTGGTCACCGCGAGCGTCTCGACCGGGGCCCGGGGCGAGCGCTCTTCGAACTCGTGGCAGCGGAAGCCTGCCCCGCTCCTTCCCGGAGCTCCGCGGAGTAACTGCTCGGCCTTGCCATCACACCGCCCTTCCAAGGGACAGAGCCTCCGGTGAACCCGGGGCGGTTCACGGCTGAGCCTGGGTCGCTGCCACGCCGAGGAAGGCGAGCAGCATGACGGCGAAGGCCATGGTCACGGATCTCACGGGAGCCCCCTTTCCTCCGGGTCCACGGGGTTGGAGCTTTCACCTTGCCAGCACGACCCGCGCGGTGCTGGTCTCCCCACCCGCCTCGACCTTCACGAAGTAGATGCCCGAGGGGAGTGCGTTCCCGGCGTCGTCTCGGCCACTCCAGACGACGGTCACCTCGCTACCGTCCATGCTGCCTTGCCGGAGCGTTCGCACCAGCCGTCCTGTGACATCGAAGATCTCCAGGCTGACCCTGCCGGCACGCGGCATCGCGAGCCGGAAGGTAACCACCCCGCGGGACGTCGGGTTGGGGAGGACCTCCGCCCGCCACCCGTTCCCGGTCGGCTCCGCGGGGAGGACACCGGACGGACCGCTGCCGATGTTCAGGAGCACCGACACCGTGTGGCCCGGCGCTTCCGCGTAGCCGAAGTTCGCGACCGCCAGGTCCAGTCTCCCGTCTCCGTTCACGTCTCCCACCGCGAGAGCCTGCGGGCGGTTGCCCGTTCCGTAGTCGGTCTTCCACCCGAGGGATCCATCCCCGTTCCCGAGCAGCACCGACACCGTGTTGGTGCCGTCGCCCGTCACCACGACATCCCGCTTACCGTCGCCGTCCAGGTCTCCCGTCGCCACGAGTTTCGGACAGCACGCCGTCGCGTAGTCCTGCTTCACCGCAAAGGTCCCGTTGCCGTAGCCGAGGAGGACGGACACGCTGGGACCGTCGTCGTTGGCCGTCACCAAGTCCGGCTTACCGTCCCCGTTCATATCCCCGATCGCCACCGACTTGGGCCAGGCTCCGGTGCCGTAGTCGTGCTTGACCCCGAAGGTCCCGTTGCCGTTTCCAAGCAGCACTGAGACGGTATAGGCTTGGGAATTGGCCGTCGCCAGGTCCAGCTTCCCGTCCACGTTCAGGTCCCCGATCGCCACGGAGGTGGGATACAGCCCCGTTGCGAAGTCCTGCCTCGGCGCGAACGTGCCGTCCCCGTTGCCCAGCAGGACGGACACCGAGCTGCCGTAGTGGTTCACGACCGCCAGGTCCGGCCTGGCGTCCCCGTTGAAGTCCCCGATCGCCACGCAGCGTGGGCGGTTCCCCGTCCAGTAGTCGTTCGCCCACCCGAAGGTTCCGTCACCGTTGCCGAGCAGCACCGACACCCTGTTGCCCGGGGAGTACGAGGTGCCGTAGTTGGCGACCACCAGGTCCCGATTCCCGTCCCCGTTGAAGTCCCCGATCGCCACGGACATGGGAGCGAGCCCCGTCTCGTACTGGCAGTCTGCCCCGAAGCTGCCGTCCCCGTTGCCGAGCAGCACCGACACCGTGTTTCCCGCGGGATAGGAGATGCCGCAGTTCGCCGCCGCCAAGTCCGCTTCCCCGTCCCCGTCCAGATCCCCAATGGCCACGGACTGGGGACCCAGCCCCGTCTCGTATGCGCCCCCCGACCCGAAGCTCCCGTTCCCGTTGCCCAGGAGCACCGAGACGGTCATGTTGCTCCCCACCGCGAGGTCCGTCTTCCCGTCCCCGTCCAGGTCGCCGATCGCCACAGGGCGGGCACCGCCCCCCGCTCCATAGGCGCTCTGCGTCCCGAACGTCCCGTCCCCGATGCCCAGCAGCACCGACACCGTGTTGCGGGCGATGCTCACCACCGCCAGATCGGGCGCCGTGTCCCCGTTGAAGTGCCCGATCGCCAAGGAAATGGGGCCGCTCTCCGTGCCGTAGTCCGCCCTGGCAGCGAAGGTCCCATCCCCGTTCCCGAGCAGGACCGACACCGAGTTGCCGAGCAACTCCCAGGAGCCGAAGTCGGCCACCGCGAGGTCCGGCGCTCCGTCCGCGTCCAGGTCGGCGATCGCCACGGACTGCGGACCGCTCCCCGTCTCGTAGTCGGTCCTCGCGCCGAAGGATCCGTCCCCGTTCCCCAGCAGGACGGACACCGTGTTGGCCGTGGAGTTCGCCGTCACTAGGTCCAGCTTCCCGTCCCCGTTTAGGTCCGGGATCGCCACGGACAGGGGATCGCTCCCAGTCACGTAGTCGGTCTTGGGCCCGAAGGTCCCGTCCCCGTTCCCCAGCAGCACCGATACCGTGTCGTCGAAGGAGTTCGCTACCGCCATGTCCGGCTTTCCGTCTCCGTTGAAGTCCCCGATCGCCACGGAGTGGGGACTGCTCCCCGTTCCGAAATCGTGCTTCGTCCCGAAGGTTCCGTTCCCGTTGCCGAGCAGCACCGACACCGTGGTGCCAGGTGTTTCGTAGGTGCCGTAGTTCGCCACGACCAGGTCGGGCTTCCCGTCTCCGTTCAGGTCGCCGATCGCCACGGAGCGGGGCGAGATCCCCGTTCCGAAGTTGGTCGCCGTCCCGAGTGTCCCATCGCCGCTGCCCAGCAAAACCGACACGAGGTTGACGTCGACGCCGGTCGTCACCACGTCGCGCGTCCCGTCCCCGTTGAGGTCCCCGACCGCCAAGGCATAGGCGATCCCCCCCGCATCGAAGGAACGGAACGGCGAAGCGAAGAGCGTCTCCGCCCGCGCAGGTGATGGTGCCGTCGCCGCGTTTCCGACCAGGAGAACCGCCAGCAGGAATGCTGACACGAGTGCGGGAGACACGGACACGGGCCGGGTGCGTGTGGCCGATCGAGTCGCCAACATGGGCTCCTCCATGGCTTGCGGCAAAGGTCACATATCGTAGTCTGGCGCCGATCGGGGGCGATCCGGCGCAGGGCCACAGGATTCGAATGCCCCAGTATAGCTCCGCGCGGCCTGGGGATCCAGTCGGGGCCGGCCGCTTGGGCGGGCTCAGCCTGTCGGTCCCGAGAACCCGATCCGCGGCCACTGGCGGAGGAAGCCGATCCGAGGAGGAGGTGTGAAGGGCGGCCGGATGAGCAGCAAGGGGATGGGGGCGAGAGGTGGGGATGAGTTGTCAGGAGGCGAACACCGATCGGAAGGGTGACCGGGGCGGACTCCGGCCCAGACGAGCCTCGCTGAGAACGGCAGAGCGAGGAGTGCGGTCAGGCCGCCCGGCGCTCGTAGTGGTGATGCAGCCCGCCGACCTCCGCTACTGCGAGCACGCGACCGCGGTCGACGGCCTGCACCGGTCGGTGCTCGGGACAGTCCATCTCCAGCGCTCGATGGGTGCGCCAGGAACGGTAGTAGCCGAAGTAGCTCGACAGGATTCGCCGGAGATGGCGCTCGTTGAGCACGATGACTTGGTCTAGGCACTCGCGGCAGATGCTACCGATCAGTCTCTCGACGAAAGGATTCTGCCAGGGGCTGTGGGGAGCTATGAGAACTTCCCCGACCCCGATTCCAGCGACCCGCTTCCGAAAGATCTGGCCGTAGATCCCGTCGCGGTCACGGAGCAAGTACTTCGACGGGTCCTGCCAGGGGAATGCCTCCACAACCTGCTGAGCGGTCCATGCGGCAGTCGGGTTCGCCGTGACGTTGAAGTGCAGCACCCGTCGTCGTTCGTGGGCGAGCAGGAGGAAGACGAAGAGGACTTGATTCCGAACGGTTGGAACGATGAAGAAGTCGACGGCCACGATCTCCTTGATGTGGTTCTTGAGGAATGCGCGCCAGGTTGGGGGAGGGCGGTGTCCTCCGGCGGACCATGTACTTCTCGACGGGGGACTTCGCGACCTCCATCCCGATTTTTGCGAGTTCGCCCACGATCCGAGGCGATCCCCAGAGTGGATTGGCGGAGGACATCCTGCGGATCAGATCGCGGACTTCCTGGGCGACGAGCGGTCGGCCAGGCTTCCCCGATCGGCTCAGGCGTCTCCAATGATCGCGGAAGCGCCGTCGTCGCCAGGCGAGCACCGTCGCGGGCTGCACGATGACGAGCACGTTGCGCCAACGCATCCAATGGCGGGAGAGCCAGGACCAGAGGATGCGATCGGTCGCCCTGATTTGAGGTCGTGGGGCGGTTCGCTGGTAGACAGCGAGCTGGTGTCGGAGGGCGAGGATCTCTACTTGGAGGGCGACGCGAGACCGGAGAAGATCTCGAACGAAGTTGAGTAAGGCTCGCAGCATTCGAGAAGCTTACACCCGTAGTACGCGGAAGGAGTCGGGTTCGGAGAACCGGCCGGGGACAATCGGTTCGGCTTCTCGGGACGGACAGGTCGGATTGCGCAGCCCGTACTGAGCCGTTGAGCACTCGCTCAGCGGTTGAGCCGAAGCCACGAGATCACCGATGAGGCCGCCATTGTTGGCGTTCCTACGGCAGTCGCGCGATGAGCGCTTCCTGCACTCGCCGGAGCGCCGCCGGCGGATCAAAGGAGGCGCCAAGCGCGAGGAGTGGGGGAACATCGCCGAGGAAGACCGCATCCTCGATCTTCGCAATTTCCTGTCTGGGGAGCCATCTTCTCCGACCACGAGTCTGCGCGGTCGGATGGCATCGAGAGGGCCCCGGTGGCCGACGTCGCCGGGGTCTCGCCACATCCGCAACCGGTGGTGGGATGTGCGGGTGCGGGATCTTGAGTTCGACGAGAGCGAGCGACGGCTGCGTTAACCAGAGAAAGCGGCGACGGGGACGAAATCGTGTTCATCGGCGTCGAACTCTCTGACTGTCCGCTCTCTGCGGTGAAGTGGTGAACGCGAGCGTGCGGGGAGGAGGGCGGGCGGGACGGTGTGGGGAAACCGGCGACAACGGCCGAGCACCCCGGGCACGCCGGCTCCGGCAGCGTACGGGCCGGGGGACGCGCGGGCGCAGGCCCGCACCAGTGGGCCTCGGGTCACGCGGACGGAGCCGCTGCGGCCTCTTCCCGATGGACCGCGCCCCGGATCCGGCGTATCATTCTTGGCGGTGACAACGTGCGTCTGTGCGCTGCAGCTGGCTGAGTGCGAGTGGGGGACGCCAGAGGGTGATCATGGCCGACAGCACGTCCAGCCGATTCGAGCCTTGTGGCCGGGCCGCCCGGCCCGGCGGCGCGCGATTGTCCATCCAGTACCTGATTCTGTTGATCCTGCTACTTGCCGCCCCGAGGGCGGCATCTGCTGTCCAAGGTGAGACGATGGAGAATCCAATCCCGATCCCGAGCCTCCCGTTCACGGACCAGCGCAACTCCTGCGAATACCAGGACGACTACCAGAACCCGGATTGCGACCACCACGGACAAGGGAGCCCCGACATCGTCTATCGATACGTGCCGACGGAGAACATGTCGGTCGTCCTCAGCCTGTGCTATTCACATCCCGGGTTCAATACCGTGCTGCTCGTCTATGTCGACGGGCCGGACAGCCTGCTCGCCTGCACCTGGCTCTCATGCTACGCGGGCGAGGACCATGGTCTCATCCGGTGGCTCTATCTGCATGCGGGGTCGACGTACTACATCGTGGTCGACGGACTATCGCCCGGCGGGTGCGGCAACTGCGTGTTCGAGATGTCGGGGTGTTCCGTGCCGTGCCCGCCTGGGGCGCTGGACGAGGGCGAGCCTCTGGGCTATGACGGCTACGTGGACGACTACAACAGCGGCTGCTGGGGGAGTGGGTGGGTGGATGTCGGGGCTCAAGCGGGCGACTGCGCGGATGTCTGCGGAATGGTCTCGTCGTGGCGAACAAGCGGCGTCCTGGAGCGAGATGCCGACTGGTATCGGATGATCGCGGCGGGCGGCACTGTCCAGACGGTCGTCGAATCTGATTTCAGGATCAGCGTGTCCTACTATCGGACGGACTGTTCCGGTGAGCTGACCAACTCGGGTTGGGACAGCGGCAACTGCTACAGCCAGTCCACGTGCAGTTGGGAGTTCGCTCCGGGTGAAGAGGTCTGGGTTGTCGTCCAACAGGACCAGTCCTATCCTGAAGGGAGATACTGGCTCCACATCTGCGGCATAGCGAACCTGCCGACCCCTGTTCTGCCGGAGACCTGGGGGCGGATCAAACATCGGTATCGGCCTTCCGTACGTCGTAGGGAGTGACTGCGCCCGTACTCTGCGAAAACGCCTTGAGGGACCTTCTTCGGCTATGGCGGACAGGCCGGAAGTCTCGGATGACCTGAACCGCCCCGGGATTTCTGGAGGCGCCATTCCTTGAGAGGATGGTGCCATGGCAAGACCAGGCAGGTACTCACCGGAGGTCCGGGAACGCGCGGTCCGGATGGTTGTGGAGCACGGGCGGGAGCACGAGTCGCAGTGGGGTACTGCAACTACAGCCAGTGCATTCCTCCCGAACCGAACGCAGGATTTACATCGATTGCGGCGGGAGTTCAGTGGTCGGGCGTGCTGACTGCCGCAAATGAGGTCCTTGTGTGGGGCAGATTCGACTACGAAGTACCGCCCCCAACAGCGGCGATTCGAGCTCTCGCCGGAGGCGGTGCCCATCTGCTGGGGCTGACCTACGACGGGGCCATCTTGGCCTGGGGTTACAACGAGGCCGGCCAGTGCGATGTGCCGCTACCCAATGATGGGTACTCCTACGCCGCTGCCGGCTTTCTTCATAGCCCTGCAATCCGAAGCTCACCTGCCGGTGCCTGCTGCCGCGTAGACGGCACATGCATCCTTGCTATGGAATCCACGTGCGCGCCGCCAAACACCTGGCTCGGTGCCGACACGGCGTGCATCCCCGGAGCGTGTTCGCCCGGCGGCGCGTGCTGCAGTCGGCGCCAGCACCGTCATGTTGGTGTCGGGGCCGGCGGCCACCTCCGCTCGGGTCTCGGTGTTCGACTCGTCGGGCCAGCCCGTCCGGGAGGTCTGGCAGGGTGCGATGGGCGGGCAGGCGATCGCCGTCCAATGGGTCGGCCGGGATGATGCTGGCCGCGACCTGCCGAGGGGGGTCTATTCCGCGCGCCTTGTGACGGTAGAGGGATCGACTATCGGAAGGGTGGTCTTGGCAAAGTGAGGAGCGTGATCTCTTTCGATCAACTCCTACCGTGAATGAATGGAGGTGTTCTGTGAAGTGCCGCGCTGGATTTCTGGTGATCGGGAGTCTGGTAGTCGGGTTGCTAAGCCTGGGGACGGTTCAGGCTCGAGGTCAGGACGGATCCATCCTGGCTTGGGGGCAGAACGACTTCGGCCAGAGCAACGAGCCTACTCCGAACGTCGGCTTTGTGGCCATCAGCGGCGGGAACAAGCACAGCCTCGCGCTCAAGTCCGACGGAACGATTGTCGCGTGGGGATACAACGGATTCGGCCAGTGCAACGTGCCTCCGCCCAACGCCGGCTTCGTGGCGATCGCGGGAGGCGGATACAACTCGCTCGCGGTCAGGTCCAATGGGACGATCGTGACCTTCGGGATCAACAACTACGGCCAGGGTAACGTCCCGTCTCCCAACACAGGCTTCGTGGCCGCCGCGGGGGGGGACATGCACAGCCTGGGCCTCAGGTCCGACGGCACGGTCGTGGGCTGGGGGCGAAACAGCGAGGGCCAGTGCAACGTGCCTCCGCCCAACGCCGGCTTCGTGGCGATTGCCGCCGGGCAGGTGCACAGCCTGGGCCTGAAGTCCGACGGAACCATCGTGGCCTGGGGAGACAACAGCAGCGGCCAGTGCAGCGTCCCCGCGCCGAACGAGGGGTTCGTGGCCGTAGCCGGCGGCCTCTATCACAGTCTCGGCCTCAAGCACGACGGGACGATTGTCGCCTGGGGGGAGAGCAGCTGGGGAGCGTGCATCGTTCCTTGGCCGAACGTCGGCTTCGTGGCAATCGACGCAGGCTATGGGCTTAGCCTGGGCCTCAAGTCCGACCGCACCGTCGTGGCCTGGGGGCGGAATGACTATGGCCAATGCAATGTCCCTTGGCCAGACCGTGGCTTCGTTTCGGTCGCGGCAGGCTACTACCATAGCCTGGTCCTACGGGGTCTGGGAGCCGAGAACGGGGCGTGCTGTATCTATCTTGCCTGCGAGATCCTCGACCCGGAGGACTGCGCCGCGTACGGCGGCACCTACCAGGGCAATGGCACGCTGTGCGAACCGAATCCCTGTCCGACGAGCTCGGTGCCGGATCAGGTGCCCGCCGGAGTCCTTGGGATCCGGGTAGCGCCAAACCCCTCGGCTGTTGGAGCGGTGATGTTCGTATCGGGGCCGGCTGCCCAAGCGGCTCAGGTCTCCGTGGTCGACGCCTCCGGTCGCCTCGCGCGGCACCTCTGGCAGGGTGCAATGGGCGGGCAGGCGATCGCCGTCCAATGGGACGGCCGGGATGATGCTGGCCGCGAACTGCCGAGGGGGGTCTATTTCGCGCGCCTTGTGACGGTAGAGGGATCGACTGTCGGAAGGGTGGTCTTGGCAAAGTGAGGAGCGTGATCCATTTCGATCAACTCCTGCCGTGAAGGAATGGAGGTGTTCCGTGAAGTGCCGCGCTGGATTTCTGGTGATCGGGAGTCTGGTAGTCGCGTTGCTGAGCCTGGGGACGGTTCAGGCTCGAGGTCAAGACGGATCGATCGTGGCCTGGGGGTGGAACGAGTACGGTCAGTGCGATGTCCCCGCGCCGAACACAGACTTCGTGGCGACGTCCGCGGGGGGCGGGCACACAATGGGCCTCAAGGCGAACGGGTCGATCGTCGTCTGGGGATACAACGGCTACGGCGAGTGCGACGTTCCTTCCCCGAACGCCGACTTTGTGACGATCTCGGCCGGCCGTGATTACTGCCTGGGCATCAAGTCTGACGGGACGATCGTGGCCTGGGGGGACAATAGCTCCGGCCAGTGCGATGTCCCTTCGCCTAATGCTGATTTCGTCGCGGTCGCGGGAGGTTATGCCCAAAGCCTGGGTCTCAAGTCCGACGGGACGATCGTGGGCTGGGGGAGCAACAGCAACGGACAACTCAATGTCCCCCCGCCCAACGCCGACTTTGTGGCGGCATCAGCAGGCAGCTATCACAGCCTGGGCTTGAAGTCCAACGGAACGATCGTGGCCTGGGGGGCGAACTATGCTGGCCAGTGCAACGTCCCCATGCCCAACGCCAGTTTCGTGGCGGTCGCGGCGGGCCACGAACACAGTCTGGGCCTGAAGTCAGACGGAACGATCGTGGCCTGGGGCTCGAACTACTACGGCCAGTGCAATGTCCCCGCGCCCAATGCCGGTTTTGGGGCGGTTGCGGCCGGCTACTTCCACAATCTCGGCCTCAAGATCGACGGCACGATGGTCGGCTGGGGGGAGAATGGCTACCACCAGTGCAACGTCCCCCCACCCAACGCCGATTTCGTGGGGGTTGCGGCCGGTCATAGGCACAGCGTGGGCCTCAAAGGGCAGGCGCCGACCCCGGTGCTGCTCGGCGAAGCGACCGCCGAGGTGCGAGACTGTGATGTGCGGCTGCGGTGGAGGACGCCGGTCGACCTCACTTCGGTCTCGTTCCACGTCTACCGGACTGGAGAGGAGCGCGTAAGTCCTGACGTCGGCGATCGCCTGACCACCGAACCGTTGACGTCGTGGGACGGGACCTACGAGTTCGTGGACGCCACCGTGCGATCGAACCACGATTACGAATACCGCCTCGAGATGCTCGGAGACGGGTCGGCCCCGGCCGTGGTTCGAACGTTGCCGGTCCATGTCGGACGTCTGCGGTGGAGATTCGGGATCAGCGCCGTTCGTCCCCATCCCGTTTCAGGGCCAGCAACGATCGCCCTGGAGATTACCGAGAAGGGGCATGTTTCGCTGGATCTGATAGACGTGGGAGGCCGTCGGGTCCAGCGACTCGTCGACACCGAGATGGATGAGGGTGCGCACGAGGTGGCGTTTGATCCACGGCGGGCGGAGGCAAGCGGGCGGCCGCTACCGGTGGGGGTCTACTACGCGGTCCTGCGCTTCAACGGCAGCTCTGAGGGGAGCAGGATCATCGTCATACGGTGAGGTGATTCGAGACTCGGCGGAGTGCTCGCGAGCCAGTGGGCAGGGTAGAAGATCGGGCTCTTCGGCAGGGCGGAGTGGAGGTCGAGAAGCCGCAGGGCGGAGAGTTGTTCGTAAACCGTCCAGCGCGGGGAGCCATCCTCTCCGATCACGAGTCCGCGCGGTCGGAGCGCATTGAGAGAGCCCCGGTGGCCGACGTCGCGAGGGTCTCGCTATACCCGCAACGGGTGGTGGGATGTGGGGATGCGGGAGCGTGGCTTCGGCGAGCGTGAGCGACGGCTGCGTTAACCAGAGAATGCGGCGATGTGGGCGTGGTCGCGCTCATCGGCGTCGGACTCTCCGCCTCTCCGTTCGCTGCGACGAAGTGGTTAACGCGAGCGTGCCGTGAGGGGGACGAAAGCGACGGTATGCGAACCCGCGATTCGGCCAACACCCCGGGCACCCGGCCTCCGGTGAGGTACGGGCCGGCGGAAGCGCAGGCGAGGGTCCGCGCCAAGAAGGCCCCGGGAGCGCGGAGGGAGCCGCCGCGGCCTTTGGAGGAGCGTCTTGCAACCCGCTGTCGCCTCTGGTAGCATTCCACGCGAAAGTGAGGCGTCTACGTTCCTTAGACCGCCAAGTTGGAGGTGCTCATGAAGCGTCGGGGTGTGGCCAGACGACAGGCCCTTCTCTGTGTCGCGATGGCCGTCGCTCTCTGGCAGCCGCCAACCGCACGAGCCGACGAGGTGTACGCTTGGATCGTCGGCGCACGGACCGGGTGGTGGGCCGGAGGAGACACGCTGCTGTTCGAAGGGGACGGAGAGATCTCTTGGCCCGGATGCACCGCCGACTGCTTGGGAGCTACATGCCGAAGAGACCAGTGCTTCTCCTTTCGCGCGGTCACGGGCGTCGATCTGGAGAACTGGGCGTGGATAAACGAGAGTGCATCACACTGCGCAGAGGTAGGCGGGTGCTATTGGATGGGATCTGATGGGACGTACGGCCAACTGTGCGAGGAGTGCGAACACAATCACAACTACTGCGGCAGTCTTCGGAGGGTACTGGTGTTCAGCGCGGGCCCGGCCGGCGGAGACGCCCTCCCGGCCTTCGGATGTTGGTCGGTACAACTCCTGTGCATGCTGGACGAACCAATCGACTGTCGCGCCGAGGCGCCGGGGGACTGGTGCGATGAATAGCAGGAGCAAGCCACAGCGCGATACCTTGTGCGGCGTCGCGATGCGCGCGACGTCGAGTCTGTGCATGTTGCTGGTCATGATGGCCTGTTGCCTGCTCCTCGTTGCATCCGCCGCCGATAACTGGAGCGTGCTTGGTCACGGGCAAGCAACGTCCATTGTCCCGACGCGTAACCCGTGCTCAGGCATTCTCTCCGTGAACCATGATTCGTCGTTCGAGAGTGCCTACGCGTGGGAGTCGTACGGGGCGTGGCCGGAGTACTACGGCGCGTGGGGGGAGGCGTACGACTTCGGTCCCTGCGAGGTGGTCTGCGGCGCGTACTGGCTGACGACCACTCCGGAGCACTACGAGGGGCGTCCGTCCAGCCTCTACATTTGGGAAGGTGGCGTCACAAGCGAGCCGGGAACGGTCTTGTTCGTCATGCCGGACGTCGTGTTCCCGAGCATTCCCTTCTGGCCCGAGTTCGGGCAGGACGACGTGACCATCGGGTGTGTGGTGGAGGGCGAGTTCACGATCGGTTTCTGGGGAAACTGGGGTCCACCTTTCAGTGTCGCCGACTTCTTCATCGCTGTCGACGAAACCGAGCCGGGGGGGCGTCCGTGGACCTACGTCGCGCCGGACATCGGCTTCGAGCCCGGCTGGCACCCCGTCAGCGAGATCCCTGTGTTCCATGCGTGCCGGAGTCTCGGGATCGGCGTGTACCATGACGACCCGCCGACACCGGTGGCGGGGACCAGCTGGAGCCTCGTGAAGAGGCTGTACCGGTAGGCAAACAAGAGGAGTCTCTGCGACAGCCATCTTCTCCGACCACGAGTCTGCGCGGTCGGATGGCATCGGGAGGGCCCCGGCGCCTGACGTCGCCGGGGTCTCGCTATACCCGCAACGGGTGGCGGGATGTGCGAGTGCGGGATCGTGATTTCGACGAGCGTGCCCGACGGCTGCGTTCACCAGAGAACGCGGCGAGAGGGACGAAATCGTGCTCATCGGCGTCGAACTCTCTGACTCTCCGCTCTCTGCGCCGAAGTGGTGAACGCGAGCGACACGAGCGGACCCCGGGAGAGACGGTCTGCGGAATCAAAGCAAGGCGAGCGATCGGGTTGGTGGTCGATGGAAAACATTGCAACCGAATCCCGCATCATGAGCGATCCAGTAGTAGGGTGAACGCTCAGGGGAGGCCAACACGAGGTTTCCCGGAGCGGTGTCGATGAAGAAGCTTCAGGTCAAGGCCGTGCCAGGCGACCACGGTCTCGGCATCGACGATAAGCAGGGCACACTCCCAGCCGGACCAGAACGTCCGGAGGGCGACCCAGAAGGCGCGATCCCGGTTCGAAGTCGGCCTCGCCTCAGAGCTCGTTGATAGATGGTGAATTGCTGACGCAGGGCGGCGTTCTCGACGACGAGAATCATGCGCGATCGGAGCGCCGCTCGGAGGAAGCTGCGTGCGGCAGATAGAAGTGTTTCCATAAGGCCGTCGGGCGTATCATGGGGTGGCGGTAGATCTGCATGGATGAGAGGTTACCGGGTTCCCGCGGACTACGGACGGTTCACACATGGGAGCGACAGCCGAGCGGGGCCGGTGAGCGGTCTGGCCGAAGGCGATGGGAGGTGTCCAGTGAAGAAGGTCGTCTTTGCATTCCTGCTGGGCCTGGTCGCGTTCCCGGTGCTCATGTTCGTGGGCGAGACTTGGGGTTTGTTCCCAGCCTTCGCCGCGCTGGCGGTATTGTTCTTTGTCTGCCAGTTCCTTCTGTCTAGGGATAATCCCAACGCACTCTGGAGAGACTGGCCCATTATGCTGGCACTGAACGCGGTCATGATCGTAAGCGTTGTCATCATGTCCATGGTAGAAGAGCGGGAGGTGGTGCTTTCGCAAGGACCGGGTATCCTACTCGGCTGTTGCTGCGGCACGCTGGCTGGCGCGCTGACCGCGTCGCGAGTTGCCCGCAGTGCACCAACACAGAGGTAGAGTCGTCTTTCGGATTCACCTGCGATCCCGGCGGGGCCGGCCACGATCCCGGTGCGCTCGGTGTTCCCCGTGGTGTGCCACAAGTCGGCCGAGCGTAACCTTCAGGCGGGCATTGGATTCCTGGGCAGCGGTGGCAACTGGGTCGGCCCGCCGTGGCACGCGGATGATGTAGCAACCGGTCACCGGGCGGAGTCATGTTGAGGCGGCCGGCGCTGGCCCACACTCCTCTGCGGGGCGACCCAGGCGCGTCCGACGACGCTCGCGTCTGAACGTGCTCGCGAGAGGCGACCTTGGCCGGCCTGCCTACGCGAGCGCCCCACATCGGCCCTCCCTTCCCTCCGACATCTCCCGCCGTCTCCCGGTAGGTAACCGGTAGAGCCCGCCGTCCGTGCGGCGCTCTCGATCGGTGCCTACCGGAGACCCGCATGCCCTTCCTTGAAGAAGCCACTGCCATGCCGGCCGAGGAGCGCCGCGCCGAGCTCGCAACGATCCTCGCGGCCGCGTGGACGCGCAGAGGCCGGCTTCCCGCGCCGTGCACCGAGAAACGACTGGACTCGTGCGCGCCGATCCGCCCTTTGTGTGACAGCGGGTTACCACCCGACACGGAGGCCGCTGGATGAGCATGCACGGCGAGATCGAGGGCCTGCGCGACCTGACCGTGGCGGAGCTGCGTGAGCGGTACGCCGAGGTCTTCAGCGAGCCGACCACGTCCCGGCACAAGGACTACCTCCGCAAGCGTATCGCCTGGCGCTTGCAGGCGAACGCGGAGGGCGGGCTGACCGAGCGGGCGCGGCGGAGAGCGGAGGAGTTGGCCGACGAGGCCGACCTGCGAATGCTGGCCCCGGCGGCGCGAACGGTGACGGGACGGCTGCCGGCGTCGCGCGACGAACGCTCGCCTGTGTGGCGCGACGAGCGCCCGCCGGTGCCGGGGACCGTGCTCGTACGGAAGTACCGGGGCCAGACGATCACCGTCACCGTGCTGGAAAACGGGTTCGACTACGCCGGCCAGGTCTACCGGTCCTTGACGGCCGTGGCGAAGGCGATCACGGGATCGCACTGGAACGGCCTGCTCTTCTTCGGGCTCACCGGGAAGGCAGCCGACCGATGAGTCGTCCCAGTGCCAGCCAACGGACGCCACGGGTGTCGGAGACGGCGAAGGTCGTCCGCTGCGCCATCTACACCCGCAAGTCCACCGAGTAGGGGCTGGAGCAGGAGTTCAACTCCCTCGACGCGCAGCGCGAGGCCACCGAGGCTTACATCGCCAGCCAGAAGCTCGAGGGATGGACCGCCCTGCCTGACCGCTACGACGACGGCGGGTTCTCGGGCGGCACGATCGATCGTCCTGCCCTCAAGAGGCTCCTCGCCGACGTCGAGGCCGGCCAGATCGACTGCGTTGTCGTCTACAAGGTCGACCGCCTCAGTCGGTCGCTCCTCGACTTCACCCGGATCATGGCGATCCTGGACGGCCACGGCGTCTCGTTCGTCTCCGTCACCCAGCAGTTCAATACCACCAGCTCGATGGGGCGGCTGACGCTGAACGTCTTGCTCAGCTTCGCCCAGTTCGAGCGCGAGATCATAGCCGAGCGCACCCGCGACAAGATGCACGCCGCCCGGCGGAAGGGGAAGTGGATCGGGGGCACGCCTCTCCTGGGCTACGACGTCGATCCCAACGGTGGCCGGTTGCTCGTGAACGAGATGGAGGCCACCCGGGTGCGGGAGATCTTCGCCCTCTACCTGGGGACGGCCTCGTTGCAGAACACGGCCCTGGTGCTGAACGAGCGGGGCTGGACGGTCAAACAGTCGACGACACGGCGGGGAGAGACCTGCGGCGGTGGCCGGTTCACCAAGGCGCTCCTCTTCCGGCTCCTCACGAACCTCACCTACATCGGGCAGGTGGAGCAGCAACTAAGGCTCGGTCCCCGATACGGAGCCGCGGATGCTTCTGATTCCTCTGGTGGATCGTGAGCTGCTGGCGCAAGGCCGCGTTCTCCGGAGCCAGGTCGTCCGGGGCAAGGGCGCCGCCCGGAGGATTGCGATGAAGGCGGAAGTCGGTGTCTTCATAGGGTCTCGGAGCGTACCATTAACGATGGCAAGTTGATGCTGGAAGTCACGTGCGGGGTTTTCGCGGACCACGCGGGCGTGAGGGAGCGATCATGCGTAGTTGCCAGGCGACGGACGTCCGGGGCTATCCGCGGGAGCGGGGTTTCGGCCTCATGAAGCGGCACCTGGCTCTTGTCCCCGGGCTGATGGCCCTGGCCATCGTGGCCTTCGCCGGGCCTGGTGCGCCGGATGCCCCGGAGTCCTTCCATACCGTGAAGCGCTTGAGCCGCCGGGTGATCGTTGTGGATTGCCAGGATGTCAACGTGACCGCGATCGCCTCGGATTCGGGCATTGTCGTGATCGACACGAACCGTTCTGCCCGCGTGATGCGGCGTCTGCGCCGAGTGATCGAGGAGGAGTTCGGAAGGAAGGACTTCGTCTACCTCGTCAACACGCACGGCGATCCGGATCACTCCTCCGGCAACCAGGTTTTCCCGGCCGTCCCGCTGGTTGCGCACCAGGACTACGCGGCATTCGTTCTCCACGGCAGGGCTTCGGCGCTCCGCCGGGAGTGGAGCCGGAGATCCCGGTTGGACGATGCCCGTACCAGATATCAGGCTTCGGACCCGGGGAGCCAGGAGGCGGAGTCGCTGCGGGCAGGGATCGCGGCGCTGGAGTCTATGGACCGGGATTCGCACGATCAGCAAGCTGCCATGGAGCCGGCCATCACATTCAAGGACAGCCTGCGCCTGGATCTTGGTGATCTGAACCTGGAGCTACGCTTCTGCGGCGAGGCCCACACGAACCACGACCTCGTCGTCTACGTTCCGCAGGAGAAGCTCCTTCTGGCCGGGGACCTGATCTGTTCGGCGTGGAGCCCTTGCTTCTCGATCGACGCCATGGTCGATGTTCCGAGGCTGGTGCGCGAGCTGGAGGGACTGCTGCAACGAGAAGCGGGGCTCGAAACGGTCGTGCCGGGGCACGGCCAGGCGCTTACGAGGGCAGACCTGTCGAGCTTCTGCCGGTCCCTCGCCCAGCGGTATGGAGACGTCAGGACCGAGAACTCCGCCGCTCGCATTGTGAGTCAGACCATCGAGAAGGAAGGGATCCGGGCTGCTCTCGAGAGATGCCCGTGGCCGGCCCCGGACGGCCAGCCGGGACTTGCATGGTCCGAGGGGGAGTTCAGTACGTTGGGCTTCCGGTTGATACGCCGGGGGATGGTCGACGAGGCGGTGAGAGTCCTGGAGCTGGCCGTTCGTGCTTTGCCCAATTCCGCCTTGCTCTACAACCGTCTCGGGGAAGCCTGCCTGGAGAAGGACGATCGGGCGGCGGCGGCGGTGGCTTATGAGAGGTCGCTCGCCCTGATGCCTGACAACCGGCGGGCCGAAGAGATGTTGGAGATCCTGCGCGGCGGGGAGTGAGGCGGGCGGTTCGAGCAACCGTGCGCCGTGCAAAGGCGGCGACTTTCAGTGGGTCCGGAACCCACCCGGCGACGGGTCGCTCCAGCTTCGGCAATGACGAGGAGTCAGGTGAACATTGGGATGCGGTCGCTCTTGGCGACCATGGCCGGATTCCTTTCCGTTTTCGTAGGTCCGGGGTCCGCTCGTGCGGGGGACGCGCCCTCGCATGTCCCACCAGCGCACCGCGTTCCGTTCGCGCTCATTCGCAACAAGACCGTGGTTCCGGATCGCTTCGAAGGCACCGGATTGCCGAGCTCAGCCTCGGCCCGCATGGGCTCAGCAAAGCCATGGCGGCCTTCGTCCCGGCAAAAGTACGCTCGAGGGCGGGAGACGCGGACGATCGCTGACTTGGGGGCGCCCGAGCACCTCCTGCCGGAGAACTGGTCCACCAGGGACGCAAGTGCCAGTGACGAGCAGCTGTACTAGCCCCCCAGCTCCTCCAGGATTTTCTTCGCTCCCTGGTTGCGCGGGTTCAGCTCGAGCGACTTCCGGTACTGCTGGATAGCCTGCTCCTTTCGGCCGGCCTTGAGCAGCGCCTCGCCGAGACTGTCGTGGGCATTCCAGGAATCCGGGTAGAGCTGAGCGCCCTTCTCGAACACGTAGACGGCGCTCTCGATGTTGCCCGCCTGCAGAAGCTCATAGCCCAGAGTGTTGAAGTCGCCTTCATCGAAGACTGGCCCCGTGTCCCGCCGGGCCTGCAGCTCCTCAAGCGTCTTCTCCGCGGCCGGGATGCCTCCCTCGGCCAGGGCCTGCCCGAAGACCGTCGCGGCGGATCCCAGCTTCGCCTTCCGCACATCGAGGCGCGCCCGCTCGATCTGCGGCGCCTCCCAGGGGAACATGGGCTCGACGGACTTCACCTGCGCCAGCGTCGTCTCGGCCGCTGGCACGTCGCCGGCGCCCGCGTAGGCCTTAGCCAGCATGGCGTACGTAGCGGCCAGCTTCGGGACGTCCTCCCGGCACGCTTTCAGCAGGCCGATCGCCGCAGAGTATTGCTTGCGCCCGAGGTACTGCTCGGCGAGCCGCATCGCCTCGTCCACGCCGAAGAAGGCTGTGTCGGCGCCGGCTGCGCGCGCCCGGTTGAGCGCGGCGATCGCGGCCTCGACTTGTTGCTCGCGGATGCCGCGCGCGTACTCGTCGACGAGGGACGTCCTCACGGCCGTGATGCTCGCGGCCTCGTCCTGCGGCTCCGGAGCGCCCCGCTCCAGCAGCCGCTGCGCAAACTCCAGCTGCCGGTCCGTCCCCGCCGCGATCTCCGCCGTCGTGTTCAGGACCCGGAGATCGGGGGGGATGCCGAGCCCGTCCCAGCAGATGCCTTCGTGGTCCCGGGTCACCTTGAACGCCACGAACAGCGTCCAGCCGTTCGGAAGGCGGTCGGGATACTGGGACGACATCGCCCCTTCCGTCAAGTCGCCGACGACGGTCACGTGGGGCAATACGCGCATGGCCAGCGTGAACCCCTCGGGGCCGCTGGCGGTGTGCCGGTGGGTCAACAGAACCACCGGCCGGGTGAACTGGATCGGGCCGTTCGGCTCGACAGCCCCGTACTCCAGGGGCAAGAGATCGTCGTGATTCGGACCATACCGCGTCTGGGACTGCATGAATAGCCGCCGACGATCGGCGAACCGGCTCGCCACGGTCTCATGGTTCCGGCCGCTGCCGCCAGGGTTGTCCCGCACATCGATGATCAGAGCCCGAGCGCTCGCGAACTCGCCCAGAAAACCGTCGATGGCCTGCGTGTGCGGCTCGCTGTCGCGCTTGAGGTCGGCGATGTGAAGATAGCCGATCTGGTCAGTCAGCCAGCCGGAGGTGTAGGTGCCCTCGCGGGCAGCGGACGACTCGCCGTGGAGGTACTTCGTCTTCACCAGGTCCAGCGAGAAGTCCTTGGCATGGGTGAATTCCTCGGCGCTGCCGCCACAGATGCGTCGTTTTCCGTCGCTCAGGCAGACGTGCGCGTCGTTCAGGGTCCCCAGCATGGTGACCAGGATGTCCCACAACTCCTCGTCCGTGGTTGCTGCCGTGACCTGCGGGCGGTACATCCGGTAGAGCATGTCCCAGTCGACATTCTTGACGCTGAACTGGCCATAGGTCCGGTCGATGGAACGCCAGACGTACTCGAAGTTCAATTCAGGGTCGTGCGGGTTGCCAGTCGGATCGCTGCCGGCGGCGGCAGCAGCGGGAACGGAAAGGCCAAGCACAATGAGGAGGGCGAGCAGACGCGTCATGGTTCCACGCTCCTTCAGGGGTAGGAGTGGCGGCCAACGGCTTATCCGAGACTACGAGCATTCGAGGTTTCGGGTTGCAGTGGAGGAGACCTGGAACCGCAGCCGTGCCCGATAAGACGACGACGCCCTGCTGGGACGGTCTACGGTTTCGACGAGAATAGTCTTCGCGGTGGCCCTGTGAACTGCCGCGGGATTCCCGGAGACTCCATTCCTTGGGAGGACGGTGGCATGGGAAGACCAAGCAGATACTCACCGGGGGGAACTGGCCGTACGGCCCAGCTTCTCTCCAGCGCTCAGGCGGCAGCCTGAGCAGCCACGAGCGCCCGGGCGGTTTGAGCGGTTTCCTGTCTGGGGAGCCATCTTCTCCGACCACGAGTCTGCGCGGTCGGAACCCATCGAGAGGGCCCCGGTGGCTGATGTCGCCGGGGTCTCGCTGCACCCGCAACGGGTGGCGGGATCTGCGGGTGCGGGAGCGTGACTTCGGCGAGAGTGAGCGACGGCTGCGTCAACCAGAGAACGCGGCAACGCGCGGGCGGACTCGTACGTATAGGACCCGCATTCTCCGGCTCTCCGTTCTCCGCGACGAGTCCCACTGGGTGAGCGCCGAACGGAACCACCAGGGTCTCGGCAACGAGCTGAGCGAGTCACGGGGCGAAGTCGGCCTGGGCCGAGTGGCGCTTCGGGAGAGCCTCGGTGGAATGCTCAGGTGCGATTATCGGATGGCGGCGTGATGCCGTTTCTCTTCTTTGGCACACCACGGGGGGTGCCAGCGAGTCCGCTGGAGGTGCCTCCTTGGGCGGCGAGTCCACTGCTACTTCCGGTGAGCGCGTTCGGCCTCAGCTCGTTTGCGGACCTCTCGCATGATGGTCCCGTACTCCGGGTCACGATGGATAGCGACCAGGTGCGTGTCCTTCTCGGCTTGTACGCTCAGGGAGCCGAGATCGAGGCTGCGGCGAAGGAATCGCATCGCCTCCACCCGATTCCCCGAGACGGCCCAGTAGCAGGCTAGGTTGTACACGCCGTTGCCCGTCTCAGGTCTCGTGGCCGCGATCCGCGCCTCTTGCACCGACTCGGCGATCCGGCCCGCTCGGCGGAGAGCCAGAGCATACGCGGACCACTCGGTCTGCGTCTGGCCGGTTTCGCAGGCGGCTTTGAAGACGCGCAGCGCATCCTCAAGGCGATCCATCCCGGCGAGGCGCTCAGCGTAGTTCATGGCGATCATCGGCATCGTCGGATCGAGTTGAAAGGCCTGGCGGGCCGCATCGAGCGCTTCGTGGGAGCGACCTGCCCACTCGAGGGCCCAGCTGAGGTAAAGGAAGCTGAACGCGTTGGCGGGATCGAGCGATACGGACTGCTCGACGTACGCGAGCCCGAGGGCCCTTCCAGCCTCTGTGGTGTCTCTGCTCATCTGGTTGACACCTCGCTGCCGCGCGAAGTGGGCACGACAGGCGGAAGTCAGATCGTCGCGGGCCATCAACCGATCCCACCACGCCTGCGTCCTCTCGGTCGCCGTGCCCCAGAACTCCGACCAAGGGTTGGCTGGGTCGATCCGTCTGAGGACGTCGAGCTCCTTCTGCACGGCATCGCTGGCCGCCTCCGACGGGTCGCGGTTCGTTGCGTCGACCAAGGCCACGAGGCGCATCAGGTGGGCCTCGTACACGTCCGGGAACGCCTCGATCAGTCGCTCTGTGCCGGCGAGGCCCGCGGGCACGTCGTGGAGGCGCAGGGCGACGACGATGTCGGCGAGCCCCGGGAAGTTCGCCATTTCGGGGGTCCAGGTGACGTTTCGGACGTAGTCGTACAGCTTCTGTCGCGCCAGACCGAGTTCTCTCGAGAGTGTGCCGGTCATCGAGGCTGCGATCCTCGAAAGATCACCGTCGACAGCCTTCTCCTCGGCCCCGCACACGACCCGATTTCGCCGAACGTCGACCACGGTCATCGTCGCCCGGGTTCCCTGGTCTTCCCGGGTAAGAGAGCCGGTCAGCAGCAGGTCCACGTCAGACTCACGGAGGAACCGGCTCCACCTTGTGCCGCCACTGACGGTCAGGTCGCCCGGCGCGGGTACAGGGAGGACCCTGACTTCCTTCGCTTGTGCGAGGTTGATGGCCATAGCCTCGGCAAAGGCGCGACCGGCGTATTCCCCGCCGTCGGTCTGACCGCGGACCTCCATCGGGAGGATCAGGACCGTGCGCTCGCGGCCCGCCCCGGGTGTCGCAAGCCGCGGCCAGAGCGAGCGACCGCCGAGCCAGAGGGCGACGAAGACGAGGACGGCGAGGACGGCAAGGGCCCAGCGCATCCGGCGGCCGGTGCCGGTGGGCTTGAGGTCATCGTAGGAAGGGGAGGAGCCGGACTCCAGCTCCTTGGCCAGGCGCCTCAGGTCGACCGCGAGATCATCGACGATCTGGTAACGCTCGGCCGGTCGCGGGGCCATCGCCTTCTCAATGATCCGGTCCAGATCGAGGGGCACCTTAGGCACCAGTTCGTGTACGGGCGTCGGTCGACCGTTCAGGATCGCGCTCGCGACCTCTGACGGCCGTGATCCCAAGAAGGGCCGTCGGCCCGTCGTGAGTTCGTACAGGACTGATCCGAGGGAGAAGATGTCGCTACGCGGGTCCAGCTTGTCGCCACGCACCTGCTCGGGGGACATGTAGGGCACGGTGCCCACAACGGACGACTTCCGTCTGGAGGGAAGAACGTCGGTCACGGTCGACGCCCGAGAATCGATCGATCGATCGTTGGCCTCGTGCAGCATGGCCAGCCCGAAGTCGACGATTTTCACCTCGCTCTCCGAGGTCACCATGATGTTCCCAGGCTTCAGGTCGCGGTGGATGAGACCCTCGTGGTGGGCGCGACCCAGACCCCGTGCGATTTGCAGGCCCAGCTCGGCCACTCTATCCGGCGGTAACGGCCTGCCGCGCAGCATCCAGCTGAGCGGTCTCCCGTCCACGTACTCCATCACGATGAAGTCGAGGCCTGCATCCGACCCCAGCTCGTGCACCTGGACGATGTGAGCGTGGCTGACCGATGCGGCGAGACGGGCCTCGTTGAGGAACATCCGGCGGCGGCGCTCGTCCAAGGCGAGGTCGGTCGGCAACACCTTGAGGGCGACGGTGCGGTGGAGGATCGTATCCTCGGCCCTCCAAACGACCCCCATCCCGCCTTCGCCGATCTTCTCGACGAGCCGGTAGTGGGAAAGCATCTGGCCGGTTTCCGCGCCCATAAGACCCTCCGGGACGGTCGGAGAAGATAGTAGCCCAGGCGGTCGGTGCGTCAACCCACGTGCGGATTCGCGTTCGGCACAACCCTTGGCGAAACCAGGCGATGACCGTGTCCGGCCTGACACGATCAGCGCCTGCTCCCAGTTCCTGACCCAGGGCCAGGTTCTCCAGGGTCAAGGCGGTCCGAGATGCGAGCGCGGCCCGGAGGAGGGCTAGGGGTGTGCGCACATGGCCCGGAAGCGTACCATCGGTATGCGTCAAGTCAGCTGGGGCGAAGGACTATGGGGGCTTCGCCGAGTAGGCGGATCGGCTATCGCCGAGCGATGCCTGGGCGTATGATGACGGTGCACGTTCCTGCTGGGTTATCGGAAAGGGGGCGTAGCTGTGAGGAGAGGACTTAGCGCCCTTGCCCTGCTGCCGGTCTGGCGGCGACCGACTTCCCGCATCAACCGAGCCTGCCGGGCCGTCGTTTTCCCGAAGTCTCCAGGCCGGAGCAGGGCCTGTCGCCTGCCTCGCTTGAGCTACCGACGAAGACTGACCGAGGTAGTCTTCCTCCAAGGAGTGATCGCGTGGCTTGGCGCTCCTGGACTCGCGGGGGCTGAGTGTATCGACTACGGCCAGTATCTCCACTGGGTCGCCGGCGGAGTGCCGGCGACCGGCTGCTACGCTCTGACGGTCGGAGGCGACCTCGTCTATGCCGTCAATGCGACGGATGGCCTCCATGTCGTGGACGTGAGCATTCCAGACCGTCCGCGGGAGATCGGGCACCTCCCGCTCGGGACCTCGCCACATGACGTCGCTCTCACCGGGACGCGGCTCGTGGTCGTCGAGCAATTCGGCCCCTCCGAGATCGTTGATGTCTCCGATCCGACCGCACCGACACTCCTCGGAACGCTTCCCACCCCCGCATTCGCCTGGGGAGCCGCCGTGAGCGGGGACCTCGCATACGTGGCGAACGGCCCCTATGGACTTTACATCATCGATCTGTCCGATCCGACGGCGCCTTTGATCATGGCCTCCTTGGCTCTCCCCGGGAACGCATACGACGTCGCCCTGCGCCCGCCGTACGCCTATGTCGCGAGCGGATCTTCCGGCGTCCAGGTCGTCGACATCTCCGATCCGGCCTCTCCGGTTCGGGTCGGCGGATACGACACATGGCAGGCGTTGGGCGCAGCGACTTCCGGTGATCTGCTTTTTGTCGCCGACGGGGCGGCCGGCCTCGTTGTCTTCGATGTAGGAGCGGGCTGGCCAATCGTAAGGCTTGGATCTGTGGCCACCTTGGACCAGGCCAGCGATGTCGCGGTGGCAGACTCGATCGTGATGGTGGCGGACCGTCATGGAGGGCTGGTCGTCATTGACGCCCACGACCCATTCCACCTCCAGATGGCCGGGACCGTCGGTGCGGCTGCCAGCGCCTTCCATGTCGACACGGATGGGCTCCGCGCATACTACGGGGGTGACGGCGTCCAGATCGCCGTCCTGGGGAACGGCAGGAGCGCACCGCTCGCGGGTCCGGCGGTCGGAATGAGCAGCCAGATCACCGATGTGGTTGTCTCCGAGAGCGGACGCTGGGCATTCCTGGCCAGGGCTTTCGCCGGCGTCCAATCGGTCGACCTGTCCGATCCCGTTCATCCGGTTGGGGGGAGCTTCGTGCTCACCCCTGGGGAGGTCTTCGATCTGGCGCTTCAGGGGACCTGGCTCTTCGCGGCCGATCGCGCCGCGGGCGTGACGGTGGTCGATGTGCTGCATCCGGGGGCTCCTGCCATCGCGGCCAACCTGGATGTGGGCACCGAGATCCTCGGAATCGGCGTGGTCGGCAATCGGTTGTACGCAGCCGACATCGGTGACGCCCTTCACGTCCTGGACATCTCCAACCCTCGGACGCCGACGCTTCTCGCGTCAGCGCCGCTGGTCGGGGAACCCCAGGATGCCGAGCCGTTCGGGAGCCTCCTGTGCGTCGCCGAGGGAGCCGCGGGACTTGCTGTTCTCAACGTCTCCGACCCGAACGAGGTTTTCGAGGTGGGCCGGATCGCGCTACCGGGTGCGGTGAAGTCCCTGCAGATCGTCGGTTCGCTGGCCTATGTTGCATCCTCCGTGGGGGGGCTGCACACCGTGGACCTCTCCGACCCGGCGCACCCCGTGCTCCTTGGAAGTCTCGACACGCCCGGCTACGCCCTGCGGGTGCTCGTCGTCGGCGACGTCGCCTATGTCAGCGATTACACCAGCGTGCTTGTCGCCTCCGTCGGGACACCTAGTGACCTTCATGCCGTGGGGAGTTTGAACACGCCCGGCTTTGCCTGGGGAATCGCCGATGTGGGTCACTACTTGCTGGTCGCCGATGACGACGCAGGGCTCGAGGTATTGTTCAGGCAGTGTCCTGGGGCCACTGCGGCCACACAGGATGTCATGGCTCCCCGCTCATCCCAGAGCGCGATCACGGTACGGCCGTGTCCGGTTCGGACGACGGCGACGATCGCACTGCACACGGGCAGGAGCGACCCGCTCGAGGTCACATTGTTCGATGCCTGCGGACGTCGCGTTCGGCGTTTGGCTGCGGGAATGCGTGGGTCCGGGCCTCAGCGAATCGAGTGGAACGGATATGACGAATCCGGCCGGCGAGTACCCAGCGGGATCTACTATGTGCACGTGGCGCCGCTGGAGTGCACGCCGACACGATTCGTCGTGGTGAGGTAGCTTTTGCAGGTGCCGAGCCCCCCAAACTCGTCCCGCGAGCCGGAGCCGACCAGTTGACCTTTTGACCCGCGTGAGGTGCCGCCCAGAGAGTTGTTCGCAGACCGTTCTTTCCGAGGGGCCATCTCCTCCGACCACGAGTCTGCGGGGTCGGAACGCATCGGGAGACCCCGGTCGTGAGAGCTGCCGGGGTCTCCATACATCCGCGGCGGGTCCCCAGAACGGAGAGACGGCGTGGACCGGGTTCTGGCATACTGGGGGGCGGGACAGGTCCGGAGGCTTCCATGTCCGAATCTGAAAAAAGGGTGGAATCGGCCCTCTCTGCCATTATCGACCACCACGAGCGCGAGGGCGGCTTCTGGGGCGCCTTCCTCGTTGCGGCTGACGGCCGGACGATCCTATCGGGGGCGCGCGGTTACGCGCACCTCGGATTCCTGGTACGCAACCGGCCCGACACGCGCTTCGACACCGCCTCGGTCACGAAGATCTTCACGGCGGCGGCTGTCTTCCGCCTGATCGACCGCGGTCTTGTGAGCCTCGATGATCGCGTGCGAGATATCGTCGACCTCGGTGACTCTCCTATCCCGCGGGAGGTCACGCTTGGCCAATGTCTGACCCATGCCTCGGGTATCGCCGACGACGCAGATGAGGAGGCGGGCGAGAGCTACGAGGAGATCTGGCTCGAGCGGCCGTGTTACAGGGTGCGCTCCACGCGCGACCTGCTGCCGCAGTTCGTGATGAAGGAGCCGCTCTTTGTTCCAGGCCAAGGCTGCCGGTACAACAACTGCGCCTTCGTCCTCGCCGGCCTCGTCCTGGAGGAGAAGACAGGCCTGACCTATCGCCAGATCGTGGAGCGTGAGGTCTTCGCCCCCGCCGGCATGACACGGACCGGCTTCTTCGCGAAGGACGGGGTGGAGCCCGATCTCGCCGAGGGGTATGCCAAGGATGGCAAGGAAGAGTGCCATTCCGCCGGGTTGCGCAAGAACATCTATGCCTATCCCCCGGTCGGTTCACCCGACGCGGGCGCGTACACCACCGTCGACGATCTCCGCTGTTTCTTTGCCGCCATCGAAGGCCCCGACTACCTTTCCCCCGAGTCGCGTCGGCAGATCCTCTCGCCCGTCGTTCACTACGCCGACTTCAAGAACGGGGGCGAGCAGAGGATGGGCTACTCCCTCGTGCACGATTTCGACCCCGCCGGCCGGCCGCTCCGTTACGGCAAGGATGGCGTCAATCCGGGAGTCGCCGCCATCGCGATGCGCTATCCCGCCGGGGACGGATTCATCGCCCTGCTCGCGAACACCGACGCCGATGTCTGGACGATGTGCCGGGAGCTCGCGCGCGCGGCCGGGCTCGATCCGGCTCGGAGCGCGGGTGGGACGGCCGGTTGTGATCCCGGCTCCGGCAGGTCCGGGGCGTCGAGAAGGAGATAGGCATGAGCAAGCTTCTGCGAGGACTCGCGGCAGGGTGGGGCGCGAAGAAACTGGGCGGAGGATGCCTCTCCACGATTATCGTCTTTTTGATCCTATGGTGGGTCTTGGGGCATTTCGGCATCTTCAAGTAGAGTCAGCCGGCTGTCTGTCAAAGATTGGCAGCGAACTGGAACTGCGAGTGGCGATCATGGTTGCCTGGTCAGGAAGTCCGTCGCCAGCCCGAGGACCTGCCGGGCGGCGTGATCTACGGCGCCGCGACAGGCCGCATTCATGGGGAAGGGATCCTCGTGCCGGTGCGGATAGGGCAGGTCCAGAACCTCGACGTGGGACGGGAGATCGCGCGCCGCTCCTTGCAGGGCGTTTCTCACCTCGTACTCGGGTACCACCTGGTCGGACTCCAGGGCGATGGCGAGGATGCGCGGCCCGAGCTGACGGAAGCATTCCTCGCGCTCCCGGCGCATGACGTTGTAGTTCAGCATCGAGCGGAGGTTCAGCCCCTCCGGGTGGGAGTCGCCCAGGAAGTGGCGCAGCCGTTCGTTGCGCCGGAGGTGGCTTTCAAGGTGTTCGACGGCGTACGAATAGAGGGCGACGTTGCACTCGCTGTCGAGGATGACGCGGGAGACCGGGGACATGTGATTCAGAACCGCCCCGCCGCAGAAGAGGCACATCCGGCTCTTCGCCAGTCGGCCCGACGCATCGGTCATGAGCAGGATCTGGGCGAGAAGACAGCCAATCGAATAGGCGAAGAAGTCGTAGGTGGCCCAGGGATCGATCTGCGGATGCGCACCCGCGGCGATCTCTCCGATGAGCTGGTGGACGTCGTAGTAGCTCTGCAATCCTGACCAGATGAAGCGTTGTGGCCGGGCTTGAAGCCGGGTGCTGATCGCCGCGTTGGACAGGGTGGAGCCGATCACCTCGGGGTACGCATGCCGGCGCTCCGCGCAAACGCGGTGCATCAGCCGGCGATCGCTCCAGGCCATCGGCGCCCGATTCATGTGGAACGCGATGGGAAAGAGGATCACGCCCTTACCGGTGTTCGCGGCGAGGTGATAAGCCCAGGGAAAGTACTTGTGCCAGTACTTCTCGTTGAGACCGTGGAAGAGGAAGATGACCTCGTCGACCCGAGGGGCGGACGCCGGCAGAAAGACGTGGTATCGAAAGTCGTGATTCTCCGAGACCTGGATGTCGTGGACATCGAGGCTCCGGGCGCTCGCCCCGGCCCCCGAGACGTGCGGCTCAGGTTCCGTGAGGGCGACTCCATGGGTGGGGCAGCGGTAGTCTGTCGCGCCAGAGACGATCCACTGGTGTTGCGAGCGGAAGGAGCGCGTGATGACTCTGACGTGACGGTCGATCGGGATCAGGTCGTCCCCGTAGTTCACGGTGCGCTCGAGGAGATGGAAGAGATCGAAGTAGTCCATCGTGCCCACCCCGCAGGTTCCGGCCGAGTTCGCGGCCGGCGACGACGCGGCCGAGTGGAACGGTCGGGACTCCGATCACCTCACACGCACGACCTTGGTGACGGTCCGGAGGTTGCCGGCCTCGAGGCGGCAGTAGTAGACCCCCGGTGGAACAGGAGATCCGGCCTGGCCGAGACCATCCCAGACCATGATGTGGCCACCAGACCGTGACTGCTCTTCCTGCACGAGCCTGACCAGCCGTCCACCCGTGTCGTGGATGGATAGCCTGACCGTCGATGGTTGCGCAATGGCGTAGCGCACGGCCACCGACCGGGAGAAGGGGTTGGGCCGGACCTCGAACTCGGCGCCGGCCGCGGCGGCGTCGGGGAGGGGGACGGCAGAGGGATCCTCCGGCGCCAGGCGAATCAGCCACACGTCGTGCACGCCCGCCCCGAAGGAGAGGGTGTGCCCCGTCACCGCGTATCCGCCGTCGGTCGTCTTCGTCACGGCGTAGCCGACATCGGAGGCAGAGCCTCCGTAGGTGGTCTGCCACTCCAGGTCCCCGTCCGCATCCGTCCTCACGAGCCACACATCGTCCCCTCCGGCGCCGTAGGAGAGGGTGTATCCCGCCGCGAGGTACCCGCCGTCGGCCGTCTGCACCACGGAGTACCCATAGTCCCGGCCAGTCCCGCCGAAAGTCTTGCTCCACTCGGTGGTTCCTTCGCTGTCGGTCTTGACCAGGTAGAGGTCGTAGAGCCCCGCGCCGAAGGAGTCGGTGTAGCCAGCCATGATGTACCCACCGTCGGAGGTCTGCTGCACGCAGTAACCTCGGTCCGCGTCGGAGCCGCCGAGCGCCTGTTGCCACTCGAGCGTGCCCAACGAGTCGGTCTTCACGAGCCAGGCGTTCCCGACGTAGCCGGGACCATAGGAGAAGGTCCAGCCCGAGAGGATGAACCCCCCGTCGGAGGTCTGCGACACGGACCAGGCACCGTCCGAGCCGTATCCTCCAAGAGTCCGGGTCCAGATCGGCGCGCCCGACTCGTCGGTGCGGATGAGCCACGCGTCCCGGCTGCCGGCGCCGAAGGATGAGGTGGCCCCGGCGACGATCAGGCCGCCATCGGCCGTCTCCTGGACCGCGTACGCCTCATCGTCGCTCGTGCCGCCGAAGGTCCGCGTCCACTCCTCGTTCCCCTCCGCGTCCGTCCGGACCAGCCAGACATCCTTGCCTCCCGCTCCGGAAGAGAGGGTGTACCCGGCGGCAATGTAGCCGCCGTCGGCAGTCGGCCAGACCGATTCCCCTTCGTCGTCGCTGGTGCCCCCGAAGGCCTGGTTCCATTCCTCGTGGCCGGCAGGGTCGGTCTTCAGAAGCCACAGGTTGCGGCTGGGGAGGCCGTAGGAACGGGTGTACCCCGTCACGATGAAACCGCCGCCGGTGGCCTGCCGCACGTCGTAACCCACATCGATGTTGGTCCCGCCGAACGTCCTGGTCCAAAGCGTGTCGGGGGGCTGTGCGAGCGACGGCCCGGCGCAGAGAAGCAGTGCCGTCCACCCGGCCATCAGGCGGGTCAGGGTCGATCCGATCGTCGGGGTGTGCATCTTCAACCTCCTCGCGGAAGCCGTTCCCGAGTATACCACCCCTCCCGCCGCGGTATGATGGAGGGTATGGGGAACCCGTCATGAACGAGGCCTTGGCGGCCGCCGGCGATCGCGGCCAATCTCGGTGGTGGGGCGTGAGGACGCTGTGGTTGGCGCTTTGGGTCGCCGCGGGCCTCGGCTCCGCCGCTCCAGCCCTGGCCGACTGCATCGACTACGGCGCTTTTCTCCACTGGGTCGGATCGGTCGACACGCCGGGATCGGCCGGCGGAGTCGATCTGTCGGTTGACCTCGCCTGGGCCTTCGTCGCAGACGGCTCCTGGGGTCTCCAGGTGATCAGCCTCGCGGATCCGACCGCTCCTCTGCTCGTCGGGACGGCCGACACACCCGGCTTCGCCTCCAGCCTGGATGCCGAGGGAAGCCGCGTCTACGTCGCGGACTCCGGGAGCGGACTTCGGATCATCGACGCGGCAAGCCCCTCGAGCCCGCAGGTGCTCGGTTCGGTGGACACGCCGGGAACGGCGTACAGCGTTGCCGTGGCGGCCGGGCATGCCTACGTGGCGGATGGCGCCGCTGGGCTTCAAGTGGTCCAGGTCGCGAACCCGGCGAGCCCGACCATCGTGGGGTCCGTATCGATTCCGGGCGGGGCGATCGATGTGGCCGTCGCAGGAAGCCGCGCCTATGTGGCGGGCTACTCCGGCCTCACCGTGGTCGACATCACCCTTCCCGCGAGTCCGTCGATCACCGGGATGGTGGCGACAGGCGACTTCGCCTTTGGCGTGGCGGTTCTGGGCAGCTATGCCTACGTGGCAGCGTTTGGCGCCGGGCTTCAGATCGTCGATGTCAGCAACCCGGCATCCCCGCAGATCGTCGGTAGCCTGCCGACCCAGAACTACGCCCTCGAGGTCGCGATCGAGCCGGGCCGGGCTTACGTCGCGCACTACTACGGCCTCCAGGTGATCGACGTCACGGTTCCAAGTGACCCGCGGGCGATCGGCGGCCAGGGGGTCCCGAGCACCGGCAGCGCGGTGGCCGTCGGTGGGGAGTTCGCCTTCGTCACCGACATGGTCGAAGGACTTCAGATCTTCGACATCACGAACCCACAGAGCCCGGCGGTCGTGGGAAGCGTCGACACCGGCGATCACTCCCGCGATGTCGCGGTCTCAGCGACCCATGCCTTCGTCACCGACGCGGTCCACGGCCTTCTCGCCGTCGAGATCACGAACCCCGCGGCCCCGCAGACCGTGGGAAGCCTGGATACCCCGGGGATCGATACCGGAGTGGCCGTCGCGGGAAACTACGCCGGCGTATCCGCCGGAGTCGAGGGCCTGCACGTCGTGGCGATCACGAACCCGTCCAGCCTGTCCATCCTCGGCACGTTGGACACCCCAGGCTACGCCGGTGATGTGGCGGTTCTGCCCGGACGTGCCTGCGTCGCGGATGGCGATTCGCTCCTGGTGATCGACCTCTCAAACCCGGCGGCCCCCTGGGTCGCGGGGAGGGTGGAGGTTCCCTCCGGCGCGACCGCCCTCGCCTTGGCCGGGAGTCGGGCGGTCGTGGCGGGAGACGGCGGGCTCACCGTGGTCGACTGCGCGGATCCCTCGAGCCCCCAGGTCATGGGAAGCGTGAACACGCCCGGTCCGGCGCGTGATGTGACGCTCTTCGGCTCGTTCGCGTATGTCGCGGGCGTGGACGGCCTCCTCGTGGTCGACCTCTCCGATCCCGCGAGCCCCTCGATCGTCGGGCAGGTCGAAGGCCTTTCCGATGCCGAGAGCGTTGATCTCTCCGATGATTCCGCCCAGTTCGCCTACGTGGCGGATGACCACTCCGGGCTCCAGGTCGTCGACGTCACCAATCCCGCCGCTCCCCGTCTCGTGGGGAGCGCGGACACGCCGGATGCCGCCCTCGGCGTCGCGGCCTCGGGTGGGCATGTCTTCGTCATCGACTACAGCGCCGGTCTTTTGATCCTGCCCGGGCAGTGCGACCAGCCGGCTTCGATCGAGGGGAACGGCCCGAGCGCTTCGCAGGCGCTCGTCAGCGTCTGGCCGAACCCGAGTTCGAGCGAGACGTACATCCGATTCACGCCCCCCCAGCGAGGCCCCGTTCGAGTCGGCGTCTTCGATCCGGCGGGGCGCCGGGTTCGCGATCTGACCGATCTTCCTCGCCTCGTCTGGGATGGTCGAGACGACGGCGGCCGTACCGTCCCCGCCGGCACCTACTTCATTGCCGTTCAGGCCGGCCCAATGACGGCGGCGACGCGGCTGGTGAGGATCCGATAGCGCTCGTCATCGCACGATGACCACTCTCTGAGTCGAGATGGACTGGCCGTGTCGGAGGCGGAGGAGATACACCCCGCTGGGGATTGCGTCTCCGTTGGACGTGCGCCCGTCCCATCGGATGCTCAGGTCGTCGCGGCCCTCGATGGTCCGAAGCAGGCGGCCGGAGGGATCGTAGACTCCGATTCCGATCGGCCCCTCACCTCCGTGCCACTCGATCTGTGCCCCCACTCGCAACGGGTTCGGAATCCGGCGCACCGTGGACTCGGTCAGTCCCTTCGCCTTTCCCGCTTCTGACGATGACCGGCGGGTCAGATCGGGTGTCGAGACGAACGGGATCGGAGCCACGAAGTACTCCGGCGTCGCGTTCCCGTCGATCCAGGCGGAGGCGCCTGTCTCGGAGAAGGAGAGGGTCGAAGCCTGACCACCGGACAGGGCGGCCACCTTGCGCCCGCCGCAGGAGAGCATTCCCCCTCCGCTGAGCAGTCCCGCGCGGGTGGCGTAGGCTGACACCGTCGACTCGTCGAACCGCATCGCCATCACCGTGGCCTGCTCGGCCTCGATGGGGGGATATCCCTCCGGATAGATCCACCAGTTCTCCGTGCGGTCGTACGGGCGGAAGGCGACGACATCCGTGAAACGGCCGCTGTCGATCTGGTAGGCCAGGCCCTCCGGGTCGCTGGTCCGGAGGGTGATGCATGCGGCGACCAGTTCCGGACTGCCGTCACTCGCGAAGCGCGGTTCCACCAGGCTCACGATCTGGTGGCGCGTCCGGTTGGTCGGGACTTCCGCCCGCACCATCCAGTGCGCCGGCCACTCGGTCGTATCGGTCGGCGCCAGGACGGGGGTCGAGAGGTACATCCCCGGTGGCGAGAGAAACGCCAGGACGGCGCGCGCATCTTCCTTCTCCCAGCGGGCCATGTTCCCCTCGATCAGCGGGACGTTGACGAGTCCTCCCTCGTATTCGTTCCCCGTCTGCATGATCGCCCGGACCCGGCCGTTGGCCGTCAACTCGAAGTCGTCATGGAGCAGGAAGTAGGGGGCCGGGACGCCCGGTCGCGGCAGCACGACGATGCGCCGCACGCTCCGGACCACGTGCGTCGAGGACCAGCACTCGGAGTTGATCCCCCCGGCGAAGGAAGGACCGACGCCGGACCCGATCACCGATCCGATCGCGACTCCCTGGGTCCGGTTCTCCGTGAAGCCCTCCCAAGGGCCGCTGCCGATCCGGATCTCATGCAGACTGTGCGCATAGGAGAAGAAAGACGGGTGCCGCCCCCAGCCGGCGTACCCCGAGTCGTAGAACAGGGGCTGCTGCGCAAAGAAGAGCGTGAAGTGGTTGACGTCCTGCTGTGTGTGGCCGCTCCACGACGTGACGCCCGGGGGGTAGGTGGGATGCTGGCGGCACTCGAAGGTGATGAGACAGGAGTCGGGTCGCCAATCCAGGGTGCCGTCCGGACGCAGCGACTGCACTCCGGTCCGGAAGTAGGTGATGCCGCGCCCGGGGAAGTACTTGCCGCGGGTCAGCTCACTCGGGTCGAGGGTCGGATACGGATCGAGCTCCGGCCAGCCGAGGAGAATGCCGCAGCTGTTGAGCTCGCCCGCCGAGCACTCCGGGTTCGGATCGGTCACCTGGCGGACATCGAAGGGGTCGCTGATCGGGTCGGGGGCCTGGACGTCGAAGTCCTCCGCCACGGCCTCCTCGATCACGGCGGGAGGGTAGATCGTGTGGAAGAAGGGGACGGACAGATTGGGGTACTGCTCGGAGGAGAAGGCCATGAGCCAGGGCCAGGCGCGGAAACTGGCGTTGATGTCATAGGGCGGGCGCGAGGTGTCGTTCAGCGGGGTTCCTCCGCACGGGTTGAAAGGCAACTGCTCGCAGTAGAGCCAGGTCGGGGCCTGATAGGCGTTCCGCGGGGCGTCCACGCGCATGTTCCACGGCAGCGCGTCGTATCCCGGTGCCACCGTGCGAAGGCGCTCGGTCGCGAGCGCATACGGCAGCGCGAGATTCAGGCCGTACATCGCGTAGAGGACCCCTTCGACACCGGCGCCACCGCCCTGGTAGCTCGCATCGAGGTACTGGCGGACGCGCGTGGCGGCCTTCTCCCGGTACCAGGCGATCGAGTCCCGTGCCGTCTGGTTGAATACGGGGTCGTCCTGATCCAGGGCGAGCGCGGCCAGGCCGACTGCCCCGAAGATCACTCCGAGATGGTTGTTGTCGAACCAGCCGTTGCGCCAGTCGCCATAGGGGAAGATGTACATGCGATCTTCGTCGGTCATGAGATGGTAGATCGCGCGCGCGTGGTATGCCCGTTCCGCCACGCTGAGATAGTCGTGGCACCAGTCGTAGAAGAGGGCGTGCCCCGCCAGCAACTCGGCGTAGCCGAGCGGGTCGGTGCCGCTGGCCAAGTCCGGGTTCTGGCCCCAGTGATGGAAGTCGTGATCGCGCCACCAATGGAGGAAGGCGTTGGCTTTCTGGGCATAGATCCGATTTCCCGTGTACTCCGGATAGAGAGTGCCCTTGGATTTCATGAGAAGGTCGGTCAGGGCGAGGGTCGCGAGGCAACGATACTGCTCGTCCTGATGGATAGGCCTCTCTCCCCATTCCGCCTCGAGATTCCGCTCAGACCAGAACCGCGATCCCGCCCGCAGGGAGCGGAAGGCAAGGACGGACACCTTCTTCCGCTCGCTCCACTGCGGCGGCGATCCGGTTGCGTCGACCAGTGAGCGAAGCTCCTCCAGGCGGGTCGGGTTCGTCGTCGTCCCGTAGACGATCAAGCGCGGGTGGGGAGGGAGGTCGAGCACCTGTGAGCGCGCTGACGATAGCGCCGCCTCGAGGAGGAGAATCGCCACTGCCAGGCTCGTGATCGATGGCCACCTCATGCGATCCCCCAGGCTGCGTCCACGCCGACCCACCCCAATGATATCCGAGCGTATGCACAGCTGTCGATCCTGGCGGGCCGATCCGGGCGTCGGCCGGCCGCTGCGGGCCAGGGCGCTCCGACCGGCTACGTCTTCGGGGGGATGGAGTCTCCCGAACACCGGGGGCGTTTCGCGGAGTATCATCGGTGACGCGAGACTCCGCCGGTGGCGGGCGCCCCCTGTCGGCGGCCATGGCATCGATCGAGGCGCCAGAAGGGGAAGGTGCCTATGTCAAGCCTGCCATGTCGGTTCGGTCTGGTGGTCTCTCTGGCGGCGATCACGGCTGCGCCCGCCGCCTCGACCACGCGTCACGTCTTTCCGGACGGTAGCGGTCCCTACCCGACCATCCAGGCGGCAATCTCCGCGTCGGTGGATGGGGACGAAGTGGTCCTGGCCCCCGGAACGTATCGAGGTTCCGGAAACCGCAGCATTGACTGCAGTAGTCTCGAGATCTCTATCCACTCCGAAGGAAACGATCCCGAGACCTGCATTCTGGACTGCGAGATGTTGGGGAATGGCCTGCGCCTGGACTCGGCCACCGGTCCCGGCTGCGTCATCGAGGGGCTGACCATCGCCAATGGCCTGGCCAACACCGGAGGCGCCATCAATCTGCTCCACCAGGCCTCACCGACCATCCGCCACTGCCGGTTCGTGAGCTGCAGCGCCGGCTCGGACGGGGGGGCGATTGGCTGTCTGGAGTCCTCCCCGCTCATCACCGACTGCGTCTTCCTGCGCTGTCATGCGGAGGTATTTGGCGGGGCTCTGAACGTCCAGACCTTCAGCAGCCCGCGATTGGAACACTGCCTGATCGAACTGTGCTCGGCATCCTATGGCGGCGGCGTGGAGCTCTGGGATCACGCGACGCTCACCGTTGCCCGTTGCACGTTCGTGCAGAATCACGCGGAGGCGGCCGGCGGGGCCCTGGAGTGTTTCGCGGACTCTCATCTCCAGGTGGATCATTGCACGATCGTCGGCAACACAGGGCACGGGAGCGGGATGGCCTGTCCGGGCGGAACCCCGTCCACGTTCAGCATCTCGCATTCCATCGTGGCATTTGGCGAGTATCCCGCGGTCTACTGCAGCCAGGGCGATCCCTATGTGCTGACCTGTTGCGACATCTTCGGAAACGGAATGCTCGACTGGCTGCCATGCGTCGCGGACCAGCTTGGAGTGAACGGCAATCTACATGAAGATCCGCTTCTCTGCCTACTCCAGAACCCGGAGTCTCCCTACGGCCTGAATGCGGAATCTCCCTGTGCGCCGGAGAGCAATCCTGAGTGCGGACTGATGGGTGCCTGGCCGGTGGCTTGCGATGTCAGTGACGTGCCGGGTGGGTCGGTGTCGCCGGACGTGCGATCCGGGCGCCTCGTCCGCTGCGAACCGAGCCCGATGCGCGACTGGACGCGGATCACTTACATCCTCTCTGACGCACCGCGCGATGCGGCCGTTCGGCTCGCCATCTGCGATGCCGCCGGGAGAGTCATCCGAGACCTTTGCGGCGAGAGCGACGGCCGACCTGCCGGATCTGCGTCAGCGCCGGGGAGTGTTGTGTGGGACGGACGAGACGAGTCCGGGCGCAAGGTTGCCTCGGGGGTTTACTACGTCCGGCTGGAAGGCGCCGGGCAGAGAGCCTCCCGGCCGCTGGTGGTCACCCGGTAGGCGGGGCCTGGTCCGGGACGCATGCCGCGCCTCAGCCATGCTATCCTTGTTCACGGCTGTTCGGTGCGGGAGAGGCGCGACGCGGCCTCCTGCGGCGGCCTGGAGACATCCTCCCATCTCGGCCGCGCTCGATCTCTGCGTCCACCCCGCCTCGATCCGCAAGTACCGGAAGGCGGAACTTCACGGGCCCAGGAATGGGCGGACGGACGGGGGTGCGAAATGACGGGCTTTCGGTTCAAGTCGATGTCTCATCGGGTGTCCCGCGCGGCGTCGCTCCTGGCCATCATGCTCGCGGCCGTGGCCCCGATCGCTACCGGCATCGGATCAGGTCCGTTCGTCGCGCCCACCGATCGTGTCGGAACCTCGGCGGTGGCTCCGCCGCGCGAGATCGGAACCGATGCGGTCTGGCAGGTTGGTGGGGCCGAGGCCGGCGACTATCTCGGCTACTCTATCGCCACGGCCGGCGACGTCAACGGCGACGGCTACGGCGATGTCATCATCGGCGCGCCGCGTCATTCCAATCCGCAGGTGTACGAGGGTGCCGCCTTTCTCTACCTGGGTTCGGCCGGCGGACTCTCCACCGCGCCGGCCTGGTCGTACGAGAGCAATCAGATCGGAGCCGGTTTCGGGATCTGCGTGGCGCCGGCCGGAGATGTGAACAACGACGGCTACGCCGACGTGATCGTCGGCGCCGACACCTACGACATCGGCCAGTCCGAGGAGGGATGTGCGTTCGTCTTTCTCGGCTCTTCGTCGGGACTCGCCCCGACGCCGATCTGGACAGGACAAGGCGATCAGGCCGGTGCGCAGTACGGCCTCTGCGTCGCCACCGCCGGCGACGTCAACGGCGACGGGTACGATGATATTCTGGTCGGCGCCCCGTTCTACGACAACAGCTCGTCCGACGATGGAAGGGCGTACCTCTACTACGGAGCGGCCTACGGCGTGGAGAGCGACTTCGCCTGGGCGATCGGCTCGGGACAGACCTCTGCGCAGCTCGGCCGATCCGTCGCCACCGCCGGTGACGTGAACGCCGACGGCTACGCGGACATTATCATCGGAGCGGACCGATACGACGCCGGGCTGATCCTCGACTGCGGCCGGGCCTGGGTCTACCTCGGTTCGTCCACCGGCATCGCCGGCGGGTACGTCTGGGTCCAGACGGGCGTCGTGTCCGGCGACCACTTCGGCTGGTGCGTGGCGGCGGCCGGAGACACGGACGGGGACGGTTACGCCGACGTGGTCGTTGGCGCGCCGGAAGCCGATGGTAGCCTGGTCGACGAGGGTCGGATCTACGTGTATCGGGGAACGCCCACCGGTGTCGCCATCCCGCCGATGCGCACACTGAGCGGCGGGCAGACGAATGCGCGATACGGAACCTCGGTCGCTCCCGCGGGCGACACGAACGGCGATTCCTTCGCCGATCTCGTCGTTGGTGCCCGGTTGTACGACGGCGGCCAGACCGACGAAGGCAAGATCTATGTCTACGAGGGGTCGGTCGAGGGGCTCTTTACCGCCCCTGTCTGGACGAGCGAGATCGACCAGGCCGACGCTCGCTACGGGTCGTCGGTCGGCGCCGCAGGCGATGTGGACGGCGATGGCTTCGGCGACGTCCTGGCGGGCACATGGGCCTACGACATGCCGGCGGAAAATGCGGGAGGCGCGTGGGCTTTCGCCGGCGGGGCGGAGGGACTCTCCGACACGCCGGGTTGGGCCAGGCTTGGCGACCAGGTCGCCTCCCAGCTCGGCACCAGCGTCTGCATCGCGGGCGACGTGAACGGCGACGGGTTCAGCGACGTCGCCGTGGGGGCACCGTACTACGACAACACGGAGAACGACGAGGGGACAGTGTGGGGGTACCTCGGTTCCGGGACCGGTCCAAGCAGCCAACCCAACTGGATCGGTCTCGGAGAGAACACCAACGACTGGTTCGGGATGGAGATCGCGGCCGCGGGAGACGTCAACGGCGATGGATACGGCGATCTCCTGGTGGGCGCGCCCGAGGCCGACCACGGGGGGAACAGCTATGCCGGCAAGGTCTATCTGTACCTGGGATCGGAGGTCGGCCTCTGGAGCGATTTCGCCTGGACGCAAGGCGGCGACGCGGACTATATGGCTCTGGGCATCTCCATCGACGGCGCGGGCGACGTCAACGGCGACGGGTACGCCGACGTGATCATCGGATCTCACGGCCACATGGTCGAGGGGGGGATGACGGGTCAGGCCTTCCTCTACCTGGGATCGTCATCGGGCCTCGCCGGGACGCCGGCCTGGAGCATCGAGGGAATCCCCGGCTCGTTCTACAGCGAAGCGGTGGCCGGTGCCGGCGACGTCAACGGCGACGGGTACAGCGACGTGATCATCGGATCGACCGATTCGGAGATTCCGGGCGGCGGGATCGGCCAGGCCTTCGTCTACCTCGGCGGTCCGAGCGGCTTGCCCTACGCACCGGCCTGGGCGGAGAACCTCGGACAGGTCGGCGACGAGTTCGGCTGGTCCGTGGATGGCGCCGGCGACATGAACGGCGACGGGTACGACGAGGTGATTGTCGGTGCGCCCGGCTATGACCCCGCAGGGTATCCCGCCGATGCAGGCGCCGTGGCCATTTACCTCGGCTCCGCGGCGGGGCCGGCGACCTCCCCGAGCTGGTTCACCTGGAGCGACCAGGCCGAGTCCGGCATGGGGATCGAAGTGTGCGGCGCCGGAGACTTGAACGGAGACGGCTATTCGGACGTCGCCTTCTCCGCGCCCGGCTGGGACACCGGGCTGATGAACGCCGGATGCGTCCATGCGAAGTTCGGGTCGGCGGCCGGGCCAACCGGGTTCATCGACTGGACGGTCTTCGGAACCGCGGCCTGGGAGGGCCTCGGCTCTGCGCTGGATGGCGCCGGCGACACGAACGGCGACGGCTTCGATGACCTGATCGCGGGGTCGCCGGGCTACCAGCAGCCGGAGGGCACCGGGCTCGCCCGCATCTTCTTCGGCAACGACCGCAACCTCTCGTACCGCGGTTTCCCGTCGATTCCGCGGCAGCAGCAGCGATCGGACGAGTCGCCGATCGATCTGCTCGGCCGTTCGGAGAGCCTCGATGGGTTCCAGCTGGCGACCGTCGGCCACAGCGCGGCGGGAAGGATGCGCGTGCGGATGGAGTGGCAGGCGGCGGAGCAGGGCACGCCGCTTCACACCCTCGCCATCGAGCACGGCGCGTGGAGACTCCCATACCCGCCGATGCCGGACTTCGGCAGCTACGTGGCACTGACCGCCGAGGTCAGCGGACTGGACGAGGACTCTCCGTGCCACTGGCGCCTGCGCGTCGCAAGCCGCTCGCCCTTCTTCCCCTGGACGCCCTGGACGTCGACGGCGGGCACGGTGCCCGCGCAGAGTCAGGTTCGAACCGCCCGCTCGACGGAGGAGGTTCCGGCCAACGAGGGAGCCATCCCCAACGCCCTTCGAGTGGAGCCTGCCCGACCCACCCCGTTCGATCATCAAGTGTCGCTGGTCTACGTGCTTCCCACCGGCGGACCGGTGCGCGTCACGATTTACGATGTCTCCGGGAGGTGCGTGCGCACCCTCGTCGATGCGTCGATGGATCCGGGTTGCCACGTGGCGTGTTGGGACGGGGCGGACGGCGGCGGAAGGCGCCTGCCCGGTGGCGTCTATCTGGCGCGCGTTGAGTCGGCGGGGGTCGTCAGGACGGCGAAGATCGTGCGACGCCGTTGAAATCCGGGCACGTCCGCGTCAGCGAGTTCGCAGGAGATGGCGGATACGGCTCGAGTTGGCAACGCGGGAGTTCCGGGGGGCGCTGGTTCGACCGAAGCGGGGGTGGGAACGAGCCGGTTCTACCTCCGATGGGCCGCGCGAGGCGGGACGATCGCTCGCCCGTTCCTCCTCCGGAGATCCCCTTCGGGGTGCTGACCCCGCGGTGTGGTATGATCGTCGGCTTCGCGACGGCGCATCGCCGGACACGACGCACCCCACCACGGTGGGGAGTCTCTCCAGGGAGAGTGATCCCGAGAGAGGTCTTCCCGTCCGCAAGCAGACAGAACTCGGAGGTAGCGACATGATACGTATGATCTCTGGACTGACGGCACTGGCCGTGGTCCTCGCGGGCCCGGCTCTGGCCCAGCCGATCGTGAACGGCACGATCGCCGGAGACAGTTATGACCCGGCCGCGTCGGTGCAGGCTGTCGAGACACAGTTCGGCGACAACCTCAACGAGCTGGACGCCGCCTATTGCACGTCGGCCGGCAACCGCCTCTACCTGGCACTGACCGGAAACGTGGAAGACAACTTCAACACCATCGAGATCTTCATCGACTCGAGGGCGGGCGGCGAAAACGTCCTCAGCGGGATGCCCGGCAACGACAACACCAACGTCATGGCCGGACTGACCTTCGACGCCGGGTTCGCGGCCGACTACCACATCTTCGTCCGCCGCGGGAACCTGGGTGGAAACCGCTTCGACCTCGACGTGGCGGAGCTCGGCACACCGAACTTCTCCTCTTACGGAGACATCTTCCTGGGCGCCCTGGAAGGCTCCGGCGTGACCGGAACCGGGCTCAACACGGAGCCGATCGAGGTCGGCTACGACGACAGCAACGTCGGCGGGGTCCTGGGTGGCACGGGGGCGGCCGACCAGGGGGACGCGCTGGCGGTTCAGACGGGGTTGGAGCTCAGCATCGCCCTCGCCGATCTCGGTTTCGTCTCCGGCGACATCCGGGTCTGCGCGTTCGTGAACAACAGCGATCACAACTACGCGTCGAACCAGTTCCTCGGACCCGTCCAGCCGCCGCAGGGGAACCTCGGCAGCGACGGGAGTGGCGGCTTCACCGGAGCGCTGAACTTCAGCCTCGCGAGCTTCAGCGGCGATCAGTTCTTCCTCTGTACTCCGCAGCCCGTGCCGGTCGAGCCCACGACCTGGTCGAAGGTCAAGTTCAGCTACCGCTGACCTGGAGGGATCGGCCAGGCGCTCTCCGTCGCAGCTTCGCGGACGCGAGCGGCCGAGAGCTATGCCAGGAGCCCCGGTGGTGGATTCCGCCGGGGCTCGTCTCGATGCGCTGATCCTCTTTCGCGTCACCACAAAGACAGCTGCGCCCCTCCGTCGAGCCCGTCGCGGACGGCCCGAGCGAGGACCCTCTCGACTGGGTGGACCAGGAGGCTGCGGAGGGCGAGCGGCGCAGGAAGAAGCCGCTCCTCGGGAAACCCGCGTGCCTCGCCGCGGAGGCGACCGAGTTTGGCGCGCAAGGCGGGTGCGTCGCGGCTGCCGGTGTAGCCGACCAGGGAGAGATCTGCGCCCACCACTCGGTGGCAGGGGATGATCGGGTAGAGAGGGTTGGTGGCCATGATGCGGCCCACAACGCGCGCCTCGGTGCCGGCGGCCACGGCGATGGCGCCGTAGGTCGTCACGAACCCGCGCGGAATCGCCGAGGCCACCTGGGCCACCGAAGCGAGCGGCTCTCCGACACAGTCGGGACAGAGGGTGAAGGTCGGCGCCTCCTCCTCCCCGGCCTCGAGCCTCGCGAGGAGATTCACGATCCCGCGAGCATACTCCGAGCCCCCTTCCACGATCCGGTGAGCCCGCCCGCGCGGGAGTGACGCGCACACCGATCGCGCCGCGCTCTCACGCTGCGCGCCGATAGCCGTCGCCACCAGCCGATCGCCGTGGTAGGCCACGCCGAACCAGGTCCCGCCATCAGGCTCGATCCAGATGGAGATCACGGTGATTCCTCCCCCACGAGAATACCTCAGACCTGGGGCTGGACCGACCGCGATTCCCGCCTTGTTTGCAGGGGTTCTGCCGCCCGGCGCAGGCGACAGCGATGAGGGGAGACCTGCGACGCGGCGGAGCGTACCATGGACATGGAGAGCCAGTGACCTCTGCGAGGTCAGGCGAATCTCGCGGAGTGGGGCCCGTGACGACGGCAGACGTCACGAGGCAGGACGCGGGATGTCAGCAAAGGAGAGTCACTCATGAAGACCTTCATGGTTTTATTGTCCTGCACGGCGTTGCTCTTCGCCGCGGCCACCGGTTGCGGCTGGAGCAACAAGGCGAAAGGGGGGGCGATCGGGGCGGGAGCCGGAGGAGTCGCCGGTGGCCTCATCGGCCGGGCGCAGGGAAACACTGCCCTCGGCGCGATCATCGGAGCCGCCGTCGGTGGAACGGCCGGCGTGTTGATCGGCCGCCACATGGACCAGCAGGCGGAGGAGATGAGACGGGACCTGCAGAACGCCAGCGTCGAGCGCGTGGGCGAGGGAATCAAGATCACGTTCGATTCCGGGATCCTCTTCGACATCGACTCCTATCAGCTCCAGCCCGCGGCGCGGGTAAATATCGAGAGCCTGGTGAAGATCCTCGACAAGTACCAGGACACCAATATCCTTATTGAAGGAGACACCGACAACACTGGCTCCGACGACCACAACCAGGTGCTGTCCGAGCGCCGCGCCGAGGCTGTGGCCGGCTATCAGAAGTCCCTGGGTATCGCAGGCTCTCGGATCAGCACCGTCGGCCTGGGCGAGACCAATCCGATCGCTTCGAACGAAACGGAAGACGGCCGTCGGCAGAACCGACGAGTTGAGGTCGCCATCTTCGCGAACGAGAAGATGAAGAAAGCCGCAGAGGACGGTCGACTCAACTGACAGGGCGCTGAAGAACTCGGCCCGTCGCGTCTGTAACGCCGATCGGACGGAAGTACGGCGCCTCCGCTCGCGGGCCGCCGGCCGGGAGCCAGCCCGTCGAGGAAACTGCTTGTCCGACAGCCCTTTGTGGCCCATACTCGGTCCAAGGGTTGGGTGGGGACGGACCGGCGCGACGGGCCGGGGATTGGGCTTGCGATGCAGTGCAGTACGGGGGCGAGGCCTCCCCTTGGGGGGAGGCCTCTTTGTGGTGCGGTCTTCCTTCCGACCAGGCTTCTACTTCTTCCGCTCTTGATTCTCGGGGCGTTCCTCCTCCTCTCCTGCGGGGGGCCGCGCCGTCAGATTGCGGTGATGATCATCGTGGACACGCTGCGGGCCGATCACCTCGGCTGCTATGGGAACACGGCGATCCAGACCCCATGCCTCGACCGGCTGGCGCTCGAGGGAACGCTCTATGAAAACGTGGCGACCGCGGCGCCGGTCACGCTGCCCGCGATCGCGTCGATCCTGACCGGGGCCTATCCGGTCCAGCACGGCATCCGGGACAACGGCCCGTTCCGGCTGGATGAGCGATGGACCACCCTGGCCGAGTGTTTCCGGGACGCCGGCTGGACCACGGGCGCCTTCGTCTCCGCCGCGGTCCTGTCCGGCCGGCATGAGCTCGACCAGGGTTTCACCATCTACGACGACGATGTCTCGGTCCCGTACGTGCCCCAGCACCCTCTGATCGCGCCGATGCGCGAGCGGATCCAGGGGATCGAACGGCGGGCCGCCGTGACCGTCGATCGGAGCCTGAGCTGGCTCAAAGATCGGAGAGAGGAAAACACCTTCCTCCTGGTGCACCTCTTCGATCCGCATCTGCCCTACGACCCGCCGGCGCCGTTCGACGCCCGGTACCGGCAGGATCCCTACGGCGGAGAGATCGCCTACCTCGATGCGGAGGTGGGGCGCCTGCTCCATGACGTGCAGGAAATGTCCCGGGAGTCGGATCTGCTGGTCATCGTTGTGGCCGATCACGGCGAGGGCCTCGGGGACCACGGTGAGTTCTACCACGGGGATCTCCTCTTCGACGAGACGACGAGAGTGCCGTTGATCGTGAAGGGGAGGGGCGTAGCGCGCGGAAAACGCGTGCGCGAAGTGGTGCGCACCGTCGATATCCTGCCGACGATCTGTCAGCTCCAGGGACTGGAGTTGCCCGATGGATGCGCCGGAGAACCTCTCCCGGGGCTGCTTCGGTCGGGAGGCGACGGCGACCCGCGGGGGCGGATCGCCTACCTCGAGACCTTCCGCCCACGCATGGCGAGCAACTGGTGCGAGCTCCGTGGTCTGCGAACGGATGACTGGAAGCTGATCGACGGTGCGGCGTGCGAGCTCTACGATCTCCGCCATGATCCGAGGGAGACCAGAAACATTGCCGGGGAGCTTCCCGCCGTGCGCGACTCCCTCCTCCGCCGCATGGACGCCACGGCGTTGGATGCGGCCCGTGTGAAGCTCAACCACGCGGCCTCTCTCGATCTGAGCGCCGAGCAGAGGGAACGCCTCCGGAGCCTCGGATACATCACCGCCGCGGCCTCGCGCCCGGCCGCTTCGGACTCGCTCGCCGTGTGGGGATTCCCTCCGAAGGAGAGGGGACGGGTGCTCGGACTTCCCGACTCTCGTGAGCGGTTGGCAGCCAGCTCCGAACGGATCGTGGCGAACACCTTCTTCCAGGCGGGGCAGGCGCTCCTGGCGGAGGGGAGATTCGAGGAGGCGGCGAAGAGCTTCCGCGACGCGATCCGGCACGACGACGGCCTCTCCGCCGCCTACTTCGGACTGGCCGCGTCCGCCCTCCGCGCCGACCGTCCGGATTTCGCCACGGAGACTCTCGCGCGGGCCGGCCGACGTTTTCGGGGGGATGCCTCCACGGTGATCGCCGTGGCCGACACCTTGGTCCGGGTCGGGCGGCCGGACATCGCGCGCAAGGTCGTCGATGAGGCGATCGCCGCCGTCGGTCGAGCCAACCCTCTTCTCCGGGCCAAGCGTGCGGCCCTGGCCAGGCTGAAGTGGCCCTCGCCGACCTTGAGGACACCGGGGGGGGCGGGCGGGGCCGGGCACTGAGCGGCTTGGCGATCCGGCCGGGGCGGCTCCGGGGAAGGCGATCGGAGACGTCAGCTTAGGGGTGTGCTTACCGGGCAACAGGCCGTATCATGGGCGGACGGCGGCTCAGCACGGAAGCAGGGTACCGGGTTTTCGCGGCGTACATCAGGATGGAACCGGAAAACGCAACCCCCGAAGCGAGTCGATGACTGACGGCCAGCGCAGGACGACGTTTACTCTCGTCCAGAAGCTCCTCATGAGCTACGCCGCCATGGCGTTCTTCACCATGGGCGCTTTGGTCTATGCCGTCATGGGGCTCAGCTCCCTGCATACCTCCGCCCGCGAGATCGCCCGTAGCGATCTGGTCCTCATCAACATGTCTGCGCAGATGCACGAGTCGCTCCTGGCCCAGCAGCGCTATGCCGGCACCTACGCCATCCTCAAGGAGTCGGAGTTCGCCGAGCTCTTTCGCCGACGGGAAGCCGAATTCCTGGCCCTCCTCGACCAGATGCGGCAGCGGGAACCGGGGCGGAATCTGGAACACCTGTCCCTGCTCTACCAGGACTACCGGATGACGGCAGGGCAGCTGTTCCAGGGCTCGATGACCGGCGACACGGCTCTCGCGCCGGCGGCGCGGAGGGTCCTCGACGCCATCGACAGCGTGGAGGCGGCCCAGCAGCAGCGCCTGGAGGCGAGGCTCGAGGCGGCTGATTACCGGGAGAGGACGACCACCCGCTGGATCCTCATTCTCTCCACCACAGGATTCCTGGTGGCCATCAGCGTGGCGGGCTTTCTCGTCTACACGATTTCACGTTCGATCCGCAAGCTGAAGCAGGCGACCCAGAAGATTGCCGAGGGTGACTTCGACCACGATCCGCAGATCCCGGCCGGAAACGAGATAGGTGACCTGGCGAAGGACTTCACCGACATGGCGGCCCGGCTGAAGTTGCTCGAGCAATTGAGCCTCGATGCCAGCCCGCTCACCAGGCTTCCCGGCAACATCGCCATCGAAAGGGCCATCCTCAGGCGAGTCAACGCCGACGAGTCCTTCGCCGTCTGCTACGCCGACCTGGACAACTTCAAGGCCTACAATGACCGGTATGGATACATCAAGGGTAACGAGGTGATCAGGTCCGCGGGGGAGATCATCTTCGACGTGGTGCAGCGGCAGGGTGGCGACAATGCCTTTGTCGGCCATGTGGGGGGAGACGACTTCGTGATGATCGTGGCGCCGGACCGGATTCCGCCGGTGTGCGACGGCGTCATCAGCGCGTTCAGCGAGATGATCACCGCGCACTACTCCCCGGAAGACCTGGCCAAGGGGTCCACGTCCGGCGTGGACCGTTACGGGGTGCCACGAACGTTTCCGATCATGACCATTTCCATCGCCGTACTGCTCTGCCAGAAGGGAGAATTCGACTCAGCGATCGAGATCGCCCGGGCGGCCGCGGAAATCAAGGACTTCGTCAAAGGTTCGCCGGGGAGCAACTACCTGGTGAACCGGCGCAGGGCCAACCGATGAGGCAGATGACGAGTTTCCTGTGGCTGGCGATCGCGGTGACCGGTTGCGCGTCGTCGCGGCCGCCGGCCGGGATGCCGTATAGCGAACTTCAGCGGCAGAAGCTGAGCGCGGCCGTCCGGATACTCGAAGCGGGCGACGTCACGGAGGCGGGCAATATGCTCGCGACGATCTGCGAGGAGACCGCGGTGCCCGGGGTGACGGATGAGGCGCTCTTTCAGCTTGCCCTGCTCCGCCTGAGGTTCGAGGCGGAGAAAGACGAACCGGACTCCGCCCGACCGATGCTGGAGCGCCTGCGCGATGAGTTTCCGGCGAGCGTTTGGACCAGGCAGGCGGTGGCTCTCCTCGGTCTGATGGAATCAAGGAACGCGCTGCTGCGCGCCAACCACGACCTGAAGATCCAGAACCTCTCTCTCAGCTCGGAAAACGAGGCGTTGTCCCGGGAGGCTAAGGAGCTGCTGGAGAGGCTTGAGCGACTGAAGTCCCTGGACGTGGAGTTGGAACGGAGAAGTCGACGCTGACGCCGACGTCCAGAGCGGTCCCCCCGGATTCCGCCACGAGTCGACTGCGTCGCGTCCACGGCCGCCGTTGTTTATCTCTATCTGCCTGGACCCAGGAGAAGGAGCTTCCGGTGGATCGTGAGGGCGCTCGTCTCGAGCCGGAGGAAGTAGACCCCGGCAGCGACTCCTCCTCCTGACTCCCTCCGGCCATCCCATCGCATGGATCGAGTTCCGCCCTCTCTCGTGAATCCGAGGTCGAGCCGGCGGACAACTCCGCCTCGGATGTCGTGCACGGTCAGGGCGGCCGCCTCCGTCGCCGGCAGCTCGAGCCGGATCTCGTCTCCCGGTCGGTAGGGATTCGGGAAGGTCATCGTGGCTGCTGTCCCCGTCGTTGCGTCCACGGAGGCGGGCGCGAGATGGAGCCTCTCGGCCAGCGTGGAGCTCGTGATTCCATCCGCTAAGGTCGAAAATCCCATGCACCAGATGTCGCAATCGCCGACGATCTCCATGCCACCGCTTCGGATCACAAAGCTTGCGCCTGGTACGGATGCGGGGACCTCCGTCCAGCTTGTGCCGTCCCAGTGCCAGAACCCGTTCCAGCCTGAGGCCCACAGGTCGTTCGGACCGACCGCGATCAGTGAGCCCCCGGAGTTGGGCGGAGGCTCGGCCAGGCTCCATTGGGAACCGTCCCAGTGCATCAGGATGACGATTCCGTCGGCGCCGCCGATCGCCCACACGTCGTTCGGTCCCGTGGCGGCGATGTCCTCCAGACCGCTCTGCGAGACATCCTCGATCGGACTGTAGATGTGGGACCACTCCTGTCCGTCCCAATGATAGGTGACGCCCCGGAAGGTGCCCGCGATGTTTCGGTAGTCGCCCACGGCCCAGACATCGTCCGAGGCGATGGCCACGACGTCGTTCAGTTCGTGGTGACGGTTCGCGATGATCGGCACATCGACGTCGGTCCAACTCGAGCCGTCCCAGTGCAGCGCCATCGGGACCGAACTCGTCGCGGCATCGCCAAAACCGTTGGCCAGTCCCACCGCCCAGACGTCGTCTGCCGCGATCGCCGCGACTTCATAGGCAAACCCACCCCGCGCCGCGAAGGGGTAGACCGTCTGCGGTCGCAAGGCGACCGTCTCCACGTAGTCCCAGGAGCCCTCGCGCCAGCGGAGGACGAGCGGAAGATTGTTCGCCGGGTAGGTCGTCGTAACGCTTCCGGCGATCCAGACGTCGCCGTTCGGGGCCGCGTCGACGCCGGCGGTTTCGGGATACGTTCCGAGATGGTCGGTTCCGGGTAGATCCGCGAGGCTCCAGACGGAGCCGTCCCAGCGTATGGCGAGCGGTCCCCTCCCGCTGGGCTCGCTGCGCCAGTAACCGACGGACCAGGCATCGGCGGGAGAAAGGGCGGTCACGGCTGTCAGCCGGGTGACGCTGTTCCCCACGTCGGGGGTTGGAACGAGATCCCACGGCCCGCAAAGACCGGAGGCATCCGCGTGGCCGGAGAGAGATCCCGCGGCGAAAAGGACGACCGCGATCTCAAACGCGATCGACGCGGTCAGACGCAGCGTACGGCCCGCGACCGAGGTTCCCGGAGTGCTTCCCATGGGCGGCTCCTTCTTTCGAGTCGGGAGTTGCGATGGGCTTCCGGCGATGTCCGCACCGCCGACCCCAGCCCGGTTCGGCTCCGGGGCTTTCGTCGCGTCCGGCGTCCTGCCAAACGGGGAAGTATACAGTAAAGTATCCGAAATCTTATTAGCGATTCGCCAAAGACCTTCTTCTCCTCGCGCATTTGGCGCCAGACCGATGTGTAATTGGTCGAGACAGTCTCAGAGATTCCCTGAGTCAAGACCAGCTGTCTCGTCAGCATGTCATCGGGGCCATCTTAGTTGCCTTGCGTGCGCTCCAGAGCTAGAATTAGGACCGCTGCGGGAGTGGTGGGTGTGTAGCAGGTTTCGGTTCTCGGTTGCAGCAGTATTGAAGGGTAGCCACCCTTTCGCGCACGGGCGTAAGCTCGGGTGTTCCTCAGGTCACCATGACGAGCCGGATCGTAGGCCGTCATGGGATTCGTGAATGTGTCAACCTATGGGATGAATGGAGGACACTGAATGAAGACGTTGCTAGTCGGACTTGTGGTGCTGGTCTTCTTCGGCGCGCTCACCAGCGTGGCCGCGGCGGATGCCGTCCGGACGACGCTTCCTCCGGGGGGCGAGATCGTCCCGCCGGGTGACGGGGGTCCCAGAGTCCCGTGCGATATCACGATACGGTATGACGACGGCTCTGACGACTCGCCGGGCTCAGGCCCGACCCTCGGCTATTGGGGCGGTACCGACCATCAGTTCCTGGGAGTCGTCTCCACCGCACCGGCGGGCGGAAACTTCGAGGTGCAGAGCGCGAGTTGGTACTCAGATTTCTGGGTCTGGCCGGGCATGGTCGATGTGACCGTCTATGAGATGGCCAACCCGACGAACACCACCACCGAGACGGTCAACGTCACGGGCGGTGGCACGTGGGAGGTCGAGTTCCTGACCCCGATCTGCGTGCCGGGCGGCACCGACTACGTCGTGATGCTCTGCCCGCAGCCGGGAGTGTGGGGAGTCGTCGGCGATGACTACGCCGGACCGGACAATCGCTCCTACTGGACTCCGAGCACCTGCGATCCGGTCAACAACTCCGGCGCGGTCGACTACATGATCTGGTCGTGCGTGACGCCCTGCGGCGGCACCCCGACCGAGGAAACGAGCTGGGGGAACGTCAAGAGCCTTTATCGGTAACGGACGTGTCCCACGCGCCGGCGGGTTCCGCCGGTGACGAACCTCGGGCGGTCCGGCCTCACGGTCGGGCCGCCTCTTCTTCGGGACCGCACCGGACGCCGGGAGTACCCGCCGCACTCACGGCGCCAGTCGCCGGTTCGCGTTCAGGACGTTCTCGATCACCTCGTTGTAATAGGGTTTCTCCTTCAGGCTGGCGTACGTCCCGGGAAAGAGCACCAGCGTGATGTCCGCGGAGTGGTCGGAGATGCTGTTCAGCACCACCGAGCAGCGCTGGCCGCCGACCAGTCGCGTGTTGTCGATCATCGGAAAGTCGAAGTAGCTGACGCCGAAGGTCGCCACCCTCGTCTGGCGGCCGAGCGCCGGATCCGGAGTCTCGATGTTGAGGCCGATCCGGATCTCTCGATTCTCCCGATCGACGTCCAGAATGTCGATCGCGAACGTCGTCGAGTCGCCGCCGAGCGAGAGTGTTCCCGGAGCCAGGCTCGTGCCGCCGGGATCTCCGGTCAGATCGATGCCGCGGTCGAATCTTGCGCCGACGCCCTCCAGGACGACCATCTGGCGACGTACGATCTGCCGCGCCATGCTCTCCAGCCGATCGAGGTAGGCGTCGTCTTCCATCCGCGCCTCCGGCGTCCCGGCCTCGTCCCGCTCCCGAATCACGCGCCGCCGCATCTCCGTGAACAGCGGTTTGAGGTTGAGCGACTCATGGAAGTTGTAGGCGAGCATTTCCAGATTCAGCACGGAGGCGCTGAGTCCCGCATCGCGCGGGTTCACGAACGAGTTGATGATGGATACGCACATGTCCTTGCGGAGGGCGCTCTCCGCTTCCTCGCGCCGGCTCATCAGCTCGGTATAGAGGCGGGTGTTCGTGTCGAGCGCCTGCCGTTGGCTCAGGGCGTTGGAGGTGATGAATCCGAGAACCGTGATGGCGGCGGCCGTCAGCAACGCGCCCAGCGGCCGCATGAGGATGTCGATCTTGTCCCAGCCGTCCCGGCGGGTGGCGGGCTCGTCGCGCATGTTGCACTCACTTTCTGCGCAGGGTGGGCGTGCCGTTCCGGGTCTCGAGAATCAGATCGTACCGCGTCGCGTCCCGGTAGGAGAAGACCGCGAGGCCGGCGGTCTGCTTCTCATAGACGAGCGACAGGATGCACTTCCCCTCTTCCCTGACGGTGAGCTTGTATGACCCGAACTCATCGGTGACCGTGGAATCGGCCACGATGGGCGTGGACTCCAGGTCGGCGCCTGGGTTGTGCGCCGGGGGCACGACGCTGATGGTCAGCGTGATGCCCGCCGGCAGGGGCTTTCCATCCATCTTGATGTCGCCGAAGATACGGCCGGCGGAAGCGTTCGACGCGCCGAGGCAGACCAGGAGGGCCAATGGCAGCGCGGTGAACCATCGCATCGAGTCTCTCCTTCTTTCCGGTCGAGGGCGCCGGATGCCGGGGAAGTCCGGAGCGCCGCGGCGTCAGCTCCTCGGGTGGTAGTACTTGAGCGCCTCGGGCATCCACTTCGCGAGATTCTGAATCCGGCTGGCGTCTGAGGGGTGATCGCTCAGGAAGGCAGGGGGGGCGGCTCCGCTGGAGGCGGCACTCATGCGCTTCCAGAACTCCGGCGCCTGCCGCGGGTCGTATCCCGCCTTGGCCATGAAGACGAGGCCGATGTGATCGGCTTCGTTTTCCAACGAGCGGCTGAACGGGAGCATCACGCCGACCGTCGTTCCGACGCCGAAGGCTGCCATCACCAGTTGCTGGGTCGCCGGACTCTTCTGCTGGAGCAGGTGTTGAAGGCCCGCGCCCCCCAACTGAACGGCGAGCTGGTCGGTCATGCGCTCGGCGCCGTGGCGCGCGATGGCGTGCGCGGCCTCGTGCGCGATGACCACCGCCAATCCGGTGTCATCCTGGGTAACCGGCAGGATGCCGCTGTAGATGGCGACCTTGCCGCCCGGAAGACAGAACGCGTTGATCATCTTGGGGTCGTCGATCAGGCAGAAGTCCCAGTTGAAGTCTGGGTTGTCCGCGGCTGCGGCGATCCGTCTTCCGACACGCAGCACTCGGTCGTACTCCGGCCCGCTCGTGATCAGCCGCGACTCCGATTCCACCTTCTGATAGGCCTCTGCGCCCAACGCGTCAGCCTGGCTGTCGGGAATCAGGTTGAACTGGTTCCGCCCGGTGATGGGGACGGTGGCGCACCCCAGCGCGATGACTGAGATCGCCATCAGACAGAGTCCTTTTCGGAGGACGCTCGCTTGCATCGGATTACCCCCTTATCGTCGTCGGTCCGGGCGGTCGAAGCGGCCGGAAGGACTTCGCCAGGCAACCGATCGCCTGTCTCTGCGGGTGCATCTTCCGTGCCATTGGAGGAGGAGCGCCGCCGCCGCGTGGGCTCGACGGTTGAGCCGTTGGTGGAGGGCAGGCCACGGCAACCCGCTTCAATTTGATCCGCCATTCTCGTTTTGATGGATCGCCAGGCACGGAGACGGGGCGGTCCCGGAGGCCGCCGGGCGTATCATGTCCGGCGGTGGAGTCGGCGGGCCGGCCCGATCGGATCGGCCGCGGCCTCGGCGTCGGAGAGCACGCGTGGAAGGGAGGAGGAAGATTGCACAAGGTCGGGCTGATCAGCCTGCTCGTGGCCGCTTGCACCGCCGTGCAGGCGGAACAACGCGTGGCTCCGGATGCCATCGCGGAGAAGATGCAATGGTTTGCCGATGCGAAGCTGGGCATCTTCATCCACTGGGGCATCTACAGCGTGGACGGCGTGGACGAGAGCTGGGCGTTCCACAACCGGAAGATGCCGTACGCCGACTATATGCGGCAGCTCGCGGGGTTCACGGCCAGTCGGTACGATCCGGGGGCGTGGGCTGAACTGATCCGGCGGAGCGGAGCGCGCTACGCGGTGATCACGACCAAGCACCACGACGGCGTGGCGTTGTGGGAAACGACGATGCTTCCGGGAGCGCCCGGGGGCGGACCGATTCCGACGTCGCGGCGATCGGTGGCCGCCGGCTCCCCGGCCGGGCGCGATCTCATTGCCCCCTTCTTCGAAGAGCTTCGCGCGCGCGGTCTGAAGACCGGGGCGTACTTTTCGCTGATCGACTGGAGCGACCATGACTACCCTGGTTTCACGCGGGACAGCACGCGCTACGCGATCACGGACGACCCGGCGCGCTGGCGACGATTCCTGGACTTCTACCAGGGCCAGGTGATTGAGATCGCCGAGGCGTTGGAGCCTGATCTCTGGTGGTTCGACGGTGACTGGGAGCACAGTCCCGAGGAGTGGGAGGCTTCCCGGGTGCGCGACATGATCCTGCGACGAAACCCTCTCGCCATCATCAACGGCCGGCTCGCGGGTTACGGCGACTACGAGACGCCGGAGCAGAACATTCCGGTGGAGCGCCCCCGGTACCCGTGGTGGGAGCTCTGCATGACCATCGGTGACGCGTGGGGCTGGCAGCCGCAGGACACCACCCGGAAGAGCACGCATGATCTCATCGCCATCTTCGCCGACGTCATTGGCCATGGCGGGAATCTACTGCTGGACATCGGGCCGAAGGAGGATGGGACGATTCCCCCGCAGCAGGCACGAGCGCTCGAGGAGCTCGGGGCGTGGAACGCGAAGCACGCCGCGGCCGTCTTCGGGTCCCGAGCCGGCTTGCCCAGTGGGCACTACTTCGGTCCCAGCACCCTCAGCCCGGACGGCACCCGTCTCTACCTCTTTCTGCCGCACGGCACCGGGGGCAGCGTCGGGATCAAGGGACTCGAGAACGGAATCGTCACCGTGAGCGTGCTGGGGCTGGATTTGCGCCTCGCGCACCGCGTCGTCGGCAAGATCAGCTGGAGCAAGGTGCCCGGGATCGTCTTCATCGACGTGCCGGAAGAGGCGGCCGACCCGTGGATGACCGTGCTGGAGGTACGGCTGGACGGTCCGCTGAGCCTTTACCGCGGTACGGGCGGGCTCTACTGAGCGGGCACGGTCTTCTGCCCGGTGCAAACGAGCGCGCCCCGCCCGGAAGGGGCGAGGCGCGTTGAGTTGATGCGGTCCCGGGGAGTAGCAGGCTACTTGTAGAGCGACTTGATGCGTCCCCAGGATGAACTCTCGATCGGGGTGGACGACTCCGGGACCAGCGAGAGGTCGTCCCAGTAGATCGGCGCGGCGTTGTTCGCGAAGAGGTCGACCGCCGCGATGTTCAAAGCGCCGTTGCCGCTGTTGCCCTCGGTCCAGCTCTTGGAGATCAGGAACTGACCGTTGTAGTAGACGGTCTGCAGATCGCTCTGCAGATCGATCACGAGCTTCAGCTCGACCCACTGGCCCAGAACCAGGGGCAACGAGACATTGTCGGGATCGAAAATCACCGAATTCGTGCTCGCGTTGAACTGGATCTGGGTGGACCAGTTGTAGGGACCGCCGTCGTTGTAGGTGTTCAGCAGGATGAAGTAGCTGATCCCGGAGAAGCTGGTGGGGATGTACTGCCACGCGGTGTACACCCAGACGTCTGAGGTGTACCCGGTGTACTCATGCACGATGTCGGACGATCCGGTGACCGCCACAGAGTGCGGAGCGCTCCGGGAGTAGAGGTCGGTGACGAAGGCATCCCAGGCCGGGGAACCGTCCCAGCCGTGCCAACCGCCCTGACCGTGGAGTCCGCTGTTGATCGCGTAGGAGTCGAAGTTGTCGGCCCAGTCGGCCTGGGCCAGACCGGGCACGACCATGATCAGAAGAATTGCAGGTACCAGAAGCGATAGGCGTCTCCGCATGGTAGACCCTCCTTTGTGGCCACGCCTTGGGTGAAGCCAGCCACGGTGCTGCGCATCGGTGTCTGCTCAGGCAGCCTCACTCGAACCGACGGAATTGTAGCACCGGAGTGTCTCCGGCGAAAGCACAGGTTTCCTGGGCGCCGGAGGCGTCGTGCGCGGCGGGGAGGGATGGCGCGGGCACGGTTGCCCGGCCACCCCTCCGAAGGGGCCATCTGACACTATCGCAGCAGGATCAGTCGTTCTTGCACGAACTCCCCTCCGGTCCCCACGCGACAGAAGTACGCTCCGGCGGGGACCCGCCGTCCCGTGCTGTCACGTCCATCCCAGGTCCAGCGGAATGCATCTCCTCCTGTGATCACGTCGCGGTACGTGCGGATCCGGCGGCCGGCCGCGTCGAAGATCTCGATCCGGTAGGCTCCCGCGTGCGGCAACGCGAGGTCGACGGTGACGCCGTCGTGCGCGGGATTCGGGAAGACGCGCAGGGCGCTGCCGTCCGCCATGGTCCTCTCAGGAGGCTCTGGCACGCCGGCGCCCTCCGGCAGGGCCGGCCCCTCGACGAATCCGTAGAGGCCGGTCCCGAGGGTCGTCTGGGTGTACCACTGTCCGCCGAGCGTCGCGGGCGGGTAGGCGGACGAGGTTGAGAACCCGAAGCCACCCAACACGCCACCCGGGGGAACCGGATCGCCGGCCGTGCTCCAGAGGATCCCGCTGCGGCCAAGCCATTCGTTGCAGTCGGTCGCATTGGGAAAGGGCGCCGGGAGCGGCTGCCACGTCCAACCGGCCGGGGTCTGGACATCTTCGAAGGGGACCTCCAGGATCATCGCGAAGTAGTTCATCGGCTCGCCGGCGTCGTTCACGATGGAGTAGGCATAGTCGATGAGGTCGCGGCCGGCCTTGTCCAGCGGCGAGGGCGTGAGGGCGGCGAGGAGCCGAGGCGCCGCGAAGCCCTGCGGCTTCGGCTTGACCACGTTGATCTCCGTCACGCAGAGATGCGTAGCGCCCTTGCCCTTGTACTTCTTGAGCAATTCCTCGTTCTTCATCTTGATCTTCCCGTCCACGCACTCGATCTCGAACTGGTCGTAAGCGGTCCCGCGGTTCGCTTCGGTCACCTCGTCGGTCGACTTGCCCCAGCCGTGAGCCGCGTGTCCGGTGGTCTTCCCGTCCGAAGTCTTGACGAGGCCAGCCAGCGTGGCCTGGTGCGCCGGCTCGGAGCCGTCGCTGTTCTTGATCACCTTCCCGTCATCGTCGCACCACTTGAAGAAGATCATCACGTCGTGGCATTGGCCGAACTCCTGTCGCATGTAGTCGCAGCTGGGGTTCTCCTTCCGCTCGTGAATGAGAGGGGTTCGTCCGTTCGGCTGCGGAGTGCCGTCGTAGGCCCCCTTCTTCTTCAAGTAACTGGAAATGCCTCCCCCCCAGTTGTCCGCGTCCGCTCCGGTGCCGCCGACCTTCCCGTCCGCGCCGTAGATCTCCTTGATCAACTCGTCGCGGAGCTTCCCATGCCGTTTGGCGGTGTCGGCCGCGGCCGGCATGATCTCCGGATAGCCGCCCTTCGCCCAATAGGCGAGGCAATCGGCCGCGCTGGCGCCCGCGCAGGTCGGCTTAGTGTCCTGAGTGATGTCGGGCACGTACTTCCAGGTCTGGTCGAGCACCGAGGGGGGCTTCGCCCCGGCCTTCGCCTTGTCTCCGGCGGGACCCTTCTTCCCGAGCAACTGAATCTCGGAGGGATTACGGACGCCGACCCGGAACTGCACGGTGGTCCAGGGGCCGATCATCTCGAGATCGAACCCGTGCTCGTTCGCTCCGAAGGTCATGGGGGCCGACTGGTCGAGCCAGGGAGACCAGGCCACGCCGTCGTAGTACCGCACCCCCACGATCCACTCCAGGAGTCCCAACTCCGGGTCCGGGGCGCAGGCTGAGGAGAAGACGAACTCGAGTGGATCGCCGGGGATGTCCAGAGCCGCCAGGTCGACCATTGGGCTTTCCATGAGCGAGAGCTGGAGAGGGAGGAATCCCGGCTCGCCCTCGACCGTGGCGTAGAAGGCGAGGACGCCCCCTCCGACGTTTCCGAGGTCGATCCCGTCGGGGAATTGCGCGGGATCGATCCAGTCCGCGTCCATCATCTCGACGCGTGGCAGGACGTTCGACTCCGGGGACGGGGCCCAGCCCTGCCAGTCGAGGATGTCGCCGCGCACCCCGATGCTCCCGTGGGCACACGGTTCGACCGAGTCGGCCTGGGCCTCGGAGTGCTGGTCGAAGCTCCAGACGCCGGAGAGCATGACACCGTCATCTGGTCCACCCCCGCCGAACCAATGCCCCGTGAACTCTTCCGCCCACGCCGGCTGCCAGATCATCGCGAGCGCGCTCACCGCGAGCGCCAGTGGGATGCTTCGGATGGTATGCATCGATTCCTCCTTGCAAACGTTGTGCTGGGTAAGGCGACGAAATGCTCTCGAGACCGACACGAATTCGCAACGGGCGTCGGACGCACGGTTCAACCGCCTGTCCCACTTGCGGTGAGCTCAGAACTGCGAGGTCGCCCAATCTTCCGCAGAACAGGAGACGGGTCGTTGCAGACAGGGGATTGCTTCGCTCGGTTGGCGTACCCTCCGGGCCGTTGGTGCCGCCGGATTTCGGGTGGCACCTCTCCCGAGACCCGGAGTAAACTGGCGTGTGGTTGGTCGTGGTGATGCCCAAGCTCCCGTGCCTCGCGCCAGAAAACGGAGGGCCCGATGATGCGTCGGATTCGTCTGATCTCGAAGTCTCTCCCCATCGCCATTCTCACGGTGCTGCTCCTGCCGATCGCCTGCGGCGACGAAAGCACCGGACCACCCGATCCGGGGCCCGCCTGCGAGGTGGCACCAGCGGAGCTGGACTTCGGAAACGTCGACGTGGGCCAGACCGCGGATCGGACGTTCACGATCACGAATACCGGCGGGCAGACGCTGAGTGGAAGCGTGAGCCTCTCGTGCCCGGCCTTCAGCGTCGTGGGAGCATCGAGCTACAGCCTGACGGCCGGGGAGGCGGCGACCTTCACGGTGCGCTTAGCGCCGACCACGGCGGGAGAGCAGTCCTGCACGATTGACACAGGCACGAACTGCGCGAGTGTCGGGGCCAGCGGCATCGGTCAGCTGCCGGGTGAGTGCGAGGTGAACCCCACGATCCTGACCTTTGGCACGGTCGTAATGGGCCAGACGGCGGATCGGACGCTCACGATCACCAACACCGGCGGGCAGACGTTGAGTGGAAGCGTGAGCCTATCATGCCCGGCCTTCAGCCTCGTGGGATCATCGAGCTACAGCCTGGCGGGTGGGGAGGCGGCGACCTTCACGGTGCGCTTCGCGCCGACCACAGCGGGAGAGCAGTCCTGCACCATCGAGACTGGCACCGGCTGCGCCAGCGTAGGCGCCAGCGGGTTGGGCGAGCTTGCGGCCAGTTGTGAGGTGGAACCGACGACGCTCAGTTTCGGCACGGTCGTGGCGGGCCAGACGGCGGATCGGACCTTCACGATCACGAACAGCGGCGGGCAGACGTTGTCCGGAAGTGTCGCTCTCGCCTGTCCGGCCTTCAGCGTGGTCGGGACGTCGGCCTACAGCCTGAGTGGGGGGGAGTCGCAGACGATCACGGTGCGCTTCGCGCCGACCACGGCGGGAGAGCAGTCCTGCACGATCGAGACCGGCACCGGCTGCGCCAGCGTGGCTGCCAGCGGGTTGGGCGAGCTTGCGGCCAGTTGCGAGGTGACGCCGACGACTCTCAGTTTCGGCACGGTCGTGGTGGGCCAGACCGCGGATCGGACCTTCACGATCACGAATACAGGCGGGCAGACCCTGAGCGGAAACGTCACGCTATCCTGCCCGGCGTACAGTGTCGTGGGAGCTTCGAGCTACAGCCTGACGGCCGGGGAGTCGGCCGACATCACGGTGCGCTTCGCGCCGACCACGGCGGGAGAGCAGTCCTGCACGATCGAGACCGGCGCCGGCTGCGCCAGCGTGGGCGCCAGCGGGTTGGGCGAGCTCGCGGCCAGTTGCGAGGTGGAACCGACAACGCTCAGTTTCGGCACGGTTTTGGTGGGTCAGTCGACGGATCGGACGTTCACGATCACCAATACCGGCGGGCAGACCCTGAACGGGAGCGTCACGCTATCCTGCCCGGCGTACAGCGTCGTGGGATCATCGAGCTACAGCCTGACGGGCGGGGAGGCGGCGACCTTCACGGTGCGCTTCGCGCCGACCACGGCGGGAGAGCATTCCTGCACGATCGAGACCGGCGCCGGCTGCGCCAGCGTGATCGCCAGCGGTTTGGGCGAGCTTGCGGCCAGTTGCGAGGTGGCGCCGACAGCACTCAGTTTCGGTACGGTCGTGGTGGGCCAGACCGCGGATCGGACCTTCACGATCACGAATACGGGCGGGCAGATCCTGGGCGGAAGTGTCACGCTATCCTGCCCGGCTTACAGCGTCGTGGGAGCTTCGAGCTACAGCCTGACGGGCGGGGAGGCGGCGACCTTCACGGTGCGCTTCGCGCCGAGCACGGCGGGAGAGCATTCCTGCACGATCGAGACCGGCACCGGCTGCGCCAGCGTGGGTGCCAGCGGTCTGGGCGAGCTTGCAGCCAGTTGCGAGGTGGAACCGACAACGCTCAGTTTCGGCACGGTTTTGGTGGGTCAGTCAACGGATCGGACCTTCACGATCACCAATACCGGCGGGCAGACCCTGAGCGGGAGCGTCACGCTGTCGTGCGCGGCGTACAGTGTCGTGGGAGCTTCGAGCTACAGCCTGACGGCCGGGCAGTCGGCCGACATCACGGTACGCTTCGAGCCGACCGAGGCGGGTCCACAGTCGTGCACGATCGATCCCGGAACGCTCTGCACGAGTGTCGAGGCCACTGGCACCGGTCAGTTGCCCGGGGAATGCGAAGTCAGTCCGACCTCCCTCTCCTTCGGCACGGTGGTCGTCGGCCAGAGCGCGGACCGGACCTTCACGATCACGAACACCGGCGGTCAGACGTTGACGGGGAGCGTCACCCTCTCCTGCCCGGCGTTCAGCCTGGTGGAATCGTCGACCTACAGCCTGACGGCCGGGCAGTCGGACGACTTCACGGTACGCTTCGCCCCGACCGCGGCGGGGCCGCAGTCGTGCACGATCGACACCGGTGCGCTCTGCGCGAGCGTGGGAGCCAGCGGAACGGGAGAACTTCCGGCCAGTTGTGAGGTGATGCCGACGACGTTGGCCTTTGGCACGATCCTGGTGGGCCAGATCGCGGATCGGACCTTCACGATCACGAACACGGGCGGTCAGATCTTGAGCGGGAACGTCACGCTCTCCTGCCAGGCCTACAGCGTGGTGGGAGCGTCGAACTACAGCCTGACGGGGGGAGAGTCTCAGACGATCACGGTGCGTTTTGCGCCGACGGTGGCGGGACCGCAGTCGTGCACGATCGATATCGGTCTGCTCTGCGCGAGTGTCGGCGCCAGCGGCACGGGCGAGCTTGCCGCCGCGTGTGCGGTGGAACCGACGACGCTGACCTTCGGTGCGGTGGAGGTGGGTGAGGCATCTGATCAGACGTTCACCATCACGAACACCGGTGGACAGACGTTGAGCGGAAGCGTGGTCCTTTCCTGCGCGGCCTTCAGCGTGGTGGGGCCGTCGGGCTACAGCCTGACCGGAGGCCAGTCTCAGACGATCACGGTGCGATTCGAGCCGCCGGCCGAGGGCGCCCATGCGTGCACGATCGATACCGGGGCGCTCTGCGCGGACGTGCAGGCCTCCGGATCCGGTCAACTTCCGAGCGACTGCGAGGTAAGTCCCACCGCTCTGCTCTTCGGACCGGTCGTGGTCGGTCAGGTGGCGGATCTTACCTTCACCATCACCAACCGCAATAGTCAGCCCCTGGTCGGAAGCGTCTCGCTCTCCTGCGTGGCTTTCAGCCTGGTCGGGGCGGTTGCCTACAACCTGGCGCAGGACCAATCGCAAGTCTTCACCGTGCGCTTCGCGCCGCCCTCGGTGGGGAGCTTCAGTTGCACCCTCGACACCGGTGCCTCCTGCGCCGATGTTGTCGCGAGCGGGACCGGCCAGTCGCCCCCCCTGCCCGTCTGCGCGGTCGACTCCACGTCATTGCGCTTCGGGTCGGTGGAGGTCGGTCAGAGCTCCGATCGGAGCTTCTCCATCACCAACGTCGGCGGTGGCACCCTCTCGGGGAGTGTCACGGAG
>CAYJLF010000014.1:97467-101804 GCA_964371055.1 uncultured bacterium | reverse complement strand
CGGTGGAGGTTGGTCAGAGCTCCGATCTGAGCTTCTCCATCACCAACGTCGGCGGTGGCACCCTCTCGGGGAGTGTCACGGAGGAGTGTGCTGCCTACTCCATCGTGTCCGGCGGGGGAAGCTACGAGTTGACCGCCGGCCAAACGAGAACCGTGACGGTTTGCTTCGCGCCGCCCTCCGCGGGTGAGCATGGCTGCACCATCGACACCGGCGCCTCGTGCGCCAGCGTCGCCGCCAGCGGCAACGGGACGGTGACCCCGGTCCCCGTCTGCGCGGTCGACTCGACGATGTTGCGTTTCGGTTCGGTGGAGGTTGGTCAGAGCTCCGATCTGAGCTTCTCCATCACCAACGTCGGCGGCGGCACCCTTTCGGGGAGTGTCACGGAGGAGTGCGTTGCCTACGTCATCGTCTCCGGAGGTGGAAGCTACAGCCTGACAGCAGGCCAATCGAAGGCGATCACCGTGCGTTTCACTCCACCCTCCGCGGGCGAGCATGGCTGCACCATCAGCACCGGCGCCTCGTGCGCCAGCGTCGCCGCCAGCGGCAACGGGACGGTGACCCCGGTCCCGACCTGCGTGGTGGAGCCGACGATCCTGGCGTTCGGCAGCGTGCCGATCGAGGACGCGGACACGCTCTCCTTCACGATCGAGAACACGGGCGGAGGAGACCTGAGCGGCAATGTGACGGAGGGCTGCGCCGCCTACTCGATCCTCTCCGGAGGTGGGAGCTTCACGCTCTCGGCCGGCCAGACGCGAACCGTAACGTTGCGTTTCGCACCCGTGCTTCCCGGCGCGCAAAACTGTGAGGTGAGCCTGGGTACGCCGGACTGTGATCCGGTGGGATGCACCGGCGCGGGCACGATCCTCCCGGGTCTGGTGTTTGTCTCAGCGGGAACCTTCACCATGGGGAGTCCCCCGGGCGAGCCCGGCCGGGGAGTGGATGAGGCCCAGCATGGCGTTGCCCTCTCCAAGGCTCTTCTCGTCTCGCGGCACGAGGTGACGCAGAGCGAGTGGCAGTCGGTGATGGGCTGGAATGCCTCCTCGCTGCCGGGATCGAGCGACCCGGTGGAGACCATTACCTGGTTCGACTGCGTCAACTACTGCAACCGGCGGTCGGCGGCGGCTGGACTCGACTCGGTCTACGTCATGACCGGCCGGGTCTACTTTCCTCCGTACGACAACATCGTGGATGCCGCCTCGGTGACGTGCGACTGGACGAAGAACGGGTATCGGCTCCTGACGGAGGCGGAGTGGGAATACGTCTGCCGCGGCGGGACCTCCAGCGCCTACTGCAACGGGGGGATCACCTACGAGTACGGCTGCCAGTTGGATCCCAACCTCGACCTGGTGGGTTGGTTCTGCGGCAACGCCGGGGCCGAGCTGCACCATGACGTCGGCTTGAAAGACGCCAATGCCTGGGGCTTCCGGGATGCGCACGGCAACGTGAGCGAGTGGGTGTGGGACGCCTATGCCGCCTATCCGGCCGGTCCGGTCACCGACCCGACCGGACCAGGCTACAGCGGGAGTTCGAACCATGTCCTCCGGGGGGGGAGTGGAGCGTCCTGGACCAACGCCTGCCGTTCTGCGTGCCGCGACAAGGCAGATCCATCGACGGCGGGCATCCAGACCGGTTTCCGGGTTGCGCGGAAGGGTGAATAGTCAGCTCCGGCTGGACTCAACGTCTCCTTCCGTTGCGTTGTCCTGCGAGGTATACTCCGCGCGGCTCGATTGCTGCCCGACACCGGCTATCTGTCGCCACGCATCCTGAGAGAGGAGGCCTCGCCATGCATCGCCACACTCCCGTCCGGTCCGCATCGTCGACCTGCCCATGCGTCTCGCACTTCCGCGGGTTCCGGTCGCGTGGAGGCGCTCTTCTCCTGCCCCTCGTCCTTCTGTTGCTGGCGGCGGCCGGCGGCGCGCTCGCGTCGACCGAAAGAGTCGTGATCGCCGAGACCGACTCGCCGGTCCCCTCGCTCGAGTCTCTTCAGTGGGGACAAGATGCAGGCGCTGATCCATCCCTGGATCCGTCGAGCCTGGACGAGGCCCGGCCGGCCGATCCGACGGCTCTTCGCGACGTCGGGGTCTGGTCCGGCCGTGGCCCGTGGGGCGGAAACATCCGCGCCCTGGCCGTAAGCCCGCACAATCCGCTGCATGTCCTCTGCGCGGCGGGACTTTCGCAGGCCGCGGAATCCGGCGGCATGTGGGTGAGCGAGGACGGCGGCATCAACTGGCAGGATACGGGCCTGCAGAACATCCCCGTCTACGGCGTCGCGGCATCGGCCTCGGAGCCCGGAGTCTTCTACGGCGCGGCTTACCGCGGCCTGCACCGCTCGACCGACGGTGGCTACACCTGGACGGTCATCGCCTACTCCACGAGCTTCGTTCTCGGCGTCGGCGTGAAGGCCGACGACCCGAACGTGCTGATCGCGGGCCTCTCGAGCGACCAGGGAATCCGCCGGTCGACCGACGGTGGTGCGACCTGGAACCTGGTCGGACTGAACACCGGCTTCTTCAAGGGATTCGCGACGAGCCCGACCAATCCGTCGCGGATGTACGTCGCCATCAGCTCCGAGCCGTATGCCTGCTACCGCAGCGATGACGGAGGCGCCACGTGGGCGGGAGCCGGCCCGGCCGCCTCTTCCGGCTACGGCATCTGGATGGATCCGATGAATCCCGACCGCGTCTTCGTCACCGTGGCGGTCGACGGGGTCTCCGGCATCTATCGGACCACGGATGGCGGCTCGAACTGGACGCGGGTGCTGACCGGAACCAGCTACGCGCCGGTGGCCGAGAAGGATGGTGAGCTCTTCGCCGCCATCATCGGCCAGGGAGTCTATCGCAGCAGCGACGGCGGGGATAACTGGGCGCTTTCGACCGACGGCATCGTCGCCTCGTACTGGCAGGCCTCGACGTCGTCCGGCGTGGCTCCGCTCTTCGGGCACTGGGGCGGGATCTACCGATGGGATGCGGCTGCCTCCCGATGGGTCGTCTCGCAGACGGGCTTGAACAACGCCTACGTGCGTACGGTCGCCTATTACCACGATACCGGGACCCTGTGGGCCGGCACCGACCAGGGAGGGCTCTGGCGCAGCCTGGACTCTGGCGCGACCTGGGAGCTCGTGCCGGGCGGACTGCCCACCTGGACGATTCAGGACCTGGTGCCGCAGGATCATCATCGTTACAGCAACCCGCGCATGGCGCTCGCCACCGACAACGGCCTCTTCATCTCCGACGATGAGGGAGAAACGTGGGCTGCGGCCGGTCAGCAGGGCCAGGCCATGACCGATGTCGCCATCGACTGGACGAATCCGAACCTGCTCTGGGCCGGGTTGAGCACCGGAGGCGTTTACTGGTCGACCAACGGTGGCGCGACCTGGTCGGTCTCGACCGGCATCCCGTTCGAGTTCTATCCCGACGTCGAGCTGTCCGACGGCCCGAGCGGGACGCGCGTGGTCGTGTCGTTCCAGGAGCTCCTCGGCAATCCGGCGGCGGTCTACTACTCCGACGATGGGGGTGTGAACTTCATAGGCAGCAGCGCCGGACTGACGGGACTCACGAGTCTCCCCTCGCTCTCCGTGCGTCGGGGCGCTCCGGGGGCCGGAGGGATGCTCTACTGCTCCACCAACGGCGGTATCTATCGCTCGCTCGATGGAGGCGTGACGTGGTCGCATGCGGGCACGTTGACCGGACTCTGCTGGTCGGTGTTGGGGTCGCTGTCCGCGAACGTGTTCGCGGGGCGGCAGGGTCAGGGGACCTACTGGAGCCCGGACGAAGGCCTGACCTGGCAGGCCCTTAACGCCGGGATGGAGACCGCGACCGTCTGGGCGATGGTGCACGGCAACAGCGGCGACCGAGCGTTTGCGGCCACGCGCGGGCGTGGCGTGAAGCAGCTCGAGCTGGAGTCGAGCGCGGTGGACGATCCGGTCAGCGCCCCGGTCGCGACTTCAGGCACGGCCATCGCCCGCCCGAACCCCTTCGGCGCGTCGACGCGGATCGCCTTCCAGGCGCCCGCAGCCGGCGTCGTCTCGCTGCGCGTGTTCGATGCGGCGGGGCGGCCGGTGGCCGAAAAGCAGATCTCCGTCCGGGCGGGATCGCACGAGGAGAGGTGGGACGGACGGGTGGAGGGTGGTGCGTTGCTCCCGGGCGGCGCCTACTTCTACCGGCTCGAGGGAGCGGGAGTCCACGCTTCGGGGCGGTGCATTCTCATTCGTTGAGCCGGTCCTAGCAGGGTGGGGGAAAAAAAGGGCCCCCCCGCCGCGCCAAGGGCCCCTCGGCGCGGCGCACCCCGGGGGGGGGCTGCCCCGGCGGGCGCCGGGGGTGGTGTTGCGGGACGCCCCG
>CAYJLF010000014.1:2412-97457 GCA_964371055.1 uncultured bacterium | reverse complement strand
GGGGGGCCAAAAAACCGGCCCCCCCCCCCCCCCCCATGTCCCCCCCCGCCCCCCCCACCGCGGGGGCCCATTTTTTACCCCACCCTGCTAACGGAAGTAGGCTGCGCTATTGTCCTGTGGGTGGAATCCGAGGTGCTCCCTGGTTCCGGAGAGATCGAAGACGTTGTCGTCGTTATTGCTGACGGCGAACCCGACGACGAACTCCCGAGGGAACTCCAGAGCCTTGGTGAACGCCTCCACCAGGTCCCGGTGGCTGCAGAAGACGGCGCGCATGTACGCACTGTCATGCCGAACCGGACTGTCCTCAGGTACGGTCCAGCCGATCCTGAGCGCTGCGAAGTGGATGCCAAGATGGGAGAGGTGCCGCCCGACGGTTTCCCCAAACACCTTCGATTCACCGTAGAGGCATTGGGGAGTGGGAGGCCGGTCGAGCCTGATGGACCGGATCTGCCGCTGCTGCAGCGCCCGGCTCAGATCTCCCTCGTGGTAGAAGTTGGAGCTCGCGAAGATCAGCTTCTTCACGCCGGCGAGCCTCGCCTCCTCGAAGACATAACTGGTCGAGGCGAAGTTGTTCCGCAGAGTCGACTCCGGCGGGGCGTTGGGGCGGGGGTCGCCGGCCAGGTGGATGAGCGCGTCAAGGTTACTGAAGGCTCCCTTGAGTTGGTCGCGATCTCCGCAGTCGAGACGGACGCTCTTCTCCGATGCCGTCGTTGGGGCGTCCTTGAGGTCGAAGAGGGTGAGATCGAACCTCCCTTCCCACCCCTTCCGCAGCGTGGTCCCGATGTTTCCCCCGGCTCCGGTGATACCGATCTTCCTGATGGTGTGGCTCACGTGGCGTCTCCCGCGGGACGCGCCCGCCCGTAGATCGAGGTCCATCCTTCAAGCCTGGAGCGAACCTCCTCGGTGAGGTCACGCGCCGAGGAGCGCCAGGACCAGTTGCCGGCCGCCCGGCCGGGGACGTTCATCCTCCCCTCAGGGCCCAGCCCGAGAAGATCCTGCAGTGGAAAGACAACCGTGTCGGCCACCGAGCTCATGGCCAGCCGGATCAACGAGGCGTGGATCTGGTCCTCCCCCGATCCGCCGAGGTAATCGAGCACGCGCTGCTTCTGGGCCGGCTCGAGTGCCGACCACCAGCCGAGCGTGGTGTCGTTATCGTGCGTGCCGGTGTAGCAGACGCAGTTGCGCGGGAAGTTGAAGGGCAGGTACGGATTGTTCGCGCCCTTTTCGTCGAAGGCGAACTGCAGGACCTTCATCCCGGGAAAGCCGAAGTCGTCGCGGAGCTTCTCGACATCGGGAGTGATCACGCCGAGGTCCTCCGCCCAGACCGGAAGATGCCCGAGCTCGCGCTGCAGCCTGGAGAAGAAGTCGCCGCCGGGACAGGGGGCCCACTTGCCGTTGATCGCGGTCGTCTCTCCGCGGGGGACCTGCCAGTAGGCGGCGAATCCGCGGAAGTGATCGATGCGGACCACGTCGACGAGCCGGGTCAATCCCCGGAACCGGCGCACCCACCAGTCGAATCCCCGTCGTCTCAAATGCTCCCAGTCATAGACGGGATTACCCCAGAGTTGGCCGGTCAGGCTGAAGTAGTCCGGCGGCACGCCCGCCATCAACCTCGGCTCACAGGTCGCCGGATCAAGGGCAAAGTACTCCGGGTTCGCCCATACGTCGGCGCTGTCGAAGGCCACGTAGAAGGGGATATCCCCGACGATGGTGATCCCGCTCCTCCGGGCCGCTTCGCGCACTCTGGACCACTGCCGGAAGAACGCGAACTGCGTGAAGATGTGATAGTCCACAAGCTCGCGCCAGTCGCGCCGTGCGCTCTCCAGGGCTCCAGGATCGCGTCGGGCCAGACCAGCGGGCCAGTGGTTCCATGACTTGCCGGGGTAGGATTCCTGGATGGCCATGAACAGGGCATAGTCGTCCAGCCAGTCGGATTGTTCCGCGCGGAAGCTCTCGAACTCCGCCCGCCGGACGGATCCGGCCGCAAACTTCGCCGCCGCCTCTTTGAGCACCGGCAGCTTGGCGGCTCGCACCACTCCCTGATCGACCGGACTGGAGTCGACCGTCCCCGGCGAATCTGTCGGCAGGCACAGCCCATCCTCGACCAGCGCTTCGATGCTGATCAGCAGGGGGTTTCCTGCGCTGGAGGAGAACGAGGAGTACGGCGATCCGTCCTCCCCGGTCGGTCCCAGCGGGAGAATCTGCCAGACCTGCTGGTGCGTCTCCGCCAGGAAGTCGAGGAACTTGTGGGCCTGCTCGCCGAGGTCACCGATTCCCCACGTTCCTGGCAGGGACGAGGGATGCAGCAGGATCCCGCTCCGCCTGATACTCACCTGGTTCATGTCCTTCTCCCCGGGAGGCCTTCGACCTGGATCCGCCGAACACTATCACACGGAGGACATGCTCCCTCGCACAAACGGTCACCCCCAGGGTGGCAGGAGGAGAGAATGCATGCGGGCATGGCGCGCCGTGAGGCGCCGGTGCCTCTCGCGACTTGCGGTCTCTAGCGATGCGCCGATCGGATCGATCGCGTATCATCAATCCGACGTCGTTCGGCATGCGCTCACGCGGAAGAAGGGGGGCCGGTATGAACCGTGACCTCGGAACCTCGGTCCACGCCGGTGGCCTCACCCGGCGTCGTTTCCTGGAATCAGCGGCGGGAGGGGCCGCCTGCGCTCTGCTCTCGGCCGCGCCGGGCCGTGCGGAAGCGGACCGAAGAAGCGATCTGCTCCGCGACTACGTCGGACGGCTCTGCTACAACGAGAATCCGCTGGGGCCGTCGCCGGCGGCCCGCGCCGCGATGATCGCTGCCATCGATCTCGGACACCGCTACCCCGACTGGTTCGCCGAGTCGCTCCGCGCCGACCTGGCTACCCTCCACGGCGTCTCATCCAGCCGGGTCATCGCCGGCTGTGGCGCGACCGAGATCCTGCGGCTGGCGGCCCTGGCCCTGGCGGGGCCGGGCGTGAACGTCGTCTGTCCTTACCCGTCCTACAGCCAGTTTCCGTCCGACTGCTCCTTCCTGGGCGCGCAGGTGCGCAATGCGCCGCTCGATTCCAGCCATCGCGTCGACCCGGCCGCGGTCCTGGCCCTGGTCGATGCGAACACCGTCGCGGTCTGCCTGACCAATCCGAACAACCCGACGGCGACTCTGCTCCCGGCCGCCGAGGTCGCCGGGCTCGTCGCATCTCTGCCGCCGGGCGTGCCGCTCATCGTGGATGAGGCCTACAACGAGTACGTTCACGATGCCGGCTATGCCTCGGCCATCGCCCTGGTGGTGCAGGGCACGAACGTGCTGGTGGCCCGAACGTTCTCCAAGGCGCCGGGACTGGCCGGGGTGAGAGTCGGCTACGGGGTGGGGGCGCAGTCGCTCGTTTCCTCGCTGGCGTCGTGGCAGACCTTCGCCACGGTGTCGCGGCTCGCGCTTGACGCGGCCCGGGCGGCTCTCACGGACGCATCTCACATCGCCGCGACGGTTGCGCTGAACGACGAAGTGAAAGCGTACTGCTTCCCGGCCTTGGCCGGGCTCGGCTTGAGTTACATCCCCTCGGAAACGAACTTCTTCATGGTCGATGTCGGGCAACCGGCCGGGCCGGTCTCGTCCGCCCTCGCCGCGCGCGGAATCCTCGTTCGGACAGGCTGGGGGATGCCGAACCATCTCCGCGTTTCGACCGGAACCATGCCCGAGATGACGGTGTTCGTGTCGGCGCTGGGAGAGATTCTCGGCCTGGCCGGGGCGTCGGGCCCGGTCTCGTCCGGAGCGACCCTCCTGCACGGCAATTTCCCGAACCCGGTGCGCGAGGCGACGCGGATCACCTACACGCTCGCCGCGGCCGGCGAGGTCCGGGTCTCGATCTACGACATCCAGGGCCGGCAGGTGCGGGAGCTGCGGACGGGTGGGCAGGATCCCGGGCACCATGCGGTGGAGTGGGATGGAAGGGATGAGCGCGGCGAGCGGTGCGCGGCCGGGTCGTACTTCTACCGGCTCGAGGCGGGTCGATTCGAGGGGACGCGGAGACTGACACTGATCGACTGAGGCGAAGATGCTCGAGCGTGGGTGTCCGAGTCGACGTTTCGGGAGACGGTTGTGGCCGCGCCTGATTCTGCCGCTATGCGGGCTGTTGCTCCTCCCCGGTTGCGACGAGGACCGGCCGACTGACTTGGACCGGCCGGTCTGTCAAGCGAGCCCTGCCACTCTGGACTTCGGGCCGGTCGAAGCCGGGAGTTACCGGGACCTTGCCATCAAGGTCAGCAACATCGGTGGTGGTGTCCTGCACGGCGCGGCTGCGGCGGGCTGTTCCACCTTCGCCTTCGCGCCGGGAGGGTCTCGCTTCTCCCTGGAGGCGCACGAGGAGACGACGCTGACCGTCCGGTTCGCCCCGGTTTCGCCGGGCGCGTCGGCCTGTTCGCTGGACCTGGGCACTCCCTGCGGCGCCGTGTGGTGCGAGGGTCTCGGCATGGCCCCGATGCCCACGCCAGCGTGCCGGGTCACCCCGGAACGGCTGGAGTTCGGTTCGGTGCCGCTGCTCGAGTCGCGGGAAGCGTCGTTCACCATCGAGAATGTGGGTGGAGACACACTGCGGAGCCGGGTGACGGGAGGCACGTCGTCCTTCGCGATTCGCTCCGGCGGAGGGGAGGTTGTCCTGGCCGCGGGCGAGGCCGAGACCGTCACCGTTCGCTTCACTTCGCTCTCCGCGGGGCCCCACGCCTGTGTCTTTGACCTCGGAACCACCTGCGGCACGGTGCCGTGTCGCGGCGAAGGAACGGAGGAGCCGCCCAGCTGCGAGGTTTCCGTGGAGGAACTCGACTTCGGTCGCGTGACGATGGGTCGTCCGGAGGATCGAGTCTTCACGATCCGGAATGCCGGTGGCGGCGCGCTGCGGGGAACGGTGACCGAGGAGAGTCCGTCCTACTCGATCACTTCGGGCGGGGGCGACTTCATCCTGACGACGCACGAGCGGATGACCGTGACCGTCCGCTACTTCCCCACGGCCGCGATCGCCGACACGTGCCTCATCAGCCTCGGCGGCTGCGGCTCGCCGGTGACGTGCCGCGGCCTTGGGGTGGAACCACCGGCGGTCTGCGAGGTCGTGCCGCGCCACCTCGACTTCGGGATCCTCCCCCTGGGCCGAGCGTTCGCGTTGTCGTTCACGATCCGGAATGCGAGTTGGGGGACCCTGCGCGGCCGCGTGCAGGAGAACTGCGCGCCCTATCGCGTGCTGTCGGGCAGCGGCGGTTTCGCCCTGGGGCCGCACGAGGAGCGGACGGTGCTCGTGCGGTTCGAGCCGACCTCGCCCGGGCGGTGGGAATGCCCGATCGACCTGGGGAGCGGGTACGGCGTCGTGACCTGCGCCGGAACGGGATCCTCGCTGCCGCCTCCGCCCCCGGTGGAGATGGTCCTCGTGCCGGCGGGAAGTTTCGAGATGGGGAGCCCCCGGGAGGAGGAGGCGTATGGGTGGGAGGATGAGCGCCAGCATCCGGTCACCCTGACCCGGGATTTCTGGGTCTCGGTCCACGAAGTGACGCAATCGGAGTGGCAAGCCGTGATGGGTTGGGGGGAGTCTCAACCCGAGGGTGCAGACCGACCGGTGGATCTCGTGACCTGGTTCGATGCGGTCAGCTACTGCATCCGGCGATCCTTCATCGACGGATACACCCCCGCGTATGTGATGACCGTGACTGGCCGGGACGGGGTCCACATCACAGCCGCCACGGTGACCTGGAACCAGGAGGCCGATGGCTATCGTCTTCTGACCGAGGCGGAATGGGAGTACGCCTGTCGAGCGGGCAGCCGGACAACGTTCTGCAGCGGCCCGATGACCCATTCCCTCTGCGAGCCGGTGGACCCGAACCTCGACCGGGTGGGATGGTACTGCGGCAATGCCGGGTCGGAGTCGCATGACGTCGGCGGCCGGGAGGCAAACGCGTGGGGTCTGCGCGACATGCACGGCAACGCCCGGGAGTGGTGCTGGGACTGGATCGACGGGTATCCGTCTGAAGTGGTCGTGGATCCGATCGGTCCGGCCTCGGGCCGGCAGCGGGTCGTCCGCGGAGGAAGCTGGGACTTCCCTGCCCTGCTCTGTCGCTCCGCTCATCGGTGGGGGTGGTGGCCGGAAGATTGGTTCGCCGGCGTGCGGCTCGCGCGGACGGCCCGCTAAAGTGCGGACCGGCGAGAAACGGGGAGCTTGACACCGCGCGCGGGTGTATGATGAGGGCGTCACCCCGGAATCGCGGGGGAGGACGGTCAGCACATCGGCGACCCCGGAAGGCGCGACTTGCTGACGGCACGACCCGGTACCAGACCGAGCCCTCACCCGCCGCCTGTCATTGATGGTCACGCGGGCCGCGGAGGGGCTGGCGAACGGGACGAAAAAGGAGGGGTTGGAATCGAAGAACGCGCAGTTTGACCGAACGGAGATGGAAGGTCTGTTCGTCGATCGCGTTCGGAGATCCGTCAGATAGACGCACCCGCTTACCGGGGCGTCCACGCATCCAGCGACACGGAAGGCTGCGAACGCGGGACGGATAGGCCACGATTCCAGGATCGGGGTGCTCACCCCGAGAACTTCAGAGGCCGCGGTGCTCTCGGGCATCGCGGCCGTTATTCCCGGTCTTCCTGCTCTAACCGGGGGAGTGCATGCCCGCTCGGACCAGCTGGATCGCGTCGTCATCTCTTCTTCTCTGCGTCGTCCTGGCCGGACGTGGCCACGCTGATCGCGTCGATCCGAGGATCGTCGGCTACTACACCTCATGGTCGATCTACGCGCGGGACTTCCATGTCCCCGACATTCCGGCGGAACGGATCACGGCGATCAACTACGCATTCGCCAATATCCACGACGGCGAGATCGCGCTCGGTGATCCCTACGCGGACATTGACCGGTACTACCCCGGCGACTGCTGGGATCCAGGTTGCCTGCGCGGCAGCTTCCATCAGTTGCAGGTCCTCAAGGCGGGCCACCCGCATCTCCGTACCCTGATCTCGGTCGGGGGATGGACCTGGTCGACCTACTTCTCCGATATCGCGCTGACCGAGGAGAGCCGGCAGCGCTTTGCCGCCTCCTGCGTCGATTTCGTCACGCGGTACGGCTTCGACGGCGTCGACATCGACTGGGAGTATCCGGTTTCAGGAGGACTTCCGGGGAACCACTACCGGCCGGAGGACAGGGGCAACTTCACCCTTCTCCTCGAGGAACTCCGGCGGCAGCTCGACGGGGCGGGCGAGTTCCTCCTGACGATCGCCGCCCCGGCGTCCCCATTCATCATCGAGAATATCGAAGTCGGGCAGATCCACTCCTATCTCGACTGGATCAACGTCATGACCTACGACTTCCACGGTCCGTGGGGGGGCGACGGCGATCCGGTCACGCACTTCAACGCCCCGCTCCAGGCGGCGCCGGATGACCCACTCGGGGAGCCTTATCGCTCAGGCTTCAACCTCGAGGCCGCGATCCAGGCCTACCTGGATCGCGGTGTGCCTCCGGACAAGCTGCATCCGGGCCTGCCGTTCTACGGCCGCGGCTACGCGCAGGTGGCCGCCTCGCCGGACGGTCTCTACCAGACCTACGGAGGCCCGGCCCCCGGCACCTGGGAGCCGGGCGTCTTCGATTTCTGGGATCTCGCGGCGAACTACGTCGACCGGAACGGGTTCGCCAGCCACCGCCACCCTGTCGCGGCCGTTCCCTGGCTGTACAACCCGGGCGCCGGGGTGATGATCAGTTACGACGACTCGACCTCGATCGCGGACAAGGGTCGTTTCGCACTGTCGCGGGGTCTGGGCGGGGTGATGTTCTGGGAGTTTTCGGCCGATCGCGGGGGCGAGCTTTCGGGCGCCCTCCATGCGGTCCTCTCGGGCGGCGGCCCCTCCGGGCTGGAGCCGGCCGTCAACAAGGGGATCCGGATGGCGCTTACCCTGCATTCCCCATCCCCGAACCCGTCCGGGCGGGAGACGACACTCCGCTTCGAACTCGCCGGCCGCGGACCAGCCACCGTCGGCATCTACGACGGGGCGGGAAGACGCGTGCGGGGATTCTTCCTCGGTGACCTGGGCGCAGGAACGCACGAGGTCACCTGGGACGGACGGGATGACAGGGGACGGCGGGTGCCCGCCGGAGCCTACTTCTGCGAAATCGCGACCGAAGCAGGGCGAGCCACGGGCACGCTGATACGGCGCTGAAGTGAGCGAAGGGAAACCCGCAGGCTAGGCCGCGCTCCCGGCCGTCTGGGGCGCGGCCTCGGCCGCTTCGGCGATCGCCAGCACGGCCGGTGGCTCGCCCCGGTCGATCGAGGCGATCTGCCCCTTCAGGCGTGCGTCCATGAACTGCGAAAACGGCCGCAGATGCAGGAAGAGCGCCGCCAGCGAGAAGACGACGCGCAGGCCGCGCGGGCGGCGCCAGAGGGAACGGCCGACGGAACGGAGGAACGGGCCCCGCACCGCGGGGTCCTGCAGCCCGCTGCGCCAGGAGATGCGCATGAAGGATCGCGCGTCCCGCAGCACCTGGCGAACCGGCAGCCGGCACCGGCGTTGCGACAGATCGAGCACGGACACCAGGTCGTCGACCCGGCGGAAGAAAGACTCCGGCTCGTAGATCGTGCGGAGGACCCTCTCGTAGTCCCGCAGCGTCTCCCGGCGCGATCTCCGCGTCGTGTAGTTGAGCCCCGAGGTGCACTGATCGGCCATGTCCGACGCCGGGCGATCCGACTCCGCGTGCAGCCGCCCTTCGGAGAGGAGTCGCCGCGACAGCTGCGTATTGGGAAGGGCATAGAGGAGCCCGACCATGCAGACCGGGATCGCGGCCTCTTCGATGCAGGCGATCATGGCGTCGGCCACGTTCTCCTTCTCTGCGTCGAAGCCGAGGATGAACCCTGCGTTCACGAACATCCCATGGGCGTAGATCCGCCGGATACTGGCGGCGAGGTCGCGTCCGGTGTTCTGCCGCTTGTTGGTCTGGACCAGGGAGTCTCCGTCCGGCGTCTCGATGCCGACGAAGACGGCGAAGAACCCTGCGCGCTGCATCAATTCGAGGAGTTCCTCGTCGTCGCTGAGATTGATGCTGGCCTCGGTCGAAAACTCGAAAGGATAGCCGCGCTTCCGGTTCCAGGTCGCGAGCTCCGCCAAAAAGATCTTCACCTCGCGGCGATTTCCGATCAGGTTGTCATCAACGAAATCGACGTGGCCCCGATAGCCGAGTTGCCGGAGCGCATCCAGCTCGGACAGGATCTGGGCGGGCGCCTTCAGCCGGGGCCGGCGGCCGTTGAGCTCGATGACGTTGCAGAACTCGCAGTTGAAGGGGCAGCCGCGGGAGAACTGGACCCCGACATGCATGTAGTGCTCGAGCTTGAGGAGATCGAAGCGTGGCCGCGGCGACGTCGCCAGGTCGGGAAATCGTGCGGGGACGAACGTGCCGGTCTTGCTGCCGTCATTCCAGGCCCGAACGAATTCGGCCAGAATCTCCTCGACTTCTCCCAGGACGCGAAAATCCGCGCTGGCGTAGACGTCGGGGCTGGCGGTGGCGTCCGGACCACCGACCACGACCGGTGTGCCCGCCGCGTGTGCCCGGTCGATCAGCTCCAGCACATCGCATTGCTGCGGCAGCATCCCGCCGGTCATCACCAGATCGGCCCAAGCGAGGTCGGAATCGAGGAGGTCCTCGACGTTGCGATCGATCAGGCGAACTTCCCAGGAGGGAGGCAGCAGCGCGGCGACGGTGATGAGGCCGAGGGGGGCTGCGGTGTAGCGGGCTCCCACGACCTCACAGGTGGCCTGATAGTTCCAGAACGAGTGGGCGGCAAAGCGAGGATAGACCAGTAGAACCCGACTGGGCAGCGAGCGCGGCAAGATTTCCTCGGAATGTTCGGACGACCGAAATGCGGCCGGACAAGGTAGAAACAGTCGCGCGGGAGCTGGACTAGGCTCGGATTGACTGTGTCGGTCCTGAACGCCGATGGGAGTTCCGAACTCAGCCTAGGTCTTGTCGAACGTGCCGTCCACCTCGAATCCTGACCGTCGCAGCTCGTGGCCACCGTGGAATGAGCCGGCGCCGGCCGGGGCCCGGTTCGGAATTTCGGTCGTGGCCGTGGTCGGGTCGAGCTGCAGGTGCCTGCCCCCGGCGCAGTTCGGCCTCTGTCTCTGCTCGTGTCCGCTGGACGCGCGTGCGCCATAGTGGAATACTGGGGCTCTCGGTGGGAGGGGCCTGATGATCCGTGCAGACGGGGACGAGAAGGAGTCGAGAGCGGGGATCTCGGTCGATGGACGCCCGTTCGAGCCGAGACGGCCCGGTCCCGCTGCCCATGCGGACCCGCCTTCGTCGTGGCGTGGCATCCGGCACCGGCTGGCGCCCAAGCTGATCCTCTGGCTGACCGGCATCGTCGTTCTCGTGCAGGGGATTTCGGCTTTGATCACGTTGCACGTGCATGAGCGGCGGCTCCTCGACGAGATTATCCAGAGCGCCGATCAGCTTTCGGGCACGATCACCCACTCCACCTGGCAGGCGATGCAGATCGACCGGCGGGACGACGCCTATCAGATGATGCGCAACATCGCCCGGCAGCCGGGGATCGCCAAGATCCGCATCTTCAACAAGGAGGGGCGGGTCATGTTCTCCACCGATCCGGAGGCCGGTCGGATGGTGGACAAGAGCGCCGAGGCCTGCGATCTCTGCCACGCGGCGAGCGAGCCGCTCGTCCGCGTGGACGTCCCCTCGCGCACCCGGATCTTCCGCCACGCCAGCGGCGATCGCGTGCTCGGCCTGATCACTCCGATCTACAACGAGCCGGCCTGCAGCCGCGCCGACTGCCATGCCCACCCGGAGGAGATCCACGTCCTGGGCGTGCTCGACGTCGACATGTCGCTGCGGCGGGTCGATCAGGCCATGGCGCACGCGCGGTTCTGGGCGCTCGGCGTGACGCTCCTGACCATCGTGCTGTCCGGAGGCTTCATCGCGGTCTTCGTCCGCCGGTTCGTCGGTCGGCCGATCGGTCGGCTGATCGAGGCGACCCAGGCGGTCAGCCAGATGGAGTTGGATCGTTCGATCGAGCCCGCGGGGCAGGACGAGGTCGGAGAACTGAGTCTCGCGTTCGACCTGATGCGCCGCCGCCTCCGGCATGCTCTCGACGAGCTCAACGCCCTGACCGAGCAACTCGAGCGGAAGGTGGCCGAGCGCACGGTGCAGCTCCAGGAGGCGCAGGATGGGCTGATCCGGCAGGATCGGCTCGCGTCGCTCGGGCGCCTCTCGGCGAGCATGGCGCACGAGATCAATAACCCGATCGCCGGAGTCCACAATCTCATCATGCTGCTCGAGCGGATCCTCGCTTCGGACGGGCTGACCGCGGAGCGGCAGGCGGAGGTGAGAAGCTATCTGGCCCAGGCGGAGCAGGAGACGGCGCGGGTGGGGAGGATCGTTTCGGATCTCCTGACCTTCGCACGCCAGGCGCGGCCACGCCGGGCCGCGGTCGACTTGAACGCGACCGTTCGTGACACCCTCGCGCTGGTCTCGGCGCGGATCGCGCGCTCGGGTGTAACCCTGAGGGTCGAGACCGACCCGGGGCTGGAGCCGGTCTGGTGCGACCGAGCCCAGATCATGCAGGTCGTGATGAACCTGGTGACGAACGCAGCCGAGGCGATGCCGGGCGGTGGGGCCGTCGCGGTGCGGACGCGGCGCGGGGCGGCCGGAACCACGGCGATGCTGGAGGTCGAAGACACGGGATCCGGAATCTCCGCCGAGGCGATGGGGCGCATCTTCGACCCGTTCTACACCACCAAGGAGGACGGCAAGGGGGTCGGCCTGGGTCTCGCCGTCGTCTATGGGATCATTCGGGCCCACGACGGCATGGTCGACGTGCACAGCGCACCGGGAATCGGAACCGTGTTCCAGGTCACCCTGCCGGTCGAGGAGAGCCGGAAGCCGGCCATGCCGGGGACCGCGGCGTGGAAAGAGGGCGGAAAGGACGAGGCATGAGTGGAGTCCCGGAACGGAGCCGCCGCGTTGATCCCGTGCGGATCCTGGTGGTGGACGACGAGCTGGTGGCCCGCGACTCGCTGGCGGCCTGGTTCCGTGAAGACGGGCTGACGGTCGACACCGCCAGTTCCGGGACTGAGGCGATCGAGCGATGCCGGCTCGAGGAGTATGCGGTCTGCTTCCTCGATCTCCGGATGGCGCCCGGCCCGGACGGCATCGAGACGATGCGGGAAGTCCGGGTGATCCAACCGGACGCTTCGATTGTGATCATGACCGCGTTCGCCAGCGTCGACACGGCCGTCCACGCGATGAAGGAGGGAGCCGAGGACTATCTCGTCAAGCCGTTCAGCCTGAAGGAGGCTTCGGTTTTGGTGGAGCGGATCCTGCGCCACCGCGAGCTCCGGCGGGAAAATGTCTGGCTCCGGCAGCGCTTGCACGGTCAGTACCGGTTCCAGGACCTGGTCAGCAAGAATCGGCGCATGCACGAACTGTTCGAGCTCGTCCGCCAGGTAGCGGGGCTCAGGAGCACGGTCCTGATCGAGGGGGAGAGCGGAGTCGGCAAGGAGTTGTTTGCTCGGGCGATCCACTACTCGGGGGATCGCGCCGAGGGACCGTTCGTCGCGGTCTCCTGCACGGCCCTCTCCGAGACGCTCCTGGAATCGGAGCTTTTCGGCCACGAGAAAGGGGCCTTCACCGGAGCGGTCGCGCGCCGTCCCGGGAAGTTCGAGCTGGCCGAGGGAGGCTCGATCCTCCTCGACGAGATCGGGGAGATTCCGCCGAAGGTGCAGGTCGAACTCCTGCGCGTGCTCGAGCAGCGCGCTTTCTACCGCGTCGGGGGCGTCGGCGAGATCAAAGTCGATGTCCGGGTGATCGCGTCCACCAATCGGGATCTGCAGGCCGCCGTGAGCGACGGTCACTTCCGGGAGGATCTCTACTATCGGCTCAATGTCGTCCGCATCCGGATTCCGCCCCTCCGGGAGCGCATGGAGGACGTGCCCCTCCTGGCCGCTCACTTCGCCGGCCTCCTGGCGATCGAGCACGGGCGGCCGGCGCCCCGCGTGTCGGAGGCCGCGCTCGAGTCTCTCCTGGCTCACGACTGGCCGGGGAACGCACGAGAGCTGCGGAACGCGGTCGAGCGGGCGATGGTCGCCAGCCGTGCGGAGACCTTGACCGATCGGGACTTCCAGTTCCTGTTCGCCGATGCCCACGGAGGAACGTGGAAGGCGCCCACGAACCTGCCTCTGAGCGAGGTGGAACACCAGGTGATTGTCGCGGTGCTGAAGAGGGCGGGAGGGAACGTGCGCGAAACGGCGCGCATCCTCGGAATCGACCGTTCGACGCTCTACGACAAGCTGCGTCGGTACGGGATCCCGCGCTAGCGGCCGATCCTAGACGTGCCGGTGCTGCAGGTGCCGAACCAGTTCACGCACGCCCGCGACGACGAAGACTCCGTAGATCGCAGCGACGGCGAAACCGAGAACGACGTTCGTCCTGACGAGCGCGGTCAGGTCGCGGAAGACGATTTCCTGCACGGCAGACTCCTTGCGTTCGAACCACCGGCCCGGGAGATCTCGAGAGTCGTCCAGGCGTTCCCGGGTGTACTTCAATGCGCGCGCCGTCCTTGAGCGACACGCCACCACCGGAGATCGCTTCAAGGAGCGTGCCGCTCCCGCCGAAGGTCCGGCGGGTTCCTCGAGCAGGTGGGCGTGATGCGGTAACATTGAGCGATTCAAAGGGGTTAGGGCCTTGGGTGGAGACGCGGCCGATGCCGGCGGGTGACACCGGGTCGAGGCCGTCGATCGCCAGACTGCTGGAAAGTCCCACGCGGTGTGGGGAATCCCGACACAGAGAGGGCAGGGGTCCCGACCCGGTCGGGCCTGACGCTCAGTCGCTTGTAGATGGACCGGAGCCGTCCAGGGCCTACATTTCCATCCCGCCGGGCTCGTCCACCCGGCCCTCCGGATCGAGTCCGTCATCCAGCGGTTGCTGGTCGAGCTGCTGCCGGACCAGGTCCTGGTGTTCGACCTCCTCCTGCCGCAGTTCGTCGAAGAGGGTTCGGACGTCTGGGTCGGCGACGTGAGGCAGGGCTGCGGCGAAGTAGTCGTGCGCCTTGATCTCGGCCTCCATCGCGACCGCCAGCGCCTGCCGCGCGGACATGTAGTGGTGGGTTCGGTCATAGGACGGAGCCTCGACGTCCCACAGCATGCCGCGGTCGATCGTCGCGGGGGCGGTGCCGAACCTGGCCTCGCGGCGCTCGCGCAGCTCACGGCCATGCTTGGCCTCATTGGTCGACATGAAGCGGAAGAAGCTCGCGGCCTCGCGGGAGTTGCAGGCGTCCATCTGGTCGGCGAAGTCCAGATAGCGCTCCTCGGCCTCCTCCTCGATGAGAATGGCCAGGTCGAGGGCGTCACGCAGGTCGAGCTTGGTGAAGTCGATCTCTCGGGGCATGGAGCTGGTTCCTCCGTTCATGGTTGGCGCGCCGGCGGTCCGGGCGGGCCCTGGCGGCCGCCCGCACTCTGAGATGCGCGATCCTGCGCCGGGGGTTGGCGGTTCCTCGCGCCGCGAGCGGAGCGGGTAGCCCGCCTGGGTGCGTCAGAAGGCCGCCCGGCTGCTGATCCGGACGGCCTTCCGCATGCGTCCATGCCGGGGTCGGAGGGCGATCGATGCCGACTAACCGGTACGGACGTGGAAAACCGGGGAGACGCGCGGGCGGCCGGAGGCGCCGAGGCGCGACGATGGGGGCGGGCGAAAAAGGCGTCCCGATCCGGAACGACCCGATCTGTGAACCGAGCCCGAGCCGTCTGAAGCCATGGTCGATCCTCCGACATGCCTGACCAGGAGGACGGACCGCCGGGGCGCCGACGGGTTCGCCTCTCCGATGCCGACGGGGTTAGCTGACGGGCTCGGGCCGAAGAGTGCCCTACGCGCTGCCGCGATACGCCCCTACCAAATGGGTCCCCCGTTCCCGCGCGTGGCGGGATTTGGCCGCTGCAAGGATCGACAGGTTAGGCGCCGGGATCCGCGCGCGTCAAGCCGTGACTCGCGAGCCGGAGCGGGGACCGTCCAGGCCGCCGCGCCGGGTGCGAGCGAGGTCAGTCCTCGGTGCCGGTGTACCCGAGCGACTTCAGGAGTTCCTTCTGCTGGTCGCTCCATGTGGTCGCCTCGGCGGGGCCGGGTCCCCGGCCGCCGGTGAGCGCGAGCATCCGGCGGAGCGTGTCGGTCAGGGCCGCCGCCAGGTCGGGCTCCCGGGAGATGAGGTTTTCGGTCTCGTGTGGGTCGACCCGGAGGTCGTAGAGCTCATGTTGATGGTCGGACGCGTAGATCAGCTTCCTCCCGTTCCGCTCGACGGCCCGAAGGGCTCGGATGTACGGATCCGGATCGAACTCGGGAACCTGGGTCCGGACCATTTCGAAGGGGGCGGTCGGCACCGCGAGGTAGGATGCGAAGCGGGTCCGCTCGTCGCGCGGCGCCAGCAGCGACACGGAGAGCGACGTGGAGTCGGGCGCGGTGGTGATTCCCGCCAGCTCGAGGAGGGTCGGGTGTAGGTCCAGGTTCATCACCGGTCGACGCTCTCGACCGGGCGGAACCTTCGGCGGGTAGAAGAGCACGAGTGGGACGTCGAGCAGCGGTTCGTAGACCGAGTACTGGTGGTCCAGCAGAGGATGATGCAGCCCGAGATGCTCTCCGTGATCGGAGGTGACGACCACGATGGTGTTGTCGAGCAGCCCCTGCTTCTCCAGAGCTGTGAGGAGGCTCTCCAACAGCGTGTCGAGTTCGAGCAGCGCGGCATCGTAGGTCCGGCCGATGATCTCGAGCTCCTCGGGTCCGTACGGGGCGAGTCCGAACGTATGCATCCAGATCGAGAGCGGCGTGACGTTCATGACGTAGGAACGGCGCACCTGTTCAGGCGTCATCATCCGTTCCCGGAAACGAGCCGGCGCGATGACCGGCGCGTGCGCCTCCATGTAGTTCAGAAAGACGAAGAAGGGGCGCCCGAAATCTCTTCGCGCCAGCCAGTCGAGCACGACCGTTTCACCCAGCGATCCCACCGCCGAGAGGGCCCACTGGGAGATGCCGGTCTCGCGCAGGCGCGATCCGAGGCGGGGATTGCGGAAGGCTGGCGGGATTTTCTCCTCCAGGATCGCGGCGGCGCGGGGCTGGAGGTTCCGGTCCCAGGGAACGAAGACCGTGTCGAAACCCTGCCCAAAGCCGCTTTCCCGCGAGATGTACGGGTTCTCCGAGTAGAGGCAGGTCTGCCAGCCGTGGCGTTGGAAGATCTCGGGAAGGGTCTCGAACTCTTCGCGGAGTTGCGGCTCGACGTTGCTTGCGCCGTGCTGGTGCGGCATGAGGTTGGTGAACATCGAGGCGTGGGCCGGCACCGTCGTGCTGGCGACCGAACTGCAGTTGTCGAAGACCCGGGCCTCGCGCGACCATCGCGCCAGGAAGGGGGTGGTCGCCCGGGCATGGCCATGGAGGCTGAGACGGTCGGCGCGGACCGTGTCCCAGACGATCCAGAGGACGTTGGGGCGCTCGGACGTCGAAGCCTTCTGGCAGCCCGCCGCTCCGGCGACGATCGCCGCCGTCACGAGGACGAAGGCGAGGACGAGGCCGCGAGCGAGGACGAGGCGGGCGCCGGCCCGATCACTCCGGCGAGGGACCGTCAGGAGAGGGGGGTCCTGCCCGGGCGCTCTCTGGGCCGATCGGCGGAAGGCGGGGGCGCGGCCCCTGGCGCGTGCGGGCATCTGTTCCTTTCTGTCCCTGTCAGCACCATGCGGGTCGGTCCATAGCTTATCTCATACTAGGGAGCGGCATTACCCCGGTCAATCGGGGTTCGCCGGTGCCGAGGAATCAGAGCAGGAAGACCCGCACGAGGACGTCGGTGATTCCCATGAGCGCGGCGCCCGCGATCATGCCGGCGCAGAGGGGCTCCTGGGTATCCAGCCAGAGGCGATGGCCGAGGGAGTCGGGCCGCGACTCGTGGCGGCGGCGCATCAGCCAGAAGAAGCCCGCGCCCGCGAACATTGCGATCGTCGAGTCGGGCGGGATGACGACGCCGAGCCCGATCGCCAGGGGGGAGAGGGGGAAGCTCTTCCATCGCGTGGCGCGGGCGATCTCGAGCACGAGGCCGACTCCCGCCGCGATCCCCATCGCGAGCACGGCGGAGGCGGCGATGGGCGATCGACCCTCGGAGAAGACGGCCGCGACCAGATCCGAGACCCCCTTCCACTGCAGGGCGGAAGGGAACCCGAACTGGTCGGTCACCATCACGTCCTGGAGGACCATGCCGGGCCGGTACTCCGAGAGGAAGAGAAGGTAGAAGAGCGGCGTGCTGGCCAGCGCTCCGGCCAGGATCCCGATGCAGTGACCGATGGCCTGCTGGCGGGGTTTGGCGCCCAGCATGTATCCGGGCTTGATGTCCATCAGCAGGTTGGAGGCGTTGGAGGCGACCTCGGTGCACATCAGTGCCGTCATGAGATTGGTCGGTGGATGCTTCGGGTGCAGCGTCCCGAAAAGAAACTGCGGGATCTTGGAGAGCGAGCCGGTCGGGGTGATGCCGGTCAGCGCGGTGGAGTTGGCGGCGATCATCGTGAGGACGAGAATGAGCGGGATGGCCAGCGCGCCCAGGTCCCACCGGACGCCAAACCACTGGTGGGCCATCCAGACGCCCAGGATGCCGATGAGAGGCACGCCGACGAAGGAGATCCAGAGCGGCAGTTCGATGTGACCTACCACGTCGATCCCGGAGCGGGCGTCGCGCCGCTTCAGCAGTCCGCGGAAGGCGCTGATGATGACCTTGGGCCGTGCGAAGAGGGAGGCGAGCGCCGCCGTGACCATGATGGCGATACCCCACCAGAGGGCCCAATGGTTGACCACGTGGATCCGGCTGAAGGTCCCGTCGGGGCGCGGCGGGATTTCGCCGATCGAGATCATCCAGGGGACGAGGACGCAGAAGTTGATCAGCATCCCGACCAGCATGCTGGCCGCGGGGCGGATGCCCATGAGCCCCCCGGCGCCGAACATCGCCAGGTCGAGCGTGGCGGTCAGTCCGAGCTGGCGGATGTCGACCCCCGCGAGCTTCGGAACCGGCAGGAGCCCCCGGCCGGCCAGGTTGTAGTACCAGGCGTCGAGGTTTTCGGGGAGGTGCCAGGCGTGCTTGAGGCCGAGAGCGCGCGTCTGGAGGAAGGTCATGATGTTCTCGCCCGAGAAAAACTTCAGCCCGCCCGCGATCAGCGCAGCGTAGGCGAGCGCCTTCGCCTTGAAGAGCCCGATCGAGGCGTGGGAGGTGTAGAGGGTGTCGAGCACGACGCCGCAGGCTCGTCCTTCCGGGAACGGCTGCTGTTCATCGTTGATGAACCTCCGCTTCATCGGGAAGGCGACGAGGACCCCCAGCAGGGAAAGCACGACGTTGAAGAGCAGCATCTGCGTCCAGGGCATCGGCCGGTTCTCGACCATCATGTAGGCCGCCATCCCGGAAATGAGCGGCCCGGTCATATAGCCGGCGGCGGTGGCGATCGACTGCATGCAGTTGTTCTCGAGGATCGTCATGTCCTTGGCGCCGAGTCGCGAGAGGACCTTGAACATCGCGAAGGCCAGGATGACCGAGGTGATGCCGACGCCCAGGGTCCAGCCGGTCTTGGCCCCGACGTAGAGGTTGGTGGCCGAGAGGATGCCGCCGAGGAGGAAACCGGTGATCGCCGCGCGGAAGGTGAGCTGCGGCATGTCGCCGCGAAAGACGTTGTGCAGCCACCAGGTGTCCTTGCGCTCGCGGGACCAGCTCTTGACCTCTTCGTCCGTGAGGTGCTGCAGGGCCATCGGTTCTCCTCGATCTCGCGCCGGCGGTGCGGTCGCCGCCGCCGTAGGCTAATCGTGTCGCAGAGCGTGGACCGGATCGATCCGCGCCGCGCGGTTCGCCGGATAGAGCCCGGCCAGGATGCTGATCAGAACGCCGAAGAGTACGCCGGCCCCGGCCACCCAGAGGGGGAGATGGAACGGGTCGATGGGCGGGATCTCCTTCCGGACCATCCAGGCCCGGGCGACCACCGATGCAAGGCGGCTGACACCGTAGCCGAGGAGGATTCCGGCCAGCGATCCGATGAGCCCGATCGCGGCTGACTCCAGCAGGAAGAGGGCGCGGATCTGCCCGTCCTCCGCACCGAGCGACTTCAGGATGCCGATTTCGCGCGTCCGCTCGAGGATCGACATGACCAGCGTGTTGACGATGCCGAGGGAGGCGATGAAGAGCGCCACCAGGCCGATCACCACCACGAACGCGTCGAGGACGAGGAAGTCGCGCCGCATCCGGTCGAACTGTGCGTGGAAGTCGACGACCCCGAACCCCATCTCCTCGACCTCGCGCCGCACGCGGTCGTAGTCCCGTTCCGACGCCACCGTGACGACGGCCATCGCGAACCCGGAGTCGGGGGGCGTGGAGGCCAGCGCCATCAGCTCCATCGGATCGCTGAAGGAGAGATGATCCACCGACGCGACGAGCGGTGAGGGAACGAGCAGTTCGCCCAGGCGGAATCCGAATCCCCAGTCGACCTCGACGACGCCGACGACCGTGAGGTCGAGCGGGTGCGGCCGAAGGCGGGCGGCCAGGATCTCGGCGGCCCGTGCGATGGCCCGGGACCAGGCGGGGGGGAGCCCCTGGCGATCGAGGTACCGGCGGCCGAGTCCGGCCAGGATCTCCTCGGTCCCGGCCGCCCGGATCCGCACGGAACGACCCAGAATGGAGTCGGGGGGGAGCGCGACGCTCTTCAGCCAGGCCGTCGTGACGACCGCCTCCCGGCTGGAGTCGGCGGCGAAGAAACGGCCGCTGACGATGCTTCCGAAAGGACGCTCGTGAACGAATCGCGCCGGTAATCCCTGCACGACCGCCTTTCGGGTCAAAGTGTCGACCGTGACTTCGGCTTCGAACGATTGCTGTGGATAGACGAGGCTGACTCCGGGGATGGATGCCATCCGTTCCAGAGCGTCGTGATCGATCGCGGCGGCCTCGGGTTTGACCTGCAGGGTGCGGAAGAGCCCGATCTGCCGGAACTCCGCGCCGATGTTCCGCTGGATGCCGAAGGCGAAGGAGAGCATGGCAACGAGCGCGCCGATCCCGACCATCACCCCCGCGGAGGTAAGCGCCGTCCGCAGTTTCATCCGGGCGAGATTGCCCGATGCGATGCGCAGGAGTTCCGCGAACATCATACGCGGGCCCCCTCAGCCTCGACGCGCCCCCAGGCGAGGCGGATGGTCCGATCAGCGTCCGATGCCGCGAGCGCCGGATCGTGGGTGACGAGGATCACCGTGATTCCCTCCCGGCTCAGGGCCGCCAGGCGTTCCGCGATCGCGGCGGCGTTCTCGCGGTCGAGATTCCCGGTCGGCTCATCCGCCAGGAGGTAGCGAGGCCGCTTGACCAGAGCCCGGGCCAGGGCGACGCGCTGTTGTTCTCCGCCCGACAGGTCCGCGGGGCGATGGTGCATCCGCCCCGACAGGCCGAGTTCCTCGAGCATCGCGCGCGACCGCCGCGTCCGGTCGGCCGCCGCGACGCCGTGAAAGAGGAGCGCGAGCTCGACGTTCTGCTCGGCCGTGCGATGCGGGATGAGGTTGAAGGTCTGGAAGACCATCCCGATGGCCCGGGCGCGCCAGCGCGCGAGTTCGGAGCGGGAGAACGCGGCGAGGTCGCCTTCGGGAGTGACGATGCGTCCCTCCGTCGGGCGATCGAGTCCCGCCAGAAGATTGAGGAGAGTCGACTTGCCGGAGCCGGAAGCTCCGATGATGCGCAGATACTCCCCGGAGCCGATCGAGAGATCGACTCCGTCCAGGGCGCGCACCTCCTGCCCGCCGAGGCGATAGATGCGCGTCAGGCCTTCCACGCGAAGCATGGCGCATGATGCCGCGTGCCGGGGATCGGGACAACCCGCCACTCGCCCGGACCCCCGGAGGGGCCGTTGGACCGGTCCGCAGTCGCGCGCGGGGGCGAGTACTTGATACCGCATCTCGTTCGGGCCTGTCCTCCGGTCGCGGGTCCGGCGGGGTGGGGTGAAAGCGCCCGATCGGGCGCGTGCGCCGGGCGCTGGCGGGATGGTATCGTCACGGCTCGGGCCGGGGATGCGCCCCGGTTCAGAGCGCCATCAGGGCCCAGGGATCAGACGCGCGCCCGGCGCGGGCGGGGCGGGGATCGTGGGCGGAGGGGAAACGATCATGGGCATGACCGTAGTCGAAAAGATCCTGGCCCGGGCCGCGGGCCTCCCCGCGGTCAAGGTCGGTGATGTGGTCGAGCCGCGCGTCGACGTGGCGATGTCCCACGAGAACGCCGCGCTGGTGATCAACCAGTTCAATGAAGTGTACAAGGGGACGGGGCTCGAGCCGCGCGTGTGGGATCCCACCCGGCCGGTGATCATCTTCGATCATCGCGTCCCGGCCGAGAGCTCCAAAACCGCGACCAACCAGAAGAAGATCCGCGATTTCGTCGCGAAGCAGGGGATTCCCAACTTCCATGATGTGCGCGGCGACGAGGGTGGGATCTGCCACCAGATTCTGCCCGAGAACGGCTACATTCAGCCGGGGCAGGTCGTGGTCGGCACCGACAGCCACACCACGAGCCACGGTGCGCTCGGGGCCTTCGCCTTCGGCATCGGCGCGACCGAGATGGCAAGCGTCTGGACGCTCGGCCGCGTGCTCAATGTCGAGGTCCCGGCCACGATCAAGGTGGTGGTCAAGGGGAAGTTCCCCGAGCGCGTGGGACCGAAGGACCTGATCCTCCACCTCGTCGGGCTGCTCACCGCGGAAGGAGCAAACTTCCGCGTCATCGAGTTCCACGGCGACACCATCGAGAAGATGTCGACCTCGGGCCGCCTCGTGATCTGCAATATGACGGTGGAGGCCGGCGCCACCTCGGGGATCGTGCCGGCGGACGACGAAACCGAGCAGTATCTCCGCACGGAGGCAGGGCTGAGCGGTCCCTTCCAGCGGGTCGTCGCGGATGCGGATGCCGTCTATGACCGGGTGATCGAGATCGACGTCTCGACATTGCAGCCGCAGATTGCCTGTCCGCACACCGTCGACAATGTCAAGCCGCTCGAAGCGGTGGCCGGGACGAAGATCGACCAGATCGTGATCGGTTCCTGCACCAACGGCCGGCTCGACGATCTGCAGATGGCGGCCGGGATCGTGAAGGGGAAGAAGCTGGCCCAGGGTGTGCGGATGCTCGTCTTTCCCGCCACCTGGCGGATCTACAAGCAGGCCATGAAGGAGGGAGTGCTGGAGTCCCTGGTCGATGCCGGCGCCGTCATCGTGAATCCGGGGTGCGGCTGCTGCCTCGGCGTCCACCAGGGAGCTTTGGGCGACGGCGAGGTGGCTCTCTCCACCACCAACCGGAACTTCAAGGGCCGCATGGGCAACCCCAATGCCGAGGTCTATCTCTGTTCGCCGGCTGTGGCTGCGGCTTCGTCCCTGTCGGGCGTGATCACCGATCCGAGAAAGGTAGGGTAGCAAGATGGCGCAGGTGGTTTTCAAGGTCGGCGACGACGTCTCGACCGACACGATCTACCCGGGTCGTTTCATGGCGACGGTTCTTCCGTCCGAGACACCGCAGTTCGCCTTCGCCGACTTTCCCGAGATCAACGGGAAGATCAAGGAGAAGAGGCTGGCGCCGGGGAGTGTCATCGTGGCCGGGCAGAACTTCGGCTGCGGCTCGTCCCGCGAGCAGGCGGCGTCCTGTCTCAATGGATCCGGCCTGGTCGTGGTGGCGCGCGGTTTCGCGAGGATCTTCCTCCAGAATTCGATCAACGTCGGTCTCTGCACCATCATCTGTCCGGAGATCGAGGCGTCCGAGGGGGATGAGCTGGAGGTAGGCGCGACGACCGTGACCAACAAGACGACCGGGAAGAGCTATGCCACCGTGCCGCTCCCGAAGGCGCGGCAGGCGATCGTCGATGCGGGCGGGCTGATTCCGTACACGCGGAAGCTTCTGCTGGACGCGCAGAAGAGCTGAGATCGAGATCGTCGTTCGGGATTCCGGCAACGGCCGCGACTCGGGGTGATCCCGGGGCGTGGCCGTTCCGCCTGCCGCCCAGCCGTTCCTCTCGTGGCCGCCGTCCCCGACCTGCTATGCTGGTCTGTGCCGATCGTGCACCCGGCAGAACCGACGCCGGAGGAGGATCATGAACCGTACGCTCTTCTCTGGTGCGCGGGGCGCGTCCTCGCGGAGGACCCCGACCGATCCCCGGGCGGCCCGCCCGCGGAGACGATGGAATGCGGACCGGTCCGGCAGATGGACGGCCGCGAGGGCACTCTGTGTCTTCCGTCTGTCGATTCTGACGGTGATCCTGCTGCCTCCGCTCTCGGTATCCGCTGCCGCAGCGAGCGCGATCGGCGAACGTCTGGCCGCGCAGACCTCGGCCCTCGATCCCGCGACGGTACCGGGCGGCACGCTCCTCGACCGGATGTTGGAACTGGTCCCGCTCGCGCCCCTGGACGGTTCGGCGGAGGCGCCGGCCCTGACGGCGGCGCAGTGGCGCCAGGTCTATCACCAGGTGCGTGGCAGCCGGATGGATGGTTCCGCGTGGCCGGCGACCGAAGAGCTGCGGCGCCGGGCGGCCCGCCGGGACGAGGCGATCGTCCCGCTGGCGTTGCTCGACATCCAGGCCGCGCGCCTGCGTCCTGACGCGCTCGAGAGCGGAGCGTTGCGGACGGCCGGCGGCCGGCTGGTGGCCGGCGCGGGCGATCCTTACGCCCCTGCACGGGTGACGTCCTTTGCGCCGCTCTTCGGCCATACCTACCACGGCGGGGAGGTGTCGTTCCGTCTCGACGCTGGCTTGCTCTTCACGGACGAGGAGCTGCTGCCGGGCTCGATCGAGATCGACTTCGAGGATGGACAGGGCTGGATCGGGCTCGAGCCGGGCCGGATCGCGACGGTGCGCTACGATGCCACCGGGCCGAGAACGATCCGCCTGCGCCGCGCGGCGGCCGACGGCTCGCTCCGGCATGCCGCGGGCCTCTTCGAAGTGCGTTCCCTGCGTGCGCCGGCGCCGCACGATACCCTCCACGTCACGGCGACGATTCCCTACGCAGGCGGACTCGGAAGCGGTGAGGCTTACGTCTACCTCGCGGAAGGACACTCGACCCTGACCGAGCCGGCGGTGGTCATCGAGGGGTTCGACCTCGACAACAGCATGAACTGGGACGAGCTGTACGATCTCCTCAACCGGCAGAACCTGATCGAGGACCTGCGCGCTGACGGCTTCGACGCGGTCGTGCTGAACTTCGACGACTCGGTCGATTACCTGCAGCGCAACGCCTTCGTCGCCGTCGAGCTGATCCAGCAGGTGCGCGCCCTGGTCGGCCCGGAGCGCTCTCTCGCCCTGGCCGGGGCGAGCATGGGGGGATTGATCGGGCGCTACGCCCTCGCCTGGATGGAGGCGAACAGCCAGCCGCACGGCGTGCGGACGTTCGTCTCCTTCGACTCGCCGCAGAACGGGGCGAACATCCCGCTCGGCATCCAGTACTGGCTCTGGTTCTTCGCCGATCAGTCGGCGGAGGCCGCCGCGCTCCTGGCCGCGCTCGACACGCCGGGGGCGCGCCAGCTGCTCGCCTATCACCACACGGATCCCCCGGGATCGACGGGACAGGGCGATCCGTTGCGCGGTCAGTTCCTCGTCGACCTCGCGGGGCTGGGCGACTGGCCGGTGGGGCCGCGGCTGGTGGCGGTCGCCAACGGCAGCGCGGCGCGGCAGAACCAGGGGTTCGCTCCGGCGGCGCAGATCATCCGCTGGGAGTACTTCAGTTTCCTCGTCGACATCATCGGCAATGTGTGGGCCGTGCCGGACGGGACGAGCCAGAGGATCTTTCAGGGAGAGATCAACTTCATCCTGCTGCCGTCGGACAACCTCGACGTGACCGTCTCGGCCACGCGCCCCTACGACAGCGCGCCGGGCGGATGGCGGGACAGCATGGCGGAGATGGACGCGGTCGAGGCCCCTTACGGCGACATCGAGGCGTTGCACCCCAATCACGCGTTCATCCCGACCGTCAGTGCCCTGGCGATCGACACGAACGATCTCCTGTACGACATCGCGAACGATCCCGACCTCCTGGCGCACACCCCGTTCGATGCGGTCTACTTCCCGACCGGGGGAGAGAACCAGGAGCATGTCGACATCACGGCGGAGAATGCCGCCTGGCTCCGGGCGGAGATCAGCTCCGGCGTGACCACGACGGTGGAACCGGTCGCCGGACTGGTCCGAACGCCGGCGCGGGTCGAGGCGATCTACCCGAATCCCGCCGGGGCGGCCGCGACGATCCGCTTCACGATTCCTCCGGCCGGGAGGGCGCGCCTGTTGCTGTTCGACGCGGTCGGCCGGAGGATCGAATCGACCGGATGGTCGGGGTCGACCTTCACCGAGGGAACCCACGCCGTGACGTGGGACCCGGTGGACCAGCGCGGGCGGCGCCTCGCCGCGGGTCTCTATCTCCTGAGTCTCCAGGGCGAGGGCTGGGCCGCGACGAATAAGGTCGTGCTGCGGTAAGAGACCGCGCCCGGAACGAGACCGCATCTCGGCTCGTCGGCAACCGTCGTCCCGGCGTGTGAATGTGCTTGTGTATAACTGGCGTGAGGGATAGAGTCACGGCCGCTCGCAGTGTTGGTCCTCCGTTCGTCCGCCCCGCCCGTCGGAGGACCGCCGATTCAGGGAGGTTCGGTCAGCGTCTGGTCGACTCCCGGGCGACGATGTGAGCACCGCTTCCAGGCCGTTCCGTGGCCTCGCGCAGGAGGCACCAGGCTTCTGCGCGCCCGGGATGTCGGAGGTGGTTGTCATGAGAAGCAGCAAGGTCTTCACGATCGTCCCGCTCCTTCTGGTCCTGATCGCCGCGGCGATTCCGGCCACGGCGGAACTGACTCCGCTTGAACAGCTCGGCAAGCTCCTCTTTTTCGATACCCGTCTCTCCACGCCGCCCGGCCAGTCGTGCGCTACCTGCCACGATCCGGCCGTCGGCTTCACGGGTCCGGTTTCCGAGCTCAACGCGCACGGCGCGGTCTATCCGGGCGCGGTGCACACCCGCTTCGGCAATCGCAAGCCGCCGGCGTCGGCCTACGTCGTCTTCAGTCCGGACTTCTACTATGACCCGGTCGAAGAGATGTATGTCGGAGGGATGTTCTGGGATGGGCGCGCGGCCAACGTTGTCGAGCAGGCCAAAGGACCGTTCCTGAACATGCTCGAGCAGAACAACCCGAACAAGCGCCATGTCGTCACGCGGGTCAAGCACGGTGACTACGCCGACCTCTTCCGCGAGGTCTGGGGGGCCGAGGCCTTCAACGACATCGAGATGGCGTATGAGCAGATCGCCCAGGCGATCGGCGCCTACGAGGGGTCCGAAGAGGTCGACCAGTTCAGCTCGAAGTACGACTACTACCTGGCCGGCATGGTTGAGTTGACGGAGCAGGAGATGCGCGGGCTGCAGTTGTACGAGGGGCCGGCGATGTGCTCGGCCTGCCATCCGAGCCAGGCGTCCGAGGACGGGACGCCCCCGCTCTTCACCGACTACACCTATGACAATCTCGGGGTGCCGAAGAACCTGGAGAACCCGTTCTATGACATGCCGCCGGGCTTCAACCCGCTGAAGGACGGCTGGATCGACTACGGGCTGGGGGCGGTGGTGGGTGATCCCGCGCAGAACGGCAAGATGAAGGTGCCGACGCTGCGGAACGTGGCCAAGGACCCGTATCCCGGATTCGTTCATGCCTTCATGCACAACGGCGCCTTCAAGTCGCTGCACGAGGTCGTCGATTTCTACAACACGCGGGACCTGGGAGGATGGCCTCCGCCGGAGGTCCCGGAAAACGTCAACACGGACGAACTCGGCAACCTCGGGCTCTCCGACCAGGACGTGGATGACATCGTGGCGTTCCTGCTGACTCTGAGCGACGGGTACGTACCGGAAGGGAAGGCGCAGGCGGCGCGGGTGGCGCTGGCCTCGGGATCGAGCTTCCCGAACCCGTTCAGGGGTTCCACCGAGATCCGTTTCGCGCTGCCGCAACCCGGTGCGGTGACGCTCTGCATCTACGATGTCTCGGGCCGCGAGGTCCGCCGGTTGCTGGACGAGGTGGCGCTGAGTGGGGCCGGCGCCGCGATCTGGGACGGCACCGACGCGTCCGGCCGGGATCTGCCCGCCGGTGTGTACTACTACCGGGTCTCATCCGGGGCCCGGCAGGAGGCGCACCGTCTCGTGCTCGTGAGGTAAGTCTGCCGCGGCCGACCTGGGGGCGCGCGCATCGTCCCCTCGCCGGCCGTCAGCGGGGCGCCCGCCGTGGGCGCCCCGCGCCGCCCGCCGGTTGACGCGACCCCGCCACAGCGGTGATGATCCGCCCCGTCGCGGACGCGGCCAGACCGGTCCAACAGCCGCCGGTCGGAGGGGAGACCACGATTCTGAACCCGACCACCGGTTCCACCCGCACTATCCTCGGCCACCCGGCCGGGCTCTTCGTCCTCTTCTTTACCGAGATGTGGGAGCGCTTCTCGTACTACGGGATGCGGTCCCTGCTCGTGCTCTACATGGTCGACCACCTCTTCCTGCGTCCCGATGTAGGGGCCCGGGTGCTTGGCTTCACCGCCCTGAAGGGTAGTCTGGAGACGATCTTCGGTCCGCTCGACGCTCAACCGCTCTCGTCGCAGATCTACGGGCTCTACACCGCCTTCGTCTACCTGACGCCGTTCTTCGGCGGCCTGCTCGCCGACCGCGTCCTGGGGCAGCGGCGCACCGTCATCGTGGGGGGCGTGCTGATGGCCATCGGGCACTTCCTGATGGCGATCGAGAGCCTCTTCTTCATCGCCCTGATGTTCATCATCATGGGCAACGGCGCCTTCAAGCCGAACATCTCGACCCAGGTCGGCAGCCTCTACCCGAAGGGGGACCCGCGCCGGGATGGGGCGTTCACGATCTTCTACATGGGCGTCAACCTGGGCGCCTTCTTCTCGCCGCTCGTCTGCGGCACGCTCGGACAAAGGGTCGGCTGGCACTACGGCTTCGCCGCGGCCGGCGTCGGGATGGTGGTGGGCCTGATCCTGTACCTCTGGGGTCGCCGGTATCTAGGCCCCGAGCCGGTCGTCCGGCGACCGGGCCCGCGGGTCGCCGCGCGGGCCATCGCGACCTATGTCATCGGCACCATCGCCGGGCTGCTCGTCCTCATCATCCTGCTGCCGAACCTGCTCGGATTGCTGCAGCCGACCTACCGAGGCGTCGTCCTTGCCCTGGCCGCGGCCGCCTTCGTCGTCTACCTCGTCCGCTGGCTGCGGAGCCTGCCCGTCGACGAGCGGAAGGTCGTGGGCGCGTTGATCGCTCTCTGCGGCCTCAACATCATCTTCTGGGGAGTCTACGAGCAGCAGGGGAACACGATGCAGCTCTGGGCCGACCGCAACACCAACTGGACCTTCGCCGGCGTGACGATCCCCTCGACCTGGTATCAGTCGTTCAACCCGTTCATCATCTTCGCCTTCGCGCCGCTGCTCAACGTCCTCTGGGCGTGGCAGGCCAGGCGGAAGACCCAGCCCTCCAGTGTGACCAAGATGGCCATCGGGTGCTACCTGCTGGGCCTGTCGTTCATCGTCATGATCCTGGCGGCGCAGGGGATGTCGAGCCCGGAGGCCCGGCTGAACGTGATGTGGCTTCTGGGCACTACCTTCGTGCTGACCATCGGAGAGCTCTACCTCTCGCCGATCGGGCTGTCGCTGGTGACCAAAGTGTCGCCGCCGCGGATCGTCTCGATGATGATGGGGGTCTGGTTCCTCTCCAGTTTCTTCGGGAACTACCTGAGCGGCTTTCTCGGCACCTACTACGAGACGATGCCCAAACAGGCTTTCTTCACCATGCTGCTGGTGCTGGGAGTCGTGGCCGGAATCGCGATCAGCCTGGTGAACCGCCCGTTGCACCGGATCGTCGGCCGGCACGAGTAGGGGGGCGGCAGCGGAGGATCGAGCGTGTCGAACCGGCCGGTGCCACCTGGCGCAGCGCGAACCAACGCCGCGTGGTTCTGGGCCGCAACCGCCTGGGCCGCGGTGGGGTTGCTCTACGCGCTCCTCCTCTCCTCCTCCTGGGTGACCCCCGACATCTTCTACCACCTCGAGCTGGGGAGACGGGTCCTCGCGGGTGGAGGGTTCCAGCCTCCGGAGCCGACCTGCGTCACTCAGCCCGGTTTCGTCAATTTCTATTGGCTCTTCCAGGTCGTGGTGCAACCGCTCTATGCGTCCGGGGGGGCCGCTCTGGTGGGGTGGTTCCTCGTGCTCGCGGGACTGGCGGCCGCCTGGACCTCGTTCGATACGGCCGGCTACTTCCGCCGGCCGGCGCCGGGACGGCCGCTGGCGCTGGCGGCGGTGCTGATCCTGCAACATCGGGTCGACCCGCGCCCGGAGGCTCTTTCCTTCCTCTTCCTGGCGCTTCTGGTCCGATGGCTCACCCTTTGGGAGTTCAGCCGCGGCCTCGGGGCGGGACGGGTGGCGCTCGTGGGTCTTGTGACCGTGGCCTGGACGAATCTGCACGGCTACTTCGCGTTCGCCCCTCTCCTGGTGGGGCTCCGCCTGCTGGAGAGCCTGGCAGCCCGTCGGGGCGCGGCTGAACGTCGCTCTCTGATCCTGCTCCTCCTGGTGACAGCGGTCGCGACCTTCGTCTCTCCGTTCGGGGCTGGCGCCTGGCGCGGGGTGTTCGCGCTCTGGGGGACGCTCTCGGCCCTGGGCGGTGAGATTCTGGAGTTTGGTCCGCCGACCGGACTCTTTCTGCGGCAGTGGACGGTCTGGGTCTTCTGGGCCGCCTGGGTCGCGGTTCTGGGGCTTCTGATCCACGCGATGATCCGCCGGCGCCTCTCGATCTTCGAGCTCGGGACCGCCGCCGCCGGGCTCTACCTGAGCGCGGGCGCGGCGCGCAACATGCCTCTCCTCGTCTTTCTGGCGGCGCCGCTCGTGGGGACCACGTTGGCGATCGGAGATGGGGCGTCCATGGCCCGCGGGAAGGGCCGGTGGCGGATGGGCGTGTGGCCGCTCGTTCCCACGGCCGTTGCGTTTCTGCTCTGCGGGTGGGTCGTCCAGGGAGGATTCCATCGATCCCTGCGCTTGGAGACGGGTCTGGGGCCGCGACTGGAACCGCACGCCTATCCGGTCGCCGCGGTCGACTTTCTCCGACGGCTGCCGGGGGAGGGCTCGCCCGGGGAGGCCGGATTCGCGGGGACGATCTTCAACAGCGCGGCCGACGGCGGATACCTCGCCTACGAACTGCCGGGCGTGCGTCCCTACATGGACTCGCGGTACGTCGATCTCGCGCCCGTGCAAACCTACTTCGCCGCCCTCCGTGATCCCGAAGCTTTCGACCTCTTAGACCGGAAGCATCGTTTCAACGGCGTGATGCTCAAGGTGGCCGACAGCCCGGACCTGGCCCGGGCGTTGCTGTCACGCGGAGAGTGGCGAATGCTCTATGCTGATCTGCATCGCGTCGTGCTTGTGCGGCGCGCGGGACCATGGGGATCGAGCGCGCCGGCCGCGGCGCGAATCTACCAGGGGGAGGACCTGGGCCGGCTGGTCAACGGTCGGGCCGCGATCGAGTGGATGCGCGTTCTCGTCTCTCTGGGGAGACGAGAGCTCGTTCTGGCCGCCCTCTCCGACTTCGGGCGCGCGCCGGGGATCCCCTCGTTCGTGCTGCAGTACCCGCTCGAGGCGGCCGGACGAGCCGGGGATGGCGAGATGGTCGAGCGGATCCGCGCCCTCCGACCCCGGATGATCTCGCTCCGGCCGGAGGACGCCCGGACGGTGGACCGGCTTCTGGACACGGAGTCTCGGGGAGGCGGAGATCGATGATGTGGCGTCACGGGCGCGGCGGGCTCGATGCGACCACGGCAGCGCAGGCGATCGCGTTCGTCCTTCCGCTGGCCGTCTACCTGCGTACCCTGGCGCGCGATCTCACCTTTGTCGACAGCGGCGAACTGGCCGCGGCGGCGACGACCCTCGGGATCGCGCACCCCCCCGGATATCCGCTCTTCACCCTGCTCGGCCACATCGCGTCCCTGGTTCCGCTGGGCTCTCCGATCGCACGGGTCGCGTGTCTGAGCGCGCTCGCCACGGCGCTGGCGACCGCGCTCCTGTTCCGGGTGGCCTGGAAGCTGGTAGATCCCGGCGTGACCCCACGCCTCCGTCAGCGCCTCGCCCTGGCCGGGACGCTCGCTGGATCGATGCTCTTCGCCTTCTCCGCCACGGTCTGGTCGCAGTCGGTGATCGCGGAGGTCTACGCCCTGCACGGCGCGCTGGCGATGGCTGTCCTCGCGGGATGCCTCGCGGCGGTGGAAAACCCTCGCGGACGCGGCTGGCCGATGGCGCTCCTCTTCTTCGGACTGGGGCTCACCCACCATCTGACGGCGATCCTCCTGGCGCCCGCGCTCCTCGTCACGCTGATCCTGATGGAACGCGGCTCGAGGCGATGGCTCCGGCCGCTGCGGGCCGTCTGGATCGCTCCCCTGCCGCTTCTGCTTTACGCCTACCTGCCGCTGCGTTCGCGCCAGGATCCGGCGATCAACTGGGACTACCCGGAGACCCTCCATCGTCTCTGGATGCACGTGAGCGCACGGCAGTACCAGGGGCATCTCGGCAGCCAGGGGATGCGGGTCGGCGAACTGGAGCGATTTTTCGGGGAGCAGTTGCCGGGCGAGGCGACCTTGCTGTTGCCGCTTCTCGCCCTCGGGGGAGCGATCGTGCTGGCCCGGCGGCGTCCCTCGGTCCTCTTCGTGACCGCCCCCGTAGCGGCGGCGTTCGTCCTGTACAACCTGGCCTACCCGATCGGCGACATCAACGTCTACTACATCCCGGTCCTCCTCGTCCTGGCGCTCTGGGCCGTCGTGGCGTGCGGCTGGCTGGCCGGCCGGGCGGCGCGGTTGCGACCGGCGCCGGCGTCCTTGCTGGTCGCGCTCCTCGCGGCCGCCTTGCTTCTCCCGCTGGGGCGGAACTACCGCGCGAACGACCTCAGTGGATACCGGGACGCCCGGTGGTACCTGCGGGATGCGCTGGCGCGGGCCGACAGCGGGGCCGTGGTCTTCAGCGGCGACGGCAGCCGCTTCACCTCCCCCATGACCTACTTGCAGAAGGTCGAAGGAGTGCGGAAGGATCTCGTCGTCGTCGATCTCGGGCGGTTGGCCAGCCCTGAGCTCGCTCGAGATCTCGGAAAGACGCTCCCGGAGGTGGCGGCCGCCTGCCAGGAAGAACTGGCCGCCGGAGCCGCGCTGGCCCGGATGGCGGAGGCTGGTCAGGAGTACGACGTGACCTGGGCGCGCGGCATCTATCACACGATGCAGCGACAGATCGCGCGGGCGGCGGTCCGAAGCCGTCCGACCTACGCGCAGGGGGGGACATTCCAGCACCAGATGTTCGTCGGGCTGCAGCGCCACCCCGAGGGGCTCCTGGTCCGCCTGACGGGAGAGCCGGACTACCGCCCCTTCTCGGTCCCGCGTTTCGATGGACTGGAGCGGATGCTGGAACTCCCGTCGACCGCGGAACGGCGGGAACTGCTCTCCGAATACCACCGGATGCTGGATGGCCGGCTGCGCTACCTGGAGCACCACCAGCGCGCGGCAGAGGCGGAGAGCCTGCGGGAGGAGATCAAGAGGCTCTTCGGAGTGGCCGAGCCGCTGCCCGCGCGGTAAGGCCCGTTCGTCCCGCGGCCGATTCCGTGTCGGGGTCGACGGCTCAGAAAGGTCGTGCTCGCGAGTCGGTTCTGGAGACTGCCTCCACGCCGTCGCGGGCCGCGGTCGAAGCCGGATCGAGCGCCAGCGCTCGCCGGAAGGCCGCCTCCGCCTCGCGGATCGCACCGGCCGCCAGGGCGGCCTGCCCGAGGTTGATCCAGGCGTTGATCCGATCCGGCTCACGGCGCAGTAGTTCCCGAAGCTCCACCGCTGCCTCCTGGGGGCGGCCGAGCCGGAGCAGCATCCCGGCCAGGTTGTTGCGCGCATCGCCGTCGGTCGGGCGCAGGCGCAACACTTCCCGATAACAGAGTTCCGCCTCGGGCCAGCGCTCCAATCTCGACATCAGGTTGGCGAGGTTCCGGCCGAAGTCCGGGTTCCCGGGCTCGATCCTGAGCGCCTCGCCGTAGGCGCGCATCGCCTCGTCGAGGCGTCCGGCCCGCTCCAGCGCCACTCCGAGATTGTTGTGGCTTCCTCCCAGGTCGGGGCGCAGGCGGACCGCACCCAGATGGTGCACGAGAGCCTCCTCGTGACGTCCCTGGCGATCGAGCCAGGCGCCGAGGTTGGTGTGCGCCATCCAGGCGCCGGGATTCTTCGCCAGGGTGTCCTGCCAGAGCGTCTCCTCGCCGGCGTAGATGCGGCCCTGGCGCCAGGTGCTGGATCCGAGCAGAAGGGCGATCAGCGCCGCTGCGACTCCGACGACGCGGCTCCGCGATGCTCGGCGGGTCGCGCCGTTCGACCGGTCGATGGCGACGAGGCCGGCGCCGGCCGCCGCCACGAGAGCGAAGATCGCAAGGCTGGCGTGGTACTGGAAGTGATCGGCGACGAAGGAGAAGCGGAACGGATAGACGTTGAAGAACCCGAGCGCGGGGAAGAGGGTGCCGCCGAAGATGAGGATCGCGACGAGGGGACCGCGGCCCAGGCGGTGGCGTCCCCACCAGAGCCCGGCGATAAGACCGATCGCCGCGGCCGGAGCGAGCCACTCGATCGCCCTGGCGGGGTCGGGCTGCCACCTGGGGTAAATGAAGGTGAGCTCGGCCGGCCAGGCGAGTTTGCCGAGGTAGAACCAGAAGGCGCGTCCCGCGACCAGGATCCTCTGCGCCGGTTCGAGATTCCACGAGTCGCCATGAGCGCCGACGTGATGGCGCTCCATCCATGCGGTGACCGAACCCAGCGCCAGGGCGGGGATCAGAAGGAGGGCGAGGAATCGGAGATCGCGCGTCGAGGCGCGTTGCGGGCGCCACCACCCGACCAGCGCCAGCGCCGCCGGGAGAGTGGCCGTGACAGTTTTGCTGAGGAGGGCGCTGAAGAAGAGGACGACGATGACGACGGGGCGGCGGCGCTCGAACCAGGCCAGAGCAGCCGCGAGGTAGAAGGCGGCGGAGAGGACGTTCTTGCGTTCGGTGACCCAGGCGACTGACTCGACCATGACCGGGTGGACTGCGAAGAGAAGCGCGGCGAACCAGGCGCCGGGGACGCGTAACCTCGCCAGAAGTCGCCAGAAGAGCACGGCGGTGAGCCCGTGCAGCAGGACATTCACGAGATGATATCCGGCGGGATGGAGGCCCCAGAGACGGCGCTCGATCCAGAACGAGGTGAAGACGATCGGGTAATACTGCGGATTCGAGGTCGGCTCCAGCCAGATGCGTCGAAGACCGTCCGTGGTCTCGAGGTTCGGGTTGGCGGTCAGGTAGGAGTCGTCATCCCAGATGTAGCCGGCCGTCAGCGTGGGGACGTAGGCAGCGACTGCGCACGCGACGAGCAGCAGCGCCGCCAGGATCGGGGAGGCGGAGCGGCGGCCCAGAAGAAGGCCCGAGGAGCTTTCTCCCCGGGCCCTTTGCGTACGCTCTCCGATCAATGCTACCGGTAGGTGGCCTTGATCTGTCCCCAGGATGCCTCCTCCGTCGGGACCGGCGGATCGCCGCCGACCTTCACGTAGGCGAGGTACCACCCCGGATAGGACACGGAGCTGTCTGAACCGAAGTCGAACTCGACCTCAACCGACTGCCCGGTGTAGGCCGAGAGATCGAAGCACTGCTCCACCCAGTTCATCGACGGGCCGCTGGAGCCGTTGCCCGTGAAGCCCGGCTGGTTGTCGACGCAGTAGGCGTAATAGGTCGTGTAGGTGTTGACGGTCGCCGGATAGCCGCCGACCGGCTGAACCACCTGTCCGTTGACCTTCACGTTGCAGCCGTCGAAGTTGGTCTCCGTGCGGAGATAGCACTTGATCTCCATCAGGTAGCTGTCGCCGCCGACCGTAAAGGCCGGGGACTTGAGGCCGTCACCGGCGTTGTTCGGGTAGTTCCCGTTCAGGACCGTGGCCCAGACGTTGCCGGGCGCGCCGGGGACGACGCTCTCGGTTCCGTAGGCCCACACCGCGGCTCCGCCCGATCCGTCGCAGGACGTCGGGGTGAAGCCATGGTTGCTGGCGGCGAAGTCCCAGTCGTACGCGACGTACGGCAGGTTGCAGGAGACACGGGAGCTGGCGGTGACATCCGCCGCGTCGTCGGTACCGGCGTACGCGGATCCGGCCACCAGAAGCAGCCCGAGAAGCAGAACCAAAGTCCTCATAGCACCTCCTTCGAACACCACGAGCCTCGAGTATCGCGCGAACCTCAGTAGGTGTGTTTTCACTCCCTACCGATGAGGGGCCCTTACGCGCCGGGTACAGCGATCCCGACGGCGAGCAGAAGTATAGACGACGCTGCGTGGGCTGACAATGGGGGAACCTCCTTCCGGGGCGGTCCGGTTTCCCCGGTGCGGTCGCCCGATACTCCCGGTGGGGTTGGGGGTTTTACAGCGAGACCGGTAGTCTCCTTTTGCCTGATCAGATGATAAGGAAAAGGAGAAGCGAAGGGCTGGTCTGATCCCCTATCCACCGTGCTGCCGGTTGTACGATGCTCCCTACCGAATCCCCCTACCGATTCCCCTCGCCGGGTTGGGAAGTCCCGGGCTCTACCACCGGATCGGGAGCGTTCTCGGAGACTTGCAGGTAATCAGCGATTGGCGCTCTCAAGTGTCGGAGGTCGGCGTGGGTGATCGAGACCCCGCTCGAGAGCTTCTTTTCCGCCTCCGACAGCACCACCTCGTTGCTGGCGGACATGACGACGATCCGCTGTTCGATGCCCGGCAGGCGGCGCTCGACGCGGGACGGGATGCCGAGACCGTGCGAGCAATGCTGGGATCCACAGAGCACGATCGCCTTGCGTCCCCGGCCGGCGTCCCCGGCCAGGAAATGGACGAGGCTCTCCGCCATCGTCTCGTCCCGGACGACCTGGGCCTGGAACATCGTCTCGATCAGCTTCTCCATCCCCATCGCCTTCGCATGGACCTGAAGGACGGTGACGAGCTGCTGCTTGTACATCGGCTGATCGAAGTCGATCTCGGCCGGCAGCAGCGCCCGGTCCTCGGTACGGAGGCTGTCCAGACCCTGCATCCCCACCTTGCGGACGAGGTCGCGCCGCGCGTTGAGTCCAAGGACCGGGATGCCGTGGGCGCGGGCGATCTCGAGAAAGCCGCGGTAGTCCTCATAGTTTCGCCAGCTCTTCGACCACGCGATCCGAGCCGCGAGGGTGTCGAAGGTGGTCTCGCCCCGCCAGTAGCGGTCGAGCTCCGGCTGCATTCCGCTCTCCAGCATCTCGAGTCCGACGCAGAGGGTGTCGCCCGCGTCGACCATGGCCTGCAGAATCTGTTCCTGGATCAGGTGGTGGCGGCGCAGCGTGTGGAGCTCGCCGACGTACACGACGCGGGCCTTCCGCAGGTCATCGACCATGTCGTGGAAGTCGACCCGGTCGGCGGTGTACGCGTCGATCCAGAGGGAGCAGCGATCGGCCGTACCGCCGAGCGGCCGGTCGATCAGCGCATCGAGGCCGGGCTCGCCCGCGATCGCGATCCTCGTCTGTCCCGGCGGCGGCGTCGGGGATTGGGCGTAGGCGGTCACCGCCGCCAGGAGGAGGATGGCGCTCCAGCCGACGGCGGCGGGGGAGGCACCACGGTTCGATCCGCGCGAGCGGCGCGACGTAGGGGGCGGCTGGCTGGGCATTCGAGGGTCTCCTTCCTTCTGATCGGCGCGAGGCAACTGCCGGGACTTCATGCTCGTTCCTTCCACTTCTGCAGGATTTCGGCTTCCTTCTCCCTCGCGAGGCCAGCGCGGCGAACCCGGTCAGGCGGGAGAGTCTCGAGCCACGCCAGAGTGTCGCGAATGGTCTCCGCGATTCCGCGGAATCGCAATCCCGCGGCCACTGCGCGCTCGATCGAGATCGCGTCGAACCCGGCCGAATCCGGGCTGAGGGGCACCCAGAGCGGCAGTTCCATCCAGGGACCGACCTTCTCCTCGAGGAGGAATGCCTCGTCGACCCAGGTGAAACGCGCGTCCGACCCGGCGACCGCACGACAGGTCTCGAAGAGGGGGCCGAACTCGAGTGGCTCCTCTGGGCCGGTGGCGTTGAACGTCCCGGTCTGTCCTTCCTCCACCGCCCGAAGGATCCAGGCGGCCAGATCGCGACCATCGATCACCTGAGTACGACGATCCGGCGCGTCGGGGCAGAGCACCTCGCCGCCGGCCGCGATCCGCTCCGGCCAGTAGGTGAAGCGGTCGGTCGGATCGAAGGGACCGACGATGAGGCCGGGGCGCACGGTCAGGGTCCGCCCCGGGAGTTCGTCCCGGCAGGCCTCCTCGCAGAGCGCTTTGAGACCACCGTAGCTCTCGCCGTCGACCGTCTCGGTGGAGGGATCAGCGAGTTGTGCTACCGGCGCCTCTTCGTCGACTCCGGGACGCGACAGGTCGGCATAGACCGACACGCTCGAGATGAAGGTGTAGTGAGAGACCGAGGAGGCGAGCAGATGGGCGGAGTCGCGCACGACCCGCGGCAGGTACCCGCTGGTGTCGATCACCGCGTCCCACGTGCGCCCTGCCAGGGGGGCCAGTCCGCCGTCGCGATCGCCCGTCAGCCGCTCGGCTTCCGGGAAGAGCTCCGGGTGATGTCGCCCGCGCGTGAAGAGGGTGACCTGGTGGCCCGCGGCGAGAGCCTGGGCGGCGAGATGGCGACCAAGAAAGATGGTGCCGCCGAGAATGAGGATGCGCATGCGTCGACTCCCCTCGATCTCCCTGTCGGCCGGTCGGGACGCGATACCCGGCCGCCGTCGAACGCCCGCCGCGTGGGAGCGGGCGCGGTCGTTCCGGTTGTCCGTCCGGTTGGATGCCGGCGGGCCGCCCCCGAGGCGAGATCGCCGCAGTCTACCGGCCGCGGCCGCCCCCTTCCACTGGGAAGGATGGGACCCGAGGTGCTACGATCGCCGCGCCTGATCCGGCGCCGCGCCTCCCGCGGCTGGATCGGCCGGTTGGAGAGGGGCTTTCCGATCGGTCCTGGAGATCGATCAAAGTCGGAGGATTGGCATGAAGACCAGAGAGAAGCTGGCGGCGCTGCGCGCCCTGATGGCGGAACACGGACTGGCGGCATATCTCGTGCCCAGCGCCGACCCGCACCTGAGCGAGTACGTCCCGCCGGCCTGGAAGCGCCGCGCCTGGATGAGCGGGTTCACCGGCTCGGCGGGTGAACTCCTCGTCCTTCCGGGCCAGGCCGCGCTCTGGACCGACGGCCGTTACTTCCTGCAGGCAGAGGCCGAGCTGCGAGGGAGCGGGATCAAACTGATGAAGATGGGCGATCCCGGCGTGCCGACGCTGCACGAGTTCCTCGGGCGGACCTTGCGGGAGGACGATGCGCTCGGCTGCGACCCGCAGGTGCTCTCGGTCGCCGAAGCGAGACGCCTGGAGTCGACGCTCAAGCCGGCCCGCGCCGTGCTGCGCCTGCCGGAGCTGAACCTGGTCGATGCGGTCTGGGAGGACCGGACGGAGTTCGGAACCGCGCCGCTCGTCCCTCTACCCCCGGCCTTCAGCGGGGAGACCACGACCTCGAAGCTGCGCCGCCTGCGGAAGGCACTGGACGAGAAACGCGCCGAGGCGCACATCCTGACCGCTCTCGATGCGATTGCCTGGCTTTGCAACCTGCGGGGCGCGGATGTCGCGTTCATGCCGGTCTTCATCGCCTACGCCGTCGTCACGCGGAAGGAGGCTTCGCTTTTCGTCCGGCCGGAGATCGTCACGCCGGCGGTGCGCCGGGCGCTCGGCAAGCAGGTCGACGTGCGCCCCTACGAGGAGTTCGGCCCCGCCGTTCGCGAGCTGGCCGCCCGAAAGCCGCGGGTCTGGCTGGACGAAGCGAACGCCAGCCGCTGGGTCCTGGGGCTCCTCGACGGCTGTCCGCTCGTGACCGAGCCTTCGCCGGTGCTGCCGATGAAGTCCAGGAAGAATGCGACCGAGATCGCCGGGATGAAGGAGGCGCACCGGCGTGACGGGGTCGCGATGGTGCGATTCCTCCACTGGCTCGAGGACGCGGTGCCTCGGGGTGGCGTCACCGAGATCTCGGCGGCGGAGAAGCTGGAGGCCTTCCGAGCGGAGGGGGAGCATTTCCGCGGACTCAGCTTCGACGCGATCTCGGGCTACGCGGGGCACGGCGCGATCATCCACTACCGGGTCACGCCGGAGACCGACGTGCCGATCCGTCCGGAGGGTCTCTACCTGATCGATTCGGGTGGGCAGTATCTCGACGGGACCACCGACATCACGCGCACGGTGCTGCTCGGCAAGAGCGCGACCAGGGAGCAGAGGGACCGCTACACGCGCGTGCTCAAGGGGCACATCGCGCTGGCGAAGGCCCGTTTTCCCGCCGGGATCCCCGGGTATCGGCTCGACACGCTGGCTCGGCAGCCGTTGTGGGAGGCGGGATTGGACTACAACCACGGCACCGGCCATGGCGTCGGGGCCTACCTCGGCGTCCACGAAGGGCCGCAGAACATCGGCACGCGAGCCCCGGTCCAGGCGGCGCCGCTCGAGCCGGGGAACATCCTCAGCAACGAGCCCGGCTTCTACGTCGATGGAGCCTACGGGATCCGGATCGAGAACCTGGTCCTGGTCGTGGAGGATTCCGCGCGCGCCGGGGACGGACGGACCTGGCTGCGCTTCGAGACGATCACCCTCTGTCCGATCGACACCCGCGTGGTGGAGCCCCGGCTCCTGACCCCGGCGGAGCGGACGTGGTTGAACGACTACCACCGAGGCGTGCTGAAGGCGCTGGCGCCGGACCTCGACACTGCGGAGCGTGCCTGGCTGAAGCGGGCCTGCGCGCCGATCGGCTGAGCCGCCGCGGAGCGAGGGGACCTGGCACGCGTGGAGGATGCGATGGACGCGATGGAAGCACTCCTGACCCGGCGCAGCGTGCGTGAGTATGCTGACGAACCGGTGCCTGACGCCCTGGTCGAACGGTTGCTGCGCGCCGCGATGCAGGCGCCGTCGGCGGGGAATCAACAGCCGTGGCACTTCATCGTCCTGCGGGATCGCACGCTGCTGCGGGAGATCGCCCGCGTCCACCCCTATGCGCAGATGTGTCTCAGCGCCCCGGTGGCGATCCTGGTCTGCGGCGACGAGTCGCTCGAGAAGTACCCCGGCTACTGGGGGCAGGATTGGGCGGCCCCCACCCAGAACCTCCCCCTCGCCGCCCGGGCCCGGGGGTCCGGCGCGGTCGGGGGCGGCCTCCACCCGCGCGCGGAACGGGTGGAGGCGATCCGGTGGCTGGTGCGTCTGCCGGCCGGGATTCACCCTCTCTGCCTCGTCCCGGTTGGCCGGCCGCGCGAGCATCCGGCGCCGCAGGACCGGTTCAACGCCGAACGGATTCGGTTCGACCGGTGGGAGTGAACGCGAACCAGGCAAGCGGGCCGGGTCCGGGGCCGTCCGGCGCGGGCCTCCGCGTGGGCGATCGCCTGGTCGTGCTCGGACTCTACTGGCAGACGAGCTTCTGGTCGCTGGGACCGCGCACCGGCGTCAACAGCTTCTTCCTGGCGCCGCAGGGATTCGCCCGCTTCGGTCACGAGATCCACGTCAGCGCCCCGCGCGGTCGCGGCCAGCCGGCCGTGGAAGACGACGAGGGGATCCGGATCCACCGCTATCGGGGCGCGATCCGGTTCGATTCCAACCCGAGGCAACCGCTGCCGCGCCGGCTTGCCTCGCGCGTGCTGCGCTACCTCTACTACCTTGTGGTCGGCACATGGAACGCCTGGCGCCTCGGGCGGCAGGTGCATCCGGACGTTGTCATCGCCTATCACTACCATGCCGTGCTGCCGGCGCGCATCGTCGCGCTCTCGCTCGGGGTGCCGAACATCACGCGCCTCTTCGGAACCCAGCTCAACCGGATCTTCGACCATCCGCTCAAGCGGTACGGCGGGTTCATGCAGTGGATCGCGCTCCGGACGCCGGCGGCGCGCGTCATCATGCACGACGACGGCTCGGAGGGGGATGCGATCGCGCGGCGCCTGGGGGTGCCGGCCTCGCGTCTTCGCTTCTGGCGCGACGGGTACGATCCGTCGCTCTATCGTCCTGGGGATCGATGGGACGACCTGCGGCGGCAGCTCGGGATCGAGGCGCATCAGGTGGTGCTCTTCTGCGTCGGCCGGATGGAGGAGGACAAGCGGATGGACCGGCTGGTGGAAGTTCTGCCCGCCATCCTTCGCGAAGCGCCCGACGCGGTGCTGATGCTGGTCGGGGATGGCGGTGACCGCCCCCTGATCGAAGCGATGGCGGAGCGGCTCGGTGTCCGGCCTCGGGTGGCGCTGACCGGCGCGGTGCCGCGCGAGCGGATCGCCCCCTATCTCAACCTCGGTGACATCTTCGTCGGCGTCTCGGATCGGACCAACGCCAACATCCCGCCGATCGAGGCGATGAGCTGCGCCAAGCCGGTCGTGGCGCTCGACACCGGGGGGACGCGCGTCTTGATCCGCGACGGGGTCGAGGGAGTCCTGATCGATCCCGCGCGTTGGAAGGATGAACTCCCGCGAGCGATTGCGGACCTGGTCCGCGATCCCGCGCGGCGCGAGGCGATGGGGCGGGCCGGGCTGGTGCGCGTGCGGGAGCTCATCCCGACCCTCGAAGACCGCCAGAGGATGGAGGTCGACCTCGCGGTCGAGGTCATCCGGGAGAGCCGCGTCGCCCGCGCCGGTCCCGGGACCCGGCGTGGAACGGATCCTCGATGAGCCTCTTTCGCCAGAGCGCGCTCACGTTTCTGACCCGCATCGTGGTCACGCTGGTCAACATCCCGATCAGCATGATCGTGGCGCGGGTCCTGGGGGCGGAAGGGCAGGGGATCTACTCGGCCGCCATCACCTTTCCGAACCTCTGGGCCGGATTCGGCCTCTGCGGAATCGACGCCGCCTTCCTCTACTTCGTCTCGCGCGATCGCCGCGCGCTCGGACCGGTCGTGGCCAACACCGGACTTGCGATCGGATTGGGCATCGTGCTTCTCCTCCCGACCTACGTGCTCCTGCTGGAGCCGCTGGTCGGAGAACAGGGGAGGGCGCTCCGTCCTTACCTCTTGCTCTCGGCCTTGATCGTCCCGCTCATCGTGGCGCGCCACCTCACCCTCTCGCTCTTCCTCGCGCTGGGTCGCGTCGAGCGCTACAACGTGCTGCAGCTCGTCTCCCAACTCGCGCTGCTCGGACTGGTGGCGGCCGGGCTGCTGGTGGCCCACCTCGGCACGCGGTGGGCGATTCTGGCCTACCAGATGAGCCTGGTGGCGTTTCTCGTGCCGGCCTGGATCTGGCTGCGGCGGGCGTTCACCGCCGAGGACCGGGCCCACATACGATGGTCGCGATCGTTATGGCGGGAGGGGCTGTCGTACGGGCTCAAGGGACATCTCGGGTCGGTGCTGCAGCAGTTCTCCTATCGCTTCGACATGGTGCTGGTGTTGCGCTGGCTGGGTACCGCGGCGCAGGGCTACTACTCGATCGCCGTGCTCCTGGCCGAGAAGCTCAGCCACATCACGGCGAGCGTGCAGCTCGTCCTCTTCCCGCGCATCTCGTCGGTCTCGCGCGAGGAGGCGGATCGGATCACGCCGCAGGCCTGCCGCGTCACCGGCTCGATCATGGTGGTGGCGGCCCTCGTGCTCTTCGCGGTGGGGAAGACCCTCGTCCGGCTCTTCTACGGCGCGGCTTATGACCCCGCGCTCCCCGCGTACTACGCGCTGCTGCCGGGCGTCGTCGGACTGACGGTGTCGAACATCCTCTGGAGCGATCTCTCCGGGAGAAACCGCCGTCTCCAGGTGACCTTCGCGATGTCAGCCGGATTCGCGCTGAATCTCTTCCTGAACATCCTCTGGATCCGTCCTCACGGCATCGCCGGTGCGGCCTGGGCCTCGACCGTGAGCTACACCGTGCAGAGCGCGATCATGTCGGTCTTCTTCTGGCGCATCACCGGGATCCCGCCTCACCGGCTGGTGCTGCCGGAGCGGGGCGACCTGGAGCTCTACCAGGCGCTGTGGCGGCGCGCCACGCGCCGCGCACGCACCTAGCCTCCTGTTGTCGGCCCTCTTTCCCCATGGTAGGTTCCCGCGGTCCGATGCCTCCCGCGGCCACGCGGGCGGAGGCGGCGCGGCCGCGCCCCGGCGGCCTCCGGCATCGCGGGGCGCGTGCTTCGAGGGAGATCATCGTGCCGATCCGCCGCCCTGCGCTCCCCGCGCCACAACCTCGGTTCCCGGGTCCGGCCGTCCTGCTGGCCGTCCTGCTGGCCGGCCTGGTGGCCGGCCTGGTCACGTCGACCGGAAGTCTGGTCCCTCCGGCCGTGGCGGGGCCGCCCGCGTCGTCGTCGCGAGCGACGGAGGAGTCGGTTCTTCCCCCGGGCGAACCGCCGCCGCCGACGCCGCGGTCCCGCCTCGCGGCTGCGGGCACGGCGGATGACCACGACGGTGCCGACTATCTGATCGCCTACCAGTCGAGCCGGACGCGCATGCGGGCCCGTGGCGTGACGATGGTGGAGGGGACCACGCTGTACAAGGTGCTGACCGAGTCCGGGGCGAACGAGCTTGGAGTGCTGCGCTTCGACTACGAGCCGCTCAGCAGCCGGATCGAGGTGCGCTCCGTCACGATCCACCGGGACAGCACGGCGATCCCGGTGGCGCTGGACGGGCTGCGGGACCGGCCGGCGCCGCAATCGGCGATCTACTGGGGCCCCCGCATCGTGACCCTGCAGCTTCCACGCCTGTGGGTGGGGGACGGAGTCGAGGTCGTCACCCGCCGCAAGGGTTTTACCTATGCGCTGCTCGACGGGGAGAGCCGGGGCGCGATCGCGGCGGATGCGGCGGGAGGTTCCAACGCAGCGGAGCCGGGAGTCGACCAACCACCCCCGGCTGGTCCCGGCGGCGGTGACGACGACGCGCGCTTCATCCCTCCCATGGAGGGTGAGTACTTCGACATCGTCCGCTTCCAGTCCCACGTGCCGACGGTCGAGATGGAGTACACGCTGGTTCTGCCGCGCGACAAGCGCCTGCACTCGGAGGTCTACAACGGCCCCCTCTACTCCGCCACCCGCTACAGCGCCGACAGCACGTTCTACACCTGGAGGGGGCGCGACCTGCGGGCCTTGCCGGCGGAACCGCGTCAACCCGACGACTCCGATGTCGCCATCAAAGTCGTCCTCGCGACGGTGGAGAGCTGGGAGGCGAAGAGCCGGTGGTTCTTCGACGTCAACCGGGACCAGTTCGAGGTTTCGACCGCGGTCCGCGAGAAAGTCGAGGAGATCTTCACCGAGCGAGGGCTCAAAGGGGCGAGCGAGGAGCAGAAGGCGAAGGCGCTGTTGCACTGGGTGGCGCAGAACATCCGCTACAGCGGTCAGACGATGGGGGTGGGCGAGGGCTACACGCTCCACCCCGGGACGATGATCTTCGAGCAGCGGAGCGGGGTCTGCAAGGACATCGCGGGGATGCTCATCACGATGATGCGCGCTGCCGGAATGGACAGCTACGGCGCGATGACGATGGCCGGCAGCCGGATCGAGGAGGTGCCGGCCGATCAGTTCAACCACTGTGTCGTGGCGTTGCGGAAGGACGACGGACGGTACGTCATGTACGACCCGACGTGGGCCCCCTTCAACCACGAGATCTGGTCGAAATCCGAGGCGGAACAGCACTACCTGATCGGATCTCCCGAGGGGGAAAGGCTCAGCCGCATTCCTTACAGCCCACCGAACGAATCTCCCATGGAGTTCCGTCATGACGCCGTCCTGGCGCCCGACGGTACCCTCGAGGGGACGATTACGATGAAGGGGCGCGGCGCGATCGACTCACGCCTGCGCAGTTTCGTGACCTCGGAGCGCCGGCGCGATCTGCGGGACGCCTGCGCGGGGATCTGCGCGCCGGTCTCTCCGGCGGTGCAGATCCTCGAGTGCGCCCATCTCGATCCGCTCGACTTCGAGCAGCCGATGTGGGTGCGTTTTCGCTACCGGATGCCCGGCTATGCGCTGGCGGTGGGAGATGGCTTGGAGTTCAGGAGTCCGATGATGGGGATCGTCACGACCCACTGGGTTCCGTTCCGCGCCGCCGCGATCCGTTGGCAGGAGGAGCGGAACAGCGACGTGTTGCTCTACTTCACGCAGCGCTTCGAAGGCGAGGAGACGATCCGCCTCCCTGGCGGCTACCGCGTGCCGGAGCCGCCGGAGATGAAGCCGGTGGACGAGACCTACGCGATGTTCGAAGGACAGAGCGAGACCGCGGGCGGGCGACTGACGATCCGGGCCGAGGGCGAACTGCGGCGGCGCCAGGTGCCGCCGGCGGGGTATCCCGGACTGAAGCGGGCGATGGACGCGGCGAAGGAATGGGCCGAGGGGCTCTACCGGGCGGAGAAGGGGGGGGCGCGGTGAGAACCGAAGGTGCGGGCCTGAAGTCACCGGCCCTGGTTGCCGTCGGCGCGGTCCTCTGCGCGGCGAGCGCCCTGATCCCGCTGGCGGCGGGAGCCGCGGCTCCGCCGCTGGCCCGCGGTTCGTCGGAGACCGCGGCTTGGAGCTACGACGGGGCCTTCGACCTCCAGGCGCTCTGGCGGGATGCGTGCGCGGCGGGGTGGCAGGACGAGGATGCGGTGGTGCTGCTGGATCGGCGTCAGCTCCTTGAAAAGGAGGGAACGTGGGTCGAGTTCCGGCATCGGGTCGTGCGGCTGGCGACCGACCTTGTCATCGAGGGATACGCTGACCTGCGCGTCCCGTACGACACGACCCGCGGCGACTTGACCGTGCAATCGTTGCGGACGCTGCGCGACGGCCGCTGGATCGAGAGCGGACCGTCCGCCCAGGTCGAGACCACGCCGTCGGCGCTCGATCGCGCTGTGGCCTACTGGGGATGGCGCGAACGGATGCTCCTGCACGACGGCGTGGAACTGCCGTGCGTGGTCGAGACAGCCTGGACGATCACGCGTCGCCCGTCCCAGGTGGATGACGGCTCGGGCGGGACACATCTCTACCCGGCGTCCGATCCGGTGGTGCGCGCCGAGATTCTGGTGCTTGGGGAAGGCGGAGACTCCACGCCCTACCGGACGCGCGCGCTCGGCGGCGCGCCGGAGCCGGTCCTGGGCGATGCCGGAACGCTGGCGCGGGCGGGCTTCACCGCATCCGGGCCGACCGGAACAGAAGCGCGCGGGTTCGGCGCCGCGATGACGAGGGTCGACCCGATCGGCGAGCGCGGACCCGACCCGGCGGCCTCCCTGCCCGGCGTCGCGTGGTCGCGGCTGACCTGGCCGGAACTGGGCCGTGCGCTCGACCACGGCTTCACCGCGTCCGTTCAGTTCGACGGAGTTGCGGATGCCGCTCTGCTCGACACGCTGCGGGCGCGGCTCCGGGATGTCGCCGTACCGAGCGAGATTGCGCGCAGGGTGGCGGCCCTGGTGTCCGACCGGACCCGCTTCGTGGACTATGCTCCTCCGCTTCACCTCGAGGTGCGTCCCGCGGCCGAAGTCTATGCCTCAGGCTACGCGCTGGCGTGGGAGCGCGCGTCCCTGGCGGCGGCGCTCCTGCGAAGCGCCGGGCTGGAGGCGAGGCTCGTGCTGACCGGCCGTTCGTACGCCGCGATCACCGGTGACGATCTGCCGGGCTTGGAGCGGTTCGGGGCGCCTCAGATCGGCGTCTTCACGTGCGGAGGCTCGGCCCGTGACGCCACGGATCCGGCCCCTCGAGCGGCGGTCGAGGCGATCGGGATCAGCGGGAGCGGTCCTCTCGTCGGGCTGTATGACCCCGAGACTTCAACCTTCCATCCCGGCGCAGGGTCGATCGCGGGGCGCTCCGTCTGGTGGCCCGGGATCGAGGATCACCCTCGTGCGCGCGGGATCGACGACGCGGGTCGGCTCGGCGGGCGGGTCGCGCTGGGGCTGGACCTGCGCCGGGACGAGAAGGATGGGGCCTGGATCGGCACCGGGGTCTACGAGGCGGAGGGGGCTCTTACCCCCTTCGGATCGATGGAGGGCCTGTCGGAACAAGCCAGCACCTGGCTCGGCGCGGTCGTCTCGGGCGTCCTGGCGGGGGCCGAAGTCGAGAGCTACAACCTTTCTCGGTTCGACGTCGCGCAAGTCGTCGGAGGAGTGACGGTGCGCATCCCGAGTCCTAAGGCTGACTCCTCGGGTCGCACCCGGCTCGAGATCGGCGCGCCGGCGGGAGGAGTCAGCTCGGTCCTGTCGGAAGAGCTGCACCTTCACCGGGCGGAGAGGGAGACTCCTCTCTTTCTTCCTGGTTCCGTGCGGCAGGAGTTGACGATCCGCCTCCGGCTGCCCGACGGAGAGGTCGTGCGGCTGCCCGATCCGATCCGTCTCGAGAACCAGACCGGACGGTTCACCGTGGAAGTCTCGCGCGAGGGCGAGATCGTGCGTCTGTTCCGTGCGCTGGAACTCACCACTGCGCGCGTCGAACCCGAGGCGTGGCCCGAACTGCGCGCCCTCCTGCTGGCGGAGGAGAATGCGCGCTACCGCGTGGTGCTCTATCGCGCGGGCGAGGCCGGGGATTCGGCGTCTGCCCCCACGCCCTGAGCGGACGCCGCCGGAGAGGGAGAGGACGCGACGGACCGGGCGGGAGAGTGGTCGGGAACGCGCGCGCGAGCGCGCAGAGCGGAGTATCGCGTGGCGGCAGAGAGGTGCACGGATCTGGGGATGATGCCGCGCCGCGCGGTGGTCGCGCTCCTGGCCGGAGTCGTGCTGCTGGCGGCCGGCTGCGGCGGGGATGACGCCGGCCCATCCGGACCGGTCGACGCGCCTCCGGTCGCCTGCTTCATCGCCTCCCCGCTCCAGGCGCCGCCGGGGACGGAGGTCGGTTTCGACGCCTCGTGCACCCGCGACGCGGAGGACCCCACCGACTCGCTCTCCGTCCGCTGGGATTGGGAGAGCGACGGCATCTGGGATACGGAGTGGAACCGCTCGAAGCAGGCGGTTCATCGTTTCGATCAGGCCGTGAGCGCAAAGGTCTCCCTGGAAGCCCGCGACCTGAGCGGACAGACCGCCGTCTCGTCGCGCATCGTCTCCGTCACGGAGGACGTGCCGTCGGTCCCCCTCGAGGGATTCGTCATGATTCCGGCCGGTTCGTTCTTCATGGGGAGCCCGGACGAGGAGTCGGGCCGGAGGACGGATGAGGTGCGCCACGAGGTCCGTCTCGACCGACCGTTCCGGTTGGCCGAACACGAGGTGACGCAGGAGGAATGGCAAGAGGTGATGGGGTGGAATCCCTCCTTCTTCCGCGGCGACGCCCGGCCGGTGGAAACGGTGACCTGGTTCGACTGCATCGCCTTCTGCATCCAGAAGAGCGAGGAGGAGGGAGTGCGGCCGGCCTACCAACTGGCGGCCGATACGATCCGCGTCGGTCATCACATCGTGGCGGGGACCGTCTGGTGGGACACGACCTCCACGTCGTACCGGCTGCCGACCGAGGCGGAGTGGGAGTACGCCTGCCGGGCCGGGACCTCGTCCGCCTTCAGCTCGGGGCCGATCGCCGATCTCCATTGCGGGGTCAACCCCGACCTCGATCCCGCCGCGTACTTCTGCGGCAACTCCGATGAACGCAGCCACCCGGTGGGAGAGAAGCTGCCGAATCCGTGGGGGCTGGTCGACATGCACGGCAATGTCATGGAGTGGTGCTGGGACTGGATGGGCGCCTATCCCGACGGCCCGGTGGTGGAGCCGGCCGGCCCCGAAACAGGGCTGACCCGGGCGCTCCGGGGCGGCGCCTGGGCGAACTGGTCGATCCACTGCCGTTCCGCCGCCCGCGGCGCGCGGGATCCCGGTTCGTTCAACCATAGCGCCGGGTTCCGCCTGGCGCGCTCGATCCGATCGGAGAAGCGGCCGTCATGAGGCCGGTCTACCCTGTCCAGCCTGTATGGACCTGCTAGAACTCCGCGCTCTTCGGCGTCCGCGGGAACGGGATGACGTCACGGATGTTCGCCATCCCGGTGACGTACATGATCGCGCGCTCGAAGCCGAGGCCGAAGCCCGCGTGGGGAACCGTGCCGTAACGACGAAGATCCCGGTACCACCAGTAGGCTGACGCGTCGAGGTCCATCTCCGCGATCCGACGGTCGAGCACATCGAGACGTTCCTCGCGCTGGCTGCCGCCGACGATCTCGCCGATGCCGGGGGCGAGCACGTCCATCGCCGCCACGGTCTTTTCGTCGTCGTTCAGCCGCATGTAGAACGCCTTGATCTCTTTCGGGTAATTCATGAGGACGACCGGACGCCCGACCAGAGTCTCGGTCAGATAGCGCTCGTGTTCGGACTGCAGGTCGATCCCCCAGCGCACCGGGTACTCGAACGGCTGGCCCGATTGCTCCAGCCGTCGGACCGCCTCGGTGTACTCCATCCGCTCGAAGCTCGAGGCCACGAACTGCTCCAGGCGATCCACGCAGCCCGGGTCGACCCGCTGCCGGAAGAAGGCCATGTCGTCGGCGCGTTCCTCCAGCACCGCCTGGAAAATGTAACGGAGGAAATCCTCCGCCAGGTCGGCGTCGGCGGCGAGATCGGCGAAGGCGAGTTCCGGCTCGATCATCCAGAACTCGGCCAGGTGACGGCTGGTGTTCGAGTTCTCCGCGCGGAAGGTGGGACCGAACGTGTAGACGCGGGAGAGAGCCTGGCAATGGGTCTCGACGCTGAGCTGCCCCGAAACCGTCAGGAAGGCCGGGCGTCCGAAGAAGTCGTCGGAGAAATCGATCGCTCCATCCGGCGTCTGCGGGAGATGGAGGAGGTCGAGCGTCGAAACGCGAAAGAGCTGCCCCGCCCCCTCGGCGTCGCTGGCGGTGATGATCGGCGTGTGAACCCAGAAGAACCCGCGTTCGTGGTAGAAGCGGTGGATCGCCATCGCCAGGCAGTGCCGTACCCTCGTCAGGGCGCCGAAGGAGTTGGTGCGGGGGCGCAGGTGGGCGACCTCCCGCAGGAACTCATAGGTGTGCTGCTTGGGCTGGATCGGGTAGGTGTCGGGATCCTCAACCCAGCCGACGACCGTGACCGAGGAGGCGCGGACCTCGAAGGCCTGTCCCTTTCCCTCGGAGCGGATCAGCTCACCGTCGGCCACGACCGCGCAGCCGGCCGTCAGTCTCTGCACCTCGGAGGCGTAATTCGGCAGGTCGGCCGGCGCGACCACCTGGAGGGGGTCGAAGCACGAACCATCGCTGACGTGGAGAAACGAGAAGCCGGCCTTGGAGTCGCGCCGCGTGCGAACCCAGCCGCGAACCCGGACGCGAGAGCCGGCCTCCAGCCGCCCGGCAAGCAGGTCGGCGATGCGGAGTTCATCGTGGATCTTCATGGTCGCGCAGTCTACCGGGAAGCGCGTGCGCCATCAAGCGTCGGAGCGGTCACCCTCGCCGGCGCGTGGCGCTCCACGGTCCGCCGGATCACGGCCAGGATGCATCCGGCGATGAGCAGGCCGGTGCCGAGCCAGAGCACCCAGAGGAACGGCTTCACGCTGGTCTCGACGAGCAGCGCTTCCGGCTGTCCCTTCGCTTCCTCCGCCGGCCGGCTGAGCAGGAGCTGAATCGAGGCGCTTTCGACCGACATCCGTTCAAAGGTGAGGGTGGATCCCCCGAGGCCGGGCACCGGGACCGGCATCCCCTGCATCCCGCCGCCGGCGACCTGGAGCGGCAGCGAGAGGGTGTCGGCCCTCCCCGAGCGCTCCACGCGGACGATGGCGTCGACGCGCATGCCGCCGCCGCCCGTCATGCCGTCGGCCTGGCTCATGTCGTAGCGCAGGAAGGTGTAGGTGACCCCGTCGCCCTGGAGCGGCTCTCCCTTGACCAGGGTCAGTCGCGCTCCGCCGCCGCCTCGCTCCACGTCGAGACTGATCGGCGAGATGTAGAGGTCACCGCCTGCCTGTCGCAGGATGGCCGGCTTCTTGAAGATCTGCCCATTCTCCATCTGGTACATGGTGAGCGCGGTCGTGGTCTCGCGTCCGGCCCGGTTCTGCACCCGGACGGCCCACAGGTCCTCCGGCTCGCTTCCCTCGACGAACCCCTCGTAGGTCAGGGTGTGGCCGAAGGCGCTCTGCGGCTGCCCGATCGGCAGCCGCAGTTCCGCCGCGCGATCCCAGGCCTCGCCGGCCACGATGCCGACGAACATCAGCGCGAACCCGGCGTGCGCCAGGGGCGCGCCGATCTGGAGCGCGCGCCTCCGTCCCACCTCGATGAGCCGCGCGACATTGCTGGCCAGGGCGAGGAGGGCGAAGAAGAAGAGGACGATCGACCCCACGCCGCGCCCGCCGAGCGCGACCGCCGCCGCGGTGCCGAGCAGGGCGACGGCGAGGGAAGGAATGAGCCGGCGCAGCCAGAGCCGCGGCGGCAGCGGTACCCATGCGAGGAAGGGCCCGAGGCCGAGCGCCGCCAAGAGGATCACGTAGAGCGGAAGGTTGACCTGGTTGTAGAACGGCGCAGTCGGAGTCGAGGGCTTCCCGAACGCGGAGGAGAGGATCGGCCACGAGGTCCCGATCAGCACGAGCAGGGCCGAAACGGCGAGGACGACGATGGAGGTGGAGAGGACGAGCGGCCAGGCGAGACGGCTCTCCATCGGGGCCTCGTCCCGCGCCCGCCGGCGGGCGAGGGCGAAGGCGCTGACGACGAGCGACGCGATGATCGCTCCCAGGAGCCAGCCGTAGATCGATCCCTTCGGGAAGGAGTGGACCGAGAAGTCGGCCAGGACGCCGCTGCGCGTGAGGAAGGTGGCGTAAAGGACGAGGATGTACCCCGCCATCGCCAACAGCAGATTGGAGAGACGCAGCCCCTTGGTCGATTGCTGGACCAGGAGTCCGTGAATCAGGGCGGCGCTCACGATCCATGGAATCAGGGAGGCGTTCTCGACCGGATCCCATCCCCAGAACCCGCCCCAGCCGAGCACCTTGTAGGCCCAGATCCCTCCCATGATGATCCCGGTCCCCAGCACGAGGAAGGCGGTCAGCGCCCAGCGCAGCGCGATCGGGGCCCAGGTCGACTCATCCCGCCTGATCGCGGCCACCCAGGCCAGCACCGCGGGCACCGTCATGGCGGCGTAGCCGAGGAAGACGATCGGCGGGTGGGCCGCCATCCAGGGATCCTGAAGGAGCGGGTTGAGCCCGCGGCCGTCGGGCGGCACCGTGGCGGCCAGACGGAAGGGGTCGCCGTGACGATTCATCATGAAGAAGAGGAGCACGCCGACCGTTCCCGTCCAGGCCGCCATCACGGCCGGACGTTGCCAGGTGCCTCGGATCAGCAGGTACCCGAAGCCGGCCGCGAAGAGGGCCCAGAGAAGATAGGTCCCCTCCTGCCCGCCCCAGAACGCTGACCAGAGGTAGACCGGATCGAGGTCCCGCGAGGTGTACCCGATCACGTACTCGAAGCGGAAGTCGTGGGTCAGGATCGCGCGGTAGAGCAGGATCGACGCGACGACGAGGAGGCCGGTCATGCCGCCGTAGGCCCAGCGGAAGGGGCGTTCCCAGTCACGCCGTCCCCGGGCCCATCCGAGCCCGAGGACAAAGGCGGCGACGAAGAGAACGAACGCGAGCTTCAGGACGATGGATCCAGCGGTCATCTCGACTCCAGGGCATGCTCCCGGGCGAGCCGGGGACTTGCAGTCCCCGCCTGGCCACCGGGGGCGGACCGATCCAGGACGGCTCTCCGCCGGGCGGACAGCCTGCGGGCGCGAACCGGACATGATGCCAGAAAGCGTGGTCCCGGCGGAAGGGGCGGTCTGCGGCCTCGGTTGGCGCTGCGACCCGGCCGGCCGGGCGCCCTGGGCGGCCGGGTCATTCAACGCTGGAACGATCTCCGCGCGGGCAGCATCATCCAACCTCCGGCGGCCGGTGGGCCCGGAAAGGGAGGGAATCGATCCATGGAATACCGTCAACTCGGTCGCAGCGGCCTTTCGGTCTCGGTCCTGTCACTCGGAACGTGGGTCACCTGGGGACAGCAGGTCGGCGATGAGGTCGCCCGTGAGTGCATCCTGACCGCGCGCGAGGCGGGAGTGAACTTCATCGACACGGCCGAGGTCTATGCCGACGGCAAGGCGGAAGAGGTCCTCGGGCGCGTCTTCGCGCGCGAGGGGTTCCGGCGGGCGGATTGGGTCATCGCGACCAAGATCTTCTGGGGCGGCCCGGGGCCGAATGACAAGGGGCTCTCCCGTAAGCACATCATGGAGGGGATCGACGCGGCGCTGGAGCGGCTGCAGATGGAGTACGTCGATCTCGTCTACTGCCACCGGCCAGATCCGAAGACCCCGATCGAGGAGACGGTCTGGGCCATGAGCGACCTGGTGCGCAACGGCCTCGCCTTCTACTGGGGCACGAGCGAGTGGAGCGCCCAGCAGATCATGGAGGCCAACGCGGTGGCCCGCCGCGAGCACCTGATCCCGCCCACGATGGAACAGCCGCAATACAACATGTTCACCCGCGAACGGGTGGAGAAGGAGTATGCCCGCCTCTACCGCGAGATCGGCCTCGGCACCACGATCTGGAGTCCGCTCGCTTCGGGGCTCCTGACCGGAAAGTACCGCGACGGCGTCCCGGACGGCACGCGCGGCACGCTGCCGGGCTACGAGTGGCTGCGACCCCGCTTCGAGGATGAGGAGGCGCGGCAGCGGGTCGAAGTGGTCGAGAAGCTTCGGCCCGTGGCGGCCGACCTCGGCTGCACGCTGGCGCAACTGGCCATCGCGTGGTGCGCGCGCAATCCCGACGTCAGCACCGTCCTCTTGGGAGCATCGAACGTCCAGCAACTCCGCGACAACCTCGGTGCGATGGACGTCCTGCCGAAGCTCGACGACGCGGTGATGGAACGGATCGAGCAGATCCTCGGGAACAAGCCGCGCCCGGTGACGCTCTTCCGTTAGGCAGAGACCGATCGACGCGCCAGGTGCGCGATCGACTGAACCAGCCAGAGGAAGCCGACCAGGCGGAAGAGCCAGAGCACGGTCGCTACGCCGATGAGCGCCGGAACGTGCATCGGGAAGGGGGCGCGCAGCGGGCCGCCCGGGGTCCCTCTCCGGGCCGGCCACGGCCAGGAGTAGATCAGGACCGTGACCGCGATGCCGAAGCGGAAGATGGCCGATGCGTCGCCCGTCGTGATCGGCCCGATCCAGCCCAAAGAGGCTGGAATCGCCGTCCCCAGGTAGAGGACGAGGGCGCCCAGGATCCCCGCGCGCAGCAGGAGCCGCTGGCGCCACGCGCGCCGCAGGGCCTCGACCGCCGAGGCGAGGTGCGCCTCGCCGCACGCTCCCCACGAGAGGACGCCCCGCGGATCGGCGACGGTGAGCACGAGCCCGGCCCCTGGTCGATCCGTGGCCGAGGGCGGGATCGATCGTCCGCACCACAGGCAGCGCTCGCCGGAGCGTCGCGCGGCCCAGGGGCGGGCGTAGAGCTGATGGGTCGCCATCAGCAGGAGGCCCGCGAGGATCGAGATCCCGCCGAAGGGGAGGCGGGTGAAGAGGATGAGCACCAGCGGCACCGGCAGAAAGAGCAGCAGACCGATCAGCCGGGCGGGTGGGACGGCACGCCGCCGCCGTGCAGGGCGGCCGTCGGATCCCCGGCCGCCGGCATCGTCGGGCAAGATCGCTACTCCTCGATCACCAGGTCGACCCGGCGGTTGCGTTGCCGGCCCTCTGGAGTGTCGTTGTCGGCGACCGGGCGCGTCAGTCCGAATCCCTCGACCGACATCCGCGCCGCCGCAACTCCCTGCGCGTCCAGGAAGTCATGGACCGCCTGCGCGCGCCGCTGCGAGAGCTCGAGGTTGTACTCGGCCCGCCCGATGTTGTCGGTGTGTCCCTCGACCCGAATCTTCATTTCGGGGAACTGGTTCAGGATCGTGGCCACGCGCACGAGGCTGAACTCGACATCCCGCTTGAGGGTGGCGCGGTTGAAGTCGAACAGGATGTCGGCCAGGCTGACGATCGTGCCGCGCGCATCCTGGCTGATGCGGGCGAACTTCCCCTCCAGCTGCTGGAGGGCTCCGAAGAGCTGCTCCTGGCGCGTCTCGGCCTCGGCCCGGGTCTGTTCGATCTGCGACCGCAGGGCGTCCGCCAGGCCGCGCTCGAGTTCGAGCGTGCCTCGGAGCGCCGCATCGCGCGCCGCGGAGGTGCGGGCCTGGACCTCCGACGCGCGGGCGCACGACTCCTGCGCGGAGGCCCTCCGCACTCGAGCTTCCAGTTCCTGTACGACCCGACCCGCGCTCAAGAGGCTCCGTGCCCGCGCCTCGGGCTTTCCGTCGACCGAGCCCGCGATGAGCAGGGCGTAGCGATCGTCCAGGTCGGCGGTCGGAACCCGGAGTTCGCGCGCCGCGGCCGACCAGGCTTCCCACGCGGAACCGACCGCCGGGGCGGAGGTGGGTGGGAGAGCCGCTTCGTCGAGCGCGGTGGCCGGCCACTCTGTCAGCGGCTCCTCCAGGGTCGGGACCTCGTGCGGGACATCCGACGCGGCGCGACGGGCGGCCTGTTCGGTCCGCAGCAGCGTGCGCAACGCCTCGTCCCAGGCACGTCGGGAGGCCTCGAGCTCGCGGCGGCAGGCATCGGCCTGTTGCTCCGCCCGCTCCATCTCGGCCAGGGCGAGAGCCGCACGCGCGTCCGCCAGGGCGCCGGTCAGCCCCGCGCGCCCCTTCTTTCCCGATCCGGCCGCATCGCGAGCGGCGCGGGCATCCGCCAGGACCTGGACGGCAGGTCCGGACGGAGCGAGGGTCAGGACATCGCGTTCGTAGCGATCGAAGTCCCTCCGCAGGATTTCCACGGACGGCCCCGAACCCGCACATCCAGCGACGAGCGCGAGTGCGGCCGACAGGAGGAGGACGGGCCCCACGGCGGCGGTGAAAGCCGTCCCGCCACGGCGGGGGATCCTCCGGATGCCACTCAAGGGCTCATGCATCATCCATCCCTCCTTGCTGGTCGAGGACCCGCCGCAAGGCCGCGGCGAGCGCCGGGATCATCTCTTCCCAGGCGGCGGCCGGATCCTTGGTGATCGTCACGAAGTCGGCCATGACGAAGACGCCGGCCACCCCCGGCACCTCGAAGAGCGCCTCACCGAGCGGATCGCCGAGGGCGTCGAACCGCGTGGTGTACGACGTGCCGCCGGGTTTTCCCACCCTGAACTCGAGCGTGAACTTCATCGCGTTGGGGTTCGGCGTCGGGGAGTAGTCGATTCCGGGCCCGGCACTGGGACTCATGTCCGCTCCTTCTCCTCCGAGCCGGATCGGGCTCGCAAGGATCGGTCATCCGCGTGGCTTCGCTTCCGTGGGGAGGATCTTAGCCTTGGTCGGGGGGGAGGTCACCCGACATTGACGCCTCCGGTTTGCGAAGGATCGCGGGTCGGGGCGCGCGATCCGGGCGTACCGCGGTGCCGTGGTATTCTCGTCGCCTCGGCGAGGAGGGAAAGATGGTCCCTGAGACTAGATCGCAATACGGTCGACGTCGGCCCCGTCCGCGGAATCCGGGCGTTCTGCCAGTCGATCCCGGCGAGGTGGAGCCCTGCGATGCTGACCCGGAGGTGCCGGAAACCGAACCGGCGGCTCTGGAGATCGAGTCGGACGGTGTCGAGATCAAGACGGCGGCAGGCGTCGAAGCCGCGACGCCCGCAATCGACTCCTGGTCGGGGCTGACCCCGGGAGACCAGCGCGCGTACATCAACCGCGAACTCTCTCTGCTCGATTTCCAGGAACGGGTTCTGGAGGAGGCCGTCGATCCAAAGAACCCTCTGCTGGAGCGGCTCAAGTTCCTGGCCATCGTCGGCAGCAACCTGGACGAGTTCTTCATGGTGCGGGTGGCGGGACTGAAGCAGCAGCTCGAAGCCGGAGTCTTCGACCTCCCTCCCGACGGGATGACGCCGGCGGAACAGCTCGTCGCCATCCGCCGCCGGGCGACCGATCTCATGGGGCGGGCGCGGCTCTGCCTGCGGCAGGAGCTGATGCCGGCGCTGGCGGCGGAGGGGATCCAGCTTCTCGACTACCACGAGTTGTCGGACAAGCAGCGGGAGCGCGCGCGGGAGTACTTCGAGGAGCATGTCTACCCGGTCCTGACCCCGCTCGCCTTCGATCCCGGGCGGCCCTTTCCCCACATCTCGAATCTCTCGATGAACCTGGCGGTCGTCATCCGGGATCCGGAGGGACAGGAGCGGTTCGCGCGCGTCAAGGTGCCCGCGACTCTGCCGCAGTTGGTGCCAGTGAAGAAACGGAGCGGTGGCTTGCGGAAGAACGGCACCGTGCCGCACACCCACACCTTCGTCTGGCTCGATCAGCTCATCGCCACGCACTTAGACCGGCTTTTCCCCGGAATGACGGTCGTCGAGTCCCATCCTTTCCGCGTGACGCGGAACGCCGACATGGTCATCCAGGAACTCGAGGCGGACGACCTGCTCGAAACGATCGAGGAAGGTGTGCGCCGCAGACGCTTCGGCACCGTGACCCGCCTCACGCTGCACCTGGGCATGCCGGCGCACATCCGCGGGATCCTGCGGCAGAACCTCGGGGTCGACCCCAACGACGTCTATCCGCTCGATGGCCCGCTCAATCTCGGATGTCTGTGGGAGGTCTACCGGATCGAGCGGCATGATCTGAAGGAGGCGCCGTTTCTCCCCGCGGTCGAGCCGGCGCTCGACAACCGCACGGAGAAGCGCGACCTCTTCGCGGCGATCCGGCGCCGGCCGAGATTGCTGCACCATCCCTACGACTCCTTCCAGCCGGTCATCGACTTCCTGCGAACGGCCGCCCACGATCCGGAGGTGCTGGCGATCAAGATGACGCTCTACCGCGTCGGGCGGAATTCGCCTGTGGTGGAGGCGCTGCTGGACGCGCAGGAGAACGGAAAACAGGTGGCGGTGCTGGTCGAGCTGAAGGCCCGGTTCGACGAGGAGAGCAACATCCAATGGGCCCGCGCGCTGGAGGCGCAGGGGGTGCACGTTGTCTATGGCCTCCTGGGACTGAAGACCCACTCCAAGGTCGCTCTCGTCGTCCGTCGGGAGGGGAAGCGGCTTCGTCGCTATGTCCACCTCGCGACCGGTAACTATAACTCGGTCACCTCGACCCTCTACACCGATCTCGGCTGCTTCACCTGCGACGAGGAGATCGGGGCCGATGCCACCGATCTGTTCAACTACCTCACCGGGTACTCGGCGAAGAACGATTACCGGAGCCTGCTCGTCGCGCCGATCAACCTGCGCCGCCGTCTCGAGGAGCTGATCCAGCGCGAGATCGCGCAGGCGCGCGCGGGACGCCCGGCGCGGCTCATCTTCAAGGTCAACTCCCTCGTCGATCGACCGATGATCAAGCTGCTCTACGCCGCGTCGCAGGCCGGAGTCGAGTGCGACCTGATCGTGCGCGGGATCTGCTGCCTGCGGCCGGGGCTCCCGGGCCTCTCCGAGCGGATCCGCGTCCGCAGTATCGTCGGCCGTTTCCTCGAACACAGCCGCATCTTCTGGTTCGGCAACGACGGTGCGGAAGAGATCTACCTGGGCAGCGCCGACCTGATGCCGCGCAACATCAACCGGCGCGTTGAAGTCCTCTTTCCGGTCGTCGAGCCTGGCCTAGTGCGCTATCTGCGGGACGAGGTGCTGGCGGCCTGCCTGGCAGACAACGTAAAGGCCCGGGTGTTGCGGGGCGACGGGGTCTACGAACGGGTCGCGGTCGCGCCCGGCGAGGAACCGGTCAGCAGCCAGGAGCGGTTGCTCCGGAGACGGCCGCGCGACGCGGAGGAGTGAGGCGGGCGGGACGTGGGTCTCGTCCCACCCCCCTCATCCGATGTCGAACCGCCGATGCAGTGAGGCCAAAGCCGGCTCGAGCATCGTGGCGTCGAAGACGGAGGTCACGCTCGAGACCGAGGTCGAGATCGCCACGATGTTAATCCCCGCATCGGCCAGGGCGCGGAAGATGTGCCCCGCGACCGCCGGGATTTCCCGGAAGTGGGGTCCGAAGACCGCGAGCCCCACCAGCCCCTCGGTGGTCGCCATCCCGACGGGGGAGAGACGCGCCTGGGCGGGGCCGAGCGCGTCCAGCGCGTCGGTCAGCTTCGAGCGGTGCACGCAGACGACGATGTTGTCGCCTCCTCCGGAGTCGGGACAGCAGGAGATGAACTCGGCGTTGATGCCGCCGGCGCCCAGCGTCTCCAGGACGACGCCGGCCATCCCCGGACCGTGCGGCGTGCCCAGGATCGAAATCATCGCGAGATCCTGGTAAACCTGTACCCCACCCACCCGCATCTTCCGCTCGGTCACGCCGGTCCTCCTTCCGTCCTCCGGCCGTCGTCGACCGGCAGGACTACCTCGACCAGGGTTCCCTCGTTCAGCCGGCTCTCCACCCGGATCCTGCCATCGTACTTTCGCACGAGCTGCCGCACCAGCGCCAGCCCCAGGCCGGTGCCGTGCCGCGTCAGCTCCCGCGCGTTCGGAGCGCGATAGTACTCCCGGAACAGGTGCGGGAGCGACTCCGCCGGAATGCCGATGCCGGTGTCGGCCACCCGCAGGACACACTCCCCGGCCGCGGCCTCGAGGGTCGCCGTCACCCGCCCGCCGTTGGGAGTGTACTTGACCGCGTTGCTGAATAGGTTGCTGAAGATGTTCTCGAGGTCCCCTCGGACCGCCGACCGCTCGAGGGGCGCCTCGTCCCGCCGGGCTTCGCAGACGATTTCCTTCGCCTCGCACGCCGGCCGGAGGGCCTCCACCTGGGAGTCGAAGAGCGCCGCGAGCGAGACGCGGGCCGATTCGCGGGGCGTCGGGTAGCCGTCGAGGCCGGATGCCAGATTCAGAAGATCGCTGATCAGCTGGAGCTGATGCTCGCCCCGTCCGCGGATCTTCAGCACCAGGTCCCTCTGCTTCTCGGTCAGCGGCCCGGCATAGCCGTCGAGGAGGACCGAGGCGAGCTGCTCGATCGTGGTCATGGGGGAGCGCAGGTCATGCGTGGTCGCCAGGATGAACCGCGCCTTGTCCTCGGTCGCGTCGCGGACCTGGCGGTGGAAGAGGAGGTTTTCGATCCCGATGCCGATCAGGTTGGCCATCAGGCGAAGGAAGTGCAGTTCTCGGATCTGCAGCGGGCGATCGATCCGCGGCGTGAACCAGAAGGAGCCGATCTGCCGGTCCCGCACTCGCAACGGGAGCCTCTGCGTGTTGGCCCCCTCGCACGAGCCATGCTGGACCTGCGCATCATCGGGGGCCAGACCCGTCACCGCGGAGGCGTCCAGCTCGATCCGCACGCCGGCCAGGTCGAGCAATTCGGCGCAATGCACGGCGGTGCGGCGCAGCGTCGCGCCCGTCTCGGAGGTGAGGAGGATGCGGTGGACCGTCTCCTCGGCCAGCGCCAGGCTGCCGACGAGGCGCTCTTCCTCCCGGATGAGCCGCCGGCGCGTCACCGCGACGCCGCGCTGCAGGCGACGGTAGCGAACGGCCAGGACCCCGGCCGAGATCGTCAGAGCGAGGGGCGGCACGATCTGCCACCAGCTCAGGCCCACGGCGTCAACCCCGCGAGCGGGCCTCCAGCAACCCGCGGACCTTCTCGATCAGCACGCTCGGCTGCACCGGCTTCTCGAGGAACTCGTCCACCGGGAGGTAGTCGCCGTCGGTGGTGCGGTCGAACTTCATGCCGGTGCGCTGCCCGATTGCGGTCAGCATGATGATCGGGATGTCCCGGAACGGCTCGAGTCCCGCCTCTGGCTTGCGGATCTTGTAGGCGACATGGAACCCCTCCGTCATGTCGTCCATCATGACGTCGAGCACCATGAGGTCCGGCTTCTCCCGGGGGAGCATCTCCAGCGCGCGCGATCCGCTGAGGGCGTGCACGCAGTCGTACCCTGCACCCTCGAGGACCATCCGCATCGCCTCCACGAGGTCGGGATCGTCATCCACCAGCAGGATCTTGGCCTTGCTCATCTCCTCCTCCTCCGGTGCTTCCGGGCCGCGGACATAACCTCTGCACTCTACCCAATCGACGGCCCGCTCACAACGTCGGTCCGCGCCGCGTCGTCGCGGGGGAGGGGGCGGGGCCCGCGCGGCGCGGCCCGGGAGCCGGTCCGGCCCGGGCCGGCCTCCAGGGCCTTTGATTGACACGGCGCGGTCGCCGTTCCTAGATTGACCCGGCTGTCCTTTGATCGCAATCGGCGATGCATCGCCCCGGCCGGTCGGACGACCACGCCGACGCACCGGGGGAGGAGTCTATGATCCGTATCCTTGTTGTCCTCCTGAGCCTCTCGGCCCTCCTGGACGTCGTCCTGGGCGTCTGGGCCGGCGCCTTCTGGCCGTCCTACGTGCGCCAGTGGCTCCCCTCGATCCGCGACGCCGGCCTCTGGGGCCCCCCCCCGCGGCCGCCCGGACCGGGCGGGACCGCCGGCGAGATCCGGCTCCTTGGCCTCGTGCTCGGCCTCTGCCTTCTCTGCTTCGCCGCCCTCCAGGGACTGGCCCTGGTGTGGATGCGTCGCGGGAAAGAGGAGGCCTACGCCGTCGTGCTTCTCTTCGGGTTCTGGCTCATCGCCTCTTCCACCGTCATCTTCGCCGTTTTCCGCCATCCGGCGTTTCTCCTCATCGACGGCATGCGCGGGGCGCTCCTGATCGTCGCCACCGTCTTCGCGCTCCGCGCGCCGGCGACCGTGCGTGAACTCCGCCTGCCCGAATCAAGGCGCGCGGATCGGGCCGGCCGAAGCGGTCAGCGGCGAGCGGAGCGCGAGAGCGATCGCTCCAGGTCGGGCGCGGAAGGACCCCGCGCACCAGGCCGCGGTCCGGAGCGGGGGGAGGACGCTCGCCGGCGGGGCGGACGGCGGGGCTCGTCGCCACCGCCGGGGGTGGACCCGCGCACGGGTGGGGCGCGGGATGCTGGGAGGGAACGGGGAGCATCCTCCGACCGCCCCTTGGCGGTCGTGGTCCGAGGCGCGCGCGGTGCGCCTGGCGACGGAGCGGCGGGAGACGGAGAGGCTCGCGACTCTTCGCGTCGCCGTCGCCGGCGAGGTCCGCGCCGGGAGGGCGGAAGCCCGGAGCGTGGAAGGCAAGGTCTGGGTGATCAGGATGCCTCCGGCGAGTCGCCGGAACGTCCGACTTCGCCGGTGGAGGCTCTGGATCGGCTGAGTCGGCTCGATCCGGATCACCGGCCGGGACGTGACGCGGGGTCAGGGCAACCCCGCCGTGGCCGGCGACGCCCCGCGGGTCGGGGAGGCGACCGCGGCTGAGTTCGCGGGTAGTCGACCTGGCAGGGTGCTTCCTCACGCCGCTGGTCCTCTCTCCCGGTCTTGTCCGTTGCGCCCGCCCTCCGCGGCGGCGACACTCCGTCCCGTCGCGTCCCCGCCGCGCCGCATGGGACGCCTGGGAGGAGCCGTCGATGCAGACCCGATCCGGTTCCGGTGGCGGCCACGCGGGTGACGCGGCCGCGGAATTCCGCCCCTTCGTTCCCGCCGAGGTCGTTCTCCCCGAGTTCACATGGTCGGCCGTTCTGCTGGGATCGATCCTCGGCATCGTCTTCGGCGCCTCTTCTCTCTACCTCGTGCTGAAGGTGGGGATGACGGTCTCCGCCTCGATCCCGATTGCCGTGCTCTCCATCACGCTCTTCCGCGCCTTCCGGCCGATCTTCGGGCGCAACGCCACGATCCTCGAGAACAACCTGGTGCAGACGACCGGATCGGCCGGCGAGTCGATCGCCTTCGGCGTCGGAGTAACGATGCCCGCGCTCCTGATCCTGGGGTACAACCTGGAATATCTTCGGGTCGCGCTGGTCGGCGTGCTGGGCGGACTGCTCGGCATCCTGATGATGATCCCCCTGCGGCGCGCCTTCATCGTGCGGCAGCACGGGACGCTCGCCTACCCGGAAGGGACCGCGTGCGCCGAGGTGCTGATCGTCGGGGAGAAGGGCGGGACCTCCGCGAAGCTCGTCTTCAGCGGCTTCGGACTGGGCTTCCTCTACTGGTTCTTTGCCAACGGGCTCCGTCTCTTCCGCGAGATCCCCGAGCGGGCGATCGGATTCTTCCGGGGCGCGGTCGTCGCCGCGGAGATCGCGCCGCATCTGCTCGGGGTGGGATACATCATCGGCACCAGGATCTCCTGCATCATGGTCGGCGGCGGCGTGCTGGCCGCCTGGGTTCTCATTCCCGCCATCGTCTTCTTCGGTTCGAAGCTGGCTGCGCCGCTCTTCCCGGCCGAGAAGCTGATCGCTGACATGTCCCCCGCCGAGATCCGCAGTTCGTACGTTCTCTACATCGGCGCGGGCGCGGTGGCGGCGGGAGGAATCATCAGCATGTTCCAGGCGATGCCGATGATCATCGCCTCGATCCGCCAGGGACTGGCCGACATCTCCGCGCGCGGGCGCGGGGATGCCGGGAGCGTGGGAGCTGCCGCGACGCCGTCACCCGCGGGGGAGGGTGCGGCGGGGCCGGGGCCGCGCGTGGTGCCCCGCACCGAACGCGACCTGTCGATGCGGTTCGTCCTCTTCGGCAGCCTCGGCCTCATCGTCGCCATCACCCTGGCGCCGATGCTCCACATGAACCTGGTCGGCGCGCTCTGCATCGTCCTCTTCGGTTTTCTCTTCGTGACCGTTTCCTCGCGCCTGACCGGAGAGATCGGCTCATCCTCCAATCCGATCTCCGGCATGACCGTGGCGACGCTACTGATGACCTGTCTGATCTTCCTGGCCCTGGGCTGGACCAGCGCGGTCCACAAGCTGACCGCGCTCTCGGTCGCCGGGATCGTCTGCATCGCGGCCAGCAACGGCGGGACGACTTCCCAGGACTTGAAGACGGGGTACCTGGTCGGGGGAACGCCGCGGCACATGCAGGTGGCGATCCTGATCGGAGCTCTGACCTCCGCGCTCGTCATCGGCGTGACGCTTCTCGTGCTGAATGACGGCGGGACGGTCTACTCGCGGCAGGAGCTGCCGGCGGCGGCGCTGGTGTTGGACGGCTCGGAGACGCGCGAGCCGGTGAAGGGGCCCTACGCCGTCGGCGATCGGGAACTCTACTTTGCGAAGCATGTCCGGGTCGGCGAGGTGGCCGGCGTTCCCTCCGGGAAATACCTCTGCGATGCGGAAGGAAACGTCCGCTACTTGGTCGATCCGGGGGTCAACGGCCGGCTGACCCAGCAGGACGACGGTACGCCGGTGCAGAAGTACGATGCCCCGAAGGCGGCCCTGATGTCGTTTCTGATCGACGGCATCCTGTCGCGGCAGATGCCCTGGTCGCTGGTGTTGCTCGGCGTCTGTCTCGCGCTGGTGCTGGAGCTGGCCGGGATTCCCTCGCTCCCCTTCGCCGTCGGCGTCTACCTGCCGTTGTCGGCCTCGACTCCGATCTTCGTCGGAGGCGCCGCGCGCTGGCTGGTCGAGAAGCGTCTCGCGCGCCGGAGGGAGGAAGGCGAGATGAGCCCCGGGGTGCTCCTCTCCTCCGGGCTCATCGCCGGCGGCACGATCGCCGGGATCGTGGCGGCGATCATGGGCCTGAAGTGGAACCTGGCGGTCGGATCGAAGCTGCTCGGCCCGCTGAGCGAGTCGAGCCTCTTTGCCACCGTCATCTTCGGGCTCCTGACGGTGTTTTTGATGCTGGTCGCGGCCGGGCGCCTGCTGAAGGGCGGAGGAGGTCGGGAGGCCTAGCCGGCGGCAGAAGAGGGCGGCTGCTTCCGCTTCCAGGCCAGCGACAGGACCACCGCCACGGTCAGGATCCCGGCGACCGTCCCGAGCGAGGCGCCGATCGGGATGTGCACCCAGCGGCTGATCAGCATCTTGATCCCGATCAAAGTCAGGATCAGAGCGAGCGCCGGTTTGAGGAAGCGCAGGGTCAAAAGCGACTTCGCCAGGACGAAGTAGATCGCCCGCAGCCCCACGATGGCGAAGATGTTCGAGGTGTAGACGATGAAGGGGTCGGTGCTGACGGCCAGGACGGCCGGAACGGAGTCGACCGCGAAGACGATGTCGGTGCTCTCGATGGCCACGAGCACCAGCAGGAGCGGAGTGAAGCGGCGCTTGCCGGCCAGGCGGACGGCGAAGCGGTCGCCGTGGTAGGCCGGGGTCATCGGCAGCCAGCGCTGGGCCAGGCGGAGGATGGGGTTACGTTCGGGATGGACCTCCTCGTCGCCGCCGAAGGCGAGTTTGGCGCCGGTGGCGACGAGGACGAGTCCCAGGATGTAGACCAGCCACTCGAACCGGTGGATCAGCGCCACGCCGGCGAAGATGAAGATGCCGCGGGCGACGATGGCGCCGACGATGCCCCAGAAGAGGACGCGGTGCTGGTGCTCGGCCGGCACGGCGAAGTAGCTGAAGAGGGCAAAGAAGACGAAGAGATTGTCGATCGAGAGCGATTCCTCGATGAGAAATGCCGTCAGGTAGGCCAACGCGGCATCGCCGCCCTTGACTTGCCGGACGAAGAGCGAGAAGAGAAGCCCGGAGCCGACGCAGACGATGCTCCAGATGAGCGCGGCGCGAAAGGAGTCGCGCTTCGCGTGGCGATGGAGCACGAAGAGATCGATGCAAAGGATGCCGCTGACCAGGACCGCGAAGACGACCCACCACCACGCCTGCACCGATCTGCCTCCCTCGTCTGCGCACTTGCTCCGGCCGCCCCCCCTGCCGCCGTCCCGGGCGGCGGATCGCCGGCTACTCGAACTCCAGCATCAGTTGTCCCTTCGTCACCATCTGCCCCGGCTGCACCAGGACGGCGCGGACGGTCGCCTCCAAAGGCGAGGCGATTGCATTTCGCATCTTCATGGCCTCGAGCACCAGAAGCGGGTCCCCCCGCCGCACCTTCTGCCCGGCGCGGCAGGCGACGGAGTGGATGATTCCGGGAATCTGCGCGTGCAGAAGCCGGGGGTTCTGCGGCGTCCAGGGCTTGCGCCGCTCGAACTTCCGCGAGAGCCGGGTTTCGTAGGTCGTGTCGTCCAGGACGAATTTCTTCAGGTCGCCGTGGTCCGCATCCATCCTTCCGCTCCTTGCCGGGTGCGCGCCGCCCGGATCGAGGTCTGTGGCGTGCCGAAGCGGTCGATCAGAACGGCGGGATGCCGTGTTTCTTCTGCGGCCGCGGTTCCGCCTTGCTGATCGAGACATCGAGGGCGTGGATCACGTAGTCCCTGGTCTCCGACGGCGTGATCACGGCGTCGATGTGCCCCTCGCCGGCCGCCTGGTACGGGTTGGCGAACTTCTCGGTGTACTCCGCGACCTTCTGCCGGCGCATCGCGTCCGGGTCGGCCGCCTCACTGATTTCTTTGCGGAAGATGATGTTCGCCGCCCCCTCGGGTCCCATGACGGCGATCTCGGCGCTCGGCCAGGCGAAGACGAAATCGGCTCCCAGGTGGCGGGAGCACATGGCGATGTAGCCGCCGCCATAGGCCTTGCGCAGGATGACGGTGATCTTCGGCACGGTCGCCTCGCTGTAGGCATAAAGCAGCTTGGCCCCGTGCCGGATGACACCGGCGTGTTCCTGGTCGATCCCAGGGAGGTAGCCGGGGAGATCGACGAACGTGACGAGGGGAATGTTGAAGGCGTCGCAGAAGCGGATGAAGCGCGCCGCCTTGTCCGATGAGTCGACATCCAGCACGCCGGCCAGCACAATCGGCTGGTTGGCCACCACTCCGACCGTCCGCCCCTGGACCCGCGCGAAGCCGGTGACGATGTTGGCGGCGAACCGCTCCTGAACCTCGAAGAGGTCGGAATCGTCACAGACGCCGCGGATCACGTCGCGCACGTCGAACGGCATCCGGTTGTCCGGCGGGATGATCTTGTCGAGGTCGAAGCTGGCCCGCGGCGGTGCGGCCGCAAAAGGCTCGGCCGGCCGGCGGTTGTTCCACGGGATGAAGCTGCAGAGCTTCTTGATCTGCTCGAAGCACTCCAGTTCGGTCGCGGCATAGAAGTGGGCGTTTCCGCTGATCTCGGTGTGGACCCGCGCGCCCCCTAAGTCCTCCATCGAGATCTCCTCGCCCAGCACCGTCTTGATCACTTCGGGACCGGTGATGAACATCTTGGAGACCTTGTCGACCACGAAGACGAAGTCAGTCAGGGCGGGGGAGTAGACCGCGCCGCCCGCGCAGGGGCCGAGGATGACCGAGATCTGCGGAATGACCCCCGAGGCGAGGGTGTTCCGGTAGAAGATCTCGCCATACCCGGCCAGCGAGTTGACGCCTTCCTGGATCCGGGCGCCTCCGGAGTCGTTGATCCCGATCAGCGGGACGCCCAGCTTGAGGGCATGGTCCATGATCTTGGTGATCTTGCGGGCGTGGCCCAGGCCGAGGGAGCCGCCGGCCACGGTGAAGTCCTGGGCGAAGACGCAGATCGGGTGGCCGGCGATCGTGCCGGATCCGGTGATGACGCCGTCGGCCGGGAGCTCCTTGCTCTGCATGTCGAACTCCGTCCCCTTGTGGTGGACGAAGAGGTCATACTCGTGGAACGAACCGGCGTCCACGATCAACCGGATGCGGTCGCGCGCGGTCAGCTTGCCGCTGGCGATCTGCTTCTCGATCGCCTTGGGACCGCCGCCGCCGGTCGCCTTGGCGCGACGGCGGAAGAAGTCGACCACGCGCTGCATGACGGAAAGCACGGTCGGGCCGGAGGTCTGGGTCGGTTCAGGCATCACCACCTCGTCGATTCGGACCGGAAAACCGGGCCGGAGAACGGCGCGGGGAGCACGCGTGCGGCGCTCCCCTGACACCCCCCGGAAACTGCCGGATTCTAGTCGCTGCGCCGTCCGCAGGCAAGCTTGGGCGGGTCGACCCCGTCCCTCCCGGCGCCCGGTGCTTGTCGCGGACGCGGATGCGCGGTAACGTCAAGGCGTGACTCTGCCCCGCCCGGTCGAAGCCTGCGATGGCGGCAGCCTCCGTGAAGCCGCCGAGGGAGATGCCGATGCGAAGTCTCCTCGTCCGATCCGTTCTTGCCCTGCTGCCGGGTTTCCCGCTGATCCTTGCGTGCCCCGGTGATGCCCGAAGCTCTTCCTGGCAGGAGATCCCCTCGCCGCTGTCGGCAGGGTTCTGTACCGCGCTCGAAATCGGCCGCCAGCACCTCTTCGCGGCCTGGCGCACGCCGGATAACACACCGACCGGCCTCTGGCGGGCTCCGCTCGACGATCCCGGGAATTGGGTGCGCCTCGGTCTCGCCGGCCACCCGATCCACGACCTGGTGGTCGCGGGAGTGGACGATGAACTGATCATCGTCGCGGCCAACGGCGATACCTGCATCTACCTCACCACCGACGGCGGTGATCACTGGGTCGGACGGGACCCCACCCCGATCGCCGAGAGTGGGCAGGCGCTGGGATTCAACGGGGTTGTGCCCGGCCTGCTCTACCTGGCGGCCCGGACGTCGAACAGCGTGGAGGTCTACCGCAGCACCAACCTGGGGGTTGCGTGGGAGGTCATCCAACCATCGCACCTGACCAACTACAAGCCGTGGCTCGTGGCGTCGCCGGCGAGCGCGTTCGTCTACTACACGGTCTATGACGGCTTCTGGACCTCGCCGGTCTACCGCTCGAGTGACGCCGGGGAGAGCTGGGCGACCCTGCAGCCGATCGAGTGGACCTATGCGATCGACCTCGATCTGAAGCCGGACGATCCGCGGACGGTCTGCGCGCGGATGGGGGCGTCCCTCATCCAGCGCTGGCAGGGGGATACGCCGCTCGAGAGCTGGGAATCGCTCCACGAGTGCGTCGGGATCGAACTGCCCGCGTGGGCCGGCGGGATGGTCTTCGCCGCCGGGATGGATTCCGCCGGGCGGCTCGATGCGGCCTGGCGGGAATGGGATGACTCTGCGTGGACCCCGATGCGCGATGGACTCTCGGCGGAGACGGGGCCGGGGGTTATGAACATCTGGGTGCGCTTCCACCTGAAGGCCGCACCCACGCGCCCCGCGCTCTTTCTCGCCACGCACGAGGATGGCCTGTGGATGCGCGACGTCGATGACCTGGTGGCCGATGTGAGCGGGGATCGGGCCTTGGCGGCGCTTCCTCGGCTGCGGCTCCATCCGAACCCGTCGCAGGGAGCCGTCGAGGCCCGCTGGAGCGGCCGGCTCGGCCGCGGTGCGCGCGCCACGGTCCATGATCCGGCGGGTCGGATCGTCGCCGCCGGGCCGATGGAGCGGGATGGGCGGTATCGCTGGGACGGCCGGCTCGCCGACGGGCGTCCGGCGCCCGCGGGGAGCTACTGGGTGCGCGTGGTGGGGGAGGCGGAGATCGCATCCGAGCGCTGCCTGATCCTGCGCTGAGGGCCACCCCGGGAAGGCGCACGCCAAACCGCGGGCTCGTGCAGCCGGGAGTCGTGGACGCGGCCCCCGCCGTTACATCCGTTACATCCGTTCCGGCGCTTCGATCGTCAACAGGCGGAGGCCATTGCGCAGCACCTGCGCCACGCAGAGGGCAAGCTGCACCCTCGATCGCATGAGTGGAGGTTCGGCTTTCAGCACCTCGTGCTGGTGGTACATCCGGGCATACGCCTTGGTCAGTTCGAGCAGGGCGTTGGCCACCGGCGCCGGAGAGTCCTGGCGGGCCGCCGCCGCGACGGCGTCCGGATACTCGGCCACCAGGCGGATCACCTCGCGTTCCTCCGGTTCGCTGAGCGCCGAAGGATCGCAGCGGTCGGCCCGGACGAACCGCACCGTATCGGCATCGGGGGCGCCGGCGAAGTCCTCCTCCGCGAGCCGCCCGGCGGCGATCCCCTTGCGGACGATCCCGTGGATGCGCGCGTGGCTGTACTGCACGGCCGGGCCGGTGTCGCCCGTGAAGGCGATCGTCTCCTCCGGGTCGAAGACGATCGTCTTCTCGGAGCTGACCTGCAGCATGTAGAGCTTGAGCGCTCCCTGGCCGATCTCTTCGGCGATCGTATCGATCAAGGCGGGGTCCTCCGCGTATCCGCCCTGCTCGATCTTCTCTTTCGCGATCGCCTGCAGGCTGTCCAGGAGGTCGTCGGCGTCGACCGCCGTCCCCTCGCGCGACTTCAACTTGCCCAGACCGCGCGGGAGGTTGACCAGCGCGTAGGAGGCATGCGTGCAGCGGTCCGCCCAGTCATGCCCGAGGAGTTTCAAGGTGGCGAAGAGGGTGCGGAAGTGCACCTCCTGCTCCGCGCCGACGACGTAGATCATCCGGTCGATCGGATAGTCCCGGAAGCGGTGAATCGCGGTGCCGATGTCCTGCGTGATGTAGATGCTGGTGCCGTCGCTGCGCAAGAGGATCTTGTCCGCCAGCCCGAACGCCTCGAGGCGCGCCCAGAGCGAGCCGTCGTCGCGGCGGTAGACGACGCCTCGGGCCAGCCCGCGCTCGACCTCCTCCTTGCCGGTGAGCCAGGTGACGCTTTCGAGGTCCCAGCGATCGAAGCGACAGCCGAGACGGGCGTAGGTCTCGCGGAAGCCGGCGTAGACCCACTCGTTCATCGTCCGCCACAACTCGCGGACGTCGCCGTCGTCCGCCTCCCAGCGCCGCAACATCTCCGACACCGCCGCGCCCAGGTCGGAGGCGGCGAGGAACTCCTCCTCCAGCTTCTCGCCCTCCGCTTCGCGGCGCCGACGCTCGTCGTTGTCCTCGATCGCGCGCAACACGGCCTTGCCGTAGAGCGCGAAGTTCACGCCGCGGGAGGCCGCCCAGGCGGCCCTTTCCTCGTTCAGGCGCGTGTTGTAGAGGACGTAGTAGCGGCCGACGAAGTGGTCTCCCTTCTCGCCCGTCGAGGCCGGGGTCTCCATGCGGCCGTCGGCGATTCCCGCGAGGACGGGGGCGAGATCGAGGGGTGCGTCGCCCCGTCCCTCCGCTCGCGGTTCCACGCCGGACGCGCCCTCCCGCCAGCCCCAGCGGGCGTAGGCGAGCATCGACTTGCAGATGTGGACGCCGCGATCATTGATCAGGCTGACCCGGATGACCCGGTCGCCGGCCGCCTCGCGGAGATTGCCGATCGCCATCCCGAGGAGGTTGTTCCGGATGTGGCCGAGGTGGAGCGGCTTGTTCGTGTTGGGCGAGGAGTACTCGACGACCACCGTGCGGCCGGTGGGCTTCGGCGCGAGGCCGTAGGAGGCGCCCGCCTCCGTCACGGCCGCGGTGACGAGCCGCGCGAGTGCGCCCGCGTCGAGCTTCAGGTTGACGTAGGGCCCGGCCGGGGTCGCGTCCAGGATCCGGATCGGCAACCCGGCGAGGGAGCCGGACGGGCTCTCGAGTTCGGCTCGAATCGTCGCGGCCCACTCTGCGGCGACCTGGGGAGGCGGCAGCTTCCGGCCGCGCGCGATCGGAAAGGCAGGGAGCGCGAGGTCGCCCATCTCAGGCTTCGGCGGGCGCGTGAAGGTGATTCCGGCGAGATCGCCCTGGTCGGACGTTTCCCCGGATGCATCCTTCCTCGGAGCCAGCGACCAGAGGGCCCGCAAGAGATCGTCCCGGTACTCCTGATAACTCGTCGCCACCATGCCTCCTGCCTGCTGAGTTCCTCGATCTCCCGACGGCTGCCGCGGACGCGCGCCGCGGTCCTGGCCGGTGGAGCGTAGGGCGCGAGCGTGATCGGATCAAGCGGCCGTCCTCCGGATGCGGTATGATCAAGGGTCTCCGGCCGCCGGCCGCGAAGGTCGGGCCGCTCTCGCCAGCCGGGGTGCAAGGAGGCGTCGTGGTCATCCTCCTCTTTCTGCTCGCGTCCCTCGCCGCCGCGCCGGCCGCGGCCGCCTGGACCAACGTCCAGGTCAATGTGAACAACAACTATCCGGAAGAGACGGCGATCACGATCAATCCGGCCAATCCCGACCAGATCGTCGCGGCGGCGCAGGGGAGCGGCTGCTACGTCTATCGCTCGAACGACGGCGGCCTGACCTGGGCGGAAGGGCAGCTCCCCGATCCGTATGACCTGGGCGATCCCTCCGTGGTCTTCGACCGATTCGGTCGCTGCTACTACGCCTACATCGGTAGCTGGTCCCACTCCGGGATCTTCGTCAATCGCTCGACCGATCAGGGCGCCACCTGGACCCCGGCCGGGACCTCGGTGATCGAACACACCGGGAGCATCCCGTTCGAGGACAAGTGCTATCCGGTCGTCGATCGCACGGGCGGACCGAGCGATGGCAACGTCTACATCGGCTGGACGCAGTTCGACCACTACGGGAGCGGCGATCCGGCCGACAGTTCGCGGATCCTCTTCGCCGCCTCGACCGACGGCGGAGTTTCCTTCACCCCTCCGGTGCGGGTGAGCGACGAAGGGGGGAGCGCGCTCGATGGGGACGACACCGTCGAGGGGGCGGTGCCGGCGGTCGGACCGGATGGAACGGTCTGCCTCGCCTGGGCCGGCCCGCGCGGAATCGAGTTCGATCGGTCCACCGATGACGGGCTGACCTGGGGCGAGGACCAGGTGATCTCCGATCAGCCCGGAGGGTGGGCATTCTCGATTCCAGGGCTCTATCGCGCCAACGGCCTGCCGGTCACGAAGGCCGACATCAGCCCGGGGGCCTACCGCGGGCGCGTCTACGTCCTCTGGACCGACTGGCGGCACGGCGATGCCGACGTCTTCCTGCGCGCGAGCGACGACGACGGACAGACCTGGCGGCCGCGCGTGCGGGTCAACGGCGATCCGCTCGGCAATGGCGCCCACCAGTTCTTTCCCTGGATCGACGTCGATCCGGTCACGGGACGGGTGTGGGTCGTCTATTACGACCGTCGCGAACACCCCGGCAGCAACGCCACCGACATCTATCTCGCCGTCTCCACCGATGGCGGAGACAACTTCTCCGAGGAGCGGATCAGCAGCAGCCCCTTCACGCCGACCCCTTCGACCTTCTTCGGCGACTACATCGGGATCGCCGCGTTCGGCCCGCGCGTGCGGCCCTTCTGGATGCGCCTGGACGGGGCGCAGCTCACCGTCTGGACCGCGCTCGTCGACCTGGAGACGAGCGATACGTGCGAGGGGCTGCCGGGGCGCGTCAGCCTGACGGTGATCCCGAATCCGGTGCATGCCGGTGCCTGGGTGGAGATGTGCGCGCCCCTGACCGAGCGGGTGGAGCTTGGCGTTTTCGACGTCGCGGGGCGGCGCGTGGGAAGGGTCGCGCTCGGCCCGGGAGAGAAATCGAGCGCCCGCTGGCAGGTCCGCGATGTCGAGGGCCGGCCGCTCGCGGCGGGGATCTACCTGGTGCGGGGCGAGGGGGCGGCGGGAAGAATGACGGTGGTGCGGTAAGGTCGGGGCGGTCCGACGAGTGACGGGCCGTCAGTTGTCAGGAGCGAGGGAAGCCCGGTTCCGGGCACCGTCCAGCCGTGTCCGAACGAACGATGGCGATGCTCCGGTAGGCCCTGGTCCTTCCGGAGGCGCCGATACGGCTGAAGCGTGAGACCCTGTGTTGCATTATCGCGCCCTTGGTCCTAGTCTTGCTCGAAGAGGGGAGCGATGCGGCGGCGGTTCTCCGTTACGCGGGTTCGTGCTGGACTATCGTGAAGAGGAGGCGTGCGCATGATACGTGCATCTCGTCCGGAGTGGACCTCAGCCTCGGCATGGATGCTCGTCGTCTGGCTCGCGCTGCTCGTGGGCCTGAGCGGATCGGCTTGGGCAGGTCCGAACGCCAACGGCGTACTCGTCGTGCACGATCCCGGCATCGTTTTCACCGACACCGGTGAACCGCCCTTTCCCAGCGAGACACCGCCATGCGCTGCGATGGACAACGAATTGCCCGCCGGGATTCCGCCCGGTGGCCTGGCCTACGTCTGGAAGGTGTACGCGGCATTCCCCTTGGATTCATCCCCTCGGCTGAAGGCGTTCGCTATGGGGGCCCAGTTTCCACCGTCCGTCACGGTCGTTGCCGGTGGCGTCATCCACGAGATGGATTTCGAAAACCCGACCGCCGGCTGGCCGTTCCTCTCCGGCTACGGAGTCATGGTGAACTTCTGGCAGCTCCAGACGAGCCGGGTGGTGGAGTGCTACTGGCTGGCCGGGTACGCGTATTCTGGAGTCTGGGCATTGGCGCAGCATCCAACCGTCCTAAACACCTTTGTCGATGATTCTGTCCCGCCGATTGAGGAACCTGTCGTCGGCCTGGGCTCAATTGGGTTTGGTGAACCCGGAGCGACATTCTGTCCATACGACGACTCACCCGGCGCTTGTTGCCTGCTCGATGGGAGTTGCCGGGTGACCGATCACACGGAGTGCGACCTGCTGCAGGGCATCTTCCGCGGCGTAATGTACGACTGCGATCCGTTCCCCTGCCACATCGGGGCCTGCTGTTATTGGGACCACTGCGAGTATCTCTCTCCTGAGGAATGTGAAATGCTCCCCGCGATCTACCTCGGCGATCTAGTGCTCTGCGAGCCGTACCCGTGCCAGCCCAACACCGTCTGCTGCTCAGGAACCGTATGCTGGCTCTGTCCGGCATGGGCCTGCGAGGCCGGCGGATTCCTTCCGATGCCCGAGTTGACATCCTGCTATCCGAACCCCTGTCCGCCCGCCGCCTGGGCATGCTGTCTGCAGGACGGTACCTGCCAGATCACGACGGAGTGGCAGTGTGAGAACATCAACGGAACCTGGCTTCCGGCAGTGGATTGTGTGCCGGACCCGTGCGGGCCGACCCGGATTGGGAACACCTCGTGGGGACGAATCAAGAGTCATTACCGGTGATCGGCTGGTTGTGACGACACCTCGGTTTCGGACGAGAGGCTGTGTGTCGAATCGTGCCGGGAGAGCGGGCGGCGGGGAGCGAAGCAGAACGACAAGCTGGAGGGCCACGGAGTTGAACTGGCTCGACCAGAGGCGCGCGTTTCGGATCACCTCTCCGGGCAGGACAGGCTCGAATATGCTGACCGGGACTTCAACGGCACGGCGAGTCCGCGATGTTGCGCTCACTCTGGCGATTCTCGCGACCTGCGGAAGTGGCGCGGCGAAGGGCGAGGGTACCTGGGAGTTCCTCGGCCCGGGTGTCGGAACCGTGCCGGACGCGCTCTGCGTGACCGAGCGGGCGCTCTACGTCGGCATGGCGGACGGCGACTCGGCCGGACTCGGGCTCTGCCGCTACACCTTCGCCACGGGAGAGTGGGATCTCTTCGCCTGGGCCGCGATTGGGTGACCGGTGTGGTGGTCTGGGGCGAGGAGGACGAGAACATCGTGCTGGTGCGGCGCGGTCAGGACGAATCGTACTCCCGGCTCATGAAGTCGACTGATGGTGGGCAATCGTGGACCCTGCGGCAGTCCGTCTGGGGTGCTGTTCGAAATTTCGTACAATCTCCAGCCGACTCTCTCCGCCTGCTCTCGGGTCTGCTCTACTCGAGCGACGGTGGCGAGAACTGGCACGCGGGTAGCTGGCCCGGTGTCGGGGACTGGCCCGACGAGTTGGCTTTGGACCCGATCGACAGCCTCACTGGGTACATGGTGGGCACGAACAGCATTGACGTCACGAGCATCTACAAGACCACGGATGGGGGAGCTTCCTGGGTGGTCAGTTGCTGGCCTGGTTGCTCCGCACACGGGCTGGCGGTGGAACAGAGCCATTCGGGCTACGTTATCGGCGTCCAGGGCGAGTGGTCGGTGGTCTCGACCGACGCCGGCGAGACCTGGATGTCCCGGCCGGGGCCGAACTACGGAAAGGACGTTGGCTGTCCGCGGTGGTCACCGGGATCCTTCCTCGCCGTCGGCGCCAGCGCGTCGGGCACTGACTACGGCGTCTGGCAGAGCTGGGATCTGGGCGAGACGTGGGTCGAGTGTGGCGAGGGCCTCCCGCCGGCGCCCGAGGAATGGACCTGGTCGCTCGCGCACATCGCCGCTCATCCGACCGAGCCCGACCTCTATGTGGCGCTCGAGGGATCCGGGGTCTGGCGCTGGCGCCTGCAGGGTGCGGTCGTCCCGGCCGCGGTCCCAGGCAGGAGCGGGATGGGGCTCTCCATCCACCCGAATCCCACGCCCGGCTCCTTTGCAGTCCGGGTCTATCTGCCCACAGCCGAAAGGGCCCGATTGGACCTGATCGACGCGGGCGGGCGGTTGGTGCGGAGGCTGCACGAAGGGAGCCTCGATGCGGGCGAACACGCGTTGAGCGCAGCCGGAGTGCCGTCGGCCGAAGCCGCGTTGGCCAGTGGCGTCTATCATGTCGTTCTGACCCTCCCCGAGGGGCGGATCGAGCGAAGGTTGGTCGTCGTGCGGTAGTCCCAGGAGCACCCCCCCGCCGCTGCGTCCACGCCCCCCTTCCCGGTTGTCCCCGCCCCGCCGCGCGGCTACAGTCGGACGCGCCGCGGCCCGCCGGCCCGATGTCGGTTGCGCGGCCGGAACGGTGGAAGGGAAGAAGGAGGGGAACCGTGGATCCTCGCATCGCCAGACTGGCAGATCTGCTCGTCAACTACTCGTGCGCCGTCAAGAAGGGGGAGAAGCTTCTCATCGAGAGCATCGGCTTCGACGCTTTTCCGCTCGTGCACGAGATCACCCGCGTCGCCACCGAGGCCGGCGGGATCGTCTTCACCAACTTCCGGCACGACCGGCTGACCCGCCGCTTCCTCCACGACGCGGACGAGGAGCAGATCAAGGCGCAGGCGAAGTACGATCTCTTCCGCATGAAGGAGATGCAGTGCTACATCGGCGTCCGCGGCACCCCGAACACGATGGAGATGGGGGATGTGCCGAGCGCCAAGCTCAAGCTCTGGAACAAGCACTACAACGAACCGGTGCACATGAAGACCCGCGTGCCGAAGACCCGCTGGGTCGTCCTGCGCTGGCCCAACGACGCCATGGCGCAGAACGCGCACCTGCCGCTCCACCCCTTCGAGGACTTCTACTTCGATGTCTGCACGCTCGACTACGCGAAGATGTCGAAGGCGATGGACCCGCTGAAGGCGGCGATGGAGGCGGCCGACCAGGTGACGATCCACGCGCCGGGCACCGACCTGACCTTCTCCATCCAGGGGCTGCCGGCCATCAAGTGCGACGGGCATGTCAACATCCCCGACGGCGAGCTCTTCACCGCGCCGGTCAAGAACAGCGTCAACGGCACGATCCGCTTCAACACCCTGAGCCTCTTCGAGGGGACGGTCTTCGAGAACATCGCCCTGACCTTCAAGCACGGCAAGGTGGCCCAGGCCGAGGCGGGGCCGAACACCGAGAAGCTGAACGCGATCCTCGACCGCGATCCGGGCGCCCGCTATCTCGGCGAGTTTTCCTTCGGGTTCAACCCGTACATCAAGACCGCGATGCTCGACACCCTCTTCGACGAGAAGATCGCCGGCTCGATCCACTTCGCGCTTGGCAACTCCTACGACGAGTGCCCCAACGGGAACAAGTCGTCGATCCATTGGGACATCGTGCAGATCCAGCGGGAGGAGTGCGGTGGCGGCGAGATCCGCTTCGACGGCAAGGTGGTGCGCAAGGACGGCCTCTTCGTCCCGAAGGAGCTGAAAGGGCTGAACCCGGATCGCCTGAAATAGGGAACCGACGTCGTGCGATTCCGTCGCGGCTTTGGACGACCCACCCCGGCTTCGGGGTGGGTTTTCCCTTGAACGGCCGCGGGCCGACAGGCATTCTCAACCTTTGTGGGGTCGGCTGGGCGTGGTGGGCCGACCAGACGGGGTCGCGGACCTGAGCATCGGTCTCGCCGCGTCCAGGAGTTCGGGATCGGGCCCACCGGAAGTTGGGGAGGGGGCATGCTGAACGGGGGGTGTGGATGGATGGGTTGCGCCGTGCTGCCCGCTCCGACGATCCACCCGCCCCGAGCCGTCTCTCTGTCCGCCCCTCGTCGATGCGCCACCCCGCCTCCCTGCCATTGTCTCCATCGATACAATCGGCTCCATCGGCTCCCTCGGTACCATCGACTCCCTCGGTACCATCGGCTCCCTCGGCCCCAAGAGGCCCCTTCCTCGTCGCCTCGCTCCCGCCCCGCGTCAGCGCCGATCTCGGAGCTGCGCTTCCCGGACTACCTCCGTCCCCCGACGGATTGAGGAACGCGCTATGAACAGGACCCGACTCCCGGCTCTGCTCTTCTGCTGCCTGCTGGTCGCGGTCGTGGCCCACGCCCAGGATGCTCCGGCGACGCTGGAGCAGACGGGTGTGGTCGCCGATTCGCTGGCCCAGGCCGAGCCTCCGCCTCCTCCCCTGCCCTGGACGGCTCCGGCGGGGGTGACCGCCGCCGACACGCCGAACGACGGCGGCAAGAGCATCACAGTGCGCTGGTCCGCCGTGAACGACGTGAAGGGATACCGGATCGAGCGGAGCGAGCCCGGAGGCGAGTTCGCCGCGGTCGACGAAGCCCTCGCGAACGCCGTGAAGTTCGCCGACGAGTCGGTGGAGGACGGCAAGACGTACCTCTACCGGGTCGTCGCGCTCGGTCCCGCGGGGGAGGAGGGGGTGTCAGCGCCGTCCGGCCCGGCCATCGCCCGGCCGCACTGGTTCAACCGGAAGCTGTCGCTCGTGCTCATCTCGATCCTCGCCTTCATGGGGTTGACCGTCTACTTCGTGCGCGTCGCCCGCACCGATCCCAAGAAGCCCTTCATCCGGCGCATTGCCGGGCTGGAGGCGGTGGACGAGGCCGTGGGCCGCGCCACCGAGATGGGTCGGCCGGTCCTTTTCCTCACCGGCACCGGGGACATCGACTCGATCTCCACCATCGCGTCGCTCAACGTTCTGGGCGAGATCTCGAAGAAGACGGCCGAATACGGCACGACGCTCCGGGTGCCGAACTGCCGGCCGATCGTCTACACCGTCGCTCGCGAGGTGGTCAAGGGAGCCTATACCGAGAAGGGGCGGCCGGACGCCTACGATCCGGACAGCGTCTTCTTCCTGGTGGAGAACATCCTGGCCTACGCGACCGCCGTCTGCGGCATCATGTCGCGCGACAAGCCGGCGGCCAACTTCCTCCTCGGGACCTACGGCGGAGAGTCGCTGATCCTGGCCGAGACGGGGGCCGGCACCGGCGCCATCCAGATCGCCGGCACCGACTCCACCACGCAGCTCCCCTTCTTCGTCGTCGCCTGCGACTACACCCTGATCGGCGAGGAGCTCTACGCCGCCTCGGCCTACCTCTCGCGCGAGCCGCTCTCGGTCGGCGCGCTCAAGGGGCAGGACTGGGGCAAGTTCGTCTTCATGGTCTTTCTGGTGGTGGCCACCGTGCTCGCGCTCGGATTCGGCGTGGACATCGGTCACGTGCTCGACACCTCAACCCACTGATCCCTCGAGGAGGAGGCACCGATGCGCGAGAAACTACCGCTGGCCATCCTGATCGTCATGGGGATCATCGGGTTCACCGACCGGTTCATCCCGCACCCGGCCGCCGTGACGACGCACGAGACCCTGCGCAACAAGCTACTCATCATCATCTCGGTCTTCGCTCTGATTCTGGGGCTGGGCAACCTGATCAGCCACCACCTCAACCGGATCAAGCGCAAGGGGGCGAACTGGCCCCATTCCTACACCACCCTGGTGAGCCTGGGCGTTACGACGATCATCGGCGTCTTCGGCGGCGTGACCGGTGACGGATGGCTGCCGACCCGCATCGGCACCTTCCAGTTCGATGTCCAGACGCTCTACTTCAAGGTGCTGGTGCCGCTGCAGTCGACGATGTTCGCGCTGTTGGCCTTCTTCATGGCCTCGGCGGCCTACCGCTCGTTCCGCGCGCGGAACCTGCTGGCGGGGCTCCTCTTGGGCGCCGCCTTCGTCGTGATGCTGGGGCAGGTGCCGATCGGGGAGTGGCTCACCGGCTTCCTGCCCCCTGACTTCCGGGCCTCGAGCATTTCGACCTGGATCATGCAGGTGCCCAACACGGCGAGCAAACGGGCGATCGAACTGGGGCTGACGCTCGGGGTGCTGGCGACGATGCTCAAGATCCTGACCGGGATCGAGCGGAGCTGGCTGGGAGGTGGGCGATGAAACTCGAGAAGTTCCTCGCGCTCGACCGCCGGATCATCTTCGTCGCGATGGCGATCGCGATCGTCCTGCCGCTCATCTTCAAGGTGAGGCTCCCGGTCGGCGAGCAGAAGATGACCCGGTCGCTCTTCGACACGATCGACGCGATCGATCCCGCGAAGCAGGCGCTTCTGGTCTCGACCGACTACACGCCGCAGACCGAGCCTGAGAACCACCCGATGACGATGGCGCTGATCCGCCACGGCCTGGCTCGCGGGCTTCGGGTCGTCCTGATCAGTCTCTACGTCGAGTCGATCCCGATGGCCGAAAACGCCGTCCAGACGGTGCTGCAGGAGTTCAACGCGCAGATCACCTCCCCGGCCGACAGCGTGATCTACGGCCGGGACGTCGTGCTGCTGGCCTGGGTTCCGCCGCCGATCGTGCCGATCCTCGGCATGGGGAGCAGCATCACCAACGTCTACAAGACCGACTACTACGGCACCGACACGAGGACCCTGCCGATCATGGAGGGCCTCGACAACTACGGCGACATCGGCCTCGTCGCCGCGGTCAGCAGCGGCAGTTCCCCGCTCTGGTACGTCCTCTTCGCCCAGCCCAGCTTCGGAGTCAAGGTGGGGGCCGCGGTCACCGCGGTCAGCGCTCCCGACTACTACCCCTACTACGAGTCGAAACAGTTCGCCGGCATGCTCGGCGGTATGAAGGGGGCGGCCGAGTACGAATACATGATCGAACAGAAGTACCGCGTGGGGGGCCGCCAGCGGGCGATGGAAGGGATGGGCGCCCAGTCGGTCGGGCACCTCGTCATCATGGCCTTTGTCATCATCGGCAACATCGGCTACTTCATGTCGAGGAGGAGGGCTCAGTGAACATCTCGACCGATCCATGGGTCTGGGTCGGGGTCCTCCTGACCTTCTGCGTCTTCTCCTTCCTTTACCGGGAGAACAAGTTCTATCGGTTCGCCGAGCACCTGGTCGTCGGGGTGGCGAACGGCTACAGCCTCTCCTTCACGATCCACCGCGTGCTGGGGCCATATCTCTGGAAGCCTCTGACCGGAGCAATCAAGCAGACGGTCGGGGGGGAATTCTCCGGCGCGCTCTTCAATCCGAACAGCGACGCCAACTTCGTCATCATCATCCCGATGCTGATCGGCGCGCTCTACTTCATGCGGTTCGTGCCGCGGCAGGCCTGGCTGGTGCGGATCCCGATCGCGGTCTTCATGGGGTACTACACCGGGCGGAGCGTGCCGGCCTACTTCGACGGGACGGTCTTCCCGCAGCTCAAGGCGACGATCGTCAGCCAGGCGAACTTCGCCGACAGCACCTGGCAGGGGATCTGGGCTCTGCTCGTGCTGATCGGGGTGCTCTGCACCGTCAGCTACTTCTTCTTCTCCCGGGAACACCAGGGTCCGCTCAAGTGGACCGCCAAGGTCGGCATCATCTATGTCATGGTCGGGTTCGGGGCCAGCTTCGGCTTCACCGTCATGGCGCGCATCTCGCTGGCAATCGGCCGGTTCTACTTCCTCATGAGGGACTGGCTGGGGCTGATCAGTTGATGTAGCCCAGCGAGCGGAACCGCTCGAGCATCTCGGCATCGAGGCTGCTGGCCGCCTGCTGCAGCCCTTCGGTCTCCTGGCGCCCCCAGGTCGGGATCCACCGGACGGGCGAGAGCGTGCCGGCCAGCTCGCCGGTCACCAGATCGAGGCGGGGCGCCCCTTCCATATCGCGCGCCGTCGGGAGTCCCAGCAGCCAGAGCACGGTCGGCGCGATTTCGGCGAGCTTCACCGGCGTCTCGAGGGGGCCGGGGCGTGCTCCCGGTCCGGCCAGGGCGATCGTCCCGCTCTCGCGCGGGCGCTCGTCGTCCCACGGCAATCCGGGCAGCGTGAGCAGCAGCGCCAGGCGCGACTCGACGGCGGAGGGGGCGACGGTCGAATCCGGATCGGCGGCCCAGGTCGCCACGATCGCGGCGAGCGGGAGATCGAGCGCCGAGCAGTAGGCGTCCAGAGCTTCCCGCCGCGCCTCTTCGCGGGCGGCGAGGGGCAGGTCACGCCGGGCCAGCACGCGCCGGATGATGTCCGGCCCCGGCAGGTGCAGCATCCAGAGGACCGGATCGTCGCGGTCGAGCAGCCAGACGGCGGCACGGGCGTAGAAGAGGTCGGCACGCAGCACATCGCGCGGGATGCCGTGCCGATCGAGGACCCGAAGCGCACTCTCCAGCCTCTCCGCCGCCGAGTCGGGTGACGCCGAAGCGGTCGACCCCGCGTGACCCGCCCATGCCATGGGCGTCAGCTCGAGCAGGAGGGTATTAGGCCACGTCTCGCGCTCCAGTAGGAGCGGCTCGCCGTCCGGTCGGATCGGCGAGAGCGCTCCGTCCATGCCGGGACCGGGAGTCTGCACGCTGGCGGCGACGCGCGCGGCGATCCGGGCGCGCGACTCCGGATCATCCCCTTCGAAGGAAGAGAGGTCGCCCGCGAGCTTGAGCCATGCGTGGTCGCTGACGATCGTGCCGCGTACCCGTTCCGCCGGCCAAGAGACCCACCAGTTGACGACTGCGACGCGTTTGCCGGCGTCGCTGGCCATGTTCCAGAGCCCCTTCGTCTCGCGCATCCAGCTCTTGACCGGGATGCTGCGGGTCAGCCGCAGGAACGGGAGGACGTTCTGCGCCAGTTCGAAGAGGCCGAGCTGGTCCGGGCCGATCGCGACCGGCACGGGCAGCCCGCGCACAACCTGCGCCTGGAAATCGGTGATGCCGTGCGCCGCGAGGCTCTGCCCGGTCGCCACGAGAGTCCAATCCATCGGCGGGACCGGGCTCTTCGGCGCTACCAGGTCGCCCCGCGCCCCGCCCTGGAACGAGTCGATCCAGGGCACCCGTCCGGACCGGCGCAGCCGGGCGAGGTCCGCCTCGTCCACTCCGTCGAGAGCGAGAAGCGCGACGCGGCGACCGTCGGGATGGATCGCGTCCCGTGTCAGTCCCGCGCTCGTGGTCGCGCGATCCGACGTCACGCGGGCCACACCCAGAAAGACCACGAAGGCGCCCGCCATGTAGAAGAGGATCAGAAACGCGCGTCGCAGATCGCGCGGCCGTCTCCGCTCCGGTTTCTTCACGTGGACGATGAGGAGATAGAACGCGTAGGCGGTGAAGGCGGAAAGGAGCGCGCTGACGGCGGCGATCGCGAGCAGCACCGGAATCTGCGCCGCCCCGATCGACTCTCCGGGCGCGAGTCCGCCGATCTTCTGCCAGCGCGTCCACGAGAAGGCGTAGAGGCCCCCGATCAGGAAGAAGACGAGCCAGGCGGCGAAGGCAGCGGTCTTGGTGTCGGAGATACTGCGTCCGGTCAGGAGGAAGAAGAGAGTCTTGAGGGCGGCCCCGAGAAGGCCGAGCGCCAGGCAGAGGAGGCCGTAGACCACCTGCAGGCCGACCAGAAGCCGGATGACGTTGCCGGCCGATCCCAGGAGCGAGGGATTCAGCGCGAGGGATGCGGCCGCCCCCAGGAATCCGAGCAGTGCGCCGCCGATAAGCCCGGTCGCGAGCCCGATCTGCAGGTTGTTGCCCAGTTCCCGCCGGAGATCCGTGCCGCCTCGTTCCATGGTGCCGCAGTGTAGTCGCGTCCAGTCCGGCGGGGAAGGAGATCCGTCGCCGCCAGGGCTCCCGCTCTACCGCCCGGTGCCCGGTTCCAGGCGGCGCAGCATCCGCTCGATCCTCGCGCGGTCAGCGGCATAGAGACGATCGAGATCCCCCCGACTGGCCGCGAGCGGGCGACCGGCGCGATGCGCCATCCGCCAATACCAGACCAACGCCGTCCGCGCCGGCGACGGACCGACGCCTCCCGTGAGGGCTGCGAGGCGCGCCTTCTGTCGGGCTGCCACCGACCAGAGTGAGTCGGACAAGGCCGGGTCGGCTTCGCGATCCAGGAGATCGGTTCCGTCGTCGCGCGGAAGGCCGGACCGCTCGGAGGGGAGTGAATCGGAGGCCACGGTGGCGGTCGCGGCGACCCAGGTGGAGAAGAAGGTCCGAAGCGCTGCGTCGTCCGGTTCGGGGGCGCGCGCACTCGGCTCCTGCGTCCGCCGCCAGGCGCGGTATCGATCCGCCATCTCGCGTTCGCGGGACGAGCCGCCCGGCCGCAGAGGCGACTCTCCGGACAGGAGGACGACGAGCGCCGCGGCCACGACGGCGGCGACCACGACTCCTCCCTGGATCATCCGCGCGCGGCGTCCCACGCGACCCGGCGGCGAAGCTTGGGGCCGCTCGGGCCGTATCCATGACGCTTCGGTCGTCCCGAGATCGTAGCGGGCGGCCAACCGCTCCAGCGGCGACGTCCCGGGCATCCCACGGGCCGCGCGGGCGCGCAGGGTCGTTGCCAGGACCCTTTCGCCGGGACCGCCGGCGGCCGCGACCTCACGACGCGCTGCCAGGAGACGCTCGGCCACCACCTCGGTGGGAATCGCCAGCGACTCGGCGATCTCCTCCTCCCGCATCCCGAGTCCCGCCTGCAGCGCCAGGATGACGCGAGGGAGGGGACGTAGCCGGTCGAGACCTCCGCCTGGAACGGGTGGCAGGGGCCCAAGGGGCCGCCGGCGGGCGTCATCGAAGAGGAGGTTGACCGCGATCTTCAGAAGCCAGGGACGGAAATTGCGGACCGGATCGAAACGGTCGAGGTAACGGTAAGCCCGGTGAAAGGCCGCCATCGCCAGCGACTCGACCATCTGCTCGTCTTCGATCCAGGAGGCGGCCAACGTGCGGATCGCCGGCTCGTGGCGCTCCAGAAGCTCCCCGAAGGAGGAACGGTCCCCGTCCTGCGTGCGACGGACCAGTTCGGCGTCTCGGAATGAACGGCGCTCGGTCAAACGAACCCTCCCCGGCCGGATCGCGCGACGGAGCGGCCATCCTCCGCGCGGCGCCGCGACTCCGGGTCCGAGGCTACTCGCCACTCCCGCCGCTGTCCATGCCCGGGGACGACCTCGGATCTTGCGGTTTGAGTCGGGCAGGCTACACTCTCCGAACCATGTCCATACCCGCCTGGCTGGAATCAGCCCTCTCCACGGCGCACGAGACCGCCGTCGCGCCGGCGCCCCCCGCGGCCTACCACCGGGCGCTGGAGCGTGTGCTCGCAGGGAACGAGCCGGGCCTCCGGGACGTTGCGCTCCTGCTCGGCGCGGCCGACGTCGAGGCGCAGGACGAATTCCTGGTCGTGGCCGCCGATGCGCGGCGGAAGGAGTTCTTTGGCGCGCGGGTCGGCCTCTTCGCCCCTCTCTACTACAGCAACGTCTGCCGCAACGACTGCCTCTACTGCGGATTCCGGAGTTCGCTCGGATCGACGCGGCGACGCAGCCTGACCCCGGAGGAAATCCGGGCGGAAGCGCGCGCTCTGCTCGCGCAGGGGCACCGGCGCATTCTCCTGATCGCGGCAGAGGATCCGACCTCGCGCGGCGCGGAGAAGGCGCTCGAGGCGGTGGAGGCGGTCGCCTCGGAGGCTCCGATCGCGCGGGGCACGTGGGAAGAGGGATCCACGCACGGCCTCTTCCTCGCGGGGGAGCTCCCGCCGATGTCCTCGGCCGATTTCGCACGGCTGGCCGGCCGGGGTCTTTCCGCGTACGTGCTCTTCCAGGAGACCTACGATCCCGAGCTCTATCCGACCGTCCATCCCTCCGGACCGAAAGCCGATTTCGGCCTCCGCCTGGCCGCACCGGAGCGGGCGGCCGCGGCCGGAATCCCGTCGGTCGGCCTCGGAGCGTTGTACGGGCTGGGGAATCCGATTCTGGAGACCGTCTGCCTGGTCGCCCATGCGCGCCACCTGGAAATGCTGACCGGTCGTCCCGTGGCTTCGGTCTCCGCGCCGCGTCTCGAGCCGGCCGAAGGAGTGCCGTTCACGTTCCATCCCCCGTCGCCGGTGCCGGATCGAGTCTGGCTGCGCATCCTGGCCGTCCTCCGACTGGCGCTGCCGGGCACGAACCTGATCGTCTCGACCCGCGAGTCGATGGCGCAGCGGCGGGCTTCGCTGCGCGTGGGGGCGACCGTGCTCTCCGCCGGCTCGCGCACCGATCCGGGCGGTTATGCCGCGCCGGACGAGACGCGCGCGCAGTTCCGGCTGGGAGACGAACGTCCGCTGGATGCGGTCCGGGCCGACCTCGTGACGATGGGGTACCTCCCCACGATGGGGGGCGAGGCCACCGCGCCGACGGACCTCGCCGAACACGGATCGAATCGTCGAAGGGAGTAGCCGCCCGCGCCGATGGACGCGCCGCGGGGGCGCTCGGCCGGGGACAGGGGGAATCCATGGGTCTCTTTGGAACCTCGCCACAGAAGAAGCTCGAGAAGGGCCGCGCCGCTTTCGCTCAGCGAAGGTGGTTCGAGGCGATGGGTCTCTTCGAAGACGTGGTCGATTCCGGAAAGCTCAGCGCCGGAGAGGAGTCCGAGGCCAGAGCGGGGATCCGTTCCTGTCGCGAGCGGATGATGGAGGAGAGGATCGCCGAGGCCGACGCGCTTCGACAGGCAGGTGATCTGGAGGCCGCCCGCGATCGGTGCGCCACCGCGCTCGACCTGGCCGGCGACGATCTCGACCGCGGCCCGGTCGAAGAACTGCTGCGCCGGATCGACGCCCCGGCCCGCAAGGTGGGACCGGGCGGGCTGGAGACGGCGTCGGAGCCGGACCTGCTTCCCGATCCCGACGCGACGGTGCGTCCTATCCCGACCCTGCTGGACCGGATGAAGCCGGCGGCCGAACCGGAACCACCGTCGGACGAGGAGTTCTTCGGCGACGATCCCGAGCACCTCTTCGGCATTCACCTGGAGACTCTGTTGCCGGCCACGGCCGACCGATTCCGCGCCTACGGCCGCGACTTCATGTTCGGCTACCTGGCGACGGTGGGAGGGGACGGCCGTCGAGCGACCCGCTTCTTCGAGCGGCTCGATTGGACCGGCATCGACCACCCGGCGGCGCGGCGGGCCCGTGCCAATGCGCTCCTCCTGGCCGAGCGCCCGGACGAGTGCCTCGCGATCCTGGACGGGATGCCGTCTCTGACGCTCGAGGAACTGCGCGGAGAAGGGATCGGGGACGTGGTCGGATCGAACGCGGGGGTCCCGGGAGGATCCCCGGACGCGACCGCTGAGTCCGTCTCGCCGGAGCGCCTCGAGACGTTGGCCGGGGAGGGAGAACGCCGCTACCTCCGGGTCGAGGCCCTGCGCGCCCTGGAACGGTACGATGAAGCTGTCGAAGAGGCCCGCGCGCTGGTCGGCGCCACGAGAGGGGACTCCCCGGTGGCGGAGTCGCTCCTCGGCTGGGTTCTGATCGAGGCCGGCCGGGCGGAGGAAGCGCAATCCCGCCTGACCGCGCTGCTGAAGAAGATCGGCTACCACGAGGAGATCCTGGTGCCCGCCGCGCAGGCGGCGGTGGTGCTGGGCGATGAGGCCGAGGCCCGGAGCCTGCTGGAGGAGCTGATCCAGCTCCGGATGGAGCGAAGCCTCACGCACGGCCGCGAGCTCGACTTCCCGGTCGAGGCGGGGCGACGCCTGCTCGATCTCTATCTCCGGACCGAGGAGGGGCCTGAGAAGGTCCAGCCGCTCCTCCTCCATCTCATCGACCACGATCCGCCGAACGGGGAGCGGTACCGTGATCACCTCATGCAGCTCGGGGGGAAGTGATCGGGCGAGACGGGATCAGGAGGCGACCGGGGAACCGGACTTCCGCCCGCGATATCCCCGGGCCAGCTCGAGGAAGATCCCGAGGTCGCGCTCCAGATGGGACTGGGTGCCGTCGAAATAGAAGATCCGGATCGGGATCCCGTCATGATCGAGGCTCAGGCGGGGATAGATCGCCTCGGACACGATACCGTTCATGCAGGTGAAGGGGCTGATATCGACGATCCCGTGGCAGCCCTGGCGCCAGAGCCAGATTGCCTTGCCGGTGTTCATCACCATTTCGCCGTAGACCCCTTCGGCCGGCAGATAGGGTTCGGAGAGGCCGGTCAGCTCCGCGATCTGCTTCGGTTCGGGCCGGTCGCCGGTGAGGTGATGGAAGGGGCGCGCCAGGTGGTGTTCGTCGCGATGCTGCACCACGTCCTTGATCCAGGCGCCGACCATCCGGACAGACCAGCGGTCGCCGGCGTAGGGGATCCATTTGCGCCGCTGTTCGAGGTTGGTGTAGTAGACCCACTCGCCGATGTCGGCGATCCAGGCCTCGCCCCCCTGGCGCTCCAGTTCCAGCACCAGTTCCTCGTTGCTGAAGGTATTCAGCCGGCAGAAGATTTCTCCGATCACGCCGATCAGAAGGCGCGATTCCAAGCGGCGGGGAATCGCGGCGAAGCGCTCCGCCGACCGGTCCATCACCTTCCGCAGATCGGCCAGCATGCGTGAGGCCGGGAGATCGCGCCGTTCGAGCGCCGCGCACGATGCGGCGATTCCCGCCTCGTAGGCGGCGTCGGCTGCACCCGCCTCACGTTCGTAGGGGCGGATGCGGAGCAGTGCTTTGCGCTGCACGTCGGCCATGACCAGCCCGCGCCAGCAGGCGCGTTGCAGGCCGGAGCCGGCATCGCTCATCTCCTCGTATCCCGATCCGCTCTGTGGAGAGAGGACCATGGCATCGACCGCCCCGATCTGGTCGAGGGTCTGGCGCAGGAACGGGGCGTACTGGCCGAAGCGGCACGGTCCGGGGGCCGACGGCATGAAGAAGGCCATCCGCTCCGGCCGCGCGCCGGGTGCCAGCACCAGCTTGAGGACATCGCCGAGCGTGATCCGTTCCGGGTAGCACTCATCTCCCGAGGTGTACCGTCCCCCATACTCCAGCGTGAGCGAGTCGGACGGTGGGAAGGGATGCGCATCGAATCCGAAACCGCGCATGGCGGCGGTGAAGCAGCGTGCCGCCCCGTAGCTCATGCGAGGGACATAGATCGTCCGCTCCCGAAGGGGGGGGCCTCCCACCCTGCGGTCGTTGCGGAGCGGCGCAGGACTCACGGCCGCGGCGCCTTTCCGGAGTCGGGAATGGATGCCGGCGGGAGCGACTCGCTGCAGAAGAGGGGGGCTCCCGTGCAGCCGGCGCAGCCGCCGCCGCTCCGGGCGAACGAACTCTGCGCGCTGCAGCCGGCCTCCAGGATCGGCGCCTGCTCGGTCCGGCGGTCGAGGCGGGAGTCGTCGGCGTCCCCGTCGTCGTCATGCCAATCTGCCGGAGGCACCCGGCTGGTCCACCGCCGCAGGATTCCCTGGCTGTCGAGGAACGCCTCGACCCGGGTCAGCATCCCGGCATCGTTCGCATGTCCGTCGAACTGCAGCGTCAGGAAGGGGCGGCCGTAGGCGCGCCGGATGAAGTGTTTGATGTAGGAATCAGGCCCGCACTTGAAGTTCGTGATGTAGATCACATGCATCCGTTCCAGCGCCGCCGCCGCGCGGGCTCCAGCCAGGATCTTCCGGCCGTAGCTCCAGAACATGTTGGCGTTGATTTCCTCCAGGTCGCGATCGTCCGCCGCCAGGAACTCCAGGGGCAGGACATTGACGCCGTAGAGGTCGCGCAGCTTGCGGGGGATGTCGAGGTTGACGACCGGATCGAAGAGGTTGTATGGCCGCCCGACGAGGAGCACGGCCGGCTCCCGGGTCTCCTCCAGCCGGGCCAGCGCCAGCTCTCCGGCCTGGCGGATGCGGGCGCGGAAACGCGCCAGCGCGACCTCGCCGGCGATGAGCGCCGGCGCGATTTCCTTCTTGCGGACGCCGTAGCGGGCGAGGGCGGTGTGGAGGGCGTCGGCCAGGGCCCGCCGGCCGCCGCGCAGGCGGACCAGGGGATGGACGATCCGATCGGCGTCGGCGTGGAAGGTCGACGCGGCGCGCACGACGAAGGGAAGCGTCATGCCCCAGGGGCAGAAGAAGCTCTGGACGCGATCGTGGGACTTCTCCGCGTTGACGTAATTGGGCAGGAAGACGAAGTCCGCGTCGGGGAGGGTCAAAGCCTGCGCGACGTGGCCGTGCGCCACCTGGATCGGGAAGCACGGTTCGGCGACCGAAGCCTCGACTCCCTGGCGAGCGATCGACCGGTTGGTCTCCGGGGTGAGATCGACGCCGATGCCCAGCTCGCGAAAGACCGCATTCCAGAACGGGAACCGGTCGTGGAAGTAGAGCGCGCGGGGAATGGCGGCCCGGGCGCGCGTCCCCGTGGCCGGCTCATGTCCCTCGAGGAGCCACTCCCGGCGCAGCCGGACCAGATCCTCGATGACCGGGTGGAACTCCACCTTCGGGCGCTTGCGATAGCGGTCGCCGCACTGATCGCCCCAGAAGGTCTTCTCTCCCTCGACCTTGAACTCCTGGATGTCGCAGCGGTTCTCGCACGCCTGGCAGGTGAACTCGCGGATCGTGTAGTCGACCGTCCCGAGGTCCCAGCCACGGAACCGGGTGCCGGCGCGGAGCGCGGTCTCCTTCTCCCAGGCCAGGAGAGCGGCTCCGACCGCGCCGACGACGCCGTTATGCGGCGGCACGACGATCTCGCGGTCGAGGATGCCGGCGAAGGCGGCCGAGACGGCGTCGTTGTAAGCCGTGCCGCCCTGGAAGAAGATCGTGCCCGAGATCTTGCGACCGCGCACGACGCGATTGATGTAGTTGGTGGCGACCGAAAGGGCGAGGCCGGCCAGCAGATCATCGGTCGCGGCGCCGCGACGTTGCCAGGCGTTGACGTCGCGTTCCATGAAGACAGTGCAGCGCTCGCCCAGGCGGACCGGCCGCTCGGAGCGGAACGCGCGCTCGGCGAACTCCCCCTTGATGCAGACGCCGAGTTCCTCCGCTCGCTCCTCCAGGAACGACCCGGTCCCGGCCGCGCAGGCTTCGTTCATGGCGAAGTCGACGACGATGCCGTCCTCGATGCGGATGTACTTGGCGTCCTGCCCGCCGATCTCGAAGATGGTGTCGACCCGCCCGTCGAGCATGGTGCGCGCGATGAACATCGCCCCGGTCTTGTGGGCGGTGATCTCGTCATTGACGGTGTCGGCTCCGACCAGCTCGCCGATCAGTTCGCGGCCGGAACCGGTAGTGCCGACCGTCCGGATCCGGACCCTCGCCCCGACGTCGCGGCGCAGGTCGGCCAGCGCGGCGGTCACGACCTCGACCGGCCGCGCCTGGGTGCGGGTATAGATCTCGCGCACGATCTCGCCGTCCCGCGTGAGCAGGACGACATTGGTGCTCACCGAGCCGATGTCGATTCCGAGAGCCACCTCGACCGGCTTGCCGTCCGGGGGGAACTGGAATGGCTTGATCCGATCGCGAAGGTTTAGGACACGCGCGCTCGAGAGGCGCCGGGATCGTGGAATGTCGTCGGTCGCCGCGCCATCGCGTTCGAGGTCGGTCAGGCTGAGGGCGCGCGAGGATGGCTCCATCGCCTCGCGCAGGGCCGCGCCGATGGCGGCATGCGCCGCGTGATGCGCCGGGACGACCAGCTCGCCGTCGAGTTCGAAGACCTCGCGGAGCGCGGTGCGCACCATCTCGTTGGCCGCGACGCCGCCGACGAAGAGGACCGGTTCGGTCGGCGTCCGCCCGCGCGCGACGGCCGCTCGGAAGTTGCGGGCCACGGTCTCGCACAGGCCTCGCAGCACCTCCGGGGGAAGGTAACCCTTTTGCTGCGCATGGATCATATCGCTCTTGGCGAAGACCGAGCAGCGCCCGGCGATCTTGGCCGCGCGCGGCGTGGCGGCCGCGATGCGCCCGACCTCCTCGATGGGGTATTGCAGACGTCCCGCCTGCTGGTCGAGGAACGATCCGGTGCCGGCCGCGCAGTCTCCGTTCGTGGCATAGTCGGCGATCTGCAGGTGTCCGGACGGGTCCCGCTCGAGGCAAAGGAACTTGGAGGTCTCGCCGCCGATCTCGAAGAGGGTTCGGGCCTCGGGACAGACCACCTCGGTGGCCGCGGCCAGCGCGCGGTACTCGTTCTCCTCGGAAAACGCGAATCCCGACCGCAGGAGCGCTGCTCCCGATCCCGTCACCCGGACACCGTCCAGCCGCCGTCCCTCGAGGGAGAGAAGGATTTGTCCCAGGAGTTCGCGGACCATCTCGAGGGGACGGCCCCGGGTACGCCGGTAGGCGGCGGCGACCACGACCACCCGGCGTCCGTCCGGGAGAAGACCCTCGACCGGATCTGGCGACCAGAGCTCACTCGAGCCCGCCAGCGCTCGGATCATCGACAGTTCGGTGCCCTCGGTCCGGGGCGCGCCGGATAGGCCCTCGACGGCGCTCGGGAACGCTCCCCTCGGCTCCACGCCGAGCAGAGCCGCCTTGACGCTGACCGCGCCGAGATCGATGCCGAGGTACAACAAGGTGTGGTCACTCTCCCTGTGGGCCGAACCTGGTTGCCGCATGCGCCCGCCTCCCTTGGAACCGGGACGACCGCAGGATAGACAGGTTCGCCCCGGACAGGCAAGCGCCCTGACGAGATGGGCGATGGATCGCTCGGAAGATGAGCCACTTGCGACAGCGCGATCCAGCGTCGCGATGGCGCGAGGGCGGAGGGTCCGCGGCCGCGCACACCGGGGTTCGTCCGGACGGGAAGCCCCCTCGGTCGAGCCGCGGCGCGAGGGGACGGGCTCAGGGAACAACCCCTTGTGATATCTGGGATTATGCTTGGAATCGGACCCCTGAGCTGCTACACTCACAGCCGCGTACATGGCGTGCGTCTCTCCCTCAATGTCCGCGAGAGTCGTGCCGCGCCAGGTACGCCGCGCGTCTCTGGATTAACGTGCACTCCGTGCTGATGGACCGGGTGCACTGGGCAACATGGGGGACGGCGGCCGAGCGGGCCGCGGTACGGAGGAATCAACCCTTATGCGCAGACTGCTAACGGTACTGGCTCTGCTGTGCTGCTGTACCTGGGTGGCTCAGGCGGCGACGCTTGACGCCACGAAGGAAGGGCGCAACGGACCGAATGCCGGAGGGACGTTGATCGTCCACGATACCGGCTTGACCTACACGTTCGACAGCTCGACCTACCCGAGTAATCCTCCCGCCACGTGCGAGGCGACGGATAACAGCATTCCGGAACTCGCCAAGCGCGTCTGGAAGGTCTACGCCGCGTTTCCGACGAGCAGCAGCCCTCGGTTGAAGGCGTTGGCATTTGGCGAGACGGTGCCCGCCTACGTCTACATCCTCGCGGCTGGTCTGCCCGACCCGGCGACTGACTTCGAGATCGGCCAGAATGGTTGGCCCAACACGAATGAAGGCGGCGTGGGGATCAGCTTCGGTTTCGTGAAGACCGACCTGATTAACGAAGTCTACTGGTTCGGTGGCTATGGCTATGCGGGCACCGAGTTTGCGGTGCGGACGCACCCGGTGCAAGCTTCGAACTTCGTCGATGACTCGGTCCCGCCGCTGGAGGATCCGATCGCGGGCTTCAGCTCGATCGGTTTTGGCCAGGCCGGGACGACCGTCTGTCCGCAGGCGGCTCCGCAGCCCGAGGCCTGCTGTTTCCCCGACGGTTCCTGCCAGCTCCTGCTCGAGGCCGACTGCGTCGCCGCCGGCGGGGTGTTCACTGGTGGCGCGTGCGACCCGAATCCCTGCCCGCAGCCGCCGCCGGACTTCTATCTGGACGGACTGGTCGAAGGTTCCCAGGGGACTCCGGTCACCTTCACGGTCAAGCTGACCAACCAGATGGAGATCAAGGGATACTCCATCCACCTCACCTTTGACCCGGCTGTCTTCGACTTCCAGAGCATGACGCTGGACGGTACGAGGGGGCAGGGAGCGCAGATCTTCACGCAGGGATCGACGGAGAGTTCGGTCAGCGCAGGGGTGGTGTACAGCTTTGCCTGCCCGCCCTCGATCCCGGCCGGAGACGGCGCGATCCTGGCGGTCGATCTCCTGGTGAAGCCCGATGCACCGGCCGGCGCCACGTCGCTGGTTCTGCAGGACGCATCGCCGGCCCTCAATCGGGTGACGACCTGCGCCTCCCAGACGCTCGTGCCGACCCTGGGTGACTGGACGTTCACGGTCCTCGCGGCCCCGGGCGCGTGCTGTCTCCCGGACGGCTCCTGCCAGATGACGCTTCAGGCGGACTGTGCCGGCCAGTGGCTCGGCGTCGGCACCGTCTGCGAGCCGAACCCGTGCCCGCAGCCGATGGGCGCGTGCTGCTTCCCCGATGGCTCGTGCCAGATGACGACCCAGGCGGACTGCGCCGGCCAGTGGCTCGGCATGGGTACCGTCTGCGATCCGAATCCGTGCCCGCAGCCGATGGGCGCGTGCTGCTTCCCGGATGGCTCGTGCCAGATGACGACCCAGGCGGACTGCGCCGGCCAGTGGCTCGGCATGGGTACCGTCTGTGATCCTAATCCGTGCCCGCAGCCGATGGGCGCGTGCTGCTTCGCCGACGGCGCCTGCCAGGTGCTGAACTCCGAGCAGTGTGCCGAGGCGAACGGCATCTGGACGATGTTCGGCGTCTGCGATCCGAATCCGTGCCCGCAGCCGGAAGGCGCCTGCTGCTATCCCGACGGTAGCTGCCAGGTGACGCTGGCTGAGGACTGCGTGGGCGTCTGGACGATGTTCGGCGTCTGCGATCCGAATCCGTGCCTGCAGCCGACCGGGAGCTGCTGTTTCCCGGATGGCGCTTGCCAGGTCTTGACGGCCGAGCAGTGCGCCGGCGCGAACGGCGACTGGACGATGTTCGGCATGTGCGACCCGAATCCGTGCCCGCAGCCGGTGGGAGCCTGCTGTTACACGGACGGTTCCTGCCAGGTGCTCACGATGATGGAGTGCCTGCAGTCGGGTGGCACAAGCTTCACAGAAGGTGGCGCCTGCGATCCGAATCCGTGCCCGCAGCCGATGGGCGCGTGCTGCTTCCCCGATGGTAGCTGCGCGTATGTGCCCGAGGCGGCCTGCGCGACCGGCGACTGGCGGATGTTGGTTCCGTGCGATCCGAATCCGTGCTCGCAGCCGACGGGCGCGTGCTGCTTCCTGGATGGCTCGTGCCAGATGACGACGGAGCTCGATTGCGCCGGCCAGTGGCTCGGCGTGGGGACCGTCTGCGATCCGAATCCGTGCCCGCAGCCGACCGGTGCCTGCTGCTACCCCGACGGTAGCTGCCAGCTGACGCTGGCTGAGGACTGCGGGGGCGACTGGACCATGTTCGGCGTCTGCGACCCGAATCCGTGCCCGCAGCCGGAAGGGGCGTGCTGCCTCGCCAATGGCGAGTGCCGCATGACGACCGCAGAAGACTGCAGCACGGCCGGCGGGGACTGGTGGGGCATGTTCGTCGACTGCGATCCGAATCCGTGCCCGCAGCCGCCGGCGACCGGCGCCTGCTGCTTCGAGGATGGTTCGTGCACCGTGACGATCGAGAGCGCCTGCGCTGGTATCTGGCAGGGTGCTGACACGGTCTGCGACCCGAATCCGTGCCCGCAGCCGCCGGCGACCGGCGCCTGCTGCTTCGAGGATGGTT
>CAYJLF010000014.1:0-2312 GCA_964371055.1 uncultured bacterium | reverse complement strand
CGTGCACCGTGACGATCGAGAGCGCCTGCGCTGGTATCTGGCAGGGTGCTGACACCGTCTGCGATCCGAATCCGTGCCCGCAGCCGCCGGCGACCGGTGCCTGCTGCTTCGAGGATGGTTCGTGCACCGTGACGATCGAGAGCGCCTGTGCCGGCATCTGGCAGGGCGCGGACACGGTCTGCGATCCGAATCCGTGCCCGCAGCCGCCGGCTCTCGGTGCCTGCTGCTTCGAGGATGGTTCCTGCGAGGTCTACGACGCGGAGACTTGCGCGTCGGACTTCGGCGTCTATCAGGGCGACGACACCGTCTGCGATCCGAATCCGTGCCCGCAGCCGCCGGCTCTCGGCGCCTGCTGCTACCCGGATGGTTCGTGCCAGGTGACGGAGCAGGCCGCTTGCACGGGCGTCTGGCAGGGACCGGATACGGTGTGCGATCCGAATCCGTGTCCGCCGCCTCCTCCGCCGTTCGGCGCCTGCTGCTTCCGGAACGCGACCTGCCGGGTACTGGACGCGGATCGGTGCGAGCGGTTGCGTGGGACCTACCTGGGCGACGGCACCGACTGCGATCCGGATCCGTGCGTCCCGGCTGAGCCTCAGATCGAGGGCGAAAAGCAGCTCGAGACCTGGGGACAGATCAAGAGCCGGTACAGCCGGTAGCCTTCGAATCAGGGGGAGAGGTCGACCGGCCTCTCCCCGGACCGATTCTGGGCTCCGTTTCCCTTAGGGGGAACGGAGTCCGGGTTTTTTGAGCGGAGGCTTGACCCGGGGGGCGTCGCCCAGAATGGTTGTCCGGGATGGTCAGCCTTGTTTAAGCGAATTCTTCGCAACAAGATACGCGATATCCGCCGGCCGCCGACGCGGGCCCGGGGGTGCATTGGGCCAACCGTCCCCGGCTCCCCCGGGAGGCGAGCGCCGGCGCTGCCTAAAACCCGCTCAAGTCCATGGTGGTTACGCCGATGATGAAGATCGTGTGGTCAGTGACTTCCCGACTTGCGGGACCTCAGGGATTCACCTATAATTACATGCGTTCTCAAGTACTGGGGTCGAACGCGCAACAGCGAAGGAACCGCTCCCCCAGGCGGACCTCCTTCAACGTGTTTCGCAGCAGCGTCCGGCGGGTGGCCGGCGCGGATGGTGTGTTCGATCCCCGGGGGAGAGCCCCCAGCGGGGGGAAGCAGGCAGCTTCAAGGAGGTCGCGGCTGATGAGAAGACTACTATGGGTTCTCGCGGTGTTGTGTTGTAGCACGACGCTGGCGATGGCAGGCCCGAACGCGGGCGGTACGCTGGTCGTGCACGACACGGGATTGGCGTACACCTTCGAGAGTGCGAGCTATCCGAGCGCGCCGCCCGCGACGTGCGAGGCGACGGACAACAACGCCCCGGGTTGGGACGGCGGTACGATCGTTCCCCTCCGTGTATGGAAGGTCTACGCCGCGTTTCCGCCCGGCAGCAGCCCGCGCCTGAAGGCCCTCGCGTTTGGCGAGGCTTTCCCGGGATACGTGTACGTGCTTGCTGGAGGTCCCCCTGACCCGGTTGCCGACTTCGAGATCCCGCAGAACGGTTGGCCGACAACCAGCGGTGGAGGCGTTGGGCTGAGCTTCGGCACGGTCAAGACCGACCTCATCAACGAAGTCTACTGGTTTGGTGGGTATGGGTACGTCGATACATACTTTGCGTCTGCCCCGCACCCGGTGCAGCCCGCCAATTTCGTCGACAACTCCGTCCCACCGCTCGAAGACCCGATCGCCGGCTTCGGCACCATCGGTTTCGGTGCGCCCGGCCTGACCCCCTGTCCCCAGGCGCTCGGCGGCGCGTGCTGCTTCCCCGATGGAAGCTGCCTCGTCCGGACGAGCGCGGAGTGCGCCACCCTCGGTGGCGTGTTCCAGGGCAACGGAACCGACTGCGATCCGAATCCGTGCCCGCAGCCGCCGCCGACCGGCGCCTGCTGCTTCCCCGATGGATCGTGCACGGTGACGATCCAGACCGCCTGCACGGGCATCTGGCAGGGACCGGGGACGGTGTGCAATCCGAATCCGTGCCCGCAGCCGCCGCCGACCGGCGCCTGCTGCTTCCCGGATGGCTCGTGCACCGTCACGATCGAGACGGCCTGCGCCGGCATCTGGCAGGGACCGGGGACGGTGTGCAACCCGAATCCGTGCCCGCAGCCGATGGGCGCGTGCTGCTTCCCCGATGGCTCGTGCCAGATGACGACCCAGGCGGACTGCGCCGGCCAGTGGCTCGGCATGGGTACCGTCTGCGATCCGAATCCGTGCCCGCAGCCGATGGGCGCGTGCTGCTTCCCGGATGGCTCGT
>CAYJLF010000013.1:0-165215 GCA_964371055.1 uncultured bacterium | reverse complement strand
CTTCTGATCCGTAGTCAGATGCTCTATCCAGTTGAGCCATGGGCGCGCGTCATCGGTACATGGCGGAGAGGGGGGGATTCGAACCCCCGGTGAGCTTTTGACCCACAACACATTAGCAATGTGCCGCCTTCAGCCACTCGGCCACCTCTCCGGTGCACACTTCCCGGCTTCGGAGGGAGTGGGATTCGAACCCACGGGCCTTGCGGCCGGCGGTTTTCAAGACCGCTGCCTTCAACCACTCGGCCATCCCTCCAACGGGACCGCCACGTTAACCCGGTCGGAGACGCCTGTCAAGCATCCGCCTGCACAGCCGCGCCGGCGGGCGGGCAGCAGGCACAGGCCGCCTCGATTCTCCCCCCCGCGAGCAGCACACCGTCACGGTAGATGACACAGGACTGCCCCGGCGCCACGGCCCGCTGCGGCTCGGCGAACGACGCATGGAGCCGATCCCCGTCAACCCGCGCCCATCCGGACACCCCGGCGTGCCGGTAGCGGATTTGGACCTCGACCGGCTCCGCCGCAATCTCCGCCGGCGTCGCGTGCAGGACCAGCCCCCCGGCCCAGAGCCCGCCGGCATCGAGCTGGTCGTCGGGGCCGACGCGCAGGACGTTGGCCGCCGTCTCGAGCGCGAGCACGCGCCACGACTTCGGCCCCCCCAGGTTCAGGCCACGTCTCTGTCCTACGGTGTACCGCGCCAGCCCCTCGTGACGGCCGAGCAAGCGGTCTTTGACATCGCGGATCTCGCCGGGGGCGAAGGCGGGATGGTGGGGCCCCAGGCGCTCCGCCAGCCAGCCGGCGTAATCGCCGTCCGGCACGAAACAGATGTCCTGGCTCTCGGCCTTGTCCCAGGTGGCGAGTCCCAGGCGGCGAGCCTCTGCCCGCACCTCCTCCTTCGACAACGACCCGAGCGGAAGCAGCGTCCGCTCCAGCACCCGGGAGTCGACTCCCCAGAGCACGTAGCTCTGATCCTTCGTCACGTGCGCGGCACGGGCCAGTCGTGCCTCCGTCCGGCCACCCAAGCCGGCGACGGTGACGCGACGCGCGTAGTGACCGGTCGCGATCCAGCCGTAACCCTGGCGCTCGGCCCAGGCGAGCAGAGGCCCGAACTTGATGTGGGTGTTGCACTCGACGCACGGGTTGGGAGTGCGTCCGGCGGCGTACTCCGTCACGAAGTCGGAGACGACGCGGGCCTGAAAGAGCTCCTCGAGATCGAGCACGGTGTGGGAGATGCCCAGCCCCAGGGCCACGGCTCGCGCATCGCGCATTCCCTCAAGGCCGCAGCAGGCCCGGGGTCCGGCCTCGTTCTCCCCGTGGCAGAAGAGCCGGAACGTGACGCCGGCCACCTCGAAGCCGTCCGCCACGAGGCGCGCGGCCGCCACGGTGCTGTCCACGCCGCCGCTCATCGCCACGAGGACGCGGCGGCCGGCATCGGTCTCGGCGGAATGAGCTGAGACGGAATCGAGGTTCATGATCCTTGCACCACGGGCTCCCGTCCGATCGGAGAGAGCCCGCTTTCGTTGTTGCTGTGCCGGTCCCGGAGGGGCGAGGTCTATCGATTCTGCTCGTCCTTGTCGCGGATCGCCTGCACCCGCTTGATCAAGGCGTCCTGTCGCTCAACCTGTTTGGCGCCGTTGGCGCCGCACTGGGAGTCGCCGACCGCTCGGGAGAAGAATCCCTTCGCTTCCTCGTAGAGGGCGATCGCCTCGGCATAGACCTTCGCGTCCTGGCGGGCCTTGGCCTGGGCTTCCTTCACCTCCCCCTTCGCGTACCAGAGACAACCCCAGTTGGAATTTCGCGCCAGCCCCTTGTCGGCAATGGCAACCGCCCGGCCGTAGTCGCCCTTGTCCTTGTAGTAGCCGGAGAGGTTGTAGTAGTTGTTCATCACATCCGGCTCTTTCTCGATCACATACTCGAGGTGCTGGACGGCGTCGTCGAACCTCCCGGCCTTCTTGAGGGCGTCGGAGAGGATCTTGTGCTCGTTGAACGCGGTGGCGCTCTCCGGCTCCCGCGCGAGGATCGTCTCGTAGGCCTGGATGGCCGGGTTCCAGAGCTTCGTGCGGTAGTAGAAGTAGGCCAGGATCCGGAGGCTGCCCAGGTCGGTCGTGTCGCGCTCGGTGCGGTTCTTGAAGAAGGTGTACGCCTGCGGGAAGACCTTCGCCGTCAGCCAGTCACGGCCCTGCGGTTCGGGCAGCTCCACCTCAGCGGTATCCCCGCTGAGGGTGAGGGCCTGCATGTTCATCATGATCGACTCGGGCATCTTGCCCTGCCCCGCGTAGATCTGACCGACGTTCTGGAAGACCGCGGCCCTGGTCGGGTCGCTCTCCAACACCTCGAGGTAGAGGCTGAGGGCCTTGTCGGCCATCGTCTGATCGTTCCGGGCGAGGTACGAGTAGGCGATCGCGAGATTCACCTTCAGGTCGGGGTCATCCGGCCGCAGCGCGCGCGCCTTCTCGAAGCTCTCCGCCGCCAGGGCGTATTCACGCATCGTCAGGCAGGTCAGGCCGAGCTGCCGGTGGGCATCCGCATCCTCGGGACAGGCCTCGACGACGAGGGTAAACGACTCCTTCGCATCCAGGTAACGCTGGTTCTTGAGGTACTCCTGGCCGGTCTGGAAGTTCTTCCGGCAGAGATCCTCGACCGAGAACTCCTGCTCCTGCCCCTTCTTCTTGTCGGCCGCGACGCTGCTGCCGGCCGCGAGCACGAGCCCGAGGACCAGGATCCACCCTGACGATCGAAGAACCATTTCGACCTCCCAGAACACTGCTGTTCCCACCCGACGTCCGGTCTTCCGCCCGCAATCTACCATCCGTGGGCCCGAGGGTCAACCGGCCCCCCGGACTCACCCTCCGGGTCAGGGGCCGCTGATCAGTGGCTGCACGACTTCGATCCCCTCGGCGGCGGCCCGGCCGATCTCCGACTCCGGATCGATCGACACCACCCGGCGCCACTCCACGAGCGCCTCGCGGTAGATCCCGGCGTCGGCAAAGGCGATACCAAGCCAGTAGTGCGCCAGTTGAAACCCTGGGTGGAGTTCGAGCGCCTGGAGGTAGAGCCGGATCGCCTCCTCATGGCGTTTCAGCGCGTAGAGCGCCTGCCCTTTGTGACAGAGCGCGAGACCATCGCCCGGACTTGCCGCCAAGGCCTGATCGAAAAAGGGAATCGCCTCCTCGGACTTCCCTGCCTCGTTCAGCACGACGCCGAGGTTGACCAGCGCGGGCACGTAGTCACTCTTGATCGACAGGACGCGCCGGAATCCCTTCTCGGCCTGATCACGATTGCCCTGGTTGTAGTAGTGCTTCGCCAGCTCGTACGCCGCTTCGTGGTCACGGCTGTTGTCCGCGAGGCGCTGCTTCAGGGTCCGCTCCCACTGCTCGGGGCTGGGGCGTTCAGGATCGCGCGCGGGATCGGCGGACTGGGCCCACAGGACGCCGGCCGAGCCGACCAGAGAGGCGGCGAGGATGACAGGGCCGAGCAGTCGGCGGATATGACGCATGAGCATGGGCGACCTCCTTCGTCGCGAAGGTACTCCAGCCGCGTGCCGCGCTCAAGGTCCGGTGCGCCCCGGCCGGAGGAACCTCACCGTCTGCAACCAGATAGGCAGAGGGTCAGTTCCCGTCGTCGTCGGGACGGACGCCCCCCTCCCGCGCGGCGGGCGGCTCCCGGCCATCGGTCCGGGACTCCGACTCGTCAGCACCGGTGGCTTCATCGTCGATTCCCGCGGCGAGGCGTCGATCCTCCTCGAGCGGAGACCGAGAGAGAAAGATGCGGTCGAGATCGTCGAAGCCTTCGCCCGACGGCTGCTTCTCCGGTGGTCGAAGGAGGCGGTCGCGCAACCGGAAGAAGAGCGCCACTTCGATCGAGCGCGCCCCCGGCGGTAGCGTCCCGGCCAGCGTGCGCCGATCCGACGTCACCACGACCGGCGGTGTTCCCTCGTGCAGGAAGCGGCGAACCAGGAAGCGGATCCGATCGTCAGCCTCTTCCGGAGGGAACGAATACTCGCTTCGCAAGTGCGGGGTCTCGACCGCATCGGGATTGCGCTCGAGGTGGTTTCCGTCGTAAACGACCCAGACTTGGGTCCCGGCGGCGCGCCCGAACGCCTCGAGACTCTCCTCCAGTGCCCGGCGCGCTTCGCGCCGCAATCCGCGCACCTGAAGATCCTCCCAGGCCCGAACGGAGAAGATCGCGTTGTGCCCGTCGACAATCCAGCGAAAGCGCCCCGGGTCGGCTTCTTCCGCCGATACGGGGTGCACGTGGCGCCCAGGGCGCCCGTCCTGCTTTCGTGGTGATCGGCGCATCGTGAACGGCGACTCCGGACCGGCCCAACGTCGAGGTATGCCCAGAAGCATGATACCGGTCCGGCGCCCCGAACAGCGACACCCCTCATGGCCCACAAAGGGAAAGGAGAGCCCTCAGGCTCTCCCTCCCATCCGGCCGGAAGCTCGAGGGGCATCGGTTCTCGCCCCGGCCGAATCCCTCTCGTCAACCGCACCGCGTGGACCGGCGGCGGCGCGGCTCACCCATCTCGTCTAGCGGAGCGGTGTGGCGCAGGGTACGCACCACCGGCCGTCCAGGTATCCCGGCCGCTCTGTCGGGGCGCGCCAGCGGCCCACGAGGGCGCCCTCAATCTCTCCGCTCGCGTTCACCCACTCCCCGCGGAACTGGCCGAAGCCTGTGCCCTGCACTCCGGGTCGATCTTCGCCCTCTGACCAGGTCCCGCGCATCAACCCCCGGAATCGGCCGTATGCGTCAATCCACTTCCCGAAGAAGACCCGGCTGCTGTCCTCGCGCGTCCCGTAGATGCCCCGGAAGACGCCGGCCGGGCGACCGTCGTAGCTGACCCAGACCCCCTGAAAGCGTCCGGCGGAGTCCCCCTCCGCGATGTGGTTCCACCGCCCGCGCAGGAAACCATGGAGATGGGCCGCCGTGGGGTTGACGGGAACCCCGAGGATGCGGATCTGATTCCCCGCCGCGTCGACGTCGATCTGCTCGTCGAGCGTGTCGAGCTCGGCCGCGAGGAAAACCCGCTTGACCGGTCCGGCGCGGAAGACAAGGCTGTCTTCCCGCTGCGGATCGGACCCCATGCGCGGCGGAAAGATCACCTGGACCCGGATGCCGTCGTGGCCCTCGCCGGTCCGGCTCTGCCACTCGATCCTGGTGCGGACCTCGCGGCGAAGCAGCGAATCGCCGTCCTCCCGCTCGAAGGAGATGAGCGAGCGCTGCAGAAGCGCTCCCCGATTCACCTCCAGTTCGCCGCTCCAGTCATAGGTCACGCCGTCGAGCCCCTCCCGGCCGGGGCTGTCCTGATCCTGCAACATCCCCCAGACGATGGTGACCAGGTAGGCCCGGCCAGGGTGTCGGGCCAGGTCACGTACCTCCGCATCATCGTCGAAGGGCTCGCTCAGGCCCGCCTCTGCCTCCACGCTGCGGCGCAACGCCAAGTCGCCGAACTCCGGCGTCTCCGCTTCCGTCGTAAACCCGCCGTCCGCAGCCTCGAGGTCAAGTCCGGGTGTCGTCATCAGTCCGGGCGCGGCGGGCAGCCGCGATTCGTCACCGCATCCCGGTGCCAGCAGCACGCCGATCAAGAGCGGCAGGAGCGCCGTCCGAAAGAAACCGTTCTGTCGCGTCATGGAGTACCCCTTCCGATCGTTGCGCCGAAGCGGGACTCCGGCTGGTCCCAGAGATGCCCCCCGTCGTTCACCGATAGCTCACCCCAACGGCTCTCGCCATTCCCGTGCCAACGACGGCGGGGGGAGGGACCTGATTCGCGGGGCCTGATCAGGCGGGACGATTCGCGCGTCTTCGGGGGTTCCCCGGGGCTGCTGCCGATGCGGCCGGGCCCCGCAACCCGCGCGCTGGCGGAGAAGGGGTCGGACCGGGCTGTCCCGTGCGGTACAGTTCTGCCCAGAGACTGCCGGATAGCGTCCGTCGCCACGGCTTGACGGAACGCGCCCGGACCGCCATCCTGCGCGGCAACGGCTCAACATCATGTTCCCGCTCAAAGATGACAATCCGACCATGCGGCGACCGATCCTGACGGTCCTGCTCATCGCGGTCAACATCGCGGTCTTTCTGGCCGAGATCGGTCCGTGGCATGCGGCCGTGGGCGAGGTCGTGGCCCGCTTCGGGCTGGTCCCCGCACGGCTGACCTCCGGGGAGCCCGGCGCGCTCCTTACGCTCTTCTCCTCGCAGTTCCTCCACGGCGGCTTCCTCCACCTGGGAGGAAACATGCTCTATCTTTGGATCTTCGGGAACAACATCGAGGACCATCTGGGGCGCCGGGCGTTTTTGCCCTTCTACCTCGCATGCGGCGCCAGCGCGGGCCTGGCGCAGGCCATCGCGAATCCACAGTCGACGGTGCCGACGATCGGGGCGAGCGGTGCCGTGGCCGGTGTGCTCGGCGCTTATGCGCTTCTCTTTCCGCGCGCGCGGGTGCACACCCTGGTGTTCGTCCTCCTCTTCATTCGGATCATCCCGGTGCCGGCCGCCCTCTGGCTGGGGATCTGGTTCTTCATCCAGATCTTCGCCGCTGTCCTGGATCGGACGCAGGAAGGGGGCGGGGTCGCATGGTTCGCACACCTCGGGGGGTTCGCCGTCGGTTTCCTCGCGGTCCGATTCCTCGCGCCGCGGGCACGGCGTCCCGTGGATGGGATGTTCGGCGGCGCCCGCTGGCTGCGTTAGAAGGGCCTCACTTCAACCGCACCACCCGGGCGGTCCGCTCCTCCCCGCGATGGGCGAGTCGCGCGAAGTAGATCCCCGAGGCCACGCGCCGCCCGCCGTCATCCCGACCATCCCAGACGACGGCGTGCGACCCCGGCACCGACGGTGCGTCCCACAGAACGCGTACCCGCCGCCCGGAGAGATCGAAGAGCGCCAGTTCGACGCGCCCCCCCGGCGCGGGGACGGAGAAGCGGATCGTCGTCCGCTCGGCGAACGGGGTGGGCATCGGGCGGCGCAATTGGAGTCGCGCGGTGATCTGAGGCGCCTGGATGAGAAGCGGGTGCGAGTAGCTGACGGCGCCGTCCGGATCGATCCGGACGATGAGATACGCGTACCACGCCTCGGATGCCACCTCCGCATCGAGGAACGAGTGCGGGCCGGGACCGAGGAAGTCACCGGCGCCGGAGACCAGTTCGGATCGAGAGGGATCGGGATCGCCCGGATCCTCGGCGCCTTCCGCCAGGCGACGATAGACCAGGTAGCGCGCCGCGGTCGCCTCGGGATGTCCGCGCCACTCGAGCCGGATCCCGTCCGACACCGCGCTGGCCGCGGCCTCGAGCACCGCGACCGGAACGATCCCCCCGAGGAGGACAAACCCCTCCGGGTTCCGGAAGAACGGAGACGACGCCAGCGGCACCATCCGTCCATTCACGGCCGGATTCCAGCGCAGGATCCCGCCGGGGCGCTCGCCGAAGGCATAGGGATCGGTGTTCTCGTCCGTCACTACGGGATGACCGTCCGCGTCGACCGCGACATCGTTCAGTGACGCAAAGAGCGGAGAGACCGTGAGAACCGTCGACTGCCCCGACCCGCTGATCGAATGGAGAGAGCCGTACCCTCCGCCGGGGTTGTAGGGCGTGGCATCGCGATCGGCCACCACGAATCCCCCGCCGTCGGTCCGGGCGGCAATCGCGCGTGGCGTCCGCCAGAGCTGAGACGACGCAAAGGTGCGGACCTCGGATGTCGTCAGGTCGACCTCGAAGACCGCGCCGTTCTTGTTGCCGTGCTGACGCGGATCGGCCTCCGCATCGACCACCGCGAGCTTGGAAGGGCCGGCCCAGCACATCGACATCGGCTGCTTGAAGAGTGTGTCGGAGGCGATCGCCGCGGTCTGTCCCGTCTCCAGGTCGACGCGGTAGATCGCTCCCGGGCCCACCTCCGGAGTCAGACCGAATGGATCGGCGGCCGTGTCGAGCATGAGCGCCTCGGTGTCCGTCCACTCCAGCACTCTCGCGGGTGAGACCCAGGTCGAGTCTCCGCCGAGGTTCTGCAGGTCGCGGGTGACCGGATCGTAGAGGAAGAGCGTGCCGAGCCGCTGATGCTGGTTGCGGGCGTTCCGATCCAGGATGAGAAGCTTCGGCGCGGAGGCGGAACCGACCAAGGCCAAGCTCCGGGGCTTGCGGAACTCCGGCGAGGTGACCATCGGCGTCACGGCGCCGGTCACGAGGTTTACCTTGAAGATCGCCCCGGTCTGCTGTGGTTGGGAGAAGGGATTGGCCTCGGAGTCAGCCAGGTAGAGGTATCCGGGCTCCAGCGGCACCTGCGTCTGGAGGTCGACGGATCGACGGACCGAGCCGACCACCGGCGCGGTGACGACGGCCTCGAATTGCAGCAGGCGCCCCTCAGCGAGAGCGGGGTTCAGTTGCGCCTGATAGCGGATGTCCACCGAATCGCCCGGCGCGAGGCTTCCCGTCCAAGCGACGATCCGGTCCCCGATGACCGTGAGTGCCCCGGCCGACGCCGTCGCTGACCCCGGCACGAGCGACACTTCCGCGGGAAGGGTGTCGGCGTAGGCGACCCCCGCGGCCACGGTCGCCCCGGCGTTGCGGAGGAGCCCCCGACAGGCCACGACGTCGGCCGAATGGAGCGGCGCACCGTTCTCGTCCTCCACGTCGTAGCGGGCCAGACGCACCACCGGCCCCGGTTTGCGCGCCAGATCGGTCACCAGAGCAAAGGAGTCGGACTTGGCGTAGTAACGAAGCCGTCGGCTCGCCGGATCGTAGCCGAAAACCACGCCGGGCGTCCCAGCCTGCCCCGGCGCAACGGCCAACCGGTCGAGCACGAGCAGTTCCCCCGAAGGGGAGCGAAGCGAACGCCAGACCGACTCGAACTCACTGAGGCTGACGAGCGGCGCCAGGACGCCTGAGTAGATCCGATAGAGCATGAGGGAGCCGTTGCCACCCCCCGCACCGACCGGGTCGGTGATGATCAGAGTAGAGTCATCATAAACCGCGACTCCCGTCGGTTCCCGAAGGCCCGTAGACTGCACCCAGTCGAGCACGGCGCCGGTCTGGGGATCGAGGATGAAAATCGCGCCGGTGTCCCCTCCGACCCGATCTGGATCGGCGCCCGGGTCCGCGAGGTAGAGACGTCCGTCGGGCCCGAAGACCGCCTGCTCCGGGGCGCGGAACATCGAATCGGCCGCGAACGTGACGAGCGGCGAGGACTCGTTCGACTTGCGGAAAATCACGCCGCGGGAAGAGGGAGTCGGACCCGGGGCTTCGCGATCGACGATGAGGAGATCACCGCCGGGCGCATAGAGAAGATCGGACGGCGACTTGAGAAACGTGTCGGTGCCCGCGAACTGCACCAACCCCCCGCTCAGCGAATTGAAGCGGTAGATCCGCCCGGTCTCGCTGCCGCGATCGGCCGTCACGATCAGGTTTCCCGTGCGGTCGAACTCCAGCGCGCTGACGCGCCGCAGCGCGAGGTTGCTATAGACCAGCCGAACCGGCTCGCCTCCCTCCTCACCGAGGTGGTAGATCGCTCCGTAGGGAACGCCGAGGCGATTCGGATCGGCCGCCAGATCAGCGAGGAGCACTTCGTTCGGGACGAAGGGGGCGCGCACGGTCCTCGTCGCGGTCAGCATCACCGGCCCGGGACCGCCGTTGACCTGCGCTTCAGCGCCGACCGCGGCGCCATAGGAGACGCCCGACCGCACCGTCGCCCGCACCGCCACGGCGACGGTATCTCCCCCGGCCACCCGTCCGGTCCACGCGACCCTCGCATTCTGAGGGTCGAAGGAGATTCCGTCCGGCGGCGGATCCAGTACGACCATCTGAAGGCTCTCGGTGAACGTGAGAGTGGCCGTGGCGTGAGGGGCGGCGCGCGTCCCGCGATTGACCACCGCGAGGTCGAAACGAAGTGTGTCGCCGATGGTCGGATTGCCCCCGCTGGGCGTCGTCGCCTGTAACCGGCTCCCCTGCAGGTCGACGTACCCCAGCACCACCGCCCCATCGGGCTGCCTCAGGTAAGCGGTCGCCGCCTCGACTTCCAGCCGCCCGTTGGCGGGATTGAGCCGGAAGACCGCCCCCCGATCTCCCGGCGGTAGCGCGTGCGGATTCGCCTCCCGGTCGGTGATCAGGACCGTCCCGTCGGGTCCGACAGCGCAATCGGAGGGCCGGATCAGTCGCGAGTCGGCCGTCGCCACGGAGAGTCCGGAGGCGGTCCCGCGACGAAGCCGGAAGACCGCCCCACCGTTCGGATTGAGGCCGCCTCCGAACGCCGGATCGCAGATGAAGAGATCATTGGTGATGTTGCAGGCCATGCCGGCCGGATCGCGGAAGAACCGGCTGTCCAGGATGAACTCGATCGGGGCCAGTCCGGGACGCACCTCCCAGACAGAACCTTGCCTCGAGTCACCCCCCTCATAGTCCAGGACCACGATTGCGCCGGTTCGATCGACCAGGGCATCGACCGGCTCTCGCCAGAGAGCCTCGGCCGCCACGACTTCCACGGACCAGTCATCCGGATTGATCCGGAAAACGGCGCCGGGACCGGTGTCGCCGATCGCCGGGTTGGGCGTGTAGCTCCATCCGGATGGGTTGGCATTGCGGTCGATCAGCAGGAGACTCCCGTCCCGCCCCAGTCCCAGGCCGGCCGGACTGACGAATCCATCCGCGCGCGTCAGCCGCAGCCCCACTCTCACCGTGTCGGAGTAGAAGGTGCTGTAGAGGATGATCGCCCCGAGCTCTCCCTCCGGGCTCGACGGGTCGAGCGCCACCAGTCGGCCGTCATCGAGAAAGACGAGATCGGAGGGACGGTCGAGGGGATCTCCCTGCCAGAGCGCGGCCGGGTTCAGCGAGTCCGCTCCGATGAGATAGAGAAGCCCCTGCTCCCCGTTGGGCGTCGGCACGACGTCGGCGAACGCGCTGACCCCGGGCACGAAGTCGCGCCAGGGGGTGATGGGGCGGCGGAACACGCTGGGGGCCCGATCCACGCGGAGGGTCAGTTGCTGGGTGTAGCGTGTGCCCGGAGCGGCATCCTCGCCCAGCCGGACGCGGAACCGGACCGTGGTCGAGTCACCCTGGTCGAGACTCCCGTTCCAGACGAACTCACGCATCGTGGGATTGTAGCCGCCCCGGCCCAGACCGAACGAGTCCGACCCGGCGATGTAGTGGAAGGGGGCGCGCACGGTGTCCGCCAGAGAGACGCTCGGGGCGTCGGCAGTCCCGGTGTTCCGCAGCCGGGCCCGCACGGTGAAAAGATCGCCGGCCGTCGTGAAGCCGGGCGACTCGTCCTGCCAGGCCACGAGCGAGGAGTCGAGTTCGCCGCTCGCCAGCTGGATGAACCCCTCGGGCCGGCGAAAGGTGTTCGATCCCCAGGGCTGTCCCATCTCGAGTCCGTCGGCCAGGCGGAAGCGGAAAACTCCGCCCCGGCCGAGCGGGTAAGTGGGAAACCCGGCGCTCTGTTCGAGCACCAGGACATCCTCGCGCACCCCGACCAGGATATCGATCGGTTCGTCGAAGAGCGGCGAGTCAGAGAAGAAGACCGGGGGACCGCCGTCCCGCGGCAATCGATAGACGGCGCCGGGACGCGTTCCCCGCTGCCGCGGATCGGCATCCTTGTCGACCAGCAGGTAGTCGCCTTCCCACGGCCCGTGATCGATCACGGCCAGCGCGACGGGATAGGCGAAGGTCGGAGAGGTCAGGGCCCGCAGCAAGGTGGTCGCGCCGGTGCGGGGGTGAATGCGGAAGATCGCGCCAGCCGCGTTCGGGAGCGAGAGAGGATCGGCGAGCGGATCGACCACCAGGACGGTCCCGTCGCGGTCGAAGGTCAGGCCCCGCGGCTCGTCGAAGACTGAAGGGGCGGCCAGGACCTCCACGTTGTTGCTGGTCGGATCGACGCGGAAGAGGGCACCGTTGCGGAAGCCCCACCCCGCCGGATCCGCATCCCGGTCGAGGACCAGCAGCGTTCCTTCCGGCTCTTGCACCACATCGGCGAGCCGGCGAAAAAGGGAACTCGCCCCGGCGATCCGCGGCGGCGCGACGGTGTTGAGGGATGGATCCGCCCGCCAGACCGCCCCGAGGTTACTCCCGAGGTCGAAGGGGTCGGCACTAGCGTCGGCCACGAAGAGGAGCCGATCGGGAGCACTGACGACCGAGACGGGATCCTTGAAGCCGACTCCGTTGGTAGCGATCCGCAACGTCGGAGTGTCATAGCCGAGAATGATCACCGCGCCGCGCGCGTCGCCATCGCCGAAGACATCGGCCTCGGAATCGACGACCAGGACCTGGCGTACCGCCGGGACGGAAGCCAGCGTGCGAGGGACAGCGACCGACAGGGCGAGGCAGACGAGGCCGGCAAAAAAAGCGACGACGCGCGAGACCTCAGGGCCGGCGCCGAACAGAAACCTCATCCTCGAGGCGAGACGCAAATCCCCCGCGCTCCGAGGCCGCCTCGCACCGATACGTTGCATCCGCCGGCGCTCCGCCCCAGCCGTGCCGGGTCCGACGTCGCGGAACCCCGGTCCCGCCAGGATCCCTCCGCGCGCGACCGACTCCTCGCGGCCGTCGTTCACGATCCCACTCCCGCGGCCTCCGCAGTCCCGGCGGCGGCCCGTTCACCACGCGTCTTACGCCTCGTCCTGTTCCTCATCATCGGGAGCAGCATCCAGCTCCGGGATCTCCCCGAGCTCCAGCACCTCCCGTGCGGTCTCCATCGCCTCCTCGGCCCCCGCCAGAATCAGGCGCGTCTCCTTGCGACCGCAGCGCGCGCCCTCTTGGACCAGGTCCTTCTGGTCCTTGGCGAGTTTCAGTATCTCAAGGAGGTGGCGCTCCATCTGCCCCGGCTCCACGAAGAGGCGATCCACTCCGGCAAGGAGGCTGTAAAGATTCGTGTCGCGATAGCCGGACCGAAGCAGAAGGACCCGGAAGATCCGGCTCATGCTGAAGTACGCCTGAACGACACTCTCCTCGTAATTGCCGTCGGCAAACGACTCGCGTGCCCGTTTCAGTTCTTGAATCGCTGGAAGGACTTCCTTCTCTTCTTTTGCGGGATCCGGATCAACGCGTTTGAGGCGCCCGTTCCTCAGACAGCTGTCAAATGCATCCAAGACCGCCCTCCCCCATGGCCCGCCCCGAGACCGAGGCAGTATAGGGGTCTGTCGAACCCCAAGCAACCCTAAGGAAAACCCCGATCACCCCCTCAGTGTAAAGGATAGTCGCCGCCGGGCCAAGGGGAGACTCTCCCCGGACGTCATCCCAACTCGCCCGGAGGGGCGAACCGCGGGGGAAGCCGGCTAGTGCCGGACGAGCGCGAGCGCCTGCCGGTAGTCGAAGTTCGGGGACCACTCCGGCGTGTGGCAGCCGCGGCAAACGGCCTCGGCCACCTCGACCTTGCCCGTTCGCTGGTGCATCGTCCCCTGGCCGTGACAGGCCTCGCACTGCACGCCGGCCAGATCCGGCTGCCCCTGCGGTCGCGCCGCGGGGTTGAGGGAGTGCGGGACGAACCCTCCGTTACCGTAGCCGGTCGCATGGCACGAGACGCACGCCGCTTCGAGCGGCTTGCCGGGCAGCGGCTTCTCCAGCGACGCGAACGCATGCGCGTGCGGACTCGACTCCCACTGCCGGTACTGCTCGGTGTGGCAGCGGCGGCAGTTCTCGTCTCCGAGGTAGCGCTCGCCGGTCAACTTCTTCTGGACCTCGGCTTCCCTCGCCTTGCGCGCATCCTCCCGCATCTTCTTGACCGTCTCGGCGGTCTCGGTCACCACGCGAAGGACATCCTGCTGCTCGGCCACGTCGGACTCGAGCGGACGGTTCAGCGAGCCGTGATCCACAACCTCTCCGTCCGGATTGACGATCAGAACGAGTTCGCCATGGTACTGCCCGCGGGTGCTGGTCTGACTGCAGATGGTCTTTCCCTTGAGCGAGGCGTTCGGGTCCCAGCCCGCGCGCTGCCCGTAGAGCGCGACGTCGACGCCCGGTACGGTCTGGATCAGCCGGTCGGTGTCGGCTGTCGAGAGCTGCGACATCAGCACGACGACATCCGCCTGGCCGGCCAGACGCGGCACCAGCTCCGCCGCTGTCTCCGTCGGATCGCGGAATCCGAACTCAACCCCTTCCGGGGCACGGACGCTCGCGAGTTCCGAGCCTCCCATCAGGGAGAAGACCGCCAGTTTGACCCCGTTGACGTCGAAGATGCGGAACGGCTCGCCCAGAGGCTTTTCCGTCCCGTTCTCCTTGACGGTGATATTGGCGTTGACCACGGGGATCGTGCCGCGGCCCTTCAGTTCCCGGAACGTCTTCCAGAGCGTGAGCTCCCGCGGCCCCGGCGAGACCGCATGCACGCTCATCTTTTCGAAGATCTCCCAGGCGATCGTGGTCTCATACGCCCCGCTCACCTCGTCGATCTTGGCGAAGTCGCCGAGATCGAGGTGGAGGAACGGACGCTCTTCCGCCCGGAGCGAATCGATGATGCTGGCCCGACGGGCCAGGCCGCCCTTGCGGCTCGAGTGTCACCCACAGGGGGCGAGTTCGCCCTGCATCGATCCGTACGAGACGAGAGTGACATCGGCGTTGGTGATCCGGCGCCCGCTCCCCGTCATGGCGGCGCACCCCTCGAGGAGCACCAGGAGGCCGGCGAGGGTCGCGAGCCCGAAGTAACGTACGAAACTCATGATCGGACAACTCCCTGAGAAGGGTCCTGGGAACACCCCCGCCGTGACCGACGGGACGTGGGGAAAACTCTACCACTACCGTTTCGGACGGTCCAGACGGCACCTTGAAGGAAGGGCGCCGGCGCCTCGACGGCCAGGGCGCGGCGGTCGGACCGCCCTGTCCTGAACCCGCGTCGGGTCAGCCGGTTCCGGCCCGAGGTCTCCGTCACGCCGCGCCGGCCCGCGGGGGGCGGGGCGAAGCTCCCCAGCGCTCCGACGGGGCCTCAGCGGCTCTCGCGGTGATACTGCACGTCCGGCAGATCCTTGACGTTGATCCGGAAGAAATACTCGGCCCGGTCCCCGCTGGTCCGGTGCTCGAACCGCAGATCCCAGCAGTGGAGGTCGCGCTGCAGCGTAAAGGAGTGGGAGACGACGTCTCGCTCGCGCAGGTCGACATAGATGCTTCCGCTGCCGCGCCACTTCGGAGTGAGCCCGAGGCCGAGGCCGAGATTGAGGGAGTTCGTCGCGATCTTGCTCCCCTTGCGCCGCGCAAAGGAGTGGCTCACCGAGAGATTCCAGCTCGCCGCGGTCGATGTCCCGGCGCCGACCGCCGTCCCGGTGCGCCCGCCGAGCCCGGAGCCCCGGAGGCCGGCCTCGCCGAAGTTGCCGTATTCCAGGCCGGGCGCCCGGGCGGAGTCGGGAGCTCCGCCCCCGAACAGGCTCGGTTGGATGCGGGCCGTGGTCTGCACCGAGAGGCTCAACCGGTCCCAGTCGTAGGGGTCGTAGGAGGCGGAGGCGGAGCTCTCCAGGCTGCTGAAGGGGCGGAAGCCGATCGAGGTGCTGACGGTGGAGAAGTGGCGGGTCCGAGCCGTGCCCGTCACCCGTTTGGCCAGGAAGTCGTAGGAGGTCCCGGTGTTCCAGGTGATGAGGTTTTCCTTTTTCACCGTCTTCTCGCCTCGCCCCCACTTGGCGTGGAAGCGCTGGTTCAGCGACAGGCTCAGGGCGGAACGCTTGCTGCCGGAAAGACCGATCCCCCCGACGCTCGGGAACTGGCTGCGTCGCGTCCCGGTCGTCGTGTCGTGGTAGGTCAGGCTCCTGAGTTCGGGGGCATAGCTCCAGCTGGCCGATGGCTCGACGACATGGCGCAGCCCGGTGAGCGGCCCGGGCCGGACGAGCAGGTTGCCGTAGAGCGTCGAGCCGGTGGAGACCGAGCCGCTCCAGCTTGCTCCACCCCGGTTGCGCCGGCCGCGCGCATCCTCCGCGAACGCCGCCCAGCTGGCGCTGAGGCTCGGGCTGATCCGGAGGTAGGGGCCGAGCTTGCGGTTGTCGCTCAGGCTGAAGGTCTCCTGGATCGCCTGGTTCGATTCGCTCGTGCGATCGAACCGTCTCGTCGAGACGCTGCGGAATCGGAAGCCGGTGCCGAAGTAGACGGTGGAGAGTCCGGGCAGCCGTCCGCCCCGCCCGGAGGCGTCGGGGGCGCGCCCCAGCGCGCCGGTGTTGATCGTGAAGTCGGCCGAGGGACCGTCGTACTGCACCTTGACGCCGGCCCCGGTCGTCTCATCGAGGTACTCCAGTCGCGAGAGGGCGAGATTCGACGAGACCCGCGACCACGAACGCCGCAGCTCGACCGACGATTTCAGCCTCCGGTTCAGGCGGTCGTCGATGCCAGCCCCGAAGTCCTGGTCGCCGCGAAAGGTCCGGCTGCTGGTGAAGTCGGCGCGGACGCCCAGGGTGGCGCCGCCGGGGAGAGTCTGGGCATGGGTCCCTCGCACGCTCCAGCCGCGGCTCTCACCGCCGGAGTCCCGGTTGCTCTCGCGCAGCCACGATCCCTGGAAGTCGCCGTCGAGCAGATAGCGGATCCGGTAACGGTAGATGCCGTTGTAGTAGATGCGCGGGCCGTCGTCGTAGTAGTCGATCCAGCTGCGGGCATCCATGTAATCGGAGATGGCCCAGTAGTAGCCGAAGTTGCGGACGAAGCGACCGGCGGACCGGCTGATCCCGAGCTCCAGGTCGGGCATCATCACGCCCGATCGCCTCCCCTTCTGCAGGGGAAAGATGTAGAACGGCAGAGCCAGCACCGGAATCCGCCGCAGGTAGAGGATGACCGGCCGCGCCACCGCCTTGTCCTTCAGAATCAGCTTCATCCGCGGCGCGTGGAAGTGGAAATGCGGCGCCGAATCAGCCTCACAGGTCGTGTAGTCCCCTCCGCGCACGAGCAGTTCGTCCCCGGACAGCTTCTTCACCTCGCGACCGAGATAGCGTCCGCCGTCGAACTCGGTTCGGCCCAGGTAGACGATCCCCTCCCGCTCGTCCGTGCGGTAGGTCATCTTGGTGCCGGTCACGGTGCTCGACTGGTCCGACAGGCGCGGTTGGCCCAGCGCCGTGACCAGGCGGCGGTCGGCCTCGTAATCGACGCGCGCCGCCTCGAGCTTGCTCTGCCGGTATTCGAGCACGCCCCGCCCGAGGATGCGAATCCGGTCCTCGGGAACGTAGAAGCGGATCGTGTCACCCTGATAGTCCACCTGCTCGTCGAAGTACCGGTCGAGCGGACTGGCCAGGCTGTCCGGCGGCACGAGCAGCCGCCGCTCGAGCATCGCGGCCAGGGGGGGCGGGAGCGCAGGAGGTTCGGCCGGCGGCGTGTCGCCGCCTCCAGCGGAGAAGGTCTCCTGCATCCATGCGGGCACAATGCTGTCGAGGAGCGCGGGCTCACGCAGGCCGCGTTGCGCCGAGTCGCTCGGGTAGCGATAGCTGCCGGTGGCGTTGCCGATCAGGTCGACGAGGTTCGCTTCTCCCCGCTCGACCTGGACGCGGATCAGGCTCGCCTGGGCCAGATTTCGTCCCGATCCTTGCCGCGCGTCGCCGAGCGCGGGCAGGTAGAGACTGACCGCCGATCCCCGGACCTCGAGATCCCTCACCGCTCCGCCGTTCAGCGCCGCCACGAGCGTGTCGCCCATCACCAGGTTTCGTTCTCCCGGCTTGTCGCGCGGCTCGTAGCGCACCCGGACATTGCCCCAGGCCCGGAGCTGGTCGGCTTCGCGGCGGCGAAGCCGTACGGTCATCGAATCGGCCCGGATCTCCCCGTCAGCGTCCCAGGTGACCGGGTGGCCCGAGAGGATGATCCGGTCCTCAGCCAGGCGGAAGAGGGCCCGATCACTCCGGGCGCGCAACAGGCCGCGCTCGATCCGCACGTGGCCGCGCGCTTCGCCTGCCCGGGTCGACTCGTCGATGAGGAGCGTGTCGGCCAGGACGATCAACCGGGGCTCGCCCTCGACTCCCGGGCTCTCCAAGCGCGGCTCGCCGGTCAGAAGACTCCGCCCGGAGTCCATGGCGTACTCGCTCCGCTCCCCGTAGGCCCACGTCGAATCGGGCATCATCAACACCCGCACCTGCCCGAGGGCGAGCCCCTCGCGCCGGTTCGTGTCGTACTCGATGCGATCCGCCCAGAGGATGCGCGTGGGCTCGGAGACCCGGGGGTCGCCGCGCAGCACGAGGTGTCCCGCCAACCGGTCCCAGGTCAGGTCGTTGCACTCCAGGATTCCTTCCGGTCCGCGCCCGCGCACATCGCCGACCAGGTCGAGGAGGCGCGAGGAACGCCGGTAGAGTCCCTCTCGCGCGGTGATCGTGCGCGCGGTGTCGCTGATCTCGACGCTGCCGTACAGCGTCGCGACGTCCCGGTCCGGGCTCAGCCTCCCTCGCTCCGCAACCGCGCGCAGGCCTCCGTGGAGGATGACAGGCGCGGTGAGATCGGTTCCACCCTGACGCGAGCCGTCCAGCGCCTCGCCCTCGATGATCCAAGGCTCCGGCGCGATCCCGCTCTCCTGGCCGCGCGCGGGCGCCGCCAGGGGCCCGAGCAGGAGGAAAACCGCCATCGTCAAGGCACGCGCCGGACGGCCTGTGCGCATCTCCGGGCGCATGTCAGATCATCGCCCCCGCATCGAATGCCGCCAGCGCGGCACCGATCCACCCGGCGTCGGGACCAAGGCGCGCCGGCACGACCGGGGGCACCAGCGCCGGCGGGAGCATCACCCCATCCCGGAGAGCCTCGCGCGCCGCGGGCAGGATCAGGTCGGCCGCCCGCGAGATTCCTCCTCCGATGATGAAAAGTTCGGGATCGAGAAGATGGGTCAGCCCGACCAGCGCGAGGCCGAGAAAGCGCCCCGTCTCCCGCCAGGTCAGGATGGCGCCGGCGTCTCCCCGCTCGGCGCGTTCGGCGATGTCACGCGGGCTCAACTCCGAGGCGCCGGAGCCTGTCATCGCCTGGTAGCGATCGAGGATGGCGCGCGTGCCGATCAAGGCCTCAAGACAGCCGCGCGCGCCGCAGGCGCAGAGAGGACCATCTACGACCAGCGGCATGTGCCCGATCTCTCCGGCCGCGCCGTTGCACCCGGTCCAGATCCGCCCGTCGAGCACGAGGCCGCCTCCCACGCCGGTTCCCATGGTCAGCCCCACGACGGTCCGCGCTCCTTCGGCGGCCCCCAGTCGGCTCTCCGCCAGCACGAAGGCGTTGGCGTCGTTCAAGACCAGCGGGCGGGAACCCAGCACCTCCTCCAGCCGATCGGCGAGGGGGACCTCATTCGTCCAGCCCGGGAGGTTGGGGGAGGTTCGAACCCGCCCGCGCGCGTGATCAACGAGTCCGGCGCATCCGACGCCGATCGGGAGCTTCTCCCCGGCGCGCAGCCCGCTCGCCAGGTCCGCCAGGAGCGTGATCATCACGTCGGGCGCCGCGCGCGCGGGAGAGGGCCGCTCCTCGAATCTCTCCGTGACTCCGCCGGAGATGCGGCCCGCCTTGACGGAGGTCCCGCCGATGTCGATCCCGATCGCGCGCATGGTTCCTCGATTGTCGTCAGTCATGGTTGTCCCAGAGCCGGTCGAGCGGCCCGATCCCGAGGGCATGGTACCCCTCGTCGAGGGTGTGGAACGACCCACAGAGCAGCACGATCTCGCCCGCGGCGCGGCGGACCTCCCCGAGCGCCGTCGAGAGCGCCTGCGCGACCGTCGGATGGCGGCGCACGCGCCACCCCGCCCGCTCCGCCGCTCCGGCCAACTCGTCCACCGGCGCGCCCCGGATGTCGGCGAGCGGGGCCAGTTCGACCTGATCCGCCACCCGGCGCAGGGCGCGGAAGAACCCCTCGTGGTCTTTCTGCGTCACCATGCCGACCACCGGCCGGACCCGCCCCACCAGCGGCGCGAGCGCGCGCGCCAGGACCCGCGCCCCCTCGCGATTGTGGGCCACATCCGCGACCAGGGGGAGATCATCCCGCGGCCGATCGAGCCGGCCGGGCCAGCGCAGGCGAGCGATACCATCGACGATCGCCTCCTCCGGCAACCTCCAGCCGCGCGCGCGCAAGACCGACAACGACAGCGCGGCGAGCGAGAGGTTCTCTGCCTGGTGGACGCCGGGGAGCGAGCTCGACAGCTCGAGGCCTCCCTCCGGCAGACCGCAACCGGGAGGAGCCGAGAGACGCGGCCGCACTCGAAAACGGAGCGCGACCTCCGGGACCCTCCCGGGGACCGGTTCCGGCGAGATCGCCGCCACGCGAAGGCGATCGATCCGCGCGCAGTCCCGGCGCCGGTAGAGCGGACTGCCCAGGAGAGCGGCGCGAGCCGCCACAGCCGCCGGTCCCCCGAGCGCTCCCCCGTTCACGACGGCGGGGACCCCCGCGCGCAGGATGCCGGCCTTCTCGCGCGCGATCGCGGCGGCGGTCGAGCCCAGCGCGTGCGCGTGATCCATCCCGAGCGCGGTCACGACCGAGAGGATCGGTTCGACCGTGTTGGTCGCATCGAGCCGTCCGCCCATGCCGACCTCGAGGACCGCGACCTCGACCGCCGCGTCCTGGAAGTGCCCGAGGGCCAGCATCGTCGTCGCCTCGAAGAAGGTCAGTTCGGAGGCCTCCCACCTCTCCCCGTCGCGCGCCATGCGAGCCTGGAGCGCCCCCTGGTCGGCCAGACGTCCGTCGACACGAATCCGCTCGCGGAAGTCGATCAGGTGTGGCGACGTGTAGAGGCCGGTGCGATAGCCGGCCCGCGCGAGCGCGGAGGCCAGCGCCGCGGCCGTCGATCCCTTGCCATTGGTCCCGGCGACGAGGATCGAGGCGAAGCTGCGGTCGGGGCGTCCGATCGCCTCGAGGCACGCCGCCACCCGATCGAGGTCGAGCTTGATTCCCCTCCGCTCGAGTGCGTAGAGCCGGCGGAGAGCGTCCTCCCAGTTCACGGCGCGGAGCGGGCGGCGCGCGCATCGGCGCACCAGCGCAGCAGCGTGGCGACCACGCCGGGCAGCTCACCTCGGGTGACGATCCGGTCGACCATCCCGTGTTCGAGCAGGAACTCGGAGCGCTGGAAACCGGCCGGGAGTTCCTGCTTGATCGTCTGTTCGATCACGCGAGGCCCGGCGAATCCGATCAGGGCCTTCGGCTCGGCCAGAATGACGTCCCCCAAGGAGGCGAAACTGGCGGTCACGCCGCCGGTCGTCGGATGGGTCAGGATCGAGATGTACGGCAGGCCCATCTCCGCCAGGCGGGCGAGTTGCGCCGAGGTCTTGGCCATCTGCATGAGGGAGTAGATCCCCTCCTGCATCCGCGCGCCGCCCGAGGCGGAGACGATGATGACCGGAATCTCCGCCTTGATCGCGACTTCGATCAGACGGGAGATCTTCTCGCCGACCGCCGAGGCCATGCTGCCGCCGAGAAACCCGAAGTCCATGACCGCAAGGGCCAGAGGCATCCCCTCGAGCGTGCACCGTCCGGTCAGCACCGCCTCGTGGCCGCCCGCCGCCATGGCCTTCATCAGGCGATCCTTGTAGCGGATCGAGTCCTTGAAGCCGAGCGGATCGCGCGAGGTGATCCCCGGGAAGAGTTCTTCGAAACTCCCGGGATCGCAGAGATCTTCCGCGTACCCTCGCGCCGACATCCCCTCCTTGGCGATGCCGAAGTGATACTGGCAGCGCCCGCAGACCCAGCGGTTCTGCTCGACATCGCGACGGTAGAGGATCTCGCCGCACTCGGGACACTTCACCCAGATCCCCGGCGGCACCGCCGCCGCGCTCGCGTCCTTGCGCTCGTCCCCCTTGCGTCCCATGCCCAGCACCACTACTCCTCTTCTGGGAGAAGATCGAGGACCATGACGATCGCGTCCTCGCGCTCCTTCCGGTAGTACCCGCGACGGATCCGCACCGGGCGGAACCCGTGGCGGCTGTAGAGGCCGATGGCTTCCTCGTTCCCGGCCCGAACGTCGAGCCAGACCGCCGCGCCCCCCCGCCTTCGCGCCTCGCTCAGGAGATCCCGCAGGAGCGTCGCCGCAACGCCTCGCCGGCGGTGCTCCGGATCGACGGCAAGATTCGCCAGATGCGCTTCGTCGGCGACGAACCAGGCGACGGAGTACCCCCGAACGGCTCCCGCTTCGACCAGGACGCGAGAATACCCCCCGTCCGCGCGCCGGGCCACCTCCCTGCGAAACGAGGCGGCCGACCATGGGTCGGCGAAACAGGCCCGCTCCAGGCGCAGGACCTCGTCGAGGTCGTCCTCCTCGAGATTCCGCACCTCGAACTCCGGCCGATCGGCCTTCATGAGTGTCCGTTCGCCCCCGCGCGCGGGGTCGGGAGGCGGGCATCGGCGCCGCGCAGGTAGAGCGGTTCCAGACGATCGAGGGCATCGACCTGCAGGAGCGAAACCGACTCACGCGCCGCCAGATAGGCGATGACCGCCGGTCGGCGGACCTGGGAGAGCGGATCCTCCACGAAGCGGACCGTCCCGGACAGCCCCGGGAGAAACGGTCGCATCGCACCGACGGCCTCTCCGAGGAGGAGCGGTGGGGTAGGGAAGCCACAGGAGGACAACAGGGTATCCACCGACTCCACGGGCACGCTCCGTCCCTCGAAGAGCGGGACCCAGCGATCCGCCTCCCAACTGCCGGCTTCGAGGAAGACCTGGCCGCGGCGCAACCCGGTGAGCAGAACGAGTGGCCGGGCGAGTTCACGCCAGGGCCAGGCCAACGCCTCGTGCGATGGGATGCCGGCCAGGGGACGGCTCGCCCCCCAGGCCAGCCCGCGCGCCGCGGCCAGCCCGACGCGGATTCCGGTGAACGAGCCCGGGCCGAGCGCGACGCCGAATCGTTCGCATTCGCGCGGGAGGAGCCCATGCGCCCGGAGCAGGCGATCGATCAGGTCGAGGAGCACCTCCTGGCTCAACGATCGAGCGTCGAGGGAGGACTCGGCGACCAGCCTGCCCTGCACCACGAGGGCTGCGCCGGTCAGGCTGCCCGAGGTTTCGAGACCCAGGACGGGTCCGGGGACAAGGCCTTTCATGCGGTCTCCGCCGGCACTCCGGTCGCGCGGGACGCGAGGCCGGGAAGAAGCGTCTCCAGCCGCACGTTCCGCATCGCCGGATGCCCGCCAGGCCAGGCGAGGTCGATCCAGCGCGCGGTCTCCCCCGAGGGGGAAAGCGAGATCGCCAGCGCATCGTCGGGCGGGGTCGTGCGCTCGGCCCACTCCACGAGCACGACGGCGACGTCCTCTTCCTCCCAGTCGGCGCGCAGATCGGCGCCGGCGTCGTCGAGGCGATAGAGATCGAGATGGAGGATCGGGCGACAGCCGCGATAGCGGTGTTCCAGGACATAGGAAGGACTGCGCACCCGTCCCCGATACCCGAGCCCGCTCGCGATCCCCTGCGCCAGTCGGGTCTTGCCGGCCCCCAGCGGACCTCTCAGGCCGATCCAGGCCGGCGCGGCCAGGGTCCGGCCCAGCCACGCGCCGAACCGCAGCGTGACCTCCTCCGCCGGACTCCGGAATTGAAAATGGATCATGGCGCCGACGAGCGCGGGGTCAGGGTCGTGACCGGCAGCACCATCTCCTCCAGCGAGATGCCGCCATGCTGGAAGGTGCCGCGCAGCTGCCGCTCGTAGTGATGCTGGTTGGTCGGGTAGACGAAGAAGTAGTTCTCCCGGGCCAGGACGTAGTGCTTGGTCAGACTGCCGGACGGCAGGAAGTAGTCGGCGGGTTTCTTCACGTGGAGCGCCTCGCGCTCATCGCAGACCAGGTTGTCACCGAACTTGTACCGGATCGAAGTCGAGGTCTCGCGATTGCCCAGCACGACGGAGGGGCGCTTGCAGTGCACCAGGCCGTGGTCGCTGGTGACGATCACGGTCGTGTCCTGCCGGGAAAGGATCCGCAACACCTCGAAGAGCACGGAGTGCTGGAACCAGGACTGCAGGAGACGGCGCAGCGCCTCCTCATCGGGCGCCAGCTCATGCAGGATCTCCGATTCCGAGTGGCCGTGGGCCAGCATGTCGAGGAAATTGAAGACGAAGGCCAGGATCTGGATGGTCGCCCAGCTGCCGACCTTGCGGCGCAGCAGCAGCCCTTCCTGTTCGGTGTAGACCTTGTGGTAGCGGAAGCTCTCCGGCGGAATCCCGTGACGCCGGAGTTGCTCCTCCATCAGCTCCTTCTCGTTGCGGTTCCGGCTCGCCTCCTTCGGCGCATCCTCCAGCCACCAGTCCGGATACCGCTTCTGGATCTCGGACGGGTAGAGCCCGCTGAAGATCGCGTTACGCGCGTAGGGAGTCGCGGTCGGCAGGATCGAGTAATAGAGATCGGTCTTCACATCGAAGTAGGGCGCGACGAGCGACTCCAGCAGGCGCCACTGGTCGAGCCGCATGCAGTCGATGACCACGAGCGCGACGCGGCGGCCGGCCCGGATCGGCGGAAGGACCCACTCCGGAACGACATCGATCGAGAGGGGCGGGCGTTCGGCGCGGGGCCGCCCGAGCCAGCCCTTGTAGCGGGTCTCGATGAACCGGCCGAACTCCCGATTGAGCTGCAATTTCTGGTCGACGTGGGCCTGGAAGAGACTTTCGTTCTGCACTTCGCGCAGCTCGAGGTCCCAGTCCACCACGCCGCTATAGAGGTCGAGCCAGTCCTTTCCGTCGAGGTCGCCGTGGCGCAGCGAGAGGAGGCGGTTGAACTCGGCCACGTAGTCCCGGGTCTTCTGGGTGCGGCGCAGCGCGTCGCTCTCGAGAACCTTTTTGATGGCGAGAAAGATCTGGCTCGGATTGACCGGTTTGGTCAGGTAGTCGCTGACCCTCTTGCCCAGCGCGGTGTTCATCAGGTTCTCTTCCTCGCTCTTCGTCACGAGGATGACCGGCAGCGTCGAGGAGACCTGTTGCAGAGCCTCGAGGGTGGCCAGACCCCCCATCCCGGGCATGTTCTCGTCGAGCAGGACGACGTCGAATCGTTCCTTGAGGGCCAGGCCGACGGCATCCTCGCCGTTGCTGACGGCGCGCACTTCAAACCCCTTCCCCTGGAGATAGAGGATGTGGGGACGGAGCATGTCGATCTCATCATCGGCCCAGAGGATGCGTCGCGGCGTATTCGGCATCGGTACCTTCCCGTGGAGAGTTTGCGTCCACCTCCCGTATGCGCCGGCCGGACCGCGGTTCCCGGGATCAGGCCGGGAATGAGATGATAACCGTCGATCCCTCGCCCGGTGAACTGCGGTCGACCCAGATCCGGCCGCCGTGGTACTCCTCCACGATCCGCTTGGCCAGGGTCAGGCCGAGTCCCCAGCCACGGGTCTTGGTCGTGAAGCCGGGAGCGAAGATCTGCTTCATTTCGGCCGTGGTCATCCCCTTTCCCTGGTCGGTGATCCGCACCTCGACCGACTCGGTCTCGCGCCGGCGGGATACCTCGACCTCGATCAGCCCCCGGGCGCGGTCCGAGGCGTCGACGGCGTTCTTGAGGACGTTCTCGACGACCCACTCGATCAGTTCCTTGTTCACGCTCACGGGCGGCACCAGCTCGTACCGCTCGCGGATCTCGACGTCCTTGCCGAGATGAGGGATGCGGCGGCGGAAGTAGCGGACCGCCTCGCTCACGATCGGAGCCACGTCCTGCACCTCGAGGCGCGGCAGGCTGCCGACCTGCCCGAAGCGATTGGCCACCTTCTGCAGCCGCTCGGCGTCGTTCTCCATCTCGGTGAGGATCTCGTTCAGGAACGACTCGGGGAGGGTAACCGAGCCGTCCCCGCGATCCGATTCGAGCTGGCGTTCGCGCAAGAGCTCCACCCAGCCGAGCAGCGATGAGATCGGCGTGCCGAGCTGGTGCGCTGTCTCCTTCGCCAGCCCGATCCAGATCGCCCGCTGTTCGCTCGTCTTGATGCTGCGGTAACCCAGGTACCCGAGGACGATGAAGAGGAAGATGGCGGCGATCTGGACCACCGGCACCAGCCGTAACTCGCGCACCAGGCTCGGCTCGCCGTAGTGGACGTAACCGAAGACCCGGCCGTCGCCGGGGCGCCGGATCGGGATCGGTTCGTTGTGCCGGTCGAAGCGACGCACGATCTCCCGCAGGCGCTCCGTGTCGGTGGAGTCGACCTTGACCGGCAGTTTCCAGACCCTCGGGGTGCCCCGCTCGTCGGTCAGGACCAGGGGGAAGTCGATCCCGGGCTTGACCACATCCTCGAAGATCTGCCGGACCTCGGGGTTGTCGATCGCGGTGAGAGTCGCAACCGCACTGAAACGCGCAAAGAGGTACGACAGGGTCTGTGACTGCCGGTTGAGGCGGTTGATCAGGCTGGTCGTATAGACGCTGACCATACCGACCATGATGAGCGTGCCGAAGAAGAGGTAGGCCCGCAGGATCTGCGGCAGCGTCGCCCGGGACATCCGCATCGGCCGCTCCTCCTCGTTCCGTCAGAGCCCGTTACCCGGCCTCAACTCCTCCAGCCCGCCCAGGTACGCTTGCAGCGCGGCCGGAATCCGCACCGTACCGTGCGCGGTCTGGTGCGTCTCGAGCAGGGCGACGAGGATGCGCGGGAGCGCCAGCCCCGACCCGTTGAGCGTGTGGGGATACTCCAGCTTCCCGGCGACGCTCCGGTAGCGGACGCCGATGCGCCGCGCCTGGAACGCCTCGAAGTTGCTGCAGGAAGAGACCTCGAGCCAGCGCCCTTCGGCCGGCGCCCAGGCCTCCAGGTCGTAACACTTGGCCGCGGCAAACGACAGGTCGCCGCTGGCGAGGACCAGGACCCGATAAGGCAGCTCCAGCGCCTGCAGCACGCGCTCCGCCGAAGTGACCAGCCGTTCCAGCTCCTCGTACGAGTCTTCCGGCCTCGTGATCCGGACCATCTCGACCTTGTCGAACTGGTGCAGACGGACGAGGCCGCGCGTCTCCTTGCCGTAGGTGCCGGCTTCGCGCCGGAAGCAGGGCGAATACCCCACCAGGCGAACCGGGAGATCCGACTCGGCCAGCGTCTCCTCGCGGTAGAGGTTGGTGATCGAGACCTCCGCGGTCGGGATCAGGAAGAGGTCGTCGACCTCGCAGCGGTACATGTCCTCTTCCATCTTGGGCAACTGGCCGGTGCCGAACATGCATTCGCGGCGCACCAGATACGGCGCGCTCACCTCGAGGTGCCCGTCCCGGACGTGGGTGTCGAGCATGAAGCGGATGAGAGCGCTGCGGAGCCGGGCGCCGGCCCCGGTAAAGACCGCGAACCCGCTGCCGGAAAGACGCGCGGCGCGGCGGAAGTCGATGATCCCGAGCTCTTCGGCCAGGTCATAGTGTGGGCGGACCTTTTCGGCGGGATCCCGCGGATCGCCCCAGCGGCGAATCTCGACGTTGTGCGAGGCATCCGGGCCGACCGGCACGGAGTCGTGCGGCAGGTTGGGAAGCCAGGTCAGGAGCGACTCCAGTTCGATCTCGACTTCGCGGACCCGCGCGTCGTCTTCCTTGATCGCCTCGGCCAGCCGCTTCATCTCCGCCAGAAGCTCGCTCGCGTCCTCGCCGGCCGCTTTGCGCCGCGGAACTTCCTGCGAACGAGCGTTGCGCTCGGCCTTCTTCCGCTCCACCTCGGTCAGCAGGGACCGGCGCTCCTCGTCGAGCAACAGGATCCGGTCGAGTTCGTGGGACACAAACTTCGCCTCGATGCCGCGACGCACCCGCTGCGGCTCGGACCGGATCATCTTGAGGTCGTGCATGCCTCCCCTTCCGCCGTCCCCGGCGACCCCGCTGACTGCTTGCAGGAACGGAAGCTAGCACATTGCGTTGCGGCGGTCAACGCGTCGCGGGCGGCCCCGGCGGCGGGACCGGCGGGGAGCGCCGAGGCGCAAGTGGCTCGCCCCGCCCGGAGGCGGATCACTCCGCGATCGTCAAGCGGCGCAGCAGGAGCCCCGCGGCCACGAGCAGGAGCGGAACCAGCCCGAGGACGAGCGCGGTGCGCGTGGGACCGATGCGCCGCGACAGCCGGTGGACGGTGTGATCGGTCCCCCCGACCCAGGGCGAGACGCCCCGCCGCCGGCGCGCCACGACGACGAACGCCAGGTCCAGAAGGGGCCACGAAAACGGCAAGAGCGCGAGCCACCAGTCCGAGGCCCTGGAGTGGGATGGAATCCCGGTGGGCCGGGCCGCGACCGCCAGCGTGAGCCAGGCCGCCGTCAGGCCGGCGGCGACGCTCCCGACATTGCCGAAGTAGAGCCGGGCCGGCGGCCAGTTCCAGCCGAGGAGGGCGAGCGCGGCGCCGGCCGGAGCCAGCGCGGCGGGGGCGATCCAAGGCGCGAAGAACGCCACTCCCGCGCATCCGAAAGAGAGGGCAAGAGCGAGCGCGGCATCGTGGTTGTCGAAGATCTGGAGCGCGACGCCGAGGAGGAGAGCGCAGGGATACGCCACCAAAAGGCGCCCCGTCGGCCAGGTGGAGAGCGGGAGCCACGCGATGAGCGCGATCACCGGCAATCCGGCGATCAAGGCAAGCTTCGACCGGGCCCCGAGGCGACCGCGGTCGTCCAGTCGACCCAGCACGAGCCCGGCCCCCACGAGCAAGATCGTGACGACGATGAAGCGCCCCGGAGGTGAAGCCGACGCGGGCCCCGAAGCGGAGTCGGCCACTTTCCCCCAGACGAGGGCGCCGGCCAATCCGCCGATGGTTCCGATCCCCCAGGCCAGTCCCCCCGCGCGCGAGACCCTGCGTCGAGCCAGGCGGTCCGCGCGGGGCTCGTCCCACCACCCAGGTCCCGTCAGTCGGCTCGAAATCGACGGAATCGCCAGCACGGTGACGACGAAAGAGAGAAGAGGAATCAAGAGGAGGGGGAAGGCTTGCACGGAATCCTGCGTCACGACCGCCGTCAGAGTCCTTCCCGCGCCCCCGCCTCCGCCCCGGCGACATGGTCGCACCGGCTGTCGTCGCCGTTGCGTCGGGCCGCCAGGGTGATCCGCAGGAGTTCGTCCAGGTCGGTCGCGGGCCGGAAGCCGGTGAACCGCTCGAGTTTGGTCACGTCGGGCACGCGCCGGGGGATATCTTCGAATCGCGCGCCATAGGCCTCCGCATACGGCAGGAACCGGATCGCGGACGAGGACCCGGTTGCCGCCACAATCCGCTCGGCCAGATCCAGGATCGTCGTCTCGCGATCGGTCCCGAGGTTGAAGACCTCGCCGACGGCTGACGGGGTCTCCGCCAGGCGAAGCACGCCGCCCACGACATCATCGACGAAGGTGAAACAGCGGGATTGCCGGCCGTCGCCGTAGACGGTGATCGGCTCGCCGCGCAGCGCCTGGTCGAGGAAGCGCGGCACGACCATACCGTAGGTCGCGCGCTGGCGCGGTCCGCAGGTGTTGAAGCAGCGCACGATCGTGACCGGCAGTCCGCTCAGCCGGTGCTCGGCCAGGGCGAGGAACTCCCCGACGATCTTGCCGGAGGCATACGACCATCGCGGCACCGCGGTGGGGCCGAGCACGAAGTCGGCCTCCTCCGAGAGGGGAACCCGATCGGACTTGCCGTAGACCTCGGAACTCGAGAAGAGGAGGATGCGCGGAAGCGGCGTCTGGCCGGCCACGCCGGCGAGCAGATTCTCGACCCCCTCGATGTTGTTGCGAAGGCAGGCGGCCGGTTCCGACGTGATCAGGCGCACCCCGACCGAGGCCGCCAGGTGGTAGACCGTCGCACAGCCGTCGAGCGCGCGGCGGAAGAACTCGCGATCGCGGCAGCTGCCGATCCTGATCTCGAGGCCGGGAGCCGATTTCACCGCGGAGAGATTGTCGAGAGAGCCGGTGGACAGATCGTCCAGGACACGGACGTCATGACCGCGACGAAGGAGTTCCTCGACCAGGTGGGAACCGATGAAACCGGCTCCTCCGGTGACTAGAACCGGCTTCTTCAGTCTGCCTCTCCTCCCGCCTCGGCCTGACTCCGGCCGACAGCTTCCATCCCGGCAGTTTCCATCCCGGCAGTTTCCATCCCGAACCAGGCGCCCACGCTATCGATCTTGCGACCGATCCGTCAACCCGATTCCCCGCGTTCCGGTTCCGGTCCGGCCGGGAGGAAAGTGTAGTTCCGCCGATAGTACTCGAGGAACTCGCCGCTCTTGAGCGGGCGCCACCAGTCGGGTCGCGCCCGGTACCAGGCGGCGGTTTCGGCCAGCCCGTCCTCGAACGCCGTCTCGGGACGCCAGCCGGTCCGCTGCCGCAACTTCGACCAGTCGACGGCATAGCGCCGGTCGTGCCCGAGTCGATCGACGACGTGGGCCAGCAGCGTCGCCGGTTTGTCGAGCGCGCGCAGCAACCGGTCGGCGATGGCGAGCACGTCGTGCTCGTTGCCCGCGCCGATGTTGAAGACCTCTCCTTCGACCCCACCCGCGCCGAGGATCGCGAGAAGGGCGCGGACGTGGTCCCGCACGTGGATCCAGTCCCGCGTGTTCCGCCCGCTGCCGTAGACCGGGAGCTTCTGGTCCTCGAGCGCGTTGGTCACGAAGAGAGGGATCAGTTTCTCCGGGTACTGGTACGGTCCATAGTTGTTGGAGCAGCGCGTGACGACGACCGGCAGGTTGTAGGTCGCCCAGTACGAGAAGGCCAGCCGGTCGCCGCCGGCTTTCGAGGCGGCATAGGGGTTCCGCGGCTTGAGCGGCGCCTCCTCGTCGGCCGCCCCGGCCATCACTTCGCCATAGACCTCATCCGTCGAGATCTGCACAAAGAGGCCGACCGGATGCCTCCGCACCGCCTCGAGCAGCGTATAGACGCCGAAGACGTCGGTGCGCACGAAGGAGGACGGATCCCCGATCGAGCGATCGACGTGCGTTTCGGCGGCGAAGTTCAGCACGAAGTCGAAGCCGCCGGCCAGGGCCTCCTCGACCGCGGCGGGATCAGCGATGTCCCCGTGGATGAAGTTGAATCGCGGGTCGCCGCGGACCGGGTCGAGGTTCGCGGGGTTGCCGGCGTAGGTGAGCTTGTCGAAGACCGTGACCCGGACGTGGGGATGCCGCTCCAGCAGCAGGTGGACAAAGTTGCTCCCGATGAAACCGGCGCCGCCCGTGACGAGATAGCGTCCCTCCGCCGGATCGACCCGTGGGGGTGGGGCCTCAGCCATCATGTCGCGTCCAGTCGTAAGGGATCTCGCCGGTGTGGGGCGAAACGCGGTACTCGTCAGGCTCGGCGTGATTGTACGGCTCGGTCACGGTGTTGATCAGAAACGCCGGTTCGGTCCCGGTGCCCTTCATGCCGTGGAGCACCCCGCGCGGAATCACCACCAGCGAGGGATTCCTCTCCCCGAGAAAGAACTCGTTGATGAGGCCGTGGGTCGGTGAGTCCTCGCGCCGATCGTAGAGGACGATCTTCGCCATCCCCTTCACGACGCAGAAGTGGTCGTTCTGCTTCTTGTGCCAGTGCCAGCCCTTCACGACACCGGGATAGACGACGGTGAGGTAGACCTGTCCGAACTGGGCGAAGAAGGGATCGTCCCGCCGGAGGATCTCCATCAGCCAGCCCCTCTCATCCGGGATCACACGGAGCGGCTTGACCGCGACGCCATCGATCAGCTTCATGCCGTCTCTCCGTTTCCGGTCCGGCCGCGGGGCTTGCCGGCGGCGCGCCCCGAGGCAGACTTGCCCGCCCGAGCACTCTTGCCATCCCCGGCCCGAACGGCGGCCGTCGTCGAACCCTCCCCCGCCCGTCGCGGGATGTAACGCCCGCGCCCGACGCCGGTGTGCCGGAAGCCGGCCTTGGCCATCGTGGCCGGATCATAGATGTTGCGCGTGTCGATCACGACCGGCTGGCGCATCGCGCGTTTGACGCGGGTGAGGTCCAGCATGCGGAACTCATTCCATTCCGTCGCGATGACCAGGGCATCCGCGCCCCGAACGGCGTCATAGGAGTCCTGCGCGAAGGTGATGCCGGACGGCAGGTCGGCCGCCGCTACCTCCATCGCGACCGGATCGAAGACCCGGACCTTGGCCCCCTTCTCGTGCAGAAGATGGGAGAGGTCGATGCCGACGGAGTACCGGGTATCGTCCGTCATCGGCTTGAAAGAGAGGCCGAGGACGGCGATCGTCGCCCCCTTCAGCTTCGGCACCGCGGCCTCGATCTTCTCCAGCATCTTCAGGCGCTGAATGGAGTTCACCTCGATCGTCGCGTCGACGATGCGGCTCGGCATCTTCGCCTCGCGCGCGAAGACGGCCAGCGCCATGGTGTCCTTGGGGAAGCAGCTTCCGCCGTAGCCGGGGCCGGCATGGAGGAACTTCGGCCCGATCCTTTTGTCCAGCCCCATCCCCTTGGCCACGACCTTGACATCCGCGCCGAGCACCTCGCACAGGTTGGCCATCTCGTTGATGAAGGAGATCTTGGTGGCGAGGAACGCGTTGCTGGCGTACTTGATCAACTCGGCCGTCTGCACCGTCGTCTTCACCATCGGCGTCTCGAGCAGGTAGAGGGGACGGTAGATGTCGGAGAGGATCTCCTCCGCCTTCTTCGACCAGGTCCCGATGACCACGCGGTCAGGCCGCATGAAGTCCTCGACCGCCGAGCCTTCGCGCAGGAACTCCGGGTTGCTGGCGACATCGAAGGGGACCTTCTTCTTCTTGAGCAGCTGCTCGATCGTCCGCAGCACCTTCTCGCCCGTCCCGACCGGCACCGTGCTCTTCTGCACGACAAGCTTGTAGCCGTTCATGTGCTCGGCAATCGTGCGGGCGGCGGCGAAGACCTGCGAAAGGTCGGCTTCGCCATTCTCCCCGGTCGGGGTCCCGACGGCGATGAAGATCACTCGACTCGACTTGACGGCCGACGGCAGGTCGGTCGTAAAGGTCAGCCGCCCCTCCGCCACGTTGCGGGCCACGACCTCGCCCAGGGAGAACTCGTAGAACGGCAGCTTGCCCTGCTTGAGCCGCTCGACTTTGTCCGCGTCGCTGTCGACGCAGATGACCCGGTTGCCGAAATCCGCCAGGCAAGCCCCGGTGACGAGGCCGACATACCCGGTGCCGATCATCGCGATCTTCTGCATTCCGTACCTCCCCCAGCTCCCATCCGCCGAAAATCCGCCTGAGCGTACGATTCCGGGACGTCCCGGGTCAACCGAGGCGCCGCTGAATCTCCTTCGCGGCCTCGACCGGATCATCGGCGCGGGTGATCGGCCTCCCGACCACAATCCAGTCGGCTCCGCCGCGCCGGGCCGCTTCCGGAGTGCCCACGGCCACCTGGTCCTGCTTCCCGTGTTCCGGCAGGCGGATGCCGGGACAGACCAGCGCCGGACCATCCCCGTGCGCCGCCCGCAGCCGGGGGCCCGCCTCGACCGGTGCGATCCAACCGAAGAGCCCGGCGCGCGCGGCGAGGCCGGCCAGTTCCTCGACATCCCGCCAGGGATCGGCCGGATCGGGAGGCGGCAGGCTGGTCAGCCGGGTGACACCCAGGAGTCCGGCGGCCGGACGCCCGAGTTCGACGGCGCGCTCGATCTCCTCGCGGCAGGCCCGCAAGGCCTCCGGTCCGGCCGGCACGTGGATCGTGATCAGTTCGGCCGGCAGGCGCGAAAGACTGCGCAGCGCCATCGCCATCGTGTTGGGGATGTCGTGCAGCTTGAGATCGAGGAAGATCCGACGTCCGCGTCCGGCCAGCTCATCGAGCAGCACGCGCCCCTCCGCGTAGAACAGCTCCATCCCGACCTTGTACCAGAGGACCTCGTCCCCGAGTCGATCGACCAGCCGCAAGGCCTCATCGCGAGCCTGGTAGTCGAGCGCGACGATCAGACGCTCCCGAGGTGTGCGCGGCCGGGCGGGGCCGACGCGCCTTGTATCCTGCGACTCCTGACCTGTCATCCAGCCTCCCGATAGCTGCCGATCAACTCGTTCACGGAACCGAGCCGCTCCTCTTCCAGAAAGCGGGTCAGCCCATCCACCACGTTCGCCCCCGCCTGTGGATCGCGGAAGCTCGCCGTCCCGATCTGCACGGCCGACGCACCAACGATGAGGAACTCGAGTGCATCCTCCGTCGTCGCAATCCCCCCGATGCCGATCACGGGAATCGTGACTCGCTGCGCCACCTCGCGGACGCGCGCGACCGCCAGCGGGCGGATCGCCGGTCCCGAGAGCCCGCCGGTCGGCATCGAGAGGCGGCTCCGGCGCGTGCGAGGATCGACGCACATGGCAACGAAGGTGTTGATTGCGGAGATCCCGTCCGCCCCCGCCTCCTCCACCGCCGCGGCCACTTCGCCGATCCTGGTCACATTCGGGCTGAGTTTGGCCCAGATCGGCCGCCGGGTCAGGGCGCGCACCTCGGCGATCACGCCCGCCGCGGCCGAGGGGACCTGGCAGAACTCCAGCCCGCCCTCCTTGACATTGGGGCAGGAGACATTCAGTTCGTAGGCGGCAATCCCGGGCGCATCCTCGAGGATCCGGACCGTCTCGACGAACTCCTCGGCGCGCCGGCCGCCGACGGAGACGATGATCGGCGGACCGAGCGCGGCCAGCTTTGGCAGTTTTTCACGCCGGAAGTGCTCGACGCCGACATTCTGGAGACCGATCGAGTTGATCATCCCCGCGGGCGTCTCCCAGATCCGGGGCGGCGCATTCCCGGCGCGCGGCTCCAGCGTGACGGTCTTGGTCACGATCCCGCCCAGCCTCCGCGCCTGCGTGAGGGTCGGCTCCTCGTCACCGTAGCCGAAGGTTCCCGAAGCGGTCAGGACCGGGTTGGCGAGGGTGAGCGGACCGAGGCGCACCTCGAGGGACGGCCGGCTCATTCGTGGACCCCCTCCCACTCGACCTGCGCGGCGTCGAAGACCGGCCCCTCGCGGCAGGCGAAGACGAAGCGATCGAAGGCGGTCGACGCTTCGCGCGTTCCCGCGCGGAGCGGGATCGCGCAGCCGGCGCAGATCCCCATGCCGCAGCCGAAGTGCGTCTCCAGCGACACCTGGCACGGGATGCCGCGCGGCTCGCACCAGCGAGACAACGCCGCCAGCATCACGTTGGGACCGCAGGCGTGGATGGCGTCGCGCGCCGGAACCAACTCCCCCGTTCGGGCCAGTTGTTCGAGCAGATCGAGGACGCTGCCGGCAAACCCGGCGCTGCCGTCGTCCGTGGTGATCCGGAGGGGACACGGCGCCGCATCGACCGGGACGAGCATCGAGGCGGAGCGTGCTCCGTAGATCATGAAAGGCGGCGGCGGAGCCGCGTCGATCGCGTCGTCGGCCCGGGGCGCAGACCACTGCCGCGCCAGCATGAGGATCGGCGCGATGCCGCGCCCCCCTCCGACGAGCACAGGGCGACGGCCGGGGAGGCGCGTGAACGGCCGCCCGAGCGGCCCGACCAGATCGATCGATTCGCCGGCGCGCATCCGCGCGAGCCCTCGCGTGCGCGCCCCGACGACGCCGTAGACGATGGACAACACCGCTTCGGCGTGGTCGAGGCGGCAATCGGCGAGGCTGAACGGCCGCGGCAGGCCGAACGACTCCCGCGGCGGACAGTGGAGCTGCACGAACTGCCCGGCCTGGGCAGGCCCCCACGGGATCGGCACGCGCAGAACGATCTCATGGATCCCCTCCACCACGGGGCGATTCTCGACGACCAGGGCGGTCGCCGACCGGGGATCGGACGGGCGGGGCCCGGAGATCATGGCTCCCTCGGCGGAGGATCAGGGGTCGGGGGAGTCGATCTGGCTGAATCAGCCGACTCGACGGTGAGAATCGAGTCCGCCGGCGCGCCGGGCGGAGCCTCGGGCGAGACCGGCGCGATCCCCGCCCGCCCGGTGGAGTCAAAGGTGGCCTCCCGCGAAGGGGGGCCCAGCGAGTCGGGCTCACCCGGAGTCAGGGGCGACGATGGAGACGACGGGGCGGGCGCGCCGGCGGGGCTGGTGGGACCCGCGGCCCCCGACGTCGGGGCAGCCTCGGGAGCCGGTTCGGGCAACGGCTCCGGCGCCGGCTCGACCAGTTGCGCCGCCAGTCCGGTCGTGTCCGCGCCCTCCGCCGCGAGCAGGTCGATCGCACCCCGCGCGACGGGCGAACTGGGATAGAGGTGGACGAGTTCGGCCAGACGGGCGAGGGCGCTGTCACGCTTTCCCTCTTCCCGCCGGAGCTGAATCCACGCCAGGGCGTAGGCGGCGCGGGGAGCGGACCGGCTCTGTGGGTACTCGGCGATCACCCGGCGGTACGACGCGGCCGCCTCGGGCAGGCGGCTCTGCGAAAAGAGCTGAAGCTCGGCGATGCGCAAGAGAGCATCGGCCGAGGACTCATCGCCGCTCGTGGAGTCATCCCGGGCCTGCGTCGAGAGATTCTGCAACTGCACCAGGTTGCGCGAGCGGGTGGTCGCCTGATCCCGAAAGACCGAGGTGCCACCCAGTCGCCCCACCTCGTCGTAGGCCCGCCGCGCCGCATCGACGGAGTCGAGATACGCTTCGTAGGTGTAACCGATCTGGAACTGCGCCTCCGCCGTAAAGCTCGACGCCCGGTACTTGTCCGTGACCGTGCGGAGCGACGCCAGCGCCCGGTCGTGGCGTCCGGCGGCGTTGTGAGCCCGGGCCAGGGCGAGATAGACCTGGGGAGGACCGTTATCCCCCTGTCGCGCCTGGGTCGGATCGTCCTGGGGCAGGAGTTCATCCAGGCGGTCCACCGCCTCGTCGGGACGTCCGCTTCTCACGAGGGCATCGGCCGACTTGATCCGGGCCGTCCGCCAGGTCTCTTCCTCGGACGACAGCCGCGCCAGCTGATCATAGCTGGCGAGCGCGCTGTCGACCGATCCGGCGTCGAAGTAGAGATCGCCGATCCGCAGCAGCGCGTCCTGGGCCCGGCGACTGCGGGGATACTCCGTCACGAGCTCGGAATAGCGGCGGATCGCTTCGGTCCGTTCACGGCGCTGGTCGGCGGCCATGCCCTGGGTGTAGAGGATGTCGTCCCGGCGCTCGAACTTCGGGTATCCCTCGAGCACGCGGCGAAAGTAGCCGTCCATCTGTTCATAGGCCCGCCGCTGGTAGTGGCACAGCCCGCTCTGATAAAGCGCCAGCGGCACGAACCGCGAGTCGGGATGGCCCGCGACAAGCTCGTCGAACTTGCGCAGCGCCTCCTCGTAGTCACGCTTGCCGTAGAGAGCCGCGCCCATGAGATAGAGCGCGTCGTCGACCCAGCGGCTGTCCGGATGATATTTGAGGACCTTGCCGGACTGGCGGATCGACTCCTCGTACTTCCGCTGCGCCTCGGGCGGCAGCTTGTCCGATCCGCCCGCGTTCGCGAGACGCTCGGCCTGCGCGTAGTACTTCTTCGCCAGGTAGAACGTGTTGTAGTAGGCGCAACCCGCCGTTCCCAGCAGCGACACCAGCAGGATCAGAGCGGCGCGCGAGCGCATACCTCTCCTCCTCAGGCCGATCCGCCCGTTGGGGTGCGGGCGCCGGCCACGGGCAGCGCGACCGCCGCGTGGGTGACCTTTCCTCCCGCCACGGTCAACAGCACCTTCCCCTTGAGGGCCTGTCCCGAGAAGGGGCAATTGCGACTGAGCGAGGCGAACCGGCCGGGATCGACCGTCCATTCCCACTTCAGATCGATGATCGTGAGATCGGCCGGCTGGCCCAGTTCCAGCCTCCCTCCAGGCTGGCCGAGGATCCGGCGCGGCGCGACCGCCATGCGATGCACGAGGTCCTCCAGCTTCATCCCCGCCTCGGTCACCATGGCGCGGTAGGTGATGCCGAAGCTCGTCTCGAGACCGATGACGCCGAACGGGGCCTGGTCCAGCTCGACGTCCTTGTAGACCGGCGCATGGGGCGCGTGGTCGGTGGCAATCGCGTCGATCGTGCCGTCCTTCACCCCCGCGCGCAGGGCCGCCACGTCGGAAGCCGTCCGCAGCGGCGGGTTCATCTTGTAGCAGGTCTCGTATCCGAGGAGCGCGTCGTCGGTCAGCACGAGGTAGTGCGGCGCGGTCTCGGCGGTGAGCGGCAACCCCTTTTCCCGGGCTCGCCGGATCAGTTCCACGCTGCCGGCCGTGCTGACATGGCAGATGTGCAGCGGCGCGCGCGTCAGTTCGCAGAGGGCGACATCGCGAGCCACGGCGATTTCCTCGCTCGCGGAGGGAATCCCGCGCAGCCCGAGAATGGTCGAAACGTACCCCTCGTGCATGACACCGTTGGTTCGCAGGCTCGGATCCTCGCAGTGGGAGAGCACCGGAAGCCCCACCATCGCCGCGTACTCCATCCCGCGGCGCATGACCTCGCTGCTCTGGACCCAGTACCCGTCGTCCGAGACGGCCACCGCTCCCGCTTCCTTCAGCTCGGCCATCTCGGTCAGCTCTTTGCCCTCGAGGTTCTTCGTGATCGCCCCGACCGGATGGATCCGGGTGCCGCACGCCTCGCGGGCCCGCGCCAGGACGAGATCGACGACCGCCCGCCGATCGATCCGCACCGGCGTGTTGGCCATGCAGGCCACACCAGTGAACCCTCCACGGGCCGCGGCAAGCGCCCCGGTGGCGATCGTTTCGGAGTCCTCGGCGCCGGGCTCCCGCAGGTGGACGTGCATGTCGAAGAGACCCGGCATCGCGACGGCGCCGTCGAAGTCGACCGCGACGGCGCCGTCGGCCGGCAGTCCCGGAGCCATCGCCTCGAGGATGCCATCCTTGATCCACAGGTCACAGCTACCCCGGCGCTCCCCCGCCGGGTCCACGATCCGCAGATTGCGCAGCAGAAATGACCGCGCCGCATTCCAGGCGACGGCGGGATCGGCGGATTCCATCGGAACCATCATTCCTCCCTGCCCGGCGTCCGGCCCTCAGGCCGCCGCCTCGATCTCCGTTCCGCCCCAGACCAGGAAGAGGACCGCCATGCGCACCGCGACTCCGTTCGCCACCTGGTCGAGAATGACGGAGTCGGGTCCATCAGCCACTTCGGGATCGATCTCCACTCCCCGGTTCATCGGTCCCGGGTGCATGACCAAAGGCCGCCCCGCCTTGCGCAGCAGTTCGGCGTTGATTCCAAACGTGCGGGCGTATTCCCGCAACGAGGGAAGGAAGCCGCCCTTCATCCGCTCGAGCTGCAGGCGGAGGACCATGACGACCTGGGCGCCGTCGACCCCCTCTTCCAGTCGGTCGGTGACCCGGACCCCCGTCCGCTCGAGCCCGATCGGCAGCAGAGTCCGAGGCCCGACGACCGTCACGCGCACGCCGAGCTTCGAGAGTGCCCAGATGTTGCTGCGAGCGACCCGGCTGTGGGCGATGTCTCCCACGATCGTCACCCGGAGCCCTTCGAGCTGCGGGAAGCGCTCCCGGATCGTGTAAAGGTCGAGGAGGCCCTGGGTCGGGTGCTCGTGGAAGCCGTCGCCGGCGTTGATGACGCGCGCCTTGACTCTCCCCGCGAGGTACTGGGCCGCCCCGGACGAGGAGTGGCGAAGCACCACCATGTCGACCTTCATCGCCTCGATGTTGCGGATGGTGTCGATGAGGGTCTCGCCCTTGCTGACCGAGGAGCCGCTGGTCGAGAAGGAGAGCGTGTCGGCGGAGAGCCGCTTGGCCGCGAGCTCGAACGAGAGCCTGGTCCGCGTGGAGGGTTCATAGAAGGCGTTGCAGACCGTGACGCCACGCAGGCTAGGCACCTTCTTGATCGGACGGTCGAGCACCTCGCGGAACGTGCGGGCGGTATCGAGCACGTGCAGGATCTCCTCGCGGGAGAGATCCTGCAGCCCCAACAGGTGCCGTCGGCGGAAGATCATCCCCTGGCCTCCTCCACTTCGTCGATCGAGACGCCATCGACGCCGTCCTCCTCCCGCAGCTTCACCTTGACCACCTCGCGACGCGACGTCGGCACGTTCTTGCCGACGTAGTCGGCCCGGATCGGGAGCTCGCGGTGCCCCCGGTCGACCAGCACGGCCAGCTGGATGACGCGCGGCCGCCCGAAGTCCATCACCGCATCGAGCGCGGCCCGGACGGTCCGGCCGGTGTAGAGCACGTCATCGACCAGGACGATCACCTTGTCATCGACCGGAAAGGGGATCTCGGTCGTGCGCACGACCGGCTGCTGGGCCACCTTCTGCAGGTCGTCCCGGTAGAGCGTAATGTCGAGGGCGCCGAGCGGCACTTCGACCCCTTCGAAAGTCCGGATGTTCTCCCGGACCCGCTCCGCGAGCGGGAGGCCGCGGCGGCGGATTCCGATGAGCGCGATGTCGCTCGTCCCGTGGTTTCGTTCGACGATCTCGTGCGAGATGCGCTGGATCGCGCGGCGCATCTCCTCCTCATTGACGATAAATGCCTTCTGCTTCAAGGGCGGAATCCTCCCCGGTTGAGGTGGGGGTGGCATCGCGGAGAGCCCTGGGGTGGGGGATCGAGACAAACGCCGACCCGTGGCCGGACCGGCGCGCCGGGCTCAATCGAGACTGGAGCCGATCGAGACTGGGACCCATCGAGACGGGGTCCATCGAGACGGGGCTCATCGAGACGGGGCATCGACACTCCTTGCCGGTCTCGCCGGACCGGCTTAAAGGCTCTCTCGCCAGAAACCGAGCGGACGCTAGCACGGTCGCCGCCTCCCGTCCACGGTAAAGCCGGGATAGAGGGAACGCCGGTTTCCCGACGGCGCGAGGGACCGCAGCCCGCGGTACGACTCGAGATGATAGCGAAGGTACTCCTCGACCAGCCGATCCAGGGTCCGGACCCAGGCCTCCGCCACCGCCGGTTCGATCCGCCCGGAATGTGCAGGAGGCGGTTCGGCGTCCGGGACGCGGGCGGCGGTGCGATCCCCGGAGGGCGAGGCGAGGAGGCCGTCACGGGCGATCGGCGGCGCGCCGGACGGTTCGGCCGAGTGGAGGCGCCCCGATCCGAGCGCCATCGCCCGCACCCGGCGGAGAGCCCGGGCCGTGAGCAGCACCCCCGTTCCCCCCGGATCGAAGCGCGGGAGACAGTCTGCGCAGGCGATCCCGCCCTCCGCCGGCAGGAAGAGCCACTTCTCCGTCGCCGCCGGGGCGTCGTTCGTCGCGAGAGCCGGCGCCGCGGGGGGTACGTCCCGCCCGCAGGCGGCGCACCGGTCGAGGCGCGGCGCGTAGCCCAGGATCGATACGACCCGCAGCTGCAGCCCGCGGAAGAGCTCGGGCAAGGCCGGCCGCGAAGCCGAGGCGAGAACTTCGAGGGCTCGCCGCGCGAAGTCGAAGAGCTCACCGGCCGGCTCCTCGCCGGTGAGCACGGAATCGAGAAACTCGACCAAGGCCGAGGCCAGGCGATAACGATCGTGGTCCCGCACCAGTCCGCGGAACTCGTGTTCGAGTGCTCCGCTCCGCAGGAACTGCAGTTCCCGGCCGGGCCGATAGTAGAGGACGAAGGATCCGTGACTGAAGAGCTCGAGGCTGGCGCCGAAGGGGGAGGCAGGAACCCGCGCTCCCTTCGCAATCACACCGACCTTTCCCAGTTCACGCGTAAAGAGGGTGGCGATCCGGCTGGTCTCCCCATGGCGGAGGTTGCGCAGCACGAGCCCCTCGACCGCCACGAGCGAGGTGGTCATCCCTCCCGTCCGGAAAAGGCGTCGGCCCCTTCGGGCGCGAGCTCCACTCGAATCCAGAGGATCCGGCGTTCCGTCGCCTGCAGCACCTCGAGGCGCGCGCGGCCGGCATCGATCGATTCGCCCGGCGCCGGGATCTCCCCGAGGCGATCCAGCAGGAAGCCGGCCACGGTCTCGTACTCTCCCTCCGGCAGGACCGGCCCTAGCCGCCGGTTGAGCTCCTCGATTCCGCAGCTTCCGTCGACGCGCCAGACGCCATCCTCCATCGCGAGGACCCGGTTGCGCACCACCTCGTGCTCCCCTTCGAGATCGCCGACCAGCACCTCCATCAGATCCTCGATCGTGATGAGCCCGGCGATGCCGCCAAACTCGTCGACCACCAGCGCGGCCGGGATCGCCTGCCCGCAGAGATCACCCAGGAGGCGCAGTCCCCTCGCGGTCTCCGGGAGGATCGGCACCGGGCGCGCCAACTCGCGCAGCGGGCGATCCGCGGAGGATGGGTCGGCGAGATCCAGGATCCACACCACGCCCAGCGGCTGATCGATCGTCCGCTCGTAGACCGGGTAAAGCGAGTGAGGCCGGAGCCGCACTTCCGGCAGGACATCGCGCGGCGTGCGGTGCGCCTCCAGCGCGACGACCTGCGATCGCGGGATCATCACCTCCTCGAGCGAGAGCGCGGAGAGATCGAGCACTCCCTCTCGGGGCGAGTCGGGTGCGGCCGGTTCGTCGTCAGCGCCGGCGACGAGATCGAGCCGACTCGGACCTCGCTCCCCCGCGATCCCGCGGAGCCAGAGCACCCACCCGGCCAGTCCGTGCAACGGGGCGAGGAGCCAGCGCACGGCGGCCGACGGATCCTCCCGGGATCCGAGACGCCGTCCCACCACGGTGGCGGGACCGGCCGCGAGAAGCCCGCCAACCACGATTCCCCAGGTCCGGCCATTCGCCCACGAGGGCGGGTCAGCCACCATGGCTGCAAGCCACAGCAGCGACACGCCGAGCAGCCAGGTCGCCAGCTGGACCTCGACGGCCTCGGTCAGGACCCCGGCGGTCGGGGCGAGATCGCTCTCGGGAGAGCCCCCGCCAACCCTGCGCCGCCGGGCCGCGCCGGCCCAGGCCGTCAGCATCAACAGAAGGCAGGCGATGACCGTGGTGCTCCCCGGCAGGAGCGAGAGGTCCGCCAGTTCAGCGCCCATCGCTGCGATCCTCCCGGGCGGTCCCCTCCCACCGCGGCGCCTCGCCGTTCGGTCCGGCGATCGATCGGTAGATGTCGGTCATCGTCACCAGCCCCAGCGTCCGCCCGAGGCGATCGCTGACGATGCCGATATGGACGCGGTGGCGACGAAACTCCTCGAGGAGGGCGGCGACGGGCTGATCGACGGGCACCCGCAGCGCCCGGCGGAGGTGACGACGCAGAATCGTGGGACGCTCGGCGTGGTGGACCAGGGGCACCAGGTCCTTCGCGTGGACCACGCCGAGGATTCGATCGGGCGAACCGGCCGTGACCGGCAAGCGCGTGCGCCCCCGGGCTCGCATGACCGCGAGAGCGTCCTTGAGCGTTTCCTCCGCGTCGACCGACACGATTCGCTCACGCGGAGTCATGATGGCGGCCACCGGCACGCGATCGAGTCCCTCGATGCGGGTCAAGAGCGCCTCTCCTTCCGCCGAGAGCGTCCCCTCGTCACGATCGGCCGAGGCCTCACCATGATCCGAGGGTGAAGCCGGCGGATTCCAGAACTCGGCCTCGGCCGGTGTCTCGGCGGTCGAACCCGAGGCGCCCTCCTCGCCCAGCCGGCGTCCGCGGGCGGAGATGGGGCCGAAAGAGAGGAGTATCCCCTCGGTCCAGATGAGCCCGCCGAGCATGACGGCCAGCACCGTGCTCACGTCCCATCCCGGATGCTCCGGGCGCGGTCGCCCCCCCTCCAGCGCGAGCAGGATCGTCGCGGCCACTGCTCCCAGGTGGAGGAGCTGCCGGGCGAAGCCCCGCGGCGCCGAGACCGACCGGCCGGGCGCCGCCGCGAGGCGCCCCAGGAGTGGCAGCGCGACGAGCACGGCCACGAGAGCAAGCAGGATCGGATTCAACCGCGCCCCCTCTCCACCCGGAGCAGGCCCGGCGTGAGCGCCGTACGATCGGCCCAGGCGAGATACCGGCGTTCACGCGGCGACATCCGCGCGCGATCTTCCGGACGCTCGTGGTCATACCCCAGGCAGTGCAGCAGGCCGTGGACGACCAGGCGGGCCAACTCCCGCCCCGGCGCCTCGCAGCGTTCCGCGGCCTGGCGCAGGCATTGCGGCAGGGCGACGACGACCTCACCCGCGAGGCGCAACTCCGGCTCCGCACCCGCCGGCAGCGGGGCCTCCGCCCCGGACGGGAACGAGAGGACGTCCGTCACGCGGTCCTGACCGCGCCACGAGCGGTTCAGGCTGCGCTGCAGGCGATCTCCGGCCAGCACGAGTCCGAGCCCGATCCCGGGATCCACCTGCTCTGCGTCGAGACAGTGCTCCACCAAAAGGCGGAGCGCATCGAGATCAACGGCGGCCGCCCGGCTGCGGCGTGCGACGGGGATTGGTCTCACGATTCGATCCTTCCTCGTTTCCGCGATCGGTGTGCACGCGGCCACGAAATGCGGCGGCCAGCATCGGCACGAAGGAGTCGCGCACCCGCGCGATGTCGCGGAGCGACAACCCGCTCTCGTCCAGGTTCGTGCACTCCAGGTTCTCCTGCACCACGCGGTGAACGAGCCCCTTGATTCTGCTCGGCGTCGGATCCTCCAGGCCGCGCGCCGCCCCCTCGACCTCGTTGGCCAGAAGGACGATCGCCGACTCGCGCGAGGTGGGACGGGGCCCGGGATAGCGAAAGTCCTCGGGACGCGCCTCGGGGTCCTGGCGCCGCGCCCGCCGCCACGCCTGATCCATCAGCGAGACTCCGTGGTGCTCGCGGATCCCGTGGATCACTTCCTGCGGCAGCTTATCCTCCTGCGCCATCATGACCCCCTCGCGAACATGAGACTCGAGGATGAGGCGGCTCATCGAGGGGGCGAGGCGGTCGTGCGGGTTCTTCATGCCGAGGGCGATGTTCTCGCCGAAGTACTCCGGCTTCGCCGCCTTGCCGATGTCGTGGTAGTAACCGATGACCCGCGCCAGAAGCGGGTTCGCTCCGACCGCAGTCGCCGCCGATTCCGCCAGCGTGCCGACCAGAATCGAGTGGTGATAGGTCCCGGGCGCGATCATCGCCACTCTGCGGAGCAACGGGCGGTTCAGGTCCTGGAACTCGCGCAGCGAGATGTCGCTGACCCGCCCGAAGGTCGCCTCGATATAGGGCAGGATGAAGAGGGCGAGCGCGGCCGCCAGGAGCGGATTGGCGACGACGACCGCCGCCTCCCGCGCCAGTTCCGAGGCCGGGTCGCCGTCCACTAGGGCCAGCGCCCCGACCATCGCGAGATGGATGAGCGGCAGGAAAGCGAGGTGCCGGAAGAACTGCGCGCGCTGCCGTACGGCGTGGGTCAGAAGGACGGTCGCGACCGCCCCGGTCCCGATCACGACGAGAAACGGCGCTCCCCCACCGCTCAAGACGGCGATGAGGAGCAGAGGCGGCATCGAGGCGGCGAGCGCCAGCCTCTCGTCGAAGAGGAGCGTGACGACGATGGAGATCGTCGCCACCGGCACGAAGAGCGCCGGCAGCGCCAGCACGCGCAGGAAGAGCGCGGCGATCAGGAGCACCAGCGCCTCCAGGAGCGCCAGCAGCCAGACATCGCCCGGGCTCTCGAGCAGGGCAGGACGGTTGAGATGGATGTAGGCCAGCCCCAGGCCGATCGCGAGCGCCAGCATCAGGAGGCGGCCGAGGAACGACGGCAGCCACGCGGAAAGGGCCGCGCCACCGCCCCTCTGATCGCGCCAGTACTCGTAGGAGCGGAGCAGTCGGAGCCTCTCGGGCGTGATCCGCTCGTGGGCCCCGATGATCTTCTCCCCTTTCAGGACGCGCCCCTCGGCCGGATCGATCGACTCGAGTGCGAGGTCGACCGAAGCCCCGGTCGCCTCGGGATCGAACCTGAGGTTCGGCACCGCGCAATAGACCACGACCTCGGCCAGCGCGTCCGCCGGGAGGTCCCGGGCCCCCGCGCGCCCGCGCGCCAGTTCGCGCACGCGATCGGCGGTCAGGAGCTGATCGGTCGGCACCACGGCGTCTCCGAGGGGATCACGGATCCGGACGGCCCGATACTCCGACAGCTGCGCTGCCACTTCCGGCGAGACAAACCCGCGCTGCATGACATCCTGCAGGAGCAGCTCTGCCTGGTGCAGCAGCGCCGTCGCGCCGTCGCCCACGAGCAGAGGGATCAGAGCCTGCTGACTGAGCGGCAGGACGAGCTCATCGCGTCCTCCCCGGACGGTCCGCAACGTGCGCACTGCATCTCGTAGATCGGCGAGACGGGAGAAGGCGGCGGTCATGGCCGTATCCGAGCGCACGACCACCGCGGGCGTGTTTCCCGCCCGCTCCACGCGTTCCCGCTCCAGTTCGCCCGGATCCTTCAGCACCGGGTAGTCGAACTCCGCGATGACCGTCGTCGTCTGAATCCGGCCCAGCTCGTAACGGCCGGCGCCGCGAGGACGCGGCCACGGCATGAGCGAGGCTCCCGCCAGCAGCACGAGGGCAAGCGCCAGCAACCGGTGCGTGCGCACCGGCAACCCGCTCCATCGCTGTCGGAAGGAGAGCCTGGTCGACCCCTCTTGGCCGGAGGCTGGGTTCATGGCGTGCCTACCGGTCGGCCAGCTCCGACGGCGGCGCCGCGCTCCGGTCGAAGGCCAGAATGATCTCGCGGACGAGGCGGTGCCGGACCACGTCGTTCTCCGTGAAGTAGCAGAAGGCGACCCCTTCCAGGCCGCGAAGAATCTGCTGGATCCGGATCAGCCCGGAGGCCTCTGGATCGTCCAGGTCGATCTGCGTGATGTCTCCGGTGACCGCCGCCTTGGAACCCGGGCCGAGGCGCGTGAGGAACATCTTCATCTGCGTCAGGTTGGTGTTCTGGGCCTCGTCCAGGATCACGAAGGCCCGGGAGAGGGTCCGGCCACGCATGTAAGCGAGCGGCGCGACTTCGATGATACCCAGTTGCAGCAGGCGCTGCAGCTTCTCGAAGTGAACCATCTCCTGCATCGCGTCGTGCAGCGGGCGGAGGTAGGGATCGACCTTTTCCTGCAAATCCCCGGGGAGGAAGCCGAGACTCTCGCCCGCCTCGACGGCGGGGCGCGCCAGGATGACCCGTTCGACCGCCTTCTCCTTGAGCATCCGCATCGCCATCGCGACCGCCAGATAGGTCTTGCCCGTCCCCGCCGGACCGATCCCAAAGACGATGTCGTGGCGCCTCAGCGCTTCGACGTAGGCGGCCTGCCCCGCGGTCCGGACCTTTACCAGCTTCTTGTCGCCGAAGAAGACGACGTCGTCGTCGGGCAGCGTCACGGGGGGGGCCTCATCCGAGGCGGAGAAGAGAAAGGCGAGATCCTCGTCGGTGATGACCCGGCCGGACCGAACCCGCTCCACCAGGAGACCGAGCGCGGCGCCGGCCCGCCGCACCGCGTCGTCGGGACCGCTGACGGAAAGGGTGCTGCCACGCGCGCTCAACGTCACGCCATAGCGTCGTTCGAGCGCGCGCAGGTTCCCGTCCGCCTGCCCGAAAAGGGCGAGGGCATCGAGCCCGGAGAGATCGATCGACTCCTGCGCCGGTCCGGCTGGCAAGGTCCCTCCCCGTTCTCCGGAGCGGTCTACTGGGCCTCCTCGGCCTGACGCGGAATCGAGAGCCGCGTGCCGGGCTTCAGCTCCGCGTCCTCCGACCCGATCAGGCGCTGATTCGCCTGGTAGAGCTCGCGCCAGCGCATGCCGTCGCCGTAGACCGTCCGGGCGATTTTGCGCAGGTTGTCTCCGGGCACCACGACATAGGTGTTGGTCGCCTTTTCCCGCAGCCGCAGCTCACGGACCCGAGCCGAGATCTCGCGTGTGCGGTTGCCGATCGACACCTGCCGCGCTCGCAACGTGTCGGCGAGGACGGTCAGGCTGTCGAGCCTGACCTTGAGACTCGCGGCGCGGGTTTTCATCTCGTGCAAGCTGGCCTCCATGAAGGAGCAGTAACGATCCAGCTCATCGGGCGGAAGCCGGCGCAGCTCCTCCGGCGTGTAGTATTCGCCGCTCGCGGGATCACGGGGCGGGGGGGCCGGGCCGCCGGAGCTGCATGCGACCGTCATCAGCAGGAGGACTCCTCCGAGCGCCGCCAGGCCCCGGGCGGCACGCCACGAGAATCGGACGGACTTCATGGGCGCTCCTCCTTCTTGGTCGCGTCCGACTTCCCCGACTCGATCAGCGCCTTGAGCTGCTGCTCCTCCTCCTCGAGCTGCCGCAGGCGCGTCTCGGCCATCGAGAGGCCGTTCGTCTCGCGCTCGAGGTCGGCCTCCTTGGTCGTCACCTGCTTCTGATAGGAATCGAGCTCGTGCTTCGCCAGCTTGAGCTGCATGGGAATGACCGGGCAGGGGCGATGGGAGGCGCAGCCGGCCAGCGCCAGCAGCACCGCGATGCCCGCCCCGAGCGATACCCGTAACCTCATCCGTGAATCCTCCTTCCACGCCACCTGACCCTGACCGGCCGATGGTAGCACCCGATCCCGGTCGCGGCCAAGCCGTGTGCGCGCCGCCACCCCCGAGCCAGAACCACGCCCCGCCTTCCCGGGTTCCCCCTACGGGAAGCGGACCTCGGTCACAACGTAGGTCCCGCCCGACTTGGTGTCGCGGGTGATCTGGATCAGTCCGGTCCGGGCGGCATCCTCCAACAGCTCGCTGAACGTGCGGTAGCCGTAAGCGTTCTCGCTGAAGGCCGGCTTCTTCCGCTTGATGGTGTCCTTGATCATCGAGCTCCAGAGAATGTCCTTGTTCTCGCGGAGCAGCGCCTCGATCGAATCGAGCAGCAGGTCGAACGCCTCCTGTTTCTTCGTCGGCGCCGGTCCCCCCTTCTCCGCCCGGCGCGTTTCGGCCGGCGAACCGAGGTCCTCGTAGAAGAGGAACTCGTCGCAGTTGTCCGCCAGGAGCGCGGACGTCGCGTCCCGGAGGCCGACGCCGATCACCCGCTTGTTGTTCTCCTTCAGCTTGCTGACCAGCGGCGAGAAGTCGCTGTCGCCGGAGACGATGACGAAGGTGTCGAGGTGCTCCTTCGTGTAGCAGAGGTCGAGCGCGTCCACGACCAGCCGGATGTCCGCGGAGTTCTTTCCGGTCTGGCTGCGCTTCGGCACCTCGATCAGCTCGATGGCGGCCTCGTGCAGCGCCTCCCGGTACTCGGAGTAACGGGTCCAGTCGGCATAGGATCGCTTCGCGATGATCCGTCCCTTCTCCAACAACCGCTCGAGGATCCGGTGGATGTCCCAGCTCTTGCTCTTGCGCCCCTTCAGCCCCAGGGCGATGTTCTCGAAGTCGATGAAGAGCGCGATCCGCGCCTCCTCCGATGGTCCGCTCATGTCAGCATGCTCCCGCGCACCCAGGGGGGCGCGCATCAGGCCTCGGTCTCGAGCCTGAGCTTCAGTTCACGCAGGTCAGCCGCCTCGACCGGGGCCGGACTTCCGTCCACCAGCGAGGCGGCGCTGGTCGTCTTGGGGAAGGCGATCGTATCGCGCAGCGACGTCCGGCCGGCCATCAGCATGATGGTCCGATCGAAGCCGAGCGCGATCCCGCCATGCGGCGGGGCACCGTACTGGAACGCCTTCAACAGGAAGCCGAAGCGGCGATCGGCGTCCTCGGCCGTGATCCCGACCGCCTTCATCACGGCCTCCTGCACATCGCGCCGATGGATCCGGATGCTCCCCGACCCGAGTTCGTAACCGTTCAGGACCAGGTCGTAGAGACGACCGCGCACCCGCTCCGGATCGGTCGCCAGGAGGGGCAGGTCCTCCTCCATCGGCATGGTGAAGAGGTGATGCGCAGCCGTGAGCGCGCCGCTCCCGGGATCGCGTTCGAAGACCGGGAACTCGATCACCCACGCGAACCGCCACTCCCGCGCCCGCTCCGGATGGGACCGGAGCCACGCGGCACCCAGCCTCGAGCGGAGCGCGCCGAGGCTGCGGCAGGCCACCTCCCGGCGATCCGCGACCAGGCAGATCAGATCCCCCTCCGCCGCGCCCGCCGTCTCGACCAGACGCCGTTGCAGATCCGCCTGGAAGAACTTCGCCGGTCCCCCTTCCAGCCCGTCCCGCGTCACCTTGACCCGGACCAGCCCCTTCGCGCCGTAACGTTTCGCCAGGGCCTCGAGGTCGTCCTGTTCGCGGCGCGAGAGCGCGCCCCCGCCGGGGTGGAGGAGCAGCTTGATCACCCCTCCGCCGGCCAGGGCGTCGTCGAACACCTTGAACCCGGAGCCCGCCGCCACCTCGGAGACATCGACCAGCGGGAAGTCGAATCTCAGGTCCGGCTTGTCGCTGCCGTAGCGATCCATCGCCTCGCGGTAGACGATGCGGGGGAACGGAGAATCGAGCTCCACGCCGAGCTCCTGGCGGAAGAGGCGCTGCATCAGCCCCTCGATCAGCGCGAAGATCTCGTCCTCGCCGACGAACGACATCTCCAGGTCGATCTGCGTGTGCTCCGGCTGCCGGTCGGCGCGGAGATCCTCGTCCCGCAGGCAGCGCGCCAGCTGGAAGTAACGATCGGTGCCGGAGACCATCAGGAGCTGCTTGTACAACTGCGGCGACTGCGGCAGGGCATAGAAGCTCCCCGGATGGACGCGACTGGGGACAAGGTAGTCGCGCGCTCCCTCGGGCGTCGGCCGCACGAGCATCGGCGTCTCGATCTCCCAGAAGCCGGCCTCATCGAGATAGTTGCGGGTCTCCCGCGCGACGCGGTGGCGCAAGGCCAGCACCGCGGCCAATTCCGGCCGGCGCAGATCGAGATAACGATATTCGAGACGCAGGTCCTCCCCCGCACTCGGCGCGTCATCGAGCACGAAGGGGGGGACCTGCGCGTCGTTCAGGATGAGAAGCCGGTCGGCCTCGACCTCCACTCCGCCTGTCGGCATCTGCGGATTGACCATCGCGTCCGGACGGGCGACCACGGCGCCCTCCACCCCGAGGACCCACTCGCTGCCAACGCTCCGGGCGCGGGCGGTCAGCTCCTCGGCGCCGCCCACCGGCCTCACCACGACCTGGACGAGCCCGGAACGATCGCGCAGGTCGAGGAAGATCACTCCGCCGTGATCCCGCACGCGATGAACCCAGCCTGCCAGGCGCACCCGCGCGCCCGCCTGCCCGGGCCTCAGGTCACCGCATCCGTGCGTCCGCCGGAACTCCGCCAGATGATCGAGCATGCCGTCGTCCCTACCCTTCCCGCCGCGGCCACGCCGCGACCCTCGCGGGGGCCGGGCGCCGATCCAACCAGCGCGCTGCCCCCCAGTTTCCCGCGATCCCGCCGAGCAGGTCGGCCAGCCAGTCGCCGGGACTCGAGTCCCGGCCCGGCACCATCGCCTGCATCCTCTCGTCCCCGGCGGCCAAAAGCGCAACCAGGAGGATCGAGACCACCCACGCCCACCGTCGCGATCGCCCCGTCACGCGCCAGGCGCGGTGGATCAGCCCCCCGAGCAACGCATACTCGAAGAGGTGGGCCGCCTTGTCCAGATGCGGAATCGTGGCCGGCGCGGTCAACCCCGGCCGGCTCGAGACGAAGAGCACCGCCGCCTCGAGCAGAAGCACCGGCAACCAGGCGGACAGGACCCGCCGGACCTCGCCGGAACCCCCGCCGCGCTCAGCCACGGAGCCGGTCTTCCTCCTCGCGGATGACGCGAACGGCCGCCGCCGGGTTCTCGACGGCGAGCAACCGGCTCTGCAGATCGCCCGAATAGAGCAGCCGCGAGATGCGCGCGAGGATCCGGATGAAGCCGCCCCTCTCCTCGGGGCCGACGATCATGAAGATGAGCCGGACCGGCTTCTCATCGAGAGAGGCGAAGTCGATGCCTTCCGGGACCCGCGCCAGCGCGACCGCCAGCGCTTCGACGGCCGGGCTCTGAGCATGGGGGATGGCGACGCCTCCGCCGATCCCGGTGCTCATGACCCGCTCCCGCTCGAGCAGGGCATGGGCCACCGGGGATACCTCGGCCACCAGGCCCGCGCGGGCCAGTCGCTCGACCATGCACCGCACCAGCTCGGCCTTGTCGGCCACTGTCAGGTCGAGGAGGACGCAGTCCTCCCGCAGTAGTTCGCCCAGGCTCATTGTTCCCGCCGGACAAAAGCATCCCGGCCCCAAAAAAGAAGTCCAGCTGCCGCTGGTTTGATTCCCCGTGACCGGCCGGGGAGATCGCCGCCCTCCCACTCCGCGGGCCGGCCTTACCGCCTCCGGGAACGGCGCCTGTCCAGTCTGTACCTTTCGATCTTGTTCTTCAACCCCCGGCGTGAGAGGCCGAGCTCGACCGCCGCCCGGCTCTTGTTCCAGGCATGGCGGTCCAGGGCCTCGATCAAAAGCCCGCGCTCGTATCGTTCCAACCGATCATGCAGCGATCCGCCGACCGCGCCGTCCCCGCTGCCGGACGACTCCAGCACGGCCGACGGGAGCAGGTCCGGTACCAGGAAGCCTCCGTCATCGGCCAGGGTGATCGCGCGCCGGATCGCCTTCTCCAGTTCCCGGACGTTGCCCGGCCAGGCGTGGGACGCCAGCGCCGCATGGAAGGCGGGCGTGACTCCCGCGATCTTCCGCCCGAGGCGCGCGGCGAACCGTTCGACGAACCACTCCGCCAGGAGCGCGACGTCGTCCGGCCGCTCGCGCAGCGGTGGCACGACGATCGAGATGTCATTCAGCCGGTAGAAGAGATCCTTGAGGAAGCGCCCCTCCGCCACCTCCTGGCGCAGGTCGGGACAACTCGTGGCGCAGACGACGCGGACGTCGAGCCGCTTGTACCCGGTCGCTCCGACCGGCCGCACCTCGCCCGAATCGAGCATGTGGAGCAGCCGTCGCTGCACCGAGAGACCCGACTTGTCGATTTCATCGAGGAAGACCGTCCCTCCGTTCCCTTCCTCGAGCAGACCGACGCGATCAGAGGTGGCCCCGGTGAAAGCCCCCTTGCGGTGGCCGAAGAGCTCGCTCTCGAGGAGGCTGTCGGTCAGGGCCGCGCAATCGACCGTGACAAACGCCCGGTCCCGGCGATCGCTGGCGCGGTGGAGGACTTCGGCCAGTAGCTTCTTGCCGGTTCCGGTCTCTCCTTGCAGCAGCACGGTCAGGTCGCTGTCGGCCACCCGCCGGATCAGCTCCAGGATCGAGTGCATCCTGTGGTTCTGCGTGATCACATCCGCGAGATGGACCGACCCCTCGAGGCCTCCGTCGTCGACCCCGCCGAGGGGAACGAGCGGGCGCAGGCCGCGGCTCGCCTCCGCCAGGAGCACCATCCCGTAGTCGAGTTCGGCGCGCCCCCAGCCGACTCGGCCGGCCTCGCGCCGCTCGACCCAGACCAGGTGCGGTCGGCCGAAGAACGTGATCGGCCACACCAGCGCCGGGGCGGACGAGTCCTCGCTGGAAGCCCCCGCACCGGAAGTGGGAGGATGTTTCACCACGGTCGGCTCGACGACCTCACCGAGCCCGAGCGCGCTCCGCGACCATGTCCTGCGACCCTGCAGTCGGCCCATCGACGCCGAGGAGACGACCTCGAGCCCCGACTCCAGGCTGCGCGCCACGAATCCGCCTTCGGCCGAGAGCGCCTCGATGATCAGGAGAAGGACGCCGCGCAGCTTCTCACCGACCCCGGCGTCAGACGAGACGAGCTCCTCCATGCGGGCGAAAGCGCGGCCCCCGTCGATGCCGGGCGACGGTGGATGGGCCAGCCGTTCCCGCAACGTCTCCTCGAGCGCCGCGAGTTCGGCCGCGGTTCCGAACGGGACGTCCACTCCACCCGCCAGCCGCTCCCGAGCCGCCTGGGCCAGCGCAGCCGCCTCTCCGGCCCGGCCCAGCGCGAGGAGCGACGCCGCCATGCGCAGGTCGGCCAGAGTCTCCTGCCGCGGCAGCACGAGGCGCCGCCACAGGTCGCGCGCGCGGCGGAACCAACCGAGCGCCTCTTCGGGGTCGGCCCGCAATTCCAGCGCGATGCGGCCCCGAAGCAGGTGCACCCGCGCCAGCATCGGCTGTTCTCCGCCGGAGACGAGCCGTTCCGCCAGCATCTGGCAGGTGCGCTCCGCCTCCTCGGTGTGACGGGCGCGGATCGCCACTTCGGCCAGGCCGAGCAGCGCCTTGGTCTCCTCGAAGCGGTCGAGATCCGCGTGCGCCAATTCCCGCGCGCGTCGATAGCTGTGCTCCGCGGTCGGGGCGTCCCCGCGATCCAGCGCCAGGCTGCCATCGAGCAGGAGAGACTCGACCATCAGGTCGCCCCGCGCGGCCAGGCTCTCCACGCGCGCCCGCAGATCCTCCGCCTGCCGCTCCGCATCGTCCACCCGACCCTCGAAGCGAGCGAGATACGCCGCTTCCATCACCAGGAGGCAACCGTCGCGTCCGGGCGGCGGCGAACCTGACTCCGTCTGCGCGGCCTCCAGATGCTGCCGCATCAACTTCAGGTCCCACATCTCCCGGCCGAGCAGCGCCAGCGCCAGGTGAGAACGGAGAACGCGAGCGCGGGACCCGAGGTTCCGCGCCTGACGCAGGCTCGTCTCGAGGTGCCCTTGCGCTTCCTCGTACCGCCCCAGCTTGAGCTGGACCAGAGCCAGGTTCTGCAGGATCGCTCCCTGGTCCTGGAATTCCCCCTCGGTCGCCCGCAGGTAGTAGGCGGCGTTGTAGTGCTCGACGGCGCGATCCCACTCGCAGCGCGACTTGTGCACATGTCCGAGATTGATGTAGGCGAGGGCGAGATTGGTGACATCGCCGCGGGAGCGGAAATGATCGAGCGCGGCGCGGAAGTGGGTGCGGGCCTCGTCGGCCTCACCCTGCCGGAAGCGGATCGTGCCGAGCAGGTTGTGCACGAATCCGGCCTCGGGTCCCGTGGCATCGTCGCGGAGCGTCGACAGCGCCAGATGCCCCTGCGCCTCCGCCTCCGCCAGCCGTCCAAGCTCGTGGAGAACTTTCCCCAGGATGAGGCGGCAACGCGCCAGTTCCTCGCGTTCGCCGAGTTCGTCCGGCACGGGCGCTTCGGCCAGGAACGGCTCTAACAGCGCCCGAACATCTTCGAAGCGCCCCAGCTTGTCGAGGCTGTAGGCCGTGCGCCGCACCAGGCCGGGATGATCGGAGAAGTCCGGCTCGCGCAGCAGGCGGCGGCAATCTTCCCAAGCCTGGCCGTAATCGCCCGCGCGCAGAAGGAGATCGATCGTGCCCAACTCCGGGGCAACCGCCGTCCGCCGGCGCGGCGGCGCGGCCTCCGCCCCGCGATCAAGACTCCCGGGCCCGTGGGGCCGTGCGGGATCGCTTTCTTCCCTGCGTTCCATCAGGTGGGGCGGCTTTACCCAACCTTGCCGCCCTCATCCCCCCTGATCTGCTTGTATCCCTACAACCCGGCCAACCCGAGCCACCGCGACAGCGTCAGCCAGAAGAACGCGGACGCCTCGCCGCTCGGACTCTTGTCGTTGGACTTCTCTCGGTCCGATGGCGCCAGTTCCAGCTCCGGATCGATCGGCGGCGCGGGGCGCGAGTAGATCCCGAATTCGTCGGGGTCACCGCAGCCATCGCCTCCGCCTCCGGTGCCGAATTGCGGATCATCGATACCGATCGAAGGTGTGCCGGCACCCGGGTCGCTCCACGCCGTCGTCGCCGACGCGCTCGAGCCGAGCCCCAGGTAGAGCAACACTGCGATCAGGGACGCGATGTGGAAGAACTTCGAGCGAGACATGTCAACCTCCGGCCGCCGGCGGAGAGTCCGGCGACCCATGGGAGATCTGTACCCCAAGCTGAGAGTAGACTTCCGGGCTCCGCACTGTCAACCACGGACCCCGCCGGCCGGGCGACGCGCCGGCGCAAAGGATCGGTCAAACCGGAATCAGCGGAACCGCTTCGTATCTTGAGAGAAGGGCCCTGGGGTGGTATCTTTGGATACGTCCGAGCGAGGCGCTCGGGGATCGGACAGCCGTTGAAGGAAAGCGGTCCATCTTGAAGCGTATCCCCATTCCATACAGCGAGTTCCTCCGGGAAGTGATCGCGTCCGCTCCCCTGACCTGGGAGGAGCAGTCTCTGGTGGAGCGGGTCCTGGCCGACCCGAACCCGACCGAGGTCGAACAGGCGACTCGGTCGCTGCTGGACGCCCTCGTCGATCGCGGGTGCCTCGAGGTCCTGGAACGCTCCCGGGTCGGTACGCACGAGATCCTGCGGCTGCGTGATCCCGAGCGAAAGATCCGCATCCGCCTCCGGATCCCGCTCCATCCCAAGCCACCCGGCGCCCGCACCATCCCCCTGCCGCTCGACCCGGCGACGCGTGGGGGGTTTCGCTACCACGAAGTCCAGGGCCTCCTCGCCATCCAGGCCGGTCTCGTCTCGCAGGACCGGGTGATGACGCCGCGCGACCTCGTCTTGAACCTCGAACGGACTCTGCAGGAACTCGTCCCGGTCGGGAGCGCCTCTCTGCAGGCGATCGAAACGCCGCCGGGGGAGGACTGGCCCGCGCCGCCTCTCACCAACGGACTTCCGGTGCCGGCGTCCGATCTCGAGCGCCTCGCGCGGCAGCGCGATCGCCTGCTGCTCTTCCCCGACCTCGGGAAGGACGGATCGTTGCTGATCGAGGGCCTGGGGGACGACGCCACCGGATGGCGCGGCATTCTCTGGCAGCGCCACCCGGACCGGGAGCATTTCACGCGCGAACGCATCGCACTGGCCCATCTGGTGGCGCAACACTTCCAGGGGCTGATCACCAGCAGCATCCGGCTTCAGGGGCTGATCTTCTACGACTTCCTCACCGGCATCTACAACCGTTCCTACTTCGAAGAGCAGCTGGAGCGCGAGATCGCGGTGGCCGACCGACGTTCGCAGTCGTTGGCTCTCCTCATCGTCGACGTCGACGACTTCAAGTCGTTCAATACCCGCTACGGCTACGACGGCGGGGACCGGGTGCTGGCGACGGTCGCCTGCGTGCTGAAGGCGGCGCTCCGCCACACCGACACCCTGGCCCGCTACGGCGGCGAGGAATTCGCGGCCATCCTCTCCCCCCCGGTGCCGCTCGACGAAGCGCGCTTGATCGCGGAGCGCCTGCGCACGGCGGTGGCGGATGAACCGCTCACCCTGCGCAGCCTGGACGGGGGCAACGTGGCGGAGCGGGTGACGGTTTCGATCGGCGGAACGCTCTATCCTTCGGCCGGCCGGACCGTGCGCGATCTGTGGAATGGGGCCAACCGGCTGCTCCTCGAGGCGAAAGCGCGCGGGAAGAACCAGGTCCGGTTCAGCGGAGACGGAACCTAGCCGGCAGCGCCCTCTTCGCGGCCCCTCGCCCGCGGCCCCTGCTACCCGGCCTCGACGCGGAGGCGCAGTTCTCCCTCGGCCCCGGTCTCGAGCACGACGCTGTCCCCCTCCGCGATCTCACGCGACAGGATCATCCGCGCCAGGCGGTTCTGCACCTCCCGCTGCACGGTGCGGCGCAGCGGCCGGGCGCCATAGTCGGGGTCGTAGCCGATCCGCAGGAGAGCATCCTCGGCTTCGGGCGTGGCCCGCAGGCGGATCCGCCGCGGGACGAGCGTCCGGTTCAGTCGCTCGAGCTGCAGGCCGACGATCGCCCGCAGTTCGGCGCGCGAGAGGGAGGTGAAGATCACGATCTCGTCGAGCCGGTTGAGGAACTCGGGGCGGAATTGGCGCCGGAGCAGTTGCTGCACCTCCGCCCGCAGACTCTCATCCGGAGTTCCTTCGACCCGGCCGATCATCTCGGTCCCGAGGTTGCTCGTCATGATGATCACCGTGTTCGTGAACGAGACCGTCCGGCCATGTCCGTCCGTCAGGCGCCCGTCGTCCAGGATCTGGAGAAAGAGGCTGAAGATCTCCGGATGGGCCTTCTCGATCTCGTCCAGCAGGACGACGCTGTAGGGACGCCGGCGCACCGCCTCGGTCAGGGCGCCCCCCTCTTCATAGCCGACATATCCCGGCGGGGCGCCGATCATCCTCGCGACGGAGTGGCGCTCGCCGTATTCCGACATGTCCAGCCGCACCATCGCATTCTCGTCATCGAAGAGGAACTCGGCCAGAGCGCGGGCCACCTCAGTCTTGCCGACTCCGGTCGGGCCAAGAAAGAGGAAGGAGCCGAGCGGTCGGCTTTCCGCCGACAGCCCGGCTCGGGCGCGGCGGACCGCCTCGGCCACGGCGCGCTTCGCCTCGTCCTGCCCCACGACGCGACGAGAGAGCCGCTCCTCCATCTGGAGCAGTTTCTCCATCTCGGTCTCGAGCATCCGCGTGACGGGAATGCCGGTCCAGCGCGAGACCACTTCCGCGATGTCCTCCCCGTCGACCTCCTCTTTCAACATGCGCAGAGACGTCTGGTGCTCCGCGAGCGCGCGCTCCGCCTCCTCGATCTCGCGCCGGGCCTCGGGCGCCTCGCCGTAGCGGATCCGCGCCACGCGCTCCAGCGCTCCCTCCCGCTCCGCCTGTTCCTCCTCCAGCGCCAGCTGCTCCGACCGCTTTCGTCCGCCCTGAATCCGTCCCACCAGATCCCGTTCGCGCTCCCAGTGGCGCGTCAGGCGGATCTTCTCCGCGTTCGCTTCCGCCAGCTCCCGCTCGAGCTCCTGCAGGCGTTCGGCCGATGACGCATCCCCCTCCGCCCTGAGCGCCTCGCGCTCCACCTCGAGGGCGGTCAGCCGGCGCTGCACCGTGTCGATCTCCTGCGGCATGGAGTCCATTTCCATCCGGAGCGAGGAGGCCGCTTCGTCCACGAGGTCGATCGCCTTGTCGGGCAGGAAGCGGTCGGCGATGTAGCGATCGGAGAGGCGCGCCGCCGCGACCAGCGCGCGGTCCTGGATCTTCACGCCGTGATGGACCTCGTAGCGCTCCTTCAGGCCCCGCAGGATCGCGATCGTGTCCTCGACCGTCGGCTCGCCGACCAGGACCGGCTGGAAGCGCCGTTCGAGCGCGGCATCCTTCTCGATGTGCTTCTTGTACTCATCCAGCGTCGTCGCGCCGACGCAGTGCAGTTCGCCCCGCGCCAGGGCCGGCTTCAGCATATTGCTGGCGTCGACCGCTCCTTCCGCGCCGCCGGCCCCGACGGGGGTGTGCAGCTCGTCGATGAAGAGGATCACCTCGCCGTCCGACTGGGAGACCTCCCGCAGCAGGGCCTTCAGCCTTTCTTCGAACTCGCCGCGGAACTTCGTGCCGGCGACGAGAGCGCCAAGATCGAGGGCCAGAAGGCGACGCCGGCGGAGACTTTCCGGCACGTCGCCGGCGATGATCCGCCGCGCCAACCCTTCCACGATCGCGGTCTTGCCGACTCCGGGGTCACCGATGAGGACCGGGTTGTTCTTCCGTCGCCTCGACAGCACCTGGGTCACGCGCCGGATCTCGCGGTCGCGCCCCACCACCGGGTCGAGTTCCCCTTTGCGCGCCGCCTCGGTCAGGTCACGGCAGTACTTCTTCAAGACCTGGTACTTGTCCTCGGGGTTCGGATCGCTCACGCGGGCGCCGCCCCGCACCTCCTCCAACGCGGCGTAGAGCGACTCGCGGTCGATCCCCGCCTCCCGCAGCACGCGAGCGGCGCTGCCGGCGGTCTCGGGGGCAGCCAGGGCGAGGAGCAGATGCTCGGTGGAGAGATACTCGTCCTGGAGCCGGGTCGCCTCGCGATCGGCCGCCTCGAACAGCCGGGCGGTCTCGGGCGCCGCCACCAGCTGCACCGCTCCGCCGCGGACCCGCGGGCTCCGATCGAGTTCGCGCCGGATCGCCTCCCGCAAGGCCTCGGGAGCGGCGCCGAGTTTGGCCAGAAGCGCCGGCGTGACCCCCTCCTTTTGCGCGAGCAGCGCATCCAGGAGGTGCAGATTGGTCAGCTGCGGATGACCGGCGTCCCGGGCGGCGCGCTCGGCGGCCTGCACGGCCTCGCCCGTCCTGACTGTCCAACGCTCAGGGTTCATCTCTGGCCTCACCTCCGCCCGGGCCTACGCGGCCGGCCGCGTGCAGCGCCTCGCGCTCAGCGGGCGCGGGCCATGCGCTCGACCCGGCTGATCGTCTTACCCTCCGAGGTCTGGATCTCGAGCTTGTACAGATAGACGCCGTTGGCCACCGGATCTCCATCCGCATCCCGCCCGTCCCAGGCAATCTCGTTGTCATTCGCCAGGGCCGGGCCATCCGCGCTCCAGATCCGCCGGCCGGCGAGCGTGAAGACCGAGACCTTCGCCGCCACTCCACTGCGGTTCAGCCGGTAGATCACCCGCGTCTCCCCGGTGAACGGATTGGGGAAGTTGTAGACGTGGAGAAGATCGGTCCGATCGGCGCCCGGTCCCTGGAACGAAGCGGCGCGCTCCGCGAAAGAGTGATCGGGGCGCCGCACCAGCAGACGCAGGCGGTGCGTCCCCTCCGAGAGCTCGGTCATAACGGACCGGAGCTCCCAGGCGCGGAACCCGCCCGCGCTGGGTTCGCCTCCCCGGAGGAGCGGCTCATCGTCGAGCCAGAGTTCCAGGTCCGACGCCTCGAGATCGACCGGACTGATCGCTTCGACAAAGACCGAGTCCCCCGGTTCAATCACGACGTCCGGCTGGACGGGGCGCAGGACTCCGCCGGAACGAACGCGGAAGACGGCGGCCAGTTCGACCGACAGCGAGACCGCGCGCGTCTGCCCGTTCCCGTCCCGGGCCGTGATCTCGATCGTGTAATCCTCCTCCGGGACGGTGAGCGGCCGGGCATAGACCAGGACCCGTCGCGTGGGATCATCCGGGTACTCCGGATCGGCGTCGAACCGGTACTCCGAGGGATCGACCAGCCCGACCTCGTCCCGAATCTCGATCGCGCGGATGCCGGTCTCATCGCGCAGGCGCAGGTGGATCCTCGCCGTGTCGCTCTCCGCCTCCGCCTCGAGACGGCCGCCCGCCCAGGGTTCGCACCCCTCGTCGCCGGGCGTGCAGTTGACGAAGAGGGAGAGGCGGGGCGGCGCCATCTCCATCGGCATCGACGGATCACCGATGAGGTTGTACGTCGTGTTGAGGTCGTTCGTGTAGTCCGAAGCGGTGAGGCGCGCCTTGCCCGCGCTGATGATCTCCCCCAGGACCCAGCGGGGGTTTCCCTCCTCGTCCCGCGGCGGATCCTCGAACCAGGCGCGCAGCACGGCCAGGTTCAGCCACTCCGTTCGATCGATCCACTCGTAGGCGGTCGACCCGAGGCAGGCGATGTTCCCGCGCCGGTCCTCCAGAAAGAGCATCCTCTCGCCCATGCTGTCGCCAACGGTCTCCTCGTCCTCCCGCGCAAAGTCGGCCACGTGGCACCCGAAGCCCATGAAGACGAACGGGCGCTCGTTGTTCCGGACGCGCAGCGCATCCTCGAACCCGGCTCGCGGCGAATTGCGGAAGATGTACTCGTGGCTCAGCAGCGTCGAGTTGGCGTGGCCCTGATAGGAGACGAAGAGATACCCCCGGCTCCAGGCGTCGGTCAGGAGCGGCTTGACCTTGAGCTGACCGTAGTCGTAGTTGTCGGCCCACCAGTTCTGGTAGAGGAAGTCGGCGTAGACGATGTCATCGCCGGTGCTGAGGCAGTAGTTCGCCTGTCCCGGATCGATCGGACAGCGGTAGGCGGGGCAGTCAGCGGTGTTCGTCCGGCAGCGACGGAGATCGACCGGATTCCCGTTGGTCGACCAGCTGCCGGCCACGGTGTCCATGTAGACCGCGGTGAAAAACGAGTCGACCTCGAAATCGGTGAAGCCGGCCGCTTCGTGGATCAGCTTCTTCCCCTCCCAGGCGGTCCAGCGGAAGCGGGATTCGTTGGTGCGACGCGGCGTGTTCAACTGGTCTCCGCGGAAGAAGTAACCGCCTCCGAATCCGATGGTGGACGAGAACTCGTCGTCGGCGACGAAGAGGCCCCGCGCGCGCCAGCTGTCGTCGGGCCGGAATTCCGCGTAGCGGACGATCTTGCGCACGACCTCGGTCAACTCGGCCTCCGTTCCGACCGGCAGCCGCCCGACATGCATGTCGGGGGCATAGTCGAATCGTTCACCGAGTTCGCTCAGCCGGTCGACGAACCAGTAGTCACACGAGACCAGCTCCGGCCCCTGCTCCGAGTAGGCGTCGGAGAAGATGGTCTGCGTCGGGACGAAGTTCACAGAGCTGGACGTGAGATGGTTGCCGAAGTCCTCGCTCGCGTCCCCCACCAGGAGGAGGTAGCTCGGGGAGGTGGCCCGCGCGCGGAAGAGGTAGCGCAGGTAGTTCCGGATCGCGACCGGTCCGGGGCGGCCGCCGTTGAACTGGTCGACGACGTCGCCGATCAGGACCGGCCGCACGGTCAGGCCCTGATCGCGCCGCTGCTGCAGGAGCGGTCCGATCCCCATGGCGAAGTCGGGATGCAGAATCGCGATCAGATCCTCATCCGCGCCCGGCGGAATCGTCAGGTCGTCCTCTCCCACCCGCCGGATCGACTCCGGCTCGCGCGCCCGCGCCGGAGAGACCGCCAGCAGGGTCTCCTCCCGCGGCGTCGGGCCGAAGTCGACCTGCACCTTCAGCACTCCTTCCTGGTACTGCGACGGCTGCCAGGTCAGGAGGAGCGGTCCCTCCTCGGTCGTGGTGCGCGCGGAGTCGCTCAGGTCGAAAAGGAGGAGGCGGTCGGCGCCGGTCGTGTCGGCGGTGCCGAAGTTGAGCAGGTGGAACTCCCTCGCGCCGGTCAGGGCGCCCGTGCGGAAGGCGAGGCGCCGATCCTCGGCCAACAGGTCACGCCGATACGACCACTCCAGCCAGTCGAGGGCCGCCGCGGCCTGGTCGATCGGCATCGCCATCCGGAAGGTGTTGCTCCCCGGCACCACGGTCACTCCCCCCTGGAGGAGATCCGCGCCGGTCGCCCGGTAGACGTGACGGTTGCGGTAGCTGATCAGAAGCGGCATGCCGGGCAGGGCCACCGGAGCGCCATCGGTCGGGCCTGAGCTCAGGGTCACGTGCGCGGTCGCGGCCCCCGACGGCTGCCGGAAGCGCTGCAGCGCCACGGTCAGTCCGGTGACTTCGGTCATTCCCGGCAATGTGAACCGGGTCCGGTAGGACGCGTTGTTCTCGTCCCCGCCATCCCCGCCGAACCAGAGATAGTGATCCTGGCGGATCGCCTCCACGCCGAGTTCGGGAGCGTAGGGCTGGTCGCCATCCGTCCCGTCGACGCCGGGGATCATCAGGATCGCTTCCTCCTCGAAGCGCTGCGACCAGTTGCCCGCGGTCTCGACCGGCAGACCGGTTTGGCCGAGATGGCTCTCCCTCTCGGGAAAGCGCAGCCCCCCTTCGGCCCGCAACGACAGGAAGTAGGCATGTTCGCGCCCGTAACGCCGGTCCCGCGCCGGGGGGTGGAGCCGATCCCACGCGTTCAGCCCGATGAAGAGAAAGTCGTCCCCCGGACCGAACGCACCGTCCCGGTTCAGATCACGAGCGAGAATCGGCACCGGTTGTTCGACGAAGGGGTCATCCAGCCTGGTCTCGTCGAAGAAGCGCTCGACCAGCGCGAGCCCGTAGATCGGCGCGCCGGGTGCGTCCCACCCGGCCGCGGCGAGACGTTCGTAGGAGACCCGATAGAGATCACTCCGCGTGACGGGGATGCGAAACTCGCCTCCCTCCGCCGCCGACCGGCGCGCCGCCGCGCCGGTCGTCGCGCGCCAATGAGCCGGCGTGCGGCGCCACGCGAGCGCCTGGTCGGCATTCAACACCGACTGCCGATAGATCCGCTCCCACCCGGCTGGTTCGGCCCCCGGCGCCGCCAGGCGCGCGGCTGCGACCGCCTTCTGTTCGTCCGGCACGAACCGGACCGAGATCGCCAGCCGCCTCGCGAAGCGGATCGCGCCGGCGGCAGGGTCCCAGCGATACGGATAGACGCGCACCGGCACGACATCGAGGTGACGCAGAGTTCCGGGCTCTCCGAGTTCGGCCGGGACCCGCGGATAAGGCGCGGACCAGGCCTTCTCCTCCCGGGCCGGATGCGCGATCTGCACCGGCAGGCCATCCTCTCCGACCAGGATCTCCGAACGCGGCACCGGGCGAGGAGCCGGGCCGGGGAGGAGCACCGCATCCTCTGCCTCGACCTGGAGCACCGGCCTCGTCCCCGGCGGAATCCCGAGGAGGAACGAGGCGAAGGGAAGATCGGGCGCCCCCGGTTCGAGAACGCGGCCCCAGTCGCCCGCACGGAACGCCTGGTCCACGATCTCCCACGTGGCGAATCCATCGGCCTCGGGACCCGGGACCGGAGCGGGCGCCACCACCTCGAGGCGCACCTCTGTCGCATCCGATCGGAGCAGACGAACCGGGTCACCGGAGGCCGCCGCGCTCCCGGTCAGGAGCAGTCCTAGCGCCGGCAGCATCGAGGCGCGCAGTGCGGGTCGCGGGATCATCGTGTCTCTCCCCTTTCCAGGCGGCACTGGAAGCACCCGCAGAGTCTGCGCAGGTCCGTCCAGGCGTAGATGCCGACCGCATGCCCGTCGCCCCAGACGGGGGCCAACCCATAGTGCCCGACCGGCTCGATGCGCCGCAGGGTGAAGGAACCCGCGTTCGACGGGAGCGGTTCCACCCCCTCGACCACGCGGGCCGCAGCCTCCCGCGCCTCACGACACCCGGCGCAGGGACAGCTCCGACGGAGGGTCGCCGGCTCCAGGCGGGACTGATGGCCATCGGGCCAGTCGATCACGAGAATCCCCGGCGGATCGACGTGGTAACGGGGCGATTCCGGGTGGGTCTGGGGCACGGCGATGTCCCTCCTGACGGGGATGTGTCCAACCCGATATCTCTCAATCGGTTGCCACGGGGAGACCTGTCCGGCGAGAATGCCACGCCCGTCGCGGGGTGTCAAGAAACCGTCCCTTTGACCCGATCACGGGGGCGTGCTAGCGTCGCGGATCCGGTCCGCGGGCGGCACCGGAGGACGAACTCGGACGGAAACGGGGAGGCGCGTACGACACCGACCAGGATCGACCAGCGACTCGGCCTCTACTGGGAGTTCGCACGCCCCTTCACCCTCATCGCACCGGCCCTGGGGATGTTGTCGGGCGGCGTCACCGCCCTGGGAGCGCACCACGAGCCGGTGCCCTTCACCGGTGCGCTCCTCCTCAAGATCGTGCTCGGCACCCTCATGGCCGCGATCCTGAACGGGGCCAGCAACGGCATCAACCAGATCTACGACCTCGCGATCGACCGCGTGAACAAACCGCGGCGGCCGATCCCCTCCGGCCGGATGTCGATCCGCGAAGCCGCCTGGGTGACCGTGATCCTCTACGGCCTGTCGATGGTCCTCGGAGCCCTGGTCAATCTCCAGTGCTTTCTGCTCGCCTCGGCCGCGGCGCTGCTCACCATCATCTACTCGGTGCCGCCGCTGCGGACCAAACGATTCGGATTCCTGGCGAACCTGACCATCGCCGTGCCACGCGGGTTGCTGCTCAAAGTCGCCGGCTGGTCGACCGTACGCAGCGTGACCGGGGACTTTGAGCCATGGTACATCGGCCTCATTTTCGGCACTTTCCTCCTCGGGGCCTCGACGACGAAAGACTTCGCCGACATGAAGGGAGATGCCGCCGACGGCTGCATCACCCTGCCGGTTCGCTTCGGCCCGAAGCGCGCCGCCTGGATGATCTCTCCCTCCTTCGTCCTGCCGTTTCTGATGATCCCACTCGGCACCTGGCAGGGCTGGCTGACCGGACACCCGGTCCTCCTCTACGTCCTCGGGTTCGGTCTGGTCCTCTGGGGCGCCTACACGCTCTCGCTCATCCTCAAAGACCCGGACGAACTGGCCCGCACGGAGAACCACCCTTCGTGGGGCCACATGTACAAGATGATGTTCGCCGCGCAGGTCGGCTTCGCCCTCTCCTACCTGGCGATCTACTGGCTATGACGCATCCACCGGGCGATCCCGCCCGCACGGCGGACCGTATCCGCCGCGCCGCCTCGAGCGAGGGGAACGGCGCGCTGACCCGCATCGTGATTCTCGGCGTGGTGGCGGGGTGCCTCCCTCTCGTGCTGCCCCGGTTCATCACCCCGGCGGTGCAGGCGATCCCCGCCTGGCTGATCCTGCTGGACGCGCTGCGCCGGGGACGGCCGTGGCGCGCGGTCGGCCTCATGCTCCTCTGGTCGCTGGCCGTCTCGATCACCGTGATCGAGGTGTCGCGGTGGTGGCCGGAGGCGGCGGCGCGCGGGATCCTGCAGGGGAAGGAGTACCAGGCCGAGATGCTGCACTGGATCCGGACGGGAGAGGGCGCGGAGGGCGATCCATCCCTCTTCGTGCCCCAACACCTGCGTCACTACAGCCTGACGCTGGCGGCCTCGTTCGTCACGGCCGGCCTCGCGGGTCTCGGATTCGGCGCGGTCCTGCTCAACTACATGAACTACTACGTCGGCACGCTGGTGGATCTGTCGGCCGGCCCGCTCACGGCCAGTCTGATCGGATGGCCGATCTGGTCGGTGCTGCGCGTCATCGGATTCGTGACCGGCGCGATCGCGGCCGCCCACCTGCTCTATGGCCGGGTGCTGCAACGCGCGCCGTGGAACGCGCGGACGGCCTGGCGGATGTTCGCGGTGAGCGCCCTCTTCGTCGCCGGTGACATGGTCGTCAAGGCGCTGCTCGCGCCGCATTGGCGCCTCTGGCTGCAAAGCGCGCTCGGCGAGTGATGCCGCCGAGCCGGGGCGGGCCGCGGCCGACTCTGACCTCGCTCCGTCAATCCGGCGGTGTCGTCCGGACGCGATCGACCACGGACCAGTCGACCCGGATCGGATACCGCGGCCGAGCCTCGTCGATCTTCGCCTGCAGGATTTCGTCCGTGCGCGCGGCACTGGTCCGCTGCAGGATCTCCTCCTCCACCTCCGCGAAGCTCTTCTTCCAGGCCGGCACGATCTCCTCGACGCGCGCCACGGTGAAGCGTCCCTGCACCGGAATCGGATGGGAAACACCTCCCGCCGGCAGTCTGAACAGGACCTCGTCGAGCAGCGGAGACTGGCCGTAGGTCATGAGGGGCGTACCGCGATCGCCGGTCCCTTGCAGCGAGGCGTCCGAGGCGGAGAGCGCGGCCCGAATGGCGGAAGGGGTCTCTCCGCGCGCCAAGCGGGTGCGGATCTCGGCGGCCAGTTCACGGCCGGCGGTATTCAGGGCGACGAACCGCCGTTTCTCCGGTTCCTGGAACTCGTCCGGATGCGTCTCGAAGTAGGCGCGCGCTTCTTCCGGCGAGAACCGGGTCTGCGGCCGCAGGCGCGTGCGGTACCAGTAACGCGCGCGGATCTTCCGCTCCTCTTCGGTCAACCGCTGCCGGATCTCCGGACGCTCCGCGATCCCGCGGTTCTGCGCCTCGAGGATCTCGAGCCGCTCGAGGACCAGTTCCCGCACCAGGCGCTCGACGTCCTCCGTCTGTTCGAACCGCGGCCACGACATCGGGGCGTCGGTCAGGAGCTGGTCCACCACCAGGATCGGGAAGATCCGGACCAGGCCGCCCGCCCCCTCGAAGGTCGCGATGACCCGGCTGGTGTCGGTCGGAGAGACCGGCGGAGTCGAGAAGGGATTGCCGCTCATGACCGGCGGCGAGTCGGGATCGTCGGGATCGGAGCGGGGCAACTCGCTCACCGTACGGGGCACCGAGGCGGTCTTCTCCCGCAGGAGCGCGGTCATCCAGGCGACCTCGGCCGGATCGGTCCGGTACTTGTACTTGCGAAAGAGCTCCTCGACGTACGCGCTGCGTCCCGCGATCACGCCCGACATGGAGAGTCCCTGGACCAGGCGGGCGCGCTCGCGCTCCAGGGATCCGCGCCCGTCGTGGATCGCCTCCTCGACGACCTGGAAGAGCTGCCAGGCGCCGCTCCAGGCATAGGGGCCGCCGATGTCTCCGGAGCGGAGGTTGAAGACGCGGTCACGAACCTCCGGATCGAGGTCGTAGTAGGTGATCCAGCCGATGTCGCCTCCCTTCGCGCGGGTCGCCTCGTCCAGGCTCTTTCCCTCGGCCACTTTCGGGAAGACGGCGCCCTGCCGCAGTGCCTGCAGGATCTCCTCCGCTTCCTCCTTCGTGGCCAGCTTCATGTAGCGAAGGTGGAGTTTGCGGCCGAGCAGATCATAGGCGCGGCGGATCGCCTTCTCGTCCGGCTGAGCGGCGCGGACGTAGGCTTCCTCGCGCAGCGCCTCGACTACCTGTTGTTCCGCAAACTCCTCGAGGCGGAGGCGTGGGATCGGTTCGAGCTCGGGAATCTCCTCGCGAGCCAGTTCCTCCCAGATGACCCGGTGCTCCAGGATCGGAAGGAAGCGCCGCACCCCCGCGGTGTCCGGCGTCAGCGTACGGTCCTTTTTCTGCTCGGCCCAGAAGGCGCGCTCGAATTCGTCCAGGCGGATCTCCCGGGGCCCGACGGTGACGATGACCGGCTCCGCCCCGGCCTTGCCCTGGCAGGAGGGAACGAGCCAGAGGAGCAGGACGATCGCTCCGACGATGCTCCCGGGCCCTGACCAACGGGGCCATCCGACGCCTCCGACTACCCTGCGACCGCGCTCGACCATCGTGCCCATCCTGTCATCCTCCCGCCCCGCGGATCTTGCCTGCCACGGACATCCGGCCCATGATACCCTCTGCCCGCAAAGCCCCACAAGGCGGCGCACCGACGGGCTCCAGATGGCACGGCCGTCGGTCGAAAACGAGGAGGGTCGGCACCCGCCCCGCGGAGACGGAGGAGCCGCCCAGAGACCCGGGAGCCGGCGTGGGGACGCGCCGGCGGAAGCAGGGAGCGGTGCGGAGCGCTACACCCGACAGCCTGTCGATCTTCTTTCCCGCCTACAACGACTGGGGGACGATCGCCTCGATGGTCACACTGGCCCACCAGGTGGCGCGCCGCCTGACGCCCGACTTCGAGGTCATCGTCGTGAACGACGCCAGCCCCGATCACGTCGGGCTGATCCTCGATGAGCTGCGGAAGCTCTACCCCGACACCCTCCGCGTCGTGACCCACGAACGAAACCGGGGCTACGGGGGCGCACTGCGGAGTGGCTTCGCCGCCGCCACCCGGGAGTTCGTCTTCTACACCGACGGCGACGCGCAGTACGACGTGCGCGAGCTGGAGCTTCTGTGGGAGAAACGCGGGGGGGCCGACCTCGTCAACGGCTTCAAGATCCGCCGCTCCGATCCTCTCTACCGCGCGGTCGTGGGGAGGATCTACCACCACTTCACGCGTCTGTGGTTCCGCCTGCCGGTGCGGGACGTCGACTGCGACTTCCGCCTGATCCGCCGGACGGTCTTCGACCAGGTCCGGCTGACGACCGACTCGGGCCTCATCTGCGTGGAGTTGATGGCCCGGATCGCTCTCGGCCGGTTCCGGATCGAGCAGGTCCCGGTGCACCACTACCACCGCGCACACGGGCGGTCGCAGTTCTTCAATATTCCGCGCGTCGCCCGCGTCCTCTGGGGCATGGGCGGACTCTGGTGGCGCCTCTTCGTGACGGAACCGCGCCAGACCGCGAACGGAGCCGGCTCATGAGCGGCGGAGCGCCTTCCCCCGTGGTCACCCCGGGCGGGGCCTCGACCTGGCGCGAGGCCTATCGCGGCGAGCCGGTGCTGATCACCGGCGGCCTGGGGTTCATCGGGAGCAACCTCGCCCGGCGGCTCGTCGAGCTGGGCGCGCACGTCACCATCATCGACTCTCTGATCCCCGCCTATGGCGGCAATCTCTGGAACATCCGCGGCTTCGAGGATCGGGTCCGGGTCAACATCGCCGACGTGCGGGACCCCCACTCGATGTCATGGCTGGTCCGCGGACAGCGCTATCTGTTCAACCTCGCCGGGCAGGTCAGCCACGTCGACTCGATGCGCGACCCCGAGACCGACCTCGACATCAACTGCCGGGCGCAACTCTCCATCCTCGAGGCCTGCCGCCGGCACAACCCGGGCATCCGGATCATCTATGCCTCGACGCGCCAGCAGTACGGCCGGCCGCAGTATCTCCCGGTCGACGAGAATCACCTGCTCCAGCCGGTCGATGTCAACGGCATCAACAAGATGGCCGGCGAGTGGTACCACATCCTCTACAGCCGCGTACATGGGATCGCGACGACCAGCCTGCGCCTGACCAATACGTACGGCCCGCGGATGCTCCTCAAGCACGACCGCCAGGGGTTCGTCCCCTGGTTCGTGCGGCTGGCCCTCTTGGGCGAGGAAATCCGGATCTTCGGCGATGGCACGCAACGCCGGGACCTCAACTATGTCGACGACGCGGTGGAGGCGCTCCTCATGGTCGGTCCCTCGGCCGAGACCGTCGGCGAGATCTACAACCTGGGGCATCCGCAGATCGTCTCCCTGGTGGAGTTCACCGACGCCTTGATCCGCCTCTGCCCCGGCGCCCGCTACCGGCTCGTGCCGTTCCCGCCGGACGCGAAGATCATCGATATCGGCGACTACTACGGCAGTTTCGACAAGATCCGTCACGCGATCGGCTGGTTCCCCCGGGTCTCCCTGGCCGAGGGATTGGAGCGGACGGTGGCGTACTATCGCGAGAACCTCGAGCCCTACCTGGAGTAGCCGTGCCGCCGACCAGTGATCGTCCCCTCATCCCCGTCTGCGATCTCGCGGCGCAGTTCCACGCCCACGAGGCCGATCTCCGCGCGGCGATCGATCGCGTTCTCCAGCGCGGCTGGTTCATCCTCGGGGAGGAGCTGGCGTCGTTCGAACGCGAGTTCGCGGAGTTTGCCCGGGCGGAGCACGCCATCGGCGTCGCCAACGGCACCGATGCGATCCACCTCGCCCTCCGCGCGGTCGGCGTCGGACCCGGGGACCGGGTGCTCACGCAGCCGAACTCGGCCGTGCCGACCGCGGCGGCGATCCTGGAGGCCGGCGCGACTCCGATCTTCAGCGACGTCGACCCCGCGACCGGGATGATCGATCCGCTCGGAGCCGAGAGGGCCCTCGACACCGCGGTCGCGGACGGCGGCGGACCGGTCCGAGCGATCCTGCCGGTGCACCTCTACGGAAGGTGCGCCCCGATGGAGGCGATCGAAGCGCTCGCCGCCGGGCATGATCTCGCCGTCATCGAGGACGCCGCCCAGGCCCACGGTGCGACCCGGCACGGGCGAACGGCCGGTACGATGGGCCGGATCGGCTGCTTCAGCTTCTACCCCAGCAAGAATCTCGGGGCCTACGGCGACGCCGGCGCCTGCGTCACGCGCGATCCGGATCTCGCCGCGCGCCTGCGCCGGCTGCGGAACTACGGCGAGCAAGGCCGCTACGACTCGGTGGAGGTGGGGTTCAACAGCAGACTGGACGAGATGCAGGCGGCGATCCTCCGCGCCAAACTCCCCCACCTGGCGGCGTGGAACCGGAAGCGCCGCGAGCTGGCGGCCGAGTACCGGCTTCGCCTCCAAGGCCTGCCCCTGTTGCTCCCGCCGGTAGACGACGACGGGATCGAGGTGGCCCACCTCTTCGTCACCCGGGTGGCGCGGCGGGACCGGCTGCGGGCGGAGTTGGAGCGGCAGGGCGTGGGCACGCAGGTCCATTACCCGCGGCCGATCCACCTCCAGCCGGCCTACGCCTGGCTGGGGCTTCCGCCGGGATCGTTCCCGGCGGCCGAACTCCGTGCCTCCCAGCTGATCTCGCTCCCCCTCTATCCGGAGATGACAGACGAAACGCTCGATCTGGTCACCGATGCCGTGACGACGGCGCTCCGCGGCGAAGACCCGCCGGCGGCGCGTCCGGCCTGACGCTCGATGAAGGCCCCCCGGGAGACACGAGGATGCTGAAACCCTTTCTGCTCGTCGCCATCGCGATCTGTTTCTCCGTCAGCGGAGAGCTTTTGCTCAAGTCGGGCATGAACCAGATCGGCGTGGTCACCCTCTCCGGCCTCATGCCCACGCTCGGCCGGATGCTCACCCATCCCCGGATCCTGACCGGCTTCGGGCTCTTCGGCCTCGGCGCGATGTTCTGGCTGGCCGCGCTCTCGCGGGTGAACCTATCGTGGGCGTATCCGATGCTGTCGCTCGGCTACATCCTGATCCTCCTCTTCTCGATGCTGATCCTCAAGGAGACGGTCTCGCCGTTGCGATGGGCCGGGGTCGCGCTGATCTGCTCCGGCGTGATCCTGGTCTTCCGCTCCTGAACGGCGCGGATCCTCCGCCATGGAAGCCAACGAGTACGCCACGCTCTTCGCCCAGGAGGAGGAGTTCTGGTGGTATCTCGGGCTGCGGCGACTGGTCGAGGAGCGCACGCGCGAGGCGCTCGTCCCAGCCACGGCCGCCGGCGACGACGGCCGCGACGACGACGTCGGCGCCCGCCGCGGAGCCGGCCGCCGGCCGAGGCGCATCCTTGACGCCGGATGCGGCACGGGAGGGATGCTGGCGCGCCTCGCCCGGCAGGGAGAGGTCACGGGGATGGATTTCAGCAAGCTTGCTCTCGGCTTCGCCCGCCGGCGGGACGTCGCTCCGCTGCTGCGCGGATCGGTCGAGCGGCTTCCGTTCCAGGAGGAGACCTTCGACCTCATCGTATCCCTCGACGTGCTCTATCATCGCGGAGTGTCGAGTGATCTCGCGGCGTTGCGCGAGTTCCGCCGTTGTCTCCGCCCCGGCGGCAGGATTGTGCTGAATCTTCCCGCCTTCGAGGCTCTGCGATCCTCGCACGACGCCGCGATCCACACCGCACGGCGCTACCGGCGCGAGCCGTTGCGTGCCCTCCTGGTCGAGGCGGAGCTGGAGCCGGTGCGCATCACCTACTGGAATACGATCCTCTTTCCGGCGCTGGCGGCGGTCCGCCTCTTGCGCCGACGCGGGCACGACGCGATCCCGGCGGAGGGCGCTCGGGGCGAGAACGGGAGAACGCCACCAGCGCCACCGGGCGTCTCCGGTCCGGTCAGCGATGTGCGACCGATCCCCGGTCCGCTGAACAGCCTCTTCGGCGCTCTGCTCGGGGTGGAGCGGATCTGGCTGCGCCACGCGGATCTTCCTTGCGGACTCAGCCTTCTCGCCATCGCCCGGCGACCGGGAAACGCGGCATGAAAACGGATCGCGGAATCGTCGTCGTCCTCTTCACGGTGGCCGCGGCGTGGCGCCTGATCGGACTGGCGGCGGAGGGGCTCTGGGTCGACGAGGCCTACACGGCACTCCTGATCCGGCGTTCGGTTGGCGAAATCCTGGCCCAGCTCCGGCAGGATGACGCGCCGGCCCTCTACTACCTGTTGCAGAAGGGAGTCGGCGTCGTCTCCGGCGGAAGCGAGACCGGCGTGCGTCTTTTTTCGGCGCTTTGCGGATGCGGTGTCGTCCTCGCGGGTTGGGCCGCTCTCCGGCGTCACGCGCCCGGGGCCGCACTCGCGGCGACGGCGGCCCTCGCGACGTCACCGCTTTTGGTCTTCTACTCGCGGCAGGCGCGCAGTTATGCCCTGGTCCACCTGATGGCCGTGCTCCTCTTCTGGTCGGTCCTCGAGCTTCGATCCGGGGTCACGCGCCGCAAGGCCGCGGCCTTCCTGGCCGCCGCCCTCGCCCTCCTCTACAGCCACAACCTCGGACTCCTCCTCCTCGCTCCGGCCGGCATCCTGGTCGCGCGGCCGCTCCTCGTCGGACGCCGGGCACGGTCACACGGCCTCCTCATCGCCCTCATGCTCGTCGCCGGCGCGATCCCCTGGGCGGTCCACCTCTTCGCCAACCTCGGCGTGCACGCCGAGGGAAACGCGTGGATGGGCGCCTGGTGGGAGCAGGGGCGCACGCTCTGGCTGGGTCCGGCTTATTCGTGGCTCGCGTTCGTCCATGGCCTCGCGCCCCTTCTCAGACCTCCGACCCCTCTCCCCGGATGGCCGGCCGGGTCGCCCGTTGGATGGCTCGCCCTGGCCGCCGCGGTGGTGGGACTCGTCGGGGCGTTGCTGGGGCTCCGTGCGCGGTCGGCCCGGGGCGACGGCCGGACGACCGCGGGTCCGCGCCCCACGCCGTCGTCGGCGGAGCGGGACGTGCTCGCCGTCGCGCTGCTCTTCGCCTTGATTCCCCCGATCGGCCTCGTCGTCGCATCGAAGCTGGTCGGGCCCGCGTACGTGCTCGGACGGACCGACACGCTGGCGCTCCCCGCCTTCCTCCTGCTCCTCGCCCTCGGCTGGTCCCGCCTGCCGCGCGCCGTCGGGGTGGCCGCCGTGGCCATCTTCTGCGTCGCGGGTCTCGGGGGACAGCCGCTTCCCGGCACGTCGACTCACGCCTCGGCCAAGGGTTCGGATCGTGACCTGGCCGGGCGGATCGCCCGGCAGCTCGGGCCCCGCGACGCGCTGGTCTGCGGCGCTCTCACCCGTCCCACCCTCGAGTACTACGGGCGGCGTCAAGGGTGGTGGGACCGCCCCGCCTGGGTCGGCTCCTTCCCCTCCGCGCTGGACCGCAATCCCGCCGCCGTCTTTCCTGCACCGCTCGACTCCGCCGCCGCGTGGCAACAGCAGGCGGTCTTCCGGCGCGATCAGTGGGAGCGCGACGGCGTCGAACGGATCTTCCTGCTGGCAGTGCGCGATCCTGCGGTCTCCGGCGGGAGCCAAACCTCCCGCATCGCCTCGACCACGCCGCCATCGACGCCCTGGCCCCGCCGGCCGGCCGCGCCGCCGCTCGAACGGTCATCGATCGAGGCGTCGGCCCTCGCCTATCCCGCGAACCTCCTGGTCTCCGCTCTCGCCGGGCTCCGACCGGTCAGCGTCGAGGCCGAGTACCGTCAGGACTGGGTCGGTGGGGATCGGATGCTCCTTCGGATCGACCGCACCTCCTGGGTGCCGCTCGACTCGATCCCGCGCCTGGAGATCCGGCGATGACGAAGCGTGCGCCAGCATCCCCTCGACTCGCCTGGCTCTGGATCGCCGTCGCCGCGATCGCGCCGTTCCTTCCCACCCTCAGCCATCAATTCACCTTCGACGACGTCGGCCTCGTGCGCGACAATCCCGCCGTCTGGCAGCCAAGCCCCTCCGGGGCGTGGACGACTCCGTACTGGCCCGATCGACCGGCCGCCGGGCTCTACCGCCCCTGGATCACCTTCTCCTACTGGCTGAACGCGCGACTCCTCGGGTCCGCTCCGGCCGGATTCCGGCTGGTCAACCTCCTCCTGCATGCCGGAGTGACGCTTCTCTTCTGGCTCTTGTTGCGCCGCCTCTTTCCCGCCCGGCGGGGCCCGGCCCTGGCCGCGGCGCTCCTCTTCGCCGTCCACCCGCTGCACGTCGAAGCGATCGTCTCGATCATCGGGCGAGCCGAGTTGTGGGCGGCGTTCTGGGGCCTGGCCGCTATCCTGATCGCCCTGCCGCCGTCCACGGATTCGAGCCGCGCGCACGCTTCCCGCCGGAACCAGCCCGCGCTCCGGATCGCCGCGGCGGCCGTGATCTTTCTCCTTGCTCTCTGGTCGAAAGAGAGCGCCGCGGGTCTCCTTCTGCTGCCGGCGGCGCTGGTCCTGGGACGGCGGCGCGAGTTCCCGCGGGTGGAGGCCGGCGCCGGCTCCACGCGCCGGCACTGGATGCTGGTTCTGGCCGCCGGCGGCCTGGCGCTCCTCTTCGCCTTCCTGATCCGCTCCCGCGTGCTGGGCCACATCTGGGGACTCGAGCCCCCCAGCCTGGCCGACAACGCACTGGCGCACGTGGGGACGGTGGAGCGAGTCCTCTCGGCCTTCGGACTGCAGTGGATTCTCATCGGCCGGCTTCTCTTTCCGTGGCCGCTCGCCGCGGATCACAGCTATCCGCAGCTTGTCCCTTCATCGAGCTGGATGCTGGCCGGCGGAGCTCTCGCGCTTCTGGGCGCGGCCGCGCTCTGGTGGTCGTGGCGCCGGCGGGACCACGAAGTCCTTTCTGGCTGGGCGATCCTCCTGGGAGGCGGGATGGTCACCGCCAACGTGATCGTGCCGGTCGGCACGATCCTGGCCGAACGCCTCGCCTATCTGCCGTCGGCGGGTGCGCTCTGGCTGCTCGCGGTCCTCGGGTTCCGTCTGCACGAGCGCCTCGCGGGAGACGGCGCCTCGCGAGCGTCGGCGGCAAGCGCGCGCTCGGCCGCCGGGATATCCGCCCCCGGGCGAGCGCTGCGCTGGCTCGTCCCGGCTCTCGCCCTCGCCTGGGGCGGCCTCCTCATCGGACGGAGCCTGACCCGCGGCGCGGTCTGGAAAGATGATCTCGCCCTCTTCCGCGCCACCGTGCTCGACTCGCCGCGTTCCGCCAAGGCGTGGGCGAATCTCGCCGTCGCTCTGCTCGAACAGAATGACCTCGAGGGATCGCTCGAAGCCTCCGGCCGCTCGCTGGGGCTCCTGCCGGGCTATCCCCCGGCCTGCGAGGTCCGCGCCACCGCTCTGACTCGACTCCAACGCCCGCTCGAAGCGGTCGAGCTCCTCCGCCCCGCTCTGCGCGATCCCCGGCCGCGCGCCCGATCCCTGATCGAGCTGGGGAATGCCTATCTCTCTCTGGGCGAAGGGGCTTCCGCGGAATCGGCCTTCGCCGCCGCGGCGCGGCATCGGCCGGCGCACGATCTGCACGTGCTGGTCGGCCGAGCCTCGGCCCTCGCGCTGCAGAAGCGCTGGGACGCATCGGAAGCGGCCTGGAGTCGAGCGGCGGCGGCCGCGCCGACCAACGCCGACGTGCGGCGAAGCTGGGGCTATGCGCTCTGGCAGAGCGGCTCTCCCGATCGGGCGGAGTCTCTCTATCGCGAGTTGCTGCGCGAACGGCCCGCCGATGTCGCCGTCCGGAACGACCTGGCCTGGTTCCTCGCCCGAACGGGACGTGACCGGGAGGAGGCGCTCTTCCACGCGCGCGCGGCGTTCGCATCGTCTCCCACCGACGATCACACGGGGACCCTCCTCCTGACCCTCGCCCGCGCCCGGGGATGCGCGGCAGCCCGCGCGTGGGCTGATTCCATCACGATGCACCGGCCAGAGGCGCGCCCCGCGCTCGATCGGGCGCTCGAAGAGCTCTGCCCACCGTCGTCCGAAGCGAGTAGGCTGGGGCCTTGACCAACCAGGACCTGGAGGGACGATGAAGTCCGGTACGACATGGATCATCCTCGGCGCGGCGATGCTGGTGATCGTGCTTCGCCTGGCCGTGGCGTTGCCCGTGGGGCAGAGCCCCCTCATCGTTCACCCGGTGCTCGAGGACCAGGCCTACCAGGCCCGCGCGCTGGAAGTCGCGCATGGCACCCTGTGGCCGGCCACGCTGCCGCGGGGATCGGTCCTTTACCCGCTCCTGGCGGGGTGCCTGCCCGGGATGGACGCGGGCTCGCCCCGTCCCCTGGCGATCTTCCAGTCGATCCTCGAGGGATTGACCGCCCTCCTGCTCATGCTGTGGGTCCGGCGCCGCTGGGGCGGCCCCGCCGCGATCGCCGCGGGACTCCTCTACGCGTTCGATCCACTCGGGGGAATCTTCGCCGCGCGCTTCACGCCGGTCGTGCCGGCGACGCTGCTCTTTCTCGCGGCACTCTGGCTCTGGGATCGGGAGCGCGAGCCGGGCGAGAAGGCGGGCCTCGGGCGCGTCGCAATCCTGGCGCTCTGCCTCACGCTTGGATTCCTCCTCTCGCCACTCCTCTTCCTCTGCCTCGCGCTGGTCCGCCTGGTCGAGCGCCTGCGCGCGTCGCGTCCTTTCGCCCATCGCGCGACGCCGGCCGCGATCCTCATCGCCGCGCTTCCACTCGCGCTCATCCTGGCCGCCGCCACCGGACTCGTCTGGCGGCACGCGTCGCTCCCCGGCGGAGCTCCGGTTCTAGGTTGGGGCGGCGGTCCGGTCGCCTGGCAGGCGTTCCATCCCGGCACGCTCGGCACGCCTCGGTTCATCGAGCCTCCGGCCTGGAGAACCGAGACCGACCTGAAGGAGGAGAGCCATCGCCTGGGCGGCGGACGCGAGGTGTCCGCGCTGAGCCGGACTTTGACGCGCGAAGCGCTCCGTCAGGCCTTCGGCCGGCCGCTCCCGACGATCGGGGTGCTTCTGGCCAAGGCCGGAGCGACCGTCGCGGCCTTCCCCGTCCCGGACGCGCTCTCGCCGACCTTTCTGGCCTCGCGCCACGCACGGATCTTCTCCTACCTCGCCTGGAGCTTTGCTCTCCTCCTGGCGCTGGCCGCCGGAGGCTTCCGGCGGCTGCGGGGAGATCCGACCCGCTTCACGATAGCGCTGGGCCTCCTGGCGGTGGGAGCGGCCTGCCTGGCGGGGACGACGTCCGCTGCCGCGCGGCAGCCGGGCCTCCCCCTCCTGGCCGCCCTGGGAGGCGCCTGGCTGGCGAGCCTGGCGGGAAGATCGCGCCCGGTCACGGCCGGCACCTCGCGCCACGCCGGAATCGTCGCCGGTGCCGTGTTCGCGCTCTCCGTCCTCGCCGCCCTGATCCTGCCGACCCGAGCGCTGCGCAATCCATCGGAGGACCTGCGCCTGGTCGCCCTCACCTTCTCCCAGACGCTCAACTGGAGACAGGCCGTCCCCCTGCTCGAGGAGGCGGTCAAAGTCGATCCCACGAATCTCGAGGCGCGCATCGCCCTCGCCGACGGTTACCGCGCCGACGCGCTGCCGGCGGCCGCGGCGCAGCAGCTCGACGCGGCGTGGGACATCGACTCGACCCACGCCGGGACGGTCTTCACGCGCGCGCGCCAGCGCTTGGAGGAGAATGAAATCCAGGAAGCGAAACGCCTCATGGAGCGCCTGGTCGCGGCCCACCCGAAGCGGGCGGTCTATCTGCGAGAACTGGGGGCCTTGAACGCGAAGCTGGGTGACTACGCGCTGGCCGAGGCGCAGCTCTCCCGCGCGGTCCGTCTCGATCCCGACGACCGGGTCACTTCCAACGCCCTGCAGCAGCTGGTGAGCACGCGAATGCAGATGGAAAACGCCCTCTTCCCCGAGGAGATCCGCTTCGACCAGGATGAGGCCTTCTCCACCGCGCTCCCCCGCGTGGTCGATGCAATGGAACAAGCCCGTTGGTCCGAGGCCGACAGCCTTCTCCGCTGGATGGAATCGGCGCGCCCGGAGCTCGCCACGACGCACTGGATGCGGGCCGGTTACCTGGCGCGGCGCGGTGACAAGTCCGGCTCGATCGCTGCGCTCGAGCGGTGCCAGCGGATCGCGCCGGGACGTCCGGCGGTCCTGACGCAGCTGACGCGCCTCTACCTCGAGACCGGACGGCAGGAGAGGATCGAGCCGCTCTTCCGCACATCGCTGGCGGCGGTGGCCGCCGACTCTCTCGTGGCGCAGCAGGTGCGCCTGATGATGGGGCAGCTCGGACTCAAGCCGTGATGGACGGCCGCGCGCCGGCCGGAAATCGGGACCACTCACCTCGGGCGAGGAACGCGGGGAATCAACCTCCCACGTAGGGCAGGTTTCGGAGCGCGCGCTGCTCCTCCGGAGTGAGCGGCCGGTCTTCCTCGTTCAACGTCCCCTTGAAGACGGGCGGGTTCTTCTGCAGCAGTTCAGGGCGGAGAGCCCCGTCCATCACCCCGCCGTCGAAGTCGGTCGGTAAAGGCCGGCCGAGCAGGTAGAGACAGGTCGGCGCCACATCGAGCAGGGAGTAGCTCTTCGCGGCCTTGCCCACCGTGGCCTCGGGTCCCTTGAGCAGGAAGACGCCGTCCATGCGATGCCAACCGGAAACGGTCGTGGACATCGGGCCGAAAGCCGGCAACTGGTAGTTCGTCTTCATGTCACCCCAGGCGATGTACCAACCATAGTCGGGCAGGACCGTAAGGTCGGGACCCTTTTCCGCATACTTGCCCACGAAGACCCGCTCGCTCGGGTAGATCTCTTCGACCGGCCTCTCGCCCGTCTCCGGGTCGATCGCGCCGGCCAGCCCGGCCTGCAGCCGGTCGCGGAGGCCGCGCGCCCCGGCCGGCGCCAGGTCGGCGCCCGGATCGCGCCCGGGCGTGCGGACGTAGAGCCTCGCCGCGTCGCTGAGATCGAGGGAGAAGATCTGGCTCGCTTCCGGCGAGGAGAAGCCGGAGGCGGCGGTCTGCAGCCAGTTGCCGACCCGCAGTTCGCGCCGCGACGGCCCGAACCCATGGTCCGAGATGATCAGCACGGTCGTGCCCGGACGGATCAGGGCGAAGAACTCGCCCAGGATGCGGTCCTGCTCGATCCAGAAGCGGCGCATCGTATCGGCATAGCGCTGCGCCAGAGTGGCGTCGTACTTCGGGTTCTTCGGATCATCGAAGATCCAGTAGAGATGCTGGATGCGGTCGACCCCGGTGAAGACGACCCAGAAGAGGTCGTACTCTTTCTCCTGGTAGAGCTGTTTGGTCAGCTCCCACCGCTTGTCCCGCGTCGTCGTATACTCGTGCAGGATCTCCTCTTCCCGCCCCGGCGACAGCTTCATCTCCATCTCGTCGAGCAGGTACCCCATCTCCTTGCAGCGGGCCTCCAGCTCGGGCGGCCAGGCGTATCCGTCATGGTCGAGATGCGGGAATCCGGCGACCATCATACCGTCGATCTCATCGGGCGGGTCGGTCATCGGCACGTTGATGATCGCGGAGACCTTGCCGCTCCCCTTCAAGAGGTTCCAGATCGGCGGGGAGCGCCGGCTCTTCGCCGTCTCGGTCACGATGACCGTCTGCCCCGGCAGGCGGCGCTGGAAGTCGAAGATGCCGTGGCGACCGGGATTCACGCCGGTCACCGCCGAGGTCCAGGCCGGGGGCGACAGATACGGCATGACCGTCTTCAGCGTGCCCCAGCTCGATTCGTTGCGGAACGCGGTCAGGTTCGGCAGATCTCCCGCCGCCATCCAGGGCTCGAGCAGGTCCCACGTCGCGCCGTCGAGGCCGATCACCACCACCTTCTGGGGCGGTTTCTTCGCGCAGCTCAGGGCCAGGAATCCCAGCGTGAGTGCTACCAACAGGCGAAGGAGACGATTCAAGTGGGCACCTCTTCCGTCCGGCACCCGGACAGGGTAAAAAACAGGCGGCCGGAGGGTTCACCTCCGCCCGCCCGCTTCATGGAAGATGACGATGAGCCACGTCCACATCCGGCGCATCAGCGGCCCGTCCGCCTCGAACCCGCCGTCAACGACATACGGCCTGATCTCCGCGGCCGCGGCCGCACCCGCGCACGATGCGTTCGTTACTTGGTGCTGTACGTCGCCTTGATCTGGCCCCAGGAGATCTCCTCGACCGGGCTGGGTCCCGGAGGCGGGTTCTCACCGACCGTTCCGCCAAAACCCAGCTTGCCCGCTGCGTGGACCTTGTCCTCGACCGGCGGCACCGAATCGTCAACCCAGATCCAGTCGTCATCGGAGGTGACGTTCGGCGGCCGCACCAGCTCGAGCAGGTTGCTGTCGCCGCTGTAGGCATAGGCGCCGAACCAGTAGAGCTCCTGCAGGCGGCTGGTCCGGACGGTCGAGAACGCCAGTCCAACGCCACTCATGCTGAAGGGGAACTCCTGGCCGTCCTCGCTGCTCGCGAGCGGGATCTCCAGCGAGAGGTTGTCCGGCTGACAGGGCCCCTGACCGGCGATGCCGAGCTTCGCTTCGTCATACTTCAGACCGAAGGAGGTGCTCTTCAGGCGAGGGCACGAATCCCCGTCAAAAGCGGCCATCACGAAGAAGACCTGGGGCAGATCCAGCCCCACCGTGCTGGTCGGATTCGCCGCCGTGACGATGCACGGGTTTGCCCCTTCCCACGGATCGTACGGAGGACAGACCTGCACCTGCGGTGGTTCCGGACCATCGTTGCCGCACCAGACGTTCGACTGGCCCGTGTAGTCCGTGACGTCGGCCGTATAGGCGATACTGGTCGCATGCAGAACCATGACGCCCCCCGCGTTCGGCCCGGCGGCGGCGACCGTCGTCATCAGTCCCACAGCCAAAAGCCCGAAGGCCATCCGCTTCAGAATCGTCATCTTCAACCTCCTGACGAAGTACGGGACAGGCCGGACCCCGGCCATCCTTCCCTGTCAACCGGATCCAACCCCGGTGCTCCAGGTTCCCTCGGAACCCGTTGAGACCCGAAGGCTCCCCCAAACTCCGCCCTGACCTTAGTGGCGCGTTGATAGGGGCGCAAGAGGAATCTGATCATCACGCGCGGTCACAACATCGTGCGGGAGCAACAGGTTGACCGCCTGCGCCGGGCCGGAGCGCCGAACCGAGTCGAACCGAAAATCGGAGGAATCTCTGGAAGGACAGACGCCGCCAGGACGAAGAGGGGCGGCCCTTCATCAGGACCGCCCCTCCAGAGAGCTTGCGAAATCCGCTGACGCGGTTCCGTTCAGCCGAGAGGATTACCGATAGTTCGCCTTGATGGCGCCCCAGGTGGTCTCCTCGACCGGAACCGGCGGGCACGGATTCGGATCGCACGGACCGTCATACCAGGCACCGCCCTGCGCGATGCAGAGAGACTGGGTGGTGATGACGCAGTCCGGGCCGAAGCAGCAGGCACCTTCCGGCGGAGGCGGCGGGCACGGGTTCGGGTCGCACGGACCGCCGAACACGATACCACCGGCGCCGAGGCAGGCGTCCGCGAAGAGAAGCTGGCAGGAACCGTCGGCGAAGCAGCAGGCACCCTCCTGGGGACCCTGCGGGCAGGGGGTATTGCCGGGGACGCCGAATCCGATCGAACCGAGGGCCGTGATCGGGTCCTCGACCGGCGGAACGGAGTCATCGACGAACACCATCGCCTGCGTCGGGTGCGGAGCGACCGCCCAGCTGCCACCGTAGGAGTAGCCGCCGAGCCAGTAGCACTCGACCATCGTCGTGAGCTTCACGGTGCCGAAGCTGATCCCGACACCGCCGCCGCTGGTGAGCGGCCAGCCGTTCTGGGTGATCTCGAAGTCATTGACCGGGTCGGGCAGGCCACCCGCGAGGACGTACGTCGTCGCGTTGAACTGCTCACCCATCACCAACGCCTTCAAACGCGGGCTGGCGTTCTCCGGGAAAGCGGCATACACCTTCCAGACCATGAAAGCGCCCAGCTCGATCTGGTTGTCGACATCCGCGCACAGCGGAGCCGCGCTCGGATAGCTGGTGCTGTCGGTGGTGTAAACCAGACCCGTGTCATGGACGACCAGCGTGCCGTTCGCATTCGGACCGGCCAACGCGGGAGCGCTCACGAGCGCGAGAACCGCCAACGCCATTAGAAACTTCTTCATTGTCTCGACCTCCTTGGACTAACTGCCAAGATGCTGTCTTGTCGAACCACTCGTCACCGGAACCGGCTTACCCCGTGAAAAGCCGTTCCTTCCATCCACCCATCCACCCAGAGGATTTCCAAGTTCACGGAGGTTGAAACTTTGTTTGCTATTCAACATCCGAACCGGCGGACCGAATCGCCTGACCCGTGACGGATCACAGGGGGCAGTTCAGACCGGCCTTGAACGCGTCACCGAAGAACGGCAGATCGGCTGTCGTCACGGCGTTGTCGTTCGTGTAGTCATGGCAAGCGGCCGCGGCGACACCCTTGAACTCGTCCGCGAAGAACGGCAGGTCGGCAACGGTCACCGTCCCGCTCGGCACGGACGTGTCGTGGCTGGCGTTGTCGGGGCTCTTCACCTTGTTGTAGTTCTTGATCTCGATGCCGTTGGCGATGACGACGCAGGCACCCGGGGTGGCCGCGTTGATGCAACCGCCGCCGCGCAGAGCGACCGTGCAGTTACCATTGGCATCGGTGGTGGCGCTGTGGTTCGCGGTCGTGCAGATGTCGATCGCGGCATTGAACACCACCTGGACGACGGCGTTCTGGATCGGGTTGTTGCTGGAGTTACGGACGTTGATCGACAGCACCGTACCGCTCAGCGTACCCGGAGCGATCAGGCAGCCGCCGTTCAGATCCGGCGTCACCGTGCACTTGGTCGGATCCGGCACCGTCGCCATGGCAAGCGAGGAGCAGAGTGCAAGCAGGAACAGAGCGGAGAGCAGCTTCTTCATTAGACTAGACCTCCAGAGATGATTCTGTTGGTGAATCGAGATGCATTCCTAGGCTTGAGGATTTCCATGGTTCCAAACACGACATACCGAGTCTGCAAGAGGCAGGTCTCTGTCTTACCAGGTACCCCCTTTCCTACAGGCTCCACTACTGGCTTGCACGAGATGAGTATAGCCCGTCCGGCCGGAGGTCGGCAAGGTGATTTTCTTATCCGCAACTCATTTTGCCCCAAGGGGAAACGCCCGCCGGGAAGGGGGATGGAACACGGGAGGACGGATTGGGCGAAACAGGGCTCGAACCTGTGACCCCCTGCTTGTAAGGCAGGTGCTCTGACCAACTGAGCTATTCGCCCATAAAACAATGAGTTATCCGAGAGTCACCGCGATCAGCGGCCCTTCGCGTCGTCCGAGGGAGCCTCGAGTGGAGTCTTGGGGCGCGCCACGAGCGCCCAGGGGACCAGAACCAGGTACCCCAGGAGCAGGAGAATCGGCGCCAAAGTGATGTCTCCGGTCGATAACAGGGTGAACCCCAGGACAATGGAGAGAAGGCCGCTGCCGAACAGAATCCAGTTCTTGCGGCGGAAGTCGATCTCCTGATGGTGGTGGGACCATCCCACCGTGCGGCGGCCCTCCCGTGCGGCGCCGCCAGCCGTGTGCCGCGCGGCGGCACGCTTGTCAGTCGGGATACGTCGATCCATCGTCCGCTGCTCCTTGTTTTGCGATCCTGGTCCGGTATCCGGCCAGGTCCAGCGTCACCCAACGATACCCAGCGGCCCTGACCGCTTCCACGATCGATTCTCGGAGGACAGCCGCGTCCCGGATGCGGTCGGCCGGCAGCTCGATCCGGGCCAGCGGTCCATGGTGTCGGACCCTCACCTCGGGGAATCCCATCGCGTGCAGCCCACGCTCAGCCGCCTCGATCGACCGCAGGGCTGGGGCGGTGACGGGGGTCCCGTGCGGAATCCTCGAGCTCAGGCACGGCGACGAAGGCTGGTCCCAGGTCTCGAGACCGAGCAACCGGCTCGCCTCCCGGATCTCCTCCTTGGTCCACCCCTGGTCAGCGAGAGGACAGACGACACCCCGAGCCCGGACGGCCTCGAGGCCCGGACGATGGTCCGAGAGATCATCGAGGTTGGTTCCGTCGAGGACCACCGCGCCGCCTCCCTCTGCGGCCAACGCGCCCAGAAGTTCGTAGAGCTCGTCCTTGCAATGGAAGCAGCGGTCCGGGGCATTGGCCAGATAGGCCGGCCTCTCCATTTCCCTCGATTCCCGGACCTCCAAGGCCAGGCCAAGGCGCTCCGCGACCCGTCGGGCTCGGTCCAGGATCGCCCCGGGGACGGACGGGGAGTACCCCAGCACGGCCCGGACCCGCTCCCCATGCGCGGCGACCGCGGCGGCCAGGAGGAACGCGCTGTCCACGCCACCCGAGACGGCCACGACCACGGCCGGATAGGACCCGATCGTCTCCACCAGGGAGGCATATTTCGCCGAGAGCGCCCCGGGGATCTGATCGACCCGGCAGATCACCGGTTCGCTCCTTCGCCCTCGCCCTGGGACGCTGGGGAGGCTGGAGTTCCCGCACCGGCCGCCCCCGGCCCGGATTCGGGCGCCGGCGTGAGGTTGGAACCCTGCTCCGGCTCGGGCCCCGGGCAGGGCCGATCACCGCAGTTCACACCGATTCCGAGTGGGATTCCCCCCCTGCGTGCGCATTCGACGAGGGTCATCGGCTCGCACCCCCCGTCCAGGCAGCATCCGCCCCACGCCTCCGGGCGACACGGGTCGTGGTCGCACCCCAGACCGGTCCCCATCCAGGCCCCGCTATAGAGCTCGCACTCCCGCCGCGTCAGGAGCCAGCACCGATCCTCGACGCAACAGGCCCCGATCGGGGCCGCTACCCCGGTGACCGGAAGGTATCCCTCGGCATCGAACCCGATCCGGCCGAAGTCGACGATCGGCTCGTCGACCGGCGGCACGTCGGTACTGACGATCCGCCCCCCCAGTCGGGGCATCGGGTGAGGAATGACCTCGAACGAGCCAGGGCCACGGGCCATCAGGGCGAACCAGTAGACCGGAATGATGCGCGCGGTCGTCACCCCCTCCGGCATGACATGGACCGAGATCCCGCCATGCGACCGGGGCCACCCGTTCATCGCGATCTCCATCCCGCCCCCGTTGCAGGGACCAGCTGCGACCAGTCGCACGTTCTCGGAGTAGCGCAGACCAAAGCTGATAGCCTTCATCGTTCCGACGCTGTCCGCGGGGAAGACCGCGTAGAGCCCGACAATCCGGGGCGTCCCGTCGGCCGGCAGGCGGAGCACCGCGCTGCCGGGGTCGGTCAGCCCGAGCTGGTCGCAGTGGTCGAGCGTGCCCAGTTCGTAGACCGCATCGGGATGAAACGAGAGGAGGAGCGCACCGCCCCGATTGGTCGGGCCGGCGCTCGCCGGAAGCGCCCCCGCCAGGAGCAGGACCAGGCCGATCGCCGCGTGTCCCCGGACGGCGGAGACGAGGGGTGACCGACGCGGGCCTCTATCCGGCCGGCGCCGGGCCGGCGCGCAGCGACTTCCAGTCCGGGCGGCAGACGAAACACCCTGCAGTCGGCTCCGGTCAGGGGTCATGTCAAGCGGTCTCCCTGCGCCCGTCGGGCGCGGTGATGGAGGACTCCAGTCGGCCCCATCGGTCCAGGCCTCTTTCAGGAACGTCCCCTCAGTACCCGCCGGGCGCGATTGTGTTCGGCCAGCGTGCGCGAGAATACATGAGTCCCGTCCCCCCGGGCCACGAAGAAGAGGGCGTCGCACGTGCGGTCGGGGAAGAGGGCCGCCCGAAGGCTGGCGCGGCCCGGGCTGCAGATCGGCCCCGGTGGTAACCCGACACGCCGATAGGTGTTATACGGCGAGTCGACCTCCAGATCGGCGTAGAGCACCCGGCCCGGAGGGCGGTCGAGGGCAAAGAGAACGGTCGGATCCGACTCGAGGCGCATGCCGAGGCGGAGCCGGTTGCGAAAGACGGCGGCGATCAGCGGCCGCTCCCCGGCCACGCCGGCCTCCGCCTCGACGATCGACGCGAGCGTCCAGACCTCGAGGCGGCTCAGGCCCTGCCGCCCGGCCTCGACCGCGAGCGAATCGAGCCAGTAGTCCAGGCCCGGCCGGAGCAGTTGCCCCAGAAGGTCTCCCGGCTCCACCCCACGGGGGATGCGATAAGTGTCGGGAAAGAGGAATCCTTCCAGCCCCGGCCCGGGGAGCGATTGCTGCAACCGCCACCCAGGATCGCGGGCCAGAGCGGCGAGCGTATCCCGCGGGACCCAGGCCGAGTCGGCGAGCACCTCGAGGATGCGACCGAGGCGCCACCCTTCGGGGATCGTGACGCGCGCCTCCTCGATTTCGCCCCGGGCGAGTCTCGCGAGCAACGCGCGGATGCTCTCCCCCGCCCGCCACCGATACCACCCGGGCTTGACCTGGCGGTCCCATCCTCGGCGCCGGGCCTCGAGCCGCAGCGGCCAGGCGGCCTCGATCCACCCCTGCTGGATCAACGTCTCCGTCACCGACCCGAATCCTTCGCCCCGGCGAATCCGCAGGAACTCCCCCACCTCCCGGCCCGGGCGCGGGGGGGTGACCGGGGCGTCGAGACGCGCCTGGAGGAAGAACCAGGCGGCCGCGGCCGCCACGAGCGCCAGTCCGAGGCAGAAGAGGGCGAGTCGGGAGAGACGGGACGCAAGCCGCCGCGCGGGCGGGGTCGGAGGCGGCGATGCCGGGGTCGCGCCGGAGCGGGAACCGTGGGAGATCACGACGCGGCCTCGGGCCAATCCCCCGGCGCGAAAGGGCACCCCGCCGCGAGGAACTCACGCAGGAGGATCTGTGCGGCCAGCCGGTCTCTCACCCCGCGATCGCGCCGGACGCGCTCACCCGCGTCGCGCAGCATCTCTCCGGCCTCGAAGGTCGTCAGGCGTTCGTCCCGAAGGGAGGCGGGCACGCAGAGGACCTCGCGCACCCAGGCGGCGAGGCGTTCGGCGCGCGGGGCCAGGTCACCCGGCCGGCCGTCCATGTGCAACGGAAGCCCGATGACGACGCCGCCCAACGGGGTTTCCCGGTGCAGTTCCCGGAGACGAGACTTGAGGGATGTTCCGGGCCGGACTTCGAAAGTCGGCAGCCCGAATGCGACCTGGCGTCCGGGATCGCTGCGGGCGAGGCCGGTGCGGCGAAGCCCCAGGTCGATGGCGAGGATGACCCCTTCGGAGTGCGACTCGCCCCCGCTCTCCGGCGGTGGGGATCCCTGGGGAGATCTGCCCGGAGGGGGCGTCACGACGCGGAGTCGGTCACGCCGGTCACGGGAGCGATCCGCCTCCGCCGGCGGCTCGGATCCGCTTGGTGAGGTAAACGGTGGTCCCGGCGGCCGGGTCCATGGTGTAGACGACCTCGTCCATCATTTTCCGCATGATGAAGATCCCGCGGCCCCGGAACTTGAGCAGATCCTCCGTGCGGGTGGGATCGTTCTGCAGCACGAGAGCCAGGTCGAAGCCGGGACCGGTGTCGCGCACCCAGGTTTCGAAGTGCTCGTCGACGCGGATCCGGAACCGGACCGGCCGTTCCGACTCGTGGCGGTTGCCATGCTGGATGGCGTTCGTGCCGGCTTCGATCACGGAGGTGGCGATGGCGATCGCAACCTCTTCCTCGAGATCGAGCTGCGAGAGGATGGCCTGGACCAGGCCATCGACCACCTCCAGCATCTCGATCCGGCTGGGGATGGTCAGCCAGATCGAATGGCCGGGATCTTCGCCCTCCCGGAACGGATCGTCGGCGGGACCGGGCATGCTCGTTCTCCCCTGCACCACGCGCGTCGCTCAGGACTGCGCGAACGCCTTCAGCGCGCCCTCTTCATCCTCGTAGGCCTGGAACACCGTGTTCAGGCGCGTGATCATGAAGATCGAGTCGATGCGCTTGGAAACGTGCATGAGGCGCACCTGGCCGCCGGTGTTCGACGCCGTGATGTGGGCCGAGATCAGAATCCCGAGGCCGGTCGAGTTGACCCACGAGACGTCGTGGAGGTCGATGAGGATCTTCTTATAGCCCTGATTCAGCGCCCCGAGGATCGTCTCGCGCACCGCGTCCGCATCCGGGCCGCCCATGAGCTGCCCCGACAGCCGAAGGATGACGACGTCTCCCTTGATCTCCTGGTTCATCTTCATGTCGGCGATTCCTCCCCGGTCAGTCTGCTCAGTGTCTCGTCCATATCGGCCGGCACGGGCGCCTCGAAGCGCAGCGGAGTTCCGTCCGCCGGGTGCCGGAAGGCCAGATGATACGCATGAAGAGCCTGCCGGTTCAATCGCCGGAGAAGCTTCCCGAGGAACCCGCGCCGGCCCTCCGGGACCCGAGCGAGCGCGGCCTCCCGCCCCCCGTAGACGGCATCGGCGAAGACGGGGCAGCCGGCGCGGGCGAGATGAACCCGGATCTGATGCGTACGCCCGGTCCCGAGCGTCAACTCGAAGAGCGTGACACTCTCGAACCGTCGCAGCACCCGCCACTCCGTGCGGGCGGGACGCCCCTTCCTCGCGACCGCCATGCGCCGGCGATCGCGGGGATCCCGTCCGATGGGATCCTCGAAGAGACCGGCGTCGAGGCTGGGGCTCCCCCAGGCCAGGGCGACGTACCGGCGGGTGATCTCCCGGCGTGCGACATCCCGGCTCAGCGCGGCCCAGGCTTCGGGCGTTCGCGCGATGACGAGCAGGCCCGAAGTGTCGCGATCGAGCCGGTGGAGGATTCCGGGGCGCTCCGGCGATCCCGGCGGAGCCCACCCCGGGTAGCGCGCAAGCAGGGCATGAGCCAAAGTCGGACGCGGCGGTCCGGCGCCCGGGTGCATCTGGAGTCCGGCCGGCTTGTTGATGACCGCCAGGTGATCGTCCTCGAAGAGGACATCGAGGGCGATGTCCTGCGGCTCGAGGCGCGACAGCACCGGCTCTGGGATGTCGAGCACGACCCGAGCGCCGCTTTCGAGTTGGTGGCCCGGCCGGACCGATTCGCCGTCGACCGTGACCCGGCTCTCGCGGATCCAGGCCTGGAGGCGGGTGCGGGAGTGCTCGGGCAGGCGTGCCGCGAGCCATCGGTCGAGCCGTTCGCCGTCTTCCTCGGGACCGACGGTCCGGCTCCACCCCGACAGGGTCATGGTCGCTGCCCGGGGGGCGGGCCCGTCCCGACTCCCCCGGGGTCGGGGCACGGGTCGGTCGAGAGGGTGTCATCGGCGGACGTCGGGCCCTTCTCGACCTCGGCACCTCCGGCGCGCGCTTCGAGCAGCAGGCGGAGGGCCAGGAGCGCGACTCCGAGGGTGACGCCGATGTCAGCCACGTTGTACACCGGCCAGTAGCGTCCGGCGACTCCCATCTGGATGAAGTCGATCACGACGCCCATCCAGAGCCGATCGATCAGGTTCCCGACCGCGCCGCCGAGGATCATGCCCAGGGCGGCGAGCAGCCCGCGGTCGCGGTAGCGCCCGCTCAGGGCGAGACTCAGAAGGACGAGCGAGGAGAGGAGCGAGATTCCGACGAAAAACCACCGGCTGCCGCTGAAGAGACCGAACGCGGCGCCGGCATTGTGGATGTAGACCAGGCGGAGGAGATCCCCGATGAGCGGCACGGGAGGGCCCTGCAGCGACATCGCATCATGCACGATGAACTTGGTGGCCTGGTCCAGCGCGAGGACCAGGAAGGCCCAGAGAAAGAAGGGGCGCAGGTGACGCTCGCGGCTCAAACGTTGCGCTCCGCCGCCAGCTGGCACTTGGCGCAGCGTCGCGCGTAGGGGATGAGCTCGAGCCGCTTCGCCGCCACCGGCTTCCCGCAGTCCTCGCATGCTCCATAGGTCCCGGCATCGATCCGCCGCAGGGCCTCTCCGATCTCGCGGGCGGTCTGGCTCCCGCGCGCCGCCAGGAGCAGGTCTTTCTCCCGCTCGGCCGCCTCGCTTCCCAGGTCGTCGCCATGCCCGGAGTAGGTCGACGAGTCGCCCGAGTCGCGCGGCACTCCCTCCCGCGCCACGCGCTCGAGTCGGCGGCGGGAATCGACGAGAGTCTCCAACTCCTCGAGCAGACGCTCGCGATAGCGCTTGAGTTCCTTCCGATTCACACCCGCCTCACGCGACCGTCCTCAGGGCCGGTCGCCCTCCTTCACTCCGGCACCTCCCAGTGACTCGAGGATCCGCACGACGAGGCGCGTGAAGCGCGGCTCCGCCTCCGCCGCGACGCAGAGGATCCGGTCGAGGTCGACCGATTCGAGCGCATCGGGGAGGCACATGTCCGTGATGACCGAGATGGCGAGCACCTTCATGCGCGCGTGCGCCGCGACGATCGCCTCGGGGATGAGCGACATTCCGACCACGTCGGCGCCCAGCAGACGCAACATCCGGTACTCGGCCCGGGTCTCCAGGTTCGGTCCCGCGACCGCGACGAAGACCCCCTGGCGGAGCACGATCCTCTCCTGGAGGGCGACCCGCGCCGCCAGCGCGCAGAGCTCGCGGTCGTACGGCTCCGACATGTCCGGGAAGCGCACCCCCAGCGCCTCGTCGTTCGGGCCGATCAGCGGATTGTCACCCATCAGGTTGATGTGATCGACGGTCAGGAACAGATCCCCGAGGGTGAAGAACGGGTTCAGCCCGCCGACCGCGTTGCTGACCATCAGATGGGTCGCGCCGAGCGCGCGCAGGACGCGGACCGGGAAGGTCACATCCCGCATCGAGTACCCTTCGTAGAGATGGACGCGGCCGCTCATGATCGCGCATTCGACCTCGCCGATGCGGCCGAAGAGGAGTTCGCCGGCGTGTCCCTCGACCGTCGAGACCGGGAAGTGCGGGATCTGATCGTAGGGCACGCGGGCCTCGATCTCGATCCGCTCCGCGAGGGATCCAAGGCCCGTTCCCAGGATGATCCCGACCGCCGGACTGTGACGGCGCACGCCGCGCAGGCGAAGGGCCGCCTCCTCGATCCGTCCCCGCAGATCGTCCGCTTCTCTCACCTCGACCTCTTCCTCCCCTCCGCAGGGCGCGACGACCTCGCGGACGTGTCCGACCCAGGGTTCCGCTTCAGGAACGGTCCGGCGGCGGTCCGCCGCGGAAGCGCGCCAGGGCGTTGTCGCGCGTCCCCTCTCCCGCCTTGAACTCGAAGAAACCCTCGCGCCGCTCCGGCGTGGGTGAAGGCGCTTCTCCCCAAGCCTCGCCCCCCGCCAGGTCACCCTCGGATCCTGTCCCTTCCAGGGGGAGCTGTTCCTGCCGGCCGCGGTGGAGCAGGTTCTTCAGTCCGAGCCCCAACCCATGCCCTCGGCCCGGGTCGCGGGCGGGCCCGGACTCGGGAGCCGGCGCCGCCGCGTGGCCCCAGTCGTCCTCGGCCGCGCGGGACGGCGAGAGGTCGCGGGACCAGGGCGAGGGAGACGACGTGCGGGCGACGGGCAACGGATCGGGCGTGGCCGGGCGCGGCGAGGGACTCGTCTCCATCGGAACCGGTTCGGCCCACGACTCCGGCGTCCGCATCGTCTCGTCCCGCGAGGCCAGCCTGGGATCGAGCGTACGGGGATCGATCGCGCGCGGCCCCCCCGCCCGAGGATCGAAGCCGGGCGGAACGGCCGAGGCACGCTCCACGCTCCGATCGGCCGCCTGATGCTCGGCCGCGGCGGCTCCGATCTCGGCCTGGAGCCGATCGATCCGTTCCCGCAACGAACGCACATCCCCGTTATCCTGGAGGTGCTCCTGCACGACGCCGACCTGGCTCTCGAGCAGAGTCCAGAACCGGCGGGCGAAGACCTCCTTCTTCCCTCTCAGCACCTCGATCTCGCCGATCAGAGACTGCAGACGCTCCCGCGCATCTTCGAGAATCCGCTCGGCACGGAGGTGCGCATCCTGCACCAGGCGGCGCGCCTCGCGTTCGGACGACTCGCGCGACTCGCTGGCGATCCGATCGGCGGTCACGAGCGAGTTCCGCATCGCCTCCTCGAGCGCGCGGAACTCGGTCAACCGGACTTCCTGGGCGCGCAGTCTCTCCGCCATCATGGCGTTCTCCTGCAGCACCTGTTCGAACTCCGTCGCCACGACGTCGAGGAAGACGCGCACCTCCTCGGGGTCGGATCCACGCATCTTGCCCTTGAAGGTCTGCTTGCGGATGTCGAGTGGAGAAATCCTCACGGTACCATCCTCCCGTGGATCGCGGCGCGCTCCCTGCGCCGCCGGCCGCCCGGCGCCGTTCGATTCATGCCACCAGGCCCTCCCCGGGTCCACTCCGGGCACCAGGCATCGGATCTTGGTCCCGTGCGCCGGTCAGCATGCATACGGATGACGCAAAAGACCGCCGGCGGGCCTCGGGTTCCACCGGACGGCGATTGCCAGGGCGGGATGGTACACCGGACCCGCTCCGGCGAAAAGGGGGAAAACCCATCCCCACATGCGGCCCCCGGTCCTGGCTTCCCCTTTGCCGGTGGATGGGCAAGGGGGGGCGGTGCCAGGCGAGGGCGGTCCCGCTCGCCCCCCCACGGGGACCTCGCCCAGGAAGCTCCCCGCACCCCGCCTCCCCCCGGGGTGAACCTCCCCCGGAGACGCGTCCTCCTGTATACTCCCCCCTCCGGCGCCTTGCGGGCGCGAGAGGAGGCCCCAGAATGGACCAGACTCCGAACCCCCCGGATCTCGACGCGTTGCGCGGAGCGCAGCAGGTCGGCATCACGTTCACGCAGCACATCGCGGCCCGGCAACGGGAGTTCCCGGAAGCGACCGGCGGGCTGACCGCCCTGTTCCAGCAGATCATGGTCGCAGCCAAGATCATCACCCGCGAGGTCCGCAAGGCCGGCCTGGTCGACGCGCTCGGCTTGACCGGGAAGGTCAATGTGCAAGGAGAGGAGGTCCAGTTCCTCGATGACTTCGCCAACCAGACGATCATCCGGAACGTCTCGCACATCGGGCAGCTCTGCGTCATGTCGTCGGAAGAGAACGCCGACACGATCCCGATCCCACGCGGCTTCCCCTGCGGCAAATACGCCCTGACCTTCGACCCGCTCGACGGCTCCTCCAACATCGACGCCAACGTCTCGATCGGCACCATTTTCTCGATCCACCGCCGCGTCACGCCGGACGGGCCGGGCGGACGCGAGGATGTCCTGCAGGCCGGCTCGAAGCAGATCGCGGCGGGGTACGTGATCTACGGATCCTCGACGATCCTCGTCTACACGATGGGACGGGGCGGTGTCTTCGGCTTCACGCTCGATCCGACGGTCGGGGAGTTTCTCCTGTCGCATCCCTTCATCCGGATCCCCGAGAAGGGGGTGATCTACAGCGTGAACGAGGGGAACAGCGGCCATTGGAGCGAGCGCGACCGCCGGCTCGTGGAGCGTTTGAAGGGAAAAGACAACGCCGCCGGACGCCCCTACTCCTCGCGCTACGTCGGATCGCTCGTGGCCGACATCCATCGCAACCTCCTCTACGGCGGGATCTTTCTCTACCCCCCGGACCGCAAGAACCCGGCCGGCAAGCTGCGCCTTCTCTCCGAGGCGGCGCCGATGTCTCTGATCGTCGAGGCGGCGGGAGGACGCAGCATCATCGCCCCCGGCCTGCGGGTGCTCGAGGTCGAACCGAGCGACCTGCACCAGCGCGTGCCGATGATCATCGGCTCGCCGCGCGAAGTCGACTTCGTGGAAGAGGTCTACGGCGAGACCGCCTGAGCAACGGTCGTTGGCGACGCGGAGACCGCTGTGCCCCCCTCCCGGCGTCCTCGATCTTTCGCGCACCGTGCATTCGGTCGCCGCGCGACGGGTGAAACGGGGTAGACTTAGAGGGAGTCGTTCGTTCTTCGTCGTCGCGGCCGCCGGGATCGGCGCGGTGCGCGGCCGCGGAGTCGTTTGAGGTCCGGCCACTTCCAGAAGGATTCCGGGGTGTCGGCGCCGCTGGGCCCCTGTCCCGGAAGTCGCTGTGGTCACTGGCCGGTCGGAACCTCGTCGTCCTCACCGTCCCTCCTCGAGGCGGATTCCGCCGCTCGCCCGCGCGTTCCGCACGCTCTGGCTCGGCCTGCTCCTCGGACTCGTGGGCGGCCTCCTCGTCGTGGCGACGATCGCGCTGGTCCAGAGGCCGCACTTGGCCCGCCTGGGACCGGGCCTCTCCCCCGAAGAGGAGGCGGCGGTCCGAACGGTCCTCCCGTCCCTCCCCGAAGGACCCGAGTGGCGGGTCGCGGCCCGGATCGGCACGCCGTGGGGAACCTCCGTGCGACTTCGGCCCTACGCGGCGGAGATGGAAGTGCGCGGTGCCGACTGCGTCCTGACCGCGCGCCACGGCGAGGCGCGCATCGACGCGCGGCTCGAAGGCGATCCCGCCGGCGTCGATTGGCCCCGGCTGAACCGGACGGCCAGGGACCTGGAGGGGAGCGGGGCCAAGCGACGGCTCGCCTCGCTCTTCGCGGACGACGGCGGAGGCGTGATCCGGCCCTTCTTCGTCCTGCACGACGCGGCCGCCCCGCCCTGGACGCTGGAAGCCGAGATGACCGTCCCGGGAACCACGCTCACCTCCTGGCGGGACGACATACCCTGGGTGGGCGAACCGGCCGGGCCCGGCGACGGCGGAGAGCGGGTCGATCTTCGATTAACCCTCGATCCCGCGACCCTCGAACCGCTCGCGGTCCGGGATTTGCGCTTTCGCCTCGACGGAGCCGCCCTCGTCTTCGACCCCAATCCGGTCGCCACCAGCGGGCGGCCCGACCTGCGGGACGGGGACGAAGTCGATGGTTTTAGGATCTTCACGACGGTATCGCGCCTCGACGGCAGCGGCTTCTTGCGCGGGACTCACGTCGAGGTGCTGACCGATCGGCCGCCGGGCGCCCGGGAATCGAGCTTCTTCTTCGCCTACCCGAGCGCCGATCCCCGCTTCGAGGAGGCGATGGCGTACGTCCACGCCGATCGAGCGCTGGAGCGGACCGCAACGCTCGGCTTCACGGGGCTCTTCTCCGCGCCGCTGCGGCTGCGGGTGCACGGCACGGCCGCGGACAATTCCTGGTACAGCCGGCCCAACCGGGAGATCGTGCTGGGCGACGGCGGGGTGGACGACGCCGAGGATGCCGACATCATCCTGCACGAGCTGGCGCACGCGCTCCACGACGCGCTGGTGCCGGGATTCGGGGACGGCGACACCCGCGCCATCAGCGAGGGCTTCGCCGACTTCTGGGCTGCCTCTATCACCGGCAACGCCTGCATCGGTGACTGGGACGCGACCAGCTACAGCCCTCCCTGTCTCCGCCGGGTGGACGAGCCGGCGGTCTGGCCGGGATGGCTGAATGGCCGTGTGCATCACGACGGCGCAATTTGGAGCTCGCTCCTCTGGGATCTCCGCGCCCGTCTCGGGACGGAGGCGAGCGAACGGCTGGCCCTGGCCGCGCTCCTCGAGCAGGACACTGGTTCGTCCTGGACCGAGGCGGCCGCGGGGTTGCTGCGGGCGGCGGCGCATCTGGGGCTGGATGCGGAACTGCCGGAGATCCGGGAGATTCTCGCCGATCACGGACTGGGCCCGCGCGAGAGTTCCTTCTCCCTGGTCGCGGGGGCATCCCACGTCGTCGAGCTGCTGGCCCCGGGACGCTTCGCCGATTCCGAGGTCCATGCGCTCGTGATCCAGGGGGACGGCCGGATCCAATTCTTGTCCGCCGCGGAGACACCCCTGACGCGACCGTTCCCGGAAGGACCCCCCTGCGTCGCGCCGTGCGCTCTGACCGCGGCATCGGAGGCCCTGCGCCTCGACGGTCGACTGGTCCTGAACGGAAGCCGGCTCGATCTCGAGCTCAGGTGGATCGATGTCGGGACCGAAGTCGCGCGCCTCGACGGAACCTGGGAGAGCCTCGCCGGCTGGCTCGAGTGGGAGTACAAGGGGGCGTCCGATCAAGGGGCGAGCGCATTCTACGCCGGCGCGTCGATCGGTTCGCTCGATGCGGCCACGCTTCCGTCCCCCTCGCTCGCCCGGCTCCCGGCGGGAGGAGTGGGCGGACTGAGCGGATTCCGCACCACGCTCGGCGAGGCCGCCGGGGAGTCGGATCTCCGCGGACTCCTCGGCGCACGGTTTCGCCTCGAGAGTGATGCCGACGAGCAGGGACGGCTCCGCCTGCGTGGGGTCGCCCGGCCGCTCGGCTCTTCCGGCGCGATCACGCTCTCCGTGCGGCCGAACCCGTGTCGAGGTCCGGCGACGATTCGCCTGAGGCTCCGCGAGGCGGCACCGGTCTCGGTGCGCCTCTTCGACGCGCTCGGACGGAGGGTCTCGACGCTCACCGAACGCGAGGCACCCGCGGGGATCGCCACCATTTCCTGGGATGGTCGAGATGAGACGGGACGCCTGTTGCCCTCCGGCGTCTACTGGATCCACGCGGAGAGCGCGGGCGGACGCGACATTCAGAGGCTGGTCGTCATTCGCTAGGACGTGCGCTTCCGGGGCCGGGGAGAGCCGGGGAAGGGTGGGATCTCACTCGCGAGGGAAGAGCGTCTTGACGCGGCTCCACGAGGTCTGTTTCACCGGATTCAGGAGATCGGCCAGCACGATGCAATCGAGCTTGGTGTCTCCCCCCTCCGCGCGGACGATCCGCACGATGTAGTCACCGGCTTCGAGACAGAATGCATGCTCCGACTGGACCCAGTCGTAATTCGCCTTTCACCCCATGCCGCGTCCCTGCACCGGCCGATGGACATAGTCGATCAGGGGCCCGCCTCCGCCGTACGGAAGGACCTGGAAGCGGAACGACCAGGTTCCGTCGACCGGCGCGGCCGCGCGGATCGAGTCGGTGAAGCACCAGGCGGTCGGTGTCGTGAAGAAGAAGTCGACACAATCCCCATCGCAGTCGAGACCCTGGAGGGAGAAACCGCCCGACGCGTGCTGGCAGGAGGCCAGCACGATCGAAGCGCCCCCGGCGTTATGGAGCTCGTAGTTCAGCTCGGCTTCCCAATGGACACTGCCGAAGGCAGAACCGGCCAGGCCGGTCAGCGCCATCACCACGGCGGCCGCACCGGCCCATCGTTCCGCGAGATGCGCCGCCCCGCATCGTCTTCCCGGCCTCCGTTCCCCGGCAGGCGGCCCCGTGGTGATCATGGCTTCTCTCCCATCTCAGCGGCCAAGGTAGAGCTGTTTGACCCGTCCCCAGGAAGTCTCGTCCACCGGCACCGGCATCTCGTGCAACTGGATGTAGTCAAGGCGGGTGTCGCCCGTTCCGACCCGGATGACTCGCAGGAACCAGACGCCGGCCGACAGGCAGTGCGCCTCCGCGGAGTGGACCCAGCCGAAGACGACCGGGCAGTTGACACCGGTTCCCGGCTGGGCCGGATAGGTCTCGTCGATGATCGGTGTGTCGCTCGTGTCGGGAAAGATGGCAAACCGATATTGCCACGTGCCGTTGACCTCCCCCGCCGCGCAGAGGGAATCGACGAAACACCAGGTGTCCGTCAGCTCGAGCTTGTACTCCGCCCAGTCCCCGTCGGCATCGAGCCCGGCGAGGGCGAAGTTGAACGACGCGGAGCCGCAGGGCCGCGCGACGACGTCGGCCGTACCGGGCGTGTTGTGTGTGGCGAAGGGTATCTCGGCTTCGATCCGGATCGGCTCGCCCGCGACCGAAGAGACGGCCAGGGTGACCAGAGCAAAGAACTGCGCGGCCGCATGCCAGAGCGAGTTCGGGGAATGGTGGACGCATCGTGACATGGCGGTCTCCTTCCGGCGGTCAGCCGGTGACCACGTTCACGTGGCCCTCGGCGGTCGGCCATCTCGTCCACCGCCGAGCGTAGTCCCCGGTGGCGCGCCTGCCAAGCGGCGACTCGCCGCCAGGCCCCCAGGCGTCGCGTCGGTCCGGCCGGGGCCGGGCGCCGATATCCGACCTCGCTCGGGTCCGGCCGGGTGCTCGCGGAGTTGTACCGGGACGTCGGTCGTGGTATCCCGTGGCCGTGGGCGGATGCGCGCATCTCTCGCGCCCGATCCTCGGAGAGGAGATCGACATGGTGCTGCTGCCGGCTCGGAATCGAACCTCACGACGCGAGATCGCGTCGCGCGATCAGGCGAGGCGACGGCGATGGCTGATCTGCCTCGCCTGTGGCCTCCTGTGCGCAACGCCTCTGAGACTCGGCCCGGTCGGCCCGAGGCCGGTCGAAGCCGCCCAACCGGGCGACCCCCTGCCCGACTTCCAACTCCCCTGGCTGACGGGAGAGGAAGCCCCGAGCGTGCGAGACCTCGTCCTCCAGACCAGCCCGACGGTGCTCGTCGTCTGGAATCGCGGCTGTCCGCGCTGCACGGAACTGGCCCTCTCGGTCGACGCCCTGGCCGACTCGCTGCGGCCCCGCGGAGGAGCGTGCGTGGGGCTCCTCTTCGGTCCGGACGATCCCGGTTCGCTCCTCATGTTGCTCGAGGATCACGGGGTGACCACGCCTCATCTCTGGGACGAGTCGGGATCGACCGCCCGGCAGCTCGACCTGGGGGTGCATCACCTGGCGGTGCTGCTGCTGGACGACGCCGGGATCGTCCGTGCGCGGCTGAACGATCAGATCGCCTCGCTGCCCGAGGCGGTCATGGCGCGCGTGCGGGCAATGGCGGAAGGTATCGATGGATCAGGCCCGGAGCGAGCATCCACGCGGCGTCAGGTCGGCTTGCGCGCGGAGACGCTCGCGAAGGATGAGGCGGAGGCGCGCTCCCGCGTCACGCCCCAGATCGACGGCCGGCTGCGGGCAGCCACCTACGACGGCGCGCGCGCCAACGACCTCGGCCTCTACGGCGAGGCGCTCGAGAACGGCGCCCTCTTCCTCTATCGCTGCGATCTGCGCTGGCGCTTCAGCCCGGCGCGCGGCCTCAGCCTGATCCCCTGGCTGCGGCTGAGCAACGAAGACGAGAGTGCCCTGACGGAGGGAGCCGAGCAGTTCGCCCACCGCCACGGCACCGCCACTCTGCGGTGGCGGGGGCGGCCGGGAATGGTCCCGGGCCTGGGCCGGTCCTTCGGGCGGATCAGCCCGAGCGCGGATCTCGGCGCGTTTCCCGCCCGGATCAGCCCGCTTCTCCTGCAGCGCTGGGACCGCGAAGACGCTCCCCCTCTGGGGGGAGTCTCCGGCTGTGGCGTCTGCGCCGCCGGGGCGGCCGGCCTGGGACAGAAGAGCCTCGAAATCCTGGGACCCGACTATCAATTCGAGGGAGCGCGCGCCGGCCTCTCCTCGCGTTGGGCCCGACTTCAGGCGGCCGCGGCGGTGCCACGTTGGGAGAAACGGGTCGGCCCGCTCGCCACCGATGAGGAGAAGGAAGCGGCCCGCTACCGGCGCGTTCTCTCTCTGGCGGCGATCGACCTGGGGCGCTCCGACCGCGAAGATCCCGGCACCGGGCTGCCGCGACCGTGGGGACTCCGCCTGGCCGCGCTCGGGCTCGATGATGACCTCCGGACCATCAACCGCAGCGAAGAGGTCCGCCCGCCCGAAGAACGCGACGAACGCGCCTGGGCGCTGCGCGGCGCGGTCGAACCCTTTGGTCTGTGGGACGACCTGAGGTCGCTTTTCGGCCGTTCGGGTCGCGCCGAGCGGCCCGCAGCGACAACGCGACGCGGCCCGGCGTTCGAGGCCGAGCGGGTCTGGTGGCGGCTCGACGCCAATGCGCGCGATCCGATGACGTCGCGGTTTGTCGCGCGCGAGTTCGAGGCGACGGGTACGCAAGCCGGGGTGCGGTGGGAACCCCGCCTCGATCTCGCGCCGCACGGCTCCGTCTCTCTCTCGGGGCGCGCGCACTGGCTTCGCACCGAGCCGGACTTCGAGCCGTACTACCGCGCCTTGACCTATCGGCAGAACCGGGAAGGAGGACGATTCGCGCTCGGCGCGGAATTCCGCGACGGCGACGGCGTCCCTCGCGTCGGAGTCGAGCTCTTCCTTCGCGTGCTGCGCCAGGTGAAGGATGATCCCGACCATCGTGAGGTGCCCGGCGGAGGCCGGATCGAAGAGAGGATTGCGAGTATCTCCGTCACCGGTCGGCCGCACCGGCAGCTCCCGATAGGGCTCCACGCCCTCTGGACCGAGTCGATCCTGCCACCGTTGCGGGCCGGGTCGCCGGCGTTCGAGGCCGACGACCGGCGATCCGACGGCCTCTCGCTCGATCTGGGCTGGGAGGGGCACCCGGCCGTGGAACCGATGCTGCGCTTGGACTGGATCGATCTGAAGGATGGCTCCGGGGCGGGGCACGCGGTCACGCAGGCGCAGTTCCAGATTCGCGTGACCGGCTGAAGCGGGCGTCGGTCAACCCACCGTCCGTCGCAGTCTATCGCCGCTTGCTCTGGTACATCGCGCGGATCTCGGCGGCATGCCGTTTCTCGATCTCGGCGCGGCGCAGCTTCTGGGTCGGCGTGAGGCTGCCGTCGGCGATCCCGGGGCGGCCCGGGAGAAGCGCGAAGTCCCGGACCTGCTCGTGGGGCGCGAGCCCTTCGCAGACCCGGTCGATCTCCGCGCGGAAGAGCGCGCGGACCGAGGGAGATCCCAGCGGTTTCATCAGATCCGGGCCCTCCGGCAGCGCCAGACCGAGGCGCCCGCGCAGGACCTCCAGCTCCGGATAGATCAACGCCACGATGTAGGGACGCCGGTCGCCCGTGACCACAGCCTCGTGGATGAGCGGCGTCTGGCGCAGGCGTGTCTCCACGAGTTGCGGCGCGACTTTCTTTCCGTGCGCGGTGACGATCAGGTCCTTCTTCCGATCGGTGACGTAGAGGAAGCCATCCTCATCCAGACGCCCCAGATCGCCGGTCGCGAGCCAGCCGTCGTGCAGGGCGGCCCGGGTGGCGTTCTCGTCGTTCCAATAGCCGCTCAGCACCGACGGACCGCGGACCACGATTTCGCCATCGCCGGCAATCCGCACCTCGATTCCCGGGAGCGGCCGGCCGACCGAGCCGCGACGCCACTCCTCCGGCGTGTTGACGGCCAGCACCGACGCGGTCTCGGTGAGTCCATACCCCTCGAGGACCGTCAATCCGGCGCCGTTGAAAAAGAGGAGTTCCCTCGTCCCGAGCGGCGCCCCGCCACTGATCAGCATCCGGGACCGTCCACCCAGCGCGCGGCGGATCTTCCGATAGACGAGGGCATTCCAGACCCAGCCGGAGATGCTGCGGGGCCTCTGCCCCGGACCTCGACGGCCGGCCTGCAGCGCCGCGTGCTCCGCGAGCCGGAAGAGGAGATATGCGCGGGGCCCCTTGCGACGGGCCCGATCCGCCGCCGACCGGAGGACTTTTTCGTAGAGCCGCGGCACGCCGACCACGATGGTCGGGCGAGCCTTCTTGAAGTCTCCCTCGAGCCGATCGAGCCCGGCTGAGTAGACGATCCGCGCGCCGGCCCAGAGCATGCTGAACTGCACGACGCGCTCCAGGACATGAGCCAGCGGCAGGAACGAGAGGTAGACATCTTCCGGTGAGACGCGCAACCGCCGGGCCGATCCGATCGCCGAGGCGACGAGGTTGCCATGCGTCAGCGGAACCCCCTTCATCCGCCCCGCGGTTCCCGAGGTGTAGATGAGCGTGGCCGGATCGTCGGGGCCCAGGCCGCAGCGGATCGCCTCGATCCGCGCGAAGATCTCGGACGGTGCGTCGCTCCCCTCCGCCAGCGCCTCCTCCCACGCGAGGACCGGCACCGACGCGCCGGGAGGCGGAGAAGCCGCGGGGAAGAGGATGCAGCTCCGCAGCCGCTCGCCGGAGGAGGGCGCGCGCAACAGCTCCTGCAGCAAGACCGCGTTCGACACGAAGGCGAAGGTCGCGCCAGAGTCGCGGAGAATCTCCTCCAGCTGCCCCGCCGGCAGCGCAGGATAGGCCGGGACGCTGATGCCCCCTGCCGCCATGATCGCCAGGTCGGCCTGCATCCACTCCAGGCGCGTCTCCGAGAGGATCAGCACGCGGTCGCCGGAGTGGAGTCCGTGCCGGCGGAGGGAGGCGGAGAGCCGTTCGACGGGGTCGTACCACGCGGCATGGGTCATCGTCTCGCCGGATGCCGCGACCAGGGAGGCGCGCGCCGGATCGACGCGGGCGAGATCGGCCGCCGGTTCGAGGCCCGCCCGCGCCCGAGCCAGCCGGATGAGGTTAGCCGTGCTCGAGGCGACCGCGGAGGGAGTCGGTTCGCGATCGAGGATCGGTCGGGCGTTCATGGGGGGCGAGTATAGCGCCCTTCGCATTCCCCTCGCACCCGCCAAGTCCGGTCTGTTAGCGTCCGGCGGCGGAGGATCGACCGTTGCGAGTCGTCACCATCATCACGCGCCTGATCCGGGGCGGCGCCCAGAGGCTGGCCCTGGAGACCGCGGCCCGCCTCGGCTCGCTCGGGTATGCAGCGCCGCTCTGGTGCGGTCCCGAAACCGGTCCGGAGGGGAGTCTGCACGCGGAAGCGGCGGCTCGGGGCGTGCCGGTCCGGATCTTCCCGGAGCTGCGCCGGGATGTCGATCCGTTCCACGATTTCGCCGCGCTACGGTCCCTCTCCCGGGCGCTCCGCCGCGAATCGCCTGACTGGGTCCACACGCACAGCAGCAAGGCGGGGATCGTGGGCCGGGCAGCGGCGCGGCGGGCCGGGATCGCGCGGATCGCCCACACCGTGCACGGCTGGGGATTCACACCTGCCAGTCCGGCCTGGCAGCGCAGCCTCTTCGTCCGCCTGGAGCGACGGGAGGCGCGCGGCGCGGCGCTTCTCTTCGTCAACCCGCTCGACCTCGCGGAGGGTCGGCGGCTCGGCATCGTGGCGGAGGGCCAGGGAAGCATCGTCCCGCCCGGCATCGATCTGGCGCCCTATCGAGACGAGGCCGCCCTCGCCGTCCGCCGTCGTGAGGCGCGCCGTCGATTCGACTTGGGAGCGGACCAGCCGGTCGCCGGATTCCTGGGCCGGCTCGCCCCGCAGAAGAGCCCCCAGACGGTGCTGGCGGTCGCCTCGCACCTGGCCCGGGCGCGGCCCGATCTACGCTGGCTCGTCGCCGGCGACGGCCCGCTCGCACCGGAACTGCACGCCGCGGCGACGCGTGATCCGCTCCTCGGCGAACGCATCGTGTGGGCCGGCCTCGTGCACGACGCGGCGGAGTTCCTGCCGGCCTTCGATCTTCTCCTCATCCCTTCGCTCTGGGAGGGAGCGCCGCTCGGGGTGATGGAAGCGATGGCGGCCGGCGTGCCGATCGTGGCCTCGGATCTCCCGGGCATCACCTGGCTCATGCAGGGAGCGCCGGGTCCCGCGACCCCGCCGGCGGCGCCGATCGGGCGCGTCTGCCCGCCCGGCGCGGTGAGCGCCTACGCCGCGGCGATCCTCGAGCTCCTGGATGATGTCTCCCTGCGGGCGTCCCTGGCGCAGGCGAGTCGCCTCGTCGCACGCGAGCGCTTCGGACTCGACACGATGCTGGCACGGCTGCTGGCGCTCTATGCGGGGAAGGTCTCCGGGGCGCACTGATCGGCGAGCGACCAGACCCCGTCGCGCTCCCCGTCACACAAGGTTCTCGAGCCGCCCTTCCTCGATGATCTGGCGCATGGCCGTGAGGTCGAGGGTCGCGCACTTGCCACGGGCGCCGGGTCCTAAGAACCTCGCCGCGAACTGCCGGACCGTGACGTAGCGGTGCCGGTCTCCTTCCGCGCTCGCGGTCGGCGCCCCCTCCGCGCGGCAGGCGAAGTAGAGGCCGAGAAACGGCCACGGCCCGGACGCGACCTCCACGACCGCGAGGGGGGTGAGGAGCCGGGCCGCGCGGCCGAACCGATCCCCGGGGCTGACACCCGGCTGCCCGAGCAGTGAGACCAGGGTGAGTCCGGCCTCCTCGCGCAGTTCTCTGCCGAGCGCCATCTCGGCGGTCTCACCGTGACGCATCTTCCCTCCCGGCAGCTCCCAGAACCCGTGGTAGGGATCCCCCACCTTGGCGCGCCGCTGCAGGAGAAGACGACCGTCAGGCGCGAGGACCACGGCCTTGACGAACGGCACCGCGAAGCGCTCCGGCTCCGCGGCGATTTCGGGATCCGCCATTTCCGGTTCTCCGGTCAGAGCCTGGGGTAGTTCGGAACCGTCTGGTAGGCCCACTTGACGCTGAGCTGGCGATAGGGGGAGACCGATCCCTGCAGATCCGCCACCAGGAGCTTCGCGTAGTTCCCTTCGGGAGTCTTGATCGCATAGACCGCGCCGAGTTCCAGGTCGACCTCCTCGCTCCAGCCCTCGTCGGTGATCGGGCCGATCAACCATTGCTCCCCCAGCTTCTTGAGGAGGAAGCGGCGCTCGGACCAGAGCGGATCGCGATTGGCCAGGGCCGAGACGCTCTTCAGGCGCGGCGTCGCCTCCAGACCGTGGTCGCCCCCGAGATCGAAGGGGTCGGACGTGCCGAAGTAGAGATCCCGGCTGAAGCGCCCCGAAGGATCGGAGGGGTCGAGGGGCCGCACGTCGCCGGTGGAGAGGTCGAAGGCCTGACCGCCGAGCGGATTGCGGATTTCCTGGATCTGCTTGTTCCACTCCGGCCGCGGGACCGCGTCGATCGGGCGAGAGAGCGTACTTCGCTCCTCGGTCGTGTCCCACCCTCGCATCGATCGGACGGCGAACCAGTAGCGCACGCCCCGGGTCAACCCGGCGGCCCGGTAGCGCAAACCGGTCTGTGGTCCCGCGATGCGCAGAGCCGGGAGCGAATCGGGCGGAACGAGGTCGAAGGAACGCGTGGAACGGAAGATCTCGTACCCCAGCCAGCCGCTCACGCCGTCGTCGGCGCTCGACTGCCACTCGAGATCCACAATCGAGGTCCCCGCCACGGCCGACATCGCTCCCGGAGCGGCCACCGTCACGACCGTGACGGCGCGCGCGGCGCGCACCGTGTCCGCGAGGTCCCACACCTGCACGAAGAGCGAGTCAACTCCGGGCTCATCCGGAGTCGACCAGGCCACCGACGAGGCGCGCGAACCCTGCGGAAACGCCCCGCGGGTGGCGCTCCAGCGGTAGTTGATCAGATCGTTGTCAGGATCGACGGCCGAGGCGGTCACGGTGACGAGCCGATGGGTGAGCACGCGGCTCCCGCTCACGACGATCGAACGGACGACCGGCGGGCGGTTCCCCGGATCGGGTTCTTTCGACACCGGATCCTGGCCGCAGCCGAGAGCGCCGAGCGCGAGCGCCGGCAGAAGCCATTTGCGGCGGCCGGGCCTGCCTCCCGGGCGAATGCTCTCCATGATGGGATCGACCTCCCGCGGCGGGACCCGGCCTTCCCTGCCTGCCGGTAGCATAGGGCATGGCGCATCCGATCGACCAACGGTAATCCAGCTGCGGTCAGAGGGTGGGCGACGGACGGCCGAGCGGCCGCCCCAGGCGCGACAGCTGGCTCAGCCTTTCGATCTCGCGCACCAGTTCCGCGCTCGAGGTCGCCTCCCCGTCCGGCTCCTCGTGGGGACCGGCCGGACCGATCCGCGAGATCGACGCTCGCTTCTGGCTCTCGAAGTGCGCGCGCGCGCCTCCAGGGGGAGGGACGTACCCTTTCTCCTCGAGCGGGGCGTGGAACCAGATCGTCCAGAGGCCCGCGTGCCGCGCCGGCACGATGTCGTTGTCGATCCGATCGCCGACCATGATCGCCTCTTCCGGGGCGGCTCCGGCCTCCCGGAGCGCGTGAGCGAAAATCTCCGGATCGGGCTTTTTCATTCCAACCAGTTCGCTGATCGCCAGGACGCGGAAGAGGCGGCGCAGGCCGAGGGCGGCCAGCGCGTCGATCGACTCGCGCAACTGGTTCGCGAGGAGCCCCAACCCGTAACGGGCGGCCAGCGTCTCGAGCGCTTCTTTCATCCCGGGCAGGAGATTGTGATAGGCCATGTAGTCGGCCCGGATCGCAGAAGCGCAGTGGTGCATCAGGGTGTGCAGGCCGTCGGTCCCCAGATACCTCTCTCCGAGGCGGTACCAGTGCCCGGGGCCGCACCGGCGGATATCCTCCTCGCGCTGCGAGAGGAGCTCCTCGTACGAAATGCCTACACCGGAGTCATGAATCGCCCGGTGGAGTTCCTGGTAGAGGAAGGCCATCGTCGGATCGTCGTTCATCAGGACGTTGCCGACGTCGAGGAAGACCCAACGGATCAAGCCGCCTCCCGGTCGCGCGGCCGGCGCCGGGCGACCTGTTGACTCTACCGCAGGGCGGCCACCGAATCGCGGACCACCCCGAGCAGCGCTGGAACTCCGGGGAGCATACCGTCGGGAGCGAACCCGATCCAGAGCACCGCGACGGCACAGGCCAGAATGACCGCCGCCACCGGCACCGAGCGCAAGAGGGTCGCCGGGCGCTCCGCCGGACGCATGTAGAGAGCGACCAGCACCCGCCAGTAGTAGTAGACCGAAACCGCGCTGTTCAGCACGGCGATGACGACGAGCGAGGTGAAGCCGTTCTCGACCGCGCTGCGGAAGAGGTAGTACTTCCCGAAGAAGCCGGCGGTGGGCGGGATTCCGGAGAGCGAGAAGAGGAAGACCGCCAGCGCCAGCGCGGCGCCCGGGCTCTTCCAGCCGAACCCGGCCCAGTCGGAAATCTCCGTCCGCTCCTCCCGCTCGCCCCCCCAGAGGATGACGACGGCGAAAGCGCCGGTGTTCATCAGGGCGTAAGCCAGCAGGTAGTAGAGCACGCCGGAGAGGGCCTCCTGCGCCGCGAGCGGAGCCTGTTCCTTCGTCGCGACGTAGACCGTGAGGCCGATCAAGAGGTACCCGGCGTGGGCGATCGAGGAGTAGGCCAGCATCCGCTTGATGTTGGGCTGGATGAGGGCGGCCAGGTTCCCGACCGTCATCGTGAGCACCGCCACCCACCAGAGCACACCGGCGAGCGACGCCGCGGTCTCGCCCGGACCACAGAGCGAGAGGACCCGGGCGAAAGCGCCAAAGGCGGCCGCCTTGACCGCCGCGGCCATGAACGCCGTGACGGCGGTCGGCGCCCCTTCATAGACATCGGGGGTCCACATGTGGAAGGGCACGGCCGCCACCTTGAAGAGGAAGCCGCTGACCAGAAGCAGGAAGCCGATCGTCCGGAGCGGTCCACCTCCGGCGGCCAAGGCCGGCGCCAGGTCGGTCTGGCCGGTCGCGGCATAGACGAGCGCCCCCCCGAAAAGGAACAGCGCCGACGAGAAGGCGCCGAGGAGGAAGTACTTCATCGCCGCCTCGACGCTCTTCGGATCCCGGCGGAGGAACCCTGTCAGGATGTAGACCGGGAGAGAGAGGAGCTCCAGGCCGAGAAAGAGGGTCAGGATCTCGGTCGACGAGGCGAACAACACCATCCCGGAGGCCGCGAAGAGGACGAGCGCGAAGTAGTCGCCGCGATGCCGTCCCATCCTCCGGAGGAACGTCTCCGAAAGGATCAGGGTGCAAAGCGTGACGAGGCAGACGATGACCGTGAGGAAGCCGCCGAAGGCGTCGGCCACAAACATCCCGCCGAAATCGGTCGACCCCGCGTCGCCGCGCCCCGCGGCCGGCCCCAGAAGCGCCAGGAGGGGAAACGGCGCCGCAATCCAGGCCCAGGGCCAGTTGCGTTCCCGCCCGGCCAGGGCGTCGATCAGAAGCACGATCAGTCCGCCCGCGGCGAGAACGAGAAACGAGCCGAGCGGCGCGAACGACTCCAGGGTGAAAGGCGCGTTCATCGCGTCATCTCCTCACGGGCCGGAGCCGTGTCCGTTCCCCCGGCGGCCGGCGACGCCACCGAGAGCGATGGGGCCGCCTCCGTCCCCAGAACCCTCAACTGGAGAGCCTTCAGAACTTCGGCCCGCCCGGGTCCGCCTTGCGCCAGGCGGAGCGTCGCCTCGAGACTCGGCTCCATCCGTTTCAGGAAGGGACGCGGATGCACCCCCAGGTAGACGATGAAGAGGAGGATCGGCGCGAGGACCACGATCTCCCGGCCGGTCAGGTCCCGCAACCCGCGGTTCTCCTCCCGGGTGACCGCGCCGAAGAGGAAGCGCTTGACCAGCCAGAGCATGTAGACCGCACCGAGCACGACGCCCAGGGCGGCCAGGATCGCCCAGACCGGACCGGCCGCCCAGGCGCCCACGAGAACCAGGAACTCGCCGACGAAACCGTTCAGGCCGGGCAGCCCGATCGACGAGAGCGTGACGAGGACGAAGACGGTCGCGAACCACGGGATCGTTTGCGCGAGACCGCCGAACTCGCCGATTTCCCTCGTATGCCGCCGCTCGTAGATGACCCCGACCAGGAGGAAGAGCGCCCCGGTCGAGAGGCCGTGGTTGATCATCTGGAAGAGGCTGCCGCTGAAACCGGTCAGATTGAAGCTGAAGAGCCCGAGCATGCAGTAGCCGAGGTGGCTGACGGATGAATACGCGACCAGCTTCTTCACGTCGGTCTGCACCATGGCCACCAGCGCCCCGTAGATGATCCCGACCACCGCCAGGACCAGGAAGAGCGGCTGCGCCTGCCGGGCCGCCTCGGGGAAGAGCGGCAGGGCGAAGCGCAGAAAACCGTAGGTGCCGAGCTTGAGGAGCACGCCGGCCAGGATGACCGATCCCGCCGTCGGCGCCTCCACGTGGGCGTCAGGGAGCCAGGTGTGCAGCGGGAAGACCGGGACCTTGATCGCGAAGGCGAGCGCGAAGGCCGCGAAGAGGAGCCCCTGCTGCCCCGGCGTCAGCGCGGTGCCGTAGAGACGCAGCAGGTTGAAGGTGTACTCCCCGGTCTGCTGGTGATGCAGATAGTAGAGGGCGAGGATCGCGACCAGCATGAGGAGCGACCCGACGATGGTGTAGAGGACGAACTTGATCGCGGCATAGACGCGGCGCTGTCCGCCCCAGACGCCGATCAACAGGTACATCGGGATCAGCATCAGTTCCCAGAAGATGTAGAAGAGGAAGAGATCGAGCGCCAGGAAGGCGCCCAGCATCCCGGTCTGCAGCACGAGCAGGAGGATGTGGAACTCGCGGACCTTCTCCTCCACGGCGCGAAAGGCCGAGAGCACGACCAAAGGCGAGAGCATGGTGGTGAGGAGGACGAGATAGACGGAGATCCCGTCCATCCCGAGGAAGTACTCGATCCCCCACGACGGGATCCACGGCCGCCGGTGGACGAGTTGCATCCCCGCCTCGCCGGAGCGCATCGCGCCGAGCGCCATGACCGACAGGACGAAGGTGGCGCTCATCGCCAGCAGCGTCCACCAGCGGACAAGGCCGCGCCGCTCCTTCGGCACGAAGAGGAGCGGCAGAGCCGCGAGGAGCGGGAGGAAGACCGTGAGGGTCAGGAGCGGGTTCGTCTGGGCATCCATCGGCATCTCCCCTCAACGGACCGCGAAGAAGAGCGCGACCAGACCGAGCATCAGGACGAAGGCGTAGGCCTGCACCTGCCCGGTCTGCGCGAAGGCGACGAAGTTGCCGGCGATCCGGGTCGTCATCCCGGCAAGGTTGACGATGAAGTCGATGATCCGGACATCAACGACGCCGAAGAGGACCCGCCGGGAGCCTAAGATCAGGGGCCGGATGACCGCGGCATCGTAAGCCTCGTCGACCCGGTACTTGTCGCGGACCAGGCGATAGACGCCCCCCAGGGCGCCGGCCACCCTCTCCGCGACCTGGGGGCGGCGCGTGTAGACCCGCCAGGCCGCCAGGATCGCCCCTCCGGCGACCAGAAGCGAGGCGAGCATGAGCCCCCACTCGAGGGTGGGATCGTGATGGGCAGGCGTATCATGCGCCGCGGCGTGGCCCGCGTGCGTCGCCGTCGCCATGACCGGCGCCAGCCACTCTTCGAAGCGATTCGGGCCGAGGCCGAGGAAGGGAGGCGTGCCGAGGAATCCGACGAGGAGCGAACCCGCGGCCAGGATCACGAGCGGCACCGTCATCGAGCGGGGTGATTCGTGGATGTGATGCGCCGCTTCGGGCGTCACCCTCGAGGAGCCGAAAAAGGTCAGGGCGACCAGGCGCGTCATGTAAGCCGCGGTCAGGCCGGCCGCGAGGAGGGCGATCGCCCATAACAGCGGCGGCAGCCAGGGCACGATCGGGTTCGGCGTACTGAAGACCTTCCAGAGGATCTCGTCCTTGCTGAAGAACCCCGCGAAGGGAACGATGCCGCAGATCGCCAGCCAGCCGAAGAGGAAGGTGCGCGCGGTGGTCGGGATCTTCCGGTAGAGCCCCCCCATCTTCCGGATGTCCTGCTCACCCGAAAGCGCGTGGATCACGCTCCCCGAGCCGAGGAAGAGGAGCGCCTTGAAGAAGGCGTGCGTGACGACGTGGAAGATCCCGACGGCGAAGGCCCCGGTCGCGACGCCGAGGAACATGTACCCGAGCTGGCTGACGGTGGAGTAGGCCAGCACCTTCTTGATGTCGAACTGCGTCATCCCGATCGTCGCCGCCACGACCGCGGTGACGACCCCGACCACGGCAATCACCGTCAGCGCGACCGGAGACAGCACGTAGAGGAAGTTCATCCGCGCCACCATGTAGACGCCGGAGGTGACCATGGTGGCGGCGTGGATGAGCGCGCTGACCGGCGTCGGTCCGGCCATGGCGTCGGGCAGCCAGACGTAGAGGGGGATCTGCGCCGACTTTCCGGTCGCCCCGATGAAAAGGAGGATCCCGGCCGCGGTCGCGATCGGCGCCAGCATTCCGGCATGCTCCCGCATGACCGAGAACGAGAGGAGCGACTCCCCGGGCGCGACCGCCGCGCGCTGCAGCGTCCAGAAGATGAGGAACATCCCCAGGAGGAACCCGAAATCTCCGATCCGATTCACGACGAAGGCCTTCATCCCCGCCTTCGCCTTTTCCGGATCCTCGTGCCAGAAGCCGATCAGAAGGTAGCTGCAGAGCCCGACCCCTTCCCAACCGATGAAGAGGACCGGCAGCGAGTCGCCGAGGACCAAAAGGATCATCGCGAACATGAAGAGGTTGAGATAGGAGAAGTAGCGCGCGTGCCCGCGATCGTGCGCCATGTACCCGGTCGAGTAGACGTGAATGAGAAAGCCGATCCCGGTGACAAAGAGGAGCATCGCCGACGAGAGGGGATCGTAGAGGAAGCCGATGTCCACCTTGAGCGGCGACGCCTCGATCCAGGTGAAGAGCGTCTGCGTCAACGCGCGGTGCTCGGGCGCCATGCCCCGGAGTTGGAGAAAGCCGTAGGCCGCGACGACGAATGAAGCGCCGGGGGCCAGACAGGCGATCAGGTTGACCAGCGGCTTCGGCGGTCCCTCCGCGGCGTGGGCCCGAGAGAGGGCGAGGATCCCGTTCACCACCGCCCCCAGGAGGGGGAAGAACGGGATCAGCCAGAGCCAGCCAACGGCGCTGCCCGATAGGGCGTGGGTTTCCATCCTCGCTCTCCCGCTACTCGTTGAGGACGCTGAGGTCGTCCAGGTTGACCGTATCCCGCGTCCGCCGCACGGCGATCAGGATCGACAGGCCGATGGCGACCTCGACGGCGGCCACCGCAATGACGAAGAAGGCGATGATCTGGCCGTCCAGGTTCCCCCAGTGGCGTGCCGCCGCGACCAGCGCCAGGTTGACGGCGTTGAGCTGCAGCTCCAGCCCCATGAAGACGGTGATGGCGTTGCGCCGGGTGAGGAACCCGAGGACGCCGATGAAGAAGAGGACGGCGGAGAGCCCCAGGTAGTGGCCCAGCGTGATCGCACCCATCCTTACTCCCCTTTCCGCGCCAGCACGACCGCGCCGATGATGCCGATCAGGAGGACCACCCCGACCACCTCGAAGGGAAGGAGGTACCTCGTGAAGAGCTCGCCGGCGATCGCCTCGATGGTGCCGAAGCCCGGCGGCGCGGGCGCGGGCGGCCGCGTCGTCTCCGCCATGACCGCGCGCACGACGAGCGCGGTGGCGAGGATGCAGGCGAGGGCCGAGGCCAGGAGTTTGCCCCGCCCCACCAGCCGGCCCCGCGTCTCCTCCTCGCCGAGGTTCAGGAGCATGATCACGAAGATGATGAAGACGACCACGGCGCCGGCGTAGACCAGAAGCTGGATGATGAAGAGAAACGGCGCGGAGAGGCCGGCGAAGAGCGCGGCCAGCGCGACCATGTTGACCGCCAGCGCCAGGGCGCTCCCCAACGGGCTCCGCTTGGCGATCACGATGCCGGCCGCGGCGACGGCGACGACGGCACAGACCCAGAAGAGGATCGGGTTCATGCCGGCTTCCCTCCCGCGGCTCCCGCCTCTGCACCTTCAGCCGGCTTCGCTTCCGGCGACGGCGTCTCCCACCCCGCCGGATTGCGCGAACGGAGAATCTGCGCCGGACCGCGATCGAGCAGTTCCTCGGGCGTCACCGGGGGCGGCGCCGGCACGCCCGGCCGCGGCTCGCTACCCTCGGCCGGCCGGCCGAGACGCCACTCCGTTCCCTTGCCATTCATCAGAAAGTCGATCCCGACGATGAAGTCCTCGCGCCGGGTCCCGACGATGGTCACCTCGCCCGTGTCCATCCGGATGGCATCCTCCGGACAGGCCTCCACGCAGAAACCGCAGAAGACGCAGCGCAGGAGGTCGATCTCGAAGACGCGCGGGCGCTTCTCCTTCCACGGAGCGTCGGCTTCCTCGGCGATGATGTGGATGCAATTGGCCGGGCAGGCCGTCGGACAGCACATGCAGGCGACGCACTTCGGCGTCCCGTCCTCGCGCGCCATCAGGCGATGGCGGCTGCGGTGGCGGGCCGCGAGCGGCTTCGGCTCCTCGGGGAACTGGACCGTCGGCATCTCACCCTGGCGGATGATGTTCCGCAGCAGGTGGCCGATCGTCACCCGGAGACCGCGCGCGATCTCGGGGAGGTAGATCCGCTCCCAGAAGGTCAGCTTCGGACTCGGTACCTTCATGACGGTTGGCTCCTCACCGGTCCAGCCACAGCAGGATGATGCCGGTCACGACGACGTTCGCCAGGGCGAGGGGCAGCATCACCTTCCAGCCCAGGGCCATCAACTGGTCATAGCGGAACCGCGGCAGCGTCCAGCGGATCCAGACGAAGGCGAAGGCGAAGAAGCCGACCTTGGTCAGAAACGCCACGAACTGGAGGAAGGCCGCGATTCCCGCCGCCCCGTCTCCCCGCGGCGGCTGCGCGAGGAAGAAAGCGCCGAGGGCCAGCGCCCCGAGCGTGGTCAGCAGCAGGACCACCGAGAAGATGTTGGCCTCGTTCCGCCGGGAGTCGGTGTAGAGCTGCCCGAGCCGGCGGTGCCAGCGCCGGCAGGCGGGGAGCAGCAGGAGCGAGACCAGCGCCGTCAGGCCGAGGAAGACGAGGATCGCCGGCTGCGCCTGCTCGATCAGCCGCTCGGTCGGCATCCAGGGAATCTGCCAGCCGCCGAAGAAAAGGGTGGTGAGAAACGCAGACGCCACCGTGATGTGCACGTACTCGGCCATGAAGAAGAGCGCGAATTTCAGGCTGGAGTACTCGAGGTGGAAGCCGATGATCTCGCTCTCCGCCTCGGGGAGGTCGAACGGGTTGCGGTTCGTCTCGGCGAGCACCGCCGTCATGAAGAGGATCGCGGCCAGCGGTTGAATCACCAGGCCCCACTTCGGGATAAAGCCGAAGATCAGCTCCCCCTGCCCCTGCACGATCCGGTTGAGGTCGACCGTGCCGAAGATCATGAGGAGGCCGACGAGCGAGAGTCCGAGCGTCAGCTCGTAGGAGATCATCTGCGCCGAGCTGCGGATTCCTCCGAGCAACGGATAGCTCGAGTTGGCTCCCCAGCCGGCGAAGATGATGCCGAAGACGCCGAAACTGCCGATCGCGAGGATCCAGAGGAGGCCCGGGTTGATGGTCAAAGCCTGCATCGCGACGTCGTGTCCCCCGACCGAGAGGACGTCGGCGAACGGGATGACCGCGAAGGTCATGAGGGCGAACGCCATCGCCAGACAGGGAGCGAGCACGAAGTAGAACTTCCGCGCGCGCGCCGGCGTGATGTCTTCCTTGAAGATCAGTTTCACGACATCGGCGATGGTGTGGATGATCCCGCCCAGCCGGATTCCGCCGATCGCGGCGCGGTTCGGGCCGGTGCGGTCCTGGATGAAGGCCGACGCCTTGCGCTCGACCCAGACGAGGACCGGGATCAGCGCGAGTGGCAGGATCCAGACCAGGATCGCCCGCCCCGCCATGATGCTCCACTCCGCCCAGGGGTTCATGCGGTCACTCCCTTGTCCCCACCCACGCGGTCCGAGCCGGCCCGGCCGGCCCGGCGCCCGTCGGGGCCGATGCCCTTGGGATCGAGCCCCCGGAAGAGAGGCTCGCTCGCCGCGAGATCCGCCCAGAGCGGGAGCCAGCCGCTCCATCCGAACTCACGCCCCGCCTCCGCGGCGAGCCGGCGCAGCAGTTCGGGCGTCCAGAGGGCATCCCCGCGGGGCGTCATCGCCTTGCGGAAGCGCTGCACCCGGTCCTGGAAGTTGACGAAGGTGCCGTCGCACTCCGAGTGCGGCGCGACCGGCAGCGACAACCCGGCCGCCCGGCTGGTGGCGTTCTCGTTGACGCCGAGGTAGAGCACCCGCTCGAACTCCGACCAGGCCTCCTTCCAGGCGGGACGCTGGCGTTCGCCCAGCGGATCGTCCTCGATCACGAGGAGAAGGTCGCCGCCCCGCGCCAGCTCCGGCCCGGGATCCCGTTCCAGCCCCAGAAGCCGGAGTCCCGCGCTGTTCGGATAGGGATCGCTCTGCCGCAGGATCGCGTCCTCCACCCCCGGCGGCCGCGTGCCCTGGCCGGCGACCCGCGCGCCGCCCAGCACCGTCGCGGCGAACCGCTTCGCCGCGAAGAGCGTCTCGGTCGAAGAGGCCGGCGAGAGGAGGACCAGGGTGCGTTCCCCGGTGGTGGCGCGGATCCAGCCGGCCGCCTCGGCCAGCGCCTCGGGGAACGCCAGTTCACGGTCGCCGCGCCGGGCGGTGTCGAGGCGGTCCTCGTTCAGGGGATGGAAGGTCAGCCGTCCGGGATCACACATCCAGTACTGGTTGACCGCCATGTTCTCCCGCGGCCGGTAGCGGTAGACGAGGCCCTCGTTGTGCTCAAGGAAGATGTTGCAGCCGCGCGCGCAGCCGGTGCAGATCGAATGCGCGCTCGACAGGTACCAGACCCGCTTCTGGAAGCGGAACTCCGCGGACGTGAGGGCTCCGACCGGGCAGATGTCGACCGTGTTCAACGCGTAGTCGTTGTCGAGCGGCCGGTCGGGATAGCTGGTGATTTCGGCCCGGTGGCCCCGGTTGACGATGTAGAGCTCGCTCGTGCCGGTGATCTGATCGCAGAAGCGGACGCAGCGCGAGCAGAGGACACAGCGCTCCGCATCCAGCTTCACCCGGGGGCCGACATCGACCACTTTGCGCTTGTGGTGCTTCGGCAGGTCGAGACGGCTCTGGTACTGGCCGTTCGACATGTAGTAGTCCTGCAGGTAGCACTCCCCCGACTGGTCGCAGATCGGGCAGTCGAGCGGATGGTTCAGGAAGAGGAACTCCAGGACGGCGCGCTGCCACTCTTTCACCCGGGCGTTGGCGGTGAAGATCTTGCGCACGCCATCCTTCGTCCTCAGCTCGCGCGCGCGCGTATTGCAGGCGATCGCCGGCTTCGGCTGCCCCTCGATCTCGACCAGGCACATCCGGCAGTTGCCGTCGACGCCCAGCCCGGGGTGGTAGCAGAAGTGCGGGATCTGGATCCCGAGCTTCCGCGCGGCCTCGATGAGGTTGAGCTCGGCGTCGACCTCCACCTCGCGGTCGTCGATGATCAGCTTGACCGTGGCCATCCGTAACTCCGGGTCCTTCTCCTGCGGGCGCCGCGGGCCGAGACGGCCCACGCCCCGGCCTTAGTGCGTCGCGTGCAGGAAGTGCGAGGACCGCCGGCGGATCGGGCAGGTGCCCGCGCCGACGTGGGCCTCGAACTCACCGCGGAATTTGGTCACAAAACTGGCCGCCGGCATGGCGGCGGCATCCGACAGCACGCAGATCGTCGTGCCGATCATGTTGCGCGTAATGGAGAGGATCTTCTCCATATCACCGGGCGTCCCCCCGCCCGCCTCGAGACGATAGACCAGGTTGCGCAGCCAGCCGGTCCCCTCCCGGCAGGGCGTGCACTGTCCGCACGACTCGTGGGCGTAGAACTTCTCCAGCACCGCCAGGGCCCAGACCATGCAGGTGGAATCGTCCATCACGATCATCCCGCCCGAGCCGAGCATCGTCCCGGCCTCGGCGAGACTTTCGTAGTCGAGATTGACCTTCTCGGCCTCTTCGCCCGTCAGGACCGGCACCGAGGACCCGCCGGGGATGTTGGCCTTCATGCGGCGCCCGCCCGAAATCCCGCCGCAGAGGCCGTAGACCAGGTCCTTGAGCGGCAGCCCCAGCGGGATTTCGTAGACCCCCGGGCGCTCGACATGGCCGCTGACGCTGAAGAGCTTCGTCCCGGGGCTCTTCTCCGTGCCGAACTTCCGGTACTCCGGGGCGCCATGCTCGACGATCCAGGGCAGGGACGCCAGAGTCTCGACGTTGTTCACCACCGTCGGCCCGCCGAAGACGCCGACCACCGCCGGGAAGGGAGGCTTGATCCGCGGCTGCCCCTTCTTCCCTTCGAGCGATTCGATGAGACCCGTCTCCTCGCCGCAGATGTAAGCGCCCCCCCCGCGATGGACGGTGACCTCGAGGTCGAATCCCTTGCCGTCGATGTTCGGCCCCAGGTACCCCTTCGCGTAGGCTTCCGCCACGGCGTCGCGCAGCCGGAAGTACGGCCGGCCGAACTCTCCGCGGATGTAGATGTAGGCGTGGTGAATTCCCACCGCCCAGCAGGTGATGAGGATCCCCTCGATCAACTGGTGCGGGTCCTTCTCCAGGATGTACCGGTCCTTGAAGGTTCCCGGCTCCGACTCGTCGGCATTGACGCAGAGGTACTTCGGCATCCGGCTCTGCGCGGGCACGAAGCTCCACTTCAGCCCGGTCGGGAAGCCGGCACCGCCCCGTCCCCGCAACCCGGAATCCTTGACCAGCTGTGTCACGGCGCCCGGATCGAGCGCGAAGGCCCTCCGCCAGGCGCGGTAGCCGCCGGCCCGCTCGTAGGTCTCGAGCTTCCAGCTCTCGGCTAGCGCCCAGTTCCGCGAAAGGAGCTTCACTTCCATGGAACCCGCGCCTCCCGCGTGCGGAGGTCATCGACCAGCTTCACCGCCGTCTCCGGCGTAAGCGGCCCGACGAACTCGTCGTTGACCTGGATGACCGGGGCTTGTTCACAGGCGGCCAGGCACTCGACCTCGTCCAGGCTGAAGAGCCCGTCCGGCGTCGTCTCCCCCAGTTCGATCCCCAGCTTCTCCCGCAGGCAGTCGAGGATGTGTTCCGCCCCGCGCAACTGGCAGGAGAGATTGGTACAGAGCTGGAGGTGCCACCGCCCCTTCGGGGTCCGGTTGAACATGGTGTAGAAACTGACCACGCCGTAGACATGCGACGGCGGGACCTCGAGACGTTTCGAGACGTAGTCGATGACCTCGCGGGAAATCCAGCCCAGCTCCTGCTGCGCAATCCAGAGCGCGGGCAGCAGGGCCGCCTGTCTGGTCGGGTAGCGGGCCATGACCCGCTCCAGCTCGGCGTTTCCCTCCGCCGAGAACTCGACCGTCCGGCCCAGGCTGTGCAGGGCGCAGGCCTCGCGGCGGGTCAGATCTTCGGCCGGGGTGGCGAACGGCTGCATGGTCGGCTTCTTCCTCCGGGTTCTAAGGCCGCATCTAGCGATCGAGTTCGCCGGCGATGATGTTCAGGCTGCCGAGCACAGCGACGGCATCCGCCACCAGCCCCCCCTCCGCCAGTCGGGGGAAAGCCGAGTAGATGTAGAAGCAGGGCGGACGCACCTTGCACTTGTACGGACGCATCGTGCCATCCGAAACGACGAAGAACCCGAGTTCGCCGTTGGGCGACTCGGTCCAGTCGTAGACCTCTCCCCTCGGCGGCTGGATTCCGTGCATGATCACCTTGAAGTGCTTGACCATTCCTTCGATGTTGCCGTAGGTCTGGTCCTTGTCCGGCATGACGGCCAGCGGATGATCGGCCTTGACCGGTCCGCCGGGGAGCTGGTCGAGCGCCTGCTCGACGATCCGCACGCTCTCGAAGATCTCCTGAAAGCGCACCATGGCCCGGTCGTACGAGTCCCCCTGGTGGCCGGTCGGGATATCGAAGGTGAACCGGTCGTAGACGTAGTACGGCGAGTTCTTCCGGAGGTCGTACTCCATCCCGGTCGCCCGCAGGCAGGGGCCGCTGAAGCCCCAGCCGAGCGCCTCGTCGGCCGAGATCGCCCCGATGCCGACGGTCCGGTCGATGAAGATGCGGTTCCGCGCCACCAGCTTGAGCGTGTCATTGACGTAGAGCGGAACCTTCTTCAGGAGGGCGCGGCACTGGGGGACGAAATCCTCGGGGAGATCGGCCCACAACCCGCCGATCCGCGTGTAGGAATTGGTCAGGCGGGCGCCGGTGACGCTCTCGATCAGGTTGTAGATCTCTTCCCGGAGATTGAAGAGGTACCAGTAGTTGGTCAGCGCCCCCAGGTCGACCAGGTTGGCCGCGTTGCAGACCAGGTGATCCATGATCCGGCTGAGCTCGGCCAGGATGACACGGATGTACTGGCATCGCTCCGGCACTTCGATGCCGCAGAGCGCCTCCACCGCCTTGGCGTAGCCGACATTGTTGGAGATGGCCGAGCAGTAGTTCAGCCGGTCGGTATAAGGAATCACCTGGTTGTACTCGTGGACCTCCGCGTCCTTCTCGAAGCCGCGGTGGAGGTAGCCGATCTCCGGGATGCAATAGAGGATCTGCTCGCCCGTCAGTTCCACGAGGTTCCGCAGGGTACCGTGGGCCGCGGGGTGCGACGGCCCGAGGTTCAGCAGCATCGTCTCGCCCCGCTCGATCCCCTCCATCCGTTCGGGGAACCGGCGCCGGCGGCGTTCCAGCTCGTCCTGCAGATCATCGGCCTCGGAAAGCCAGTAGGCCCGGTAGATGTCGAAGTCCTTGCGCAGCGGATGGCCGATGAACTCGTGATGGTTCAGGATCCGCTTCAGATTGGGATGCCCGTCGAAGATCATCCCGTACTGGTCGAACGCCTCGCGCTCGCCCCACTCCGCCGCCGGCCAGAGGCCGGTCGCGGTCGGGACGCGCGGATCGTCCTCGGGCGCCGAGGTCCGGACGGCGATGCGGAGGCCCGACTCGAGGTTGTGGAGGAGGTAGACCAGGTGGAAGCGGTCCTCGCCGATCGGACCGCCGTCGGGATCGGAGTCGTGCAGCTTGAGCGCGTCGATCACGGTGACATCGGTCATCTGGTGGAGGCGGAAAGCGGGATCGTGACGGAGAAAGCGCAACGTCTCCGCCAGCGCCTCGCGACGGACGCGAACCATCGGGACTCGGCCCAGCATCCCCTCGCCGGTCAACCCCTCGCCGATCCGGGCGCGGAGGGCGCTGAGTGCGCTCGCATCGCGCTGTTCGGACGCCGACGTCGTGGTCATCCTCTTGCCTCCGCCCCCCGTCCGGACCCCATGGCCCGGCCCCCGATCGTCCGCATCTCTAGAGGTCCGCCTTGTTCCGCGTGATCCGATCCTGCAGGTCGAGCAGGGCCTGCAGCAGCGCCTCGGGACGCGGCGGGCAACCGGCCACGTAATAGTCGACCGGGATCACCTTGTCGATGCCCTGCAACGTGCAGTAGTTGTCATAGAAGCCGCCGGATGAGGCGCAGACCCCCATCGAGATCACCCACTTGGGCTCGGTCATCTGCTCGTAGATCCGCTTCAGGATCGGAGCCTGCTTGTAGGTCACCGTGCCGGCCACGATCATGAGGTCGGCCTGGCGCGGAGAGAACCGGACCACCTCGGCCCCGAAGCGGGAGAGGTCGAAGACGCTCGACACCACTCCCATGAACTCGATGGCGCAACAGGCCGTGCCGAAGGGGATCGGCCAGAGGGAGTTCTTCCGGCCCCAGTTGACCACCGCATCGAGACGCGTGACGAGGACCGCGTCGCCGAGCGCGGCTGACGCCTCCTCGCCCGGGGCATGGAGATAGGCCCGGCCGTGCCGGCTTTCATCCTTCGAGAGATCGACGACCAGGTCGCTCCGGCCGGCGCGGGACGGGCGGCGGTGGTCCGAGTCGTTCGCTACCGCCATTCCAGCGCCCCCTTCCGCCACTCATAGACCAGCCCGAGGACGAGGACGGCGAGGAAGACCGCCATGGCCCAGAATCCGTACCACCCCAGTTCGCGGAACCGGACGGCCCACGGAAAGAGGAAGACGACCTCGAGATCGAAGAGCAAGAACGAGACAGCGACCAGGTAAAACCTCACCTGGAACTTCTGCTCCGGAGCCGGCACCGGCCGGATTCCTGATTCATAGGGCGTGAGTTTGGCGGGATGGCCCCGGCGCGGTCCCAGACCGACGGACAGGACGACGAAGATGACGGGGATCGCCACCGCCAGTCCCACCACGAAGATGAGCGGAGTGTACGAGTGGTCCAAGGATCCTCCCTGCGCCCGCGCCGCCGACACCGTACCTGGATCCACGCCGGCGCGCCTTCTCCACCCCGCGCGCCGCGTTCACCGGCCGACGCAACTCCGATCGATGACACCAGAGAGTAGCACGCGCCCTGTGAGGGTCAACCCGCGAAATCGCCCCTTCCTTGACCCGAACGCATCGCGGTTTCTATACTCCTCGGCGGCGCCGGTCCGGAGCGCGGACCCACGCCGCCTGGGCCTATTCGGGCCATCGGCCGGTCGTCGCAACAACAGCGTCCGGGGGACGCGGGGAGTGTGGGGAATGGCGGAGACGATGCGGGCGGTGGTGAAGACCAGCCCCCGGTCCGGTGCGGAATTGCTGAAGGTCGAGGTGCCGCGGATCGGCCCCGACGAAGTCCTGGTGCAGGTCAAGGCCTCGACCATCTGCGGCACCGACGTCCACATCTACGAGTGGAACGAATGGGCGAACGGCCGGATCGGCCCGCGAATCCCGCAGACGATGGGGCACGAGTTCTCCGGCGTGGTCGTCGAGGCGGGCTCGGCCTGCAAGCGGATCCGGCCCGGCGACTTCGTCAGCGCCGAGACGCATATCCCCTGCCTCGACTGCGTCCCCTGCCTCACGGGGCAGATGCACATCTGCTCGAACCTGAAGATCCTCGGCGTCGACCGCCACGGGTCGTTCGCCGAATACATCGCCGTTCCGGAGCTGGTCCTCTGGAAGAACGACCCCGCCATCCCGCCGGAGTTCGCGGCGGCGCAGGAGCCGCTCGGCAACGCGGTCTATGCCACCCTGGTCGAACCGGTCACGGCGCGGACGGTGCTGATCTACGGCGACGGACCGGCCGGCCTCTTCGCCGTCGGCGTCGCGCGGGTGTCGGGCGCATCCCGGATCTACCTGGTCGGTCTCTCGCCGCTCCGTCTCGACATCGGCCGCAAGATGGGAGCCAACGTCGTGCTCGACGCCTCGAAGGATCGGGTCGAAGAACTGGTGCTGGACGAGACGCGCGGCGGCGGCGTCGATGTCGTCCTGGACATGGTCGGTCGCCAGTCGGTGCTCGACCAGGGGCTGAAGCTCGTGCGGAAGGGGGGACGCTACTCCGCCTTTGGCCTGCCGGACGGGCGGCTCTCGATCGACCTGAACAACGGCGTGATCTTCAAGGGGGTCCGGCTGCTCGGGATCAATGGGCGGCTGATGTTCGAGACCTGGGTGCAGATGTCGAACCTGCTGGCGAGCGGAAAGCTCGACATCACGCCGGTCATCACCCATCGCCTGCCGCTGGAGGAGTTCGCCCGGGGCTTCGACCTCCTGACGCACGAGCCGATCCAGGCGGGCAAGATCGCGCTGATGCTGTGACCCCGGACCGGCCGGCGAGGCGGATGACGGGGAGCCTCGGGCGCTCGGCGCCGGCGTCGCATCGCGGCATGGCGCCTCCCGGATCGGCGGTGGGCGGATGACAGGGGGCCACAGAGCGCACTTCATCGTGATTCTCGCTCTGGCCGCGGCCCTTCGCGTCGCCTGGTCCACCCAGGTAACCTCGGAGGCGTTTCTCCGGATCGACGGACGTGACTACCTGGAGATCGCGCAACACCTCGCGAGCGGCCGGGGGCACACGATCACCTCGCCTCGATGGTTCGAACCGGCGTCGCTGCTTCCGCCGGGGCCGCGCGCCGAGTGCCACCGGCCGCCGCTGCTTCCCTGGATCGGGGCGGCGCTGTTCGTTCTCCCCGGACCGTGGGAGATATGGGCACGCGCCGTCATGCTTCTCTTCGGCGTGGCGTCCGTCGCGCTCCTCCGGCTGCTCGGGAGTCGCCTGGGGGAGCCGCGCGCGGGGCTGATCGCGGCCGCGATCTTCGCGGTCCATCCCTACGCGATCTTCTACGCCGGAGCCTGGAGTACCGAGACGCCCTTCCTTCTCCTGGTCCTCGGCGCGGTCACCGCGCTCGCGCCGAAGCCCGGCTCCACGCGGTCCGTCGCGCTCGCCGGCCTTTTCGCCGCGCTCGCGGCCCTCGCCCGGCCGACGGGTCTCCTCCTCCTTCCGATCCTGGCCGGATGGATCACGCTCTGCGCCCGACGCCGAGACTCCTCGAAGCGAATCCGCCGCCCCGCGGCGATCTTTCTCGCCGTCGCCGTCGTCTCTCTCCTCCCCTGGACGCTGCGCAACCTCGCCGTCACCGGCGTCCCGAACCCCGGGACCTCCTTTGGTCCCTACAATCGTTGGCTCGGGCACAACGATCGCGCGCTCGCCCTCTACCACACGACCGGGACCCCGGACTTCGCGGAGGCGTTGCGCGGCCTCTACGACGACTCGAAGGAAATCGTCCGCGACTTCGAGCAGCGCGGGCTCTCCGACCTCAGGGCGATGAACCGTGAGTGGGATCGCCGGACCCGCGACTGGGTCGTCCGCCACCCGATGCAGGCCCTCGAACTGTGGGGACGGCGCGCCCTTCACTACTTCCGCGCGGCGCCGGAGGAGTCACAGGTCAGCCCAGCCATCCGCTGGAGCGCGATCCTGTTCACGTGGCCGGTCCATCTGCTCGCTCTGGCCGCAATCTGGCGGAGGAGGCGTGATCTCCCCTGGCTCCTCCTCCTGCCACCTTTGACCGGGCTTGCGGCCTCACTCCCTTTCATCTTCCACCTGCGCTTTCGCCATCCGTTCCTCGATCCGTACGCGGTGCTGCTGGCCGGCCTCGCGCTCTCCGGCGCGGTCGAGCTCTACCGCCAGAGGTCGAGCAGGAGCCGTTCGGTCGCGTCGACCATCCGCTCCACGGAGTAGCGCTCGGCGGCGATCCGCTGTCCGCGCTCGCCCATCGCGCGCCGCTCGCCGGGATCATCGAGCAGACGGGCGAGAGCCCCGGCCAGAGCCTCTTCATCGCCGGGCGGCACGAGAAGACCGGACGCCCCGTCCTCGACCAGTTCGCCCAGGGCTCCGACCCGGGTCGCCACCACCGGAAGGGCGTCGTCCATCGCCTCGATCAGGGAGAGCGGCAACGTCTCGACCCGCGGATGGCTCGAGAGCACGGCGAGATCGAAGGCCGGCATCAGCGCGCGCGCGTCGGGGCGATGGCCGAGGAAGCGGACCGGCGCGTCCGGACCGTTCCCCGGCTCGAGGCCCAGCCGCCGCGACTCCGTTTCGAGCGCGGCGCGGCGCGGCCCGTCACCAGCCACACAGAGCCGCGCGGAGGGACGCCCGGCGCGCACCCGGGCGAAGGCGCGCAGCAGGAGCTCGTGGTTCTTCTCCGGCCGCAGAACCGCCGTGATGCCGATCACCATCGCCTCGTTCGCCAGGCCGAGTTCCCGTCGGGCCGCCGCCCGACGCCGACGTCGCTCCTGTGGATCGGGCTGGGAGAGAGGCACGCCGTTCGGGATCACGACCAGCTGCTCGGGCGGCACCCCCTCCTCGCGAACCAGGTAGTCACGCTGCGCCTGCGCGATCGCGATGATCCGGTCGAGCCGCCGTCGGACGAGGCGGATCGGCCGTTTGAGGCTCGGCCTCCCGTCCCACTGCCCGGTCGTGTGGACCGGCATCACGCGCACGCGGACGTCGGTGCCGATCGAGGCCAGCACCCCGTGGAACACGGCGTGCGCATGGTCGAGAAAGTAGATCGCGCGGAACCGGCCCCGCCGCAGGTAAGCATGGATCCGTGGGATGAGGAAGGGGTCGATCTTCCCGGCGCCCGTCAGGCGAGAGGTGACCCGGATGCCGGCGGCGCGAAGCTCTTCCCCGACCGGTCCGGGCTCGCGCAGCGCGAGCACGTCGACGGGGAAGCGATCGGCCAGGCCGCGGACGAGGTGGGAGAAGATCCGCTCCGCGCCTCCCACGGCAAAGGTGGTGCCGGCGAAGAGGACGGGGAGATCGCGACCGGCCGGCCGCGTGACTCGCGGGGCCGCGCCGTCGCGAGGCACAGGTGAGTTCCCGGACCGGTCCGTCAGCCCTGGTCCCGCAACCGGAGGACCTGTTCCCGGATGCGGTTCAGGCAAGCCTCAGGCAGGCGAGGTCCGCCCACCTGGTGAAGCAGCTCGACCGTGTTCTGCATGTTGCCCAGGAGCGCCCGGCAGGAGACGCACTCGCGCACGTGTTCCTCCACCTGCGCGCAGAGGTCTTTCTGCATCTCGTGGTCCAGGTAATCGGACAGATGATGGAAGACCCAGGTGCAGAGATCTTTCTGCATAGATCACCGGCCCCCTCTTCGCACGCCCTGCCGCTCGTTGAAGTAGCTCGAGAGCCGGTCCCGCAGGATCGTGCGGGCCCGGTGCAGACGCCACTTGACGGCCCCCAGCGGGAGTTCCAACGCTTGCGCCGCCTCCTCGTTGGAGAGGCCGTTGATGTCGCGCAAAACCAGAACGGTCTTCAGGTCGATCGGAAGAGCCGTGATCGCTTCCTCCACCACCCCGACCGCCTCGGTGCGGACGATATCGTTCAGGGCGGACTCCGACCAGTCGACGAGCTGAAGCGGATACCGGGACGGCTCCCCGCCTTCCATCGTCTCGAGCGGGAAGACGTCCGAGCGCCGCTTCCGAAGCTTCATCAACGCCTGGTTCACGGCAATTCGATGCACCCAGGTGGTGAACCGACTGTGCCCGCGAAACTCCGCGATCGCTTTCAGGGCCTGGAGGAACGCCTCCTGGACCACATCCTCGGCGTCTTCGGCGTTCCGGACCAGGCGGAGCGCCAGACGGTAGATCGCGTCCATGCTGGGCGCGGCCAACTCCCAGAACGCTTCCCGATCCCCGCCCTGCGCTCTCTCGAGCAGCACGGCCTCTTCTTCTGGTGTTCTCACGGTTTCCCTCCAGCTTGGAGGGAGTCTAGCACAGGCCGGGGCGGGAGGGACAATCAGGCCGGCCGGTCTCGACTCTCCCCCGGCGGCCCCTGGTCCCGGACGACCCCGGGGCGGGCGAGAAACCCCGGCGGCACCACCACTCCGCCGGAGACGAGCATCTTGAGCGCCTGATCGACGCTGAGGCTGGTCTCGGTTGTCTCGCTCGCCCGCATCAGCAGGAGGTAACCGCTTGTCGGATTGGGGGTCGTCGGCATAAAGACGGCAAGGATACGCTCGCCGGTCTCGTCCCGGGTCTCGTTCGTGACAAAGCCGAGCGCCCGGACTCCCGGCCGCGGGAAGTCGAAGGCGACGACCTGACGGAAGCCGAGCCCGCCCGGGTTCGAGATCGTCTCCATGATCTGCTTACTCGAGCCGTAGACGTCCCCGATCAGCGGCAGGCGCGTCAGGAGCCATTCGGCCCAGCGCAGCAGGTGTCGGCCTCCCAGGTTGGTGATCAGGAGACCCGCCAGGTAGACCAGGACGAAGGTCGCCAGCACTCCCGTGCCGGGAATGTGGCGCCCCAGGTAACGCTCCTCGATCGGCCGCAGCCAGCCGTCGAGCCCGTTGAAGAGAAAGCGGATCACCCACGCCGTCAGGAGCAGCGGAACGATGACGACGAGCCCGGCCAGGAGCCGGGCGCGGATCGACTCCCCCGCGACGCGGAACGAGGTCTCCATGCGCTTCAAGCAGATCACCTCCGGCGTGGCCATCCTCCCGCGCGCCGGTCGCGCGGACCGGGTGGACGAAAACCGACACCAGCAAAGCCGTTTTCCCCGCCGAGCGCAACCGGCCGGCACGATCCATCCTCCGGACGCCCGGCCAGGCTCCCGGAAAGGACCTCGGGCGAAGACCCCGGGCAAGGACCCCGGACCACGACGCCGTGGACCGCGCCCCGCCGCCTCTGCTACCCTGTCCGGCTGCGGTCCGCCGGGAGTCGTTCCGAACCGAACGTCGCTGATCAGCGCCGGCCGTCAGAGGGGAGATCCAGACCATGAGCCATCTTGCGCCGCTCCCGATCCGGGAGATCGACCACGTGGAGTTCTGGGTGGGCAACGCCCGCCAGGCCTCTGCCTACTACCGTCTGGGCTACGGCTTCGATCAGCTCGGATACCGCGGTCCCGAGACCGGCACTCGCGGTTCGGCCAGCTACCTCCTGCGCCAGGGAAACGTGCGCCTCGTCCTGACCACGACGCTCGAAGCCGACGATCCGATCGCGCGCCATGTCGCCCGACATGGGGACGGAGTGCGCGACATCGCCCTTTTGGTCGATGACGCCCGCCACTGCTTCGAGGAGGCGATCCGGCGGGGCGCCCAGCCCGTGCTGGAACCGCGTCCCGAGGAAGGGCCGTCCGGACGGATCATCCGCTCCGCCATCGCCACCTGGGGCGACACGATCCACTCCTTCGTCCAGCGGGACGCCTGCGAGGCCCCCTGGCTCCCCGGCTTCGCCCCGGCCTACGTCTCGGGCGGCGGGGGTGTCGGGTTCGTCGCGGTCGACCACATGGTCGGCAACGTCGAAGACGCCCGGATGGACCACTGGGTCGACTTCTACCAGAAGGTCTTCGGCTTCGAGCACTTCCTCACCTTCGACGACAAGGACATCTCGACCGAGTTCTCCTCGCTGCGATCGAAAGTGGTGAGCAGCCCGAACGGCAAGGTGAAGTTCCCCATCAACGAGCCGGCGCCGGGACTGAAGATGTCGCAGATCCAGGAGTACCTCGACTACTACCATGGCCCCGGCGTGCAGCACATCGCCTTTCTGACCGGCGATGTCCTCCACACCGTGGCGGCGATGCGGCAGCGCGGCGTCGACTTCCTCCAGGTGCCCGACTCCTACTACGAGGCGATGCCGACGCGGGTCGGGAAGATCCAGGAGGATGTCGAGCGGATCCGCGACCTGCGCGTCCTGGTCGATCGGGACGACGAAGGGTACCTTCTGCAGCTCTTCACCAAGCCGGTGGAAGACCGCCCGACCCTCTTCTTCGAGGTCATCCAGCGGCGCGGGAGCCAGGGATTCGGCAAGGGGAACTTCAAGGCTCTCTTCGAGTCGATCGAGCGCGAGCAGGCGCGGCGCGGAAACCTCTAGCACCGATGAAGACGCGCGGCGGCAACGCACCCTCGCGCCCGACACCGGGAACGGAACGGAAATGAAACTCGCGCGCTTTCGCCTGGCCGGAACCGAGGGACCGGCGCGAGCCGGACTCGTGGGCGCATCTGTGGTCCTCGACCTTTCGCGGCGATGGGAACGGGACGGGCATCCCGATTTCGCGGCCGACCTGGTGTCGATCCTCATCTCCCCGGCCCGCGAGGACTGCGCGCGGATCGCCGAGGAGCTGGCGACCGACCCGACCCCCGATCCGAGGGAGGGCCGGTACGCGATCTGTGAGGTCGAGTTTCTCGCCCCGGTGCCGCGGCCGGGGACCTTTCGCGACTTCTACAGTTTCGAGGAGCACGTGCGGCGGGCGCGCGCCCGCCGTGGGCTCGAGGTTCCGCCTGAGTGGTACCTCCGTCCGGTCTTCTACTTCTCGAACCCGAACTCGATCCTCGACCCCGGCGCCACGGTCGCGCCGCCGCCCGGATCGGAGAAGCTCGACTACGAGCTCGAGATCGGCTGCGTCATCGGGCGGGCGGGGATCAACCTGACCCTCGAGCAGGCCGCGGATGCGATCGCCGGCTTCACGCTGCTCAACGACTGGTCGGCCCGCGACCTCCAGGCCGAGGAGGTCAGGATCGGCCTGGGACCGTCGAAGGGGAAGGACTTCGCGACCAGCCTGGGACCCTGGCTGGTGACACCCGATGAGCTCGCGCCGCGGCGGGCCGGCAAGGGGTATGACCTGACGCTGGCCATCCGGCGCGGGGGCGCTCCGGTGAACGAGGGGAACTGGAAGAGCATCGCCTGGTCGTTCGAGGAGATGATCGTCCACGCCAGCCGCGGCGCCCGGCTCGATCCGGGCGATCTCCTGGGATCGGGCACGGTCGGCGGAGGATGCATTCTGGAGATCGGGGAAGAGGCGGCGGGAGGATGGCTCCGGCCGGGCGATCGGATCGAACTCGAGGGAGGTCCGCTGGGTCGCCTGGAGAACCCGGTCGGCCCCGGCCCCTCGATCCGCACATCACACTGAACAGGCAGACCGCGCGTCGGCCCGAGGCCCGCGCCAGGAGGCGAGATGCCCTACTACCATCGGCTCGGCCGGATCCCGGCCAAGCGGCACACCATCTTCCGCAGTCCCTCGGGGGCGCTCTACCACGAAGAGCTGATGGGGAACGAGTCTTTCATGGGAGCCGCGTCCCTGCTCTACCACCTGCACCCGCCGACTCTGATGCGCGAGCTCGGCCCCCTCGAGCCGAGTCCCTGGCAGGCGGGGCGGGAGGAGACCTTCCGTCCGCGCCACCTGCGGACCGCCGCGATCCCCGCCGGCGGCGATCCGGTGCAGGGTCGCCGGCCGCTCTTGTACAACCAGGACGCCGCGATCTCCTTCGCCCGACCGACGAGGGAGAGTTCGTTCTTCTACCGTAACGGACAGGGTGACGAGCTCGTCTATGTCAGCGACGGCGGCGGCGTGCTCGAATCAGCCTTCGGCGTCCTCCCCTACCGGCGCGGCGACTACCTCGTGATTCCCCGCGGCACCATCCACCGCTACCGCTTCGACGGGGCCGAACAGCGCTTCCTCATCCTGGAGAGCGCCAGCTCGGTGCGGACGCCGGCCCGCTACCGTAACGACCGCGGGCAGCATCTCGAGTGGTCACCCTTCTGCGAACGCGACTTCCGCCTGCCGGAGTATCGCGAGCCGATCGACGAAGCGGGCGACTTCGAGGTGCGGATCAAGCAACGGGGGGGGCTGGCTCGCTTCGTCTACGCGCGGCACCCCTTCGACGTCGTGGGATGGGACGGATACCTCTACCCCTGGGCTTTCAACATCGCTGATTTCGAGCCGATCGTGGGGCGCATCCACCAACCGCCTCCCGTCCACCAGGCGTTCGAGGGGATCGGCTGGGTCGTCTGCAACTTCGTCCCCCGCCTCTTCGATTTCCATCCGCAGGCGATTCCCGTTCCCTATCACCACACCAACGCCGGTTCGGACGAGGTGATCTACTACGCCAGCGATCGCTTCATGAGCCGCAAGGGGATCGAATACGGCTCGATCACGCTGCATCCCGACGGGGTGCCCCACGGCCCCCACCCCGGCACGATCGAGGCATCGCTCGGGCGGAAGGATACCGACGAACTGGCCGTGATGATCGATACGTTTCGCCCCCTCGTCGTCAGTCGCGAGGCCGAGGAGATCGAGGACCCGCGTTACGCCGGGACGTGGCTGGGCGAGGAGACCCGATGACCCGCTTCGACCCGGCCACCCTCTCCCCGCGAGAGGTCTACCAGCTCCTGACCCGCGTCGTGTCTCCGCGGCCGATCGCCTTCGTCAGCACCCTCGCGGCCGACGGGCGCGGCAACCTGGCCCCGTTCTCCTACTTCAACCTCGGCGGAATCAACCCGCCATCGCTCGTCTTCTCTGTGCTGAATGACCGGCACGGCCGCGAGAAGGACACGCTGATCAACGCGCGGGAGACGCGGGAGTACACCATCAGCGTCGTGACCCACGCGATGGCCGAGCGGATGAACCAGGCCTCAGCCGCCTTTCCCCGCGGGGTCGACGAGTTCGACGCGGCCGGCTTCACCCGCCTCGCCTCGGAGCGGGTGAAGCCCCCGCGCGTCGCCGAATCGCCGATCTCGATGGAGTGTCGTCTGCACACGATCGTGCCGCACGGAGACGGGCCGCTCGCGGGTCACTATGTGATCGGCGAGATGCTGTTGCTCCACGTCGACCCGGCGATTCTCGACTCCGACGGACGCCCGGATCCGGCCCGGATCGACTTCATCGGGCGGATGGGAGGCGACTACTACATCCGGTCGCGGCCGGAGGCCCTCTTCGAGCTCTCCCGCCCCCCCGACCCTCCCCGCTGAGACGGGCCACCCCCGGTCCCGCGGCCGCCGGGCGCGGGATTTGACAGGGGTCCCTCCCGGGGAGCAGAATGGGCCGACGCGCGATCGACGACCCGTTCCGGTGGGAGGGACCTTGGATTCGGCCATGGATCATCCGGCTGAACCGGTGGATCGTTCTTGCCTCCCCGAGGGAGGTACCCCCCTGACCAAGGCGGAGGACCAGCTTCGTCGGCCGCACCAGGTCCTCTGGGCCCTCCGGGGCCTGGTGGAAACCCTCGCCCACCGCGAAGCGATCGACGCCTCGATGCCGGCGGTGGTCGAGCAGATCGGTCGCACGATCGGCGTCCGAGGCGTGATCTACGGACGTCACCGGATCAAGGACGACGATACGCTCGAATCGTGTGCGACTGCCTCCTGGATCGATCCTTCGAGCGGCCTGTCCGTCCGCTCGCTGCCGCACGGCACGTGGACGAGCCTGCGCGGCCTCGGATTCGACCTCGGAATCGCCCTGCTCATGCGGGACGAGATCGCCCCCTACCCGACTGCGGCGGACGACGGCCCCGGCGCCCGCGCCCTGTCTCTCGCCGGTATTCGCTCGATCCTGCCCGGTCCCATCTTCGTCCGTGGGCAACTCTCCGCCGGGTTGGCCTACCTCTCCGACCGGCCGCACGACTGGTCCGAGATGGAGTCCGAATCACTCCGTCTTCTCTGCCACCTCCTCGCTCTCCTCCTCGAGGGGCAAGAGACCCAGCAAGCGCTGCGCCAGAGCGAGCAGCGGTACCGGCAGGTGGCCGAAGCGGCGACCGAGTACATCTGGGAGACCGACGCCGATGGCAAGGTGACCTACCTGTCGGACCGGGCGGTGGAAGTCCTCGGTTACCCCATGGATCGGCTCCTCGGGCGCACCCCGTTCGACCTCATGGTTCCGGAGTACAAAGAAGCGATCCACGGCCGCTTCGTCCGCCTCGCCACCCATCACCTCCCGTTTCGCAACCTGCTCCACCGGGTGATTTCGGGTACCGGCGAGTTGATCTGGTTGAGCGCATCGGGGTCTCCGGTGCTCAACGAGGAGGGCACGCTTCTCGGCTACCGGGGCACGGCCAGCGATGTGACCGCCGAGAAGCGCGTCGAGGAGATCCTGCGTGAGAGTCAGGAACGGCTCGCCGCGACCCAGGCCTCGATGGATGACCTTCTCTTCACCCTCGATGCGGAAGGGCGCTTCGAGGAGTACATCCAGCCGCCCACCCGGGGTCTCCTGCTTCCTCCCGGGCAGTTCGTCGGAAAGACGTTCGACCAGGTGCTCCCTCCTGAGCTCTCCCTCCCGCTCGCCGCGGCGCTGCGGGCGGCGGCCGACTCGGGCGAGGCGCAGCAGGTCGATTACGGAACCGAGATCGACGGCGCCCGCGGGTGGTGGAGCGCGCGCATCTCGCCCCGCCGCGACCGGGACGGCAACTTCGCGGGCGTCACGATCGTGGCGCGCGATGTCACCGAGATGCGGCAGGCCCAGATCGCTTTACAGCGGCGCGACCAGATCCTGGAGACGATCCAGCGATCCGCCGAAGCGGTGTTGCGGGCCGAAGACTGGCCGACCGCCGTGCAGGAGGCGATGGGGCAGCTGGGGGACGCGACCGATGCGGATCAGGTGTCGTTCTGGAGAACCGCGGCCCCGGACTCGGATGGACAGACCGAGGTCCAACGACTCTACCACTGGGCGCGACCAGGTCACGAGGGGGCCGGCGTCGGGAGTGTCCGTCTTCCCTCCCCCCTGATCCGGGACATTCACGATCGAATCGCGTGCAGCCGCTTACTCCGGGTACCCGGGTCGGACCTTCCGGCCGGCTTTCGCTCTCGCCTGGAGGGGTGGGGGATCAAGAGCCTCCTGGTCGTCCCGGTGCAGGGCGCTCCAGGCTCGTGGGACAATCTCGCCTTCACTCACCTGCGAGCCCCGCACGACTGGCCGAATTCCACGGTCGACGCGATACGCACCGCCGGGAGCCTCCTGGGCGCGTTGCTGCAGCGCCAGGCGATCGCAGGGGAACTCCGGGAGAGCGAGGAGAAGTATCGATCGCTCGTCGAGGTCGCCGCCCAGCCGATTCTGATCATCGACGCCCAGGCGATTCTGCGCTTCGCCAATCTCGCCGCGGCGGAGGAGTTCGGCCGCACGGCAGCCGAACTGATCGACCGCACTCTGTGGGAGCTCTTTCCGGCCGCGATCGCCGACCGGCACGCGGCGGCCGTCCGGGACGTCCTGGCGAGCGGTCGCCTGACCGTCCGCCAGACGGAGACCACGATCCTGGGGCAGACACGCTGGTACGAGGCCCGCATGCAGCCGCTGCGCGGCCTGCGGGAGATCGGCGACGCCGTCCTTTTGATCCTGACCGACATCACTGACCGGAGGGAAGGGGAACGACGAATTCTCGACTACCAGGACCGTCTCCGCACCCTCACGACCGAGCTGACCCTGGCCGAAGCGCGGGAGCGGAGGCGGATCGCCTCCGGGTTGCACGATGAGATCGGGCAGACGCTGGCCATGGCCAGGATCGAGCTGGCCTCGGCCCGGACCGGTCCGAAGGACCCGGTCATCCAGCATGTCCTGGACCTCCTGGACCAGACGATCCGCGCCACCCGGTCTCTCACCTTTGAGCTCAGCCCGCCGGTGCTGTACGAGCTGGGTCTGGGGGCGGCGATCGAGTGGCTGCTGGAGCAGGTCGAGGCGCGACACGGCATCGAGACCGCCCTCGTCGGGGGCGACACCCCCATCAGCCTGGAAGGGGACTTCCTCGGGTTCGTCTTCCGGTCGGTCCAGGAACTGATCGTCAACGTGGTCAAACATGCGCGGGCCGGGAAAATCGAGGTCCGGCTGCGCCGGGACGCGGATCGGATGTATATTGACATCGCGGACGACGGGATCGGCTTCGAGCCGGCCCAGAGGCGGGGCGGAGGCTTCGGGTTGTTCAGCATCCGGGAGCGCCTGCAACACCTCGGGGGAGGTCTCGGGATCGAATCCCGGCCGGGACACGGGACCCGCTGTCGGATCTGGGTTTCGGTCCCGACAGGGACACACGACGGTGAGAAGGAGAGCGGGACATGAGCATCAGGATCTTGATCGCCGACGACCATCAGGTCTTCCGGGAGGGCCTGCGACGGCTGCTCGAGGCGGAAGAGGGACTCACGGTCATCGGCGAAGCGGAGAACGGCCGCGAGGCGGTGGAGCGATGCGAAGAGCTCCAGCCCGATGTGGTCATCATGGACATCACGATGCCGAGCTTGAACGGCATCGAGGCGACGCGCCAGGTACGCGCGAACTGCCCGGAAACCCGGGTGCTGGCCCTGTCGATGCATTCCGACCGGCGTTTCGTCCACCAGATGTTCGCGGCCGGAGCCTCCGGCTTCCTGCTCAAGGAAGGCGCCTTCGAGGAACTGGCGCGCGCCATCCGTGTCGTGCGCGAAGGCCAGACCTACATCAGCCCCAGCATCGCCGACCTGGTCATCAATGAAGCGTTGACCGGGACCACCGGCGCGCGGGTCGGCACGCCTTCCTCGGCGGTGCTCAGTCCGCGCGAGCGCGAGGTGCTGCAACTGATCGCCGAGGGGCAGAGCACCAAGCAGATCGCTGCGACGCTTCATGTCGGCGTGAAGACGGTCGAGACTCATCGGCGTCAGATCATGATCAAGCTCGGCCTGACCGGCGTGGCCGAACTGACCAAGTACGCGATCAAGGAAGGCCTGACGACGCTCTGACCGCGGCGACAGGCCGGGCGCCGTTCGGTCAGATCCCGTCCCGAAGAGGTCGGGGCCCGACACGGCCCCAACCGGAGTGGTAGCGCACCATCCGTTGCACACCATCCCACATGGCAGCCGAGGCGATTCTCATCGGTCGCGGCGAAATCTACCCCACATCGAGGTTCCACCATCGGGGATTCCGGGTGGAACCGCCAACCGATTACGCATGCACATCAAGGAAAAAGCCTACGCCCATCTGGGATTCGCCTGATTGCCCGGGGCACGGGGCGGGGCCACTCTGATCAGGCATCAGGCGGCCGGGCATCGAGGGGAATCCCGCTCGGCACCTGCATCAGGTTGGGGTGAAAGATCCGGTTTTGCAGTCAACGTGATCCGAACCCGAAATGCCGCGGCTCCCCGCTCGATCTGAGGGGGAGCCGCGTCCTTTGCGCTCTCCGTCGCCTCGCCGTCGCCACCGCCCCGTGCCGCCCCTCGCCCGTGCGATGAGCCCGCCCTCAGAGCGAACGGAGCTTGTTCCGCGCGGAGGTGGCCTCTTCCGAGTCGGGATGCTCCTCGATCACCTGATTGAGATACCGCCGGGCAGCGGCGCGGTCGCCGAGTTGCAGATAGCTGTAGCCGATCTTGAGGAGCGCAGCCGGCGCCTTGTCGCCGCCAGGCCACTGCTCCGGCACGCGCAGGAACTCACGGATCGCCTCGTTGAACTCACGTTGCGCGTAGTGACACTCGCCGATCCAATACTGGGCATTGTCCGCCAGATCCGACGCCGGAGCCCGCCGCAGGTACTCGCCGAATCCCAGCATGGCCAGTGCGTAGCTGCCACGAGAGAGGTCCTTGTAGGCCTGGTCGTAGATCCGCTTCGGATCCCCGTCCCCCGAGCTCGTGGGAACGGGAGCGGAGACGGCGCCGGTCTCGTCCCCGGCGTCAGCCGCGTCCGCGCCTCCAGTCGGGACCGATCCTTCCGTCCCCGGCGATCCCTCGGCGATGGCTGGAGCCCCCTCCGCGGCGGTACCCGGCGAGACGGGCGGGCTCGGCCGCGAGGTCGACCCCGGCGCGGCGCTCCAGAGCGAGGGCCCGCGCGCATACCCTCCCTCGCGTGCCCCGATGGCGTCACGAAGCTTGCTGTCGATGGCCGAGAGCCGGGTGTCGAACTCCGACCAGCGGGCCGCGTTCTCCGCCCGCAGCGAACGAAGCACCTCGGACTGCTCCGACGTCCGGGCCTCGATGCCGCCAAGCCGGGCCTCGAGCGCAGCCTGCTGTTGCCGGATCGCCTCGATTTCGCGGGCGGTCTCGTCGACCGTCACCGGCTGCCGCAACATCTTGGAGCCGTAGCACCCGCCCAGGAGCGCGGGGAGCAGGAGAAACGGGACGAACCTTCCGATCATGATTCCTCCGCGAGCGGAGACCCCGCCGGCCTAGCGCCGGCCGGGTCCGCCCCGATAAAACCAAAGCGCCCGGACCAAAAGCCCGACGCAAATGACAACCCGGGTAAGTGACCAGGCCGACTCGCCGCTTCCCGTCGCGAACGGCTTCTCCTCGCCGTACGAAATCGTGGTGAGTCGCGACCCATCGACGCCGTACTGCACCAGAAAGCTGCGCACGGCGTTGGCCCGCCGCTCGCCCAGCGCCAGGTTGTACTCGACCGTGCCCCGCTCGTCGCAGTGTCCCTCCAGGAGGACCCGCTCGCCCGTGTGGTCGACCAGGAGCTTGGCGTTCCCGTTCAGGACCTCGAGCTGGTCGCCCCGTATGTTGTACCGGTCGTAGTCGAAGAAGACATCGGAAAGATCGAGCGTCTTCGGCTTTTCGGCCGGCTTCACCGGCTCTTCGGGCGGAGGCGGAGGTGTCGATTCGACCACCGGCGTGGTGCTGACTCCCGGCGCCGCCTTCTTACCGCATCCAGCGGACATGAGCAGCACGATCAGAGGCGCTGTGAGGAGAAGTGCCCAGCGTCCATTCAGTTTGTCCATCTTCCGGATCTCCTTTTCGGCCCCGTCGAGCGGGCCCTACCCCTGCCATCCCGGGCGCATCGTCATCCCTGATCCATCCTACCGTCCGAGCGGAGGAGACCAGTCCGGATTGTACTGATTGCCGCGCAACCAGGTCAACTGCCGGAGGTTCGTCCCATCCGCGCTCATGATGAAGAGTTTCCGCTCCCCGCCGGCGCGCCGGGCAAAGACCACCTGACGCCCGTCGGGCGACCACCGCGGGTTCTCGCAGGTGACCTCGCCGCCGGTCAGCCTCCGTAAGTCACTCCCGTCGGGATTGATCGAGCAGATGTCGAAGACGCGATCGATCAGCGATACGAAGAGGATCCGATCCCCCTTGGGCGACCAGTCGGGTGAGTCGGAATGCTTGCCGATGAACGTCAGGCGGCGCTGGTTGGTTCCATCGGCATCCATGATGAAGATCTGCGGCTCCCCGGATCGGTCTGAGGTGAAAGCGATCCGGGTTCCCTGCGGGTTCATCGTCGGGGTCGTATCGATGCCCGGATCATGCGTCAGGCGGCGGACGATCTTTCCCGACTCCTCGAGCAGGTAGAGCTCAGAGTTCCCCTCGAACGAGAGCGAAGCGAGGATGCGGTCATCCTCCGGCGTCCAGCAGGGGGCCGAGTTCATGCCGGGACGCCCGGAGATCGTCCAGATCTTGCCGTCTTTGAGTCGCAGGCCGACCAGGTCGGGGGCGCCGCGCGCGAAGGTGGTGAACGCCAACCGGTCGCCTTGGGCCGACCAGCGCGGCGAGACGCTGATCGAGCGGAGGTCGGTCTTCATCTCCACCGCCGCCCCATCGTAGTCGACGAGGAAGATCTCCTTGTGGCCCAGCGCATCGCCGACGAAGGCGATCTTCGTCTGCGCCACCCCCTTCTCCCCCGTGAGATAGAGAACGATGTCGTCGGCGTAGGCGTGGATCGCCCAGCGATCCGGGGGCTCGCCGAGGTCATACGCCTTGCGGAAGATCAGCTTCCCGGTCCCCGCGTCGACCACCGCACCCTCGAGTTCGACCCGGCCGCGGCGCTTCCGGACCGTCCCCGACGCGATCGCCTCGAGCGGTCGCGACGTCGTGGTCGTCCCGCTTCCCGGCACGACGAACGCCTGGCGCCGGACCTCGAAGAAGCCGCTGAAGATCAGATCCTGGACCAGGACGTCTTCCGCCGCCTCTCCGCCGGCCAGGATCGTCCGGGGCGTTTCCACGTAGTCCCACTCGCGCACCTCGATCGGGATACGAAAGAGCGTCCCCTCGCGGATCTCGCCCCTCATCTCGTCCTGGGCCGCCGCATGCCCCGAGACCAGAGCCGCCACCAGGGCCACCAAGGCCACCAACGCCGCCCGGACCGCCGGCCGCACGCCACGGTGGATCGAACCATGTGGCCGCGTGTTCAGATCGACTTCGATGGGCAACCGTTTCTCCTCGCCTCTCGCGGCGCCTCAGCGGGCATAGACGAACCGCAGGTGGATGATCAGGAACTGACCCGGGTACTCCTCGGGCAGCGGGGGAAGCGGCAGGGCGCGCTCAAGGGCGCGCAGCGCCGACGTGTCGAAGACCGAGATCCCCGACGGTTCCTCCACATGGTTGACCGTGACGTTGCCGTTTCGTTCGATCCGGAACCAGACGATACAGGCGGCCTCGGCCGAGTTCTGGTCGAGCCCGGCCGGCGGCTCCCAGAAACTGGCGATCTTTCGCTGGATGATCGCCAGGTAGTACGAGTACGGCAGCGCCTCCCCCTCCACCCGCATCTGCATCGCCCCGCGCATCTCCCCCACCCGGGGAAGCTCGCTCTTCAGCACTTGAGTCGAGTCGCGGCTGCCGACCTTCGGCCGCTCAGGTTGCGGCTTGTTTTTCTCGACCGGCTTCGGAGGAGGCGGCTTCACCTCGGGCTTGGGCGGCTTCGGCTCCGGTTTCGGCTTGGGCTTGAGGGGATCGGGCACGACCTCGGGCGGCACCGCGGGGGCGGGCGCCTGCCGCTCCGTCAAGGCGGGCTCCGGGGCGGCCATCGCGATGAAGTCGACCGGGATCGCATCGAGCGGCTTGGGGATCTGGAAGTGCGGACGGAGCAGGATCGCGCCGACGACGAGGCCGAGCAGGTGGAGGAGGACCGAGCCGCTCACGGCCCGCCCCATCGTCGTCCTCCAGAGCTTCGACCAAATCGTCCGCAACTGCTTCTCTCCTCCATCACGTCCGTCGCGGCCGCCCGTCGGGTTCACGGGCTCCCTCGTCTGTGGTCCGCAGCCGGTTGACCGCCGCGAGGACCTCGTGCCATCGCACCGCCGCCAGGTCTCCGCGCGGCTCCGGGCCGAATCCGTCCAGCCCCTCCGCGCGCCACGTTCGCAGGTACCAATCGATGAGACCCGCGGCGCCGATCCCGAGTGTACCGGATGCCCGGCTCCTTTGTTCCCCCTCCCGTCGCGACAGGACCAGCGCCAGGAACCGGGCCTGGACCACGTCGCGAAGCGCCTCCGCCGCGGGAAGGTCGAGGGGAGTCGTCCCGACCAGGAGCCGGCGAGGATCGAGGGCGCGAATCCTCGAGGAGGCGGACGGAGCCGCCGGCTGGGGCCGGGAAGACGGATCTACCGCCGCCCGGAGGGCCGCCGACGGTTCGGTGTCTCGACCGCCGTCGCCGCCACCGTCCCGGCCGCCTGCGCCCCGTTCCGTCGCGGCGATGGCCCGCGCGTCGTCGGTCCGATCGACCGGTTGGAAGGTGTCGAGCACCAGCACGCGGTCGGCCACCCGGAAGTACTCCCCCGAGCCGCCGATCACGAGGATCGACGAAACGTCCAGTTCATGGAAGAGCTCGCGAACGCGATCGAGATAGGGGGTGATCGGCTCCTGGTGCCGCTCCAGCAACCGATCCATCCAGCGGTCCCGGATCATGAAGTTGGTGGCCGAAGTGTCCTCGTCGAAGAGCAAGAGGCGGGAGCCTCCCTCGATCGCCTCGACGATCGAGGCCGCCTGGGAGGTCGACCCGCTGGCGTTCGCCGTCGTGAAGGGAAAGGCGGAGCGTCCGAGCGGAAGGTCGTGCAGAAAAGGACGGAGGTCCACTTGATGGACCGAGCGCCCATCCTCGGCCCGCACCGTCACCGCGTCGGGCCTCGTCGCCACCCGCTCCCGCCCGTCCCCGGGTCGATGCGGCACGACGCCGGCGGCGAGCGCACGGAGCAGCGTGCTCTTGCCGTGGAAGCCGCCGCCGCAGAGGAGAGTGACACCTGGTTCGATCGCCAGGCCGGTGATCGCTCCGGCGTGCGGCAGACGAACCTCCCGGCAGAGCGTCGCCGGCGCCGTGAACGGAATCGACGCATCCGCTTCGAGCGGACGGTCGTCGTTCCCGGCGCGGCGCGCGAGGCGGGAGCCTTCGGCCACGAAGGCGAGCCACCCTCGTCGTTCGAGTTCTTCCTGCAGGTACGCGTAATCCTCGATCACCGCGGCATGCGCGGTGGCGGCCGCCACGTCGAATGAACCTGGGGCGAGGCAGGCGTCGACGAGGCGATCCGGCGTCTCGACCAGCAACTGCAGTGCCGCCCGGCCCAGAATCCGGCGTCCGCGCGCCGGAAGGTCGGCCTCCAGCCGGAGCTCGAGCTCGCGTTCGTTCCAGCGCACGGCGCTGCGATCGAGCACCGCCGGTCCGTAGGCGGCGATGCGAGGTGCCGCCGCGCCGCGGGCGGAGCGGTCCTGCAACCACCCTTCGACGACCCGCCCGATCCAGTCGCGCCACCCCAGGGCGCGCGCCGAACGGGGATCGACCCGGCCCGGCTCCTCCGTCCCGCCTCCTCCCGGGAGCGAACAGAGCTCGGGCGGCACGCCGGTTCCCCCCCAGGGAATGAAGAGGCGCAATCGCGTCGGCCCCGCGAAGGGATCGGGTTGCACGCGGTCGATCGAGAGGACGCAGCGGTGGAGTTGGAACGACCCGCGCAGATCCCGGTAGGCGGGATAGGGACCTCCCTCCTGGCGCAAACACCAGGCCTCGAGAACCGCGCGGTCTCGAAGCGCTCCGGCTCTGTGCATGTCGTGCAGGAGGTCCTCCCGGCTGCCGCGATGATCCCGGGGAGTATAGAATGGGCCTCTGATCCCGGCCAGCCCGGACCGAGCCAGACGCAACTCCGGCGCCCGTCGCGCCGGGAGGGAAAGGAGCATCGTGGATCCGATCCGCACGGTCATCTTCGGACAGGGTTTCGCCCGGAACGTGATGCTCCCCTGCCTGCGCCACGTCGACGGCATCGAAGTCGTCGGCCTCGCGAGCCCGAACCTGGAGAAGCTGAAGGAGACCGCCGCGCGGTTCGCGATCAGCTCCTTCGACTCGGACCATCGCGCGATCCTCGAGCGGACGCGACCCGACCTGGCGATCGTCGCGACGCCTCCCCATCGGCACGCCGAGCAGGCGATCGACGCTCTGGAAGCGGGCTGCCACGTGCTGTGCGAGAAGCCGATGGCGCTCGACCTCGAAGAGACCGGGCGGATGGTGGCGGCCGCGCGCCGGAAGCCGGGACGGCTGGCGTTGGTCGACCACGAACTTCGCTTCCTGCCGACCCGTCTGTGCCTCCGCGAGCGGGCGCGCGCGGGGGACCTGGGACGCATCCGCGCCGCCGCCTCGATTCTCGCCTCGCCCGGGCGGCGCGATCCCTCGCTACCCTGGAACTGGTGGAGCGATGCCACGTGTGGCGGGGGCGCCCTCGGGGCGATCGGCTCGCACGCGGTCGACGCGCTGCGCTGGATCCTCGGCGAGATCGTTCAGGTGCGCGGTCGGCTCGAGACGGTGATCCCGGAACGGTTCGATCCCGCGACCGGAGCGGTGCGGGCGGTGACGAGCGACGATCGCGCCAGCGCCCGGCTGCGGTTCGCCTCGGGGGCGGTCGCGCGGATCGAGATCTCCCTGGTCGAAGACGGGCGGTCCCACCTTCTCGCGATTCGAGGAGACGCCGCCTGGGCGCGCGTCGAGGAGCAGCGGCCGCTCTGCACGACGCGCCTCCCCGCGCCCCGACCCGACGACGCCGACCGCGACGACCTCGGCTGGACCGACGGCCTGGTCGAGGCGTGGGGAGCCGGACCGGCCGCGGAGAGCAAAGAGGAGGAGGTGAGGGAAGACCTCGACCATGATTTGCCCCCCTCCTCCGAGCTCGGCATCCCCGACACCGACTGGGCCCGCGCCTTTCTCCGCATGATGCGCCGCGTTGTGGTCGCGATCGATCACGGCACGGAGCTCGAGGGAGCCGCCACTTTCGAGGAGGGACACCGCACGCAGAGCGTGCTCGACGCGATCCGCCGCTCCGCCCGAAGCGGCGCCTGGGAGGAGGTCGAGTCGGCTCAGCCGGGGGCGGAAGATTAGTTCTCCCCCCTAGCAGGGTGCTGAAAAACTGGCCCCGCCGCGCTGGCGAGCACTTGCGAGCCGATCGAGGCGCGAGGAGGATGGCGATGCCAAGGCGTATCGCGGACGACGAGCAACGAAGAGCGGCGAAGCAATTGCCGCCGGCCCTCCGGGTTCGGGCGGCGATCGGCCACCTGCCTCGTTGCGCCTCCTCGAAGATGCACCCTGGCATCGACTTCGTCGGCGCGCCTCGCATCTGACCGATCGGCGCTCCGAACGCGGCTAGCCCAGTTTTTCAGCACCCTGCTAGACCTCCGGATCGAAGAGATTGCCGGGAGAGAGGATCCCCCGCGGGTCGAGCGTGCGCTTGATCGCGCGATGCGCATCGATCATCCAGGCAGGGTAGAACTCACGGAAGAGCCCCGCCTTGAGCTTGCCCACGCCATGTTCCGCCGCGAGGGTCCCGCCGAGTTCCAGCGCGCGACGCGCCATCTGTCGCGCAGCCTCCTTCGCCCGGGTGAGCGCAGTGGGATCCTCGGCGAGGAGGTTGAAGTGCGGGTGCCCGTTTCCCGCGTGGCCATAGGCGATGACGAAGCCGCCGAACCGCTCCCGAGCGATGCGATAGGCATCATCCATCATCTCCGGCAGTCGCTCGAGCGGAACGGCGAAATCGGTGGAGACCTTGCGTCCGCCCTGCAGAACGGCCCGCGCGCCACGCTCGTTCATCCCCGCCGGCAACGCATGCCGCAGACGGCGCAGCTCGGCCTGCTCCGACTCGCTCTGGGCGATGATCGTGTCGTCCGCCAGCCCGCCTCCCGCCTCGATCGCGGCATACCAACGTTCCATCGCATCGACCGCCTCGTCCGGCGCCACTTCCTCCTCGAAGAAGACCGCCGCTCCCGCTCCTTCCGGAATCCGCACCCCGCCGGCATCCGGGCGGATCAGGTTCAGCGAGCCGGCGTCGAAGAGCTCCAGGCAACGCGGTCGCAGCGAGACGGTCCCCGCGCTCTGACCGGCGCGTCGCGCGGAATCGGCCGCGAGGACGAACTCCACGGCCGTGCGCCCATCGGGAAAGAACGCCATCGCGCCGAAGAAACCGGGGGGCAGCGGGAGAAGATCGACCTCGATCCGCGTCACGACCCCCAGGGTCCCTTCGCTGCCGATCCAGAGGTCGACCGGGTTCTGCAGCCCGAAGAACCCGGTGGAATTCTTGTCTGCGTCGATGCGGCGGACCTGTCGCGTCGTGCCGTCAGCCAGCACGACCGAGAGCGCGCGCACGTAGGGACGGGTCGGTCCGTACCGATAGGTGCGCGAGCCGCTCGCGTTGCAGGCGACGGTGCCGCCGAGGGTGCACTCCTCCTCGCTGGTGGGGTCGACGGGATAGAAGAGGCCGGCGGCGCGGATCTGCCGCTTGAACTCCGCCGTGATGATGCCCGGCTCCGCCACGGCGAATCGACGCGCGGCGTCGATCTCGAGCACGCGGCTCATCCGTTCGAGCGACAGGACGATGCCGGCGGCGGGAACCGATGCTCCGGTAGTGCTCGAGCGGAGGCCCTGCGGTGTCACCGGGACGCCGCGCGCCGAACAGAGCCGGAGAATCTCGGCCACCTCCTCCTCGCTCTCCGGCCGGGCCACGGCCTCGGGGAGACGCGAGAGGCCGGAGGCATCGGCGGCGTAGGCCCCGCAGACCTCGGGGTCGGTGACGACCCGCGGATGGCCGGAGATCGGATCCGGACCTTGCATGCACCCTCCTCTAATCGATCGCGACCAGCACCACCCCGGCCACGGCCACGAGTGTAGCAAGGAGGGCCGCGATCGGCATTCTCTCCCCCAGGTAGCGCGAGGCCAGGGGCACGGCCAGCAGCGGCGAGGTCGCCGTCAGAGCCGCGGTCACGGGGGGAGAGCCGTAGTGGATCGCCGCCTGGAAAAGGTAGAAGGCGATGAAGGTCCCGAGAAAGGCCGCCAGGAGAAGCCGGGCTCGACGGAATCCTCGCCCCAATTCCCGCGTCAGGCCGTGGGCGCGCCCCCGCATCACTTCGAGCGCCAGGAGCGCACCGGCGCCGGCCAGCAGGCGCACGATGCTCGCGGGGAGGAGACCGGTCTGTGCGATCGCCCCCTTCGTCATCACGATGCCGAGCGCCTGGCAGAGGGCGGCCAGAACCCCGAAACCGAGGGCGCGGGCGGAGCGGGGCGCGCTCCCTTCCTCCTTCAGCGGCGCGACCCGGATGAAGAGGAGGAGCCCGCCCAGGGTCACGGCGATGCCGGTCGCCCCGACGATCCCGGGCAGCGGCTGACCGACCAGGGCGGCGCCCGCCGCGGCGAAGACCGGCGCCAGGAGACCCAGCATCATGGCGCGCCGCACACCCAACCGCGCCATCGCGATGAAGAAGGCGGTGTCGCCCAGCGCGATCCCGACCACCCCTGACAGGGCCAGCCAGGCGATCGGCCGAAGCGGCAGCACGAGGTCGCCGGCCGGGCGCACGAACTCCCCCGCGGGAGTCAGCAGGAGCGCGACCAGAAAGAGCCCGCAGGCCCCGAGCGACTTCACGAGGTTCATCACGATGGGGCGGGTGGTGCGCCCCTCGATCCCGAAGAGCACCGAGGCGCCGGCCCAGAGCGCGGCCGAGGCGAGCGCGGCCGCCTCCCCGAGGATCACGAACGCCCCGTTCGAGTCGGTCTCATCCGCGGTAACCGAGTTTGCGCAGCGCTTCGGCGCGTCGCCGCCACTTCTCCATCACCTTGACCCGCAGTTCGAGGTAGACCGGCCGCTGCAGGAAGGTCTCGAGGTGCAGTCGCGCCTCCTCTCCCAGCGCGCGGATCGCCCGGCCGCTCTTTCCGATCAGGATCCCCTTCTGCGATTCCTGTTCGACGAAGATCACGGCCCGGATGAAATCGCGCGCCTCGGACCGTTCGACGAATTCCTCGATGACGACCTCGGTCGCGTAGGGGACCTCCTGCTCGTACCGCTCGAAGATCCGTTCCCGGATGATTTCGGCGGCGAAGAACCGCTCCGGCTGATCGGCCAACTGGTCGGGGGGGTAGAAGGGGGGCGCGACCGGCAGACGCGGCACCAGCTCCCGCACGAGCGTCTCGACCCCCGCGCCATCCAGCGCCGAGACGGGGAAGAGCTCATCGAAGAGGCCGGTCTCGTGCCACGCCGTCAGGACCGGCAGCATCTCATCCGGATGGGTCACCAGGTCGATCTTGTTGAGCGCCAGAAACCGGGGACGGGAAGCGGCGCGCACGGCGTCGGGGACGTGGACCGGCGCACGCGGCTCGGTCAGGAAGAGGATGAGGTCGGCGTCCTCGAGCGCCTGGTGGGCATCGCGCAGCATGGCGTGATGGAGGTCATAGCGCGGCTCCATCAGCCCGGGGGTATCGAGGATCACGACCTGGTACTCCGGGCCGTTGAGGATCCCGAGCGTGCGCCGCCGCGTGGTCTGCGGCTTGGACGTGACGATCGCGAGCCGTTCGCGCAGCAGCCGGTTCATCAGGGTCGACTTGCCGACATTCGGCGCGCCGACCAGCGCGACATACCCGGTGCGGAATCCCGTCTCGCCGGCCGTTCCCGCGGACTCGGGCGGATCGGGCCGCGCGTCGCCCGGGGTCGGTTCGTCCTGTTCTGGCATCTCCACGTGCTCCCCTCTCGTCTCTCGATTCGGCCGCGGGTCGCGGCGGCTCGTCAAACGCCGGCTCACCTCCCGGTTCGCCGGCTGCGCGCCGCCGCGTGTAGTATACTCACGGGTCGGTCCCTCCGACACGACGCAGTTCCGAGGAGATCCGCATGAACGACGCGCGCTACTTCCGCCGCGGCCTCGGCCACCGCGAACAGGTGGTCGGGATTCTGCATGGCGACTACCACAGCGGCCTGGTGGAGTTTCTTCGGGCCAATGGTCACCGCCTCACGCACGAGGCGACGACGATCCGCCTGGCCCGGGAGTTCGGCTTCTGCTACGGCGTCGACCGCGCGGTCGAATACGCCTACGAGGCGCGCGATCGATTCCCCGACCGCCGGATCCTCCTCATCGGGGAGATCATCCACAACCCGGGCGTCAACCACCGGCTGGGCGCGATGGGGATCGAGTTCCTCCCGGCCGCCGGAACGGTCCCCGACCACCTCGCCGGCGTCACCTCCGAGGACGTCGTGGTCATCCCGGCCTTCGGCGTCTCGCATGGCGACTTCGAGCGCCTGCGCGGGCTGGGCGCGATCCTCGTCGACACAACCTGCGGCAGCGTGCTCACGGTCTGGAAGAGCGTCGATCGGTTCGCGCGCGAGGGAATCACCTCGATCATCCACGGCAAGGTGACCCACGAAGAGACCCAGGCCACCTGCTCGCAGGTCACCCGGCACCCGGGGGCGCACTGGCTGGTCGTGCGCGACCTCGCGGAGGCGGGCCGGGTCGCCTCGTTCATTCGCGGAGAGCTGACCGGCGATCAGTTCCAGCAGGAGTTCGCCGGCAAGCACTCGCCCGGCTTCGACCCGGACCGGCATCTCGAGAGAATCGGCTGCGCCAACCAGACGACGATGCTCTCCTCCGAGTCGCTGGAGATCGGCCGCCTGCTGACCGAGGCGATGCGGGAGCGCCACGGCGACGCCGCGGCGCGGGACCGCATGCACTCCTTCGACACGATCTGCAGCGCGACCCAGGAACGGCAGGACGCGGTGCTGGAGCTGATCGCCGAGGGGTGCGACCTCATGATCGTGATCGGCGGGTTCAACAGCAGCAACACGAATCATCTGGTCGAGATCGCCTCCCGCTCCACCCGGGCGTGGCACATCGAGGATGCGGCCAATCTCGTCAGCGCCCAGTGGATCCGGCACAAGCCGCGCGGATCCACGACTCCGGTCATGACCGAGGGATGGATGCCGGACGACGCGGTCACGGTGGGCGTGACCGCGGGCGCCTCCACGCCCGACAGCGAGATCGGGCGGTCGATCGGGCGGATTCTCTCCTTTCGCGGCATGCCCGAGACGCTGTTGGACGAGCTGGCGGCCGAGGGGAACCGCATCGCGGACGAAAGACGCGAGCGCGAACGGGCGCGACAGGCCGAACGGGCGGCCCGGACAGCTCGTCCCGCCGGCGCGGCCGATCCCGGAGTTCCCCCGGAGAGGTCGGGATGAAGCGTGGCACGCGGCGACGGGCCTTCGGGCTCTTCGGGCTCGCCCTCCTCTTCGCCTCCCCCCCGGCTCGCGCGTCGGACGCCGACCTCCACCCCTGCAGCCGCGGCAAGAGCGCGGCGGCCGTGCCCGCCGACGATGATCCGCGCTACCACCGTTACGATCTGTTGCACGTCGAGCTCGATCTCCGCTTCGACCCGGCGCTCCGCCAGGTCTCGGGCCGAGCCACCCACCTGGTGCGCGGCGCCCATCCGGGGCTGAAGGAGCTCCTCTTCGCGGCCGACTCGAACCTCGACATTCTCGCGGCCGGGCGGAACGGCGTCTCCCTGACCTTCGAGCACCGCGCCGGTCATCTCCTGCTCCGGCTCGATCCGCCCCTGGCCTTCGACGAAACGACGACCGTCTCCATCGAGTACCACGGCCGGCCGAAGTGGCCGCCGATCAGCGGTCTCCTCTTCCAGGAGCAGGGAAACCCCGATCAGGGTTTCCCGCTGCAGCCTCTGATCTCGACCCAGAGCGAGACCCACGCCGGCTCGGCCTGGTGGCCCTGCAAGAACATTCCGGACGACAAGTTCACGCTCGACGCGCACTACGCCGTGCCGGAGCCGCTCTTCGCCGCCGGCAACGGCGCGTTGATCGAGGTGCGGAACCTGGAGGCCGGCTGGCGGTCCTTCCACTGGCGGGAGAGCTATCCAATCAGCACCTACCTCGTCTCGATCGTCGCGACCGACTTCGCCGCGTGGAGCGACAGCTACGTCGCCCGGGACTCCTCGGTCACGATGCCGGTCTGGTACTGGTGTTACCGGCAGCACGAGACGGAGGCGCGGCGGATCTGGTCGCGGACGCCGCAGATGATCGCCGCCTTCGCCGAACGCTTTGGCGAATACCCGTTCCTCCGGGAGAAGTACGCCATGGCCGAGTACGAATGGATCGGCGCGATGGAGCACCAGACGTGCACCAGCTATGGCTCACACAATCTGCTCTTCGACGTCGAGGCCGGCGAGCGGGTCGTGGCCCACGAACTGGCGCACCAATGGTGGGGAGATCTGGTGGGACCGGGGCGATGGGACGACATCTGGCTGAACGAAGGGTTCGCCGTGCACGCCGAGGCGCTCTGGATGGAAGAGACCGGCGGGCGCGCCGCCTATCTCGCCCATATGCAGGAGGTCTACCGCGAAAGGTTCGAGGGACCGCTCGTTCCGCCGGTGCAGCGGTTCGGACCCGCCGTCTACTTCAAGGGGGCCTGGGTGCTCCACATGCTGCGGGGGCTGGTCGGCGATGGCGTCTTCTTTCCGGTCCTCCAGGCGTGGGCGCGCGAGCATGCCTTCACGGTCGGTACGACGGAGGAGCTGCGGGTGCTGTTTGAGCGTTACTCCGGGCTCGACCTCGGCGTCTTCTTCGAACGCTGGGTCTACGGAACCGGCATGCCGATCTACGCCGCCGCGTGGACGTGGGAGGCGGTCTCGGGCCCCGACAAGGGAAGGCTCGAGTTCACGCTGCAGCAGGTGCAGCCCGAGGATCCGTTCGACCTGCCTCTGGCGATCGTCCTCCGCTACGCCGACGGCCGCGGCGACACCCTCCGAATCGAGAGCGAAGGGCGCGAGCAGCAGTTCGTCTTCGCCTCCCCGGAGGAACCGATTTCGCTCGAGATCGATCCGGAAGGGTGGGTCCTGAAGAAGGTGCTCTACATCCGGGGTCCATCCGGCGTGGAATCGCCTTTCGATCCGCGGCAGACCCGCTGGATGCTGAACGCCTGGCCGAATCCCGCGATCGGACCGGTCACAGTCCGCCTGCAGCCCGTCCCGCCCGGAGACGCGCCCGCGAAGGTCATGGCGCTGATCGTCGATGCACTCGGTCGCCGGCGCGGTTCTCTCTCGCTCTCTCCGGCACCCGACGGCTCGGGATGGGCGGCCGCCTGGGATCGACGCGACCCCTCCGGCGCACCTCTTCCTTCCGGCGTCTACTGGGTCACCGCGACGGTCCCCGGGAGGGGCGAACCGACCGTGAGAACCCGGCTGGTCCTCGCTCGCTAGGTCACGCTCCGGCCAGGTACCCGGCAGCAGCTGAAGGGCCGCGCCGGCGCCGCCCTCAAGGTCAGGCGAGGTCAGGGCTGCTCGCGCAGATCCTCCAGGATGCGCTCGGCGACTCTCTCCCCCGACCGGAGCATCCCGCCGAAGATCGGGCCCATGCGCGGGCCGCCGAAGACCGCACAGACACTCATCCCGGCGAGGTAGAGGCCGGGGAAGCAGGGGCCGGTTCGCTGCACCACGAACTCCTCGGCCGCCCGGGCGTCCATCGGCCCTTCGCCGATCCCGCGCTCTCCCGTCGATCCCAGCAGCCCGCGACGGTCCAGCATCTTCGCGGCCGCCGCCTCGTGACCGGTGGCGTCGACGACCGACCGCGCGTCGAAGGCCAGAGGATCGATCGGCAGGCTGTCGCCGAGGAAGGTCCGATTGACCACCACGCCGCGCACGCGGCGCTCCCGGACCACCAGGTCTTCCAGGTAGATGAGATTGAGCAGGACGGCCCCGGCCTGGAGCGCTTTGAGGACCAGGGCAGAGGCCAGCTCCGCCGCATCCGCCACCAGGAGATCCGGCTCGGCCGCCCGCGATCGGACGCAGAGTGCGTCCAGGAGCGGCTCGACTTCCTTCTCCACGACGATCTTGCCCATGCCCATGGCGCCGCCCCAGACCCCGCCCCCGGGCGTCAGCCGCTTCTCGAGGATCGTCACCCTCAGCCCCGCCTGCGCCGCGCGCCAGGCGCAGACGAGCCCGGCCGGGCCGGCGCCCACCACGACGACATCGCTCTGGAGCTGGGCCGCCAGCTCCTCATGGTAGCCTCGGAGAATCGCCCGGGAGACTTCCGTTTCACAACTCATCGCTCGAACCGACTCCTTCCGTTCAGGGCCGGCGGTGGGCCCGGATCTTGAGCTCTCTGCTAGTCGTACGCGACCCGGACAGACTCCTCGGTGAGGGTCGGGCGGAGCCGATCCTCCCACGCGGGATCCTGCCAGGTCCCCAGCTTCTCGTGGACCCGGACGTACTTCTGCGGGATGGGATGCGTTCCCACCACGACGCGAAGACCGAACTTTTCCGGGATCATCCGCTGGAAGTGGTCGAGATGCGGACAAGGGGGATACCCGACCAGAAACCCGGTCGCGAGATGGACGACCTCGGCTCCATTCTTCATCATCTCCTCGGGCGCGCTCTCGATGTTGCCGCCGGGGCAACCGCCGCAGGTGGTGAAGCCGACGAGTTCGACCTCCGACCCTCGGTAGGCCGCGAATGCTCCCTCCCGATCACGAAGAGCGCGGAAGCACTTCCCTCCCGCGCAGCTGTTGTACCGATCGCAGATGATGATGCCGAGCTTCGTGCTGCCACCCATGCCTGACCTCCGTCGTCGATGTCCGAAGGGAAGCCGCTGCCGCTTGCGGTTCTTAGCATATGCTCATCATCGCGAGTGTCAACCGCGGCCGTTCCGACCTTCCTGCAAAGACCGATCGCGGTCCTCTGCGCGACCCCGATCGCGGCCCGCCCGCGGCTCGCTGCGATCGTTCCTCCGCATCGGCGGGGCGTGGTGCTACACTCGGCGGTTCGCTTTGTCGTCGCTCCATCCGCGGAGGTGTCATGAGAGGACCGAACAGCTGCCCCGACTCCGGACGTCGCCCCGGGAGCCGTCTCGCGGTCTCCGGCCGGCGCCGCTTCACCCGGAGGCATCCGTCCATCGCCGGTCTCATTCTCGCCGTCTTCGTCCTCACGGGCGGATGCGGCGACGACGACCCCTCCTCGCCTCCTCCCACTCCTCCCCCGGCCACGCTGATGCCTGATTTCACCCTGACCGACGTCAATCCGAACTCCGCCACGACCGACGCGGCCGTCTCGCCGCGGCAGTACCTGCAGCGGATCTCCGCCTGGTACTTCGGCCACTCCACCTGAAGCTACTGCCGTAGCCAGTTCGGCTACCTGGACCGGATGCAGCAGGAGATCAACGCCGCCGGCCCGGCCACGCCGGTCCAGATCCTCGGAGTCAACGAGGCGGGAGAGGAGTCGGGCAACGCCGCGATGTGCGACGGTCGCGCGCTTCCCTGGCTGCAGGACACGGCCGAGGCGCAGGTCTGGGCGCGGTGGGCCGTCACCTATCGCGATGTCGTCATCCTCGATCGGGAGAACCGGCGGATGACGGCCTTCAACGTGACCGAACACAACCTCGCCATCCCGGCCAAGTACGACTCGCTGAAGGCTCTGTTGCTCGACGCGACGCGGTAAGTTCAGCGCGCCTCTTCCTCCAGGAATCGGGTCGTGTAGCAGGCCTCGGGCTTCACCCGGCCGCGCGCGACCAGCTTCAGCTCTTCCATCGTCCGCAGCAGGGTATCCCAGCGCGCGGCGGTCATCTCCCCGATTCCGCTCTTCGCCTCTGGGTCGAGCCAGGCCATCGCCTGCATCTCGTCGACGCCGAACTGCAGGATGTCGAGTCCCATCTCGGGATTGAGCTTCTGGATCCGCTCGTTGGCCCGCGCCGGGTCACGCAGGTAGGTTTCCCAGCCGCGACGCGAGGCCTCGACCGCACGGCGCACCAGGTCCGGACGTCGCGCGATCAGAGCATCCGAGGCGACGAGGCAGCTCGTGTACGGGTTGTACCCCGCATCGGCCAGCATCAGCACCTGGGGATCGGCCCCCGCCTTCCGCGCCACGAAAGGCTCGCTGATGTTGTACGCCTGCTGCCCGAACCGCCGGTCGTTCAGGAAAGGAGCGACGCTGCCGGGATACGGCACGATCTTGACCTGCGTCAGGGGGTAGCGCTGCCGCAGAAACTCGGCGAAGGCATCCTTCGGGGAGATGGCGAGGGTCATGTGGTTCAGATCGCCGAAGTCGCGGATCTTCTCGGAGGCGTGCACCATGATGCAGCGCGGACTGACCTGGAGCGGGGCCAGGAGAGCCACGATATCGGCCCCGGCCGCCCGCGCGAAGATCACCTGATCCGCATTGGCCACGCCGAACTCGACCTGGCCCGAGGCGACCCGCGGCGCGACCGGAACGTCGATGCCGCCGGGCTGGATCTCGACATCGAGCCCCGCCTCGGCATAGGCACCGTGCACGAGGGCCGCGTAGAAGCCGCCGTGCTCCGCCTCGGGGAACCAATTGAGAAGGAGCCGGACCCTCTCGGGAGCCTCCGGCGGAGTCTGCGCGAGCGACCCGCGCGGGGCCGATGAGATGCCGGCGAGAAGGAGCGCCCAGGGGAGCCACGCCGCCGGCCTCGAACGACGCACGAATCCTGTCACCATGACAAACCCTCCCGGTCCCGGTTGATCAGTACGGGCGCCACCGCGCCAGCAGCAGCCGGCCGACGAGGCTCACGCCTCCGAACGCCAGGAGCCCCAGCATGGTCGACGCGATGACGGCGGCGAAGAGCGCGGCCGTCTTGAGCTGCGCGCTCGTCTGGAAGATATAGTAGCCGAGCCCGAACTTTCCCGCGCCGAAGCCGGCGAAGAACTCCCCCACGATCCCTCCGATGACCGCCAGACCGCTGGCGATCCGGGCGCCGGTCAGGAAATACGGCACCGCGTTCGGCAGTCGCAGCTTCCGGAGCGTCTGCCAGCGCGACGCGTTGTTCACCGCGAACAATTCGACGGCCGACGGATCGAGCGCGGTCAGGCCGTGCGTGCCGTTGGTGATGATCGGGAAGAGACTGACGATGAAAGCGGTGACGGCGATCCCGGCGAAGCCGTGCCCGAACCAGAGGATGATGAGAGGCGCGATCGCCACGATCGGTACGGTCTGGAGGAAGATCGCGTAGGGATAGGCGGCCCGCTGGAACAGGACCGATTGCGAGAAGAGAAACGCGATCAAGGTCCCGGCCACCAGACTGGCGACGAACCCCGCGAGGGCCCCGGCGCCGGTCAGAAACGACGCCCGGAGGAGAATGCCGAGCGTCTCTCCGGTCGCCGTGAGGACCGCGCCGGGCGGCGGCACCAGATAGGGAGGCTGTGGCGGCCAGAGGGCAACGCCCCCGATCGCGAGCCCCCGCGCGTAGAGATGCCAGCCCGCGACGAAGAGGGCGAACATCACAAGCGGTGGGCCCACCAGGCGGAGCGCGTCACGGGCGACACGTCTCACGCGCTTCTCCTCCTGCGAGCCGCGATTCCCGCGCGATCGCGCCCGCGACGCCCGCTCTGCTTTCATCGGTAGCTCTCCCGCAGCAGGCGGCCGATCTCTCCCGCGAGGCGCGCGAACTGTGGCTCGGAGCGCAGCTCCAGACGCCGCGGACGCGAGAACGGGACTTCGATGTCATGGTGAATCGTGCCCGGGCGCGCGCTCAGGACCAACACGCGGCCGCCGAGGAACAGCGCCTCCCCCACGTTGTGCGTCACGAAGAGGGCGCTGAAGCGATCCCGCTCCCACAGCGCCAGCAACTCCTCGTTCAGCCTCTGCCGGGTGATGTCGTCGAGAGCGCCGAACGGCTCGTCGAGGAGCAGGAGCCGCGGACGGGTCACGAGGGCGCGCGCCAGGGAGACCCGCATCTGCATCCCGCCGGAGAGTTCCGAGGGATGCGCCCGGCGGAACTCCGCCAGCCCGACCAGCGCCAGCAGCTCATCGACGCGCGCGCGCGCCGCGCCTCCGATCTCGCCTCGCAACTCCAGGGGAAGACGGATGTTTCCTTCGACCGTGCGCCACGGCAGGAGGGTCGGCTGCTGAAAGACGAAGGAGAGTTCCCCGCCCTCGCGCCGGGCCGTGGCGGGGTCCCGCCCGTGCACCCGTAGCGTCCCTTCGGCGCCGGGCAGGAGTCCCGCCACCAGACGGAGGAGGGTCGACTTGCCGCATCCCGACGGACCGACGACCGACACGAACTCCCCCGCGTGCAACCGGAGATCCACCTGCGCCAGCGCGCGCACGCCGCCGGAGAAGGCGAAACCGAGATCCTCGGCGACGAGATGCGCCTCCTGTCCAGTCGCGGTGTCCAACGCGGCTCCTCCTCGGCTCTCCCGGATCCGACCTCGCTTGGATGCACCGGGGCCGGCACCCGGTGGCCCGGTCGCCCGGCCTCCGCTTCAGCCCGTCCCGGTCACCGCCTTCTCCGCCGCCGCGAGCAGTTCTCGGAACGCCACGCGATCCCCGGCCTCCACGCACCCGACCAGCCGGTCCAGCGCCTCCCGGGCCGCCGCATAGACCTCCTCCCGGTGAGGGTTCAGGCGCTGGATCTCGAGGTAGAGGTCCGGATCCTCCGTCAGGATGGAACGGGCCGTCGCCGCCTGACGCAGGAAGGTGGTCGAGGCGCACGCCTTCAGCTCCGCGGCCGGCAGGCCGGACGCGGCCAGGGCGGAGCCGAAGAGCATGCCGCTGAAGTGAGCGAGCCCGAGGAGCCAACCCATCAAGCGGTCATGTCGCGCGAACGGGAGGGTGACGAAGCGCGTGTAGGGATGGCGGAGGAGCGGCTCGACGGCGTCCAGCTCCCGGGAGGCGTCGCCCCGGGCGGCCAGCACGAACGTGAGAGGCTCCCAGGTCGGCTTGAGCGGTCCGAACATCGGGTGCAGGGAGACGACCCCCTCCCCGTTCGAGGGCGCCGCCGCGAGGACCGGCACGAGGTGCGACTTGATCGAAGCGATCTCCACGATCCAGCCCTTCGGACGGCGGTCGGCGAGATCCCGCACCAGCTCCGGCATCCGGCCGAGCGGCACGCTGACGATGATGTGGGCATACGCGTCGAGGTCCGGGACTTCTTCGAGCGACGCGAAGCGGCCGTCTCCTCCGGGCAGGGTCCGCCAGGCCGGATCGACCGCATCGACGTGGTGACCGATCTGTCCCAGGAAGCTGCGAAACCAGCCTCCCATCCCGCCGGCGCCCCCGACCGCGAGGACGCGCAAACCGTGCCGGGCCCGCTCCTGGGCGCCGACGCGATACTGCCGCTCCACCGATCCGCGCACGATGGCGCGGAAGACCGCCTCCATCGCCTCCTCCGAAACGCCGCAGGCCTCGGCATGACGGCGCGCGCGAGCCAACACCCGGTCCTCGGCATCGCGCACCACGACGGGAAGGCCGCGGGCCGCCTTGGTCCGCCCGACGGCGGCCGCCAGTTCGAGGCGACGTCGCAGGAGCTCGAGCAGCCCCTGGTCCACTTCGCCGATCTCCCGGCGCAGGTCCTCGAGTTCGCGCCCCATCGATGGTCCCCCTCCTCGTCGAGCACCGACCGCGGCCGGGCTCACCCCCCGGCGGCGGCACCGTACCCCAACCGGCTTGTCCGCGGCCAGCCCCTCGTGGCGATCATCGCACCTCTGCCGGCGTCACACCGGAGCGAATCTCATCAAGCCCGGTGCATTCCGCGCCGGAGGAGCGCGCCGCGCCTTGCCCCTTGAGACTCGCGCATGCTACATTGCGCCGTTCACCCGGATCGATCGCGCGATCCGGATCGACATCGGGCGCCCGATCCGCTGGGAGGCATGCACCGATGGAAGATCGGAGCTCCGACTCCGGCTGCACCATGCAGGGTCACGACTACCGCATCCTGGAAAAGCGCATTCTGGTCGAGGGGGACGACGGTATCCACCTCGCCATCGTCGAGGCGCCCCTCATCGCCCGCCACGCGCAGGCCGGCCAGTTCGTGATCGTCCGCACCCACGAGCACTCCGAGAGGATTCCGCTCACCATCGCTGCGTACGACCGGGCCGCCGGAACGATCACCCTGATCTACCAGGTCGTCGGCCGTTCGACCCGCGAGATGGCCGCACTCGGCCCCGGCGACGCCTTCCGCGACCTGCTCGGCCCGCTGGGAACTCCGATCGAGGTGAAGAAGCACGAGCACCCGGTCGTGCTGGTCGGCGGCGGCGTCGGCGTGGCCCCGATCTGGCCGAAGGTGCAGGAGCTGTTCGATCTCGGCAACCGGGTCATCACCATCATCGGCGCGAGGACGCAGCGGCTTCTGATCCTGGAGGAGGAGCTGCGCCCGATCTCGCACGAGTTGATCGTCTGCACCGACGACGGCAGCTACGGGCGGAAGGGGTTCGTGACCCAGGCGCTGCACGAGGTCATCGCCCGGGAGGAGGGGCGGATCGCGGAGGTGATCGCCGTCGGACCGATCCCGATGATGGACGCGGTGGTGAAGGAGCTGGCCGGCAAGTCTTTCCGCGACACCTACGAACCGTCCGTCGACTACGATCCGCGCCGGATTCCCTGCATCGTCAGCCTGAACCCGATCATGGTCGACGGCACCGGGATGTGCGGCGGCTGCCGGGTCCAGATCTACCAGCCGGGCAAGGGGGCGTACGAGCCGCGCTTCTCGTGCGTCGACGGCCCGGCCTTCGACGGATATGCCGTCGATTTCGCCGCTTTGACGCGGCGGAACCGGCAGTACCTCGACTCCGAGAAGGTGGAACCCGGTCACCGCAACCAGCACGAGGGATGACGCCATGGCCGACCACGCGGACGAAGACGCGACCGAGCGGACCTCGAAACGGCAGGAGATTCCGGCCAACGCGGCCGAGATCAAGCGGGCCGCGCTCCGGCAACAGACCAAGACGCCGATGCCGATGCAGGACCCCGAGGTCCGCATCCACAACTTCGACGCGGTCGAGCTGGGGTACGACTTCGATCTGGCCTTCAACGAGAGCAACCGCTGCATCTCCTGCGGCGATCCTCGCTGCATTCCCTACTGCCCGGTCGAGATCAATATCCGGGGGTTCGTCGATCACCTCAAGAAAGGCGACCTCGAAGCCGCCTACCAGGAGATCGTCCGCACCAATCTCTTCCCCGCGATCACCGGGCGGGTCTGCCCGCAGGAAAACCAGTGCGAGATGACCTGCGTCAAGGGGATCAAGGGGCAGCCGGTCGGGATCGGCTACCTCGAGAAGTACCTCGCCGACTGGGCGCGCCAGAATGACGTCCGGCCGGCGGCGGACATCCTCCCGCCCAACGGCCGTCGGATCGCGATCGTCGGCTCCGGCCCGGCGGGACTGGCGGCCGGCGCGGAACTGGTCCGTCTCGGCTACGACTGCACCATCTTCGAGGCGCTCCACCGGCCGGGCGGCGTGCTGATCTACGGCATCCCCGAGTTCCGCCTCCCCAAGGCGATCGTCGACTATGAAATCGACAACCTGCGCCACCTCGGGGTCAAGATCGTCTGCAACGCGTTGATCGGCCGGACGATCACGATGGACGAACTGCAGGAGCAGTTCGACGCCGTCATGATCGGCACCGGCGCGGGTCTCCCCTACTTCATGAACATCCCGGGCGAGGAGCTCTCCGGTGTCTACAGCGCGAACGAGTACCTCACCCGCGCGAACCTCATGACCGCGCGCTCCTTCCCCGCGGAGCCGACGCCGATCCGGATCGGAAGGCGCGTCGCCGTGGTCGGCGGGGGCAATGTCGCCATGGATGCCGCGCGCGTGTCGAAGCGGCTCGGCTCCGAGGTGGTCGATGTCGTCTACCGCCGCACGCGCTCGGAGATGCCGGCCCGCGCCGACGAGATCCACCACGCCGAAGAGGAAGGAATCAACTTCCTCTACCTGCATAACCCGGTGGCGATCCACGGCGGCGACGACGGCTGGGTCAAGGACCTCGAGATGGTGCGGATGGAGCTGGGCGAGCCGGACGAGTCGGGGCGGCGGCGGCCGGTCATCATCCCGCAGTCGAACTTCCGTAAAGAGTACGACGTCGTGGTGATGGCGATCGGGCAGGGCCCGAACCCGCTATTGGCGAGCCTGACCCCCTACCTCGTGACCAACAAGTGGGGTCAGCTCGTGATCGATCCGAAAAGCCTCGCGGTCCGGCTGGACGGCAAAGCACAGCATCACCCCGCGGAGGAGGCAGGCGCCCTGGCGGAGGATGCCGCGCCCCCGGGTGAAGCCGGTCCGGTGCGCATTCCGATCATCTGCGCGGGAGGCGACATCATCGGCAGCCAGGCCGGCGCCGGCGGCACCGTGATCGCGGCGATGGGACACGGCAAGATCGCCGCGCGCACGATCCACCAGATGCTGGTGGAGAGGTATCCGGAACTGGCGGCCCGGCCGTCCGGTTGAGCGGCTCGGGCGCATAGCAGGGTGCTGACGGGGATCGCCCGATCACCCAGTCAGGTTCACAGGATCAGGATCAGCCGCGTTCCTTCGGTCAGAGTCGGCGCAAAGCTCCGCACGTCGGACGGAGTCAGAACCAGAGTCACCATCACCTCGTCACTCGACTGCCGCCGCAGGATCCCCTCCAGCGTCGCCGCCGACCAGGAACGCAACCACGCCTTCGCCTTCTCGCGCCAGATCTCCCAGCGGGTACGGGGCGGCTGGCCGTCGAGCACCATCGTCAGGCGCCGGTCGAACTGGAGCATGGCCGTGACCGGGCTGGTGCGGATCGCCTGCATCAGCGCCCCGGTCGTGTCGGGCTCGCTGCGGACCGCGGCGGAGTCTTTGAGCGCCAGCGTCTTGCTCACCTCGAACCAGCGATCCTCGCTCAGCGTGAACGGGGACTCGAGCAGGCGCACGCGATCCGGACCCCGGAGAACGCGCCGCGCGTGGCGATTCAGCGCCACTTCCTGGATCGGCACCGAGTAGAGGGCGACGCCCTGCAACTCCAGACGCAGGCGCCGGCTCCCCAGGTCCGCCACGAGGTAGACCGACTGGTCCTTGCTGAGCGAGAGACGGGCCCGCATCGCGGCGTTCTCGACCAGCAGGCGGGACCGCTCTTCCACGAGCCGCTCCCGGTCCGCGCCGTCCTGGCCGAAGGCCGGAGCGGCCAGGGCCGTGACGCCGAGGCCGAGGGCAAGAGCGAGGATCACCCTTCGCATGGGATGGTTCATCAGTAGATGTAGATGCGGGTGCCGACCTTGGCGTTCTGGTAGACCGCCTCCAGGTCGGCATCGCCGACCCGGACGCAGCCGTGCGTCACGCTCTGGCCGAGGAATCGCTGGAACAGCGTTCCGTGGATCAGGTATCCGTTGCCGAAGTAGAGTCCGTACCTCCCCAGCGTCCCCTCCTCGAAGCGCGCCTCGGCCTGCGCCCCGGGGATCGGTTCGCCCTCCTCGACGAAGGCCCAGTCGGGCTTGACCCAGACCGGTGCGACCATCTTGCGCTTCACCGTGTGCACGCCCTTCGGGGTGGAGAAGAACCACGACCGCCGCTTCCCTTCCTGCTCGATCAACTCGGTATTGCTCCCGGTCGAGACCACGGCATCGCGCACGATGAAATCGTCCCCGATCTTCATCGACATGCGATTCAGAGTGGTGTTGATCAGGATGTAAGGCTCCTGCGGCGTCAGGCGGGCGCTGACCAGAGCCAGCTTCTCGTGTTCCCGCCGGAGCAGTTCGACCTCCCCTCGAAGCTCGTCCGCGCTCAGCTCCTCCGCCGGGCGCACCGTCGGGATGGCCGGAGGAGGAAGCGCGGCATCGCCGTTCGTCCCGCGCTGGCGCGCTCCCCGCGAGCCGCTCTCGGCCGGCTTGGCCGGCGGCTTGGCGGCCGGCTTGGCCGGCGGCTTGGCGGCCGGCTTGACCGCCGGCCTGGCCGCCGTGCCCGCGGCGGGGCGAGACTCCGGAGCGGCGGATGGAGTCGAGAGCGAGTCAGCCCCCTCGGAGTGACGATCGCTCCGCTGGCAGCCGAGCCCCGCCCCGAGGCAGAGAGCCACGATCCAGGCCACGGCGACCACCCACGCGGCCGCAGATCCGGCCTGTCGCGCGCCGACTCCACCATCCCTGGGGCGAAGGCTCCTCATCGATTCACTCCTGCGATCCGATCGATCCATGATGGACACCTGAGGAAAGGCAGCGGGCCCCTACTTCTGGGGCCCGCTGCCTGAGGATTCGCCTCCCGGACACGGCCCCGCCGTTCCGGGAGCGCCCGGATCCTTAACGAGGCATGCTGCGGATGGTCTTCTTGGTCTCAACCGCCTGCTGAATCTCGGACATCAGCGACTGGACCTTGCCGCCCACCTGCTTCGCCATGCTCAGCGACTGCTTGTACTTCTCCGAAGTATGCATCTGCTGAACCTGCGTCATCAAGGTGGAGTCGGCCGCCATCACCTCGGCCTCGATCTGCTTCAACGCCTCCCGCGTCTCCTTGCCGCGCTTGAGGGCCGCGACTTCCTTGGACGCCAGAAGTTCCTTCACCGCGGCGATGTCGGTCTGAGCCTGCGCGATCGCCGCCTCGGAATCCTTCCGGAACTGCTCCTTGTTCTTCACGGCGTTCTGCTCGGCGGTCTGCGCCATCGTCTGAGCCGACAGGTACAGCGCCGTGGCCTTCTTGTAGCTGCGGAAGAGAGCAAACTTCCCATTCTGCGTCAGAACCTCGGCCTCGGCCTTCTGCAGCGAATCCTGCGCCGCGCGCAGGTCGCCGGCGGCGTACTCCGCCGCTTCCATCTGCTCAGCCTTCACGATCGCCGCCTTGGCCGCATCCATCTCGGCCACGGGCGGCTTCGCGCAGGAGCTGACCCCCAGAGCTAGAACCATGACGGCGCCGATCAGCAGCAGCGCCTTCGAACTGCGAATCCACCCAACCTGACCGCCCATAAAACTCCCTGCTCCTTTCGGATTGCGGGCCCCGGTTACCGCACGTCTTGCGGGGTAGGGAACCGCGGCGATGGCCTGACACGGACATCGTCCTGACAAACAGCCGCAAGGAAAGCCCCGCGGGCCATGGAGTGTCAAGACGGATTTTTGCGGCTGTCCCCCGGGAAGGGGCCGCCGTGGTATCGTGACCCGATGCGCCGGCCATCGAGAACGCGGACCGCAGCCGCCCCGAAGGGTCCCCCGGGAACCGATCTGGCCCCCCCGGCCGGCAGATTGGGGGTTCGGCAGCGACCGGTCTCCGACACCCCTCCCGAACGAGCACCGATCGTGCCGGACGTACTGCAACGCCACCTCGCCGGGTGGTATACCAAGGAGAAGCGCGAACTCCCCTGGCGCCGCATGCGAGATCCCTGGGCCGTCTGGGTTTCCGAGATCATGTTGCAGCAAACCCGGGTCGAAGTGGTCATCCCCCGGTTCGAGGAGTTCCTGCAGGCGTTCCCGGACCCCGCCGCGCTCGCCCACGCACCGGAGGAACGCGCCCTCGCTCTCTGGTCCGGCCTCGGCTATTACAGCCGGGCGCGGCGGCTCCGGGCGGGAGCCGGCGTCGTCGTCGCCCGGTTCGGCGGGACGTTCCCCCGCGACTGGAAGGACGCGCGCGCGATCCCCGGCATCGGAGCCTACACGGCTTCGGCCATTCTCTCGATCGCCTATGACCAGCCCTATGCCGTGGTCGACGGCAACGTCGCCCGCGTCCTCTCGAGGCTCTTCCGACTCGATCCGCCCGACGATCGGCCGGGGCGGCGCACGCAGGAGCTGGCCGATTTCCTGCTGGACCGCGATCAGCCGGGCAATCACAACCAGGCGATGATGGAACTGGGCGCACTGATCTGCCGCCCGAGGGGGCCGCGATGCGGCGAGTGCCCGGTCGCCTCTCTCTGCGGCGCCCGTCGCGACGGGGAGGTGGATCGCTACCCGCGCGCACGAGCCCGCCGCGCGCCGATCGAGCGGCACCAACATCTCTTTCTCCTCCGCGACGCGAAGGGACGCCTCCTCCTGGAACGGGGAGCGTGGCCGATCCTGCCGCATCTCTGGCTCCCGGTGATCCGGGATACCGACGAGATCGGTGATCTCCCGGCCCGGTTCAGAATCGAAACCCTGCGCACCGGACCGACTCGCGTCGACCTGTCACGCGTCGACCCGTCACACGTCGACCCGCCGCGCGCCGACCGGTCTCGGGTCGACTCATCGCGCGTCGGCGCGTCAGCGCGACCGGCGCTCGGATCGTTCCGCCACTCGATCACCCACCATCGCCTGCGGTTCGAGGTACACTCCGCCGTCATCCGAACCGGGGGCGGACCACTGCCGGCCGCCTACCGGCTGGTCGACCACTCGGCTCTCGCCGGGATCGGACGATCATCGATCATCGAAAAGGCGCTCGCTCGCGAACGAGTGTCGCCGTGCGCGCGGCGCGCCCGGGAGAAGGAATGAACGTCGCTCTGCTCATGATCGGCGGCCTCGCCTTCCTGCTGCTGGCCTATCGCCTCTATGGCCGCCTGGTGGGACGCTGGCTGGGGATCGACCCGGAGCAGCCCACACCCGCCGTCTCGAGAGCCGACGGCGTCGATTTCGTCGCTACCCGGCCGGTCGTGCTCTTCGGCCACCACTTCGCATCGATCGCCGCGGCGGGGCCGATCGTCGGGCCGACGATGGCCCTGCTCTACGGCTACCTCCCGGTCTGGCTCTGGATCCTCCTGGGGGTCACCCTGGTGGGGGCGGTCCACGATCTCGCCTCGCTCTTCGTCAGCGTGCGAAGCGGCGGGCGCAGCGTGGCCGAGGTCGCGCGCGCGACGTTGGGTCGGATGGGGTTCATCCTCTATGTCACCTTCTCCATCCTCCTCTGCATCCTGGTCGGCGCCGCCTTCCTCCGGATCGCGGTCGATGCGCTCACCTCCCACTACGCCCTGGCCGACCTCGGGCTCGAAGCCGGCCAGCACGCGCTGCGCACGGCCGAATTCGGAGGCGTCACCCACGTTCTGACCGGCGGTATCGCGACCGTCTCGGTGATCATCATCACGCTGGTGGCGCCCTTGATCGGCTGGCTCCTTTACCGCCGGAGCCTCCCGCCACTTTGGGGCACCGCCCTCGCCCTGGCCGTCTGCACGGTCAGCTTCTGGATCGGCTTTCGTTTTCCGATCACGGTCGATCCGCAGTCGACCACCGCGCTGAACTGGATCCTGGGAATCCTGCTCGTCTACTGCCTCGCCGCCGCCTGGGTGCCGGTCTGGCTGGTGCTGCAGCCGCGCGACTTCGTCAACGTGCACATCCTTTACGTCGGTCTCGCGGCCATGGTCGCCGGACTGATCGGCGCCGGGCTCAAGGGAGTGGAGGTCAGCGGACCGGCGCTCAACCTCGCCGCCGCGCAGGCACGACCGCAGCTCGGGATGGTCTGGCCCTTCCTCTTCGTCACGATCGCCTGCGGCGCCTGCTCCGGCGCGCACGCCCTGATCTGCGGAGGGACCTCCTGCAAGCAGCTCGGCAGCGAGCGACACGCTTCGATCATCGGCTATGGCGCGATGCTGCTGGAGGGTCTCCTGGCGCTCTGCGTCACCCTGATGCTCCTGGGCCCACTCGGCTTCTCCGACTATCACCGGCTGACCTGGGAGGCAGGCGGGAACCCGGTCCGGGCTTTCACGCTGGCGGTGGGACGGACCCTCCATGTCGGGCTCGGCCTGCCGATCTCGGCCGGCACCATCTTCGGCATCGTGCTGCTCGAGGGATTCGTCCTCACGACCACCGACACCATTCTCCGCCTCGTGCGCTATCTCCTCCAGGAGCTGTGGGAGGTCCTCCTCCCCCACCCGCCGGCCTGGCTGCTCCACCGCGGGCTCAACAGCATCAACGCCGTGGCGCTGACGGCCGCGCTCGCCTTCTCGAACTCCTACACGATGATCTGGGGCGTGTTCGGATCGGCCAATCAGCTCCTCGCCGGCCTCACCCTCATCGCGATCACCGCCTGGCTCGTCCAACGCCATCGTCGCGCCGCCTTCGCCGCCATTCCGGCGCTCTTCATGGTCGCCACCACGGTCACCGCGCTCTGCCTCCTCTTCGTCCGCTACTGGAAGGCGCGCAATGTGGCGCTCGGCATCGCCGACGGCGTGCTGCTGGTCCTGTCGCTGGGAGTGCTCTGGCTGGTCGGGAGATTCTTCCGCGATCTGGCTAGAACCGGAACTCCGCGCTGATCCGGTGGACGCCGGGGAGGCCGCCATCCATCTCGGTGTAGGCGTAGTCGACCCGGCTCTCGCGTGCGAGTCCGCCGGGGATCCGCACGCCGCCGCCGGCGGAGAAGCGCTCGAGGTCGAAGCGATAGTACCAGCCGGCCCGCAGGAAGAGGAGGGACTGGAAGGAGTACTCCGTGCCGACGTTGGCCCGCTCCGAGTTGTCCGGCGGATGCGAGAACTCGCCCGCGAGGATCAGGCGGTGCATCCGGCGATCGATGAGGCGCGAGGCCATCCCCACCCGGAAGAGGGTCGGGACCTTGACCGGCTCCTCGATAAAGGTCATCTGGCTGCCGATGTTCTGGATCTGCATCCCGATCGTGACGTTGCGGTAACCGGTGTCGTAGAGCGTGCCGAAGTCGAAGGTGACCGCGGAAGCGGAATAGGTCGCCAGGGTCGACTGGATGTAGTTCATCCCGATGCCCGTGGAGAACTTGTCGGTCAGGCTGCGGGCGTAGCTCACCCCCAGCGAGAGGTCGCCCGCGTCGAAGGTTGTCCCCTCTCCCTCCGGACGCAGGACGGAGCGAACGTCTTCCTCGGGCATGTAGAGGCTCCGCGCGTGCACCGCGACCGTACCCGGCACCGCGCGGATGTGGGTGACGTAGGTCACCTGCGAGAAGCTGATGTCGGCGAACCAAGGGGTGTGGTGGATCGCGATCAGGTCCCCTTCCAGCCGGGCCAGCGCGCCGACGTTCCACCAGACGGAGGTGGCGTCGTCGGCCACGGCGGTGAAGGCCCCGCCCATCGCCACGCCGCGCGCGCCGACCGGAAGCTTCAGGAACTGCGCCCCGACCGTGGCGACCTTCTCGAACTCGCGACCCGCCATGGCCGGACAGAGCATCGCCGATCCCGCCAGGAGCGCCGCGGCAAGCGCTACCCGGGCGCAGGCCGAACCCGATCGGTACACCCGACCTCCCCTCAACCCGTTTCCCCGGAACATGGGTGAACGGTACCCGGATTCCCGCGAGGCGTCACCTCCATCCGCTCTTCGTGGTCTCGATACACCGCCCGCCGGAGGAAGTAGCGGTGCGCCAGGCTTCCGCCGGGACGGGGCGCGGACATCTCCGGATGGAACGAACCCGCCATGACCGACCCCTGCTCCACCATGACCACCTCCCCGTCGAGGCGGGCCAGGACGGTCACCCCCGGCCCCGTCTCGACGATCCGGGGGGCCCGGATGAAGACCATCTCCGCCGGGGCGGCCTCCTCTCCCGGCAGCGTGAACTCCCCGGTCGCCACGAAGCTGTCGATCTGACGGCCGTAGGCGTTCCGTTCTACGGTGACATCGATCAACCCGAGGCTCGGCTGCTCCGGATGGGTCACCCGCGTCGCCAGGAGGATCAGTCCGGCGCACGTTCCGAAGAGGACTCCGCCCTCCTGGTGGAAGCGACGCAACGCCTCGTCGAAGTGGAGCGGAGCCATGAGGCGGAGGAGCGCCGTGCTTTCGCCGCCGGGGAGGATCAGGCCGCGGAGCCCGACGAGTTCCTCGGGCGTCCGCACCTCCCGCACCGGCCCGCTGCCGGCCGCCTCGAGCGCCCGCGCGTGGGCCGCGAAGTTCCCCTGCAACGCCAGCACACCGACCGGCGGCGGACCGGTCCCATCCGCGGGGTCGGATCCCGCGGGACTCGCGGGGCTCGCGGGGGAGCGCCCAGTCTCCCCCTTCATCTCGTACGTCATCGCCGCCCCGTCTACCAGCCGCGGGTCTGCAGCAGGTCGCCCGGCGCCATCTTCGCGACGTCGAGCCCCGGCATCGCGTCACCCAGCTCCTCGCTGACCCGCGCGAGGACCGCCGCGTCGCGGAAGTGGGTCACGGCCTGGACGATCGCCTTCGCCCGCAGCGCAGGGTCGGAGGACTTGAAGATGCCGCTGCCGACGAAGACCGACTCCGCGCCGAGCTGCATCATGAGAGCAGCGTCGGCCGGAGTGGCCACGCCACCCGCGCTGAAGTTCGGCACCGGCAGTTTCCCGGTCCGCGCCACCAGCCGCACGACCTCGAGCGGGGCCTGCAGCTCCTTCGCCTTCGACGCCAGTTCCTCGTCGCGCAGGATCGTCAGCTCGCGGATCCCGCCGGTGACCGCGCGCATGTGCCGCACCGCCTCGACGATGTCGCCGGTGCCGGCCTCCCCCTTGGTGCGGATCATCGCGGCTCCCTCGGCGATGCGACGGAGCGCCTCGCCCAGG
>CAYJLF010000012.1:0-167308 GCA_964371055.1 uncultured bacterium | reverse complement strand
GCGTTCAGCCATTTCTGGATGAGCCGCACGACGCGCCGGTCCGCGATGCGGTGCTCGACGAACTTGACCAGCCATTCGTGGCTGATGGCATCAAAGAAGCCACGGATGTCCAGATCGAGCACCCAGTTCACCTTCCTCGTCAGGAGTCCGACGTAGAGCGCGTCCAGCGCGTTGTGCTGGCTGCGCCCCGGTCGGAACCCGTAGGAGAACCCAAGGAAGTCGGTCTCGTAGATGGCGTTCAGCACCTCGACCGTCGCCCGCTGGACGATCTTGTCCTCCAGCGCGGTGACTCCGAGCGGCCGTTGCCGCCCGTCGGTCTTGGGGATGTACGCCCTGCGGACCGGCTTCGCTCGGTAGGCTCCTCGCTTCAGCCTTTCGGAGAGATCCTGGATGTTTCCTCCCAGGTTCTCGCCGTAGTGCCGCCACGTCTCTCCGTCCACTCCCGGGGCCGCGTCCTTCTTCAGTCCGAAGTAGGCCCGCTCCAGGCGGACCGGGTCATCGATGTGGTGCAGGAGCGCGGTGAACCGCATCTTCCCGTCTCTTCTGGCTTGTTGACGTACCCGCTCCAGCGCACTGGGCGCGTCGGTCCGGCACTGGGTCCGGGACGCGTTTTGCTGGTTCGGATTCCCTTTGGCCAGCCCCCTTCCCTCCACCACCTCCTCGGCCGGTCGCCCAGCTTCGTTCGGCGGCTTCCCCGGTACTTCGGGGCCGTCCGACTTCCCAGGGTCGTACATCATCGGCGTACGCCTTTCGGCTTCCCGACACGTCCCGCGGTTCCATCTTCCGCGGGAGGCCCTGGGATCTCCCGGTTCCCATGCGAGGTGATTCCGAGCGTGCACGGGGTCTCTGACCGCGCAGGGTCCGAGCACGTCTCGCGATATCGACATGCCCGGTGTGGCCTTCCGCTTTCTCCTACAGCGTCGGCACCCTGGATGAGTCTACTTACGCGGCTGAATACCCGGCCCGCCCGTACCCCTGCCGACGCTTCGGCGCCGTCCTCGCGGACGACTCCGCACGGCTCGGGGCCGGTGTGGGTCGCTAACCCTTTACCGTATGACTCTTTCATTCACTACACCTCGCCGGTTTGACCGGCGCACAGGAGATCTGGCCATGCCCGATGAGAAACGGCATCCCATCCGGGTCGTCGCCCGACGAACCGGTCTGACCCCCGAGGTTCTCCGTGTCTGGGAGAAGCGCTACGGCCTGGTCACCCCCGAGCGCACGACAACCGGTCGCAGGGTCTACTCCGATTCCGACATCGAGCGTCTCAGGCTCGTGCGGCGCACGATTCTCTCCGGCCGGCGCGTGGGAGATGTATCCCACCTCTCGATCGAGTCGCTCGAGGCTCTGGTGCGCGACGATGAAGAGGCTACGGGGAACGTCCCCCCATCCCCCACCCCGGCACCAGGCGCTCCGGGAACCCGGCCATCGGCCGGGATGAGGCCATCGGCCGATCCCGGTACCGGCACGGCGGCGTCCCTGGTCGAGGAGTGCATGGAGGCGGTCCGCGACCTCGACGGGCCCCGATTGGAGGCGATTCTCAACCGGGCGCTGATGTCACTCGGCTCGATGGAGCTTATCGAGGGAATCATCGTCCCCCTGATGGTCACGCTGGGCGAGCTCTGGCAGAAGGGAAAGCTCGATGCGTACAGCGAGCACCTGGCGACCATCGTCGTGCGTCAGACAGTCACTCGCCTGCTCGTGTGGCCCCCCGCCGAACCCACCGCCCCACTGGCTATCGTGACCACGCCCGCCGGGCAGAGGCACGAGTTGGGCGCGATCTTGGCGGCTTCGACCGCGCAGGCGGGGGGGTGGCGCGTCGTCTACCTCGGCACAGACCTCCCCGCCCGCGACATCGCGCGCGCGGCGGAGCAGGTGCGAGCCGAGGTCGTCGCGTTGAGCCTCGTCTACCCGGCAGATGACCCCAAACTCGGGGCGGAACTCTTGGAGTTGCGCGAACGCCTGCCCAGATCGGTACAGATCATCGTGGGAGGGCCTGCGGCCACCTCGTACCGACCGGTCCTCCAGAGGATAGGAGCGCAGATCGTCACCGACATCCGCACATTCCAGGAAGTTCTCGCGAGGCTGCGGAGCGAGAGGACGGGGACGGTCTGAGGCCGGCCCGCACCATGCCGAACAGATCACGGTGACTGCGTTATGTCGATGGCTTCACCCCAAGCACGTGTCGCAGAGCCCGGTCCAGCTCCGGATAACGCCACTCGAAGCCGGCGGCCCGAAGCCGCTCCGGAACGACCCGCTGGCCGGCGAGGAGCATCTCGTCCGCACCCTCACCGAACGCCAGCCTCAGGGCGAAGGAGGGAATCGGCAGGAACGCGGGTCGACTCAGGACACGCCCCAGCGCGCGCGTGAACTCAGCGTTGGTCGCGGGCTGCGGGGCGACGGCATGGACCGGCCCCGCGATCGAGTCGTTCATTAGAGCGAAGACGATGATTCCCACCAGGTCGTCCATCGCAATCCAGCTCATGAACTGATTCCCGGTGCCGAGCGGTCCCCCCAGGCCGAGGCGGAAGGGAGGGACCATCCTGGCCAGCGCGCCGCCGGCCCCGCTCAAGACGATGCCGGTCCGGAGGTGCACCACCCGTATCCCCCGCTCGCGCGCGGGGTCGCACGCAGACTCCCACGCGGCGCAGACGTCGGGGAGGAACCCGGTTCCGCCGGGACTGTCCTCGGTCAGGATCTCATCGCCCCGGTTTCCGTAGAAGCCGACCCCGGACGCGCAGACGAGCACCGGTGGCGGCGCATCGAGGCGACCGATCGCCTCGCAGAGACGCCGCGTTCCCTCCCGTCGGCTTTCGAGAATCCGCCCCTTCTTCGCCCGGCTCCAACGGCCCGCGACGCTCTCTCCCGCCAGGTGCACGACTGCGTCGATCCCCGAGGGGATCTCCGTCGATCCGCGGGCAAGGCGTGTCACCCGGTGACCGCCCGTCGTCAGAAAGGGACAGAGCGACGAGCCGATCAAGCCCGATGATCCGGTCACGAGGACGTTCATCGGTCGCCTTCCTCCCAGCCGCGCATGCACGGACAGGTCGCCCTGCGTGACCTCGTGCCGGTAGGTGAACATGCGATCGAGCTTGCGCCGAACGATCGCCCCGGCCGCCCAATCACTGAGCGGAGAGAGCGGCAGCTCGTACTCGATCCGGTCTTCCAGCGTGGAGGCCTGCGGGCCATCGGGGATCATCTCATGGGTATGTTCCCAGCGGCGGAACGGTCCCCGGATCTGCACATCGCGGAATCGACGCCCTTCCTGGAAGTCCCGATGTTCCGCGATCCAGCGAAGGCGGAACGGCCCGGCCCGCATCGCCAGAACGATGCGGTCTCCATCCCGAATCGTGCCCGTTCGATGGATCACTTCGACCGGTTCCCAAGGCGGGGTCAACCGCTCGAAGGCCCCGGGACGCCCGTGCCAGGCGAAGAGCTCGGAAGCGCCGGCTGCGACTCTCGACCGGCGCACGAACCGCCGGACGCTCATTCCCGCTCCGCGACGCGGGCGAGGCCCTGCCGCATCGGAAAGAGGTCGCCCCGGACTTCGGACGCCCCGGCGCCCTTGACGATCCAAGACTCGGGTCTTCGTTCCGGCTCCAACGACATCTCCACTTTCTCCGGGACTTCGTGCCCTGCCCGCCCGAGGTCACGAAGGCAGCCCCAGGCCCGAGGCCATTCTGCTACGCTGGTTCTCGACCTGGCAGGCAAGCTGACTCTGCCATGCCGGTCCACCCGTCGCAAACCTGGAATCAGGAAGACATGACACCGATCACCTGTATGCTGCTCGCTCTGATCTCACTCGGGCCGACCGGCGGCCCGATCGAGGAGGGACCGAGGTCTTTGCTCATCGATGACTTCTCCCGAAACGACGGGACGTCGGCCCTGGGAACCGAGTGGCAGACGTTCACCGACCAGGTCATGGGCGGGGTCTCGCGAGGTTCGGCCGGGCGTGACACTCTCGCGCAACGCCCCTGCCTGCGGCTTCGAGGGCAGGTCTCGCTCGAGAACAACGGAGGGTTCGTCCAGGTCGCCCTTTCCCTCCGCCAGCAGAATCGACCTCTCGATGCGGGCGCCTTCCGCGGCATCCGTCTCACGGCGAGAGGCAGCGGAGAGACCTACTACATCCACCTGCGCACCGGCGACACGCGACAGCCGTGGCAGTACTACCAGGCGGCCTTTCCGGCCGATGGACAGTGGCGCGAGATCGACATCCCCTTCGCGGCGTTTCGGCCCGAGAATCTGCGCACGGCCCTCGACCCGAGCCGCCTCGAACGCATCGGCGTCGTGGCCGCAAAGAAGGCGTTCAGCGCCGATGTCGCCGTGGCCAGAATCGAGCTGTACCGATAGCGGTCTGCTCCAGCGGCCGAAGAGGGGCTCGTCAGACAACAGGACTCTCGCCGGCCGGAAGAGTTTCCCGGTGATGGACCAGCCGACCCGCACCTGGACGAGTCGACGGAGGCACGATGAAGACAGGACAGGTGTACGCGGTCTTCGGCGCGACAGGCGGGATTGGTTCCGCCCTCTGCCGAAGACTGGCCGGCGAAGGCGCGACGGTCATCGCGATCGCTCGTGACCGCGCGAAACTCCAGGAGCATCTTGCTGGCATTCCGGTGGTCGAGAGCGTCATCGACCCGATGCACCCGGAAGAGATCGAAGCCTGTCTCAAGGACGCCGGGCAACGCCACGGTTCCATCCATGGCATCGCCAATTGCATTGGATCGCTCCTGCTGAAGCCGGTCCATATCACGACGGACGAAGAGTGGAACAGCGTTCTGACGGTCAACCTCACCACGTCCTTCCACATTGTCAGGGCCGCCGTCCGCACCTTGTTACCGCCGGGCGGATCGATCGTGCTCGTCTCCTCCGCCGCGGCGCAGGTGGGACTTGCCAACCACGAAGCGATCGCCGCCGCGAAGGCGGGGGTCATCGGTCTCTGCCTGGCGGCCTCGGCGTCCTACGCGTCGCGTGGCATCCGCGTCAACTGTGTCGCCCCCGGGCTCACGCGAACGCCGCTCACCGCGCGGATCACCGGATCCGAGGCCTCGCTCAAGGCGACGACCGCGATGCACGCACTGGGTCGCATCGGGGAGGCGACCGAGGTGGCATCGGGGATCGCCTGGCTGCTCGATCCGGGGCAGAGCTGGGTCACGGGCCAGGTCCTGGGAATCGACGGCGGTCTGGCGCGGATCCGGCCGAAGGGATAGAGAGGTCACTCGTGGGGGACCTGATTCTCCTGTTGCATACAGGATCGACCCTGGCCATGTGCGGACTGATCTGGTTCGTCCAGATCGTGCACTATCCGCTGTTCGCTTCCCTGGGCCGGGAAGACTTCGCACTCTACGAGAAGACACATGTCCGACGGACAGGTTGGGTCGTCGGACCGCTCATGATCGCAGAAGGGATCTCCGCGATCTGGCTGTGCGCGATTCCGCCATTGGGATTCGGTCGAGTGATCCCTCTGATCGGATTCGTGCTTCTTGTTCTGATCTGGGGTTCCACTGCCGCTCTGCAGGTTCCGGCACACCGACAACTGGAGAGAGGGTTTTCCCCTGAACACCACCGTCGCCTGACCCGAACCAACTGGATTCGGACCATTCTCTGGTCGATTCGCGCCCTCCTCGCACTCTGGCTGGTGCGCTCCGGTTCATGATCGGGGAACACCGCACAGATTCAGTCGCTCCGAGTCGTATCGGATCCCCTTTCACTTCGGATTGGCGGTGTCCCGTCCGCCAGGCACGAGACACCCCGGTCTCCTTCAAGGCCCGTGGCTCGCGCACGTGGACCGCCGCCTGTCCTCTCCTTGGCGCAGGTTCACGCCTCCCGGTTACCTGTCGCGGGCCCGCTCTCCCCATTTGGCGAAGAGCACCGGGACCACGATCATGTTCAGGAACGTGGAGGTCATAAGCCCACCAAGGATCACCTGGCCCATCGGACTCTGGATCTCGTTTCCCGGCTCGCCGCCGCGAGCAACGAGCGGAATCAGCGCAATGCCCGCCGTGAGCGCGGTCATGAGAACGGGGGCGAGCCGCTCATAAGATCCCTGCCGAACCGCGGTGGCCAGCGGCAGACTCTCCTCGCGCATCAGGTGCTGATAGTGCGACACCAGGAGGACTCCGTTGCGCGTCGCGATCCCAAACAGTGTAATGAAACCGACGATCGCGGCGACGGACAGCGTCCCGCCACCCAGCGCCACCGCGAAAATCCCCCCGATCAGAGCCAGCGGCAGGTTGACCAGCACGATCAGCGTGTGCCGGTGATCCCGGAACGCAAGGAAGAGCAGGCCATACATCGCCACGAGGATGAAGGCCGCCAGCATGAGGAGGTTGCGGACGCCCGCGGCCGCCTCTTCGAACTGACCACCATACTCCACCCGGTACCCGAGGGGCGGGTTCAACTCCCTCGACAGCTTCTCGCGAACGCTCTCGACGGTCCCCACGAGATCGCTCCCGGAGATGTTTGCCGTCAGCATGGCGACGCGCTGGACGTTCTCTCTCCGTACCAGGCTGGGGCCGAGATCGAAGCGCACGCGAGCCACCTCGCCGAGACGGATCAGGCGTCCACGCTCGAGCGCGACCGGGAGCGCCTCGAGATCCGAGCCTTGCGCCCGCAGCCGCTCGGGGTACTTCAGCACCACGCGGGCGGAGATGCCACCCTCCACGATCTCCCCGACCTCCGCGCCCTGGAAGAGGGCCTCCACGGTCCGCCCAAGCTCGGCGGCGCTCAGTCCGTAACGGGACATCGCCTCCCGGTCGAACTCGATCAGCATCTGGGGGACCGCCGCCTGCTCCTGGTTCCCGAGATCGACGATGCCCGGCACCTCAGCCATGAGGGCCTCCGCCCGACCGGCGAGAGACCGAAGAACCGACAGATCGGGACCGAAGATCTTGACCGCGAGGCTCGACTTGCTGCCCGAGATCATGTGGTCGATGCGATGGCTGATCGGCTGACCGAAACTCACCTCGATGCCGGGAATGGTGGCCACGGCGTGCCGCATCGCGGCCAGGAGATCCTCCTTCGGCCGCCCCGGTCGCAAGACCACCTCCATCTCCGCCGCATTCACCCCCTGGACGTGCTCGTCCTTCTCAGCGCGCCCGGTGCGACGGCTGGTCGATACGACTTCCGGAAACGCCAGCAGAGCCTCCTCGACCTGACGACCCAGCGCGTCGCTCTCGGCGAGGGTGATTCCCGGCAGGCTCACGACCGACACCGTCAACGAGCCTTCGTTGAAGGGCGGAAGGAAGCTCCGCCCGAGGAAGGGCGCCGTAAGGAGCGCGCCGGCCAGGAGCAGGCCCGAGAAGACGTACACGGCGCGAGGGCGAGCCAGCACCCGTTCGAGGTCCGACTGGTAGCGCCGCTTCAGCGTGCGAAGGAGCCACGGTTCCGGGCGCTCGAGCCGGCGATCCCCCTTCAGCAGGAAGTAGCAGAGCACCGGCGTGACCGTGAGCGAGACGACGAGCGACGCCAGGAGCGCGACCACGTAGGAGAAGCCCAGCGGCCTCAGGAGTCTCCCCTCCATTCCGTGGAGAACAAAGAGCGGCAGGAAGACCAGCACGATGATCACGGTTGCGAAGAGGATGGGCTTTCGCACCTCTGACGAGGCCGTGTAGATCACCTCCATGGCATCCCGCCGGGACGACGCGGGTCTCTCCCGATCCTGGCGCAATCGACGGATCACGTTCTCGACCCCGATGATGGCATCATCGACCAGCGCCCCGATCGCGATGGTCATCCCGCCAAGAGTCATCGTGTTGATGCTGATGCGGAAGAGCGACATCATCAGGATCGCCGTCAAGAGGGAGAGAGGCAGGGCAAGCGCGGTGATGAATGTGCTCCGCACGCTCCCCAGGAAGACGAAGAGGATGAGGATGACCAGGATCGCGCCGTCGCGGAGGGCGGTAGAGACGTTGTGGATGGCGACCTCGATGAAGTCCGCCTGGCGGAAGTTCTCCCGTTCGATCTTCACCCCGGGCGGAAGCGTCGACGCCAACTCGTCCAGACGCCGATCGATCTCCCGCGTCACGACGAGCGTGTTGGCGCCGGGTTGCTTCTGGACGCTCAGGATGACCGCGGGGGCCGCGTTGTAAGCCGCGGTTCCGCGCTTCGGCTCCGCCGCCTCCTGGACTACGGCGATGTCCGCTACCGTGAGGGGGACGCCTTCCACCATGGAGAGAGCGGCCCCCGCGATGTCGGCCGGCGTCCGAGCTCGTCCCATCCCGCGAACGAGGTACTCCTGCCCGCCCGTGACCTGGAATCCGGCCGCGGGATTGCTCGAAGCCTTCTCGATCCGTTCCGCCACCTCGGAGAGGCCGATCCGGTGCTGGATCATCGCGCTGGGGTCCAGTTCGACCTGGATCTCCCGCACGTCTCCGCCGATCGGGACGGCCTGCGAAATCCCAGGAATGGAAAGAAGGCTCCGGAGGACGGTCGTCTCCGCCAGGCGCCGCAGCTCCATCGCCGTGATGCTCTCGTCCTGGCTGGTCAGCGCGATGAAGGTGATCTCACCCATGATCGAACTGATCGGCCCCAGACTCGGGCGCTCGACCTGCGACGGCAGGTCGATCCCCTGAATGCGTTCCGCCACGACCTGCCGGGCCAGGTAGACGTCCTTGCCCCACTGGAACTCCGCCCAGATGACGGAGATCCCCGCGGCCGAGACCGAGCGGACCCGCCGGATGCCCGGCGCTCCGTTGAGCGAGGACTCCAACGGGAAGGTGACCAGGATCTCAACTTCCTCTGGCGCCAGCCCGGGCGCCTCGGTCAGCACGGTCACCGTAGGAGCTGTGAGATCCGGGAAGATGTCGACCGGCATGCGGAGAGAGGTCACCACGCCGGCGACGAGAATCAGGATCCCCAGTGCCAACGTCGCGTGTTTGTGGCGAAGCGATGTCCGAATGAGTTGGTTCAGCATGTTCGCCCCCTAGTGCACGTGGCCTTCGACGGATCCCGACTTCATGAGCGTGGCGCGACGGATCGCGCCTCCGCCCAACGTGACGATGCGTGTTCCCGGCGACAGGCCATGGACCAAGGCCAGGTCCCCCTGCTGCGTCCGGATGGTCACTTCGTGCCGGAGGAAGCCCTCGCCCCCCTCCTGCACGTAGACCACGTGGACGCCGCTGTCATCGATGAGCGAGGATGCGGGAACGATGACGCCGGTCTCCTCCTCGGGAAGCAGGACATCCGCTTCCACCACCGTGCCCGGACGGAGCCGGGTGTCGCCCCGGATCTCGAAGATCGTCGCCACCGTCCCCGTGCCTGGATCCACCTCGGGCGCTTGCGCCACAAGGCGGAGATCCGACCCTTCGATCAGGAACGGCGAGGAGCCCGAGGCTTTCAAGACGAGACCCACGGCCCCCCGTCCGGCTCGCAGGGCGTCCCGCGGCGCGAGCATCACTTCCACCCAGACGGGATTCGTCCTGACCAGTCGCACAAGGGGATCGCCGGCCGACACGGCCTGCCCGGGGGCGACTCGAACCTCGGCGACCTGGCCGCTGAACGGAGCGACAACCCCGACCGGCTGCGTGCCGCCGCGGCCCAGCGCCGCGTCGAGCTGAGGAGCGAGACCGGCGACGCGAGCTCGGGCGGCTTCGACCTCCGCCAGGCTGACCGCCTGCAGGTCGAGGAGCTTCTCCAGGCGCGAGAGACGGGCGCGGGCTGCTTCCGTCTCCGCCTCCAGCTCGGGGAGAGTGCGGTTCTGGGTGGCACGAGGAGCAAGGCGAGCCAGGATGTCATTCCGATCAACCGCCATGCCGACATGAAGCCGGCTCTGTAGATCGACAGTGCCGTCGAGGGGAGCGGAGAGGATCGCCTCGGCGCCCGATGCGATCCGGATCTTGCCCGGCCCCTTCACCGGCACGCGCAGACTCCCCTCGTGCGACCACTCCGTCGCGAAGGCCGTGCGCCACTGCTGTTCTTTGAGAAACGAGATCGTCTCCTGGCCCGAGTGATGTTCCAGGGCTGGTCCCTCACCCGAAGCGGACGGGGCGAGGCTGATCAGACTGCCGGCCGAGCCGGAACTGCCCACACGTACGACCCCCGCCGGGATCTCCTCTGTGTCGCTCCCAGCCTCGACCAGGAACGAGATGGAGAATTCCCCGGCTTCTTTGGGAGTCATCGGAACCCGGAAAATCCCATCGCGAACCGGCTGCTCCTGGCGGAAAGTCTCCGCGCCGCCTCCCGGTTGCCGGAAGATGACGGAGACGGTCCCCGAGCTGACCGGCGAGAAGTCCGTCAGGAGGGTGACGTGCGTGTACGCATGGGCCAGTTGACCGGCCTCGAGCGGGTCGCATTCCGCGAAGATCTCGAACCGTTCCCCCCACGCCGTCACGGCCCAGCTCTGGTCTTCCTGATCGACTTCCTTCGCCTGATCCGCCCCACCGCATCCACCGAGGATAAGAAGGCAGGCACCTATCAGCATGATTCTCATCTCGTTTCCTCCTCCAGTGGCTGGCCGGCGGCCAGCTCCAACTCCCGATGAGCCGCCAGGGCGTTGCCGTAGAGATCCAGCGAAGCCAAACGGGATGCCAGGACGCCACGCAGCGTCTCGAGCAGCTCGGTCAGATCACCCTCGCCCATTTGAAAGCGCGCCGTCGCGCTCTCGATCACGGCATCGCTCTGATCGATGACTGCGCGAGACGAGGCAGCCGCGTCCCGGAGTCTGCGGTATGCCTCTTCCGCGGCGGCTCTGCGGGCATGCGTCCGCGCCGTTTCCAGCTCAAGTCGGGCGCGCGCGCTCGCAAGCCCTGCTTTCGCCTCCGCCCGGTCCGCCTGTTGGCGATCGAACAGCGGCAGCGCGAGACTGCCGCCGAAGGTCAGGCCATCCTCTTCGAATCCCGGCTCTCGGATCTGCTGGAGACCGATGAAGAAACCGGGAAACGACAGAAATCGACGGCTCGCCCGATCCCGATGCTCCGCTGCTTCCACTTCGAGCTGTCGCGCACCAAGGAAGGGATGCTCGATCCCGGCGTTCATTTCGGCGGGCTCAGGAAGTGCCGGGAGCGACAGCTCGTACTCGTCTGCCCCGCCGATCCAGGCCCGCGCGGCGCCTTCGGTTCTGGCCAGTTCGGCGGCAGCGTTGCCCGCCTGAGCCTCCAGTTCGACTGCGGCCAGTTGCAGACGGCGCAGGGCGAGGCCGGACTCCTCACCGCTTCGGGCACGGTCGCTCAACACGGCAACGAGGTTGCGGACGCGGCCGAGGAGATCCGCGGACGCCGTGACGCGCTCGACCGCCAGGGCCCAGTCCGCATACGTTCGGCGCAGTTCCGCCCGCAACTCCAGGGCCGACCACGCGCGATCCTCGACCGCGGCATCAGCCGACGCACGGGCGGCGGCCCGAAGTGGTCCTCTCCGGGGATCCAGGGGCGCCTGCCACGACAGACTCCAGGTCGTCTGCCGGCGTTCTTCTCCGGGAGACTCCCTCTCCACCTCAGCCACCGGATTGGCCCAGATCGAGGCCCTCTGGGCTTCGGCGGCGGCCGACAGAACCGGCCCGTCGAGCAAGGTGGCCACTCCGGGCTGGGCCGCGGCCCGAGAGAGGAAATCCGACTCGTTCAGCGGGGCAGCCGCGGGAGCACGCTCTGCCCATGCGTGAAACGCGAGGAAACAGAGATACAGACCGAACCGTCGAGGCATACTTCCTCCGATCCGAAGTCCAACAGGACGCGCCCGGGACCAACGGGTCCCGGCACCGTGTAACGAGGCGAGGCGCGGTCGTGGGAATCAGATCCGGAGGACGGGGGATCTCGCGAGGTGGAGGCCTATAGCCGACCGAGTGACGTCGTGCACCACGACGCGGAAGTACTCGGCGGTGAAGAGCGATGCCGTGGCCGGCACGCAAGGGAGAGCCAGAGAGGCCCCGACGGAAGACGTCGGTGAGGGCCGCCGGCCAATCAAGGTACGGGGCGTCGGATGCCCGTGATCGTCGCCATGATCGTCGTGCTCATCGGACACAGACTGCGCCGCTTCCGAGCACATGTGCTCCGAGAGGACATGGATCGACATGAGAGGACCACAGCCGAACGCCAACAGCCAGGCGGCCGCCGCCAGCAGCAGGGTCAGTCGTTGAACGAAGGGTCGTTTCGTCACCATGCCCGGGACCTCAGAGCAAACCCAAGATGTACGCGGCTCCCATCACCCCAGAGAGGGCAGCGCTCAGGCACGGCCCTCCGTGCCCTGGCTCAGCACCGTGGAGCATGACGATAGAGTGTGCGGCCGCACCGACGCCCACGCTTCCCAGCGCGGTCATGCTGGGCCTTTCGGACAGATCTTGCTGCAATGGCGCTCCATTCCTTCGCCTCGCCGATCGGTTACCGCAAATACGAGTGGATCACGTCAAGCAACTCCTGGGCGGCCGCAGACTGCTCCGATGTAGGCCGTTGGTCCGGATCCAGGAGGTGCGATCGCACGTGCCCCTCGATGACCTCCGCCATCAGCCCATTCATGGCGCCCCGGCAGGCGGCGATCGTCTGGAGCACCGACCCGCAGGAATCCTCCTCCTCGCGGATCGCACGCTCGATCGCGTCGATCTGGCCGCGAATGCGAGCCAGTCGATTCAGGAGCTTCCGCTTGTCCCGTACCAGGTGAGCCATCGCCTCCCCCCGGGGTGCCGTCCCCAGGAGATAGTATACCCCCCCATAGTATCGCCGAGTCAAACGCAATCCGCGCGGCGTGATCCTCGACCACCGGCTCCGGTTCCTGCTCTGGCCGGATTGAACGATCGTGAGCCACTCCGGGATTCCCGAGGTGGTTCACAGGCTTTGATCGTGCCGATCAGGGGAGGATGGGCAACTTCACGACGCGCCCGGTCTGCCGGGTGATCACGTCGGTCTCACACGCGCGCCGGCGGGCCTTCACCCCTGGCCCCTTCTTTCCGAGGCTGCTCGTCCTCACGATGTCCTAGGACATAAGCCACTGTGCGGCGGGCCCCTTACCGGCGGAGAGTGGCCAGTTTGACGTCAGTCGCGCCCGGCAGCCTTCTGGACGAGCGCCCAGGCGATACGAGCGTCCGCCAGCGCTTGCACGAGATCGGAGCGGGCACGGGTCAGCTCGGTTGCCGCGTCCAGCAGGTCGAGGCTCTGCGCCCGGCCGACGTCGAACAGGATCCTGGCCGCGTCGTAGGCTCGCTCGGAGCTGTTCAACGCCTGTCGAGCCGCCGTGATTTTCTCCGCCGCGGTGAGGTACTCCTGACGCTGCCTCTCGATATCGAGCCGAACCGCGTCTCGGGTTTCATCCACGCTCCGCGCCGCAGCCGAGGCCTCTGCTTGAGCCGCCTTCCTGCCGTAGTGGGTGACGCCCCAATCCCAGGCGGTCCACGAGAGAACCGTGGAGATGTCCCATGAGCCATCGAAACGATCATGGATCGGAAAGTAGCGCTGATTCGGTCGATCGTAGTTATACCCGAAGCGCAGTGACACCTGCGGCCAGAGCGCGGAACCCTCAACGCCGACGCGCGCCGCCGCGACCGCGGCGTTCTCCCTGGCGATCGCGACCTCAGGTCGCGATACGAACGCCTCGGCCACCAGCCGCTCGGCCCCGGGTGGAGACTCCGGGATCTCGGTATCCACGACGTCCGCGAGCTCCAGAGCGGTCGTTGACGGAATTCCGAGGAGAGTGGTCAGGGCCAGGTGGGCGCCATCTTCGGCGCCTAGGATCTGAATCAGGGACACCCGGGCCGCAGCAAGGCGGCTTTGCACCCTGGAGACATCGAGTTCCGTGGCCCGGCCGGCGTCATACAGCAACCTCATCTGCTGCAGGTGCTGTTCGAGAGCCTCCGCCAGCTGTTCAGAGACCTTCCGCATCTGCCGGGCCTTGAGGAGATTGAAGTAGCCCTCCTGCGCGACGGCTCGGACGTCAGCGCGTTCGGCGCGTACACGATGGTGCGCGAGGGCCTCGGCGTGCCTGGTGGCCTGGTAGGCTTTCCAGAGAGCGAAGCCGGCAAAGAGCGGCTGATCCACCGACAACCGCATCGAATACTGGTTGTCCACCGCCTCTCCAAGCTGCACGGTGCTGATGGAACTGCCATCGGAAGGCTGTCCAGGAACCGTGGGCGCCGCCAGGCTGAGCAAGCCGGGCTCTACGTGACTCACCCGGCTGTAGCGTGCGCTCAGCGACAGCCTGGGAAGAAGCCGTCCGATGGCTTGCTTGCGCCGATACATGCCGGCATTTGCCTCGTCCTCACGCATCCTGGTCTTTGGGTTGTGCTCCATTGCCAGCTGAACAGCCCTGTCGAGGTCCAGGCTCATACTCTCCTGAGCCAGAGCATCGCCCGGCGGCATCCACGCCGTCAGAACCAGCGCGAGCACCACGGGCGCGGCGGCCAGGACTTCACGGTGGAATGCGGATTTCATATGGGCCTCCCCTCGCCGGGTTCCTCGTAAGTCCTGCCGTCCCGGATGTTGTAGATGCGTTTGAACGTGGGGATGATCTTCTCGTCGTGAGTGACCACGATGATCGCGGTCTGGAATTCCTGCGCGAGGCGATGGAGAATCTTCACGACGGCGAGGGCGCGCTCGCTGTCCAGCGGCGCGGTGGGCTCGTCGGCCAGAATGATCGGGGGTTTGTTGGCCAGGGCTCTGGCGATTGCCACCCTCTGTTGCTCGCCGCCGGACAACTCGGGGATGCGTGCGTGCGCCCGGTGGTGCACATCCAGGGCGGTCAGCATCTCCAGCGCCGTCGCCCGGGCCACAGGGTTCTTCACGCCGGCGAGCATGGGCAACAGTGCTACGTTGTCGGTGGCGTCGAGAAACGGGATGAGGTAGGGCGCCTGGAAGACGAACCCGATGCGGTCGCGACGCAGCGCGCGCAGGTCAGTTCGTATCCATGCATTGTCGTAGATCACCTCGCCGGCCAGAGTGAAGCGCCCGGAGGTCGGCTCGATCACCGCTCCCAGGCACTTCAGCAGGGTCGTTTTGCCAGATCCCGAAGGACCGATCAGACCCACGACCTCGCCCGCGTCGATCCTCATGTCTACACCCTTGAGCGCGTCTACGGCGGTGGCTCCGCTGCCGTAGCGCTTGGTCAGGCTCTCGATGAGGATCGCGGGGGCGGTCGTGTTCATGGCCTTATCCACCTATCGCCTCGGCGGGGTCGATGTGCAGCGCCGCGCGGATCGCCAGCAGGGAGGCGAACGCGCAGATCACCATGGTGAGGACGAAAGCTCGTATCGCATCGTTGGTTTCCAGGAGCATGTACTTCGGAAACACCGGCGTCCACAGGGTGGCGGCAAACTTGCCGACGAAGAAGCCGATGGCCCCCAACCCCAGCGCCTCCTGCATGATCATCGCGGCTATCGTGCGATCGCGGGTGCCGATCAGCTTCAAGACGGCGATCTCCTTGATCTTGCCGAGCGTCATGGTATAGATAATGAAGGCTACGATCGCCGCGCTCACGACTGCCAGGATGATCAGAAACAACGCGATCTGCCTGGCCGCGGTGGCGATCAACTTCGCCACCAGGATCTCCTCCATGTCGGCGCTGGTGTAGGCGGTGAGGTGTTTCCAGCGCTTGATGTCGTCGGCAACCTGACGTGGGTCCTGCCCCTGTTCCACTCGCACCAGGACGGCGTTGACCCGGTGACCGGCTGTCTGTATCTCCTCGACCGCCTTCAGCACGCCCGGCTGGCCGGGACGATTCACGGAGGGGTTCGCGGCGAGGCGATTGCGGTCGTTGATGATGGACTCGTTGTCGCGCAGGAACTGCGCTTCCTGAGCGTCCTTCAGGGGAATGAACACCATCGGGTCTCCGCCGGAGGACACCATGCGCCGGGTGAGTCCCACGACGGTGAAGTCATTGCGACGAATGCGAATGCGGTCGCCGACCTTGAAACCGGTCTTGGCGTCGGCCACCGCTTCGTAGTGCGATTGCGCGATCGGTCGCCCGGCAACGAGAAAGGCTGGGCCACCGAGCCTCCCGGGCGTGTAGCCCGCCACCATCACGCGGAGGTCCTTTCCGTCGTGCTTCACCTGCATCGTGAGATAGGCGACGTTGCCTGTTTCGGCGACCCCGGGCAAACCTTCCAAACTCCGATAGGCATCGTCCGGCAGGCTGGAGGGCTCGGCGAACGGCCCGAGCGTGTTCTGCTGAACCACCCAAATGTCTGCCCCCCCTGCGCGCAGCAGCACCCTGGCGTCGTCGACCATGCCCCGATACACCCCGGCCATCGTCAGGGTGACCCCGATCAACAGCCCGAGCCCGAAGCCGGTTAACAGATAGCGGCCAAGGTGGTTGGCCACGTCCCGGCGAGCAAGGTTGATCATCGCTGCTCGTCCTTCTGCTCTCGAACGCGGATACCAGGCTTGAGTTGCGCGGTGCTGTAGACGATGACGCTCTCGCCGTCGACCAGACCGGAGAGAATCTGCGTCACGCCCGCCTGACCCTGGCTGCCAATCGTGACCGGCTTCAGGCGGGCGCGATTCCCCCTGACCTGCCAGACGCCAAGCTGGCCACCCTCACGGGCAATCGCGCTGCTGGGCACGATGAGCACGCCGGTCTCGCTCGGGAGCCGGATCGTGACCTCTGCGAGCTCGCCGAGGTAGAGGCGGGGAGGCGGCGAATCGAAGCTCACATTCACGACCCGCTCCTCGGTTACCGGATCGCTCTGCATTTCGATGCGGGCCACGCGGCCCGGCATCGTGGTGTTCGGCACGGAGCGCAGCACAATACCGGCGGGTTGCCCCACCACCAGACCGTGGGCGCTCGACTGGTCGATCCGCGCCCGTACCCACAAACTCCCGGGGGCGACGAGGCGCAACACCGCTTGACCAGCGACCACCGTGGCCCCCGGCTCGGCCTCGCGCGAGACGATGACGCCGTCCACGGGACTCAAGAGCCTCAGGGCGTCACGTAGACTGCCCACACCGTGAGACTCCGCGTCCGCTCGCTCGACATCCTGCCTCACCGCCGCCGCGCTGGCGCGCACCGCCGCCAGTGCCGCCTCGGCCCTCTCGGCTTCGCTGGCGCTGTTGTCGAGGGCCTGCTTGCTGATGACACGTTGCGCATACAGCTCACGATCACGGTCGCGGTTCGTTACGGCGAGTTCTGCGCGGCTCGCTGCTTCAGCGACCTGCGCATCTGCCACCTGAACCGCTTGGCGCGAACGCGCCCCGGCGCTCTTCGCTGCCTGAACCCGGTGGTCCATGTCGACCGGGTCCATCTCCGCAAGCAGCTGCCCAGCTTCTACCGCTTCGCCCTGATCCACGAGCACGCGCAGAACTCGCCCGGGCGCAATGGGACCGACGGCGTAGGCCAAGCGCGCATCCACCGTGCCGATACCAAACACGCTGGGGCTCAAGTCGGCGCGGGCGACGGTGCCGAGCTGCACCCCCACCGGGGCCAACGGGCCGTGCGTCGTGAGCAGCCAGAAGAAAGCCGCCACGAACAGGACTGCGCTGGCGATTAGAACGATGAGTTTGGTTCTAGGCTTCATGATGTCACCTGTTTCAACTCGAGTGCCGATCGGAGGGTTTGCCAGGACCGCTTCTCCATCTCGTCAACAGGCGAGGGCAGAGCTCCGTCCTTGGCTGCAAACAAGAACCCAATCACCGTCCCGGTGATGAGGAGAACCGCGCCCTCGATGTCGAGATCCTCCCGAAGGAGGCCTTTCTCAGACGCGTCGCGGAGGCACGACCGGATGAATTCGCGGCCGCGGTTTCTGAGCGCGGCGACCCGCTCTGGACCTTCGGCCCCCAAGGCGTTGGAGATCTGGTCCGAGAAGATGAGCGACTGGATTCCCGGCTGGACTGTGAGGGAGTGCAGGCGGCTCATTACGAAATCCTCCAGCCGCTCGAGGGGACCTCCCGTGGACTGCGGTGCCGCCTCAAGCAACTCCTGGAGACGGTCGAGCACAGCCCGCGCGATCTCGCCCATGTCCTTGAAATGACGAAAGATCGTCCCGTCCTTGATGCCTACTTCATGGGCGATTCGGGCCGCCGTAAACTCCCTCAGGCCGCGTTCGCTGATGATCTTGATGGCAGCGTCGGCGATCTCCCTGCGTCGTTCCTCGGTTGATTTCCTGGTCTTCATGGAGTGCCTCCAACTAGCAAGTACTTGCTTACAATATGAGCCAATCCGCGACGGCTGTCAAGGGCCGAAAAATCGTACGCCCCTCGGGCGAGGGTTCCGCGCTGGATTCGGAATCATGGAGGCAGCAGGGACAAGCTCCGCCCCCTTGGCATGGGTGAACCGTGGAGGCGGCGGGACCCGAACCCGATGCGGGCAAAAACCTAACCGGTTGACGCTGCGCGATTTCGGGCGCATCGGGTTGCAGGATGGTCGGTTACCGCAGCCTCCGTCATTCCCCACGAGTCCACTGAAGTCCCCCCGAGTCCCCCAGTCGTGGAGGTATTCTAGAGGCGGCAAGGCAGGTTCCCGCGTCCGTCTCCGAGGATGCCCCGACTGCGATCCGTGGAGTCCCGCGCGTGTCGCGCGGTTCGCCCCGAACCCCGGACCGATCGTCTCCGGTTGTTCCAGGACCACCACCCGCCCAGGCGCACGTCCGCGCCCCATGAATCTTCTTGACGGGTATGACTCAGTATGAACAATTGCCGTTGACTAAATTTGTTCAGTGTATATCGCCTAAACACGGGAGCGAGTCGATGGATCCTCGGTTCTTGCCACACAATTCACACAGAGAGTCGGTCGGCGAATTCGCGAAGCGAGACCCCAACCTGAGGCAGGTGGTCAAGCTGCCGCTTCCGTATCGTTCCCCGCTCCTCGACCGTCTGAAGCTCCTCGGCCCCGGCGTCTACTCCTTGACCGGCGGCCGTCAAATCGGCAAGACCACGATCCTCAAGCAGTGGATGGCGGAGCTTCTGAAGTCGGGAACCGACCCAGAGCGCATCTGCTACCTGGCAGGGGAACTGATCGACGACCACCACACCCTGGTTCGACTGATCACCGAGCAGGTCACCGAGTGGGAAGGACGAGGTCCTGGTTACCTTCTGGTGGATGAGGTCACTTACATCCGAGAATGGGACAAGGGAGTCAAGTTCCTGGCGGACGCGGGGACGCTGGAAGGCATCGTGCTGATGCTCTCCGGCTCGGACTCGGCATTGATCCAGGAAGCCCGGATGCGGTTCCCCGGACGGCGGGGGGAGAGCCCGATCGCGGACTTCCACCTCGGCCCTCTGACCTTCCGCGAGTACGTGGACCTGGCCAAGCGGATCCCTACGGCCGGCCGGCAATCACTCCTCGCACCGAAGCGCAGCATTCCGGAGTCGACCCGACGCCTCGTCGATGCCGAGTTCCTGCGGTATCTCGCCCATGGCGGTTTCCTGCGTGCCATCAACGACATGGCCCTGAGCGATTCCATCCTCCCCTCGACCTTCGCCACCTATGGAGACTGGATTCGGGGCGACATGCTGAAGCGGGGAAAGCAGGAGCACTACTTGCGGGAGATCCTGGCTGCGATCGCCGGCCGGTACGGGACCCAGGTCACCTGGAACGCTCTCTCGCGGGATCTCACCATCGACCATCCGGCGACCGTCGCCGACTATGTCGCCCTGCTGGTATCGATGGACGCTGTCTTCGTGCAGTCGGCGTTGCTCGAGGACAAGCTGACCGCGGCCCCGCGCAAGGCGCGCCGCGTGATGTTCACCGATCCTTTCATCCTGCATGCCGTCAGCAGCTGGCTTCGTCCGCATCCGGATCCGTTTCACAATCGCCTCGAGCCGATGCTGAAGGACCCGGAATGGTCCGGGAGGATCGCCGAGGCCTGCGCCATCACGCACGTGCGCCGCTTCCACCCCACCTTCTACATCAAGGCCGAGGGAGAGGTCGACATCGCCTACATCGACGGGAAGCGGTTCCAGCCCATCGAGGTCAAGTGGACGCAGCAGTTGCGACCGAAGGACCTCAAGCAGATCGCGAAGTACGGGAATGGCAGGATCTGGACCCGGACCTGGAGTACGGACGAGATCGGCGGGATTCCGGTGGAACCGCTGCCGCTGGGGTTGTACCGGCTCGGGGAAGCGTCTCGACTCCCAGTTTGAACGCGCCGGCGGTGCCGTCGCCAGCCAGACCAGCGGCGAACACCGTGTAGGCTTCGCTTCCGGTGACTGCCCTAAGGCTGCAGAATTCCCTCGGTTTGGCCGTCGATGGAAACAACGACGCCCTTCACAGTTGAGAACTGCATGAGCGTTTCGGTGATCTGGGCGCGAATCGCGGACACGCGGCACGCCCCCCCGACCTGAAATCCAAGCCGTTCATCGAAGTCGACGACGGCCATGCCATCCTGAATGGTCAAGCTCTGAATGGTGACGCCGGAATTGATACTTGTGAAAAAGCCGGCTGCTTGCTCCATGCGAGTCGGGCCGGCGAGCAGCTCGTCCAGGGCCGCGCGGGCAGGGGCGTCAGTGGTCGGGGTTCCTCTTTCAACCGGAAACACCGTCTCGCAGCTGGACTCGGGATCCAATTGTTGATTACTGAAATAGGCCTTCACTTTCATGGTGTGGAGAGCGTCAAAGCGTACAGGGATACGGAATTCCTTCTGGTTCTCGGGCAGACCGGAGGGATTGTCGCTCTGAAAAACCAACGTGCCCGTGTCCGAGGCGGGGGAGAGAAATCTGATTTGTCCTTCAAACTCAACAAAGTCGTCTGTCATCCAATCGCCCAACGCTTGAACCGTGCCCGACGCTATCTCGCGTTGCTGGGCGTCCAAGAGCCGCAAGACAGCGTTTGCTTCGAAGAACCAATGTCCTTTCGCTCTCCCCGTGACCGTAAGGGGCGTGGATATTGCCTGATGGGGCTGAGGAGAAGAGATCACAACTTCCGGTGCTTGGCCGGGGCAAGGCACAGTTGGCTTGGGGGAGGAAGGATGGCCTTGTTTGACCCACTCGCCATTGATGCAGATCCAAGTGCCTTCGTCTCCGCCAAGAAAGCGCACGCCCACCACAATTGCCGTGGCCGCCAGGAGTGTTGCGAAGGCGATGATGACTGTTCGCTTCCTGCCAGGATAGTACCCCCGAGTCCCCCCAGTCGTGGAGGCACTCTGGAGGCGGCAGGGCAGGTTCCCGCGTCCTGGGATCCCGAAGGGACAACAGCCTTGGCAACCATCAAGCGAGAACGAGTTTGCAGTGCGATGCCATCCGCTCGAAATCCCTGTCCGTCGAGAGGAGCGCACAGCCATGGCGGATCGCCGCAACCGCAATCTGGCAGTCGATCGTCGAGGCACCGACCCCCTTCTGTGCGCACACTCTATGCAGCCGGGCCGCGGCGACGTGATCCAACCGGTCGACCTGCAACACGGGAAAGGGTTCGAAGTGCCGGACCATTCTTCGAAACGTCGACTCCACCCGAAACGCCTGCAGGATCTCTTGCAGGATGGTCCCGGTGAGAAAGACATCCTCGCCGTCTCGCAAGAGCTGGGCCAGCCTCTCGACGGCCGGATGGTCGGCAGGCCCGTGCTTGCGCAGAGCGAGCGACCAGACAGACGTGTCCACCAGGACTCTCATGAACCGCCCCGGATTCTCCGGAGAGCTCATTGCGTGACTCCGGCCAGTTCGGCTGGAGTGCTCTGGCTTCGGTAGTATGCCTCCTCGTACTCCGCCGGGGGAAGGTATCCGATCGGCTCCAGCAATCGGCGGGTGTTGAACCAATGGATCCACTCAAGAGTGGCGAACTCGACATCCTCGAGGTTGCGCCACGGTCCCCGGCGCCGGATCACTTCGGTCTTGAAGAGACCGATCACCGACTCGGCCAGGGCGTTATCGTAGGAGTCTCCGACGCTGCCGACCGAAGGCTCGATCCCCGCTTCGGACAGTCGTTCCGTGTAACGGATCGACAGGTACTGGGTGGATTCAAACGGTCGTTGCAACGCTGGCCTCTTGTGATGACTTTACCAGCTGGTCGAACGCCTCCGCCGGTGTTTTCCAGCCAAGAGTCTTCCTGGGTCTGGTGTTGAGGGCTAGGGCTACCGCCATCAGTTCCTTGGCCCCGTGCAGACTCAGATCAGTTCCCTTTGGGAAGTACTGCCGCAGCAGGCCATTCGTGTTCTCGTTGGTTCCGCGCTGCCATGGACTGTGCGGATCGCAGAAGTAGATCCGCAAACCGGTGTCGATCCGCAATCGTGTGTGCTGGGCCATCTCGGCTCCTTGGTCCCATGTCAGCGACTTTCGAAGCTGCTCGGGTAACCTCCCGATTGTGAGCGCGATCGCGCCCCGAACTGCCTCGGCTCCATGCCCGGCAAGAGCCGGTCCGTTCTTGGCGCGCACGCCGCGACGGTGGCCTTTCATGAAGGGCAGGTGGAGCAGGAGCGTGAATCGCGTTGTGCGCTCGACGAGCGTGCCGATCGCCGAACTGCCCAGGCCCACGATGAGATCACCTTCCCAGTGGCCTGGTACCGCCCGGTCCGCCGCTTCCGCTGGCCGCTCGCTGATCATGATCTCCGGGGTGACGAACGACTTGCCCTGTCCGCGGGTGCGCGCCCGCGGCACGCGCAGAGCACGGCCTGTGCGGAGGCAGGCGGTGAGGTCACGGCGCAGGCCCCCCCGGCCCTGCACATACAGCGCCTGGTAAATGGCCTCGTGGCTGATGCGCATCTTCGTGTCCTCTGGAAACTCGAGCCGCAAGCGCCGAGCGATCTGCTCCGGGCTCCACGCGCGAGTCCACCGCCGCAACTGTCGGCGCCCGTGTTTGCGCCCCCTCCACGGTACGTCGGGCCCGGTCACCACGACCCCGTCCGGAGCGACGACAAGGCCAGCCAACCGTTCCTGCACATACCTCCGCAGTGTTTCGTTCGTGGCCAGTCGCGCCGGTTTTGGGCGACGGGCCGCCCGATCGGCATGCCACTGCGCGGTCGTGGCGCGATACCCGAACCCACCATTACGCGTGGCGGCGTTCCGCCTCAGTTCGCGAGAAATCGTCGATGCGGCCCGTGCCAGACGGCGTGCGATCTCGCGGACTCCATTGCCGCCAGCGCGTAAGATGGCGATCTCTTCCCGTTCGGCGAAAGACAAGTATCGCCTGGAGAGCGGCGGCGACGCCGCGGCAAGGTGTGATGGTGGCATTCCTCCAGCCTTCCGAAACCATCGTGTGCCCACGGCTGGCGACACTCCCGCGGCGGTCGCGGCATCCTCACTCGAAGCCCCCGCCGCGATTGCCTCCCAGAACTGCCGCTGCTCCTCGTGCCGCCCCACCGAGGGCCGGCCTGGAGATCGTAACTTGCCACGCCCAGCTCGATCCGAACATCGCCGCCTCATTCTCGTCACTGCAACCCCCGTTCCTAAGGTGTTGCAACGACCGTTTGAATCCACCCTGCACCCCGCGATCGCTGTGATGGATCAGCTTCTCGACCTCGGTGCGGGGGCGTGCGTAGAGCGCCTGCTCGAGGGCATCGAGAGCGAGATCGCTCCGCAGCGACCTGGAAGCCCGCCAGCCCACGATCCGTCGGGCAAAGACATCGATCACGAAGGCGACATAGACGAACCCGCACCAGGTCGCCACGTAGGTCAGGTCCGCCACCCACAACTGGTTCGGCCGGGTCGCGACGAACTGGCGGTCCACCAGGTCCCCCGGGCGGGAGATCGAATCATCGCCGATCGTGGTCTTGAACTTCCGGCCCCGAATCGCTCCCTGCAGGCCCATCTGGCGCATCAGGCGCCCTACCGTGCACCGGGCGACCCGGATCCCCTCGCGGTTCAGCTGCCGCCACACTTTGCGCACCCCATAGACCTGGAAGTTCTCCTTCCAGACCCGGTCGATCTGCTCCCGCAGGACCTCTTCCCGCCGAGCCCGGGCCGGCCGGCGCCCCGGATCGACCTGGCGGGCCTTCTCCTCGTAGTAGCTGGACGGAGCGATCGGCACCACCGCGCAGATCGGCTCGACTCCGTACTGCTCCCGGTGGTCGTCGACGAACGCCACCATCACTTCACGCGGCGGTCGAGCTCCGCCTGCGCGAAATACGCCGACGCCTTCCGAAGAATCTCGTTCGCCCGCCGAAGCTCACGGTTCTCCCGCTCCAGCTCCTTCAGGCGCTCTCGCTCTTCGGTCGTCAACCCAGGCCGGCGCCCCTGGTCACGCTCGGCCTGCCGCACCCACTTCCGCAGCGTCTCACCCGAACAGCCGATCTTCCCGGCTATCGACTGGATCGCCGCCCACTGCGACTCGTGCTCCCGCCCGTGCTCCACAACCATCCGGACCGCCCGTTCCCGGACCTCCGGTGAGTACCTGCTTGGTCTTGCCATGGCGCCATCCTCTCAAGGAATGGAGCCTCCGGCAAACCCGGGGCGGTTCACTCAACCTCGCCGTCTCCGCTCCGCCTTGTAATCGTAGTCAGATTCCCAGTCGACCTTCCCGAAGAGATCGAGCACCCGACGCCGCTTTCGCCGGGCCACGTACTCCCGGAGGGCTTGGTTGACTGCCTCCCGCTTGGTCTTGTGCTTGCCAAGTTTCTTGGCTTCCGCGACGAGGGCATCATCGAGATCCAGGTTCGTGGGCATGATTCCTCCGGAGCCCCAAGCTACACATCTCTCCACACATCATGACCCACCGATCGCATGTCCGCAAGGGCAGGCCGGATCTATCCGCGATTCAGGCGTGGGCCCGCCCTCGACGCGGGGATCACGGAGCAGGTGGGAGGAGCCCCGCGGCCCGGCGGTGGAGGAGTCCTGGAGACGGCGGGTCCTTCGAAGCTAACCGATGGAAACATCGTGAGATAATTCTGAGAGCGGCGGGACCCGAGATCCCCGTCGGGGATCGAGAAGCCCGCCTCGAAAGAAACAGGCACGCCGGAGGCGTGCCCAGTGTGGAGGCGGCGGGAATCGAACCCTTGTGGCAACAAATCCATAACCTGGTGCTGGCGCATGACTTCGCTGCCTAATCAGTTCGCTGACAGGGTGTTGGTGCCGTCGATCGAGTCCCCTGGAGTCCCCCTGAGTCCACTGGAGTTTACTTGCGTCGTGGAGACATTTTGGAGACGGGAAGACCGGGTTTCTGGCACTGTTCCTAATGAGGACAAAGCGCCTTGACGCATCCCACGGACGATGGGGTGGGTCGGGCTGCGTTCACCGGAGACTGATCATGCGGAGTGCACAGGAAATCCTGGAGATCCTACAGATAGCCCTGCCCGATCTCGCGCGGGACTTCCATGTGACCCGGCTGGCCCTGTTTGGCTCCTATGCCCGCGGTCAGCAGACCGAAGCCAGCGATGTGGACATTCTCGTAGAGGTCGACCCTTCCATCGGTCTGCGGTTCGTGGATCTGGCGGAGCGGATCGAATCTTTGCTCGGCGTTCACGCGGACGTGGTCTCCCGCCGGGCCATCACCCCTCGGCACTGGGCAGTCATCGAAGAGGAGCTGGTCGATGTCGCGTAGGCCGGCAGGCCTCCTCATCGAGGACATGCTGGAGCGAATCCGCCGAATCGAGCGCTCTGTTGCAGGCATGGACCACGAGGCGTTTCTGCGTAACGACACGGCGGCCGACGCCGTCATCCGCAACCTGACGGTGATCGGCGAAGCGGCCAATCGGTTGCCGCAGGAGTTCAAGGATCGACACGTGGATATTCCGTGGCATCGCATTGTGGGGCTACGCCACCGGGTCGTTCATGACTATTTCGATGTCGACCTCGACCTCGTTTGGGCCATCGTAGAGACCGAGTTGCCACAGCTTGCAGCTCAGCTTTCCGACATCCAGACCTCGGCCGACACCGGCGGGGAGCAGGAATACGACGGACGAGATCCGGGTCAAGATCGCTGCGCTTGAAGCGCGGCTTGCCGATTTCTGGTGATCCGGTAGTGCTTGCGCTTCCGCGTTCGGACTCCCCCCACCTCGCGGCCACGAAGCCGAGCCGCTCGAGCCCGTGCAGAACCGGGTAGAGCATGCCGTCTGTCCACTGCAGACGGCCGCCCGACAGGCCGGCCACCCTCTTGATGACGGCGTAGCCGTAGCTGTCACCCTCGGCCGGGATGGCGAGCACGAGCGGCGTGGCGGACGCCGCGACGAGATCCTTCCCGAGATCCGTACCTGGCTGTCTAGTACATTGCTGTTCTATGTATTTCAAGAATCCATCGGGTAGGGTCCAGACGGACCCGTTCCCGCTTCGCTACGCCCCAGACTCCGCTCGCCGCGGCGCGGGTCCGCCGGCCGCAATCCGCCGCACCGGTGGCGCGCACCTTCCGCAATCTTCTAACCACCCGTTGGTGAACGACGTCGGTACCAGATCGGTTCACCGGCATCGGATTCCGCCACCTTCCCGGTCTCCGTGATTTCCCTCGGGTCCCCGGGATTCCTTCCCGGCGTTAGAGACAATTGGGAGGCGCGGGGGCCTGCAATCTGGCACCCTCCGCCGGGAGGCTGGAGCACCGGGGCGTTCGCCGCGGGCGATGGCGCGGGAATCTGCGGAGATGATCGATCCATGGATGTTGTGACCGAGAGGCTCGCCAGGCTGGGCGAATTGTGGAGCGCAAATCGCTACTTCCACCCTTTCCTCGCGTACCGCGGAATCGACTGGGACGCGGCGCTCGCGAGCGCCGTTCCCCGCGCCCTGACCGCCAGCGACTCCGCATCATACCGGGATGTGATCCAGTCGATGCTGGATGCGCTGGATGATCCCGTCACGCGCGTCCTTCCTGTAGCGACGGCCACGAAGTCCGTGCCGGCCGCGGCAGATGCCGATCGCGTCGAGCCTATCGAGGCCGGTTCGGCTCGCATCGCGCACTGGCCGGCAGACGGACTCCTTTGTGTGACGCTGAATGAGACGACAATCGGGAGCGATTTCCAGGAAGCAAGTCTGAAGCTGGCTGCGGTCCTGCCGATGCTCGCCGACGCGACGGGTGTCCTCTTCGATCTTCGATCCGCGGAGCCCTGCGACTGGCTGCCAGTCCTCCTCGAGGTCAGCCAGCTGGAGGGGATGCTGGTTCCGCGGCCAGTGATCTCCCCCGCGGAACGCCTCCGGATGCACCACGGCCTTGCGGACCAGCGCTCGCCCCAATATCACTCAGGTTTCCGTGTCCTGGACGGTCGGACGGTCACGCCGGTCAGCCGGAGCGTAGACCTCCCGATTGTCTTCCTGGTCAACTCCCTGACGATTCTTCCCAGTGTCATGGTTGCCCTCCAGGACGCAGGGCAGGCGGCCGTGCTCGCCGAAGGGCCGGTGACGGACGAGTCGCTCATCCGGACGCACACGGTATCCATGGGCGAAGGAATCCAGGTCCGCATGCGTCTCGGGGAACTGGTCCACGTCGATGGCACCACCGGCTTCCTGCCCGATGTGATCCTGCCCGCGAGGTGCGGCGGAGACACCGGAGATCCCTGTGTTCAGCGCGCCCTTGCGTTCCTGCGTGGACACGGGGTGGAGCGACCGCCACGACCACACCTGCCCGCGGTCGCGGCGCCGCCCCCGGATCCCGGATCCGGCGACAACCCCCATCCCTCCCTCGGCTACCGGGTGGTCGCCGCGTTCAAGACCTGGTCGGCAATCCACTACTTCTTTCCCTATCGGGACCTGATCGATGGGGACTGGGACATGGTTCTCCGGTCCTTCCTCCCGCGGTTCATCGCGGCGGAAGACGCCCTGGCCTACCACCTCGCGGTCGCTGAAATGTACACGCACATCGGCGACTCGCACGGAGTGGTCCGCAGCGAAACGCTGGCGAGCCACTTCGGGGCTGTCCCGTCCGCGCTGTATGTGCGCTGGATCGAGGATGCGCCGGTCGTCTGCGGTTTCCGGGATGAGAAGGCGGCCCGGGCCGCGGGGATCGAGGTCGGCGACGTCGTCGTCGAGGTCGATGGGGAGGGTGCGGTCGATCGCTTCCGTCGCCATGCCCGATACATGGCCGCGTCCACCCCGCACCGGCTCATGGCGCGGGCCGCGGACTTCATGCTGTTCGGCGCGGACGGCAGCGCCGCCCGCGTGACGATCCAGGGAAGAGATGGACGGGGCCGGGCCGTGGAGATACCGCGGAAGGCCGCATATCCGCGCTTCCCGGATGGCCGATCCGGTCCCACGGTACGCCGGCTGGCTAAGGACATCGGCTACGTCGACCTGGCCCGCCTGGAGCGCGAAGACGCGGACGCGGCGCTCGACGGCTTGTGGGACGCAAAGGCGATCATCTTCGACATGCGGGGGTATCCCAGGCCCCTCGCCCCGCGGGCGATCGTGAGGCGGCTCGCGGGGGATGCGGAGGTTCCCGTCGCGCGGTTCGAGGTGTGCCTTCTTCTCGGCCCGGCCGACGAAGGACGGCAGCGCTGCTCGTGGATCCAGACGCTCGGACCGAGGGATCCCGACGACGACCGATACGCCGGGCTGACCGTCATGCTCATCGACGAGCGCACCCAGAGCTACGCGGAACATGTTGGTCTCTACCTGCAGGCCGCGAACGGGACGGTCTTCGTGGGGAGCAACTCGGCCGGCGCCGACGGGGGCGTAACGAGCTTCACGGTGCCTGGCGGGATCACACTTTCATTCTCCGGCCAAGCGGTCCGTCACGCCGATGGCCGCCAGCTTCAGCGCGTCGGCCTCACTCCCCATGTTCACGCCACGCCCACGCTCGAGGGGATCAGAGCTGGACGAGATGAAGTGCTGGAGGCTGCGCTGAGGTACTTGAGGGACCCGTAGGCCTCAGCCACGAAATCGTCGCCGTGGCGGGTCAGGGGTCATGGCGAACGAGCCCGCGCCCGGGCGACCAGGAATGGGACTTTGGAGGCGGCGGGAATCGAACCCTTCCGGAGCCGAAACCCTAACCCGGTGGCGGCGCATGACTTCGACCGGAAGGGCTTGACCTGACGGTGGTTCCCGCGGAACTCCGAGTCCTCTCGTTTCCCCTGCAGTCCCCCCGGGGCGACCCGGGTCATGGAGACATTCTGGAGACGGCGGGGAGGATTCCCACCGCATGCGAGTGGCTCTCCTCTTGTGCGCCTTCTCTGAGATTGCAGTCCTAGGCCTTCCCAGGAGCCCCGGATTCCCGGGCGGTCGGACTCCTGCGGAAGGCGTGCCGATAGAGGTGAGACGAGCAGAAACGGCACATGGCGCCGCTGCGCCTCCCGTTGTCAGTATCCCGGAGAGGCGCAAGCCTACTGCCTGGTGACCTCGACTCGAACGCGCCCGGCAACGGGCAGACCTGGCGCTGTCAACCCGGCACTTACCTCATACCAGCCCGGGCGCGCCCGCATACCCTCGGAGTCCGTGCAGTCCCATCGCTCGACGAACTCGAGCTGCTCATGGGGCTGAATCGTCCGATCGATGGGGTTGGGATCGAATGGCCCTCCTCGGGACCACATCCACATCGGTCCGGGGCGCATGCGCATCGGATCAAATACCGAGAAGTCGTATTGTTGTCCATTCGGGAAGTGGAGTGTGATCGGCTGGTCTGTTGGGTTTTCGATCGTCAGCCGCATCTCTCTCTGCATGCTCGCGGGACCGGACTGCGGCCGGACGGTGCACGCCAGGACGAGCGGCTCCGGGGGTGGTGCTGTCGAGCCGATGACGAGTTCCGCCTGACGCGTTGGAACCATGGGTTGGGTGAGGATCATCGCCGCGACCCGGTAGAGACCGGTATCCGCCACCGCGCCCTCATTCGTCGTTCCCGGCCACGCGACCCGAAACGTGTCTACCTCGCCGGCCTGCAAAATGAGGTCTATCGGAGCGGGCGGGAAATCCCGTTCGTACGCCCAGTTCCAGAGCAGGTGCGGGGAATCGGGATCATGGCTCCCCCCCATTCCGCCCATGCCATTCATTCCCCCCATGCCGTCATGGCCCATGTCGCCGTTCATCCCGTGCATGTCCATGATCGCAACTTCGTACATCTGTGAGGTCGCGAAGTGGAGCGTCACGGGATCCGCCGAACGATTCTGCAGAAGAAGTGTGATCGACCGGGGAGTCCCAGGGTCGCCCGAGACGGGATCGACCGTCAGCGCTGCGACGACGGCCTGAGGCGCGGGAGCATCCTGGAGAATTCGATCGAGCAGCCCACGCAGATCCTCGACGAGGCGTTTCAGGGATTCCGGCGCCAGGCGGTCCTCTGCGATCACGATCTTTGCCTGACCAGTCCCCGGACGATACGAAACCTCATAGAGGACATCATCGATTGAATGGTCCCCGAGGTAGTGGTCTTCGAGGTCGAGGAAACCTGCGACCTGAAAGAAACCCCGGACGCTGTCGATCGCGGCGGCGCTGAGCTGCACGCGCACGGCTGGTCCATCGCCCATGCGGAATGCGATAGCCCAGCCGTCCGCGGCGATCACGAGCTGCTCATGACCGTCGCCGCCAGGCCCGTGGACCATAAGATTCGCGAGCGCGTTGCGGGGAAAAACGTGCATGGGAAAGTCCATGTGACCGACTCCGCCGGCGATCCGGACGGTATGCCCTCCAGAACCGGGTGCCGGGATGGTCGCCGTCCCGCGGAAGGTGCCGCGTCGACCCATCATCGAACCCGTCCGATGCCCTTCCGGTGTGATCGTCACGAGATCTCCCGAGCCGCCTTGGACGTTGAAACCCGTTAGGGTCCAACTCTCGTCCGGCGTCCGGCCCCAGACCTCGATATCGATTGGGGATCCTTCTTCGACGGTCTCGGGAACGACTGCTCCCTCGATGTCAGGGAGTTCCTGCGAGGCCCTGGTGGGCTTGTCGTCGCTACAACCTGAGATCGTCGCCGCCGCGAGAAATAAGAGAACAGCGAATGCCGCTATAGAGCGCATTCCGTTGCTAGATCCTTTACGCATAGGACACCTCCTGGTGAGAGTAGTAGACATGTGGGGAGACCAGGCGCCTGCCTGCCTAAGCGACAAACCCGGCGCAGCCAACCCTGATGTGGCACTTCGATTCCTCGAGTCTCGGATCATGCACACGACACCTCCGCCGACATTCAGCTTGGCACTCGACTCAACCAGACCATCGATTCCGAGCAGCCGGACCATGCCCGTAGCGGTGCGCGCCCCGGCGCGGACGCGAGCCGCTCGGCTAGCGACCCGCCCACTTTCGGCTTGCGCCCGTTTGCCCTGCATCCTCGCCATCATCTTTCGCTGCCCGCATCAGTCTGCATCATGGAGCGACTGGAGCTTCGCTCGTCGCCGCGCTCCGGCGGGCACTGATGACCAAATACAGCGCTGGCACAACGAAGAGCGTGAGGAGGGTGGACGAGATCAGTCCACCGATCACGACCGTCGCCAGTGGCCTCTGGACCTCGGCCCCGATCCCGGTATTGAAGGCCATGGGCACGAAGCCGAGGCTGGCGACGAGGGCCGTCATGAGGACGGGGCGCAGTCGTCTGTCGGCGGCTCGCATGATCGCGGTCCGTATCGGGAGTCCTTCCGCCAGGAGTTGTCGAATCGTCGAGACGAGGACCATGTCACCCAGGACCGCCACACCAGACAGGGCGATGAAGCCGACCGCGGCCGAGATGCTGAATGGCATCCCCCTCGCCCAGAGCGCGATCACTCCCCCGACGACCGCGAAGGGAACCCCGGTGAACACCCGCGCCGCGTCGAGGAGACGGTGATACGTGAGATAGAGGAGGGCGAAGATCAGCCCGAGCGCCACCGGCACGACCACCATGAGCCTCTTTCGTGCCCGTTCCAGGTGCTCAAACTGACCGCCAAACCGGACGTAGTACCCCGGGGGGAGCGACACCTTCTCATCCAGTGCCTTCCGCAGGTCCGCCACCACACTTCCCACGTCTCGCCCACGGGCGTTTGCCTGGATCGTAACTCTCCTCTTCCCCCATTCCCGGTTGATGGTGGAGGGACCCTCGGTCATGCGGATCCTGGTCAGCCGCTCCAGCGGCACGTGATCGCCGTTGACGGAGGTGACCAGTATCCGGCCGACCGCGCCCACGTCCGTCCGATACCGTCCGTCAAGTGAGATGGCGATGGGGAACCTCCGCTCGCCCTCCTGCAGCATCCCGACCCGGCGCGTACCGAGTGCCGCAATGGCATCAAGCACCTCGCTCGCCGGGATCCCGTGGCGCGCGATGGCATCGCGATCCACCTCAACTTCCAGCACCGGCTGCCCCGTGAGCTGCTCGACGACCACGTCCGACGCCCCAGGCGTCCCCTTCATCACGGACTCGATCTCCAGCGCCTTTGACTTGAGCAGATCGAAATCGTCCCCGAACAGCTTGACAGCGACGTCGGCGCGGACGCCTGCGACCATCTCGTTCACACGCATCTCGATCGGTTGGGTAAAGACCATCCGCATTCCCGGGAATCCCGAGAGTTTCTTCTGCATGGCCTCCACCAGTTCATCCTGCGTCTTCGCGCGCTTCCATTGTTCCCGCGGCTTCAACGTGATGAACACGTCGGACAACTCCAGACCCATCGGGTCCGTTGCCACCTCCGCCGTCCCCGTACGAGTCCAGATCCGCTCGATCTCGTCCGGAAACGCACGGAGCAGGCTCCGCTCGATGTTCAGCCCGTAACGGGCGGACTCATCCACCGACACGCCAGCCAGCCGGATCGTGTTGATCACGATCGCACCTTCCTTGAGGCGCGGCACGAACTCGGATCCAAGCCGGGTGGTCAGCAACCCGGCGCCGATCACCAGCAGCAGGGCGCACGCAACAACGATGCGGGGCCGTGCCAGCGTTCTCAGCAGAGCCGGTCGATACAGATTCTTCGCGGAGCGCACGATCCAGTTGTCCTTCTCCGTCATGTACCGGGGAAGAAACGTGGCGCTCAAGGCCGGCATCAGCGTCAGGGACAGAATCAATGACCCGAACAGGGCGAAGATGACCGTAGCGGCCATCGGCCGGAACATCTTCCCCTCGATGCCCTCGAGGGCCAGGATGGGGAGGTAGACGATCATGATGATCAGCTCGCCGAACATCGTCGGCTTCCGGACCTCGATCGCGGCTTCCTGCACGATCTCGGCGCGCGACCGGCTGGTGCGATCTTCCGCGAGGCGGCGCGCAGCGTTCTCCACGGTGATGACGGAGCTGTCGACGATCAGGCCGAAGTCGATCGCCCCTAGGCTCATGAGCGTGCCGGCGATCCCCGCCCGCACCATGAGATCGAACGCGAAGACCATGGAGAGCGGAATGGCCGCGGCCACGATGAGCCCGGCCCGAACGTTGCCGAGGAAGAGGAAGAGCACCGCGATGACGAGCAGGGCACCCTCGAAGAGATTCGTCTTCACCGTGTGGAGCACGTGATCGACGAGCGCCGTCCGGTTGTAGACGGTCGCCACCTGCACGCCCTCGGGCAGCGACTTCTTGATCTCGTCCAGGCGAAGCTGCAGCCGCCGCGCGACGTCATGGCTGTTCTCGCCCATCAGCATGAAGCCGAGGCCCAGCACGATCTCGCCACGGCCGTCCGACGTCACAGCGCCGCGGCGGATCTCCCGCCCATCCACCACCCGGGCCACGTCCCGTACTCGGGTCGGTATGCCGCCTCGCGCCGCGACGATGATGCTTTCCACGTCCTGGATCGTTGCCACGATCCCGATCCCCTGGATGAGGGCGGACTGGCCGGCCTGATCGAGGGTTCCTCCACCAACATTGGCGTTGTTTCGCTCGAGGGCCTCCGCCAGCTGCCCCAGGCTGATTCCGTGCTTGGCCAGGTTGACCGGATCGACCAGGACGTGGATCTGCCGCTCGTCCCCCCCCCAGGTATTGACTTCGGCGACGCCGGGTACGGATCGCAACTGTGGCTTGATGATCCAGTCCTGTACCGTACGCAGCTCGCTCAGGCTTTTCCCCTCGCCGGTAACGAGATAGTGAAAGACCTCCCCCAGTCCGGTCGCGACCGGGCCCAGCTGCGGCCGCTCGATCCCTGCGGGAAGCTCGACCGTCTGCAGGCGTTCCATGACCACCTGGCGGGCCAGGTAGATGTCGGTCCCGTCTTCGAAGATCACGGTCACCTGCGAGAGGCCGAACTTAGAGATCGAACGCACTTCGTGGAGCTTCGGTAGTCCCGAGATCGCCTGCTCGATCAGAAGGGTGATCTGGCGCTCGATCTCAAGCGGAGACAGCGCAGGAGCCACCGTGTTGATCTGCACTTGAACGGGAGTGGTGTCCGGAAACGCGTCAATCGGGAGATGCAACAGAGCAACAACGCCGATGCCCGCCAGGACGACCGAGGCGCCGATGACGATGAAGCGGTGCCGGATGGACCAGCCGATGATTCTGTTCAGCATGCGATACCTTCCTTACCTCGCCTCGACAACATCGCAGCAGCCGGCCCCGATGCTCTCCTTGAGGGTCTCCGTCTTGAGAAAGAAGCTCCCTTCCGTAACAACGGACTCTCCCGGACGGAGACCCGCGGTCACGGCGAGAAGCACACCGTCGGAGGGAGCCACTCGCACGTGTCGCGTTTCGTACTCGCCCGCCGAGACCGGCACGAACACGACCGCAATTCCTTTGGCATCCTGCACCGCTTCTCGCGGAACCAGAGCCGCCGGCGCGCCGGACTCGGTGAAGATATGGGCCCTCGCGTAGACGTTGGCGCGCAGCACGCCGTTGGCGTTATCCAGTTTCGCGCGCGCTCGGGCGGTGCGGGTCTGAGGATCGATGATCGGAGCGACATAATGGATGGTCGCCTCAAACTCGAGGCCGCCACGGGCGTCTACCTGGATTACGGTGCGCTGACCGGGGGCCACCTGATCGACCTGGGATTCCGGAACATCAATCTCGGCCCAGAGAATCGAGGTGTCGACTATCTCGAAGACCGGGTCATCACCGTGCACCAGGGTCCCGACCGTGAAGCTACGCCGGGTGACTGTCCCCCCGATCGGCGCCAGAAGATCGTAGATTCCGGATTCGCCCTCGCCTGCGCCGATCATCTCAAGCGCGCCAAGAGCCGCGTCCGCCTCGGCTTTCGCCTCCTTCTGCGCCTGCTCCGCGCCCTGCGCGTCCTTCTGCGACGAAATACCCTGCCCATAGAGACCCTTCTCGCGCAGATCGTTGGCGTCTGCGACCTCCACCCGGGCTCGAGCCGACTGGAGTCGGGCGCGAGCGTCGGCCACATCGGCGCTCTCGATTTCTGCGAGAGGCGTGCCCTTCCGAACCGTGGCGCCGATCTCGACCTTGAAGGCGCGGATGACTCCTGCTGCTCGGACGTTGACCAGCGCGCTCCTGGCGTTGTCCGCGACAATGGTGGCGGTGGCGATCACCACGCTCTCGTCTCCACCTGCGATCGCCGGAACCGTCCGGATGCCCGCTTCGTCCGCAACTTCCTGTGACTCAAGCTTCACCCGCAAGCCGTCCGCCGGGCCCTGGACGCCCGGCGCGCCGATAGAGACATCGACCTGGGGGCGTCCGCCGCGCTCAGGATGGCAGATTGGGCAGATTGACTCCGGGAACTCGTGCTTCGCGCACCAGTCCCCTTTGGCCTGGAACACCGGGATGAGCTTAGGCTGGCATTTCGTACAAACCGCCTCGAGCACACCGTGCTCGGCGCACATCCCATCGGCGCTCGGGGCGGCCTGCGCCGGTGCGGCTTCGGCGGCCTCGGAGGGCCGGGCAGCGTCTGCGGAGCGGCCCGATCGATCGCAAGCGCCCGTGCCCATGAGCAAGGACAGGACGAAGACGACAAGCAGTGTACGCATGTCAGTTCCCCTCCGGTTTGGGTGGCCGGACGATCACCAGGTCCGGATTGCAGGCTTTGCACTGCGACTCCGGCAAGTTGTGCTCCGCGCACCAGTCATGGGTGGCTTTGAAGGCAGGAATGAGGGAGGGATCACACCGCGCACAGGCGCTCTCCGGAACACCGTGCTCGCCGCACCAGTCCTCGTACGAGCCCGGTACAACAGATGCCGGGGCGTGCTCGTCGGCCGCCGTCTGTATGTCCTGGCGGCCCTGCTGGCCAGCGCGGTCTCCGCCGGAATCGCCGGCGCAGCCGGTGATCGCAAATCCTAGAACGATGAGAATGGCAACGAATCTGGACATGACCATTTCCTTTCCATCAGTGGTCGCCGGGGATAGTCCAAACCGAACTCCCCGGCGTGATTGACCCCTCCGGCCTCAGGACGTGCCATTCACGGCAGCGCTCCGGCCGCAACGGCCAGCTCGATGCCCGAGAACGCTGCCTCCGTGAGGCGGTCAGCGCACTCTCGCCGTGTGTCGAGAGAGCCGGCTCGCGTCAGCACTCTGGACGGGCGGCGAGTCTGGCGAGAAACCTCGACCTCAGGAGAGTGACGAGAGGACAGATGTGCCGCGCTCGAGGTCAAACCTCGACACAGCCCGACCAACTTTCGCGATAAGGGATAATTACGTGAGCGAGGACTTGGGGATCTTGAGGATGTCCGAGGGAGGAGGCGTGGGGAGCGCAACAACCGTTGCCAACGGCGGACAGGAAGCATCCCCCAGCGGGGTCGGTGGCTGGATCAGCGGGGGATAAGCAAGGCTTCGGCCCGCACAGCAAATGCATGGCGGACACGAAGCGTCGCAACTATTATTCGGGCGGGAGTCACCGGTGTTGCAGTCTCGATCCTGCTGGCACCCACCCGTGTCGCAACCCCGGTCCTGATGGGACTCACCCCTGTCGCAACAGGCTGTCTCGGGGCAAGGCGAGACCCCGCCCATTTGCAGGACGAGCAGGAGCCCGAGGAAGATTAGGCAAACTAGATTGCGCATGCTATGAATCTTATCGGCACCATCAGGTCAATACAAGCCCGTTTTCTTGCACAGGCCCCAGTCCCTGCAGTCCCGGTCATTCCCCTTGCACTCCGTTCTCGCGCTACTCTGTCTTGACGAAACGGGCGATGAACGCGTCCTTCTGGGCCTCGCTCATCTCCTCCCTTGATGGCCAACTTAGCCGTGAGCTAGAGCTAGGGACGAGGTACCCGGCGCATCGCGCTGTCGGTCCTGTTGCCCACAAGGATTCATCCCTGGTGGGCGACCGGTCTCGGGCACACCAGCTTGGGTCGCAGTCATCGCCTGTCCGGCCGTACTTCATCGTGAAGTAACCGCAGCCCATTGAAGATCACGAGCAGGGATGCCCCCATGTCCGCCGCAATTGCCATCCACAGCGTCGCCACTTGCAGCAGGGCGAGCACCATGAACACGGCCTTCACGCCTATGGCGAAGATGATGTTCTGCCTGACGATGCGCAACGACCGGCGCGCATGTCGAACCAACCACGGCAGGCGAGCCAGATCATCGGACATGAGGGAAACATCCGCCGTTTCGATCGCCGCGCCGGTTCCCGCAGCCCCCATCGCAATCCCGATTGTGGCCGTGGCCAGCGCGGGCGCGTCATTCACGCCATCGCCTACCATTGCCACGGCGCCGCGGCTCTGCTCGAGTTGCTGAACGGCCAGCACCTTGTCTTCCGGCAGCAGTTCCGCCCGCACTTCATCAACTCCAACTGCGCGGCCTACCGCATCCGCGGTTCCTTGGTTATCCCCGGTGAGCATGGCCACATGCCGTACACCCGCCGCCTTCAACTGGCGGACCAAGTCCGACGCCTCCGGCCGTATAGAATCCGAAACGCTTATGAGGCCACAGACGTGCCGGTCACTGCCCACCACAACAACGGAGTGCCCCGCGCCTTCCATGCGTTGTGCATGGGCGTGGATCTCAGACTCCTCAACGCCCTTCTCATGCAGGAGTCGGTGGCTTCCCAACCAAAAGAGGTGCCCTTCAATCATCGCCTCTGCCCCTCGGCCCTTGAGGGCGCGGAATTCCTCAGCCACCAGGGGCTCCACATCGGCTGTCTGGGCTTTTCTCAATACAGCCGCCGCCAGCGGGTGCTCGCTGTGCACTTCAAGAGCCGAAGCGCGGGCGAGAAGCTCGTCGGGCGAGTGGCCGTTCAGCGGGATGATCTCCTGTACTTCCGGAAGGCCCTTCGTCAACGTGCCGGTCTTGTCCAGCGCGAAGACGTTCACACGTCCAGCCGCCTCCAGAAACGCGCCCCCCTTGATCAACACGCCCGCGCGAGCTGCCGCCGTGAGTGCCGCGACAATGCTAACGGGCGTCGAAATCACGAGCGCGCAGGGGCAGGCAATTACCAGCATGACCAGCGCTTCATAGAACCAGCGCCCCCACTGCCCGCCGAACATCGGCGGCACCACCGTAACCAGGACCGCCACCGCGATCATCGCGGGAGTATAGTAGCGTGCGAACTTCTCAACCCACTGCTCGACCGGCGCACGTCGGGACTGAGCCTGCTCGACCATGCGAATCACTCGCGCCAGCGTGGTGTCAGCTGCGGGCTTGGTGGACTTGAACTCAATGGCGCCGTCTTCGTTGATCGTGCCCGCGAAGACCTCGGCCCCTTCCTCTTTGGCAACCGGTATGGATTCACCAGTGATCGGAGCCTGGTTGACTGAGGTTCGGCCTTTGGTGACGATACCGTCCAGCGGTAGTCGTTCGCCGGGTCGGACCAGGATTGTTGCGCCAACCGGGACCTCGGCGACTGGTCTTTCCGTGATGCCCCCGCCCGGGAGGGAGATGAAACGTGCCGTCGGCGGCGTCATGTTCACCAAGGCGCGGATCGCTCGGCGCGCGCGGCCCACACTCCATGATTCCAGCAACAACGAAAGCGAGAACAGGAATGTGACCGCTCCGGCCTCAAACCACTGGCCGATAATCATCGCGCCGACCACGGCAACGGTCATCAGCAGATTCATGTCCGCCCGCAACCGTCGCAGGGCCAGGATAGCCTTTGGAGCAATGAACCAGCCCCCCATCACAACCGCCGCGGCGTAAAAAAGCATCACGGGCGGAGGAAACTCGTGATGCGACATCCCTTCGCCAGCGACCAGCGCATGCAACAGGCTGCCGTGCAGGATGGCGTGGGACAGGAAGCCCATCAACACCAAGGCGCCAGAACTCCAGCACATAAAGGCTCGTCCGCGTCTTCTCCACCAGCCTTCTTCGACGGCGCACACTCCGGACGGGCACGTCTCGTCGACGACTTCGGCTTCCAGCCCAGCTCGCCCCACGGCGTCACGGATCGCCGCTTCATCCACTTGCTCGGCATCCAACTGCAGGGTCATCGTTCCCTCAATGAGGTTGAAGCCAAGGCTGCCGATCCCCGGAAGCCTGCCGACAGTCGCCTTGAGCGCGTTGACTTCATCCGCGCAATCCATTCCGCTGATTCGGTATGTCCGTTGTTCCATAGGAAAGACCTCAGTTGGTACAGCCTGTGCGGTTCTTCATCCAGAGCGTACGCCCTTTCGAGCCGTCGCTTGTGCATCCCCCTGATGGGGCCTCCGGGATTGCTTTACTGTGACTTGGCGTGCACACAGGCACCGCTTCGGTGGTGGTAGGCCGTTATTTCACTCTGGACGTCTTGCAGAACAGCTTCACGGGTCCACGCGTCACCAGCTTGCCAGGCCTCCCGGTACTCCTTGAAGCCCGTCTCCGGGAGCCAGAGTCTCAAGTGGATCAGGTCGTTCGGATCAGCCCGTGCCTCGATCAAGAGTTTTGCCGGGTCGGGGCTCGCGACGCTGTCCGCCGATACCCACACCACATCGTAGCAGGAGGATCGCGAAAGCGCGCGTAGGACCGCCCGTTTGTCCGGGAGCGGCAACCCTTTGATCTCCAACCAAATGACGCTTCGGGCGGGGCAGCTCCGGAGAGGCACTCCGTAGAGCTTGTCCGGATTGACGCTGACCAGGACATCAGTCAGCGCACCCGCCGCGGTCGCGGCTAGTTTTCTCGCGGCAAGATGCGTGAGCAGGCGGAAGAACAACTCATCCGGCTTGCGGCGCGGCCCCAGTTCGCGGGACTCCACCGGAATCGCGAATCGCTCTGTCCATAGGCTTCCACGCTGCTGCCGATCCCGAAGATCGAGGGAGACCTCGAGCCACATGTCCTCGGGCGAGCTGACGGGCCGGCGCCGTAATCGCTCGATCCGGAAGTTCAGAATGTAGTCGTAGGGTTGGTCGGGTCGCCGACCGATGCTGTCGAAGACCTCTCGCCCGTCGATCTGCTCGACGAATGAGCGGAATAGCAGCCCGCTTGAGATCTCATGGTAGGTGCGCTCCCCCGACTTGATCCCGGATGTCACTGAGTCCTCATTGACTGCCAGGACCATGGACCTCCTAGGCACACACGCGGACGGCAACTCTGCTGCATCGGAGCTTGCGGCAGCCTCGGAAGCGAAGGCCGACGGCACCCCTACGAGGAGCATCGCGAGCACGATCGAGGCGGCGCACTGCGGAACACGAGAGACTTGTCGAGCAAGGGATCCGAATGCGCCGATCCCGCGCCACGCCAGGACGAGCCGAGGCTCACTGAAGAATAGGGAGCTCAAGTTCATGCTTCAATCCATCCGTGCCGCTGACGTGCTTATGCCCTTTCAGGGGGACCGAAGGAAGCGCCGTATGGACGCATCCTTCTTCTTCTCTGACAACTCTTCCCATGTCACCCGGCCGTTCGCGCAGCAGTGGCCGATCGTGTATCCCTTGTAGACTGAGTTGGCGCCTTCGACAATCGACTTGCCGCTCGACGGATCAACGGTGTTGATCGGCGTCGGGTTGGGAACGGCCGCATCAGGTAGTGGACCGCTCGCATCGCCTCGCCCCGAAGGAACCACGAAGAGAATGATCAGAACCAGGCTAGCCACGATTAGGGGCAGGACTATGCGGCCGGCCACCTCCAGCGACAAGCGCCGGGGCCGAGTCTTCGACCTTCCGCTCACGCCGCGTTGTCGTCTCGCCCGTCCGCCCCGGCCACTCGCCTTGTGCTTCATGCCATCTCCTACGGCCTCCCGGCCTCTTCGATGACGGGCAGGACGATGTTCTCGCTGTCTCGCATCGTCCGCCAGATCCATTTGCCGTTGACGAACACCATCGGCACGCCGGTCAGACCCAATTGCTGAGCGGCCCGGGCGTCTTCCACGATCGCCGCAGTGATATCCGGCTTTTCCATCTCTGCGAACAGCTTATCCGAGTCGATCCGCATGCTCTCTGCGGCGGTACGAAGCGATTCATCATTGAATGACTGCAAATTCCTCATGAGCCAGTCGTGCATCTTCCAGTACGCCTGAGCTCCACCGATCGCGCCTGCGGCCTCGGCAGCTTGCGCCGCTCGACCGGCCTGAGGATGCACGGCCTCGGGTCGGACATTGGTCGGCAGCGTGGAATTGATCTTCGGATCGATGGGGAAGTGGCGGAATGTGTAGCGGACGTTTGGCCTGGACTTCATCAGTCCCCGGATCGCGACATCCATGGCCGCGGTGTACGGTTCCTGATAATCACCAAAGAGAACCACATCAACGAAGCGAGACCCGGCGGGAACCCCGGTGGGAGACGCGGCACCGGTGGACCAGGCCTTCGTATCCGGAGGCATATGCCGGACCGGCTGGTCCCGCCAGTCCTGAACGTACTTCGAGCCGGCGAGGGCCGGCCGATCGGCCGTGGCCTTCAGCGGAGGAGGGTTCTTGGCAGCCACCTCTTCGACCGTTTTGCGGAGCGCACCCGGCACCTGCCATCCTTTGAACTCGACCCCGTTCACGAAGATCATCGGAGTGAAGTAGAGCCCCAACGCGTTGCCTTCTTCGCAGTCGGCTTGTACCCGCTGCAGTGTCTCGGGTCCCTTCATGACCTCCAGGAACGCTTCGGGATTGAACCCCATCTGACTCACCGCGGCTTTCAGGTCCGCATCCGTGAAGTTCCCGGCTCTCGAGAAGAGCCACCGATGCATCGCCCAGAATCCATCATTCCCCTTCAGGATGCCCGCCGCCTCGGCCGCCCGAGCCGCCCAGCAGGAGTTCGGATGCATCGACTCCTTTGCGAACCGATTGCAGGGCACGCCGGGGGAAGCCTCGGCGCACATCGGGTAGTGCTTGACCGACAGAGACACATCGCTCCGGGAAGCGAGAATGGCCTCCACTTCAGGCTCGACCTTGTTGCAGTCTTTGCACTGATAATCGGTCAACATCACGATCCGGATAGGGCTGGCTTCCGGGCCCATGCGGTAGCGACCGGTGAATCCGGCACTGCCCCAAATGTCCCCGCTCGCCCCCGGCGCCGGCACCTCGGAAACTGCCTGAGCCTGCGCCAGGATCTTGTCCGTCGCCTGACGCCGGTCGCTTTCGGCACTGGCAAGCTGGCTTTGATGCATCCGTGCGTTCGCGACTCCGAGCAGCAGAGAAACGGCCAAGAACGTTGCGAAGGCGCTGCTCGCGATCCTTCTCACCCTTACCCACGACATAGGTCCTCCTCCCGAGAGCCCTTGGCGAGCTGATCGGTGCATCTCCCGTTCCATCAAGACAACCACTGCAAGGTTCGCCGCGTGAACTCCAAGGCAATATGGGCAGACCTTCCGAAAGGCCAACATCACGCCAATGAAGAGGAGCGAGGCTGCCCCGCCGATCCGGATGAGCGATCGCGCCGCCGCGGGCACCTCTCGGCCCGCGACCATCCACGCCATGAGCAGGGCAAGGAAATAGGCAAAACCCGCAAAGGAGACGGGCCACTGCAGCCCCGGGATCGTCCCCCAACGTGTCTTCTCCAGGGCCTCGCAACCGCTTTGGGGACCGCAGCCAGGGAGCCCTCCGCCGAAGTGTTTCGAGATGAGGAATGCTGAGAGCACAACGGCGGCTCCAAGCAGAGTCGCGACACTCCAATACGCAGAGGGGGAGATCCGGCACGCCTTCAGAAGCCCGGCTGATCCGCCCTCCTCGGTTGTTGTGGCTTCGACCTTCCTCACTCCATCTGCCCCCGTAGCGCACGAAACACCTGATTGGAAGAGACGCCTTGGAGTTGAGTGCGCTCTCCCGCACCTCGGACACCAATCCACCAAGGTCTCGCCAGCGAGCGTCTGCTTTCACGACCCACGCGAGCCATCCCGTGTTCGCCGCTCACCTGCGCCAGCTCGCCTCGCCGGGCAATCCGGCTAATCTGGGCACGAAAACCCCTTTCGCCTCCCAACGGGCTGCCCAGATGGGCGAATCGGATTCCACCGGGTGGTTCGATGCCGGCGTGCGAACGCGGAGGGTGGAGGGTACTCCCACACGGAGGTGAGGGGTATCTGAGTCGCATGCGATCCAACCCCCATGCGCTCGAATCACCTGGCAGGCCATCTCCATGACCGTCCCCGGAGTCTTCGGCGGAATCAGGGCCATTCCCGTTGCTGTGCTCTGTGGACAAAGGTCTATCTCGAAATGCCCGAGGGTTCGGGAGATCGATACCCGGACCTCCTCCGAGGAAGGACCCACGTGGAGGGCAAGAACAGCCAAGGCACTCCCAAGGGATGACACGCTGACCGGTATGGCGGCGGGAGAACACCGCCAGTCAAGTACGATCCGGGGGCCTCCACCGGCGGCGGTCTCAAGACGCTTCAACATGGCAGCGAAGACTCGGTCTAGCCGCACCAAGCCAACTCGAGCATCGATCTGGAGAGTCCGGAGTTCGCCGCTGAGCGTCTCCATCTGTCCCACCCAGTGCTCCATCGACTCGATAGCGGTTCTCAGGCCGGGCGCACGCGCCTGCATCGGTCGGAGCGAGGTGGAAACCCCTCTCAATGCAGAAACTGAGGCGCCCAGGTCCTCTCGGATAGCTTTCAAGAGGAGACTCAGGCTCCTCAACTCCCGTAGACGTTCCCCGATGACCTCTTCTCTCCGCCACCGATCACTAAGCCATCCTGCGGTGACGGCGATGACGTAGAGGCTGCTGAGATGCATCCAGATCGCGTGGGCTGTCATTCCGTCTTGCCGACTCAATCCAACCGCATGAGGGAGGAACACGAGGGTGAGAATGCCGGCGACAGCCAAACCACCACGGATACCGCGACTTGCCGCCCCGATCAGAACCGGCACCTGGAACAGCCAGAAGAGCACGACGTGCACCCAGACGACCTGAGCCGGGATCAAGTAGTGAGCAGGACCGAGAAGTAGAAGAGCAGTTAAGACCGCAGCATCCCACTTCGTTGGGATGCCAGAACGAGCGAGTCTTCCCCGGATCGACCGAAACGTGCTTTGAGAGTTCCTCGTTGTCATGTCCGATCGTGTCCTTCGCGACACGTCTTCAGGTGTTTGCCTATCGTCCGGCACTGGGCTTTCGGACTCGCGCTTGCTCATGTTCCCTTGCTTTCTTCTCCGGATCGGATTCTCAGGACCTTCTCGACAGGGACGACGAAGACATAGCCGTCGCCAGGGTTCCCCGTATGAGCGTGCCGCTGGATCGCATCCACGACTGAGTCCACGAGTCGATCCGATACAATGATCTCGAGCTTCACGCGCGGATGTTGCTCGAACGATGCCAGCTCACGCGCCCCGATGCCCTGGACCTCCGAGGTCGTGGCACCAGGGAATCCTTCGATGGCGTGAAGGCCGTCGAGGACACGGGGAAGCATGAACGGCTGGATGAATGCAGTTACTTTCTTCATACGAGATCCTCCTGCTCGGGTCTGCGTTCTCTCCCCTGGAAGAGGCTGTAGAGCGCCGGAAGCACGACAAGGGTCAAGAAGGTCGATGACACGATGCCTCCGATCACGACGGTTGCGAGCGGTCGCTGAACCTCGGCCCCTGTTCCGTGCGCCAGAGCCATGGGAACAAATCCGAGCGATGCGACCAGTGCCGTCATCAAGACGGGCCGGAGGCGCCCTTTCGACCCTGTGCGAATGGCCTCCTCGATGGGCATTCCCTCCATATGCAACTTCTGAATGAAAGTGACCATGACGAGGCCATTGAGGACCGCCACGCCCGAGAGGGCGATGAAGCCTACGCCAGCAGAGATCGAGAGCGGGATCCCGCGGATTAAGAGCGCGATCACACCTCCGGTCAGCGCCAATGGCACACCCGTGAAAACGAGAATCGCGTGTCGGACAGAGCCGAATGTCGCGAACAACAGGAGGAAGATGAGGGCCAGGGCCAGCGGGACCACGAAGGTGAGGCGTTTGCGTGCCGCGAGGAGATTCTCGAACTGACCACCCCATGTTGTCCAGTACCCAGCCGGCAACGTCACCTCGGTCCCGATTCGCTTTTGCGCCTCCTCTACGAAGCTACCTATGTCCCGTCCTCGGACGTTGGAGGTGACCACGACGCGACGCTTGCCGTTCTCGCGCCCAATCTGATTCGGTCCCTCCTCGATCGAGACCCGAGCAACTGATCCCAGGGGTACATAGGCCGCGCTGACCTCCGCATCGTGCGTCAGGGAAGCGAGAAGCGGCCCCGCCACGGCACCAAGGCTCGAGGGAAGAGGAATCGGCAGGTCCTCGAGGGCATGGATATCGGTGCGGATCTCCTCTGGAAGGCGAACCACCAGGTCGAACCGTCGGTCCCCCTCGAAAACCTGTCCTACCGTGCTCCCACCAATTGCCGTTTCGATGACAGCGTGGACATCCGAGACGTTGAGCCCATATCGGGAGATGGCCGCGCGGTCGATGGAGATCGTCAGTACCGGGAGTCCGCTCACCTGTTCGACCCGGACGTCGGACGCCCCACGTATCGTACCCAGGATGCCAGCGACCTTCTGGGCGTTTGTGCGCATTACCTCGACGTCGTCCCCGAAGACCTTGACCGCGAGATCGCTCTTGATCCCGGAGATCAGCTCGTTGAAACGTAGCTGGATCGGCTGCGTGATCTCGTAGTTCTGTCCGGACAGGACCTGAAGGACCTTCTGCACCTCGGCAGCGAGTTCGTCTTGGGTCTTCGCTCTCTTCCACTGCTTCTGCGGCCGGAGCATTAGATTGCCATCGCTGTGGTCGGGTCCCGCCGGGTCCGTCGCGATTTCGGCGGTGCCGATGCGGGCGAAGGTGCGCTCTATCTCATCGGGGAACTCCCGTCGCAGAAGGTCGTCCACCTGAGCCTGCATCGCAACGCTCTTGGTCAGACTGATAGAGGGGATCCGCAGTGGCTGGACCGTGATCGTCCCCTCCTTGAGCGAGGGCACGAACTCGCTCCCCATACGACTCGCCAGGATCCCGCAGATAACGACCAGCGCGGCGCCGCCGGCGACGGCCACCCAACGCCGGCGTAGAGATGCGTCGAGCACGGGTCCGTAGAGGGAGACCGCACTTCGCATCACCCGGTTCTCCTTCTCCGCGACCTTCCCGCGCAGCACCAGGGCCAACAACGCGGGGACGACCGTGAAGGCGAAGATCAACGACCCAAGCAGGGCCAGAAGCACCGTCTCCGCCATCGGACGAAACATCTTCCCCTCGATGCCCGACAACGTGAGGATCGGCAGGTAGACCACCATGATGATCCCGACGCCGAACAGTGTGGGACGTGCTACCTCCCGGGCCGCCTCGTACGCTTCATCGAGGCGCTCGGATCGCGTTAGGGACCTTCCGAGTCGATGCTGCCGCCCGCCCAATCGGCGGACGATGTTCTCTGTCATCACGACCGCACCATCTACGATCAGACCGAAGTCGATCGCCCCGAGACTCATCAGGTTCCCGCTGATCTTCCCATGCACCATTCCAGTCACGGCGAAGAGCATCGAAAGCGGAATGGCGAGGGCCACGATGAGCGCGGCCCGGAGATTCCCTAGGAGCAGGAAGAGAATCGCGATCACAAGAATCGCCCCTTCCATGAGGTTCTTGCGGACCGTCTCGAGAGTGGCGTCGACCAGGTTCGTGCGGTCGTAGATCGTCGTCGCCTGGATTCCAGCCGGCAGGGAGCGGTTCACTTCCTTCATTTTGTTGCCGACCCGGTGCGAGACGGCCCGGCTGTTCTCCCCCATGAGCATGATGGCTGTCCCGATGACCGCCTCGCGTCCGTTGAGCATGGCCGCCCCGGTCCGCAGGTCTTTGCCGATCGAGACGTCAGCCACGTCCCGGATCCGGACGGGCACGCCGTCACTGCCGCCGACCACGATGTCTCGGATTTCCGCCATGCCGGTGACGAGGCCCGTGGAGCGAATGAGATACTGCTCGTCGTGGTGCTCGATGTACCCACCGCCCGCGTTCGCATTGTTCTCGGCCAGCGCGTCGAAGACATCGCGGAAACTGAGGCCGTGCGCCAGGAGCTTTGTGGGATCCGGCGTGACATGATACTGTCGTTCGTACCCGCCGATCGAGTTCACCTCGGTGACACCCGGGACCGTTCGAACCTGGGGTTTCACGATCCAGTCCTGGATCGTGCGCAAGTCGGCGAGCGTATAGGGGCTGCCGTCCTCTTTGCGGGCCGTGGAATCGGCCTCGATGACCCAAAAGAAGATCTCCCCGAGCCCCGTCGCAATCGGCCCCATCTTCGGCTCACCGAAGCCGGGAGGTAGGTTCTCCTTCGCCTCCTGGAGCCGCTCGTTGACGAGTTGCCGCGCGAAGTAGATATCTGTGCCGTCCCCGAAGATGACCGTGACCTGGGACAGCCCGTAGCGTGAGAGGGAGCGCACGTGCTCGACGCGCGGGATCCCGCTCATGGCGGTCTCGATCGGGAAGGTGATCCGCTGCTCGATCTCGACTGGTGAAAGGGCCGAAACGGCGGTGTTGATCTGCACCTGCACGTTTGTGACATCCGGGATGGCGTCGATCGGCAGGCGACCGAAGTTGATGATGCCGAGGACGATGACGGCGAGAACCCCAAGTATGACGAGCCCTCGCTGGGAGATAGAAAAACGAATCAGACGATCAAGCATGGTGAACTCCTCTTGGCCGCGGCCTCAGTGCCCATGGCCGTGCCCGGCTTCGCTCTTCAGGAGCTCGGACTTCAAAATGAAACTGCTCTCCACGACCACATGATCCCCGGGCGTGATGCCCGATAGGATCTCCGTCCATTCGCCGTCGGTTCGTCCGATCGCCACCGCTTGCGCCCGGAATCCCTCCCCGTCTTCCACAAAGACCACACTCTCCCCACGCACGCTTTGAATCGCCTTGTCGGCAATGACCATCTGGCCGGGCACGAGTTCGGTCCGTACGTGTGCCGTAACGAAGAGTCCGGGGCGCCAGACGCGCCGGGGGTTGGACAGGACGATCCGCGCGATGGACGTCCGGGTCGCCTCCCCGACCAAGGGACCCACATAATCGATCCTCCCCTCGGCCTTCTCGGAAATGCCCGCCGCCTCGATCGTGGCGATCTGACCGATCCGGATGCGCTCGAGATCCCGAGCGTAGACGGTGACATTCACCCAGACACTCGAGAGGTCAGCGATGACATAGATGTCCTGCTCGTCCGATACGTACTCCCCAAGCGTGATGTGCTTCTCGATTACAGTGCCGACGATCAGAGACTTCACCTCATACAGTGCTAGGCTCTCGTTGGCCTCGATGACGGCCAGCACCTCTCCCGCCTGAACAGGCTCACCCAGGTTCTTGCGCACTTCCCGGGCGATCCCGGAAAACCGGGGCACGATGTGGGCAAGGCGATCTGCGTTGACGACGATCTCGCCTGGAAGCTCATGCACGATGGGGATTTCCCGCGGTACCGCGGCGGCGATTGCGATCCCAGCCGCGGCGCGCTGCGCCGGAGTCAGGATCACCCGTCCCTCCTCCTCGGCTTCGTCCGACTCGTGTTCGTCCGCCTCTTCGCCCTCGTGGCCATGATCGTCCCCGAGCGCTCCCTCCTCATGGCCGTGTTCGTCATGATCCGCTCCATCCTGTGCGTGCTCCTCGGCCTTGGCGGCAGCGGATTCGCCGGACTCGCCGTGCTTCCCGCCACCGCACCCACTCAGCCCAAGAGTGAGGACCAGAGCGATCCAGAGCATCGGTCCTTGCAGCATGGTCATTACCTTCCCTCCTGTAGCCGGTCGATCAGGGCGCCACCCTGTCCGACCAGACGCTCAATCTCGATTCGACTCTGCTCCAGCTCGCTCAGGGCCGCGATCTCTGCGTCCCTGACCTGAGCCAGGGAGCGTCGGGCTTCGAGCACATCGAGGTAGGTGAACCGACCCTGCTCGTAACCCTGCCGAACCCCTTCAAAGACCTCTTGTGCTCCGGGCAGAACGTTCCGGCGCAGCCCGCGCACCTCCGCCTGCGCGATCTGAACTCGCGCGGTTTGGTCGCGGAGGTTCCGCGTCAACAAGCGGCGCGCTGCCTCCAGCTCGAAGGAGGCGCGCCCGAGTTCGGCCGTCGCTTCGCGCACGGCCCCCTGATTCTTGTTCCGCAGAGGAAGGTCGAGCGACAGACCAAGCAGCAGGGCCCCGTTGTCGTCGGCGGCAAAATGCCTGTACCCACCCCCGACGCTCAGGTCCGGAGTCCTCTGGCTTCGCTCAAGCCGAACACGCGCCTTGTGGAAATCGGCCACGTTGGTCCACCGGGCCAAGTCTGGATTCGCGGACAGCTGCGCGACCAGGGACTCTAGCGTCGGGACCGCAGCCAGCGAATCCAGGTCCCCCTCGATTCGCTGGGGCACAGAGCCTCCGCCCCAGTTAAGCGCCAGTCGCTCAAGCGCCACCCGCACGAGCGCCCGGGCGCGCTCGCGCTCGATTTCGGCCGTCGAGATGGCGACGCGGGCCCGTGTAGCCTCCACAAGTGGGAGGGCTCCTGCCTCCACCTTCTTCTGCGCCGTGGCGGCGACCTCGCGAGCGATGGCCAAGGTCTCGTCGGCGAGATCGAGGCGACGTTGTGCGGAAATCCCAAGGGCGAAATCACTCCGCACGTCGCGCACGAGGTCCAAACGCGCCGCCTCCAGGTCCCGCCCCGTCAGGGCGCGGCCCGCTTCGGCCACGGCGATCCGCGCGCCTCGCTTCCCCCCGGTCTCGAATCGCTGCGAGAGCTGGATGCTGGTCTCCGACTCTTCGAAGCCGGGTAGGCCGCCGGAGAAGTTCTCGAGGTCGACTCCCAGCTCAGGATTGGGTCGAAGCCCAGCTTGCTGCAGCCGACCGTCGGCCGCTTCTATGCCGAGCGATGCTGCCTTCAGTCGCGGATGTTCCTCAAGAGCGCGGCGAAGCGCTTCCTCAAAGGTCAAGGCGCTGGACTGGTCAGCGAGCGGTTGCGCCCCAACGGTGCCGTAAGTCACCGTCAGGCCTACCAGAAGGAAGGCGCGGGCAAACCTCTTCCATCCATCGGTCAAGTGCATCGATTTTCCTCCGTCGGATGCATAGCGGAATCAGGGCAAACCACGCGGAGCGCGGATCGTCTGCAAAACAGCTGAGTGGACGGAGGTTTCTAGAGTCGAAGGACGGTAGAGAGCGGTGTGAGCGAGGAGAAATAGCGGGCATGTTCGAGGCTCGGAGCATTCGTCTCAGGGACCAGAGAATCAATGTGGAGCGGAAGGCAATGCAGAAGTTCTGGGGCGACAGGGTTGTGGTCGGGCTTGGCTGGGCTCAGCGTCGGTTGGATGAGAGATACATGGGAGCATTCGTGAAGCGAGGGGGAATCCCCCGTGTCGAACCCGACATCAGGAACTTCCTGGCTCGCAGGACCCGGATCACAACACTGATGGTCCCTGCTGGCCACGTGTGATGCGCCATCCGGTTCGACGCAGATCCCGTGCGAACTGAGCCCCATGGCCAGAAGGCAGACAGCCACGAGGATCCGGGCGCTCCTCGCCCGCACGATCATGGCTGGCGACCGCATAGTACGCATTTGCTGAAGTTATGAAATGCTGCGGCGGCTGTCAAGGATTCAACCGTCATATTCCCCTCTAGAGAGCATGTCAGACCCCTGCAGCTTGCTACCGTACATCTCATTAGCCCATCCATCGTACCGGCTTGGCCGGCGGACAGACGGCCTTGATGCCTACTGCATACCCGATTGAGTGCGCTCGGTTCCGCAAACCTCCAACCGGGCCCCTGATCGAGCATGTCCCCACCCGCGACTCTCACCCCCCTTTGTCCTTTGGAGGCGGTGCGTATTGCCCGATCCGAGCTGCGGCGCGGCCGCACCCAGGCCAAGGGGAAGGCGATGTTCCGACACGACTCTCTCCTCAAGGGATGCTACAGGCGGTGCCCTAGCGGCGGGACACCGAGTTCAGCCGCTGGGTGAGCGACGTCGGCATCCCGCGGATCGTGGTCGCTCTGGAGCACCACCCTGACTCATGCATCTCCAGAAGGAAGAGGACAATCAGTGCCATCTTCCTCGGACTTCAGGTCTACCAGCTTGGCAACGACGTCCTCCCGCTTGCAGGAATCCGAGTGCTTGGTAAGCTTACTCGGGCCAAGCCGTTCCGCCACGCAGCATGTGCCACGGAGAGCCGATGAAGGACGTGTTCATCTCGTATTCGCATCGAAACGCGAAGTTCGTCGGACGTCTCGTGGACGATCTTCGCGCACACGGAATCGACCCGTGGGTCGATACGCTGGAACTCACGATTGGCGATCGTCCGCGGCAGCGCATCGAAGCGGCGATCAGCGACAGCCGCTACTTCTGCCTCGTCGTGTCTCCAGCCTCCATGGCCTCGTACTACGTCAAGCAGCTCGAAATCGAGGCAGCCTTCCAGCACATGGTGCGGAAGCGCCGGAGACGCTTCATCCTCCCCATCCTTTGGCGCTTTCCGAAGCGCGACCTCCCGCTCATGCTCGGCAGCTTCCATTATCTCGACTTCGGCAATCGCCGTCTCTACACCAATAACATCTCTCGCCTCGTGCAACGTCTCCAACTTGATGAGGAGCACTTCACCGGCTCCCGCCTCTACAAGAACGTCGATACCTCGCTGATGGGCCACATGTATGGCGTCGGCCCGCTGCAGCAGCTTCCCCGACATGGCGCCGCCGTGAAGCTCTTCTTTGAGGACGGCCGCGTCACAGGAATGCACACATACACCGATGGCGAGGTGGACGGGACCAAGGAGGTGCGCTATGACGACCGAGGCCGGGTTTACGAGATCACCCTCGAGCGTCGCGGCAAGGTGCAGGACACGTGGCGCTACGTGTACGGTCCGGACGGCGTCCGGACCGAGAAACTCGTTCTCCTCCCGGGTCACCCGCCCCACCTGCGTTGGTGCTATGATGCCGATGGCAACAAACTGTCAGAGGAGTACCTTCGGCCGGACGGCACACCCGATGACTCCCGCGGTTTTGCCCGCAAGAGATTCATCCGGGACAAGTCCGGTACGATCATCGAGGAGGCCTTGGAGGACGCCGGGGGAGTGGTTTTGGGGCGACGGCCGTACTCGGCATAGCGCGTCGCACTCTGCAACGTCGGATAGTCCCGCCCTCCCCGCAATGCGGTTGAGGCCGAACGAACACGACCTCATCGCACAGCAGAAGTCGTGTTCTCGCAGACACTCGGCCATGGGATCTCGTCGCCGTCGTGGACAGAGTAGGTTCGTAATCGTCACAAGCACGGCAGCGCGATCAGGCCGTCCGATCGCGCAGGGCTTGTCTAGTGCAGTCCCAATTGAGGCACGCAATGATCCTCTACAAGTACTTCCCGCCTGAGCGCCTCGATGTTCTTGATACCGCCACCATCCGGTTCACTCAACCAGCCGTATTCAATGACGTATTCGAGAGCCGTCCACGGGACTTCCTGATCGAGGACCTACACTGGCGTTCGCGTTGTGAACACCCTGAGTGCGTCAAAGCACACGTCAGGTCAATTCAGTCGCACTTGACATTGCGCGAACGGTCTTCGTGCGGCATCTTGTGCCTCACTGCCCTCCAGGACAATCTGCTTATGTGGGCTCACTATGCGGCCGAGCACACGGGTTTTGTCATAGGCTTTGACACCACGCACGCTTTCTTCTCCAGATCGCCCGAGAGCACCGGCCTGTGCAAGGTCACGTACTCAGACACACGAGGAACGCGCCCGCTTTCGGAGGTCGAGCGCGAGCTAGCCCGTCAGCCTGACGCTCACGAGTACGGCCTCATCGACTTCGCGATTGAGTTTGCGGACTCGTTCCAGTCGAGTGTAGCCGAAGACGATTATCGGCTGACCAAAGCCACAGCGTGGGCGTATGAACACGAGTGGCGCATTATTCGCTCGTTGAAGGACGGTACACGAGTGCTCAACGAGCAGGCGCCTTTGCCTGTCTACCTGTTCGCCTTTCCGCGCTCTGCCGTTCACTGCGTGATTCTCGGCTGCCGCGCCTTTGCCACTCTGTACCCATCTGTTCGCGGCATTCTTGAGCGCCATCCGGCGTACCGGTCCGTTGCTGTCTTGCAAGCAGAGCCGTCAGAGCGGGGTTTTGCGCTGACTTGCACACCATTTCCTCTGCCACAAAGCGCCCTGGCGCTGGATCTACTGACAATACAACAACTACAAGAGGAGGGCGTCCTCGTGCCGATTGACGAGGCTGAATACTGCGGCGCCCTAGAGGCATCAGCATCCGATAACAGATTGATCTCCACGATGGATGCCCCGGGGGCATTAGCAGAGGAGATGGTGCAGCGGGTCGGTGCGACGCTCGCAATGGGCGAAGCCGACTGGTTCACTCAGCAAGGCTCTTGGTCAGCGGCGAAGGAGTCATTTCAACGGGCCATTCGGGCGCGCGAGGCCGCCCTGGCGCACACTCCCGAGGCTGCAGACGCCCATTATGCACTCGCCGTGGATCGCACGACGTACGCCGGCGCTGCACTGGCGGCGGGAGATAGCAAGGAGGCGCTGCTTGTTCTTCGACGTGCCCAGGAATCGTTTCGCGTCGTGGATTCGCTCCACCATGACAATCATGTTCTCACGGCCGTTTGGGCTAGGGCACTCGTATCTCTTGCGCAGATGGAGTACGCAGATGGAACGACGGACGCAGGTAATGAGGCTCTTCTGGAAGCCGTCCGGCTCTTGGATCGGATCTCCAGTCCGCCATGCACTGATGTGGCCTTGCTTACGGAGGTGTCCCGGTTGAACCTGGCGGCGGGAATGCTGCTCGCATCTAGGGATGGCACGGCTGCCGCCGGAGTGCGGTGCGCGCGGCAAGCGGCCGATCTGCTTGCCGCGGGTACGCGTATGATTTCATCTGACGGCGCCTTACTGATGGAGCAGGCAGAGGCGACACAAGCATTAGCGGTTCTATTGGACGACACAGCGGACCCTGCCGGTGCCCGAGTTGCGTGGTCGCGTGCAAGGCGGTTGTATGGAAGGCAGCGTCGAACTGAACCTGGAGACGTCCGGGCAGCCATGGGTGAACTGCAGTCACTCGTCCGCCTGATTCACCATCTTACCGGGCGGCCGCGGCACGCGGGCACGGCCGTTAGCATTGCGAAGGCGAAGGTATCTCGGTTACCGGCGGTAATGGACGCTGATATGTCGCTGCGCCTCATTGTATGTTGCTCCGACCTCTCTCGCTTGAGTGCGGATATGGGTCATGCGGAGGAGGCCATTTGGTTCCTGACGTTCGCTGTGGAGTCGTGCCCGCATCTCGCCACTCACGCGGGATTCGTCGACGACGCAGCGCTTCTGCGGGGCGATGGTTTCCTCGCGTTGGGCGAGCTGCAGCGGTCAGGCGGAGGGGCGTCGGAGATGCGCGCGTCCTTCGAGGAGGCGGTTTGCTGCTTCGAGAGCATTCAGTCTGATCAGCATCCCGACGTCTGGATGAGAAGAGGACGCGCGCACCGGCTCCTTGCAGAGTGTCTTATGCTGGACGGAGCCACTGGCGCAGCGACCGAGCAGCTGTCACGGGCTGCAGAGGCGTACGAACGATGTCAGCAGTTGGCGCCGCACGAACCGTACGTCCGAAATGGGAAAGGCATTACGCTGTTGCGGCTCGGGGAGCTTCAGTCGACAGCCAACCATCCGGAAGCCGTACGGCTATGGCAGGCTGCCTGCTCTGAGTTCGAGTGTGAGTTGGAGCACCATCCGTCATGTTCGGACGCCTTTCAGAATCTCGGCAACGCATGGCTGTTGCTCGGCCTCACACATCGGACTGGTGACCCCTATGACAGAGAGCGGTGCCTACGGCACGCGCTAGCAGCCTATGGTAAGGACAGCCGCGAAGGACCGGGCTCGGCCGCGACAGTCTTGGGACAAGCGAGGGCCACCACCTTTCTCTTCCGCCTGCTACTTAGTGAGCGGCGGTTCGAGGACCTTGCTGAGTTGGCTGGCGATGTCGTTATCGCGTGCGACAGAATGTTGCGGGATAGGGTTCCATTCACGGAAGCGGCATTGGTTACGGGCCATGCCAAGGCGTTGACGATTCTGGCGATCCACGGTCGCTCGGACGGCCGATCAGTAGAGCAGCTTTGCCTTCGAGCGCTCGGGGTCCTGGAGGTAGGAGCTACCCTCTTTCCGGGAGCGGACTTCGCGCATCAGCGGCAGATGGTCGGAAGGGTAATGTCAACACTCACATCGGCAGATGCCAGCGCCACTGAGAACGAGGACTGAGTGCCGGAGCGATAGACTCATTGCCTGGGCTGGCCATCGGCAGCCTATCGTTGTTACGCGGAGAGTAGGTCGCCCGTCGCCCAGCGCAACAAGAGGATCGACACACTCCCTCGCGCGCTCAGCCGCTCAGCCACCCGACACGTCGAAGGATACTCCCGACCTCAACCCCCAGGGGGAGTAACGTCGTGCTACCCCGACCTCCACCCCTCCTCTGCCTTTCAATTCCTGCAGAATTCCGGCCACTCGGTCTGATCACCGTGGTGGATAAAGTAGGTTCGTAGTCGTCGCAGCATGGAGAGCCAACCGGTATTGCGCCTCGCTGCCTCCAGCAATTGGAAGGGCGGTTGTGCTGTCATTCGCAAGATCCTGTTCTTGAGTTCCAGGTTCGAACCGAACGAGAGGAGGATCGCGCGCTTTTCGGCGTTCGACGCTCCCAGGAAACGTTTTGGGGCCTCATTGGCGAATCGCACCGTGCGTTCGGCGGGTTCGAACCAGCGCGCGGGCGCTGTCTCTTCGTGAAGCATTCGCTCCTTCACCCGCAGCTCGCGATCAACGAGCTCCTGCTTCTTTAGCGTGAACTCATCGTCGGTTAGCAGCCCCCGAAGACGGAGGTCAAGCAGCCCGGCCGACTCCCGGCGCGTGTCCTGCACAACTGTGGCCAGGGACTGCCGGGCAGGGGTCGCGGCATCTCGGTGTGTCTGCTCCATCGAGCGCAGCTCGTTGAGTCCCCATCGGAGCACATCGTCATCCACCTGGATTCGGCCGAGTGCCGCCTGAATCTGCCTTTCGAGCTCCCTGACTTCGACGGATCCCTGTGAACACCGGGTACCCGCTTTTCGCTTCGTGCAGTGGTAGTAGACGTACCGGTGCCCGTGGCGCTGCACCTTGTGCTCCGCCGTAACGGCCGCACCGCATTCCGCACAGGAGATGATCCCGGTGTAGGCAAAATCATGCCGATCCGGTGCGCGCCTGTTTGGCCGGCCCAGGAGTTCCTGAACCCGCTCGAATTCCGCCTTCGTGACCATGGGCGCATGCGCACCCACGTGCGACTCGCCGGCCCGCAGGATGAGACCGTAGTAGAACGGATCGGAGAGGATCCGGTAGAGCGTGCTCCGGGCGAGCGGCCGCCCGCCGCTGCGGGTTCGCTTTGGCGTGCGGAATCCCCAGTCTTCGTTGGCGATCACCAGCACCTCGGCCGTCGAGCGGCCCGCCAGGACCAATTCCCATATTTGGCGTACGAGGGAGAACCGCACCGGATCCGAGGTGATCGTCTTCGTGACGGGATCGTTGAGATAGCCCAACGGCGCAACCCCGGGCAGCCACCCTTGGGCAAGCTTCGCGCGGTTTCCGCGTTTCACGTTGTCCGAGAGATCATCCACGTACTTCTTGGCCATGCCGAACTCAAGCTGCATCCAGAACTTCTCGTCCCCGCGGTTTGTGAAGGTCTTTTCGCGCGTCACGATTTCCTGGATCCGGCCTTCATCGAGTGCCCAAATGAGCGCCGCCCCGTCCACGGGGTTGCGCGCGAGGCGGTCGAGTTTCCAGCAGAGGATTCCGTCGGCCCGCCGCTCCTGGACGTCCTTGAGCATCCGCCCGAAGATCGGGCGACCTGGTGCCTTGGCTGAGCGCGCCTCGGACAGCACGGTGGCGACGACAAACCCGCGCGTGCGCGCGAGCTCCCGCAGTTCACTGACCTGCGAGTCGATCGAGAGGATCTGCCGGTCCTCGGACTCGGAAGACTTGCGGGCGTAGAGGATGTAGCGGTTCACATGGGTTGGGATTACTGGTCGGGATGGTTATCGTAGGGGCCGCCGGAGCGATTGGTCAACCGAGACGCGGTTCGAACCTCGGACGGCTCATCCGATGGATCGGGAAGCCGGAAGACAATCGAGAGGACGCGGAGGAGCCGGCCGGCCATTTCGGCCGCCTGGTCGTCCGTGAGGACTTCGCCGTGCTTCGCGCGCCAGATCGCCTTGAACTCGGCCAGCGACTCCTTCGAGATAGGAATGGGTGGGAGATCCATAACCGCATCGTGGCGTGGTCGGCGAATCCGGAACAGAGGGGTGGACGTCGTGGATGCCCGACGCCCTGTGGACAGTCGGCGCCTACTTGCGCGCGGCCATTGCTCGACGCATTCTGGCCTCTTCGTCCCAGCGGTAGCGGTCGAGAGCCTGAACGAGGATCGCGGACTCGCTGACGTTCAGGCGCTGGGCCTCGTGCTCGAGCCAGTTGCGCAGGTCCTTGGGTGGTGTGCAGTACTTTCTGTTTGTCTTGGGCATGGGTTTAGACTTCGTCCAGTTCCAGACCAAGTGCCGTTGCCTCGTCATTCGCCACCTTCCACGTGGTCCATCCGTAGTTGCGTACGATCTCGCCCGCGGCGTTCTCGGCGTAGGCGCGCCCAATGGACCGCCCCTCGTTGTCCCGCCCTTCGTCCTTCCACACGATATGGACGATTCTCTTGGGATCTCCAGGTCCCTCGAAGTACCGCATCTCGACGTCGCTGAGGGTCTGATAGTCATGCGGGTTCTCGACGTTGCGGATCTGACGGAGCCGCGCATCAAAGTACCATCGCTTGTTTTCGTATTCGACGATCGGGAGACGGGTCGGGGTGGTGTTGTCCATCGGAGTTGTGGTTACTAGTCGTAGCTCCATGGTAGCAAGTCGGTAACACGCGTCAAGGGCTCACCTGTGGATAACATCCTCCATCGTTGTGCCCGGAAACCTCAAGAATGCGGCCGATCCGGACACGCTTGTCCACAGCACGTCGGGGGTTTCCGACCTCACCCCCTCTTTTCGGTTTTTATTCGGCTGGGTATTGTGTGTCCATGAACGTGCAACACACTCCGCGCGCCACCACGAAGCGGCCGCGGTTTCCGAACCGGATCCGCGAGTACCGATTGAACAAGGGTATCTCCCAACGGGAGCTCGGCCGCCGGATCGGGTTCTGCCGCAGCGTCATCTCCGACTGGGAGCGGGGGCACCTGCTCCCGTCCCTCGCCAACGCCTTCCGGCTCGCCCGGGCGCTCGACACTCTCGCCGAGTCGCTCTTTCTCGGGCTGTACGCGGGCAGCTCCCGCGCGACACCGATCATGAACGAACAACCACGATGAATACTCTGGATCAAGACACCCGCGCGCTTCTGACCGCGCCGTTCGGCGACGCCCGCGGCCCCGCGCCACTCGGCCGCGCCGTCTGGCTGTACCTCGCTTGCGTTCTCGCGGCGAACGACCAGGGGCTCGTGATCTGCACGGTCGAGCGCTTCGCGCGCGATCTCGGAGTGCCGGAATCCGCCATCGAGACGTGGGTGATCCGCCTCGCGGACGCAAAGCTCGTCGTGATCCTTTCCTCGGCTCCCTACTTGACGGTCCGTCTTCCTTTCTGGTCTGCCCCGAGCTTTCCCATGGCGGATTCAGCCGTGCTTTCAGCGGAAGAAGGAAATAGCAGCTATAGCAGGCAAAGCTCCGGAGCTATTTCTCTCCCTGGCAATAGCGGGGATAGGGGTTCGGGGGAAGGGGACCTGCGCGCCGGCCTTAGGTCGGTCCTCCCTGACGCCGATCCCGCGGAAATCGATCGCATCCTCACCCGCTACCCGCACGCAATTCTCCGAAAGACGCTCGATCGAGTCGGCAGGGCCGGCCGGATCCGCAAGTCGAAGACCGCACTCTTCCGTTTCCTCCTCGCCAAATTCTCCCAAGAAATCGATGTCCGCGACCTCTGACCACCTCACCATCCGTCTCCCCCGCCGCCTCCTCGAGCACCCGCGGGCGTTCCACGTCCTCCGGATGCGCGCGGCCGTCTGGCTCTACCTGGTTCTCCTAACCCGGCTGCCCCCGGGATCCGACGCGGTCGACGTCGATCCCGCGGAGATCGCCCGGACCATGGGACTTCCCGAGGGAACGATCCGTAGTTGGCTCGGCCACCTCCGAACGCTTCGCTACGTCGAGACAAGGCGGCTGAATGGATCGGTCCGCGTCCGCCTGAAGCGCGAGTCCGCGCCACCGCCGCCCGAGACCCCGGCTCCCACTCGCTTCTTCACCATCGCGAAGCTCGAGAGCGCCCTCGGCGAGACCGGCCACCGGGAGCTGCTCGAATCCGCGCTCGCGGCGTACCCGGATCCCGCCGTGAAGCGCGCCCTGGCCGGTGCCCTCGCGGTCCCGGCCGGCGAGATCCGCCGGTCGCGCACGGCCCTGTTTCTTTATCTCCTCAAACGCCATGCCCAAGAATAACCAAGACACGATCCTCGCCCTTGACCCCGGCCTCCGCGACCTCGGCTACGCCGTCCTCCGCAGCCGCAGGATTCTCAGCAGCGGGGTCCGGCCCCTCCGCCTTCTTCCGGCGGAGCAGCGCGTGCACGAGGCGCGCCGCCTCGTCCGATCCTGGATCGCCGCCTATCGACCGGGCGCGCTCATCCTGGAAGCGACCTATCCCCACCCCGTCGCCGGTCTCGATGCCGTTCACCGGCTCGCCGCGTCGGTCCGCGCCCTCGCCCGCCGTCACGGGATCACGGTCGCCGCATACCCGCCGCAGTCGGTGCGCAAGACCCTCACCGGCCATGGCTGGGCCTGCAAGTGGGAAGCGGCCGTCGCGGTGAGCTACCGATTCCCGGCGCTCCGGGTGTATCTCACCCAGGATCGGAAGTGGAAGGAGCGCTACTTCCAGAACATGTTCGATGCTGTTGCGCTCGCCCTCCACCACCAGGCGCACGCGGCCTGACCCACCCACCGCCCTCCCGCAGCCGATCATTCGGCTGAGAATCGGCGACTCTTCTTGCGGAGCGCCGCCGCGATGCGTAGGCACGCCCGAGCAGGACGGGCGCCGAGACCGCGGCCCTCTCGGGAGGGCACCACCTCAACACCCTGACCACATACTCTCATGGAGGAATCGACGATTCTTGGAATCGATCCGGGAACGAAATACATGGGAATCGCGGTGATCCGCGGTTCCCGGCTGCTCTCCGGCGGCGTCCACACGCTCCGAAACGGCCACCGGCCGCACGACGTGATCGGCCAGGCCCGGTCCGTGGTGCTCAAGTACGTCGCCAGGCACGAGCCCGCCGTGGTCGCCATCGAGAGACCGCTCCTGCTTCCCACGAAGCGAGCCGCCCTGGTCTCCGTCATCACGGAGGAGCTTCGGGGCCGGTCGGCGGACCTCGGAATCAGGGTGATCGAGATCTCCGCGCGGGAAGCCCGGCGGGTGGTCGCTGGCGATCCGTACGCGAAAAAGCTCGACGTCGCGCGGATCATCGCGCGCAGTCACTTCCCGGAACTCACCGGCCGGCTGCCACGGCGCCCGAAGAACGCCGTCCTCGGCTTTGACGACCGCGACCGTTACTGGCTCCACATGTTCGACGCGATTGCGGTGGCGCTGGCGACGGCGCGCGGTGGGTGATGGTTCCCGTGTGCCTCGTGTATGATTGTCGCAGTTGGCCGAAATGCATATCATTGTGCCGAGCCCCGCACGTGCGGCGTACGAAACACGTCAGGGCGGCACCGGGAGGGCCAATGTGTGAAGAATGAGGAACATGAGCTCAAGCCGGGTCCGGTGCCGGACGATTTCTTGATTCTCATCGGAGAGATGCTCCTCAACGTCCAGAGTTTTGAGGGGTTGCTCACGTTCATCGTCGACGCCGTCCTGGAGCGAGATCACGAGCAGGCACGGCGCAATCTCCTACAGGAGGATCCTCGGACATGCGGACGCCTCCTCAGTGCGCTTCGGCGCAAAGTAGACGTCAAGCCGGCGTTCGACGAGCTACTCGGGCGGGCACTGCAGGGCCGGAACATCTTCGTGCACAATCTGCAGGAGCGATTCGACTTGACGACGAGCGACGGGCTATCGGCGTTCTGCGGATACATGGACGGATTCCAGACGGACCTGTTCGAGGCCTCCAACGTCTTCAAAGCGTTGATCCTGATGTTCGGACGGTCACGTGGCGTTAAGGACCCACCCCTCGAACGAGAGTGGCGCGCCCATGGAGATCTCCGACTTCTCGAAGAGAGATACCTGCCGCATCTGTCCCGCTATCTCGTGCTCCGGCAATAGATCGGCAGCGTCTTTCGGGGCCGCCCTGCGCCAACAAGAGACCTCAGGCCCGCTCGGGGGGGGGGTCAGGATCTTCAAGAGGCAGCACAGACCCGCTGGATCTTACTCACGCTCAGGGGAAGGCAGACGTCCGGTCCTCGACTTTGACGACCGCGATCGGTACCGGCTCCACATGTTCGACGCGATCGCGGTGGCGATTGCCAAACAGCAGATCTCCTCGTGACCCCCATTGAGCCTAGCTGTGGGACCCCCTACTCTCGAGACGGTAGCCGTGTCGCGCTTGGATGAGAGAGGGGGCGCACTTGGAGCTGTTTCACTTTACTTCTTGGGATCCGACGGCGCTGTCGGTCGGGCAGATCGTGACGATATCGTGGAGTGCGTCACACTATTGGGAGGAGACGCTGTCCGGTCGGAAGGTGGACTCTCAGGCGATCCCGATTCCATCGGTTCCCGGCCTCCCTACCTGCGTGCTCGAGCCGACCTTAAGGAGATTGAGGTACTCCTCGGAGGTGCTGAAGGAGCTTGCATTCGAGAACGTCCGCCGAGAGGAATTCCCGGGGGTTCCATCGCGCTCGTGTGCGCTTTTCGGTCTTGACGTGGACCTCGATCCCGAGGTCTATGCCCATTCCATTGGCTTCGATCCCGACGCATACACGCTGCTTCGGATGGTATCGGTCGAAGGACTCTCGACGATTCTCAGAACCGATCTCGACCTCCTAGACTGCAACCTACTGCGACATCCCGAGATGGAGTCGAAGGCCCGGCTGTATTGGAGCGGATTGGAAACCCCGACCGCTCGGTCTGAGCTTCTTGTCACTGGAAGCCTGAAGATTCTTGAGATCCGGGCACGCCCCTGATCCAGATCGAGGCTCACTTCACAGTCGTCACCAGGAAGTCATCGTCGTGAAGGCCCCAACGATCCCCCGGGAGGCTCTACCCCACCAGCGACGCGATGATCTGCGCCCGCTTCCGTTCCGAGAGCCGTTCCGAGAAATCCGTTTCCGGTATCGCCGACGCGAAGTCGGCCGTGCCGTCGCGATTCGTGGGGCAAGCCCATAGGACTTCCTCCCCACCCGCGGCGACGGGCGCAAGGTAGTAGGTGTTGCCGTCGTCGGGGTTGGCGTGGGTCCGTCGGGTTGAGTCTGTCATGTCGATTGTGATGAATGATAAGCAGTGGGTCCGAGAGCCGGAGCTCACGGCCGCTTGAGCGTGGCGTCATGATCGCCGATGACGCGCAGATACAGCGTATCCTCATGGATCTGGAAGGTGAGGCGATACTTCATCGTCACGCTCGCCTCCCAAATGTCCAGGGTTCCCTGGATCCGCTTCGCCCGGAGGCTCGGGTGGAAGGGCTTTCCGCCCTCCTTCGCGGCGAGGAGCCGGATCGCCTTGTCCGCTCTGCGCTGCGCCTCCATGGGAAGTGCGCGGTAGCCGGACGCGAACGTCGCCGAGAAGATGATCTTCATTGCTTTCGGGAGCGCTTGGTCTTGAGGGCGGCGATGGCATCATCGGCTGACGCAGTCTCCGTCGTGCGCCCGGCCTGGAAGTCGGCGTCCGCCTGGGCCTCACGCGCGCGCCACCGCGGGCTCCAGAACCACGCCTGGGCCGGGTCGATCTCCGCGACGGCCGTGATGAGGATCCCCTGCGGGGTGGCCTCGACCGAGACGGTTTGGCCCTCCTCCAGGGGATAGGTCTTGCGGACCTCCTCCGGGATCGTCACCTGGTACTTTCGGCGGATCCGGGCCTTGGTGGGCATATCGGGCTCCTTGGTGCGTGTGGACATAGGTTGATAGTTAGAAAGTCGTACTGCCAGACTAGCGCACTCCTCCAGTTTGCGTCAAGCCCCCTAGCAGGAGGCTGGTGCTACCACCGGGGCAGCAAGGCAGCCAAACCCACCCACTCAGCGCCGATCAGGTCGCCGACTCAGCCCGCCTCCGGCGAAGAAGTTCCATGACCGGCGCGTCGTCCTGATCGGCGGGGATGATCGGGTCGTCGTCTGGTTCCACCCCGATCCCGTCCGGGTCATCTGGGCCGAGCTGCCATGCGTCATGAACGAAGACCGCACGCTTCTCGATGCCGCCCTTGAGCTCCGGCACGAAATCGTCTCCAAGCTTGATCGACGACACCAGCAGATAGCGCCCCGCCTTCCGGTAGCCTTCAAGGAAGGTCTCCAGGTTGGTATCGGAGTCAGGATCGATAGTGAGTGTTCGCGATACGAGGAACGCATAGGTAACCCCGGGGAGAGAAGACATCTCTCCGAAATTGCTGCCGATCACGACCCGATAGGCGAACGGGTTTGTCTTGCTGATTCGGCGGACGATTGTCACCCGGAGCCTCTCGGCGGTATCCGCCGGTCCCAGCTCCTTCCGCCACCCCTCGAAGATCTGACCAGCCGAGGCCGGATCCTTGAAGATCAAGACAAGGATCGGAAGCCCAAGCTCCTTGCGGTCGGTCATCACCCCGAGGCCACACCACTTGGCCTGATCCCACAGGGGGATCCGGATGAGCGACATCGTCGCCATCTGATCGTGTCTGGCAGGACGGAATTGCACATCCGCAGGTTCCTTCACGACCTTGGGTCTCCGGGATTGAGGCTCTTCTGCCCGAGCTGCTCTCGTCAACCGGTCCTCCGCATCCCAGGCCGCGGAGCGCATGAGCGGATACTCCCGTGCATCGGCTCCCATCCACGCCGAGATTCTCGTCTTCGGAGCGCGACCGAGGAGATTCCCGAGCGAGACGAAGCTACCAGTGAAGTCCAGCGCACGCTCCGCAGCCCGCTCGTCATCAAGCAGTTTCGTGATCAGCTCGGAACCGCTGCCGAGGAGAAACACCCGCGGCAGGAGGTACGCCAGCAGCTCGAACATTCTGCCCTTCAGCGTCCCTTGCGCCGCGATCGGGAGAGCGTTGGGGTCGAAGGCGCTGCATCGCACTTCGACGACGGGCCGGCCGGCACGATCCTCCACGGTGAAATCGAAGAAGCCACTGACCCGATCGTTCAGCCGCACTGTGATCTCGAGAGCCGGCTCCATCGAGACAGCGTGCTCTAGGGCCGCGGTCGAGAGGATGCTCTCGAGGGCCGCGAGAATCGACTCAGCAAGCTCGCAGCATGGGGGCCGGTTGTCGCTCGTGACTGTCACTCGGCATCCAAGCACCGTGGAGTGGTGAGAGACCGAGTCGCCTTCACCGAGAGTGAGTGCTGCGGGAAGTTCGTGGGCGGCGGGCTGATCACGCCATATGGCGAACATCTCGGGCACGGTCTCCGCTCTGCTTTGCGCAAGAAGCTCGGATACTGCTTCGTCTTCGTGGCCGAGAGCGTACTCCAGCGCGATCGAAGATCCCGGAAGGTCCAGCCGGTCGAGAACGTCTGGCAATCTGGTCAACGCCTGCAGTTCCGAAAGGTCCGCTCTAAGCATCAGCAGCATAACAACACCATCGAAATTCATGTCGTCCGCAAACAACTCGTTGCGATCGTGTCCTCGTGCTGCGAGAACGCTGCGAAAGACGCGATCGACTTCGTGCCACGCAAGCGCCTCCGGGAGTCGGCCCTGCCGAAGTTCGATCCACTTCAAATGTTTGGTGCACGCGATGAGCCTCGGGGAGACGCGATGGTCGGCCCAGAAGTCCTGCCCGGCGATGGAGGCGGCGGTGAGAAGCGATCCTCGGGCTGCCCAGAGAAGGCCGACGCCCTCGTACGCGCTCCCGCAGAGGGCGAGGGCTGTGATCATCTCCCGTCGGCTTTCATGCTTGAAGAGGCGCGTCAGGGCGCGCCCGAAGAATTGGATCGCCTGATATGGGCGATCGTTCTCCAGTTCCTGGCCACCCCGCCGAACGAGGATCCGTGCGGCCGCAACGTCCCCTTCACGGGCCGCCATCACCTGTTCTATGAGTTCCACGAGCTGGTTGTATGCGGGCCTGTCGCCGCCAACCTTGCCGAATTCGACGAGGACCTCGACCAGCGGTCTGAGCGGGTACCCTACGAGCCCCTCGCACTGCCGGATAACATCGCCGAGTTCGGAAAGAACGGGGTCGACCCTATCGGGAAAGTCCAGGTTCAACTGGATGTGAAGTCGTAGCGACTTCGCCTGCAGAACCGTGCTCGGCCGGTCGGGGAGTTGGGCCAGCCGATCGAGTTCCTCGGTCAAGCGGCCGGTCCGACCGTCATAGTCGGCCTCCGCCGCGGAGATCGCACCCATCCGAACGGCGGTGTGCAGGTTGAACCAGAGATTGGTCAGCAGCTCGAGATCGTACGCGTTCTCGCTTCCGAGAGCCCACCGGTACACCTTCTCGTAGAGACGGGAGAGGAGGGGATAGTCTTCGTACCAGAAGTATGCGGTCCACGCCCACTGATAGGCTGCGACGAGTCGCTGGTGTACTGTGCCGCATCTCTCCGCCAGGCGCTCTGCGCGCTGGAAGAGACCGTCGAGCGTTTCCCTGGGTAGTTCAAGGCCGCGTGCCGCGGTCGCGGCGTCGATCGAGTCCGCGACGAGCGCGAAGGTCAACGCTCCGGCCTGGGTCGCATCCTGGATGCGCCTCTCGAGCGCCTCCAGCTCCTGTTGCCGCTCCGTGTCCCGCGGTCCTGGTTTGGGGGCGCTGTGCACAGAGTGTGGGATCGCCAACTCGTCAATCGCGAGCTGCTCGTGGCCTCCTTCGAAGATCCGGTCGAGGATCCAATTCCGGTCGTAGATCCGTACGTCGATGCCATGCTTGGCACGTAGCTCGTCTTCGAGGGCAGCTCTCTTCTTATCCGAAACGAACTGATTGGTTATGAAGTGCGCTTTGGTGTAGCCGCGGTTCGTCGCTGCGATCTTGGCGATGTCCGATTTGACCTTGGCCCGCCAGACCCTCTTCGCACTGAACGCGAATGCCCACCGCTCGGAGGCGGCCCCAGGTGAACCCACGTACCACGCGAGCGAAAGGTCCTCGGCAACCGGGTATGTCTCCGAATCCACGCGACTGTCTCCACCGCCGGTGGGGCCGGTGTGCGGCACGAGGTTGGGGCAGACCGTTCGGGTGGCAAGCAGTCGTGCGAACCGCTCGAAGGCAGCCTCCTGGTTGCGGCTGGTGATCGTATCGAGATGGTACTCCACCATGGGCCGATCAAGGCCGCGCTCTGCCTCACGAAGCGTGTCCGAAAAGCGATCCGGCCGACGAGCCCGGTAAAACGCCCGTGGGGAGAAGTCTGGATTCATGTCGTCGCTCCCCCATGTGGGTTCGGTTGTCGTGAGTCGTGCATTGTGACACCTATTCCATGCCTGCGAGCCAGAAGGCATCGCCGTGGCACCTGTGTCACCGCCTGGTGACTGGCTTTGTAAGTACCGTCCGTTACGGATTCGCACCGGCAGCTACTGTAGCACGATCCCGTTTCGTGAAGTCGGTTGTCCACAACCTGACGTGAGTTCCTGACCTCCACCCCCGTACGCCGGTCTTGTGATTCCTCGTACCGTGCAGGTGGAGACCCGCTCTCCACTCACCCCGTCCCTTCCACAATCCCGAGCTTCACGCACGGTACAGGAGGTATTCCCATGGCTCAGAACGGGCTCATCCGCACGATCGAGATCAAGGACCGCACCGGCCGCGTCGTCGGCACGAAGGAGGTCGTCACCTATCAGGGCCTCCTCTCGAAGGCTCACGACGAGGGCCTGCAGCGCGTCGCGACCCGCCTCGTCCAGATCCCCTCCGACGAGAACGGCCGCACCGCGATCGCCAAGGCGCTCGTCGAGACGAAGAAGGGCCGCTTCGAGGGGATCGGCGACGCCACCCCCGAGAATGTGAACTCCTTCATCGTCCCGCACCTGATCCGCATGGCCGAGACCCGGGCGAAGGCCCGCGCCCTCCGCGACGCCGTCAACGTCGGCGTCATCTCCTTCGAGGAGCTGGACGGCGACGCCTTCCCGCCCGAAAGCCAGGACCTCGGACCGGGTGCTCCCCCCGCTCCCTCCCGGGCGTCCCGCGGCAACGGCCGCAGTGCTCCCCGGAACGGATCGGCCGGCGGCAACGGCAACGGTGCCGTCATGACCGAGGCCCAGCGCCGGTATCTGTTCCGCATTCTCGCCGGCCAGGGTCTGGAGAACGACGCCGCCCACGACTACCTCAAGGGGTATTTCGAGGTGGAGTCGCTCGCCACGGTCACGAAGGCCGCCGCGACCGAGGCGATTGATCACATGCTGAAGGAGGCCCCGCATGGAGCCCCTCAGCGTTAGCCAGGTCCAGACCTACCTCTTCTGCCCGCTGAAGTACCGCTTCCACTACATCGACAAGATCCCGGCGCCCTGGCGCCCGGCCGCCCTCGCCTTCGGATCCTCGGTGCATGCCGCCGTCGAGTGGTTCCACCGGGAACGGCTCGCCGGAAGGGCCCCGACCGCCGAGAAGGTGGCCGACATCTTCGCGGCCGATTGGTTCGCCCAGAACCTCGAGCCGGTGGTGTTCCCGGCCAAGGAGTCGAAGGAGATCCTCGCCGAGAAGGGCCGCGAACTCGTCATGCTCTACGCGGAGCAGGCGAGCGGCACGGTCCCACTCTTGACCGAGGATCGATTCGAGATCGACCTCGTGGATCCGGAAACCGGAGAGGTACTCGACGTGAGCCTGCGCGGAGTCATCGACCTTGTGGAGGCGGACGGCACGCTGGTGGAACTCAAGACCGCCGCCCGGACCTTTGACACGGGATCGCTCGAGCGGCACCTCCAGCTCTCCACCTACGCGCTCGTGCGCTTCCTCGCGACCGGAACGGTTCCGCCGCTCCGGATCGACGCGCTCCTGAAGACGAAGGCGCCGCGGCTTGAACGGCTGCCGGCATCTCGCACCGTCGAGGACCTCGCCTGGACCGCCCGGCTGATCGAATCGGTCGCCCGATCCATCCGCTCCGGCTGCTTCTTCCCGAATCCGTCGTACCGCTGCTCCGAGTGCGAGTTCTTCGCCCACTGCCAGGCTTGGCGGGGCGAGTGATCGTTCCGTCCCTCGTTCGTTTCACCCCATCCGCCGGGCCTTCGGGAAATCCCCGAGGCCCGCCTTTCTTTCTCATCCGACCACCAGGAGGAATCACCTCATGTATGTCGCCGAACTGCGGACCCGCCGCTACCGGGGCAAGACGCCCCCGATCGTCCGGAGGCCCGAGGATGTCGCCAGGCTCCTCGCGCCGTCGCTCAAGGACGCGAAGCGCGAGCACTTCATGGCGATACTGCTCACCAGCCGCCACACGGTGCTCGCCATCGAGACGATCTCGGTCGGGAGTCTCAACGCGTCGATTGTCCACCCGCGGGAGGTGTTCCGGCCCGCCATTCTGGCCTCCGCTGCCGCGATGATCCTCGCGCACAACCACCCCTCCGGCGACGTCTCGCCCTCGGACGACGACGTCGAGATCACGGTCCGCCTCCTTGACACGGGGAAGGTGATCGGGATCGAGGTCCTCGACCACGTCATCCTGGGCGGGAACGGATCGTTCCTGTCCTTCCGCGAAAAGGGCCTGCTCGTCTGACAGAAAGGAGAGTCCACGCCATGTCCGGTACTCTGATTCTTCACCGGGGAGGCTGGGAGGCGACCAAAGCCGACGTCGCTTCCGTCCCCGTACCCGAGGAGACCGACTCGTACGTGCCGGTGCCCTATGGCCGCTTCGTCGAGGAAGTCGAGCTCCACGTGCCCCGCTTCGGCCTCACCATCACGGATGCCCGATACGCGCTCGCACGCGACGGACTCCAGATGTTTGGAGTCCTGACCTGCCGGAACGGCGGGGACCACGCCGACTACGGCCTCGCGATCGGTCTGCGGAACTCGTACGACCGCTCGCTGTCCGTCGGCCTTGTCGCCGGCTCCCGCGTCTTCTGCTGCGACAACCTCGCGTTCTCCGGCGAGGTCGGCACGAACCGTAAGCACACGGTGAACGTGTTCCGGGACCTCCCGGACCTGATCTACCGGATGCTCTCGAAGGTGTCCTCGATGCAGAGCCGAATCCACGCGGAGATCGCCGCGATGAAAGGGCGGGATCTCACGTCCGAGACGGCTGACCATCTCATGGTCGAGGCCGTCCGGCGGAACGTCCTGCCCGCCTCGAACCTTCCCAAGGTGATCGCGGCGTGGGAGAAGCCGGCGCACGAGGAGTTCGCTCCCCGGACCGCCTGGTCGCTCTTCAATGCGTTCACCGAGGTTCAGAAGTCGCGGAGCCCGCGGGTCCAGATGGACGCCGGGCTCCGGCTCGCCAGTACCTTCCGGAGCGCGCTCGCGCTCTGATCACGGGCCGCCTCACTCGCTGACGGCGGCCCCTTTCTCTTCTGGTGCCTATCCACCTCCGAACCGGAGTCATCTCCTGGCACCCACTGTGGTCTTCCTATCGCAGACGGGACGCGCCGGGGAATCTAGCACGCAGTCTCTCTGCTACCGCCATCAAGCAATCGGAGTTTCCGGCCGCATCGACAAGCGCGGCAGCCGCCCTTCGCTCCTCCGTCTTACCTGCGAGCCGAGCGGCCCAATGGCGTTCGACTTCCTCCGGTTGCATGAGCCCGAACACCTCATTCAACACGTTCGGGGCGATCTCCCTCAGCAAGGCAACGAACCCGCTCAGATCGTCACACTGGTTGGACTGACGGATCAGCAGTTCTCCGCTGAGAACACTGAGATGATCCCTGAGAATCTGAATGGTTTTCTCCTCGTCCCCATGCCATAGCTGTCTTAGAGTTACGGTTGCGGGTTTCCATCCGCGGACCCCCGAGATTCCGATATCCACCCGCGCCCCGCGTTCCTTCACGCGGAGCGCGACCTCCGGTGCTATTAGCGCGAAGAGCCCAGGCATTTCTTCGAACTCACTCTCATGCCGCGAGATCCAGGAGCGGGACGGCTCGCCCCCGTCATCGCGAATGCACCCAACGAACTCTATGAGCTCATGCGGCGGCTTTCCCCAGATATCGCCGGTCGCTCGATCGATAGCAGCAAGGTCCAGTTGATCTATGATGGCGCCACCAACCCTACCGGACGCTTCGCGCACCACCGCCAAAAGCCTTGCTGAGTTACTCAAATAGCGCCGCGGTGCCCCGCAGATGCTCGTCGCGATCCTCTCCGGATTCAAGCCTGCGAATATCCGCCGTGCGATGCCCCGCCTCCTTGCATCCGGGGCCTTTGCGCGGAATATGTTGTATCCGAGCACGAACTCGAATACCTCATGAAAGTCGTAGTACGAACGAGGAAAGTCGTCGTTCATCCGCCCTGAGATGTGCTCCGCCGCCACTTCCAGCACTGTAAGCGACGCACTGTCATCAATGGCGTGCAGCCCGTGAACAAGCGCCGCTACATAGTGCGCATCAGCTCGACTCCCGGTCTCTGCCTTTGCACACAACTCAGGTGTGGGCAGAACATCTCTGAGTCTGTTGCACCACTCTCGTCCGCCGATCCACAGCCTGTCCAGCAGTGCTCCCCAGGAGTGCCACTCGGTGTACGGCGCCGCCGCCAAGGTCCGGGCGATCGACTCAGGTCTTGCATTACAGAAGACGCTGCTAATGACCTCGTTCTTCACAGTCGCATCGCTAATGTTCCCCAGGTCGTTGATGAGCCACGCCACGCTGCGGGCATGTGATGCGCTGATGTCGGTCAGCCATCGCCCGATGACGGTTCCATTCTCGCGGATCCACTCCTGACGTTCTGAATCAAACGAACGCAAGTAGGTCAACACGAGCGACGCACCGCCCACATCATCCGGAGCCGCCGCAAGAATCCGGTCCCGCAGTCGGCCGAGTGTCGGTCGGTCGAGCAGGGCATTGTCGTTCTCGCCGAATGCTGTACGCCCGAACGACAGTTCATCCAGCAGGGCCGCGATTCCATACAACGGCGGTTCGCCCAGAAGGATTGACTGACGGAGCATGGCGAGCCCCTGCTGCCAGGCGGCATCACGCCTACCAAAGACGCTTCGGAGGACCGCACCGGCGTAACGCTGGTGTGCACACTTGATCAGCTGGTCTCCGATGACAAGACGGCGGCTTCGACAGAGACCGACCGCATGCTCGAGCCATCTGTCGCCACGACCGAGTGCCTTCGCAAGCGTCCGGAGATCGGCCACTGTCGCCCCAGCGTCCAGAGTGAGAAGTTGCCGTGCCGCGATCGCAGAGAGGAGGAGATCCGCCCGGTCCTGACCTGCCAACCAGGCAAGGTCATCGCGTGCCCTCGTCTCTCCCCCGGTTAGGATGAAGCAGAACTGCCAAGGAACTTGGGCTTGCTGCTCCGCTTCTCGGAGGCGCGCCTCGAGCGGTGTTTCCATCCAGCCGTCCCCAATCCGCGGGTCGAATCTGCGAACGATGCTCAGTGTCTCATCGCGGCGATCCCGCAAGGCAGATGCCAGAGTTTGGACGGCCCGTTCACCAGACACGTGGACAACGCCGCGCGTGTCGCCGAGAGCGGCGTTCGTGACACACATGACCGGATTCTCCGGTTTGGCCCGCTCTTGAAATGATCGAATCAGCGTCGGGTTGAGGTGTTGCGCGTCGTCGATCAGCACGAGAGTCGGCGACGGAAGCGATTCAAGTTGGGCAAGCAGCTCAATGCCGGGGCGGTCAGGTTCGGTGAGCCGAAGAACCTCCCACCCCTGTTTGCTGAACTCGTAGGCAGCGTGGTAGGCCAGCATCGACTTGCCGCATCCCGGCGGTCCCTGGATCGTGGTAGAGCCCGCAGCCCGCAGAGAACCTACAACTGCCGATACTTCAGGGAATCTGGGGCAGGCATCCACGTCGGCTGGTCCCAACCCGCGTCCGTCCAGCGCCGCCGCTAGATCGTGTTGATTCTTGAAAGTCACGTACTCCCACCCAATGAGCTCCGGGCGACCATTAGTGATAATCTCTCGAAGCCTCGGTATCGCATCGTCTGCCGAGCACGACATGGACAGCAGTCCAGTTGCCGTTGGCCCGATTCTCGCCACTCGCCAACGCTGTTCCAATGGACGGATGAGTCGACCCAAGATCTCCTCATCGCGCTCGGAGTACCCGACAACGAGAAGGACACGCGGTCGCTCCTGAACGAGTTGGTTGATGTGGATAAGGAGCGCTTCCGGAACGTGGCCAGGCTCATGCGGCAAGACCCACGTCGAGGAGAGGTCATTCGCGTCGCCATGCGGTTTGTACAGCCACCCACCGTCTGGGATCAACTGACGACCATATCGGCGATGGAAGGCCGCCTCGAGCAGAGTGTCCCAGTTCAGAGAGACCACGAACTCGACGCGACGTCGATGGAGCAGTTCGGCAATGGCGTCGTGCGCCGGGGAGAACTCGGCGGCTCGCGTACGATCGAGCGATTGGAACGAACGCTTGAAGATCAGGGACGTCGTGGGCCTGCTCTTGATCACCGCATATGCGTCCCGCAGCACTCGCTCATCATCTCCCACAAGGGTCTTTGCGATCCCGCTATCGACCCCAAGGCCCCGAGCGAGCGCTTCCATTGCTTCTGGATCTGCGTCGAGGGCGTGCCACACGTGCGGGGCGAGATGACGGGTAAGTGGATATCCGGCCGCGACTGAGGCCCCAGCTCCAACCACCACCACCCCATTGGCCACTCGCAATTCCTCGGCGATTGAAGTTGCGGCCTCGGTGGTTCTCGCTTCGTCCAAGCAGCGCCTCCACACAACGGACTCGCTTCACCTGTTTGGGTCCAGTTCGTATCCAGATCATCGCCCAAGCAGGCAGCTCGCCCTTTTGTCGTCTGCGATTCTGAAGCAATGGAACGAAAATCGCATCTCCGGATCCTCCGACCGCGACGTGTGCACTGCAGGGCCTGGGTGCTTCCTGGGCCGCGACTGCGGGACCCCCTGACGGGTCCCGATCCTTCCGGCAATCGGTGCGCCCCGTGCTCGGAGTTCGCCAGTAGTTGCTCGGCAATCCCGACTTGACGGCGCCGCCCTCAGCTCGTACGCTATACGCGTCTATTTTATTATAGGTCAAGGGTATACGCCCTTCGGCCAAGAATGGTCGAGTGGGAGCTTTCCTTCACGGCCGGTGCGAGCTAACCACGGAATCACATGACCGAAAGCGAATGGCGGACCCGGAAGACTCGGATTGACCGGCGCCTGAACGAGGCCGGCTGGACCCCCACGCCCTTCCGCGACGGGCAGCCGCTCACGGGATACGGACGCGGCGCGGCGATTGAGGAATACGACACCGAATCCGGGCCGGCCGACTACCTGCTGGCCGACGCCGGTATCCCCCTTGCGGTCGCCGAGGCAAAGAAGCTCTCCCTCGGCCCTCGCAACGCACTGACCCAGGCAATCCGGTACTCGGAATCCCTCCGGGACAGCCCCATCGACCATGGCGGCCGGCGGGTGCCTTTTGGATACTCGACGAACGGCGAGAAGATCTACTTCCAGGATCTGCGCCGCCTACAGAGCTACTCCCGCCCGGTGTCCGGCTTCCATACCCCGTCGGCCCTCCGGGAATACCTGGAGCGCGACGACGAGGCCGCGCATGACTGGCTCCGGACGCACCCGAACGACCATCCCCGGATCAGGGCCTATCAGCGAGAGGCGACCGCCGCGATCGAGGCCGCACTGGGCGAAGACAAACGCCAGATGCTCGTCGCCATGGCCACGGGGACGGGGAAGACCTTCACGATCGCGTCCGAAATCTACCGCCTGATGAAATCCGGTCTCGCGAAGCGAGTGCTCTTCCTTGTCGACCGTCGGGCGCTGGCCGCCCAGGCCGTCACGACCCTCGCCGCCTTCGAGCCCGAGCCAGGTCTCAAGTTCGATCAGATTTACGAGGTGTACAGCCAGCGGTTCAAGCGGGAGGACTTCGATCCGAATGAGAAGTTCGACCCGAAGGTGCTGCCCACCAAATACCTGACCGACCCGCAGCCGGGGCACGCCTTCGTCTACGTCTGCACGATCCAGCGCATGGGTATCAACCTCTTTGGCTGGGAGAATGCGTTCGAGAGCAGCTCGTCCGAACCGGACGACGAGGCCGATGCGACCGCGCTGAACATTCCGATCCACGCCTTTGACCTCGTCATCGCTGATGAGTGCCACCGCGGGTACACCGCCGCCGAGATCAGCAAATGGCGGGCCGTGCTCGACCACTTCGACGCAGTCAAGATCGGACTCACCGCGACCCCGGCCGCGCACACCAAGGCATATTTCACGGACGTCGTGTACCGGTACGAGTACGAGCGGGCCGTCCGCGAAGGGATGCTCGTCGACTACGACGCGGTGAAAATCTCCTCCGGCGTCCGCATGAATGGCCTCTTTCTGAAGGAAGGAGAGCAGGTCGGCATCGTCGATCCCGAGACCGGCCGCGAAGCGCTCGATGCCGTCGAAGACGAGCGGGAGTTCGACTCGGCGTCCGTCGAGCGCGAGGTCACGTCCCCAGACTCCAACCGGAAGATCATCGCCGAGGTCGCCCGCTATGCGGCCGAGCACGAGCAAACAACCGGCCACTTCCCGAAGACTCTCATCTTTGCGGTCAATGACATCCCCCACACCTCGCACGCCGAGCGGCTCGTCGACATGTGCCGGCAAGCGTTCGGCCGGGGAGATGCCTTCGTCCAGAAGATCACGGGGAGGGTCACCGACCGACCGCTTCAGCGCATTCGGGAATTCCGCAACCGTCCGACTCCGGGAGTCGTCGTCACGGTGGACATGCTCTCAACCGGCGTCGACATCCCGGCGCTCGAGTTCATCGTCTTCTTGCGTCCCGTCAAGTCGCGCATCCTCTTCGAGCAGATGCTCGGCCGGGGCACCCGACTCTGCGACGAGATCCACAAGACCCATTTCACCGTCTTTGACTGCTTCGGCGGCACGCTGCTCGACTACTTCCGGCAGGCCACGGCCTTCACGACCGAGCCTCCCTTGAAGCCGTCCCGCACGTTCGCCGAGATCGTGGAAGCGGTGTACCGCAACGAGGATCGCGCGTACAACGTCCGCTGTCTCGTGAAGCGCCTGCAGCGCGTCAATAAGGAAATCAGCGGCGAGGGCCGGGAGATGCTCGGGACCTTTGTCGCGAACGGCGACCTCGGCGCATTCGCGAAGATGCTTCCCCAACTCATCGGCCAGGAGTTCAAGGGCACGATGGCGCTTCTGCGGGACGGCACGTTCCAGGACATCCTCGAGCACTACCCGCGCGCGAAGCGCGGCTTCGTCGTCGCCTACGATAGCGAGGACCAAGTTGCGTCTGACTACCTCTTCCGAACAACGGACGGCCGAGCACTGAAACCCGAAGACTACCTGACGGCGTTCGGCTCATTCGTTCGCGAGAAGGCCGACGAAGTGGAAGCGATTCGCATCCTCCACTCCCGCCCCCAGGGCTGGAACACCGCCGCGCTGACTGAACTCCGGCGAGTGCTCGCGAGCCGACCGGAACGGTTCACGGAAGCGAATCTCCGAAAAGCGTACCACGCCGAACTTGCGGACATCATCTCGATGGTCAAAGACGCCGGCCGGCGCGAAGTGCTCATGACTGCCGAGGAGCGAGTATCCCGGGCGATCGCACGAGTGACCGCCGGCAAGACGCTCACAGAGGAACAACAGCAGTGGCTCGACCTCATCGCTCGGCATCTGATCGTCAATCTCGCGATCGAACGCGAGGATTTCGACGAGTTGCCGATCTTCACCCGCGTCGGCGCATGGTCGCGCGCGAACCGCGTGTTCGAGGGTCAGCTTGAGGCGCTCCTCTTCAAGATCAATGAGGCAATCGCGGCATGACAGACATCGTCCAAACACTTTGGGGCTTCTGCCACACCCTTCGCCACGACGGGATGGACTATGGCGACTACATCGAGCAGCTCACGTACTTGCTCTTCCTCAAGATGGCGGATGAGAAGGCCGTCGCGGTTCCGAAAGGCCATGACTGGCCGAGCTTGACGAAGCGATCGGGTACCGACCTCTCCGACCACTACGTCGAAACACTCCGCCGGCTCGGCAAGGAGCACGGCATCCTCGGCGACATCTTCGCCGGGGCGCTTTCCAGGTTCAATAATCCGGTCAACCTCAAGAAGCTCATCTCCCTGATCGACGAGACGAGCTGGACCGGACTTGGCGTCGACGTGAAGGCGCACGCCTATGAGGGGCTTCTTGAGAAATCCGCCTCCGAAGGAAAGAAGGGCGCCGGCCAGTTCTTCACCCCGCGCGTCCTCATCGACTCAATCGTCCGCTGCATGAAACCGGATCCCCGGGTTTCCCGGGACTTCACGATCCATGACCCGGCAGCCGGTACGGGCGGGTTCCTTGTCTCCGCGTACGAGTGGCTCATGGCCGAGACGAAGGGCGCTCTTGATCGGTCCGTCGCGAAGCGTGTCAAGACACAGGTCTACTCCGGTAACGAGCTCGTCGCCCGTCCCCGCCGCCTCGCGCTCATGAACCTCTACCTGCATGGCATCGAGGACGGGATTACCCTCGGTGACACGATTTACACGCCCCCTCCGAGCATCCGGTTCGACTGCGTGCTCACGAACCCGCCGTTTGGAACAAAGGGCGCGAACCAGGCACCGGACCGCGACGACTTCACGATCTCGACGAGCAACAAGCAACTCAACTTTGTCCAGCACATCCTGACCGTCCTTAAGAGAGGCGGACGTGCTGCCGTCGTGCTCCCAGATAACTGCATGTTCGCTGATCAAGCGGGCGAGGTCTTCAAGATCCTGACCGAAGATTGCCGGCTCCACACGGTACTCCGACTGCCGCGCGGAACCTTTACCCCGTATAGCCAGGGAGTGAAGGCGAACGTCGTCTTCTTCACGAAGGGTCAGCCTACCGACGTTGTTTGGATCTACGACGCCCGAACCAACGTGCCCGGGATCACAAAGAAGGGCCGACCTTTGACGCCTGCGCACTTCGCCGACTTCGAGAGGTGCTACGGCGCCGACCCAAGCGGGGTTGCGAAACGGAAGGAATCCGACTCGAAGGAAGGCCGCTGGCGGAAGTTCGGGATCAAGGAGGTCGCGGCCAAAGCCTTCAAGCTCGACGGCTTCAAGTGGCTCAAGGAAGAGTCGCTCGACGACGCCGACGCACTTCTCGAGCCGGAAGAGCTTGCGACCGAGGCGATCGCTGAACTTGAGGCGGCAGTTTCGGAGCTCAACGAGGTCCTCGTCTTGCTTGAGAATGGAACCGCTAGGAAGCCGACCACCCATGGCGACTAGACGATCACAGCGAAGACGTCCCCAGGAGAAGGCCCCCCTGGCTGCGGAGAACGGAGTCCCAGAGGGATGGGTGCTCTCTGCGCTTCCTGAGATCGTTGAGATTAACCCCCCGAAGCCCGCCGCAACGGAGGTCGCCCCGGACGCGCCCGTCACCTTTGTGCCGATGGGGGCGGTGGACGAAAGGGCGGGCACCATCGCTCGGCCAGAAGTGCGTCCCTTCTCAACCGTCAGAAAGGGTTATACCGCCTTCACGGACGGCGACGTGATCATGGCCAAGATCACGCCGTGCATGGAGAACGGGAAGGCTGCCATCGCCCGTGACCTCGTCAACGGACTCGGCTTCGGCTCAACGGAGTTTCACGTCTTCCGTTCTCACGGCGCCGTTCTTCCCGAGTACGTCTACCACTACCTTCGCCAGGAGTCATTCCGACACATCGCCGAAGATGAGATGACCGGCTCGGTCGGCCAGAAGCGCGTCCCTCGTGGGTTTCTGGAGTCGGCACGGCTCCCGGTGCCGCCGCTGGCGGAACAGATGAGGATCGTGGCCCTACTTGAGCAGCTCCTCGCAAAGCTGGACTCGTGCCGAGATCGCTTGGAGCGGATCCCAGGACTCCTCTCGCGATTCCGGCAGGCGGTGCTTGCGGCGGCGTACTCGGGGAGGCTCTGCCCGCCGGCAGACCGGATGGGCACAACGGATTGGTCCGCGGCAACGGTAAATGACGTCTGCAGCGACATCGTGGATTGTCCGCATTCTACGCCCAAGTGGACTCCATCCGGGGAAGTATGTCTTCGAACCACGAACTTCGGGCAACGCGGCCTGGACCTCACCGAAGTCCGGTTCGTTTCCGTGGCAACCTACCAGGAACGGACATCGCGGCTCGAGCCGCGTGCCGGGGACGTGGTCTATAGCCGCGAGGGCGGTATTCTTGGAATAGCGTGCATTATGCCCACCAAGCTCCGCGCATGCCTTGGGCAGAGGATGATGCTCCTTCGCTGCAACACCACGCTGATCCGACCTGTATTTCTCTCCCTTGTCTTGAACTCGCCTCAGACCCGGACCGCGGTGCGCGAGCTCGTGGGCGGCACGGCTTCGCCTCATGTGAACGTCGGCGACGTCCGTCGGATCAGTGTTCCATTGCCGAGTATTGCTGAGCAGGAATCCATCCTGCAGCGAGTGGCGGTTCTTGACGCCCTCGTTGAGTCCATCAGCCGCCGGATGTCGGCTGCACTCCGGCGCGCAGATATGATCTCACGGCTTGTCACAGAACGGGCATTCCGCGGTGAACTGGTCCCGACCGAGGCCGAGTTGGCCGCGAAGGAAGGGAGAAACTTCGAGTCTGCGGATGAGCTGCTGCGTCGGTTGGGGATCAGGGGGCTGCCGTATGGCTGAGAGCATAAAGGGGGTGAACGAGGTCGAAGCGCGGCGCGGGCGGCTGGTCCACCCCCGAAACACTTGACTCAGTAATTCCAATGCGAATAACAAAGATTCGAATCGAGAACTTCAGGTCCATTCGGGATCTCGACATCGAGCTCGACGGAACGACCGTCTTCATCGGTGCGAACAACACGGGCAAGACAGCGATTCTCGAGGCCGTTCGCGTTGCCCTCGACCGCCGGTGGGGCCGGCGCGGAACCGGGTTTACCGAGCACGACCTCCACTGTCCCGGCGAGTCGATAGACGCAAAGAAAGCTCCGCCAGTGAGAGTAGTTCTCCACCTGGAGGAAAATGAAGGCGAACCGTGGCCCGAAGACATGGTCGCGGCTCTTGACGATCTCATCGTCTTGGATAGCACAGGACGCAACCGTATTTCCCTCCGGGTGACGTGCCAATGGCAATCCGAGTCCGAAGCGTTTGAGCCAGCCTGGGAATTCTTGGACGCAGCCGGAACGCCGCTGACTCAGAAGGCCCAGAGGGCGACCAATCTCTCTGGGTTCTTCTCCTACGTCCCATTGTTCTATCTCGGGGCTCTGCGCGATGCCGCTGACGAGTTCGGTCTGCGCTCCTCACTCTGGTCGCGTTTGCTCAAGTCAGTCCGGATTCCCACCGAAGTCGAGGGAGAGGTTCAGACGACCCTCGACGACGTCGACGCCCGCCTGCTGGCTGCCGATCCCAAGCTCAGTGATATTGCCACGACGATCGGGCAGGCCACCAAGATCGCCGTGGGGCAGGGGGAGGGCGATGCCCGGCTTCGCATGCTCCCGATGAACACGTGGGACTTGATCTCCCGCGCGAGCGTGGTGCTGAAGAGTGAGACCTTGCGGCCATGGTTGCCCTTAGACCACCATGGCCAGGGTCTGCAGAGCCTGGCCGTGATCTTTCTCTTCCAAGCCGCGATGGGGCAGCAATTGGAAGAGGAACAGGCTGGCACAGAGCCTGTGCTCCTCCTGGAGGAGCCGGAAGCCCACCTGCACCCACAGGCAGCGCGCACCGTCTGGGAGCGAGTTAGCTCTCTTCCCGGCCAGAAATTGGTAACAACCCACTCGCCTTACTTCGTTCAGAACGTGCCGCTCCACAATCTCCGCCTGACAACCTTGAAGGACGGACAGACCCTGGTAGCCTTCATGCCACGCTTCGTCGTTTTGAACTTCCCCTGGAACGAGAGCGTCGGACAGCTCGCAGGACACCAAGCACCCATGCTCATGAAGGATCCTGCGACGGGACAAGTCGCCGCAACAAGTTGGCTGGAGCCGACAATTGCGGAACACCTCGCCAACTGCTTCCGGCAGACACAGGACGCGGCGACTACCCAGCACGCTATCGCGGAATTCCGCCACCGGTGTCGGGGGCTCATCACGGCACAGGAGGAACACGAGCTGTCGTTCTTTGGGCGTCGTATCCGCGGTGAGATCTTCTTCGCACGACGCTGGCTTCTCGTCGAAGGACAATGTGAGTACGTCCTAGTCCATGCTATTGGCCGCGCGCTCGGGCATCCCCTCGATCGTCACGGCATCGCTGTAATCGATTTCATGAACAACGGAAACGCCGTGATCTACCCAGCGCTGGCCACATCGTTCGCCATTCCCTGGTCAATGGTCGTGGATGGCGACAAGAAAGGGGAGTCGTTTCGGGAAGAACTGCGAAAGCGCGGGTTCTCGATTGCGGAGATCAACGAGCACTTCCAGACATTACCATCCCCGAACAACCTCGAGGCGCAACTGATTGCCGATGGCCACGAGCCGCTTCTCCGGGAGATCTTGGCTGAGGCAACGAACCGGAGCGCGCTGACGTGCCCGGAGGCTGAATTCTTGAAGCGGCTTGGAAACGAGAAGGTCGAATGCATCAGCCGACTAGCGCTACGAGTCGAGCGCGACCCGGAACTCGCACGCCGGATGCCGAGTGCCCTCGTTGATCTCGTGCTTTCATGGATAGGAGGAACGGAATGACCCCCGAACTCCACGGTATCCTCGAGAGTCTCACTGACATTCAGCGTGAGGCGGCCCTCTGGAAAGAAGGTGCGGCGCTCGTACTAGCGGGACCGGGCGCCGGGAAGACCCGGGTCCTGACGGCCCGCGTCGCCAAGATTCTAGACGACAGCCGGCAGCGGAACTTCCGGGTTCTGGCTCTCACGTTTACCACCAAGGCGGCGGCAGAGATGCGCGACCGGGTGGAAAAGCTCGTACCGGGCCTTACAGAACGGACCTTCATAGGCACGTTCCATGCATTTTGCACGCAGATGCTTCGCCAGCACGGTTCACATCTCGGGGTTTCGCCAGATTTCGCGATCTTCGATCAGGAGGCCGATCGGCACGCTTTGCTAGCTGATGCGCTCGGTGAGGCGGCTGCCCGCGGCGAGCCACTCACGCCGGACGATGCCCGATGGCTCTCGGTGATAGACCAGCTCAAGTCTCGACTCATCGTGCCGGACAAAGCAGCCGCGCAGTTCAAGGAGCCGCGCACGGGCGAGATCGTGAGCCGTGTCTACCATATCTACGAGGAAGCGCTCCTTGAGCACAACGTAAACGATTTCAATGGGTTGATCCTCGGTGCCTGCCGTCTCCTTCGGGATGTTCCTGGTGTGGCGGAACGCACGCGGAAGACGTACCCGTACTGGCTTGTTGACGAATTTCAGGACACATCACCAGCGCAGTACAGGTTCATCCAGCTCGCGGCAGGCAACACTTTCAAAAACCTATTCGCCGTCGCGGATGATGATCAGATCATCTATCAATGGGCGGGCGCCAGCTACCGACAGATTGAGAAACTGCGGGCCGATTTCCAGCCGGAGCTTATCCAGCTCGTGGAGAATCATCGGTGTCCACCCGAGATCGTGGGCGCGGCCAACCGACTGGTAGCCCACAACACCTTCCGCACCCCGGGGAAGAAACCCCTTGTCGCGGCGAAACCCGCCTCAGCCGGATCGATCACGCTTCGGGCCTTCGAAACAGATGCTGTCGAGTGCCAGGGGATCGCCGATGAGATTTCAGGAGCCGACCCCGACGAGTGGGGCCGGACAGCAATCCTCGGACGCACGCGGGCATTACTGGCTCCAATCCAGCAGGCACTCCACGAGCGGCACGTGAAGGCTGTCATCGCCCAGCGCCGAGATCGTTTCATCTCACCGCAGTTCACATGGTTGCAGGCGTGTCTCGACCAGGCGCTCCGATCTACTGACGCGCGGATTTTCAAGGTTCTCGTCGACGCCGGCAACAGGATCACTGGTGCGGAGCTAGATCCAGCGATTCTGATCGCGGAAGCCGAGGCGGAGGGCCTTGCTTTCTTTGAGCACTGGGGACGGGCCACGCAGTCGCTCGATAATACCCTAGCGCAGAAGCTCGGCAGGTGCGCTCTCGACCTTGCTCAGGCGCGAACATCCTGGCGGCAGGTGGTGAATACCGCCATTCCTCTTCTCGTCCAGTCTGCGGCTGCGGATGAGGGCACGGTCAGCGATGCGGATGATGACAAGGCGGCGTGGGACGTGTGCCTCCGAGAGATTCGCGCGGAGAAAGGCGGAGACATCGCGCTCGATGAACTCATCCAAGGTCTCGCGCTTAGGTCGAAGGAACCACCGCGCGATCCTGGATCAGTGACTCTGCTGACCGTCCATGGAGCAAAGGGCTTGGAGTTCGATATTGTCTACTTGGCAGGTCTCGCGGAGTCGGTGATGCCCTCCTGGCAAAGTGTAAGCAAGGGAGATACGTCAGCGGAAATGGAAGAAGAGCGACGCAACTGCTTCGTTGCGATCACCCGTACGCGCGAGCGACTGACTCTCTGTCGGGCCAAGAGCTACCATGGCTGGTCCAAGGCCCCTTCGCGGTTCTTGGCTGAAATGGGATTCACGGGGAAGGTATAGGTCCTCCTCGACATTCAACGGATCGCTCGCTAGAATGCACTCAGGTCACGTAACTGCACCCTTTGGCGATTCCGTGCAGTTCCTCCTCGCGCTCCCCTGCCGTCGTACCGATTGCCAAGGAACACGGACCTCCGCGCGTTCCCGTGATCCCCGACTTCTTCCCGGCAGCCTGGCCGCCATCCCCATTCAGCACTCGTAAGCTCCTGTAATTTCAGTCATTACCAACGCACCGCGCCCTTTCGCCAAAAGGTGCAGTCCGGTCCCCGCATTCACCCCAATCCCCGTCATGCCGTTCGACCTGCCCACCCAACGTTTGCCCCGCTACCTCACGCAGGAGGAAACCCGCGCGCTCTTCGGCGTGATCACCGCGCCCCGGGACCGTGCGCTTTTCACGATCATCTACCTGTACGGCCTCCGGGTCGCCGAGGTCGGCCTTCTCGTCCGCGGCGACATCGACCTTGATCGCTCCCGGATCGTCGTGAAGCGACTGAAGGGCGGCGCGTGGGCCGAGCGACCGCTCTTCTCCGCCGCCCGGGATCTTCTTGCGGGCCACGTCACGACCCTAAATGGCGCCGGCCCGGCCGGACCGCTCTTCCCGGGCAACCGTGGACCACTTCGGAAGCGCCAGATTCAGTCCCTGTTCGTGCGCTACCGCGATGCGGCCGGGCTGCCGGCGACCGCGACGGCGCACTCGCTCCGCCACAGCATTGCCACCCACCTCCTTGACGCGGGAGTGAGTTTGGAATTCGTCCAAGACCACCTGGGTCATCAGTCGATCCGGAGCACCTCCGTGTACGCGAAGATCACCTCCCGCCACCGCGAGGCGCTCTTCCACCAGCTCGAATCATCCCCATGGATCGTCCAGCCGCCGCACAACGGCTCAGGCAAGGAGCACTCTCAATGATCGCACACATTGTCCGTCCGCCTCAGGGCCGCGGTCCCCAGGTTACCGGCGCCCGGCACCCGATGGGAGCGCGGGTTCTCTCTGCCGCCGTGCTTTGCACCCTCATCGGTTGTAGCGGCGATGACGGCGGACCGACCGTGGCCCCGGCGGACACAACCGCCCCAGCGGCCGTCACTGACCTGCGGATGTCCCAGGCAACGACCACGGAACTCGTGCTCACCTGGACGGCGACCGGCGATGATGGAGGCGTCGGCACTGCCGACCGGTACGACCTCCGGTGCGCGTCGGACACGCTCGCCGGATGGGCGGCGATGCAGCCGGTTGCGACGCCCTCCCGCCCGCGCTCGCCCGGTCAGACCGAGAGCGCCATGGTGTCCGGCCTCGCACCGGCGACGGCGTATGCGTTGGAACTCCGCGTGGCCGATGAGGTGCCGAACTGGTCCGCCGCCTCAAACCGACTGATCACGCGAACGACCGCTCCCGTCGATACGATTCCACCCCAGGCCCCCATGGTCACAACGACGTATGCCACCTGGGAGAGCATCGATCTGGCGTGGACCGCAACCGGCGACAATGGGATGCTGGGCGGCCCCACCGCCACGTACGACCTCCGCTACGCCGACCAACCGAATCTCCCGTGGGAGGCGATGACCCGATGCGAAGGCGTGCCGGTGCCGCGATCTCCGGGCCAGGGAGAGATGTTTCGTGTTTCCGGGCTCCTTCCTGGGCGCACCTACCACTTCCGCCTCGCAGTCCAGGACGACGCGGGCAACTGGTCCCGTCTCTCCGCCGCCGCCGCTGGAACTACGACCGACCGCCCTGGTCTCGTCGATGGACACTGCGGGCTTGGTGACCACTGGCGAGCGGAGGCGAGCCCGTATCGCCCCACGGCCACGACGGCCTTCACGGCCGGGACGCTTCGGATCGATCCAGGCGTCACGGTTCGCGGAACCCTCTACGTGGCCGGTGCGGCGTGCACGCTTCGCGCCGAGGGGACGGCCCAGGCGCTGGTCCGAATTGAACGCATGGACTTCCACGGGACATCCGGGGCCGCCCTCGATGACACCACCTACGGTTCGGGGTCGATCGCGCGACACGTTCGGTTCACTGGCCGGGTCGAGTGCGGTCGCAGCCCGTTCTTCATCGACTGCGCCTTCGTCCCGGACGACTTCATCGGGGGTCTTGAGCTCGCCGTCACTGATGGCCCGGAAGTCCGGCTGCTCCGCTGCACGTTCGAGGGAATCGCGAGCTTTGCCGCCCCGCTTCTCGTGCGTGCCGGCCGGACCGTGATCCTGCGGGATTGCGTCTTCCGCAACAACAACCGGACGGACGGCGGTCTTATCGGTGGAATCGAGATCCGCGACGGCTCCCGGTGCAACCTCCTCGGCTGCACGATGGAAGACTGCGATCCGTACGCGGTCGGGGCATACGATTCACATCTCCTCGTTCGTTGCAGCGGGATTCACGGCAGTTTCGTTGGGGTCTTCCTGGACGGCACCTCGACACGGGACATTCGGATCCGCCGGTCGAATCTCGACGGCAACAACTACGCGCTGGATAACTCCTCATCGAGCGACCCGATCGCCACCGAGAACTGGTGGGGCACGGTGGACTCCACGCTCGTGCGGGCGACGATCCGCGATTGCCGGAACGAGAGCGACCAGCGCGGATGCGTCGAATATGAGCCCATCTTGGAGGCACCTGTGGCACTGGGCGACTGCCGGTGAGCTGCGCCAGGGTGGGCTGACCGGATCGGGCTGGACCAAGGAGCTCCGATTCCCCGCGCGCCGCAAGACCGCCGACAACCCCGAGTGGGTGTGGCTCGCCTCCGAACTCCGGGCACACCGCCAGCGCATCTGGCAGCTCGACGTCGACGCGCCGGCCGCAGAGCGCCGGGCCGCGGCCGCCGGAGCCCGCGCGTCTGGCCTCGTTCCGTACACGGTCCTGAGCGCGCTGATGACGCTCAGCGGGCACTTCGTACGACGGCAGGAACGATCCCGACCGTGACCCACTGTACGGTCGCTCGAAAGCGCGTCGCGACGCTCAGTCGGCTAGAGTCGGATCTTCCCAAAGTTCCGTATGGTCCGCTCCAGATCGTCCATCGCGCGTTGGGCTTTCTGCCCGTCGTCACCGGTAAACTCGATGCGGATCCCGCAATGCGGGCACTGCCGCGACCGTCCCGGCCTCATCTCCTCGACCCGCTGCCGGAACTTCATCCGGCAGTGGGGACACGTGACATCGACCTCGAGCTTCATCCGCTGGCCTCCTGTTCCCTGGGGGCTAGTGTTTGTTGTCCTTGGGTGGGCACGGGTCGGGGCCATAAGAGTCCCGATCCCTGATCCTCCCATCCTCCCCGTGAATGAAGACCTCGCCCCGTTCGCCCTGCGCGATCTCTCGCGCCCGCGCGATCGCTTCCCGCTGAGTTCTCTGGACGGAGGAGGCGCGTTCGGCGCCTTCGCGCCGCACTTGCCATCCGTCCGAGTGCGGGGTTACGTGCACGTTTTTCCGGTCCATCGGATCTCCTTCCACGATGCGGACGCGCGGTCGTCCACGCACCCGCATCCTCGTTGTGCCGGGCTACTTGGTGCAGGTGCCCGCAGCTTCCTTGCCCTTGCACTGGTTGCAGAGCTCGCCGCTCGTCGGCTTCGTCGCCTGTTCGTCGTAGTTGCTCGTGGGCCACTCAGCGCAGTTCTTGCACCAGTGCCACGTGTCGCTGCCCTTCTTCTTCCGGTAGACCGCCATGGTCCGACCTCCTCTTGTGAACGGTTGCTCGTCGTGTGGCACCCCGGTCCTTCTCCTCTCCATCTGGCCTCCCTCCACTCCGCGCTTGACTTCAGAAGCACGTCGATCGAGTATAGTCAGACGGCAAAGAAAAGAGGCCGCGGGGCCACTACTCACTCGTATATAGGTACACTACGGACGACGCGTGGCACAAGGACAAAATGATCGACCCAGATAGATTCCGCCAGAGGCTGGCTGAACTCCGTGCAAAACGGGGACTTACGCAGGCAGAGCTCGCCGAAAAGGCGGGTCAGCCCGCGGCTGCGATCTCGCATTTCGAGACAGGGTTCCGCTTTCCCGCCGGTCCGACACTCATCAAGCTTGCGGAAGCCTTGGAGGTCTCCGTGGACTACCTCCTGGGACGCACGGACGATCCCGAGCCGGTGGGTCCGAAGTTCCGTGCGATCTTCCGGCACGCCCAGGGAATGACCGATGAGTCGCTGAAGATTCTCGAGACGTTCAGCAAGTCGCTCGAGGAACACGACCAGAAGAAGCGTGAGGATGACCAATAACCGATCGGACCTCGGCCTTCGGATCGCGCGCGCGGCCGCCGGAACTCTCCTGAAGGAGATCGGCAGCCCGACACCACCAATTGACCCCATCGAGATCGCGGGTCGTCTGGGCATCATTGTGGAGGGATCACCGAATCTGGGAACTGCGTTTTCCGGATGCCTGCTCCAGCAGGGATCCACCTTCGGCATCCTGTTTTCGACCGCGATTCCGAGCGACGGGTTTCGGCGATTCACGGTTGCGCATGAACTCGGGCACTTCCGCATCGAGAAGCACCGGACATCGCTCTTCGCCTCAAGCCAGATTCATCTTTCGGCCAGCGACTTCAGCTCCGATCTCGGTCAAGAGATCGAGGCTGACCACTTCGCGGCAGAGCTTCTGATGCCCGAGGAGGCGTTCCGCGCCGAGATTCGGCGGCATCCGATCGGCCGAGAGGCGATCAAGAACCTGGCCGCCCGATTCGAGACTTCCCTCACGAGCACCGCAATCCGGTACGCACAACTCACCGTGGATCCGGTCGCCGTCGTTGTCTCCGAGGGCGACTCAGTCTGCTACTGCTTCGCGTCGTCGACCCTCGCCAGCATCCGAGGGATCTTTCTGCGGAAGGGATCGCCGGTCCCAAAGGGCACGACGACGGCACGCTTCAACGCGGATCCGCAGAACGTGGTCGCCGCAGCCGAGGACGACGGCCTGCTGTATCTTTCCGAGTGGTTCGACGATCCCGCGAAGGACTTCGAGATCTCGGAGGATGTGATCGGGCTCGGTCGCTACGGCAAGACGCTCACAGTCCTTCACGCCTCGCAGATCCCCGACGAGGACGAGGGGGATGAGGAGGACCCCGAGCACTTCAACCCGGACGGAAAACGGTACGCCTGGTAGTGCGACGCGTGGAAGCGTCGCGTAGACGAAGGCGCCACCGCAGGTTGCCCATGTCCCCAGGTTCGCAACTGCGCTTCCGACAGATAGCCAAAAACGGCGGATCTGACCCTTCCATCCGGGCCGCCGCCTGTACTACCATGAAGTCACGGGTTCGCACCGCCCTAGCGTTCGGGTGCGCTGGCAACAACCTCCAACCGAGAGGGTCGAGATCCATGAAGTTCGCTCGAATGGGCCCATGCGAACGACTGAATCGGCACACTCTCACTGTTCCCGCCATAGGGAGACCGGCCTCTGTCAACGAGCGACAGGGCACGGCCGAAAGAACACTAGCCAATCCGGAGTGGAGTCCGGAGAGGTTCGCGAACTTCCGTTCTCCCTACTACCTCACTCCGATCATCCGGGTTGGGTCTTTTCAGGCACCTAACCATGGGGGAACGGAACTGTCAAGAACCCCTCCTGGGCCTCACGGTCAAGGGAGGTTCTACTTCGATGCACGAGAGTCCGTGGGCCAACGTGCCGCTCGACTGCTACGCCGTTCTCGAGGCGGCTGGCGTGCTCGGCACGCGCGTACCGTTTCGTCCACCCTTGCCTCCGCCCCAACGGCTGAGGAAGGAATTCATTTCACTCGGTCCGGATCGCACGACGGCCAAGTACACGCTCATGGAGCGATACAGAAGGGGCTGGAAGGCCATTCGCCGTCACCTCACGAAGCAGTAGTTCCTTTGTTTCCTCGGTTCGATTCTCGCCATGAATGGCATGTTCGCGGACGCTCTGAAGCTGGACACCTCAGCAGGTTCCAGATGTCCTGTTTGACATTCGATTCCGGTCTGGAGACCTGTACAACCTAATCGCGCTGAACTCTACTCAGCAATTCGTCTCGCTTCAGCCTCTCGGCAGCGTCCGAGGGGTTTTCGTTTGGCCCCCGGATCGTTTCCGCGCCATTCGGCCCGCCAAGAGCCCAAACCTGCCCCGCTTGTCCCTCGATCTCCGCCTCCCTCGTCCGCATGATTCTCGGTGAAAGCCCGATTCGCTCGGGCAGCCAACGGGACACAAACCTCGGCACGATGGAGGCCACGCAATGACTGAACTACAGACCCTCTTGGTTCTGATCGCCGGTGTGCTCGTCAACGCGATCTCCGCGGCGCGAACCCTCTACCGCTCCCAACACGACGCCTGGGCGCGGGCGAGTCACCTCGGCGCCGCCGTCCAGGGGTACACGCTCCGGGTGGTCAGCTTCCTCGGGCGTCACCCCGAGCTTTCCACCGATCCCGCGGTGCGCGAAGCGCTCCTGCCGACCCCGGCCGAGGCCCAGGCCATTCAGTACATCCCGTCGATCGCGGCACGGCTTCCCGAGTGGCGCCGGGGCGAGGGGATCCTATCGCCGGACAAGACCACCGCGTCCGCGGCATACCTGCGAGGCCACCTGGAAGGCGCGGTCACCGGTCACATACGCCTCGTCCCGCGGCCCCGGTCGGCGGGCGACCGTGCGGCACCCCGCTCGACTGTTGTTGAGGAGGTCAAGTCATGAGCACATCCCACATTCTCCTCATCCTTCTCATCGAAGTGCTCGTCTTCGCCGTCCTGGCAGTGGTCGGCTTCTTTCGCGCCTACCGAGACGCCCGCACGCAGATCGCCGAGACCATTGATATCGCCCGGTCGTACGCTGAGCGCGTCGCCGGCTTCGTGACTCGGCGGCCCGAGATCTCCCGCGATCCGGAGGTGCGGGAAGCGCTCCTGCCCACCCCGTCCGAGACTCTGGCGTTCGGGTATCGCGCCCCGGTTCCGCCCCCGGTACCCATCCCACCGCGCCGCAACGGGGTGCCGTCCCTCCCGGATTGCAGCCCATCACTCGCGGCCTTCCTCGAAGAACACCTGAACGCGGCGGCCTCCCGTCGAGAGGAGGAGTAGTCCGATGCCGACAGAGATTCGCGCAGACGGCAAGATCAACACGTACGTGGACGCGCTGCGCGAGAACGGATGGACCCGCCGTCGCGGCACCTGTATCTACCCGGACGGAATCAAGGTGCCGTACTGGCTTGAGTTTCCCCAGCCGGCACGCGAGATCAAGACCACAATGCCGTGGTGGGTGTTCGCCATCCCGGTTTTTTGGCCGCTTCTGCTCTTCGGATTTGCCCTCCGCGAGTGCACGCGCGACGTGACAGAGGCGGGCCTCGCGGAGCAGCACAGGCAGGAACAGCAGCGGGCGCCGCTCGCCGTGCACCCGGAGGCGATCGACTCCGTAATCCCGGACCCGCTCCCGGAATGGGGGCGTGGCCGATGACCCGCAGGCACAAGAGAAAGGCAGTGCGCAGGCAGTCGGGGCATCCGCCTGGAGGTCAAGCAAAAGAGCTGCCTCGGGTTGCGGCCCGGACACCTGTACCGAGCCGAATACGCCCGCGCCCGCTCCCACACACACCCTCGATATACCTCGAAAGGGGGATGCTCATGGGCTGGATCATGCTCGTCATCCTACTCGGCCTGCTCGCGCTCATCGTCTGGCACCACGAGGAGACCAAGCGGCGCGAGCGCGAAGCCGCGGCGGAGGCGAATCGGCGGGGACAGGTGTTCGCATTCGTCCGCACCCTTGGGACTGCTTTCCCGCCGGGCGTCATCCCGAGCCTGCCCTCCCCGTCGGAGCCCCCGGCCGGCGGGAGCTGGAATCTCACGGAGCGGCTGCTTGATGACCTCGACGCCGTCACGGGTCCGGTGATCGGCACCGTCGCCACGCACCCCAAGGTGTCATGGCCGTTCGTGGCAGCCCGGCATGCGGAACGCGGCCTTGCACCGGAGCGGACGGTCGGTGCGTCCACCGTGCCGAGCATCCTCCCCGACGCGCTGCGGACGCGGGGCGTCGCGGTGTTCGGTCGGACCGGATCCGGCAAGACGGTTTTCCTGCGAAACCTGATCCTCCAAGACCTCGCGGCCGGGTACGGTGTGGGCGTCATCGCGAAGGAACGGGAATTCATCTTCGATGAGATATTGCCGTTCATCCCCGAGAGTCGCCGCGATGATGTCGTCGTGGTCGATCCCGCCGACCCGAGGCCGCCATCCCTCAATCCGTTCGCGTACCGGGAGGGTGAGGACCGGGACCTCAAGGCGGACGAGATCCTCTCGGTCCTCTCGCGCCTCTTCATCGAGGACGGGCCGGCACCGCGCGCGGAGATGATCCTCTGCTTCGTCGTAGCGACTCTTCTTCGGGTGAAGGACGCGAGCCTGCGCGACGTCGAACCCCTGCTCAACCGGGTGGACGATTCCTTCCGTCGATCGGTGATCGCGGAACTCGACGATGACGACCTCATCCGGTTCTGGACACAGACGTTTCCCGCGATGGCCCGCGACTCGCATCTCCCGATCCTGAATCGGATCCACAAGCTCCTGTCGCCGAAGGTCCGGGCCGTGCTTTGCCGGAAGGGCAGCCTGGACGTGCGGCGGATCATGGACGAACGGAAGATCCTGCTCATCGCCGCCTCGGACGGGGTTCTTGGCCCGCGGAGCGCCGAGATCGTCGCCGCCTTCGCAGCGGCACAGATCCAGGTCGCGACGATGGCCCGCGCCAACGTGCCGGCATCAGCCCGCCCTCGTTTTCACCTTTACCTCGATGAATTCCCGTCGATCGTCGGCCCCGATCCCCGCACGTATGAATCCCTTCTCGTCCGGGCACGGAAGTTCAATGTCGCGCTTCACCTTGCAAGTCAGCACACCTCGATGCTCCCCGACGCCGTGCTCCACGGGATCTTGGGCAATGTCGGGACCCTTATCGCGTTCTCGGCCGGGGCCGAAGACGCCCGGAAGCTCGGCCGCGAGTTCGCGGTGAACGGCTCCCGGATCGACACTGATCTCCTCCGCCTCGGTGTGGGCGAAGCGTACTGCAAGTTCGATCGTACGATCGTCCATACCCGGATGCTTCCTCCTCCCGAGGGCGGCTCGGTCGCCGTTCGTGAGGAGATCATCCGTCGCTCGCGCGCGAAGTACGGGGCCGATGCGCCGGTGATGACGCGGAGGAGCCCTGCTTCGGCCCTCGATGCGCTAACAGCAGGGGACGTGTTCGCGTCATGAGCCCGCTGGCTGAATCGCGGGCGCGGCGGATCGTCGTGACCGCCCGGGACGTGGAGGTCCTCCTGTCCCTATTCAAGTACCGCTATCTCACGCTCGCGCAGCTCGAGCGGCTCCACTTCTTCTCGGCGCAGACCGCTGCCCGGCGTCTCCGCCTCCTCGCCGGGGCGGGATACGTCTCGCTCTTCCGGTCCCCCGCGGTCGCCGACCGGATCGCCCTCCTCGGGCGCCGCGGCCTGCGTCTCGTCGCGGAGCGCCTCGCGATCCCTCCCGCGGGACTCGAGCGGTCCCGCGCGAGATTCCAGCCCAAGGACCATCTGTTCCTCAGGCACGCTCTGGCGATCGCCGACTTCCGCATCGCGCTCACGAGTGCGTGCGCTCGCCGCGAGGACGTCCACTTTCTCGGCTTCCTCGCCGATCACGTCGTCGAGCGGACGGACCAAGGCCGGATCAGCCGGTACACCCGTGACTGCGCCGCGGACATCACCCGGCCGGGCGGCCAAGTCGCGCACACGCCGGATGGGGTCTTCGCGCTCGAATGCGGCGGTGTGTCCGCCCTCGGCTTCCTCGAGATTGATCGCGGCACCGAGACCGTCTCCGACCGCGAACGGGGCGTCGCGAAGATCCTCCGCTTCTACCTGAACTACCTGTCCGGCGGGGGCTTCTCGCGGTACCAGGAGGTCCTCGGAATGGCCGGCCCCTTCGCGGCGGTCCGCGTGCTCATCGCCACGACTTCGAAGCGGCGCATCGAGACGATCCGCTCGGTCGGGTCCTCGCTGGGCTTCGAGCCCCGGCGGGCGCTTCAGTTCATCTGGCTCACCGAGATCGGCTCGGTGAACGAATACACCGTCTTCGACCAGATCTGGGTCCCGCTCGACCCCGCGGTGAATGCCACCTTCGGGATCCTTCCGAAGCGGGACCCTTCGAGTTCGGATACGAGGGAACGCGCTGGCTCATGATCATTAACCAGCACAACCATGAGAACACGACAGCTCGTGGCCCCGGTGCTCTGGAGCGCCGTGGTCCTTGTCGCGGGAACGGTCGAGTTCTTCCGTGGCTGCCTCCGTCTCGTCGCGATGCGTCCGAAGGGCGTGTTGGCGGTCGTGACCCTGGCCGTGCTCTGGCGCTCGAGCAGTCTTCTCGCCGAGCAGTTTCCCTTCGACCGGGTCCGGCCCCTCGGGTACGGGATCGGGGTCTGGGGAGCGCTCGCGGTGGGGATCCTCGTCGCGGAGTCCGGGCTTCGGTCGCGGCTGCGACGCCGCCTTTGGACCAGGCTCGCGAGGCGCTGGCGACTCGGAGGATGACGACGCTCCGCGGAAGGTCCGGCGGCCGAGGCTCGGTGCACGCCTGCCGTCCCTCGATGCGCGTGACAGCGCGATCGCGGGCCGGCCGTTTCCTCGTTCCGAGGTTCTTCATTCGATCCGTTTGCTGGCGTCGACGGATCGAATGCCCAAGTGTCCGGCTGGAGGAGCGTGGGCCCGTCAAGATCATTAACTACTACGCCCATGCAGAATCGAATCGTGAAGTCGCTTCGTTTGTTCCTTGTGTTCGTCACCGCGGACCTGATCGATCGCTTCTTCGATCTGGTGCGCTTCGCCTCGCGCTGCGGACTCCGCTGCGCCGGGCTCTTGCTGGCTCAAGTCACCGCCTGTCGATCGCGGTACCTTCCCGACGTTGTTGTGAATGCCGAAGGGGACGTCCTTCCTCCAAGGATTGCGACGCTCACGCGGCTCCAGCGGTTGGGGGTGTTCGCGGTCTTCGAGCGCGGGCTCGAGTTCGGCAGACGCCGGCCGCTGCGGGACGTGATGGCGAGCGACCTGCGCGCCGAGGAGTGAGGATCTCCCGCGTCCGACGCGAGGGCCCACGTGAGCGACGCGGTCCGTTCCGCGAAGCGCGGTCGAGCGCGATCGCGGGTCGGCGCGTCCTCCAGCCGGCAGAGTCACCGACACCAACCCGCCACGGCGCCGTTTCGTCCGGCGGCGGGTGGCCCTCCAGCTCCGGGATCTCCGTCCGATGACTCCCGGTGCGAATCCAGGACGGCGGGAGCCGGCGTCATGACCCGGCGCGCCGAGCCGACTCTCCCTCTCGGGGTACAGTCGGGCGACGACGGGCTGCCTCTGCTCCTCACGATCGAGGAGGTTGCGGCTCTCCTGCGCACCACCCCGAAGGCCATCTACGCCATGGCCCAGCGGCGGCAGCTCCCGGGTGTGCTGCGGATCGGACGACGGATGCTCGTGCGCCGCGATGATCTGCTAGCATGGCTCCACCGAAGTCGTGCGCCGTCGCCCAAGGAGGACCAAAGGCGATGGGCATAAGAATCCGACCATACAGGCGCGGAGGATGGGAAGTGGACATCGTGGTGGCCATGCCGGACGGCACGAGGCTGCGGGAGCGAAAGAAGGCTCCCGTGTCCTCGCGGTCGTCCGCCCTGCGCTGGGCCGAGGCGCGCGAGCGCCAGATCCTCGTACAGGGCATCGCGAAGCCCGGAAAGGACAGAGAGGAGGTGCCGACCCTGGCGGCGTTCGCGCCGCGGTTTCTCGAGGGCTACGCGCAGGCGAATCGGCAGAAGCCATCGGGGATCGCGGCGAAGGAGACGATCCTCCGAGTGCATCTCGTCCCGCGATTCGGCCGGAAGCGGCTCGACGAGATCACGAACGAGGACGTGCAGAGGCTGAAGGGCCGACTCGCGGCGAAGGCGCCGAAGACGGTCAACAACGTGCTTTCCGTCCTCTCGACCCTGCTCCGGGTCGCAGTCGAGTGGGACGTGCTGGACGTCATGCCGTGCACCGTCCGGCTCGTGCGGGCACAGCCGCCGTGCGAGGCCGCGTTCCATGATTTCGACGAGTACGAGCGGCTGGTCGAGTCGGCCCGCCTGGTCGATCCGCGCGCGCATCTCATCGTGCTCTTGGGCGGTGATGCGGGCCTGCGGTGCGGAGAGATGATGGCCCTCGAGTGGACGGACATCGATCTCGCGAAGCGGCAGCTCTGGGTCCGGCGATCGGAGTGGAAGGGGAACGTGACCGCGCCCAAGGGCGGCCGTGCCCGTCTCGTTCCGCTCACGAGCCGGCTCGCCGACGCGCTGCGGACGCACCGGCACCTGCGCGGGGTCCGCGTCCTCTGCCGTGAGGACGGAGAGGGCATCTCGCAGAAGATCGTGCGGGTACTGGTGGAGCGGTCTGCGCGGCTCGCGAATCTCCGCAACGCCGGGGTGCACGTGCTTCGGCACACGTTCTGCTCGCACCTCGCCATGCGGGGCGCACCGACACGGGCGATCCAGGAACTCGCGGGGCACAAGGATCTCTCGACGAGTCAGCGGTACATGCACCTGTCGCCGGCCGCGGTGGAGGCCGCGATCCGGCTGTTGGAGCAGCCAAAGCCCGCACGCGAGCTTGGAGACGGCGTGGAGACGGGGGTCCCGTCAAAAGTCAAGTCATTGGGACCCAAGTAGTTAGAATGTGGAGGCGGCGGGAATCGAACCCGCGTCCGAAAGCAGTTCAACAGCAACATCTACGTGCGTGTCCGGTTATCTAATCTCGTCCCCGGATGCTCCGGCCGGCAGGATCGACCGGGGACCAGCCCTGAGAAATCTCGTCAACCTCGTCGGGCGCTCGGCTGACCAGCCCGTCGTAACAGCGTCCTTCCGCAACCCGACAGACAGAATCACGGGGGACGTCACGGCTAGTTAGGCCGCGAGGGCCAATTCAGTATTGGCAGTTGTGTTTTGCCAGTTTTTCCAAGGTCCTGGCACCTCGGCACGCAGTCACTGCCTCCCTGCCCCCGTCGAACCCAATTCGCCCCCGATGAACCTGAGGACATGTCGACTAAGGCATGGTCCGCCGACCCGTTCGGGCCAGCGGAGGTAGCATACGCCCTCCGCGTCGAGATGGGTCCAGAGAAAATCGCCGGGACCCCGGCGCGGCCAAGGACCGGCGCGGCCATGGAGACACCCGCAGGAGGACCGGGAGGAGGACCAGAAGTGGAGATGTGCGCCGCGATGGAATCGAACCATCAACCTACTGATTAAGAGTCAGTTGCTCTGCCTAGTTGAGCTAGCGGCGCAATGCGTGCGAACGCAGAGACTAGGCAAAGGGGCGCGAGGGGTCAAGAGGGAATCCCGGCCGCGGGGAACTCTGGCGGCCTGGTCGCCCACAGCGGGGCGACGGTGTGGCGGCGGCGGGACGGCGGCGAACTCCGGCATGATGCGACAGGCGCCCGGACCGCGAAGAACGGGGTCCGGACGCCTCTCGGGTCGCCGCCGAGACGGGGCCCTGACAGGGTGCTCCCGCGATCGCTCAGAACGGCAGATCGTCGTCGTTGTCGATGAAGTCGGGACGGCCCGGATCGGCCGCCTCGCCCGAGCCGAAGTCGTCGGCCACGGCGGGAGCCGGAGTGGCGCCCTCGGAACGCTGGGCACGCCCGCCATAGCTCGCGCCGCCCTGTCCGCCACCCTGCCCGCCTCCCTCGCCGCGTCCGCCCAGCATCAGCATCTGCTGGCCGACGATCTCGGTGGTGTAGCGCTTGTTCCCCTGCTTGTCGGTCCACTCCCGGGTCTGCAGGCGCCCTTCGATGTACGCCTTGTTCCCCTTGCGGAGGTACTGGTTGGCGATCTCGGCCAGCTTCCCCCAGAGGACGATCCGGTGCCACTCGGTCCTCTCCTGACCCGGTTGCCCGTCCCGCCCCCCCGTCATCTCGTTGGTCGCCAGGTTGAAGGACGCCACGGCGTTTCCGCTCGGCGTGTGGCGCAACTCCGGGTCGCTCCCCAGGTTTCCGATCAGCATGACCCTGTTCAGGCTCCGCATGAAGACTCCTCCTCTTACCGCCGGGACGCTCCGCCGCGGCGGCGTGATTCTACCCCCCCGCGTGGCGCGGCGCACCCCGCCACCTGTCGCGGGGTCTCGCTCGCCGCCCCGGGAGGTCGGCTTGACATCCTTGCTGGAAAGACCCTATCCTCCATCGTGCTCGCCGATCACATTCGGGCACTTTCGGGGTGTGGCGCAGCCTGGTAGCGCACCTGCTTTGGGAGCAGGGTGTCGGAGGTTCAAATCCTCTCACCCCGACATCCTTGGCAGAGAGACGCCAGGCCAGAGCGGCCGGAACGATCTGGCCGACCTGGGGACCGCCGGCCCGAGCGATCCGGCAGTTTGCTTGACGGTTTTGTGGTGGGTATAGCTCAGTTGGCAGAGCACTGGATTGTGGTTCCAGCTGTCGTGGGTTCAAATCCCACTACCCACCCATCTCTCTTTCTCGTTCTCTTTCTCTTCCCCTGCCGGCCGCCCGTCGGCGGCGCCGACCAGACCGCGCGGTTCCGTGCGCCTGTAGCTCAGTCGGATAGAGCAATGGATTTCTAATCCATCGGTCGCAGGTTCGAGTCCTGCCAGGCGCGCAGCCCCGTCACGCTCCCAGGCCGTACCACGCGATCAAGACCCTCCGCGCGGCCGCGAGCGCCCGTCCGCGGTGGCTGATCGACTCTTTGGCCGCCACGCCCATCTCCGCGAAGGTGAGGCCGCTCTCAGGCGCCCAGAAGACCGGGTCGTACCCGAACCCGCCCTCGCCCCTCGGTTCGAAGAGGATGCGCCCCTCGACCACTCCCTCGACTGTCTCCTCGCGTCCGTCCGGGTCGGCCACCGCGACGACACAGCGGAAGCGGGCGGTCCGCTCGGCCTCCGGAACGCCGGAGAGCTCGCGCAGAAGCCGGGCCACGTTGTCCGCATAGGTCACATTCGGGCCGGCGTAACGGCTGCTGAACACGCCGGGGGCGCCGCCGAGGGCGTCGACCTCGAGCCCCGTATCATCCGCCAGGCAGGGCCGGCCGGTCCGTCCGACCGTGGCACGCACCTTGAGCAGAGCGTTCTGTTCGAGGGTCGTTCCGGTCTCCTCTACCTCCGGCCAGTCCCCGAGATCACCGACGGCGATCGGTCGCACGGGTAGATCCTGCAAGGCGTGGGCCATCTCGCGCACCTTGTCCCGATTGTTCGTGGCGAGCACGAGTTCGAACAACGGCATCAGGCTTCGCCCCCGTCGGACGACTTCCGGCCCGGCAGGATCACGCCCATCGGCTTGGGCGGAGCGGCCAGGCAGCGGACCTGCAGCCGCGTGAGGCGACGGATCCCCGACAACGCGAGGCTGACCATGCGGCGCAGTTCCACCTGGGTGAAGGTCCCGTGCTCCGCGGTCCCCTGCACCTCGACCAGCCGTCCGCCGCCGGTGGCGACGACGTTCAGGTCGACTTCCGCGCGGCTGTCCTCGGCATGCTCGAGGTCGAGCCAGAGGCGGCCGTCGATCCGCCCCACGCTGACCGCGGCGACCGAGTCCTGAATCGGATCCTCCGCGATGACGCCGGAGGCCCGCAGTCGATCGGTCGCCTCGCGCAGGGCCACCCAGGCCGCCGTGACCGCCGCCGTGCGGGTCCCGCCATCGGCGTCGAGCACGTCGCAATCGATCGTGATCGTCCGCTCCCCCAGCTTCTTCAGGTCGATCACCGCCCGCAGCGAGCGGCCGATCAGACGCTGGATCTCCATCGCGCGCCCGCTCGCCTTGTTCCGGGGGGCGCGCTCGCTGACCGACGCGGGGAGCATGCCGTACTCGGCCGTCACCCACCCCTCGCCGGTGCCGCGCCGCCAGGCGGGCGCGCGGTCGTCGATCGTCGCCGCGCAGAGGACCTGCGTGTTCCCCGAGCGGATCAACGCTGATCCCGCCGCCTGGCGCAGACACGACCGCACAATCTGCACGCGGCGAAGCGAGCCCTCCGCCCGTTCGCCGCTGCGCATCGTCCCCGTTTCCTCCTGGCCTGGCTCCATCGTCATCTCCCGCGGCTCACCGCTCAAACCAGGGCAGATCGCTCTGATCGACCCATTCGACCTCGAGAATCGGACGGCCGAGGAACCGCCCCCCGACCTGCGAAAACTGCGCCGGAATGTCGCTGACAAAGAAACGGCGGGAGCCTTCGCCCCGGCGGTCCGGCGCGGCGTCCGGGCCCACCTCTGCGGCTTTGTCCTCGCCCTCTGCGGCCGGCCGCGCCAGTCCCAACTCCTCGAGGTGGCGGCGCACGAGTCGCACCGTCTCTTCCGCCGTGTCGATCAGCGCGACGCCGGGCCCCGCGACGTGGGCAATGACATCCTTGAGCAGCGGATAGTGCGTGCAACCGAGGATCAACGTGTCGACGCCGGTGGCGAGAAGCGGATCGAGGTAGATGTGGGCGACCTGCTCGGCGACCGGCCCCTCCGTCCAACCCTCTTCCGCCAGCGGCACGAAGAGCGGGCAGGGCGCCTCGACCACGGTGGCCCTCGGCTCGAGGGCGAGGATCATCCGTTCGTAGACCCCCGAGGCGATCGTGCCGATCGTGCCGATGACGCCGATCTTCTGGTTGCGCGTGCGCGCGACGGCGGCCCGCGCGCCCGGCTCGATCACCCCGAGCATCGGCAGCTCGAACCGGCGCTGCAGGACCGGCAGGGCGAGTGCGCTGGCCGTGTTGCAGGCCACGACGACGAACTTCACGTCACGCCGGACCAGAAACCTCGTGTTCTCGATGGAGAAGCGGGTGACGGTCTCGGGCGACTTGGTACCGTAGGGGACCCGGGCGGAATCGCCGAAGTAGAGGATGTGCTCGCGCGGGAGGCGTGTCATCAGCGCCCGTACGACGGTCAGTCCTCCGATGCCCGAATCGAACACCCCGATCGGGCGCTCCGCGCGGGCCGCATCGACATTACGTTCCATCTGTACTCAGGGCCTTCCCGCCACCGGACCGAGGGGAAAGTCCTCGGAGTTCAGCGGCTCTTCCAGGTCGATGTACCCATCGAGGCTGGTGACGACCTGCCCGTCGATCATGAAGCGGACTTCGCGGATCTCCGCGAAGTTGTCGCAGATGGTGTGGACCAGGGCGGCGACCGCCAGCCACTCCTCGTAGTCGCCGGGACGTCTGCGCCCGAGCACGCCGCGGTCGAAGTCGACGTAGCCCAGACCCCAGCGGTCGACGAAGACTTCGCGCACGGTCGTCGCGGCAGGCACGGAGGGAATGGCGTCGGTCGCAGGTCCCGCTGCCAGCTCACGAATGCACGACTGCAGCCGCTCCCGCAGGGTGCCGGAAGTCACAACAGCACGGTCCTCGCGCACCAGTCCCGAACCCTCCGGATTTCCGAAGTAGAGCCGCAGGGTGATGAGCGATTGATCCCCGCGGCCACGCGACGGCTCGAGACCGCGGTCCAACACCCCGATCCGATCCCGTCCGAGCAGGTAGAGCGCGCCGGCCGCCACGACCATGAGCAGCCCCACGATGATGAGGATTCTGTTCATTCCCCTATTCCTCCAGGCCCGCCTGGCCCAGCAGGAACTCGTCGATCGCGAAGGCGAGGTTCCGCACCAGCTCCCCCACCTCTGTCTGGTCGCAGAGGGCACGCAGCGCCGCGTCGTCGTCGATCGCCGCCGGATAGAGAATCACCCCGGGCACGCCGAGCCCGCGGAAGATCCGCGCCGGCCGCGCGTGGATCCGGATGGGACGATCGGCCCAGCGATAGTCGAGATGGTCGGCGATGAGCCGCGCCAGGCGTGCGGACTCCCCCTCCCGCGGACGCGCGGTCTGCCCCCAGGGCGGCAGCTTCTCGAAGACCCCCCCGGTGGCGGCCGCCGTCTCCAGCGTCCGCTCGGCCGCGGCCGCGTCGACCGCCTCGAGCGCCCCGCCGCGGAGCACCTCGCGCCGCGCGACCATTCCGGGCACGACGAGCGTGAACTCGCCTTCGTTTCCGGGAGGCCGGCTCTCGAGACGCACGCCGATCCAGCAATCGCCCGATGGAACTCCGGGGGTCTCGGGCAGTCCGGCGGGAGAACGGAGGCTCCCCTCCTCGAGGCGATCCTGGATCACGACGAGCGAGTGTCCGAACTCCTGCTCCAGGACCGCTCGCAACAACTCCGTCAGGCCGGTCAGGCAATCCGACACGGCCTCCGCGGCGGCCGGCGGGGGCGGAATCTCGAGCAGGATCGTCCGCCCGGTGACGACTCCCGGCGCGGCCACAGACCGCCCCGAGATCCAGGTGGTCAGAGGTTCGAACCGCCCGCGCTGGACCTCGCGGGTCGAGGTGGTCAGTTCGACCGTGACGGTCCGGTCGGCCTTGTCCCGCCGGAGCCGCGCGCCGACCCACTCCGACTCGAGCGCGAGCGCGACCTCGAAGCCCCGGCCGGTCGATCTCGGTCGCGCCACGCGGATGCCGCCCGCACGCCCTTTCACCGGGTTCGCGGCCGGGGCGGCGCGCGCCCCTGTGACGTCCACGATCAGCGTTCCGAGCGGATCCCAGCGCAGCCGCACCGCGGTGGGATCGACGGGGCCGATCTCGAGCGCCGCCAAGGGCGTGCCGCCGGAGAGGGCGAGCGTCTGCACCCACGGGGGGGGCCCCGTCAGTTCGAGCGTGCCCCCGCGCGGGTCCCAGCGGCAGCGTTCGCCGAGCAGCGGTTCCAGGATTCCATCGATCACACCGAGCGGCACGCGGACCTGCTCCGCCCGGTAGCGGACCGGCGCGGGGAGCTGCACGGCGGCACCACGCACCCAGAAGAGCGGGCTGTCGAGCGTGAAGACGACGTCGACCGAGTCGACGACAAAGCTCCCCCGCCACGTCTCGGGATTCCAGCGGTAGCTCCCTCCCGTGATCCGGCCCAGGTCGCCCAAGGCCAGATACGGTCCTTCGTCGCTCCCCTCGACCGGCACCACTTCGGGCGGCAGGCCGTGGCCATAGGTCACGCGCAACGAATCGAGACGGGATTCCACCGTCAGGTTCTCGAACGGAGCCATCGAGTAGGGGAAACTGGCCTCGGGGGAGTCAGCCTCACCCGGGAGTGGGGACCCGGGTTCCGCCCCGGCATCCGTCGCGGGGTCCGCCGTCCCGGGGCCGCCGGTCGGTGCGCCGTCCGGTGGCTTCGCGTTCAACGAGGCGGGTGCCGCCGACTGGCCCAGCGCCGCCGTGATCCCGCCGGTGGCGATCCATCCGACGACGAGCACGGCGCGAAGCCAGGCGTTCATCGATCCCGCTCCCGCATCGCACGCTCCATCTCGCGCTCCGACTCCCGCTTCTGCGTCGCCTCGCGCTTGTCGTACTGTCGCTTCCCCCGGGCCACCGCCAGGTCGACCTTGACCTTGTTCTTCACCAGCACCAGCGCGAGCGGAACGAGGGTCAGCCCCTTCTCCTGCACCTTGGTCAGGAGACGCCGGATCTGGTTCTTGTGGAGGAGGAGCTTGCGCTTGCGGAGCGGCTCATGGTTGAACTGGTTTCCCTGCACATAGGGGCTGATGTGGAGCTGCATCAGCCACGCTTCGCCTCCCTCGATCTGGGCGTAGGCGTCGCCCAGGTTCGCCCGGCCGTCGCGGAGGCTTTTGACCTCGGTTCCGACCAACGCGATACCCGCCTCGATCGTCTCGAGGATCTCGTAGTCGTGGCGGGCCTTTCGGTTGGCGACCAGGACCCGCCGGTCGGGGTCTGCTTTCGGGGTCATGCGATGGTCTGTCGGGCCTTTCGGGAGGTAACGCAAGCATCCATGGGAAGTCTAGAAGTACCAGAGAGGCCCGGGATGCGCAACGGGGATCCCCCGGCGCCTCCGCCGCCTCGACCGTCTTCGCGGCCCCGTTCCGTCGCGCCGTGTAGCCACTCCGAGGGGTTGACAGTCGCTTTGGGGGCGACTACCATGCTGTCTCGCTCCCGTGCGGGAGTGGCGGAATTGGCAGACGCGCTGGGTTCAGGGTCCAGTGAGGATTCCTCGTAGGGGTTCAAGTCCCCTCTCCCGCACCACTTTCTTCCCTCGTCTCGTTCCCCTCGTCTCTCTTCCCGCGTCTTCATCCCCGTTGTGCTCCGTCAGATCCGTTTGTGCGTCCCGTCGCAGAACGGCTCCCGGCCGGTCGCCTTGCAGAGGCAGAGGGCCACGCGCTTGGGCTCCTCGAGGGTGAACTCGACCGGGGCGAACCCGGTGCCCGCGTGGCTCCCGTCGCAGTAAGGTTGATTCTTCGACCGGCCGCACTGGCACCAGAAGTAGGTCCCGGGCTGCAGCTCCAGCACCATCGGGTTCCGGGCGGCGACGTGACGCTCAGACATGGGTCTCTCCTCCCTCTTCCCTCGACTCGATCTACCCCCGGGACGGCCGCCGTGCGCCGGCCGTCCCCCGGCTACTCATCCACGCTTGGATGCGGCAGGCTCACTTTCGCGTTGACGGATCCGGGGCCGTTCCCATTATGCTCCGCGTACACGAGAAAGGAGGTGGTTCAATGCAAAGATTGACCCGTGAGGTGCCTGAACGCTAGGCGGCCCGGCCGCGATCGAGATTGCAGTCGGGATGACCTCACTCCAGCCGGGACCGCCGGCGGAATCCAGACAGGTCACCGAGGCCCGGGGGTTCCCGGATTCGTCATCCGGGACCGACCTTCGAGAGAAGGCGGAAGAACCCCCGGGTCTTTCTCTCTTCCCCCACGGGGCCCCCGTCAGATCAACCCCGCCTCCCGGAACGAGAAAGGCTGTGCCGCGCCGAGGATGACGTGGTCCAGCACCTCGATCCCCATCGTCTCGCCCACCCGGCAGAGACGCTGCGTGATCTCGATGTCGTCCTCGCTCGGCGTCGACTCCCCGGACGGATGGTTGTGCACGAGGATGATGCTGGCCGCCGAGGCGAGGATGGCGGGCCGGAAGACCTCGCGGGGATGGACGATGCTGGCCGAGAGCGAGCCGACCGAAACGAGCTCGACGCTGGTCGGCAGGTGCCGGGTGTTGAGCAGCACCGTCAGGAAGTGCTCCTTGCGGGCCGCCGCATAGTGCTGCACCAGAGGCAGCAGGTCCTGCGGCGTGCGGACGGGGCGCTCGATCTGGGCGATCCGGCCGTAGACCCGCCGGCCGATCTCGAACGCGGCGAGGAGCTGGCAGGCCCGGGCGACGCCGACCCCGCGTAGGGCGCCGAGGTCGCGGGGGGCCAACCGCGCGAGCGACTCGAGCGTTCCTTCGCGCAGGAGCACCGCCGCCAGGTCCCCCACCGGAGTGCCGGCACAACCGGTGCCGAGAACCGCGGCGAGCAACTCCCGGTCCGAGAGCGATTCCGGGCCGTGCTCCACGAGGATCTCGCGCGGGCCTTTCCCCTCCCGTACGGCCAGCCCCACCCGATCGTAACGCGTGCACCGGCCGGATCTGGGCTGCCCCGAAAGAGACGCGGCGACCCGCCGCGCCCGGGGAGTCGGGGACGTCGCCCGGGCGCGGTCCGCCGTGCTTTCCTTCCTGCCCCGTCGCGTCGACATGGCACCTCCCGACGGTCTCCATCGCTTCCCGCAGACCGGCCGTCCGACCGTCGTCTCGGAGAAACTGCGCAGCGAACCCCGTGCCGGATTCGACCCGCGATCGACGTCCCGGGTAATCCCTTGCCAATCCGGCCCCGCCCCGGCACTCTCGGACGCCGGGTGTCGGCGGACCGACGCTTTAAGGGTGAAGCCGAAGCAACGCATCGGGCGAGGGCAGCATCGACGTGATTCGGATGGCGCCGAACCTCTCCGCGTGGAAGCACCGGAACTTCCGTCTCCTCTGGCTCGGCCAGATCGTCTCGGTCACGGGATCGATGATGCAGACCGCCGCGCTCCTCTGGCATGTCTCGCTCCTCGCGCCGCCGGATCAGAAAGGGATCGCGCTCGGGATGGTCGGACTGGTCCGCGTGATTCCGATCATCCTCCTCTCGATGGTCGGGGGCGTCCTGGCCGATGCCCGCCGGCGACGGCCCCTCATGATGGCGACCCAGAGCTGTCTCGTCGGGGTCGCCCTCGCTCTCGCCGCGCTCACGCTCGGCGGACGGGCGTCGCTCCTGCAGGTCTACCTGCTGGCCGGTCTCGGCGCCGCCTTCACCGCCTTCGACGCCCCCGCGCGGCAGGCCCTGACGCCGAACCTCGTCCCGCGGCACGACCTCCCCAACGCCCTCAGCCTCATGACCATCCTCTTCCAGGTGGCCTCCGTGCTGGGGCCATCGCTCGCCGGGATCGTCATCGCCGGACTCGGCGTCGGCTGGGCCTACCTCATCAATGCCGCCACCTATCTCGCAGTGCTGGTGGCGCTCGCGTTGATGCGCAACGTGCCTGAACCGCAAGCGCAAGGGCGCGGACGGGTCAACCTGCACGCGGCGATCGAGGGGCTGCGCTTCGTCTTCCGCGCCCCTCTGATCCGTGGATCGATGCTGCTCGATTTCTTCGCGACGTTCTTCTCATCGGCCGTGGCCCTGCTGCCGATCTTCGCGCAGGACATCCTGCGGGTCGGGCCGCGCGGTTATGGATGGCTCTATGCGGCCCCCTCGGTCGGCGCCATCGTGGCCGGTCTCTTCATGGTCGGCGCCGTCGAGCGGATCGACCGGCGCGGCCGCGTGCTCTTCCTCGCGGTCGTCGCTTATGGGCTCGCGACGGTCGGCTTCGGACTCTCGCGCAGATTCTTTCTCTCGTTCGCCTGCCTGGCCCTGTCGGGCGCCACCGACACGGTCAGCACGGTCTTGCGGAACATCATCCGCCAACTGCATACGCCGGACGAACTGCGAGGCCGGATGACCGGGGTCAACATGGTCTTCTTCATGGGAGGGCCGCAGCTCGGCGAACTGGAGGCGGGAGTGGTCGCCCAGCTCTTCAGCGCACCGGTGTCGGTCGTGAGCGGAGGCGTCGGCTGCCTCCTGGCCGTGGCCTGGATCGCGGCGCGGACGCCGAGTCTGCGCAACTACCGCACGGCGACGGCCGCTCCGAGCCTCTGAGCGACCGCTCGGGCCGACCGCGCCGCTATTCCTCTTCCTCCAATCCCAACAGCCCGCGCGCGAAGAGCCTCGGATCGAAGTCGACGAGGTCCTCGGCCTTCTCCCCGACCCCGGCGTAGCGCACCGGGATCCTCGACTCGTGGGTGATGGCGAGGATGACTCCTCCCTTGCTCGTGCCATCGAGCTTGGCGAGGAGGATGCCGTCGATCGGAATCGCCTCGGAGAAGAGGCGGGCCTGGGACAGGGCGTTCTGCCCGATCGTCGCGTCGAGCACCAGCAAGGTCTCGTGGGGCGCGCCGGGGAGCGCCTTGTCGCAGACCCGGTGGATCTTCTTCAGCTCCTCCATCAGGTTCCCCTTGGTCTGCAGCCGGCCGGCCGTGTCGACGAGGACGACGTCGGCGCCGCGCGCTCGCGCCGCCTGGATCCCGTCGAACGCCACGGCCCCGGGATCGGCGCCGGTCTGGCTGCGCACGATCGGGACATCGAGCCGCCGGGCCCAGACCTCGAGCTGCTCGCTGGCCGCCGCCCGGAAGGTGTCACTCGCCACGATCATCGGGCTGTGGCCTTCCTCCTGCGCGCGATGAGCGATCTTGGCGAGAGAGGTGGTCTTGCCGACGCCGTTGACCCCCACGATCAGGATGACTTTCGGCTCGCCGGCCCCGGGCGGACGTCGCTCGGCCGGTGCCGGGCCGCCGGTCGGAGCGCCGGCGGTGATCGCCTCCCGCTCGCCGCGCAGGATCCCCTCCGCGATCTCCGCGAGCACGCGGCGCAGCGCGGCCGGGTCCTCGATCTTCTCCTCGCGTACCCGCGCCTTGAGGCGGCGGATCAACTCCGCCGTGGCGGCGGGTCCGACGTCGCCGCGGAGGAGCACCGCCTCGAGGTCATCGTAGAACTCGTCGTCGATCTCTTTGTACTGCGTGAAGACCTGGACGATCTGCTCGGTCACGACCTCGCGGGTCTTCTTGAACCCCTCGGTGATCTTCTTGAAGAACGACTTCACGGTGTCTCTCTCCACTGCCGCTCCCGCGCCGCCTGGGCCTCGTGGAGCTGACGGATCGTCTCCTGAAATTCGCGAATATCGGTGAAGTTGAGGTAGACCGAGGCGAAGCGGACATAGGCCACCGGGTCGAGCGCCCGCAGCGCTTCCATGACCCGTTCGCCGATGTCGGAGGTCCGCACCTCGGCGCGTCCCAGACGAACGAGGTCGGCTTCGATCCGCTCCGCGATCTCGTCGATCTGCGTGGTCGAGATCGGCCTCTTCTCGCACGCGCGCGCCAGCCCGGCCAGCAGCTTCTCCCTTTGAAACGGCTCGCGGCGGCCGTCCTTCTTCACCACGGAGAAGTTTCCCTTCTCGATGTACTCGTACGTCGTGTAGCGGTGCTGGCACTGAGCGCACTCACGCCGCCGCCGGATCGCCAAGCCATCCCGCACCGGGCGGGTGTCGAGCACGCGATCCTCATCGTGCCCGCAGTTCGGACACCTCATCTCTCACCCTCCGTCGACTCGGGAATGGTCGACTCTCCACCGGCGCGCGGCGGGAACTCCCACGAGACCACCTCGCCGCTCGAGACGCTCTTCCGGATGCCGGCCGCTTCGAGGACCAACTCCCCCGCCGCGCCGACGTCCACCGCCTCCCCCTCGGCCAGGACCTCCGTGGAGGCGGTCTCCTCCGACTTACGCCAACCGACCCGCACTCGGGCCCCCCGGAGAAAGAACCGCTCGCGCAGTCCGTCCCGCAGGAACGACCGGTCGCCACTCTGGAAACGCCGATACGCCAGCGTCACACAGCGGTTGAACGCGAGGGCGGCCTCCTCCGGTGCCGGGGCTGGATCCGCTCCTTCCAGGCGGAGGGACGAAGCGGTTCGCCGCACTTCGGGCGGGAAGTCCTCCGATGCGTGCGCGAGGTTCAGACCGAGGCCGACGACGAGGCCGCCCCCCGCGGTCTCCGCCAGGATCCCACCGATTTTGCCGTAACGGCCCCAGATGTCGTTTGGCCACTTGATAGCAGCGTGCCAGGAAGAGGCCTTCATCAACTCCTCCCCGGCCTCGGCGGCCGCCAGCGCGGTCAACGCCGTCAGGGCCGGCCAGTCCGCCGGATCAGCCGTCGGCCGGAGCAGGAAGCTGAGCCAGAGACCAAGGCCCGGCGCGGAGTGCCACCGACGTCCATCCCGTCCACGCCCGGCGGTCTGCGTGCGCGCGATCACCGCCGTTCCCTCCGGCGCCCCCTCGATGGCCCGGCGGCGGCCGATCTCCTGCGTGCTCGGGCAGGCATCGATCCAAGCCGCGGGGTCGAGACGAAGGAGCAGGTGGCCCACGGCGGTTCTCTCGCCTCAGTCCTTCGCCGGCTCGGGGACGGCAGGGGTGGCCGGCTCCGCCTCGAGACTGATCTCCATCGCGATGTCGAGCGCCGGAGCGGAGTGGGTCAACGCCCCGACGGAGACCCAATCGACTCCCGGCCGCGCCTTCTGCCGGATCGTCTCGAGCGTGACGCCGCCGGAGACCTCGATGCGGGCGCGGTGGAGTGCAGGCTCGGCTCCGCTCTTGCGGGCCCAGGCGGCCATCCCCTCCTCTACCGCCCGGATCGCGGCGACAGATGCGCCAATCAACTCTGCGTCCATGTTGTCGAGCAGGATCTGGTCGACGCCCAGCCGCGCCGCTTCCTCCGCCTCGGACAGGGTCCGCGCCTCGACCGTGAGCCAGAGCCCGCGACCGGCTTCGTAGAACGCTCGGCGCACTCGCTCGACCGCCGGGGTGATCCCGCCGGATGCGATGATGTGATTGTCCTTGATCATGCAGGCGTCGTAGAGGCCGAAGCGGTGGTTGACCCCCCCGCCATGGCGCACGGCCGCCTTCTCGAGGAAGCGAAGCCCCGGCGTCGTCTTGCGCGTGTCGGCGATCGCCACGCCGGTGCCCTCCACGGCCGAGACGAAGCGGCCGGTCAAAGACGCGATGCCGGAGAAGTGCTGCAGGAAGTTGACGACCACCCGTTCCATCGTCAGGAGGCTCCCGGCGACGCCGCGGAGCTCCGCGATCGTCTCGCCGGGCAGGACACGCTCGCCATCCGTCCGCTTCGCCTCGAACCGCACCGTGGGATCGACCTGACGCGCCGTCTCCCTCGCCGCGTCCAGACCCGAGAGGATCCCCTCCTGACGGGACTCGATCCGTGCCGTCGCGAGGAGCCCGGGGGGGATCGCGGCACGCGTCGTGGCATCGCCGGGCCCGACGTCCTCCGCCAGGGCCAGGGCCACGATCGAGCGGATCACCCCCGCCGCCGCCTCGGAGCCGTCTGTGGTCGGCTGCATGGTCATGCCTGTCCCTCTTCAACCACGGGACCCGGCCCGCGGCATCCCCGCAGCACCGGGTCTCGAGATCGATGCGTCTGTCCCGGTTGACTGACTAGAAGCGTGTCCGTGCCACCCGGAGGCCCATGTCGTAGAAACGGTTTCCCGGCAGGATCGTCACCCGCTCGGCCGCGCGGCAGTTCGGCGCCAGGCGATACCATCCGCCGCCCCTTCGCACGCGACCGACGTTGGTCGGGTGGCCCATCGGATTGGTGACCGGGGCGAAGCCGAGGATCTTCTCGTAGGCATCCCAGCACCACTCCGAGACGTTGCCGTGCATGTCGTAGAGCCCCCAGTCGTTCGGCTGCTTGCCCATGATCTCCCGCGTCTGTCCGAGGGAGTTGTAGCAGTACCAGCCGACCTCGGTGAGGCTCGGATCCGGCTCGCAATAGAGGACGGAGATCGGTCCATTGCTGAACGCCGTCGTCGTCCCGGCGCGGCAGGCATACTCCCACTCCGCCTCGGTGGGGAGGCGATAGCCGGTCGCCGTCGTATCCCACGTCACGACCGCCGAGAGAAGATGATCACCCAGGTAGTTCAGCGGCGCCGCGATGGTGTAGGCCGGGACCAGTCCCTCGCGGACCGAACGCGCGTTGCAGTAGGCGACCGCGTCGAACCAGGTCACCTGTTCGACCGGCAGGTCGCTGCCGCGGAAGTACGCGTTGTTCCAGCCCATCACGGCGTGCCATTCCGACTGGGTCACCTCGTGGTCGCAGAGGTAGAAGCCATTGGTCAGCGTCACCTCGTGCAGGATCTCGTCTTCCGCCCGACCCAGCTCTCTCTCGGGGCTTCCCATCATGAAGGTTCCGGGTTCGATCAGCACAAACCCCGGCTCCGGAAGCGGCCCGTACACGGTCGAATCGTCGTCGGCATCATCGTCGCAGCCGCCGATCAGCAAGAAACAAGCAAGCAGCGAAGGCGCGGCGAGGCGCCAGAAACCCGCGCGTGAGATCCAAGCCATCGTCACCTCACTCCATCGTCCATCCGGCGGGCGCTCGGCGCCTGCCGGGTTCCGGCCTCCCCGTCGGTCCCGCCCGGCCCTCGCCGGACGGCTCGCCGGGACCCCGGCCCACCCGAACGTGGAGTCTAGCAGAGGGGGCGCGGCGTGCAAGTCGCGAGGCGCAGGCCGAAGCCGGGCGCGTCAGTTCACGCCGCGAACCACCCGGAGGCCGATCTGCGCGCTGGCCTGGGAGAGGACGGCGCGGCCGCGGGCCGCCGATCGACAGCGGGCCGCGGAGCTCAGCCAGTGTCCACCCCGGTGGACGCGGTACTCCGAGGAGTCGGCCCCGGCGGGGTCGGCCACGGCGGCCGAGTCGAGCTCCTGCCACCCGTCCCAGCACCACTCCGCGACATTGCCGTGGAGGTCGTGGAGTTGCCACGGGTTCGCCTGCGCCTCCTTCACCGGATGGGTGGCGACGCCCGCGTTGGCGCAGTACCACCCGGCACCTTCGAGGCCGGGATCCTGCTCGCAGCGGTCCTCCGACGCCGTGATCGGACCATTGAAGAAGGCGCTCGCGGTGCCGGCGCGGCAGACGTACTCCCACTCCGCCTCGGTGGGGAGCCGATAGCCGTCGGCCTCGCGGTTCCAGCCCACGGTCGCGCGCCGTAGGCCACCGTCCAGTCGCGCGGCGCCGTCGATCGCGATGACGTAAGCCGGGGTGCGCCCGTCCCGCAACGACCTCCGGTTGCAGTAGTCGATCGCGTCGTACCAGGAGAGGGTCTCGACCGGCCGCCGCCCGCCCCGGAAGGCCGAGTCATTCCAACCCATCACCTCCTGCCACTCCGCCTGGGTGACCTCGTGATCGCAGATCTCGAACGGGCGGCTCAGGGTCACCCGGTGCCCGACTTCGGAGGAGTCCCGTCCGGGCTCGTCGACGGGGCTCCCCATCACGAAAGCGCCGGCGTCGATCCGGACGAACCCGGCGGGCACCGGCCCGATCGCGTCCCCCTCGCCGAAGCAATGGACCTGGGCGCAGGTCGTATGGCCGAGCGTCACGGTGCAGCTCCGAGGTCCCGTCCCCTCGGGCCGGAAGCGGACCGTCACCTCGTGGCTCTGGTCGGGACCGAGCGAGAACGATCCCGATCCTTGCGGGAGCAGAAACTCGCGACAGCTCGAGGCGACGACGCCGGACAGCGTGCCGGTCCCGGTGTTGGTGATGCGAAACGAGAGGTCGCTGGAGTCGCCGACGGCCAGGGCGCCGAAATCGAGCGCGTCCGCGCTGATGCCGCAAACCGGCGGATCGAGCGGAGCCCTGGTCACGGGATCATCGGCGCACGACACGAGCGCGAAGCCGAGGACGATGATTCCGATGACCCGCGCCGGTCGCCACCCACTTCGGCCCGGACGCAGCCGCTCGCTCTTGCGCACGGTTCCTCCCTTCCGCCGAGGGGCCGCAGCCCCCTCAGATCTCCCCTTTGAGTTCCAGGATCCGATCCCGGATCGAGGCGGCACGCTCGTACTCCAGCGCTTCGGCCGCCGCCTTCATCTCGCGGATCAAAAGCTCGATGTACTTCTCCTTCCCGAGCGATCCCGGGTCGGGCGGCAGTTCGAAAACCGGCTGTTCTTGCCCCTGGATCGCATCCGCGACCGCGGTCGCCTGGAGGATCTCCTCGACCGACTTCAGGACGGTGCGCGGGGTGATGCCATGTTCGGCGTTGTAGGCCGCCTGCTTCTCGCGGCGCCGGTTCATCTCCGCGATCGCCCGTTCCATGCTGCCGGTCACGGTGTCGGCATAGAGGATCACCGAGCCGAGGGCGTTGCGCGCGGCCCGCCCGGCGGTCTGGATGAGGCTGCGCTCGCTGCGGAGGAACCCCTCCTTGTCGGCGTCGAGGATGGCGACGAGCGACACCTCGGGCAGGTCGAGTCCCTCCCGCAGGAGGTTGATGCCGACCAGCACGTCGAACTTTCCCAGCCGCAGCCCGCGCAGGATCTCCATCCGCTCGATCGCGTCGACGTCGGAGTGGATGTAACGGACCCGCACCCCCGCCTCGACGAGATAGTCGGTCAGATCCTCCGCCATTCTCTTGGTCAGCGTGGTGACCAGGGTCCGCTCCTGACGCGTCACGCGGATGCGGATCTCCTCGAGGAGGTCGTCGATCTGGCTTCCGGTCGGACGGACGTCGACCGCGGGATCGACCAGCCCGGTCGGGCGGATCACCTGCTCGACCACGACGCCGGCGGTCTTCGCGAGCTCGAAATCGGCCGGCGTCGCGGAAACATAGATGACCTGGTTCAGCATCCGCTCGAACTCGGGGAACTTGAGGGGCCGGTTGTCGAGCGCCGACGGGAGGCGGAATCCGAAATCGACCAGGTTCTGCTTGCGCGAACGATCCCCCTCGTACATCCCGCCGACCTGAGACACGGTGACGTGACTCTCGTCCAGCACCATCAGGAAGTCTTTCGGGAAGTAGTCGAGCAGGCAGCTCGGCCGCTCTCCCGGGAGACGCCCCGCCAGGTGTCGGGAGTAGTTCTCGATCCCCGGGCAGAAGCCGGCCTCCCGCAGCATCTCGAGGTCATAGCGGACCCGCATCCGCAGTCGCTGCGCCTCGAGCAGCTTGTTCTGCGCCGTCAGCTCCTCCAGCCGCTGGCGCAGCTCCTCGTCGATCCCGTCGAGCGCGGCGATGAGCCTCTGCTGCGGCGTCGAGAAGTGGGTCGTGGGAAAGGCGACCATCTTCTCCTGATCCCGCTTGACCTGCATCGTCACCGGATCGAGGACGCGGATCCGATCGATCTCGTCCCCGAAGAGCTCGATGCGGAACGCCTCCTCGCTGTGGGAGGGGAAGATGTCGATGACGTCCCCCCGCACCCGGAAGACGCCTCGCTTGAACTCGAGGTCGTTGCGCTGGTATTGAATCGAGACCAGCTTCTCCAGGATCTCCTCGCGGGGGATGAGCTGGCCCGACTCGAGGTGCAGCATCTGCTGGCGGAAGTCCTCGGGCGTGCCGAGGCCGTAGATGCACGAGACCGAGGCCACGATGATGACGTCCCGCCGGCTCAGGAGGTGACTCGTCGCCTCCAGGCGCAGCCGGTCGATGTTCTCGTTGATCGAGGCGTCCTTCTCGATGTAGGTGTCGGTCTGCGGAACGTACGCCTCGGGCTGGTAGTAGTCGTAGTAGCTCACGAAGTAGCCCACCGCGTTGTCGGGGAAGTAGCTCTTGAACTCACCGTAGAGCTGCGCCGCCAGCGTCTTGTTGTGCGACAGGATGAGGGTGGGACGCTGGACCCGCGCGATCACGTTGGCGAGGGTGAAGGTCTTCCCGCTGCCGGTGACGCCGAGCAGGACCTGGTGGGGATCTCCGCGTTCGAGGCCGGCGACGAGCTCCTCGATGGCATGCGGCTGGTCCCCGGTCGGCTGGTATTTTGAGACGAGTCGGAACTGCATGGGAGGGGATGGTAGCACGAGCGGACCGGGCCGCCAAACGGCCCGGGATGCGCCGGCCGACGGGGCCAGGCGTGCCCGTCCCCATGGATCGTCCGCTGGTCGTCCGTCCCCCGCTGCGCTACCCTCGGTCGTTCCGCTCGCAGGATCCCCAGACGGAAGGAGCCCTCATTCCATGCGCGATCACCCGCCGCTCTCGCGAGCCGGCCTGGCCCACCTCTTCGTGGTCTATGTCGCGTGGGGGAGCACCTACCTCGCGATCCGGGTCGCGGTCCGCGAGGGGGCAGGCTTCCCGCCGTTCTACCTCGGCGCGTCACGAACCCTGGCGGCGGCGATCCTGCTGCTGGCCTGGAACGTGGCGCGCGGCGGGCGCATCCGGCCGACGCGGGCGGATTGGAGGGTGCTCGTTCCCTCCGCTCTCCTCATGTGGATCGGCGGGAACGGTCTGGTCAATTGGGCGGAGCAGCGCGCCGACTCGGGCTACGCCGCGCTCTTGGTCGGCACCATGCCGATGTGGGTCGCCCTCATCGAGGCCGCGTGGGATCGGCGCGCGCCGGCGGTCCGCCTGCTGCTGTGGCTGGCGGTCGGATTCCTCGGGCTCTTCCTCCTCAGCTGGCCGGTGCTGCGGAGCGGAGTGCGGGCCGATCTCCTCGCGGTCGTGGCCCTGATCCTGGCCCCCCTCTGGTGGGGAATCGGCTCGATCCTCCAGACGCGCCGGCCGGTGGCGCTCTCACCGACGGCCAGCGCGGGGTGGCAGCAGTTGATCGGCGCGGCGGGGTTCGTCGTGGTCGCGCTCCTGCTCCGCGAGCCGGTGCCCCGTCCCACGGGAGAGGCCTGGGCGGCCTGGGGCTACCTCGTCGCCGCCGGCTCGATCCTGGCGTTCACATCTTTCCTGCGCGCGTTGCGGCTCCTGCCGACGCGGGTCGTCGCGACCTACAGCTATGCAAACCCGATCATTGCGGTTCTGCTCGGGTGGCTCATCCTGGGGGAGACGATCTCGGGCTGGACCCTGGCCGGCACGCTCTTCGTCTTCGCCGGGATCGCCGGGACCTTCTCGACCCGCAAGAGCGGGCCGTGATCACCGTCGCAGGGCCTCCCGGGCACTCCCCGGGGGCTCTTCGGGCCCCGCGGGGTCTGAACGGCAGCAGCGGCGAGCCCACGTCTCCAGTGCGGCCACGAGGTCCTCGGACGACACCGGCTTGGTGACGTAGTCATCCATCCCCGCGTCGACGCACTTCTGGCGGTCACCGGGCATGGCATGAGCGGTAAGCGCGATGATCGGCAGTCGTACCCCTCCGGACCGACCGGCCTCTTCGCGGCGGATCGTGGCCGCCGCCTCGTAGCCGTCCATCACCGGCATCTGGCAGTCCATGAAGACGATGTCGTAGGCGCCCTGCCGGCACGCCTCGACCGCCTGCAATCCGTTCGCCGCGACGTCGACCTCGGCTCCGAGCCGGCGCAGCAACGCCACGGCGACCTTCTGGTTGACGATGTTGTCCTCCACCAGAAGCGCGCGACAGGGGAGGACCACCCTCTCCGCTCCCTCCGCGGAAGTCCTCTTACCGGCGGTCCGCGCCGAAGCCTCCGTGCAAGGAGCCTCGCGATCGGAACGCTCCGCCCGGGCGGAGTCCGCACGATCCACCAGTTCTACCGGCACCCAGAACCAGAAGGCGCTGCCGAGACCCTCGACGCTGTCGAGCCCGATCTCGCCGCCGAGACGCTCGACGATCTGGCGGCAGATCGCCAGCCCCAGTCCGCTCCCGCCGAACTTGCGCGTGGTGGACGGATCCGCCTGCACGAACGGCTGGAAGAGACGGGCCGCGACGTCGTTGGAGATGCCGACTCCGCTGTCCGTGACACGAAAGGCGAGGCGGGGAGTCGCATTGATCACCGCTTCGACGTCGACGGTGATCGATCCCGACTCGGTGAACTTCACGGCGTTGCCGACCAGGTTGAGCAGCACCTGTCGCAACCGTCCGGGATCACCGACCACGCTCGCCGGCACCCCATCGCCGATCCGCGGAACGAAGGTGAGTCCCTTGCTCTGGATGCGGTCCGCTACCATCACGCCGACGTTGTCGATCAGGTCGCGCGGGTCGAAGACGAGAGATTCACGCTCCAATCCGCGGCTTTCCAGCTTGGAGAAATCGAGGATGTTGTTGATCAGGTCGAGCAGGGAACTGCCGCAGATCCGGATGGTCCGGGCGTACTCCGCCTGCTCCGCATTCAGCTCGGTGCCGGCCAGAAGCGCCGCCATTCCCAGGATCCCGTTGAGAGGCGTCCGGATCTCGTGGCTCATGGTGGTCAGGAAAGTGGTTCGGACGCGCGCGGCCGCCTCCGCCTCTTCCTTGGCCGCCAGCAGCTTGGCGCTCAACTCCTCCAGCTCGCGCGTGCGGCGCCGGACCTGCTCGAACAGCACCACCTGGTTCTCCAGGAGCCCGTAACCGCGGAGTTCGCCTCCGCCGGAACGAACAGAGCGCTCGATCAGCGCGCGCCGGATCTTCTCGAGCCGCGCGATCGTCTGATCCCGCTCGGCAATCTCCCGTTCCAGCGCCGTCAGGCGTTGCGATGTCTCCTCGATCTCCGGCGTCAACGGATCTCCTCGGGACGATCGCGATGGCCGATGAGGACCCCGGTCATGGTCTGGTTCACATGGAGCGAGTCGGTGACCTCTCCGTAGGTGGAGAAGCCGATCGCCGGAAGCCGGCCGAGAATCTCTCCCGCGCGCTCCAGATGCCCCTGGCGGATCAGTTCGAGCTGCCGGTGAATGCAGTCGAAGCAGATCGCCAGGCCGGTCTCCGCCACACGGTCGGAGCCTTCCGGCAGAAACCGCGCCAGGCTGACGAGGGTGTCGTCCGAACGGCCGACGCGGATCACCACCCCTTCGTCGATCGCGGAGTGCAGGATGAGACTCTGGTCCGGACCGATGCTCCGCACGCTGCGGATGTACTCCTGGTCGCCGACCTGGACGAGGAAAGAGTGGGAAGCAAAGCTGTCGAGCGTCATCTCGTCGAGCGGGAGGCCGACCAGGCGGGAGTAGACCTCCGTCGCCGGCTCGCCATCGATCTCCTGGACCAGGCGATTCTCGCTGTCGGCGCCCGTGATGACCATCTGGTCACTGACCGGAGCGAAGTCCTGCAGATGGAACGTCTGGAACGGCACGCCTCCCATCTCGAGGACGAGGAGGATCGCGCCATTTCGGATCGCCCGCCCCTCATCGAAGATGCGGGTCTCCCGAAAGGCGAAGTCGTCGCCGGCGGATCCCCCGACGATCTGCATCGGCTGGAACTGGCTGTACCAGGCGGCCACGACCTGCTCGTCGCGGAGACTCAGGCCGTCGACGAGCAAGAGGCCGAGGCAGTCATCCGCCAGGCTGGAATCGCGGTAGATCCTCGTGCGATCGAACCGCCGGCGACGCTCGGCGATGGCGGCGAGATCGAGTTCGCGAACCGACTCGAGCGGATAGCGGTGGACCTTGATCGGACCCCGTCCCAGACTCATCGCGACGGTGCTGAAACGCTGGTATCCGGCCGGCCCGATCTCACCCGCTGTGGTGCACCCGGCGGCGACCCCGGGAAAGCGGTGGTCCATGGCCCGGGCCAGGGAGTCCGGGTCGTAGCGCGCGGAGGAGAAGTAGAGGACAAGTTCGGCCTCGTCCTGGGCGATCTGCCCCGCGAGATCCGCCGCGACCTGTCCGGGATCTTCCGCGTTGCTCCATCCGATCTTGACCGCGTTCATCGTTCCGGTGGAGAGCATCGAGCGCGAACCTCCCCTTTCAGCCCATGGCGAGCCCGGGTCCGGACGAAGACCGGATCCTGCTTCCAGGTTTATCGGAGGAGAGGACCGGTTTCTTGATCCAGTCCGACCGGTCCGGCCGCCCGAAGAACCGCCGGCGGCGACTTCAGCCCATCCCGAGCGCGTCGACGAGCTTCCCCGCCCCCTGTCGGACCGGGTCGACGACGAGCACCCCGGCGTCGCGCGACAACTGCCGGACGGCCTCCTCCGCCGCGTTCGCTTCGAGGCCGGCTGTGTTGAGCGCGATCCCGGTCGTGCGCGGGCGCGGGAAGACCCCGCCAGCCGCGGCCAGCTCCTCGTACAGGCGGATCAGGACGGGCAGCGGTGGAATCGGAATCCCGGGCAGCTTCTTCAACTCCCGCTGTCCTGCGCGGTGACAGAGAATGAGGTCGGTGGGACAAGCCCCGCGGATGAGGGGCAACGTCGATGTGCTGCCGGGATGGTTGATCGCTCCCTGTCCCTCGATCACGAGGAGGTCGGCCTCGGCTCGTTCCAGCACGGCATTCTCGATCGCTCCGCAGGCGTAGTCGACCTTGACGGCGTCGAGCGGCACCCCCCGCCCACAGATCACGATCCCGATCTGTCCCGTGGCCAGAAACTCCGACTGGATCCCCCGCGCCTGCGCCTCGCGCACGATCTCGAGCCCGGCGGTCATCTTGCCGATCGCCATGTCGGTCCCGACCATCAGGAGTCGCCGGTTCAGCAGATGCGCGGCCCGTCCCTCCGCCACGCCGATCCCGGCCGGCTCGACACGGATGTCCCAGATCCACTGCCCCGGCGCCAGGATCGGATAGCGCGGCTCGAGGCGGTCGTGCAGCCCGTTCACGAGCGAGAAGCCGAGTTCGACCGCGCGGTCCAGGTGCGGGTAGTCGGACGGCGGGATTCTCCCCCCCGACGGAGCGGTCCCGAGGACCAGCACCCGCGCACCGGTCGCGCGGGCCTCTTCCAGCGTGCCGACCACCGGACAATCTCGAGGCAGCGCGTGGAACTCGGCCAGGCGCCGCCCGGCGGCGGTCGAATCGATCGCGCAGAGGACGGGATTGGGAGCATAGCGCATGATCCCGAGCGCCATCTTGGCCTCGGGGCGGGTCGTGCTCCCCTCCAGGAAGAGCGCCAGAGGTTCGGTCGGCGCCAGCATGCGGTCAGGCTTCTGCTCTCGGTTCGGGGCGGGGCACGGCCTCCTCGCGCAGACGGCCGCCATGGCCGGTGCGCATCGCCGGCAGCACGATGCCATCCTCCATCTCCGGTCCGGTCGCGGGATCATTCAGGAGATTGAGGTGGGAGTCGAGGTCGATGTGATCGAAGAGCGCACCGAGGCTCGCGCCGGCGGAGATGGCGATCGAGGACTCCCCCATGCAACCGATCATCGTCCGGAGCCCGAACGCCCGGGCCGTCGCCACCAGCCGCAGCGCTTCGGTGATGCCGCCGCACTTCATCAGCTTGACGTTGATCCCGTCGACGAGATGGGCCCAGGGCGGGATGTCGGCCGAGACCCGGCACGATTCGTCGAGGTAGATCGGGATCGGGCGGTCGCGCGATAACGCCTCGAGGTCCTCGAGGTGATCGTGATGCAGCGGCTGCTCGACATAGTCGGCCCCCTGCCGCCGAAGCCACGCGAGCATCATCCTCGCATCGGCCAGGCTCCACCCTCCGTTGGCGTCGACCCGCACCGCGATCGCGCCCGGCGGCGGCCAGGTCGCATCCGGCGATGCAACCGGAGGCACGCGCGTCTCCCCGGCGACGAGCGGCACGCGCGCGGCCGTGGGACACGTTCCCGCCAGTTCGAAGCCCGCTTCCCGCAATCCCTCGACGGCCGCGAGGAAACTGGCTTGATCCGCCTCCACCCCGTCGGGAGAGCCCAGCTTCAACTTGAGACACCGGGCGCCGGTCCGCTGCACCATCTCGGGGATACGGCCGCGGACAACCGCGGCGGGGTTGATCCCGACCGTGACCGAGGTCGCGACGGCGCGCCGCGGGAGCCCGAGCATCCGATGCAGCGGGAGGCCGGCGCGCGTCGACTCCAGGTCCCACCATGCCATGTCGAGCGCGGCCTGGGCGCACGGAGGGACTCCCTGCGCTCGCGCCCGCGCATCGATCTCGTGGATCGATGCGTCCGGGGGAATCGTCTCGAGGAACCCCCGCAGGATCCGCTCACCTTCGGTGGTCGTGGAGCAGCCGGTCAACTCGCCCGGAGCCATCTCGCCACATCCCTGGTGCTCCCCGTCGTCGAGCAGCAGGAAGAGATTGGTCGCGCCGGCGCTGACCCCGCGCGCGATGCGCAAGGGATGCCGCTTCTCCAGGTAGATGGAGCGGAACACGACACGCATCGCAGACCTCCGCGACTTTCGGCAGCCCGGTCCATTGTGATCCGGCCTGTTCCGAGGTGCGGGACACCCCAGGGGCCCGGCAGCGCCCTCCGGACTCCCGCCGCGTCGGGATCGTGCCGTTCTTGCGATCGGACGTCAACCCCGCGTGGCGGGCTGAACCGGGGCTCGCCGCCGAGAAGGCTCTCCTCCGACCCCGCCGGCACGGTGGCGGATCACTTCAGGATCGGCGATAATGACCGCATGGCGAACTCGAGGCTCCACCGGACCGGCGGCGTCTCCCGGCGGCGATCGCGTTGCGACCGGAGCGCCCCGACTCTCCACGGCCTGAGAGCCTCGTTAGGTCTTTTTCTGATCCTGGCCACGATGCTGCCGGGATCGCCGCACCACTGGCCGGCCTCCGGCCTCTGCGACCCGCCGAGCCGATCGGCCGGCATCGAGGATGACGCCGGGAACTGCCGGTTCTGGGGAATCACCGCCGTGACGATCCCGTCCGGCCTGATCGAGGATCATCTCCTCACGGGGGCGGTGACCAGCTTCAAGGAACTGGGCGCAGAGGAAGACGACGGCTGGGGGTTCGCCGCTTTCCTCGGCGGAGACCTCGGCGCGGGACTGCGCGGCCCGCTGGAGCGGCGCGGCCGCGTGCCGGCGAACTACCCGCACGACGTCGAGTACGACCTGGCCGTGGAGGAAATGGTCGCCCTCGAGCCCTCTTCGATCGTCGGACACGTCCGCAACGCCAGCTCGGGTCATCGCGGCATCCCCAATCCGCACCCCTTCATCCGCGACGGCTACGCTTTCGCGCACAATGGCTCGGCCTCCGTCTCGGAGCTTCTGCTGCTGCTCTACACCGACGATCCCGACTACCTGGTCACCCACCCGCCCGACTACGTGCAGGAGTACATCGACTCCGAGCTCTACTTCATGTGGATCCTGAAGTACGCCGAGGGCCACCCCGGCCTCCCCTTCGCCGAGGCGATCAAGGAGGCGGTCGAGCTGCTGCGCCCGCACGTCGGCAACGCGCGACTGAACTGCATCGTGGCGCGCGGCGATACGATCTGGGCGGTCCGCAGCGCCGTCAACGACGCCCTCGACGCGCTCCGTTTCTTCCCGGTGCACACGCCCGCGCCCTCGCACTGGGTGGTCTGTTCCGAGGTCGTCGGCAGCGACAGCCTCGGCTGGGGCACCTTTCCCCTGCACTCGGTCGGAATGTTCGTCCCGCGCCAGGCGCCGGAGTTCCTTCTGCTCGACCTGCGCGGCGAGGGGTTGCCGAAGCCGGGGGAGCGGAATCCTGATCCCGAGACTCCGGTCTACGATCCACGCTATGCAACGAACGGGGAGATCTCCGTCCGGCCGAACCCGGCGAGCGGGTCGGTCACGATCGAGTGGCCCTCGAGCCTCCCCTCCGCCCGTGCCTCCTGGGAGATCTGGGACGCGACGGGGCGCCTTCTGCGGCGGGAGGAGCGGGCTGCGCCGGTCGCCAGCGGATCGGGAGGCCTGGAGGTCACCTGGGACGGTCGCGATCAGTCCGGCCGTTCCGTGCCGTCGGGCACGTACTACTGCCGGATCCACGACGGGTCGAGAACCATCGACCGGAGGATGACGATCATCCGGTAGGATGACCGCCACGCGAGAAGGACGGAGGAACTTCGTGAAGCACGCTGCTCGACCCCGGCCGCACCGCCTCATCCGGGCGGGAGTCGCGGCCGCGCCGCTCTTCGGAATCGCGCTCGCCCTCGTGGCGGTTCTCGACCGGCCGGCGGCCATCCCTCGAGTGGATCTCGGCCCCCCGGGTCACAACTGCCGCTTCTGGGGCCTGGTCGGGCAGGAGTACTCCGCGGATCTCCTCGACGAGCAGCTCCGCCGCGAGGGGCACACGACGCTGCGGAGCCTGGGCGAGTACAATCGGGACGGATGGGGGTTCGTCTCGTACCCGTCCGACACGACCATGCAGCGCCTGCTCCTCTCCCCCCTCGTCCGCCGGGGACGTCCCGCCGCCGACACGCCGCCCGATCCGAACTTCGCCCTCGCGGTCGAGGAGTTGATGCGGATGCGGCCGCGCGCGATCCTCGGCCATGTGCGGACCGGCACCTCCGGACACTGGGGAGTGCCCGATCCCCATCCGTTCGTCCAACACGGCTTCGCGTTCGCGCACAATGGCGGCGTCTCGATCTCGGTGATCGAGGAGCTGATCAACGCGGAAAGCCCCGGCTACCTCGATCAGAATCCGCCCGAGTGGGTCCGCGGGACCGTCGACTCCGAGATTCTCTTCCTCTGGCTTCTCTGCCACGCGGAAGCCCACCCCGAGCTGTCGTTCACCGAGGCGGTTCGCGAAGCGGTCGAGATTCTCTACACCCGGGTGAAGCCGGCCCGCTTGAACTTCATCCTGACGCACGGCGACACTCTCTGGGCGCTCCGCTGCTCCGGATCCGACGCGCCCGACCCGGTCCGGTACTTCCCCCGCGATGCGGCGGCGTCCCCCTTCTGGATCGTCGCGTCGCAGCCGGTAGGCGGCGAGGGGGGCCGCTGGGGTGCGATCCCGGAGACAAGCCTCGGTGTCTTCGTTCCCGGCCGGGCGCCCGCGTTCTACCCCGTGCAGACCTCGGGCACGGCGAGCTTCTCGTTCCGCGAGGTCCGCGTCACTCCGGGAGTGGATCGCGATGAGGACGGACACTGCGCCGACTTCTCCGTTTGGTGCGATCCCGACGCCGACTTCGGGCGGCACACCGTCACGGTGCGGGTCCTGGAGCTGACCGAGGATGCGACCCGCCTGTTGGCGCAAGGAGATACCGTGGAGATCGTGGCGGGAAGCGTAGAGTCGCTCCGCGTCGAGATCGAGGTCCTCCCCGATGATCTCCTCCCCACGACCTGGAACCTCGAAGTCGAGTTGCTGAGCCTGGACGACCCCACCATGCCGGTCAAAGTCGCCACCGCGGGCCCGGCCAGCGATCCGCTCTGGGGGCTGGCGAATCTCCGCATCGAGGGGAGCGCGCACGACGTGCCGATGCCGCCTCCGCCGCCCACGTCGGACTGGATCGGCGTGCCGAGGCCGAACCCGTCGCGCAGCGGGGTCGACATCCCGATCCGGCTCGCCTCGCATGACGGCGAGGTGGCGCTGGAGGTGTGGGACGCGCGGGGCCAGCGCGTCTTCGCGGACCCGGCGGCGCTCGTCCGCCGGCTCGACCCGGGCCGGACGGACGGTGACCCGGGTGTGCGCTGGGACGGTCACGACGGCGCGGGCCGCCCGGTGGCGGCGGGCGTTTACTTCGCGCGCGTGCGGGCCGGCGCGGAGATCGCGGAGACGCGGATCACGATCGTGCGATAGCCGCTCAGCCGTGGATCGCCGGATTCTCCGCCTCGGGGTCGACCCCGAGGTCCTTCATCGCCTGCACGACCACCTTCGACTCGATTTTGCGTGAACGGGCAAGCGCGGAGAGCGCGGCGACCGTGACCTGCGCGGCGTCGACCTCGAAGAAACGACGCAGTTCTTCCCGCGTGTCGCTCCGCCCGAAACCGTCGGTGCCGAGAATCGTGTAGTCGCGCGGCATCCAGCGGCCGACCATGTCGGGCACGGCCTGCATGAAATCGCTCGCCGCCACGATCGGTCCTTCAGTCTCCTCGAGCGCCTGCGTCACGTAGGGCAGCCGCGGCCGCCGGTCCGGATGGAGCCGGTTCCACCGGGCGCAGTCGAGCGCCTCGCGGCGCAGCTCGCCGTAGCTGGTGGCCGACCAGACATCCGCCGCGACACCGTACGATTCGAGCAGGATCTCCTGCGCGCGCAGGACTTGGGCGAGAATCGTCCCGCTGCCGAGAAGCTGGACCCGCAACGGCCGTTCCTCCGCGGCCGGGCGGAAACGATAGAGCCCGCGGAGGATCCCCTCCTCGACCCCGGCCGGCATCGGCGGCATCTCGAAGTTCTCGTTGTAGAGTGTGAGGTAGTAGAAGACGTCCTCTCCCTCCTGGATCATCCGCCGCAGCCCGTCCTCGACGATCACCGCGACCTCGTACGCCCAGGCGGGATCGTAGGCGAGGCAGGCCGGATTGGTGGAAGCGATCACGAGCGAATGGCCGTCCTGGTGCTGCAAGCCTTCGCCGTTCAGCGTCGTCCGCCCCGCCGTCGCCCCCATGAGGAAGCCCCGCCCGCGCGCGTCCGCCAGCGCCCAGATCTGGTCCGCCACGCGCTGGAAGCCGAACATCGAGTAGAAGATGAAGAACGGAATCATCGGCTGCCGATGGGTCGCGTAGCTCGTGGCCGCCGCCGTGAAGGAGGCCATCGAGCCCGCCTCGGTGATCCCCTCCTCCAGGATCTGGCCGTCTTTCGCCTCGGCGTAGCTCATCAGCACTTCGTGGTCGACCGGCCGGTACTTCTGCCCCAGCGCGGAGTAGATCTTGAACTCGCGGAAGAGCGACTCCATCCCGAAGGTGCGCGCCTCGTCGGGGATGATTGGCACGATGCGCCGCCCGATCCCCTCGTCCTTGAGGAGCTTGCGCAGCAACCGCACGAATCCCATGGTGGTCGAGACCTGCACGTTCGACCCCGCCGTCCCCTGGTGGAACTCCTCGTAGAGCCCGCGCGGCGGCAGACTCACCGCAACGGGGACCACGACCCGCTTCGGGAGCGGACCGCTGAGCTGGCGCGAACGGGTCAGCATGTATTGGATCTCTTCGCTCTCCATCCCCGGGTGGTAGTACGGGGCCTCTTCCAGCTTGTCGTCGGGGATCGGCAGCTCCAGCCGATCCCGGAAGACGCGCAGCTCGTCGCTCCCGAGCTTCTTGATCTGGTGGGTGACATTCCGCCCCTCGGCCACGTCGCCGAGCGTCCAGCCCTTGACCGTCTTCGCCAGAATCACGGTCGGCACCCCGGTCGCCTCGGTCGCGACCTTGTAGGCGGCGTAGATCTTTCGGTAATCGTGACCGCCGCGGCGCAGCCGCTCGACCTGGTCGTCGGTCAGGTGCTCGACCAGTTTCCGCAGCCGCGGATCGGAGCCGAAGAAGTTCTCCCGCACGTGCGCACCGGTCTCGGCCGCGTACCGCTGGAAGTCGCCGTCGAGCGTCTCGTTCATCCGCTGCACCAGGAGGCCGTCGACATCGCGGGCCAGCAGATCGTCCCACTCCCGTCCCCAGATCACCTTGAGCACGTTCCAGCCGGCGCCGCGGAAGATCGACTCCAGCTCCTGGATGATCTTGCCGTTGCCGCGCACCGGGCCGTCGAGCCGCTGCAGGTTGCAGTTGATGACGAAGACGAGGTTGTCGAGGCCGTCGCGGGCGGCGAGGGAGAGGGCGCCGACCGCCTCGACCTCGTCCATCTCGCCGTCGCCGAGAAAGGCCCAGACGCGCGAGCGGCTGGTGTCGGCAAGGCCCCGCGCGTGGAGGTAACGGTTGAACCGCGCCTGGTAGATGGCGCTGATCGGCCCCAGTCCCATGGAGACGGTCGGGAACTCCCAGATCTCCGGCATCAAGCGGGGATGGGGATAGCTGGAGAGGCCGTGGCCGCGAGTCTCGCGCCGGAAGTGATCGAGCCTCTCTTCGTCGAAGCGCCCCATGAGGAAGGCGCGCGCGTAGATCCCCGGCGCGGCGTGCCCCTGCACGTAGATCTGGTCGCCGGCCGTGCCCGCCCCCTTGCCGCGGAAGAAGTGGTTGAAGCCAACTTCGTAGAGGCTGGCCGCCGAGGCGTAGCTGGAGAGATGCCCGCCGATCCCCGCGAAGCTTCGGTTGGCGCGGGTCACCATGACGACGGCGTTCCAGCGAATCAGGCGGCGGATCCGCCGCTCCAGGGCTTCATCGCCCGGGAAGTAAGGCTCGTACTCGGGACTGATGGTGTTGATATAGGGAGTCTGCACGGCGGGCGGCAGCCCCACTCCCAGCTCGCGTGCCCGCTTCAGCAACCGGTAGAGGAGAAACTGGGCGCGGCTCCGCCCGCTGGCGCGCAACACACCCTCCAGCGCGTCGCCCCACTCCTTCGTCTCGAGGGGGTCGATGTCCGGAAGCTGATCCTTGAACTGGTCGTAGAGCATGACGTCCTCCCTGGCCGGATTCCCCGGGCGGCGGCGCCCGCCGCGGCACGGCCGCGCGGCGGGGACGCACGATCGGCCCGGCCGATCCGAGAGCCTAGCGCAGATGCCCGGCTGCCGTCACCGCGGGGTTTTCCGATCGCCCGCCGGCGGTGGGCCTGATATCATGGACCGCGAACGTTCCAGATGCGCTCGTCGCGAGCGCCCCGTGCTGGTCCCGAGTCCCCGGCCAAACTCACGCGGCGGGGGAAATGGAGGAGCAGATATGAAGACCTGGATGTTCATCTGCCTGCTGCTGTTCGCACTTCCCTTCGTCGCGGACGCCGAGGAGACGATCGCCTTCATCGAGGGATCGGGGGTCCACCTCCCGACGACAGACACGGATCCGTGCCCTCCCTCGGTGCTCGCCCTGAACCACGACGGCAGCAGCGAGTCCGGATTCACCTGGACCTACCTGGGAATCCAGGAACCCGACTACGGTGCCCTGGCCGAGGGATATCCGGCCTCGTCGGGCGGCATTGTCTGTGGGATCGAGTTGATGCTCTCCCGTTGGGCCACGATGAATGGCGTCGGGGAGATCGACCTCTACGTCTGGGAATACGACACCGATGCCGACGACCCGGGCAGCGTTCTCGCCGTGACAACGGCGGTGCCGGTGTCGGGAGTCGCCTACTGGCCCGGGATCTCCACGGTCGACCTCGACTGCCAGGATGCGGTGGTGACGGAGGCGGGCTTCTTCGTCGGGTACTGGCCGCGCAGCTTCGCTGGGGTGGCGGCGGAGTTCGGTTGCGTCATCGACGTCGACGGCCCCGGAGGCGTGCCGCGCACCAACATCGCCCCGGGCATTGGATACCCGACCGGTTGGCAGAACCTGACGGTCGCCGGCTATGAGATAGCGGCCTGGGGTATCGGCGGCTGGGTGGCATCCAACCCCACCCCCATCGACCCCACGAGTTGGGGGAGCGTCAAGGCGCTGTATAAGTAGGGGGCCGGGCCAGGCGAGGCGGCGACTATAGCTTCCACGCGCACCTCGCACCGGACGCCGGGACACTCCCTCTTCTGTGTGCTGGGCCGACGCCTGCCCGACGCGGGCCTCCGCTCACTCCAGGTAGAGAACCCAGATGTCGGACACGCCACCGTCTCGGTCGGACTGGAATGCGATGGCCTTGCCGTCGGGTGCCCACGTGGGCTGGGTGTCATTCGCCGGATCGACGGTCAACTGCTTCGTCTCGCCGTCGCTCAGGCGCACGGTCCAGATGTCAGGGTTCCCCGAACGGGAAGAGCCGACCGCGATGATGTCACCTTGCGTCGACCACGCCGGCGCGAATGCTCCGCCCTCAGTCAGACGCACGGCATCCTCCCCCGTCGATCTCACCATCCAGACTTCCCCGATCGATGCCCGGCTGGAGAAGAAAGCGATCCACTCTCCGTCGGGCGACCAGCAAGGGGCGTAGTTCTTGGACGGATCATCCACCACTGGGTGCGCGTCTCCCCCCGTGATCGGCACCAGGTAGAGCCAGGAGTTCGGCCACGGGTCCTCCCACTGGGAGAAGACGATCTGCGTACCGTCCGGCGACCAGGCCGCGCTGTCGATGTGACGCGGGGCCGTGTAGACTCGCACCGGTTGTGCCCCCGGTTCGGCGTCCACCACCATCAGGGCGGGATCGCCCCTCTCGAACTCGCGGGAGACATACGCGATCCGGGATCCATCAGGAGACCACGAGGGAGAGTAGTTGACCCGACGGACGCCGTGATCAGTGATCTGAATCGGTGTACCCCCTCCGGCCGGAATCACGAAGATCTCACTCCGATCACTTGCGGCCGCCGCGATGAAGGCGAGTCTCGACCCATCCGGGGACCACGCAGGCCGCGACGCCCCATCGGTCGTCAACCTTCGATAGGAGATGGTCGACGCCTCGACTCCGTTCGAGATCTCCGACCAGTTCCCCGACTCGTCTCCCGCCCGGATCGCCAGGTGGTAGTTCCGACCCGGAGCCAGATCCGTGACCGCAAACGTCTCCGCCGCTCCCGCTGTTCCCGGCGCCCCCACCTCCTCCACCGTCGTCGCCTCCGTCCAGTTGCCCTCCGTGATCCGCACCTCCGACCAGCGGAGATCGTAGTTCGCGGCGCTCCCGGACGCGCCATCTCCGCCCGGCGCCGTCCACGCCAGACGGACCTCCCGCGCCGTCACCTCCTCCACCCGCAGATCTGTGATCCGACCCGGCGGCACCAGATCCGCCACCTCCGCCGTCACGACGTTCGACATCGTCGACCAGTTCGGACCCTCGTCCGCCGTCTTCAGCGCGAAGTGCCAGGCACCGACCGGAAGGTTGCTGAGGTCGAGGCGTTCCAGCGTGCCCGGCGGACCCGGGAGGGGCGGGGAGACGACGGCCGTCGCGGAGTCCCAGCTAGCGGCGTTCAGGGTCGACCTCGAGTACCGGATGTCGTATCGAGCGGCCTGGCCCACTGCTCCATCATCACCCGAGGCCGCCCACCTCAGGGTGACGACCCGTCCGGGTTGACTGGTGACGCGCAGGTCGTGGTTTGCGGCCGGAGGAGTCGTGTCGGACGGGGGCGGCGGAGTCGATTCATCGTCGCCGCAACCGCCGGCACAAAGGGCCAGCATCAACAAGGGCGGAAGGATTCGCTTCATCGGGTCATCCTCGCAATCGACCGGCCATCCGCTGGTCTAGGGTAGCCTCTCTCCCAACCATCCGGACTCACACTCCGTTCGCACTCTGGAGTCGTAGCGGCGACGCGTCAAGCTCTCGTGACCGTTGAAGAGACCGTGGTCCGTTCAGAACCAGCGTCTTCCGGCGTGGCCTACTCCCCCCTCCACCTACACGCCTCCAGTCCCAGCCGCCGCGAGATCCACGACCGGTTCCGCGCCACCCAGCGGTACGCCACGATCTCGAGCAGCAACAGCGGCGGCAGCAGGTAGAGGACGACCGGCAGAATCGCCCAGAACCGGCATCGGAGGAGAAACGCGTTGACGGCGAAGGCGCCGCCGCGCGCGTGGAGGCGTTGTGCGTCCGCTGGCGTGCCGGCCGGGTGATCGCCCGCGCCTCCGGTCGGCGCGCCGGTCTTTCGCGGCGGCCACGGCTCCAGCAGGTAGAGCCGCTCGGCGCAGTCGGCAGGACTGATTCCGAACGGTTGAAGCAGGACCGGATCGAGATCCTGATACGGCATCACCGCGCAGCGACGGTCCAGGCGTTCGGCGCGCTGCGCCAGCCAGGTGCAGATCCCGCAGTCGCCGTCGAAAAGGAGGGCACGATCGGGTGCCTGCGTGGCTGATCGATGCGCGGTCATGCGATGCCCTCCCCGACTGCGCCGGTCCCCGTTCAACCCAGCCGGCGTTCCCCCTCTGCCAGCTCACGCAGCGCCTTCGCGTCACGGATCAGGATCGTCCGCGCGCCCTCCGCCTCGATGATCCCTTCGCGCGTCATCCGACCCAGAACGCGGGAGAGAGTCTCAGGGATCGTGCCGAGCAGGGCGGCGAGCTGCCTCTTCGTGACATCGAGCGTGACGCGATTCTCCGTGCGGGACCGTTCCGCGCGCACGAGCAGGTAGGCCGCCAGTCGGCCCGGCACTTCCTTCAGCGACAGCGACTCGATCAAGCCGGCGAAACGACGCAGGCGTCGCGACAACAACGAGAGGAGCGCGAGCGCGAAGCCTGGATTGCGCCCGATCTCGTCGACGAGGCCGGCCCGGGAGAGGAAGAGCGTGGTCGTCGCTTCCATGGCCTCGGCATGCGCGGGGAACGGAAACCCCTCGACCGCCGCCGCCTCTCCCACCGGCTCGCCGGGTCCCCAGATGTGGAGGATCTGCTCCTTGCCGTCGAGCCCGAGCTTGTAGATCCGGATCCTGCCGTCGAGCACCACATGGAAGCCGTTCGGGGGATCTCCCTCGGCGAAGACCTGGGCCCCGGCGGAGAACTTCCGTCGCACCGCCAGCCGCGCGAGCACCTCGATCTGCTCCGGCGGCAGCCCCTCGAAAGCGGCGATCCGCCCCAGCTCCCTCGCGCGCGTCTCCATGGCCCCTCCCGTTGACTCAGGTCAAGGCGGCCGATCGCAGGCGGTCCCATCCTGTTTCCACCGGCGCCGGGTCGATCCAGAACCCGCCGGCACCCGACGAGCATCGGCCGAAGAGGGAGGTTACATCGTGTCGACCCAGGAGAACATCATCGAGATCGACGAGGATCTCTGCGACGGATGCGGCGACTGCATCAAGGGATGTCACGAGGGCGCCCTCGCCATCGTCAACGGCAAGGCGAAGCTCGTCTCCGAGGAGCTCTGTGACGGCCTCGGGGCCTGTCTGGGGGAGTGCCCGCGCGGCGCGATCCGGATCCTTCGCCGGACGCCGGTGCAGTGGCCGCTGCAGATCCGTCTGGTCCAACCCGGCGCTCCCTACCTCGAGCGGCGGGAGTGGCTGGTCGCCGCCGACTGTGTGCCGCCCGTCATGCCCGAGTTCCAGACGAAGCTGCGGCAGGGACGCGCGCTCCTGATCGGCTGTCCGAAGTTCGACGATCCCGCGCCGGCCGTCCAGCGCTTCACCGAGCTCTTCCGCGCGCATCATCCCGACAAGGTGATCGTCGCCGTCATGCCGGTCCCCTGCTGCTCCGGGCTCCCGCGCATCGTTCAGGCCGGGGCGGCGGCCGCGGGCGCTGAGATCGCGATCGAGCGCGTCGTCGTCGGCCTGGAGGGTGAGATCATCGACCGCCAGTTGATCGCTCCGGCGCCCGTGCGCTGACCCGGGTGGCGCGCCTCGCGCCCGCACGTCCTGACAGCCTCGCTTCCGCCCATGGGCGCGCGGTTGACACCCGCCCTCGGTTGACACCCGCCACCGCCGCTTCCTATAGTCGCGCGACCTCGATCAGGCCCTTCGCCCGGCCGCGATCCGTGGGTGCACCCGACGCCCGGCGCACCCGCCCCCCGCCCGGGCCGTGAGGGCACGACGTCCGGCCCGAGACGGCACGCGCGCCCAGGCGCGGGAGAGGGGAGCGATGGCGGAACGACGGGAGCACTGGGGATCCAGAATCGGAGTCATCTTCGCGGTGGCCGGCAGCGCGGTGGGACTGGGCAACTTCCTCCGCTTCCCCGCCATGGCCACGCTCAACGGCGGCGCCGTCTTCATGATTCCCTACTTCATTGCCTTCCTCCTCCTGGGCATCCCGCTCATGTGGGTCGAGTGGACCCTGGGACGGATCGGCGGCCGGCACGGCCACGGCACCGCACCCGGCATCCTCGGCGAGATCACGGGACGCCGCTTCTGGCGCTACCTCGGCACGATCGGGGTGCTCGGACCCTTCCTGATCCTGATCTACTACATGTACATCGAGTCGTGGACGCTGGCCTACGCAGTCTTCTCCTTCACGGGCAAGCTGGGCGCCGTCCCCGACCAGGCTTCGATGCAGGCCTTCCTCAGCGACTACCAGGGAATCACCCGCTCGGGCCACTTCAGCGGTCTGGGCACCGCGATCCTCTTCTTCGTGATGACCTTCGTGGTGAACTTCTTCTTCATCTATCGCGGCATCCGGGGCGGCATCGAGAAGCTCTCCCGGATCGGCATGCCGATCCTGGTGGTCCTCGCGATCATCCTGGCAATCCGCGTCCTCACGCTCGGCACGCCGGACCCGGCGCACCCGGAGCTCTCGATCAACCGGGCGCTCGGTTTCATCTGGAACCCCGACTTCAGCCAGCTCGGCAACGCCAAGGTCTGGCTGGAGGCGACGGGGCAGATCTTTTTCACCCTCTCGGTCGGGATCGGGGTGATCCTGACCTACGCGAGCTATCTCAAGAACACCGACGACGTCGCGCTGTCGGGCCTCTCCGCCGCCAGCACGAACGAATTCTGCGAAGTGATCCTGGGCGGGTCGATCATCATCCCGGCCGCGTTCGTCTTTCTCGGCGCGGCCGGCGCCCTCGCCGTGGCCCAGGGGGGCATCTTCAATCTCGGTTTCGTCACCATGCCACTCATCTTCCAGCAGATCCCCCTGGGCGGGCTCTTCTGCGGCCTGTGGTTCCTCCTCCTCTTCATCGCCGGCATCACCTCGTCGGTCTCCCTCATCCAGCCGGCCATCTGCTTCCTCGAGGACGAGATGAAGCTGCCGCGCCGCCGGGCCACCCTCGTGCTGGCGATCGTGACGTTTGTCTGCTGCCTCCCGGGGATCTTCTTTCTGCGGCACGGCGTGGTCGACGAGCTGGACTTCTGGGGAGGGCGGCTCTTCCTCGTGATCTTCGCCACCATCGAGATCATCATCTTCGGCTGGGTGCTCGGAATCAACAAGGGGTGGTACGAACTGCACCAGGGAGCGCTGCTGCGCGTCCCGCGCATCTATCGCTTCATCATCAAGTACGTCGCGCCGCTCTACCTCCTGATCCTGCTGGGTGTCTATTCGTTCCAGCAGTTCGGCCCGACGCTGGCGCTGAAGGGAGTGCCGGCCGAGAATCGGCCCTGGGTCTGGGCGACCCGGGGAATGATCGCGTTGCTCTGGGCCGGTCTGGTCGTGCTGGTGACGATCGTGTGGAAGCGGCGCGGGGCGAGGAGGAGTGCGTCATGAACAGCGCGGGAGTCGTCTTCTTCGCCCTCTCCTGGGCGCTCGTCATCGGGCTGACGGTCTATTGCTTCGTGCGGGTGATGCGCACGAAGTAGCGGGGACGTCGCGAAGGCGCGGCTGGCCGGGTCCCCACGGCGCGCGATCTGCGCCCCGCTAGAAATACTGCTCGGGCATCTCCCGGACCTGCGTCCAGGCGAAGACCGGCCCCTGGGCGCAGACGTACGCCTGGCCGGCGGGACAGGCGGAGCAGAGGTCCGGGATGCAGCGCATCCCGATCTCCGGAACGACAAAGATGGCGTGCTCATGGACGCCACGCATGAGGAGCTCCAGCACGGCGAACTTCAGGATCCTCTCCGGCCCAGCGAGCACTGCGGTCGTCGCGGGTGGATCGAGGCGCAGGCCGCGGAACAACACCGGAAGGACGCCGCACGGGCCGGTCCACCCGGGACCCGCAACTTCGACCGCCATTCGAAGGTCGATCCGCTCTTGCAGGGCGAGCGACTCCAGTTCCTCTCGATAGACGAGATCGGCGGGAGTCCGGGCTCCGGCCACGACCGTGACCCGTCCCCTCGGCTCGCCGCTCGCCACCGCCCACGAAAGGCATCCCCACATCGACGCGATCCCCTGCCCCGTCGCGATCAGGAGCAACTCCCGCCCGCGCATCCGCCCGGGATCGAGTCCGTTGCCGAACGGTCCGTGCACCCGGATCGCCGTGCCGGCCGTGAGCCCGGGTGCACCACCGGCTTCGATCTCACCCGATCCCGACGGCCCGAGTAGACAGAGCTCCGTCCGCCCCGGCTCCCCGGGAGGGGCCAGGAAGAGGGCCGGGCGGTCTCGTCCGCCCGCTGACAGCAGAACGTGTTGGAACGGCAGCCAGGAGAGAGGCCCATCGAGCCCGACCGTCACGCGCTGTCCCGCGCCACAGATCGGTTCGACGCGGAGAACACGCCCTCCGATCCCGGTCGGAGTTCCCGACGGCATCGGCGCGGCAGCTCTTTCAGGCGAAGCTGGATTCATCGCGGCTGTTCGTCGGGATTCACCATCGGGGAGGAAAACGTCGAGGGGCGCCGCCCGACCTTCCACCCGCCGTCACCGTGGCGCCCCTCGAAGCTTATGGTCGCCGGACGATCTTGCTCCGTTCCGGCTGACCGTGATGGGTCAATTTCCATGCCATTGACACCGAACTCGCCGCCGAATAACACATTACAGGACAAGCAATTGCACGTATCACGCGACGGCCTGAATTCCAGCGGGAGTCACCCTTGTGACGAATCGGGACAGTCTGTCTCGATTCAGGACAACACTCTGCTCCGGGTGGTCACCGGAGAATCACCAGCGGGATCGAACCGAACCGGTTCTCTGACTGCAGGCGAACCCAGTAGACGCCCGTCGGCAATCGACCGACGTCTTCGAGTGCGCCGGAGTCCCGAACCATGCCTGAGGCCCGGAAGCGTCCCGTGGAGAGCCGGCGGCCGTTGGGAGCGACCACGGTCCAGCTCACCCACTGCCCGGAGTCGGGCGCCCCGTCCCAGAGAATGTCGCGCGGGTGCGGGCCGGGATTGGGAGCGAGGCGAAAGCGCAGGGCGCGGCCGGGAAGAGTCCCGAGCCCGAACTCTTCGACGTCCAGGATCGGCGGCGTGATCTCGATCGTGGCCCGGCTCCAGCGAGTCAGGCTGCCGAACGCGTCGGACAGCACCTGACGGATCTCCCCCGCCGGATCGGCCAGCCAGCAGTCCCACAGCAGTCGGTCGTCTTCGGGCGACTGCCCTGGATCCGTCAGTCCGCCCGGACCACCTCCGGCCAGCACCGGGAGGCGGAACTCCCGCCGGTCCGCCGGGACCCAGACTTCCCACAAAGTCCGTGGCGTCACGCCGGGATCTCCGGGGACGACCGCATCGAGGCGGAAGGTAGAGAGCGCCCAGGTCGGAGCGGGCGTCAGCCCCGGCACCGCGACATCGGACCACTGCCACAGGTCGCCGATCTGCGACAACCGCGGCAGAAGGTAGAACCGGTCGAGCGCGCGCGAAGCGGGCAGGGTCAAGGGCGCGCGATCGACCCGGCCGGCCTGGAAGAGATCCGCGCCCGAGCTGTCGGCATAGTAGCCGGCCACGTACGGCGCCGCGTCGAGCAGGTCACCGATCGGGTTACGTCCCGCCAGGAGGAACGACCCGAGCGTGTCGGCCAGGGCCGTCTTCGCGTCATAGAAGAGGCTCCTCGCCCCGAGCGACGTCGGCAGATCAGCCACCGCGGCGACGAAGACCTCCGCGCCATCGGGCGCCTCCGGCACCGTGACGGTCAGGCTCCGCTGCAGGCTCAGGTCGCTCCCCAGGTTGAGGACCAGGTCGCCCTTGACCGGGCGGGAGCGCTCGGCGCCGATCTTTCGCATCACGATGTCGTTCAGCGGCAGATCGCCGCTCCCCAGCGACTCCACGGGGAGGCGTCCCGAGAGCACCCAGAAGTCATAAGTCGAGGAGTCGGCGACCAGGACGTGGTAGCGGGGCTTGCTGAAGTTGAAGAAGTAGAACTCCGTCTGCGACGGGAGGGCCACATTCCCCGGCATGACGAGGTCGCCCACGACGGGAAAGCTGACCGTATCGGGCGGCACCTCGAACGGGAGGACCCGGCTGGAGAGGATGTCGGACAGACCGATCGCCGGGTAGACGATTCCCAGGTCGAGCTGCCCGTCGTTGCTCTCGGTGGTGATCCCCGTCACGGTGCCGGAGATCTCGGCCTTGGGCTCGGGGAGTGCGGAGGCAGCGACTTCCTCGTGGAGAAGAAGCGTGAGCGAGTCGAGCGCGGCGCGGAAGACCGTGAGGACGGCATAGCCGGGACTGGCGGCCGTGATCGTCTGCGGACCGACCAGGAGTGCATCATCGAAGGCGATGCGTCCGTCGGCGCCCGCATAGCCCCAGTTGTCAGCGAACGGCTCGTCGGGCGCCTCACCCACCTGCACGAAGGCGCCGGAGATCGGCCGGTCGCTTCGGGCGTCCGCCACCCGCACTCGAAGCTGGCCTGCATCGGCCGAGCCGGCGGAGGCGAGGAGAAGGCAAAGAATCCACAGGACGCGGGGACCAAGGAGAGCCTGGCTCATCGTCTTGCACCTCGAGGAGATTGCCGGCGAATACGAGCCGCCGGCGACGCGCCCGGACGGAACCAAGGCGCCCCCGCATCTCGCTTCGTCCGAATCGGCGCCAGTATCGCACGAAGACGGTCCACCCGCCATGGGCGACCGCCTCTCTCGCGACGGATGGTCCGGTCCCGGCTTGAAAAGGCCTCTGCCGCCTGTATACTCGCCGCATCCTCTTGCGGGGCAAGGGTGGATGGGAGGGCATCAGATGCTGAAGAACCCACAGAACTCGGCCATGACGGACCCCGTCTCCGGAGTTTTCCAGATGGCGGACCGTCACGAGATCGCCATCGTCGACCTCAAGTTCTGCGGGATGCTGGGCCGCTGGCACCACGTCACGCTCCCCGCCTCGCGCCTGACGCCGGATCTCTTCCGCGAGGGGGTCGCCTTCGACGGGTCGAGCATTCCCGGCTTCGCGCGGACCGAATCGAGCGACATGATGCTTCTCCCCGATCCGGCGACGGCGTTCCTCGATCCTTTCTGGGATGCGCCGACGCTCTCGATGATCTGCGGCATCCACGACGGCCGCACGGGAGCGCCGATGCGCCAGGATCCGAGGTCGGTCGCGGCGCGGGCCGAGGAGTTCCTGCGCGCCTCCGGCGTGGCCGACGCCGCGATGATGAGCCCCGAGTTCGAGTTCTACATCTTCGACCTCGTCCGTCACACCTGCGACGTGAACTACTCCTTCTACAACATCGACTCGGTGGAGGGGGCGTGGAACACGGGGGCGGATCGGGAAACGACCGACCTGCCGGTCCTCGGCATGCCTCTGAAGGGCGGGTACCATGCCCTGCCGCCCGCCGATCGCCTCTACAACCTCCGCAGCGAGATGGTGGGGCACATCGAACAGGCCGGCATTCCGGTCAAGTACCACCACCATGAAGGGGGCGGCGCCGGCCAGTGCGAGATCGAGGTCCTCTTCTCCCCGCTGCGCCAGGCGGCCGACCAGGCGATGCTGATCAAGTACCTGATCCGCCTCACGGCAGACAAGGCCGGCAAGGTGGCGACCTTCATGCCGAAGCCGCTCTACAACGCTGCGGGCTGCGGCATGCACGTCCACCAGACCCTGCTCAAGGGGGACAAGAACCTCTTCTGGGACGAGAGTGGATACGCGGGCCTGAGCGAGACGGCCCTGCACTACATCGGAGGGATCCTCGAGCACAGCCCGGCGCTGCTCGCCTTGACCAATCCCAGCACCAACAGCTTCAAGCGGCTGGTGCCGGGATTCGAGGCGCCGGTCCACGCCGTCTTCGGCCGCGCCAATCGGACCGCCGCGATCCGGATTCCCGACGAGGGTCGGACCGAGGCGACCAAGCGGATCGAGTTCCGCCCGTCGGATGCGACGGGGAACATCTACCTGGCGCTCACCGGCATGGTGATGGCCGGACTCGACGGCATCCGCCGGAAGATCGACCCGCGGGTCGAGGGATACGGACCGTACGAGATCTCCTACCCGAACCTCCCTGAGGAGGAGCAGCGCCGGATCCGCGAACTCCCCCTCAGCCTGGATGAGGCGATCGACGCGCTCGAGAAGGACTATCAGTTCCTGATCGCGGGAGGCGTCTGGGACGAGGCGATGATCCGATCCTGGTGTGAACTGAAGCGGGCGGAGGCGCTCGATGTGCGTCAACGCCCCCACCCGCGGGAGATCGGCCTCTATCTCGACGTCTGATCGAGGAGCCGGCTCAGAACCTGGTCGCGAACCGGCCGAAGGTGTATCCGGCGCCGAGACGGAAGAACGTCTCCCGGACCCCGACGTCCCCTAAGTCTCCCGTCCTCCCCGCCTCGAGCAGCAGGTCGAACGACCCGCGATCGACCTGGACCGGAACGCCGACCCCGCCGGTCAAGGCCCACTCGGTCGGCTGCACGCCGTTCCTCTGCAGAATCGGCAGCTCGGCGCGATAGAACCCCGCCCGCCACGTGAGACGCCGCATGACGGGGGTCTTTCCCTCGAACTCAGGCGGGAATCGTGTCACGCCGATGCTGATCCGATCGGTGTCCTCGAACCGCCCGAAGCCGGCCGCTCCGCCATCCGCCCCGGCGGCGCCATCGGCCGCCGACAGCGACGACACCCCGCCCCAGGCGTCGTGGACCCAATCCGCGGCGAAGCGCAGCCTGGGCGTCGCCCGCCAGGCCAGACCGAGTCCGGTCGAGGGAGGAAGATCGAACTGGGCCTTCTCCGACCAGAGTTCCACGCCGCTCCGAAACCACCGGCTGTCCAGGTCGAGCTCGCTCTCGGAACGCCAGCAGGCGCCGGCCGAGAGCCGGCCCGGCAGCTTGGCCTGCAGGCCGAAGCCGAACCGCGTTCCGTTCCGCACCCGCGTCCGCAGCAGGTCCTTACCGCCGCCGTAGACGCCGCTCGCGTAGCGATCCACCCGCTCGTCGGAAAGGGTCCCCTGCACGAGGCCGATCCGGACCCCGGCCGACAGCCGGCGCGCGGCGAACGACCCGGCGAGCGCGGCGGAGAGCTCGCTGACGCCGCCGCGCCCGGTCAGCGTGCGGTCGAGCTGGTCCTCGCGCCCGTCGTTGAGTCGAACCCGGACCTCGTAGGTGGCGTCGGTCAGGTCGCGGTACGAGATCCCACCGCGAAGCAGATTCGTGAGCGGAAAGACGGCCGCCAGCGAGCTGAGGCGGACATCGAGCCTCCGGCTGTTCTGATCGCTCCCCTTTGCGCTGATCCACCGGTCCTGCGCGACCACTCCGACGTGGGCCTGCGGCAGGCGCGCGTGGGCGATCCCGGCCGGGTTGATCCAGCTCATGGCAAACGGGTCGTCGATGGCGATCGCGGTACCGCCGGCGGCGCGGGCCGGGAGATCGACTTCCGCCAAGGGCCGGCCGAGACCCTCCATCCCCCAGACCGACTCTTCGGCCCGGACCGGCGCCGCGACGGCGATGGCAAGCATCGAGGCGGCGACGAGGGCGGGCGCGATCCACGCCCGAACAGAGCGCGAGCAGGGACGACCCTCCCGAAGGGCATCGGTTCTCACGGCTGCACCTCCTCCGATCCCCACCGCGGATCCGGCGGCAGCGTGAAGACGACATCGAGCATCGGGCGGAGCGAATCCGCCGCCTCGCGCGAGTGGATGACGAGCCGCTCGGAGCCGCTCCCCTCCCCCGTCAGGCGCAGCACCAGGCTGGCGCTCGTCGCCCCCTCGGCCATCTGCCGCACCAGACCACCCACCTCCAGTCGCACCTCGCCCCGGACCGGATCGAGCACGGCATCGATATCGGTCGTGAGCGTGGAGAGGAGATCGAGGGAGTCGGGCTCGATCGCCTCGTCCGCCAGCGGGTCGGCCCGGTGCACCGCGAGGTTGAACCCGCTGGTATCGCTGAAGTCGGCCAGGCGCAGGCGCAGCGTGGCCCGGTTGACCGTGAGGCGGCGGGTATCCTCGTCTCGTGGGCTTGCCCCGGCGAGCTGGGCGATCAGAGAGTCGAGGATCGGAAACTGCAGGACGGCACGGGTCGGAATCCACTCGCTCAACCGCAACGTCGTCTCGGTCCCGGTGGAGGGAACCCGCCGGTCGAGGTAGATCCACGTGTCGACGGTCGGCGCCACGATCGCGGCGCTCGCGTCGCCCTGGAAGAACTCGAGCTGCGGGTTGGAGAGCCCGGTGCTGTCCGGAAAGACCGCTTCGCGCGCCAGAAAGTCGAGCGTCCCGCTCGCCGAGGGCTCGGACACCGTCATCCGAAGCGCGATCCCGAGGTTATCCGAAGGATGTTCGAACCAATCCTTGATGACCGCCATCGGGATCTCCAGGAGGCGCCGCTCCAGGGTGGAGTCGGCGCGCGGCGTCACCGCGGCGCTGGAGAGCGGCTCGACCGCCAGGCTCTCGGCGAAGGACGGGGTCGGGGCGGTGGTGCCGGTCTCGGTCCAGTCCACGCCTCCTACCACGCGATGGGCCGAGAGGTGGAGGTTCGTTCCCTCACCGCCGCGCCAGCGGAGGCCAAGCCAGGCTCGCGTCACGCCCGAAGTGTCGGGGAGAACCGAGAAACGGAGAAACGCGATCGCCTCGACGCTATCGGTGCGGGCCACCCGGAGGACCGCCGTCCGGCCCTGGTTGATGATCGCGTGCATCTCCCGGTCGGCCGTCGGAGCGCCCACGACGAGGGTCTCCGGCGGAGCGCTCAACCCGCTGCGGTTGGTGCCGGGGTTCAGGATCTCGTTCTCTCCCGGCGAACAGCCCGCCAGGACCAGCCCCAGGATCAAAGGCCCAAGGGCGGCCGAGAGCGCCCTGGCGGCGCCTGCCGAGGCGGTATCGCCCCACCCGTTGCATCGTCGCGATCGTCGCCCACTGCTCCGCATTCCGCTGCCTCCTCCGCGCTCGCCCGCCGTGGCCGGATCCCGGCCGCCCGGATCGTAGGAAACCCCTCCCGGGGGGTCAAACCGGAATCGTGATACCATGCCGATCGGATCCGGTTCTGGGTCGCCGATGGAAGGCCAGGAAGGCGCGTCCGGGAAGGGGTGGAGATGCCGCCGCTGTTCTCGATCGTGGGGCGATCCGGTGCGGGCAAGACGACCTACCTGGAGAAGCTCGTCCCGGCGCTGAAGCGCCGCGGATGGCGGGTGGCGGTCATCAAGCACGACGCCGGGGGGTTCGACATCGACCACCCCGGCAAGGACACCTATCGCCATGCCGCCGCCGGCGCGGATGTCGTCGGTATCTCCGGGCCCGGCCGCTACGCGATCATCGACCGGCACGATGGCGAAACGCCGCTGGATGAACTTCTCGGCCGGCTCGGTCCGGTCGACCTGGTCCTGACGGAAGGGTTCAAGCGGGAGGGGCGGAACCGCATCGAGGTAGTCCGAGGAGCGCACGCCGCCGAGCCGGCGCTATCGGCCGGACAGCTCATCGCCGTCGTGAGCGACCTGGCGGTCCATCCGGAGCTGCCGCAGTTCCCGCTCGACGACGCCGAGCCTCTGGCGGAGTTCATCTCCGCGCGGATCACGCGGGAACGGACGGAGCGAGCCGGGGGCTGACGAACGGAGTAGAGGGAGAGAGGATCCCATGCGTGCGACCGAAGAGAGGCGTTCGACGACGACGAGCTCGATGACGACGAGCCCGATGGCGTTGAGCTCGATGACGATGAGCAGCGTGCCGCGGAGCCGGCTGGCCTGGTTCGTCATCATCGTGCTCCTGCTCCTGGCGGCGGCCGCGGTCGGCGAGGCGTCGGCCCAGACGCGCCGCATCTCCCAGGGAGGCTCGGTGCTCGAGTCGCTGCGCGGTCTGCGGGGCGGATCGACGGAGGTGGGCGAACCTCTGCCCACCACGCCCACGACACCGCTTGAGGCCCCCATCGACCCCGAACGCTATCGCCTCTTCCCCGGCGACGAGCTCCACCTCGGCGTCTGGGGCGGCGCGCCCGGCGCGTGGATCTTTGTCGTCAGTCCGGAGGGCGACCTGGTGCTGCCGAAGGCGGGACCGGTCCACGTGGCCGGACTGACTCTGCGCGAAGCCGAGGAACTCGTCCGGACGTCCCTCCGCCCGGCCTATGGCAAAGCAACCGTGACTCTGCGGCTCCTCTCGCCGGCTCGATTCCTGGTTTCGGTCACGGGCATGGTCGGCCGGCCGGGCGTCTACGAGACGAGCGGCGTCACACGCCTCTCCACCGTCCTCGATCTGGCTGGCGGGGTGCGGCCGGGGGGAAGCGTCCGGCGGATCGGACTGCGATCGGAACCGGTCGCTGGCGGCGATCCTCTGGTGAAGCAGGTGGATCTCCTGCGCTGGGCGCTCGGGGCCGATCCGGAAGCGAACCCGGCCATGACACCGGGCGTGTCGATCGAGGTCCCCGCGCAGCAGGCGGCGGTCCGCCTGCGCGGGCCGGTCAACGGAACGACGATCCAGGCTTCGACCCCGGCCTCGGCGCGCGTCGGCGATCGTCCCGACGAGGAGGCCGACCTTTCGATCGAGGTGCGGCCGGGCGACACGGCGGGACTCCTCCTCGACCAGGTGGGCGGGCTTTCCGATCGCGCGACGGGGAGCGGCCTGCTGCGTCGCGCGGGGCAAGCGCCGATCGACCTCGACCTGACGGGCGAGGAAGGACGCAAGACCGCGCTCTCGGCGGGAGACACGCTCGACATCGCCTATGCACGCCGGTGGATCTACGTGACCGGGGCCGTGCGCGTGCCGGGCCGCGTCCCGCACTATCCCGGTCTGACGGCCCACGACTATGTGAACATGGTCGGCGGCCCGACGGAGATCGGCCGCACCTCCGGGTGGTGGGTGGAAACGCCTGATGGCACGAGGGGACGCGTCGACCGGGTGGAATCGATCCCGGTGGGCACGACCGTCCGGGTCCCCGAACGACGCGCCTACAAGGCCACCTCGTGGCTGGCCCCGCTGTCGACGGCGACCGCGCTTCTGATCTCGATCGTGGCGTTGACCAACTGACCGCGTGCTAGAGAGGCGCCGGGGAGCCCCGCCGGCCGCGTCCGCGCGGCGACCAGGCGGCGATCGCGCCGGCCCAGAGCCAGATCCACTCGTTCACCCAGATGTCGCCGCTGAACTGCGCATTCAGCACGGCGTAGACGAAGACCGCGCCGCTCACGCGCCAGAGGGCCTGCTCGGGACCCACCTCACCCGCCGCTTGCAGCTCCGCTCCCCATCGCCGCCAGCCGCGGTAGACGAGCACGAAGAAGAGGATGAGGAACGCGGCTCCGAGCACGCCGTTCTCGAGCAGCACCTCGACGAAGATGTTGTGCGGGTAGAAGCGCTGATCCGGCAACCCGAGGAGGTGGGTGAACCCCCCGGTGCCCAGCCCGAAGAAGCTCACGCCGCCCAGCGCTTCGCGCGCCGCTTCGAGCAACCGGAGGCGCACCTGATTGGACAGCTCGCGGCTCGCCGTCTCGCCCTGTCGCAGAAGACCCGGGAGCGCCGCCAGGACCAGGACGAGGATCGCCGGGGCCGCGCGCGCCAGACGCCGGCCGACCTGCCGCCGGCCGACTGGCCGCCGCCCGGACTCCCATTCCCCGAGGGGCGCGTGGAATGCCCAGAAGCCGAGCGCAACCGCCAGGGCGAGGGTGGGGCCACGCGACGCCGCCATGGTGAAGACCCAGCCGAGGAGCAGGAGCGCCGGAACGGCCGTCACCCACCTCGCGCGTTTCATCGAGACGAGCCCGACCAGGCAAAGGATGCCGAGTCCGGCGTGCCGCGCGGTCCAGATCGGATTCATCCCCAGCGTCTTCAGGCGGCCCCACCACATGTAGAAGTGGGTCTCGTAGTTCCAGACCGCCGCCAGCGCGATGCCGATCTGCAGCCAGACGATCGCCCGAAGGAAGAGCGGCGCGGCGCGGGGAACCCCCGGCCGGTCACGACGCAGGTAGACGAGCGCGGCCATGAGCAGAACGAGGTTGACCAGGAGGTAGAGCTGCGCCTTGTCCGATCCGTAGAGCGGCGACGGAGTCCACTGCAGGCCCAGGAAGAGCACGAGACCCAAGGCCAGCGCCGAGAGGAGGACCGGTGAGGCGAGGGCGTCACGGACCCGCCGGGCGGCGGCCCCGCTCCAGAGCGCACTCCAGGCCAGCGGCAGAGCCGGCGCGGAGAGGATTGCCAGACCCAGAAGAAAGCTCCATCGCAACTCCCCCGTTGCCCGGTTCAGCGGCTGGAAGAGGGGCATGCCGGCCGCGCCCAGCGCGAGCGCGGCCGGGGGATGGCCGATCAGGAGAAGAGCGGCGCCGGCGAGGACGAGAAGCCCAGCCATCGTGTGCGCCTCCGCGAGGAACACCAGGAGGATCAGGTCGAGCGCGAGGAGAGGAATCCAGAAGAGACGCGCCGGGAGCGAAGCTGCCGTGAGGTCGTGATCGAGGCCGGGCACGGGAAGAGCCACTCCCTAGCGGACGCGGTCGAGAGCCGCCCCGAGCCCCAGCTCGCCGGCCACGCGGCGCAACCGATCGAAGCGCGGCGCGTCGTCCCGGCGCAGGCGCGAGAGCGCTTCGAGCGCGGCGGCGAGGGCGACGCTGGCCGCAAAGGCCACCAGAGTCGCGCTGGTGCAGATCAGCCAACGCACCGGGCGATGTCTCCGGGTCGGAGGAACCGCACGATCCAGCACCTGCACCGTCGGCGTGTCCCGACTCTCCTGGAGCCGGTACTGCTCGTACTGCTGCGTCAGGAATTCGAAGATCGTCTCCTCGACCTTGACGGCACGCGCGGCCCGGAGGTACTCCACCGCCAGTCCGGGATAGGCCGTCAAAGGGAGCCGTAAAGGTCGCCCGGCGCCGGGAACGCCGGGGAGCTCCGGCGGCGAAGCCTCCAGCTCATCGAGCCGCGCGCGCAGGGCCCGCGTCTCCCCTTCGGCCGCCAACAGGTCGGGATGACCGGGTCCCACCTGCGCACGAAGCACCGCGAGATCGACCTCCCGGAGAAGAAGCTGGACCTGGACCTCCGCGGCGGCGCCGATCAGCGTGCGCAGCTGTTCCTCCGGCAGGAGGGCGCCGGTGCGCTCCTGCAGCCAACGGAGCGAATCCTCGGCGGCCGCGAGATCCCGCCGGTTCTGCTCGAGACGCCGCTCCAGGAAGAGGCGGGCCTGCCGCGCGGAGCTGTTGCGTTTCTCCCGGTTGACCCGATCGAGCTCGGCGACGAAAGCGTTGGCCATGGCGGCGGCCCGCTCGGGATCCCGATCGAGAACCCGCACCTTGACGACTCCCTCGCCTCCCACCTTGATCGTCACCCGTCCCCGCATGACCTCGAGCGCCTCGTCGACCGTCTTCACCTTGTAGACCGGCGCCAGGTCGAACTGGCGGACGATCTCCTCCCGGACGGTGCGCGAATCGACGACCGCGGCGAGGAGATCCGAGGGACTGGCGAGAACCGGCAGCGCGGAGCGCCCCGCGCCGAAGGTCGCGGCCGACATCAGACCCGAGAGATTGCTGAGAATTCCTCCCTCCTCCTCGGGCGGGAAAACCGAGGCCGTGGCGCGATACCACTTGGGCAGAAGCAACGCGACGATCACCGACGCGACGGCCACCCCCAGAGTGTTGAGGAGGATCATCCGCTTCCAGCGCAGGAGGGCGAGGAGCTGATCGAGATAGGTCATATCGGGCGGAGTGTAACACCGGCCGGCCTCTTCGGCACCGGCGAGGATCGCCGCGGGAAGAGCCGGGATCATCGGCGCCCGGCTGGACCGGAGTGCTCCGGACCGGTACTGTCGCGGGACGCGCCCAGGGGCGTGAGGGGGCACCGGCCCGGGCGAGCGCGGGCGGCGCACGAAGGGAGAGTGCCATGAAGATCGGATTCGCCCAATTCGCGCCGAGCCTCGGCGATCTCGACGGAAACCGCCGGACCACGGCCCGGATGGTGGACCGGGCCGCCGACGAGGGGGCGGACCTCCTGGTCCTGCCCGAACTCGCCAGCAGCGGTTACCGATTCTCCTCGGTCGCGGAGGCGCGGGCCTGCGCGGAGCCGGCCGGGGATGGACCGTACTCGCGCCTGCTCCGCGAACTCGCCGAACGGCACCGGCTCTTTATCGTCGCGGGGCTCTGCGAGGCGGATGGCGACCGGATCTACAACAGCGCCGTGCTGGTCGGACCCGGTGGTCTCCGCGGGCTCTACCGCAAGATCCATCTCTTCTGGGACGAGAAGGATCTCTTCACCCCCGGTGACCTGGGATTTCCGGTCCTCGACCTGGCGGCGCAGGATCTCGGGCCTCGGCGCGGCGAGTGGACCTGCCGGGTCGGGATCCTGATCTGCTTCGACTGGCAGTTTCCGGAGGCCTGGCGGGTCCTCGCGCTGAAGGGGGCCGATCTCATCTGCCATCCGTCGAACCTGGTCCTCCCCGGACTCGCGCAGCGAGCGGTCCCGGTCCTCGCGATGCTGAACCGGGTCTGGACCGTCCTCGCCAACCGGGACGGGGCGGAACGCGACCTGACATTCACCGGTCGCTCCCTCATCGTTTCACCGCGCGGGGAGATCTTGTCGGAGGCGCCGGCCGAAGGGGAGGCGATCTCCGTCCTTCAGATCGATCCCGCCACGGCCCGCGACAAAGAGGTCACGCCACGCAATCACGTCCTGGCCGACCGGAGGCCGGAATACTACCGGGAGATCACCGAGCACTAACAGGGTGCTGAAAAACTGGGTCCGCCGCGCCGGCGTCGAGCCTCGCGAAGGGAAGGAGGAAGAACAGGTGCATCCGCCCGTGTCCCACGCCTCGATCCTCGACTTCGCGGTCGAGGCGGCCTGGTTGGCCGGCAAGGCCACCCTCCGTCACTTCCAGACCGGGATCGCGGCGGAGTGGAAGCCGGATCACTCGCCGGTCACGATCGCCGATCGGGAGGCCGAGCAGATTCTCCGGGCGCGGATCGAGCGCTCATTTCCGGATGACGGCATCATCGGCGAGGAGATGGGAAGCGTTCGTCCACAGGCCCTGCGTCGGTGGATCCTCGATCCGATCGACGGCACGCGCTCGTTCCTCCGCGGAGTCCCGCTCTACGGCGTCCTGATCGGAGTCGAAGAGGGAGAGGTCACGGGGGGCGGCGCCGAGGTGATCGCGGGGGTCATCCACTTCCCGGCGCTGGGGGAAACGGTGGCAGCGGCCCGCGGCCGAGGCTGCTGGTGGAACGGCCGACCCTGTCGCGTGTCCGAGGTCTCCCGGATCGAGGAGGCGGCCGTCCTTTTGACCGACTCCGCCCGCCCCCCGGACGACCCCGGGGAGAGCGGCGCCCGCCCCGCCGGATGGAGCGCCCTGGCCCGGCAGGCCGGCCTCACCCGCACCTGGGGAGACTGCTACGGACACGCGCTGGTGGCCACCGGTCGGGCGGAAGCGATGATCGATCCTCTGATGTCGATCTGGGACTGCGCCGCGCTCCTGCCGGTCATCGAGGAGGCGGGTGGGATCTTCACCGACCTGGCGGGAAACCGCACGATCCGCGGTCAGAGTGCTATATCGACTAACGCTATTCTGGGTAGCGAATTACGCCGTAAACTTCGAGTGGAATCTTAACGTCCACCCAACGAGGAGGTGACCTGTGCTCGAACCCGAAGACCTCGCTCCCGACTGCGTCGTGCGCGCACACGATGGCACCGATCTTCGCCTGTCCGATCTTCGCGGTCGTCGTGTCATCCTCTGGTTCTACCCGAAGGCGGACACCCCCGGGTGAACGGCCGAGGGTCGCGGGTTCCGCGATCTCGCCGACCGTTTCGCCGCGCTCGACACCGTCATCCTCGGCGCCAGCTTCGACGACGAGGTGGCAAACGCTGCCTTCGCCCGCAAATTCGACTTCCCGTTCCGGCTCCTGTGCGACACCGGGAGGGAGCTGGGAATGGCGTGCGGCGCCTGCGACGTCCGGGACGCCGTCTACGCTCGGAGAATCAGCTACCTGATCGGAGCCGACGGGAGGATCGAGCGGGCCTATCCGACGGTGATCGCCAAGGATCATCCCGCCCAGGTGCTGCGCGATCTGGAGGAGAGACTGAAGGAGACAGTAGAGCCCGATTGAGCCATTCCGTTGAGCCATTCCGTTGAGCCGCCGTGAAGCCGGCCCGGAGGGGGACTCTGGGCCGGGCGGCTACTCCCGAGGCTCCGTCGCGACCTTGACGCGGTTCAAGGCCCGCTTCAACGCCGCCTCGGCGCGATCGACGTCCCACTTCCCGCTCGTGTCGCGCAACCGTCCCCGCGCGCGTTCAGCCGCCTGCCGGGCGCGGGTCACGTCGATCCCTTCCGGTTCCTCCATCGCGTCCGCCAGCACGACGGCGCGGTTGGCCGCGACCTCGAGGAATCCTCCGGAGAGGGCGTAGGTCCGGGTTGCCCCCCTCGCCATCCGGACGGTCAGCTTGCCGGGCGCGAGCGCGGAAATCAGGGGCGCATGGTTCGCCAGGACGCCGAAATATCCTTCCGCGCCCGGAGCGATGATCGACTCGACCCGCTCGTCGAGGAGCGTCTTCGTCGGCGTCAGGACCGTCAGCTGGAAGCTCTCAGGCATGTTCCAGTTTCATCCGCTCGGCGTTCTCGAGCACTTCGTCGATCCCGCCGGCCATGTAGAACGCCTGTTCCGGCACGTGGTCCAACTCCCCTTCGACGATCCGACGGAACCCGTCGATCGTCTCGGACAGCTTGACGAAACGCCCCGGACGATTGGTGAACGCCTCCGCGACGAAGAAGGGCTGCGACAGGTACTTCTGGATCCGGCGGGCGCGGTTGACGATCATCTTGTCTTCGTCGGACAGCTCGTCCATCCCGAGGATCGCGATGATGTCGGTCAGGTCCTTGTACCGTTGCAGGATCTTCTGCACGCCGCGCGCGACCCGGTAGTGCTCCTCACCCACGACGCGCGGGTCGAGGATCCGCGAAGTCGAGTCGAGCGGGTCGACGGCCGGATAGATCCCCAGCTCGGCGATCTGCCGCGAGAGAACCGTGGTGGCGTCGAGGTGGCTGAAGGCGGTGGCCGGCGCCGGGTCGGTCAGGTCGTCGGCCGGCACATAGATCGCCTGGACCGAGGTGATCGAGCCCTTCGTCGTCGAGCAGATCCGCTCCTGCAGAGCCCCCATCTCGGTCGAGAGAGTCGGCTGGTAGCCGACGGCGCTCGGCATCCGGCCCAACAGCGCCGAAACCTCGCTCCCCGCCTGGGTGAAGCGGAAGATGTTGTCGATGAAGAGGAGAACGTCCTGGTTCGCCTCGTCCCGGAAGTACTCGGCGACCGTGACTCCCGCCAGCCCGACGCGCAGGCGGGCGCCCGGGGGCTCGTTCATCTGCCCATAGATCAGCGCGGTCTTGCTGATGACCCCTGACTCGTTCATCTCCAGCCAGAGATCGTTTCCCTCGCGCGTCCGTTCCCCCACCCCGGCGAAGACGGAGTAACCGCCGTGCTCGGTGGCGATGTTGCGGATCAGCTCCATGATGATGACCGTCTTCCCCACCCCGGCGCCGCCGAAGAGGCCGATCTTCCCTCCCTTGGAGTAGGGAGCGAGGAGGTCGACGACCTTGATGCCGGTCTCGAGGATCTCCGTCCGGGTGTCCTGGTCGAGCAGGCTGGGGGCCGGGCGATGGATCGGATACCGATGGCCCGGATCCGGGAGCTCGCCCCGCTCGTCGATCGGCCGGCCGATGACGTTGATGACCCGCCCCAGCACCTGGTCTCCGACCGGAACCGAGATCGGCCCGCCGGTGTCGAGCGCGGGCATGCCGCGCACCAGCCCGTCGGTCGAGGACATCGCGACGCAGCGCACTACGTTGTCTCCGATGTGGAGCGCGGCCTCGACCGTCAGGTCGATCCCCTTCTCCGCATCGTTGATGGTGATGGCGTTCAGGATCTGCGGCAGGCGGTCGGAGCGGAACTCCACGTCGACCGTCGGGCCGATCACCTGCAACACCTTGCCGTAGTTCGGTTCCTGCGTCATGAGGCTCATGCTCCTTTTCGATCCCGGCACCGGGGGCTCCGCCCCGGATCGACCGGGACCTTCGCTCGGGTGCCCTCTCCCGAATCCCGACCTACTTCAGTCCCTCGGCCCCGCCCACGATCTCGGAGATCTCGCGGGTGATGGCGGCCTGGCGCAGCTTGTTGCCGACCAGCGTGAGGTGATCGATCAGCTCCCGCGCGTTCTTCGTCGCCGCTCCCATCGACACCATGCGGGCGCTGTGCTCGCTGGCAAGCGACTCGGCGATCGCCTGCAGCAGGCGGTTCTCGACGTAGCGCGGCAGCAGCGTACGGAAGATCTCCTCCGGCGACGGCTCGTAGATGTACTCCAGTCCCGGCCCCGCCCCCGAGCCCGGGGGCGCCACCGGCAGCACCGCGACCTGCTCGACGCGCCGCGAGACGGTGCTCACGAAGCGCGTGTACATCAGGTCGACCCGGTCGACGCGTCCTTCGAGCTGCATTCCGACCAGTTCCTGCGCCATGGCCCGCGCGAGAAAGGGATCGGCCTGGTCGCCCAGCTCCGCCACGTTGTAGGCGGAGGTCCACCCGCGCTTGCGGAAGTACTGGTTGGCGCGCCGCCCGACCGCCACGAGTTCCACCGTCCCGCGGTCGATCCCCTCCAGGGACTTCTCGGCGGCCCGAAAGACGTTCATGTTGTAGGCGCCGCAGAGCCCCTTGTCGGATGCGATGACGACCAGAGCCCGCCGTCGGACCGGCCGGAGTTCGAAGAGCGGATGCCGCAGCTCTCCCGCCACCGCCGAGAGCGCCTCGAGCATCGCGCCGATGCGGGCCGCGTAGGGCCGGGAGGCGACCACCCGGTCCTGGGAGCGCCGGAGCTTCGCCGCGGCGACCATCTCCATCGCCTTGGTGATCTGCTGCGTGCTCCGGACCGACCGGATGCGCCGGCGGATCTGCTTCAGCGTCGCCATGCCGTCCCCGCCGCCCCTCTAGGCCCGCGCTTCCGCGCTGAACCGGCCGGAGAACTCCTTGATCATGTCGTGCAGCTTCTGCTCGAGGTCAGGCTTGATGTCCCGGAGATTCGTCAGATCGTGCATCACGTCGGGGTGCTCGGCGTGCGCGAAGGCCAGGATCTCCCGCTCGAACCGCCTGACCTCGGAGACGGGGATCGGATCGAGGTAGCCGTTGACGCCGGCGAAGATCAGCGTCACCTCGTCGCAGAGTTCCATCGGCACGTACTGGTCCTGCTTGAGCAGCTCGACCATCCGCTCGCCCCGCGTGAGCTGCGCGCGCGTCGCCTTGTCGAGGTCGCTGCCGAACTGCGCAAAGGCCGCCAGCTCGCGGTACTGGGCCAGGTCGAGGCGCAGCTTGCCCGCGACCTTCTTCATCGCCTTCGTCTGGGCGTTGCCGCCGACGCGGCTGACCGAGATGCCGGCGTTGATCGCGGGCCGGATCCCGGCGTAGAAGAGGTCGCTTTCGAGGAAGATCTGGCCGTCCGTGATCGAGATCACGTTGGTGGGGATGTAGGCGGAGACATCTCCGGCTTGCGTCTCGATGATCGGCAACGCGGTCAGGCTCCCCCCGCCGAGCTGGTCATTCAGCTTGGCGGCCCGCTCGAGCAGGCGGCTGTGGAGATAGAAGACGTCGCCGGGATAGGCCTCGCGTCCCGGCGGCCGCCGGAGAAGCAGGGAAAGCTGCCGGTAGGCGACCGCCTGCTTTGAGAGATCGTCGTATATGCACAGGGCGTGCTTCCCATGGTCGCGGAACCACTCGCCGATGGCGCACCCCGCGTAGGGGGCGAGATACTGGAGCGGCGCCGGGTCGCTGGCGGTGGCGGAAACGACGGTGGTGTACTCCATCGCGCCGTGCTCTTCCAGGACCTTGAGCACGCGCGCGACGGTCGATTCCTTCTGCCCGACGGCGACGTAGACGCAGAAGAGATCCTTCCCCTTCTGGTTCAGGATCGTATCGATGGCGATGGCGGTCTTGCCGGTCTGGCGATCGCCGATGATCAACTCGCGCTGGCCCCGCCCGATCGGGATCATGGCGTCGATCGCCTTGATTCCGGTCTGCACCGGTTCTTTCACCGGCTGGCGCTGGACCACGTTCGGCACCCGCGCCTCGATCGGGTAGAGCACGTCGGTCGCGATCGGCCCCTTGCCGTCCAGCGGCTCGCCCAGGGGGTTCACGACCCGTCCGACCAGCGCCGGACCGGCCGGCACGGAGGCGATCTTCCCGGTGCGCTTCACCGGATCGCCCTCCTTGATCGCCTGGTCCGAACCGAAGAGAACGACGCCGACGTTGTCCTCCTCCAGGTTGAAGACCCAGCCGGTGACATCGCCGGGGAACTTGAGGAGTTCGCCCGCCATCGCCTCCTTCAGGCCCCAGACCCGCGCGATGCCATCTCCCACCTGCAGGACGACACCGACGTCGGCCATGTCGACCCGGCTCTCGTGCTTCTCGAGTTCCTTCTGCAGGATGGCGCTGACTTCTTCCGGCTTGAAGGCCATGGATCTTCCCCTGTCTCCGCTGGTTCTACAGCCTGGTCCTACAGCACGCTCGCGGTCATGAGCCGCTCGCGCATCTCCTCGAGCCGGTGCTTCAGACTGCCGTCGAGGATCTTGCCACCGATCATGACGACCACGCCGCCCAGAAGGGCGGGGTCGACCCGCGCGTCGACGCGGACCTTCTTGCCGCTCATCCTCTCGAGCCGGGTCCGCAGGTCTCCGGCCTGGTCGGGAGCGAGCGGCACCGCGCTGGTGACGATCGCGCGCGCGATGCCGAGGTGCTCCTCCACCAGCTCCCGGAAATCGGCCAGGACGAGGGGCAGGTGCTGGATTCTCTTCTTCTCGAGCATGAGCAGGAGCAGCCTCACCACCAGCTCGTGGGCGCGACCGGAGAGGACCCGCTCGATCAGCGCGATCTTGTTCTCGGTCAGCACATCCGGAGCTTCCAGGAAGAGCTGGAAGCGGTCGTCCCGCTCGAAGAGCGCCTCCAGCGAGCCGAGGTCTTCCAGCACCGATTCCGCGGCCCGCGCCTTGACGGCGGCGCCGAACAGGGCGGAGGCATACCGGTGCGAAACGGCCCGGTCGCGAATCATCGCAGGTGCTCCGGCGCGGCGGCCTCGATCTCCTTGAGGTAGTCGGCCACGAGGCGACGGTGCCGCTCGTCATCGACCTCCTCCCTCAGGAGCTGCTCGGTCGCGCGGATGACCATCGACGCCATGTCGTTCCGCAAGGCGACGTGCGCCTTGTCCCACTCGCGACCGATGTCCTCCTGGGTGCGCTGCATCAGCGCGACACGTTCCTGCCGTGCCTGCTCCTCGATCTCGTTGCCGACCCGGCGTCCCTCGTTGACCCCGTCCTGAAGACGGGCCCGGCGCTGCGTCTCGATGTCACGCAGCTGCGCCTCGACCTGCTCGCGGAGGGAGATCACCTCGCGACGGGACGACTCGACCCGGTCGAACTCACCCTGGATCTTCGCGCGGCGCTCCTCCAGGAGCTGCAGGATCGGTCCCCACGCGAATCTCTTCAGGATCAGGACCGCGATCACGAACCCGATGATGTGGGTGATGACCTGCGCCCAGATTACCTGCATCAGCTTCTCCCCAGCGCGAGCCGCGCTCCCCGTTCAGCCGGGGCGCGGCTCAACGTCCGGTCTTGCCGGTTCCGCGGACTCGAGCCGCCCCGATCAGTGTCCCGGCGTCGGGATCTTCCCCTGCAGCACGAAGACGGTGACGAGCGCGTAGATCGTGAGCGCCTCGATGAAGGCCGCACCGATCACCATGCCGACCTGGATCTTGCCCGCCGCCTCGGGTTGACGTCCCATCGCTTCCATCGCCGCCGCCACGGCCTTGCCCAGGCCGAGGCCCGAGCCGACCGCCGCGATCCCGAGTCCGATCGGCAGCGCCAGTCCCAGGGTGTTGAAGTCCGCCATGACAGATCCTCCTGTGGTTTCGTTTCCGTTGCGTTCCGTACCGTTCCCTACCGACCCGGGCCGTTCGCACGCGCGGCCTTCTGCTTCCATTCGCCGCGTCCGCGTCCGGTCCGTTCTTCTCCACCTTTCAATGGTGAGCGTGTTCCTCCTCGCCGTGGTCCTCGTGCGGCAGCATCTGCAGGAAGTAGATGGTCGAGAGCAGCGTGAAGACCAAAGCCTGGATCGTGCTGAGCAGGATCGCGAGGAAGATGAACGGCAGGTGCAGCGGCACTCCGATCGGCAGCTTCGTGAAGGCCAGCATCGCGACCCCAAGTCCGGCGAAGACGCCGAGGAGCACATCCTCCCCCATGATGTTGCCGAAGAGACGAAGCGAGAGGCTGACCGGCTTGGCGACCTCCTCGATCAGGTGCAGCGGCAGCATGAGGGGGACCATCGCCCAGCCCATCACGTCCCGCGGCGAGCCCAGCAGATGGTGCAGATAACCGCCCAGCCCCAGCTTGCTGATGCCGGTGTACTGCACGTAGCAGAAGACACAGATCCCGAGCGAAACCGTCGTGTTGAAGACCGAGGTGGGCGCCTTCGAAAACGGGATCAGCCCGGCCAGGTTGTTGAACCAGATGTAGAGGAAGAGAGTCCCGAGGAACGGGATGAATTCCTTCCCGCGCGGTCCGAGGATGCCGAGGATGAAGTTGCTGAACCCCTCGACGATCGCCTCGACGGCGTTCTGCAGCCCGGAGGGCACCATCGCCCGGCGCGTATAGACCCGTCCCGCCAGCACGCAGAGCACGACGATCACGAGAGTGGAGAAGATCGGGTTCTGCCACTCGTTGAGGAACTTCGCCCACGGCTGGTCCGGGTTGTAGAGATAGAGCAGGTGGAGCAGGTTCGGCAGCTCGGGCACCCCTTCGCCCGAAGCGAACGCGGTCCGGGGCGCGAGCAGGAGTCCGCTCCCCGCCAACGAGGCGCCGGCGAGAAGAAGCGCGGAGGTGGAGCCGGGCCACTGCCAGCGACCATCGCGGCCCTGGGCGCGGGTGAGAACGATCCCGACCACTTTGAGCACTGCGACGAACAACACGGTCGAGAACCCGATCGCATACCAGAGGGGCGAAAGGTCGAACGGGCCGAGCGCGAGGGCGGTCCCTCCGACCAGGAGGGGCAGCTTGCAGGCGAAGACCAGCGCCAGGAGCTTGCCGCTGCGCAATTCCGGCGTCAGGAGCCGGCGAAAGAGCTCTTCCAGCAGGCGGAGATTGATGATGGAAATGGCCAGCCCCGAGGCGGCGGCGGCTCCCGCTTTCCAGCCGCCATAGACGGTCAACGCCAGAATCCCGAGAGCCCCGACCAGGAGCGACGCACTCCGTACGCGCCGGAGAAATCCCGGTCCCAGGTCGTTCGCCACGAGTCCCCCCGGCTGCACCGCCCCCGGTTGCACCGCCTTCGGCTGCACCACCTCCGCCCCCGACCTCACGTCCCTGCTCTTCTCCCCTCTGTCCAACCGCCGATCCTCGACGACCTGTCTCTACATCCGGTCGATGTCCCGCTTCGCTTCGTTCACCACCCGTACGAGGTGCCGCACCGCGGCCCCGAAGCCGAGCCCCAGAAGGATGAACTGCAACCACGGTGTCGTGTGCAGGCGCGCGTCCAGCCACCGGCCGGCGAAGAACCCCAAGAGGGGGCCGGCCCCCAGCATCAGCGGCACCGTTCCCAGGGAGCCGATCAGCCGGATGTACCGAAAACGCTTCTCTGGGTCCCGGTCCATCCCTGCCCCCTGTCCGGGGCGGGGCCCAGCTACAGCGGCCCAGCCACAGCTACGCGCCACAGCTACGCGCGACAGCTACGCAGCCACTGCGACGCAGCCACGCAGCCACGACGGCCCTGCCGCGTTGGGCCGATCCCTGCCGCACCGGCGGACCCGGATCATCCGGGCGCGCTGCCCGAACGCGCAACGGCGGATTATGATAAGCCGGTTGTGCGACTGTCAACCGCTTTGTCCCGGCCCGTCGCGGGACAGGAGGAACCATGCCGAATCCGCTTCCGCTCGACACTGCCGTCCAGGGTTCCGTCGTGGCGCCCCCGCTCTTGCTCCTGCACGCGGGCGGGATGACGCATCACGAGTGGGATCCGTTTGGGGGCACATGGAAGGAGCGTTTTCGCATCGTCGCCCCCTCTGCGCTGGGACACGGCGCGAGCCCGGCCCCGCCGGACCTCACCCTCGGTTCGATGGCCGATGCCGTGCTGCGATTGCTGGACAATCTGGAAATCGCACGCACGCACGTCGTCGGCTCGTCGATGGGGGGAGCGACGGCCTTGCGCCTCGCCCTCCGCGCGCCGGAGCGGGTCGATCGCCTCGTCCTCTATCGCTCAGGCTACCGCGTCCTCCCGTCGATGCAGGCCGCGCTGGAGCGGATGGCCACGCCGGAGAACTGGCGGCAGTGGAGGATGGAGCGGTGGATGGAGCGGGAGCATGCTCCCCAGGGAGGGCCGATGGCCTGGCAGGCGGTCATCCGTCGGGTGGCCGAACTCTTCGAGCGGCCGGATGCCTCCCTCGCTCTCGCCGACCTCGCGCGGGTGGCCGCTCCCACCCTCCTCATCGGCGGCGACCGCGACCCCTTAGTCCCCCTGGACGACCTGATCGCGATGGGGAAGACGATCCCCGAGGCGGCGATCTGGGTCGTGCCGGAGGCCGCTCACGTGATGGGAATGGAGACGTGGCGCCGGCACGCCTTCACCGAGGAGATCGCGCGGTTCCTGCTGCGCCCCGAACCGACCCGTCCCCGCTGACCGCGGGGCGCCGGCCGCGGGGCGCCGGCCCCTGCACCCCAGGCGACCAGCAGGTGGTCCTCCCCCCGATCGGCTCGCGTACGAGTGCGACTCCGCTCCGCGGACAGGTCCCGTCGTCGGACCAGCGTTGATGGAAGAGCCAGTGGCGCGGCAGATCGCGCCCCTCTTCCCCGATCGATCGCAGCGCGCCGCGGGCGACGAAGCGGATCTCGCGCCAGAGGCGGGCCACGCTCTCCCCCTCGATCGCGCCGGCGGGGGTGGACGGATGCACTCCCGCCCGCCAGAGGATCTCATCGGCCATCCAGTTTCCGATGCCGGGGAACCGCTCCTGCATCAGGAGCACCGCCTTGATCGGCGAGCGCGCCCGCCGGCGCAGGAAGGAGTGCAGCGCGGAGTGATCGAACTCCCGATCGAGCAAAGACGGGGGAAGCGCGCGCCACCACTCCGGGGGCTCGCTCCCCCGGTCGAATCGAACGCGACCGAAGAGGCGCGGATCGGAGAAGACGAGTCGTCCCGCCGCCTGCCGCAGAGTCAGGTGGTCATGCCGCGGATCGAGAGCCGGCGTGTGACGGGTCGGCTCCTGGCTCGGGGCGATCGCCTCCGCCGCCGGCCCCGCATCGACCCGCAACCTTCCCGTCATCCCGAGGTGGATGCCCAGCCATGCGCCTCCGCTGAAGCGGAAGAGCATCTGTTTGCCGCGCGCCTCGGAGCCGATCAGGATCGCCCCCGTCAACGAGCCCGTCAGAGCGCGGGTATCGCATGCGCGGAAGATCCGCTTCTGCGCGTGCAGATCGACCCGCTCGATCCTCCGCCCCGCGCAGGCATCCCACCGTCGGCGGTAGAACTCGACCTCAGCCAGTTCCGGCATGCTCCCCCCGGCTCGGCCGGCAGCCTCAGGCCGGCGCTTCCAGCCGGGCCAGAAGCCGCGGCAGCGTCTCGCCGCTTCGCCCCTGCAGGTGGACGGTGGCCGCGGCCGAGATGGGACTTCTGTCGGGATTGACATCGATGACCGGACGCGAGGCGCCGAGCGCGGCGAACGGCAGGTCCGCCGCGGGATAGACGGCGCCCGAGGTGCCCGCGACGAGGGTCACGTCCGCGGCCCGCACCCAGGCCTCCGCGCGCTGCAACGCTTCGACCGGGAGCATCTCGCCGAACCAGACCACGCCGGGTCGGACGAAATCACCGCAGGCGGCGCACGGCGGCGGGTGCGGCGCCTCGCGATCGGCCGGCGTCAGCAGGTGCGGGGCTCCGCAACGACGGCAGTGAAAGCGCGCGATGCTGCCGTGCAGATGGACCACGCGCCGCGATCCGGCTCTTTCGTGCAGGTCGTCGACGTTCTGCGTGATGAGAAGGAACTCCTCCCCGAAGCGCGCCTCGAGGCGGGCGATGGCGCGATGCCCCGGATTCGGCTCGGCCCGCTCCACGCCGCGAAGCCGCTCCATGTACCAGCGCCAGACCAGCCCCGGATCGGCGTCGAATCCACGCGGCGACGCCAGGGTCTCGGGATCAAACCGGGCCCAGAAGCCGGTCTGCGCATCGCGAAAGGTCGGCACGCCCGACTCCGCGCTGACCCCGGCTCCGGTCAGAATGGCGAGCGATCCGGCGCCGCGCAGGAGACGCGCGGCTTCATCCAGCGGTTGCTCCATCGGCATCCACCTCCGGCCATGTCGCGAGCAGGCCGCGACGCGACACGGCAACGATAGGAAACCGGATGGGGCGGGGCAAGATCGACGAACGAGGGAAGATCGACCGAACGCACGGCGGAGCCGCGACGCTACCAGCCCTCCTCCTCGAGGATGCGCACCAGCAGGCCGGCGACCTGGGCCGAGATCGAGGGCAACAGACGTGTGATCGGACGGGAGAGGCCTTCGCCTTCGGTCAAGTCGACCGCCTGGATTCCGATCAGGTCGGTGCCGTGCTCGGGGAGTTCATCCTCGAGCCAGAGGGCCAGGTGTTGCAGCCCGAGCGAAGACCTGCCGTTGTAATGCTGCACGCGGGTGAGCTTCGATCCTGGATCGCAGCGAAGGTGCCAATGGTGGACCGCGCCGGCCTTGCCGCCGACCCGGACCGCGTCGACCAGGACCACCCGGCGCCGTCCGCCCAGCACTGGATCGAGGCGCTCCGGATCGCTCCCCCCCTCGATCCACTCGATGAGAGTGCCGGGAGGAGTGAGAACCGACGTCGACGCGGCGCCCGACGCGGGCCGTCCGCCATCCCCATGGGCCCGGGCGCGCGCCACCCCGATCTCTCCGACGAGCGTGCGGACGCGCCCCAGCACCCGCAGGGCCAGGGCATCGTCATGCCGGGTGATATCCCCCAGGCCGACGACGGCGATGGGCGGACGTGGGCGGCTCGGCTCGGCCATGGGCGATCCTCCCGGAACCGGGCCGCTCGCCGCGGCCCTTGGTCCTCACCCGGTTATCGGCCGAGACGGGAGATCGCTTGAACGGGACGTGGGGTGGCTGCGCGCCGGGGGCCGGGGCGTCAATCCACGGCCGGGACGGACGGCGGCCGCACGCCGCGCCGCCGGGCGCGGGGGGCAAGATCACGCAACAGATCGCGCGATCCGTCACGTGGCGGGAGCCCGAGTTCGCGCCGCGCCAGGGCGAAGGGAATCGGCCCGAGCGCGAGGATCGCGTCGTGGACCGCGCGCGGCCCGGGGTCGAAGTCTCCCCCGGAACGCATCTCTCGGACCAACTCCTCCAGGAGGAGCATCCCCAGGACGCAACAGAGCGCCTGGGACGGCCGCCGGCAGCAGCAGCGCACTTCCTGGACCGCGTTCGGACGCTCGAGCTTCGCTTTGCGCACGAGGAAGGAGACCGCCTCGTTGAACGACATCTGTCCGGTGTGCAGCCCGAGGTCGACCACGATACGGCACGCGCAGAGGAGCTGCTCGCGCAGTTGCAGCAACCGCACCGGCAGTTCGGGCGCGTATCCGGCCCTTCGCATCAGCTCCACGGCGTAGGCGCTCCATCCCTCCACGAAGAGGGGGCTGGCGAGAGCATGCCGAAGCCTTCGACCGCACCCCAGCGTTCGCGAGGCCTGCAGATGACGCCCCGGATAGGCCTCGCGCGTCGCGCGCAGCGGGAAGAGGTGCCGGGTGTGTCCGCGCAGATTGGCTCGCACGTGCGCCGGTGGGTCGGCCGGGTCGGGGGGAGTCACGAGCAGGAAGCCGCGACCGGGGCCGCCGAAGTGGCCGCAGGGGACGTACGAGACCAGAGGCGAGAGCGTGCGCGCATAGCCCGGCGTTTCCAGGACGCGCATCATCTCGTCCTCGGGAAGGGTGACGAGATCATGATCGCGCACGAATCCGCGGGCGCCCGCGACCGCCTGCTCATAGGCCGCCGTCACATCCTCGGAGTCCGGATGCTCGTCCTTGAGCGCGATCAACAGGCGGCTCCAGTTTTCACCGGGGCGGATCTGCGCGGCGACCGCGCGCACCGCGCGCAGCGTGTGATGGTAGAGGCGCTCTCCCAGCGACACCAACTCCGCCGGCGGGAGGTCCAGGTGATGTTCCTCCCGGAGCAGCGCGCGGAAGGCGTCCTCCCCGATGCGGAAGTCTCCATCGGAGCGCGGCATGAGAGTCCCCCGCAGGAACTCGCCGTGCTCGTCCAGGGCCTGGAGTGCGGTCGAAGTCGCCCGCCGCAGATCGCTCGCGATCGACGCTCCGCCGCCGGCCGCCATCGCCTCCAGGGCCGCGGGGAGGGTGGCCAGCGCGTTTTCGGCGTTCAGGATCGCCATCTCCGTCAAGACCGCCGCCGGTCGTGCGATGTGGGCGCGCGCATCTCGCAGGTAGGCCGGCGCCGACTCCAGGCGGTGCAGCAAGGCCAGCCGGCGATCCCCTTCCGGCAGGCAGGTCGGCAGGAGGTGTACGGTCAGGCCGGAGACGAGGGTCTCGACAGCCGCCTCGGGGTGCACCCGACAGGGCGCCTGCTCTCGCAGGGCGCGGAGTTCCACGCCGAGACGCCCGAGGGTGTGTTCCCGGTCGATCGCCTGGCGCGGTTCGATGGACCGAGGATCGAAGCCGGCGACCTCGGCGCGAAGTTCACTCAGGATGCGGATCTCGTCGTCGAGCGCCTCGGGAGAGCAGGCCGGAAGCCGCCCATGATGGTCTCCCTCGAGACCCCACCACGATCCCCGCACCGGATCCTGTTCGAGCAGGGTCCGGCAGGTCCGGTCCACCAGCGCTTCGAAGGCGGCGCTCTGAGGCGCATCACCCGCGGCGGGTCCGGTTCCGGCCGTCTGCATCCTCACCTCGCCCTCCCCGCGGGGTCGAGCTCCGCCCCGATCGTCCGGTGGCGCCGGCATGATCTTGCCGGGGAGTCTAACATCGGGGATCAGAGATGCGACACCGATTGTCCGCATGCCCCGGGCGCAAGGAAGCCTCCGGCGGTGGCCGGAGGCTCCTTCAGAGAGACCGCTGCAACCAGACGACGGACGCGTCGCCGGTCAGGATCCGCTAGTTCGACCGGGACCGACGCCGCAGCGCGAGACCCGTCATACCCAGCCCGAGGCCGAGCAGGACGAGGGTCGTCGGCTCGGGAACCGGATCGACGCGGAAGTAGGCATCCGCCACCAGATCCGGCCCCGGGGGCACGCTCGTGATGCCGCCCTCGAAGAGAACATTCTGGAACTGCAGACTGTAGGAGCCCGGCGCGAGATCGATGATGGCCCAGCTCAGGTCGGGGTGTCCGTAAGCGACATTCGGGTCATTGGTGATCGGCCCGAACGCCCACGGCTTCTCCGGAGTCGTCGCGAGCAGCGCACCGAAGTTGTAGATGTTGAAGAAGTCGCCCGACTCGAAGACATCGGTCACCTTCAGGAAACCAGGGGCGAACAGCGTAAAGGTGTACGGCTCGTTGAAAGGCGCCAACCCGTCGGGGGTTGTGCCGCCGAAACCGCCGACGGGACCCGGAACATCAGCCCACGTCGTGAACATTTCCCACCCGCTGCCGACCGCGTAGTTGTACGCGGAAGCAGGCAGCGCGGATATCACCAACAACGCCAACCCGACGATGGCGACTCGGAACTTGCTATCAAGCCTCATGCACGATCCTCCAGGTAGTCCGCAACCGGATCCGGACGTGACACCCACGCGGGTCAAATCCCCCGCATTTGCTGCGAACCGGCCCGTTGCCAAGTCCGCCCGCAGTCCGTTGAAGACGTGTTTGAGTCTACCGGAGACGCGACCCAAGGTCAAGAACGATCCGCGATTGCGGCCTGCGGCCCATTGAGAAGATCGATCCCTGCGAAGCGATGCGGTGACCACAAAGGGCGCGTCGCTTCCTTTCCCCGGCCGGGCCGGAAGGGTCACGGTTCCGTGCGGTCGAGCAGGGCACCCGCGACCGCCGCTCCGCCGCCGCCGATCAGGCCGAAGCGAATCAGCTCATCGAACCGGATCCCCAGCAGGGGCACCACGAGCCCGCCCAGCGGGTCTCCCGCCACCCCGTGCCGGCGCAGCTCGACGCCGCACAGACCACCGACCAGCGCGGCCAGGAGGGCTCCGAGCAGAATCGAGCCCCACTGCGGACGCCGCGTGATCCGGAGCGCAATCACCCAGAGCGGAATCCACCCGGCGAGGTGGAGCAGGAGGTCCGCGCTCATGCCACCACCGACCTCACAAGGCCCCCCCTTCCGAGCCCCGGCCCCGGAACCGAAGCAACACCGCGGCGAGCATGCCGAGCCACGCGCAGCCGCCGACCGCCAGGAACGTCTGGCGCCGACCGGCCGGATCGTCGCCGACGAAGGACCAGGCCTCGACCCCGAGCCGGGTCAGGATCTGTCCCACCAGAAGGTCGTACAGCGCGATTCCGGCCGCACAAAGAACGAGAATGAGAAACCGTCGCCCGCCCAGCGCGCGACGCAGCCCCATCGCCAGGATGGCGAGCGGCAATCCCAAAAACAGCATCAGGATCTGGGCCGCCGTCATCGCCATTCCTCCGCCGACCAGCCGCCGGCAAACGCAGGTCTCAGGGGGGCCGGCACCGCGTCGAGGGACGGCTCCGCGATCCCCGCAACCGACCCCGGAGCCACCCCTCCCCTGTCCAAGTCGAAGACGAGGGCCCGGGCGGCGGAGGCGGCGGCCAGCCCCGCGGCCTCGGCGAACGCATCGGCCGCCGCGGCCGGCAGCGCGCTCACCATGCTCTCCAGCTCCCGCGCGAGCCCGGACGTCACGCGCAGGCGGTCCCCCTCTGCCTGCACCAGCCAGGCGGGCGAGCGCGTGTCGAGATGGAAGCGCCAGGCCGCGGCCGCTCCCCGCCAGAACGGAGATCCCCGATCCTGGCCGATCCGGGGCGAGTCCGTTTCCGTGAACAGCGGATGATCCGGGCTCCGCCACCAGCGGACCGCGCCGGGGGAGCTCGTGCGCATCTGCGCCCAGCCGGCCGCCGTCTCGAGCGTCTCGAGGAGGAGAGTCGGGCCAATGAGCGCTCGCACCCCCTCGATGCGATCACGCGAGACGGGCACTCCCTGCACCTCCAGGACGGCGAGACCACGGGCGAGCGCCCCGTTCAGCAGCGGGCGCTCGGGCTGGTCGAACCGGCGAGCAAAGGACGCCAGGTCGATGAAGACACCCGGCCTCAGCAACGGAACGGCGAAGACCTCCGCATAGAGCCCGACTCCCCGGCGAAGCGCGTCTCGATCCAGATCCGGGAGCGATGGCAGAAGGTCCGCCGCCAGCGACACCCTTCCGGACTCCACCAGGCCGATGCCGACGCCCTCCCACACCGCCGCCCGAGCCATGGGATCGCCGCCCCACGTCGCGGCGATCTCCCCCGGCCAGGTCGAGGGGTCGTTCGCGCGGGAGAGCCGGCGCCCCATTCCGACCCAGGCGAAGGGTCTCGCCCCCGGGGGAAGCGCCCGGATCCCCTCCGGGGTCAGTTTGGAACCGAGGACCTCGCCGAGGAGCGCGTGATCATACCCCCGAAGCGGCACGCGCAGCGCGGCGAACCCGGAAGTGGCCACGACGGACAGCTGCGCGACGCCACCGATCAGCGCCAGAAGAAGGATCGGCCAAGGGACTCGAAGCGGCGACCGCGGCCGCTCGGCACTCCCGGCCGGCGCCGTCCTTACATCGTTCCTCCCGGGTCCGGCGAAGAGGATCACGACGGCCAGGAGCAGGAGCGGGTAGAGAGGGATCAGGTAACGCGAGCTGGCATCCGGCGCCGCCAGGACGTAGGCCGCCAGATGTGCCGTGGTGCCCGCCAGGGTCAGGGCGGCCAGCGGCCGGCGGCGCGCGCTCGACGCCAGACTCCACCACGCGCTCAGGACGGCGGCCAGCCAGAGGAACCCCGCACCGACGCGCAGCGCTGCGATCGGGAAATCGTACGCCGCGAAGAAACCGGTCCGTCCGAGCAAGGCCAGACGCCGCAGAGTCTCCTCCAACCCGACGGAGCTGCCGAGGGGGCGCCCGTAGACGCGCAGGGCCTCACCCTGCGTCCCCAGTGCGGCCACCGCCCACGGAATCAGGCCGATCGCGAGTCCGGCCGCACAGGCCAGCCAGAGGCCGCGGGGCCGGGCTCGCGTGATGAGGAGCGCGGCCAGGCCGACCCCGGCCAAGACCGGAACGGTCGAGTAGGTTACGGCTACCCCCAGACCGGCGAGGAGTCCGGCTGACCCCGACCAGGCGAGGCGTCCGCGTGATGCTCCGGCCGGAATGGCCCGCGTCGCGAGGAGGCAGACCGCGCCGATCAGCATCGCGGCCTCCGAGTGGTCCCCCTTGGCGATGAGCAACGTACGCGTCAGAACCGACGGGGCGAAGACGAAGAGGAGCCCGAAGGCCCAGGCCGCCCGAGGTCCCAGCCACGCCCGCGCGACGGCGAACCAGCAGAGTCCCGTCACCAGGGTGACGAGAAGCGGCAGGAGCTTGAACGCCTGGTAGGTGGGACCGAATAGACCGAAGAGGACGCCGGCGATCCTCGTCACGATGAGGCTACCGCTTCCGTACGGCATGAACTGGAAAGCGTGGGCCGGCAGCGCGGGCGCGGCACGCATCGTCAACGCCGCGGCGCCCGTGTAGAGCTCTTCTCGGTCATAGAGCGGGCGCTCGGGGCCCGACGACCAGGTGAGCTCGCCGGCATCGATCCAGGCCGCGACTCGTTCCTCCTCCGGATCAAGAGCCGCCACGAGGAAGATCGACCGCGCGAGGAGCAGCACGAGGGCAAAGCCCAGGACTCCCTGCCATCGGTCCATTCGCACGACTCTCCCCTCCCTCCCGCGCGTGAGTCCCTAACGGGTCCGCTGGGCGCACAATGACCGCTCGGTCCGCCGACCGTCAAGCAAACCAAAGAGTCGGCCCCGATCCTCCTCTCGGGAAGGACCGGGGCCGGGGCGAAGGAGGCTCCGAACGAGTCGGAGCCCTCTTCCGTTCAGTGACTACCGGTACTGACTCTTGATCTGGCCCCAGCTCGTACGCTCGACCGGGACGATCGGGCACGGGTTGGGATCGCAGTCGGTATCCGGTCCGAGCCAGCTGCCCTGCTGCGCGACGCAGTCACCCTCGGTGACGAAGATGCAGGTGCCGTCCTCGAAGCAGCAGGCACCGGTCGGCGGCGGCTGCGGGCACGGATTCGGATCGCAGTCCGTATCCGGACCCTGCCAGACACCCTGGCACGCGGTCTGGACCGTAACCACGCACGAACCGTCCTCGAAGCAGCAGGCACCGGTCGGCGGCGGCTGCGGGCACGGATTCGGATCGCAGTCGGTGTCAGCGCCCTGCCAGATACCGGCGCAGGCCGTCTCGACCGTCACGGTGCAGGAGCCGTCCGGGAAGCAGCAGGCACCGGTCGGCGGCGGCTGCGGGCACGGATTCGGATCGCAATCCGTGTCAGCGCCCTGCCAGATGCCGGCGCACTCGGCCTCGATCGTCACCACGCACGAACCGTCCGCGAAGCAGCAGGCCCCGCGGGCCGGCGGCTGCGGACACGGATTCGGATCGCAGACCGTGCCGGCGCCCTGCCAGAGGCCGGCGCAGGCCGTCTCAGTCGTCAGCATGCACGAACCATCCTCGAAGCAGCACGCACCGGTCGGCGGCGGCTGCGGGCACGGATTCGGATCGCAGACCGTGTCCGGGCCGAGCCAGAGACCCTGGCACGCATCCTGGAGGGTCACGACGCACGAACCGTCCTCGAAGCAGCAAGCGCCCTCGTCCGGAGGCTGCGGGCACGGATTCGGATCGCAGACCGTATCCGGGCCGAGCCAGACGCCCGCGCACTCGTTCTCGATCGTCACGACGCACGAACCGTCCACGAAGCAGCAGGCACCGGTCGGCGGCGGCTGCGGGCACGGATTCGGGTCGCACGGGTTCTCCGGCGTCCGGCCGAGCCAGATACCACCGGCGAGCAGGCAGTCCTCCTCGGTCAGAACCTGGCAGCTTCCATCGGGGAAGCAGCAGGCGCCGGTCGGCGGCGGCTGCGGGCACGGATTCGGGTCACAGACTGTGTCCGGTCCGAGCCAGAGCCCCGTGCACGCGGTCTCGATCGTCACGACGCACGAACCGTCCTCGAAGCAGCAGGCGCCGGTCGGCGGCGGCTGCGGGCACGGATTCGGATCGCAAACGGTACCCATGCCGAGCCACTGGCCGGCGCAGTCCGCCTCGACGAGATACTCGCAGCGACCATCGGGGAAGCAGCAAGCGCCCATCGGCTGCGGGCACGGATTCGGATCGCAGACGGTGCCGATGCCGAGCCACTGTCCGGCGCAATCGAGTTCCGTCGTCATCTGGCACGAGCCGTCCGGGTAGCAGCAAGCACCCATCGGCTGCGAGCACGGATTCGGATCGCACGGAACCATCATCCGCCAGTCACCGGTCGGACAGTCCACGGCGAGCACGTACGCGCAGGTGCCGTCCGGGAAGCAGCACGCGCCCAGCGGCTGCGGGCACGGATTCGGATCGCAGACGCCGAACATCGTCCAGACGCCCGCGCAGTCCTCAGCCAGCGTCACCTGGCAGCTACCGTCGGGGTAGCAGCAGGCGCCGGTCGGCTGCGGGCACGGATTCGGATCGCAGACGGTACCCATGCCGAGCCACTGGCCGGCGCAGTCCGCCTGGGTCGTCATCTGGCACGAGCCATCCGGGAAGCAGCACGCGCCCATCGGCTGCGGGCACGGATTCGGATCACAGACGGTACCCATGCCGAGCCACTGGCCGGCGCAGTCCGCCTGGGTCAGGTACTCGCAACGACCGTCCGGGAAGCAGCACGCGCCCATCGGCTGCGGGCACGGATTCGGATCGCAGACGGTACCCATGCCGAGCCACTGGCCGGCGCAGTCCGCCTGGGTCGTCATCTGGCACGAGCCATCGGGGAAGCAGCACGCGCCCATCGGCTGCGGGCACGGATTCGGGTTGCACACCGTCCCCGGTCCCTGCCAGATGCCGGCGCAGGCCGTCTCGATCGTGACGGTGCACGAGCCATCCGGGAAGCAGCAGGCGCCGGTCGGCGGCGGCTGCGGGCACGGATTCGGATTGCACACCGTCCCCGGTCCCTGCCAGATGCCCGTGCAGGCGGTCTGGATCGTCACCGTGCACGATCCATCGGGGAAGCAGCAGGCGCCGGTCGGCGGCGGCTGCGGGCACGGATTCGGATCGCAGTCGGTTCCGTTGCCCTGGAACACGCCACCGAGGGTGGCGCACTCCGCGCTCGTCCGGACGAGGCAGCTTCCATCGGGGAAGCAGCACGCGCCGCCGAGCGCCTGGGGACAGGGGGTCAGGCCGGGCGCACCGAAACCGATGGTGCCGAAGCCGGCGATCGGGTCTTCGAGCGGTGGGACGGAGTTGTCGACGAAATTGGCGGGCTGCACCGGGTGCGGGGCAGACGCAAAGTATGTATCGACGTACCCATACCCACCAAACCAGTAGACTTCGTTGATGAGGTCGGTCTTGACCGTGCCGAAGCTCAGCCCAACGCCTCCACCGCTGGTTGTCGGCCAACCGTTCTGCGGGATCTCGAAGTCGGCAACCGGGTCAGGGGGACCTCCAGCAAGCACGTACACGTATCCCGGGAAAGCCTCGCCAAACGCGAGGGCCTTCAGGCGCGGGCTGCTGCCGGGCGGAAACGCGGCGTAGACCTTCCATACACGGAGGGGAACGATCGTACCGCCGTCCCAACCCGGGGCGTTGTTGTCCGTCGCCTCGCACGTCGCGGGCGGCGCGCTCGGATAGCTCGCACTCTCGAAGGTGTACGCCAATCCCGTGTCGTGCACGACCAGCGTACCGCCCGCGTTCGGGCCTGCCATCGCCAGCGTCGTGCTACAACACAACACCGCGAGAACCCATAGTAGTCTTCTCATCAGCCGCGACCTCCTTGAAGCTGCCTGCTTCCCCCCGCTGGGGGCTCTCCCCCGGGGATCGAACACACCATCCGCGCCGGCCACCCGCCGGACGCTGCTGCGAAACACGTTGAAGGAGGTCCGCCTGGGGGAGCGGTTCCTTCGCTGTTGCGCGTTCGACCCCAGTACTTGAGAACGCATGTAATTATAGGTGAATCCCTGAGGTCCCGCAAGTCGGGAAGTCACTGACCACACGATCTTCATCATCGGCGTAACCACCATGGACTTGAGCGGGTTTTAGGCAGCGCCGGCGCTCGCCTCCCGGGGGAGCCGGGGACGGTTGGCCCAATGCACCCCCGGGCCCGCGTCGGCGGCCGGCGGATATCGCGTATCTTGTTGCGAAGAATTCGCTTAAACAAGGCTGACCATCCCGGACAACCATTCTGGGCGACGCCCCCCGGGTCAAGCCTCCGCTCAAAAAACCCGGACTCCGTTCCCCCTAAGGGAAACGGAGCCCAGAATCGGTCCGGGGAGAGGCCGGTCGACCTCTCCCCCTGATTCGAAGGCTACCGGCTGTACCGGCTCTTGATCTGTCCCCAGGTCTCGAGCTGCTTTTCGCCCTCGATCTGAGGCTCAGCCGGGACGCACGGATCCGGATCGCAGTCGGTGCCGTCGCCCAGGTAGGTCCCACGCAACCGCTCGCACCGATCCGCGTCCAGTACCCGGCAGGTCGCGTTCCGGAAGCAGCAGGCGCCGAACGGCGGAGGAGGCGGCGGACACGGATTCGGATCGCACACCGTATCCGGTCCCTGCCAGACGCCCGTGCAAGCGGCCTGCTCCGTCACCTGGCACGAACCATCCGGGTAGCAGCAGGCGCCGAGAGCCGGCGGCTGCGGGCACGGATTCGGATCGCAGACGGTGTCGTCGCCCTGATAGACGCCGAAGTCCGACGCGCAAGTCTCCGCGTCGTAGACCTCGCAGGAACCATCCTCGAAGCAGCAGGCACCGAGAGCCGGCGGCTGCGGGCACGGATTCGGATCGCAGACCGTGTCCGCGCCCTGCCAGATGCCGGCACAGGCGCTCTCGATCGTCACGGTGCACGAACCATCCTCGAAGCAGCAGGCACCGGTCGCCGGCGGCTGCGGGCACGGATTCGGATCGCAGACGGTGTCAGCACCCTGCCAGATACCAGCGCAGGCGCTCTCGATCGTCACGGTGCACGAACCATCCTCGAAGCAGCAGGCGCCGGTCGCCGGCGGCTGCGGGCACGGATTCGG
>CAYJLF010000011.1:0-167833 GCA_964371055.1 uncultured bacterium | reverse complement strand
CGATCACCATCGCGATGCAGCGCGCCAGCCCGATCATGATCAGGCCGACCATGTACTCCGGCTTGTCGTGGAGGAAGAGAACGGCCAGGCCGAACATCAGGATCGGACCGATGACCCAGTTCTGCACGAGCGAGAGCCCCAGCACCCGTCCATTGCGAAAGACCGGCCCCATCTCCTCGTAGCGGACCTTGGCCAGAGGCGGGTACATCATCAGGATGAGGCCGATCGCGATCGGGATCGAGGTCGTGCCGACGCTGGCCCGGTCCAGGAGCGGCACGACGCCGGGCACCAGGTAGCCGAGCCCGACCCCGGCCGCCATGGCGAGGAAGATCCAGAGCGTCAGGTACCGGTCCAGAAACGGCAGGCGGGCGGCGCGGGTCGGGTGCGGAGTCTGTGTCCCGTCGGGTCGCGCGGCGGCGCCGGGGCTCGTGGCGTGACTCATAGGAACGCGTCTCCCCGGCGGTGGGCGAACGAAGACGTCCAGCGCATCGAGTCCTCCAGAAGCAGATCGTCCGCCGACGGCTCAGAGACTCACGCCGAAGAGATGCGTGATCGCGAGGTAGAGCCCGGCGAGGATGAAGATCGCGCCGGTGACGGGCCGAGCCGCCTTCTCGATCTTCGTCAGCGCCGAGAACGCGCGCCCGATTCCCTGGGCGCCGAGCACGAGGAGCACCGCGAAGACCACGACCGGCAAACCCGTTCCGATGCCGTAGACCGCGGGCAGGAGGACTCGCGAGTTGGCGTTGACGGCCATAGGAACGAGCGCGCCGAAGAAGAGCCCGGCCGACACCGGACAGAACGAAAGCGCGAAGAGCACGCCCAGCAGACCGGCTCCGGCCAGTCCGGACCGGGCGGCGCGCTGCTGCAGCGCCTGGCTCCAGCTCCAGGACGGCACGGGCAACCGGATCCACCCCATCATGCCGATGCCGATGAGGATGAGGAGCGGTCCGAGCACCTGGTTCATGCGCTTCTGGAGGAAGTCCGACACACTCGGCACCGAGAGCACGCTCGACACCACCAGGACGCCCACGAGAACGTAGGTGAGAGCGCGTCCGAGCGAGTAGAGGAGGCCCGCGATGAGCACACGCCGCGGGCTGCCGACACTGCGGCCGACGAAGGAGATCGCGGCGATGTTGGAGGCGAGCGGACAGGGACTGATGGACGTGAGAATCCCCAGCCAGAGCGCCGTGCCGAGCGCGACCACCAGTCCGGTCATGACTGCCGGCCGGCCAGGTACTTGCCGGTTTCCTCCCGGACGTAGCGGAGGAAATGCTCCTTGTTGCCGAGGAGTTCCCAGACCTTCGGGAGGTTCTTCCAGTTCACCTGCCGTCCGGATCGCTCGTCGACCAGGACGACCGACTTGGTGAAGATCTTGTAATCCTGCACGAAGTGCTCGTTTCCCTTCTCCTCGACATTCACGACCTGGAAGACGAGCCGGCCGTCCTTGAGCTCGTCGGCGAAGCCTTGCTGGATCGCCTCGGTCGTGTAGGCCTCGAGCTTGCGGCACGAGGCGCAGCGGTAGGACGTATGCAGGTAGTAGACGATCACCCGGTGGGACAGGGTCGTATCGGCGACGGCCTGGCTCGTGTCCGCGGACGCTTCCGGCGCGCGCGAGTCAGCCTGGGCGTTTCCGAAGAGCGACCCTCCCGCGGCCATGATCACGAACAGGCCGAGGGCGACCAGGGCGAGGACCTGGATCTTGGGCATAGTTGTCTTCCTTTCCTCTTCGTCGGCGGGACCGCGAACCACGACTTTACTATATGGCCAATCCGCCATTCCGTCAATCCTCTCTTCGGCCGGCGCTCACGAGCCTGCCCGCTCGTTCCGCTTGGCGTCGGCCGCGCCCTCGGCTCTCCGCTACCCACCGGGCCTCCGCAACATCCCCAGCGGACCCTCCGGCTCTCCGGTGGGCCGAGATGCCGGCGCTCCCTTCGGGTTTTCGGGATCGTCTCCCTCTCCGGGGGCCAGGAAGAGGTTCGTCTCCAGGCCGAGCTGGCGGGTGTAGAGGTCGTAATAGCGTCCGCGTGACTCGTACAACTCCGCGTGGGTGCCGCGTTCGACGATCCGGCCGTCCTCAACCACGAGGATCTGATCGGCGCGGCGAATGGTCGAGAGGCGGTGGGCGATGACGAACGTCGTGCGCCCCTGCATCAATTGTGCGAGTCCCTCCTGGATCAGGGCCTCGGACTCCGAGTCGAGGTGAGAGGTGGCTTCATCCAGGATCAGAATCCTCGGGTCGGAGAGAATCGCCCGCGCGATCGAGACCCGCTGCCGCTGACCCCCCGAGAGCTTGACTCCCCGTTCGCCCACGATCGTGTCGAGCTTCTCCGGCAGCCGATCGGCGAACTCGTCCACCCGTGCGGTGCGGCAGGCGTGGAGGATCTCCTCCTGGCTGGCGTCGGGACGCGAGAAGGCGACATTCTCGCCGATCGACCCGTCGAAGAGGAATGTCTCCTGGAGCACCACGCCGATCTGGGGCCGGAACCGATCGAGCCGCACGGTCGCGAGGTCAAGCCCGTCGACCCGCACGGTTCCTCTCTGCGGGACGTGGAAGGCGGCCAGAAGGCCGATCATCGTCGTCTTCCCTGACCCCGAGGGACCCACGAGCGCTGTCACCGTCCCCGGCTCTGCGACGAAGCTCACGTCGTGGAGCACCTCCGCGTTGCTTTCGTAGGCGAAGCTGACGTGCTCGAAGGCGACCCGCCCCTCGATCGGGCCGAGGTCAATCGTACGCGCGGGATCCTCGTCTTCCGGCCGCTCGTGCAAAAGCTCGCGCGTGCGCTCGAGTCCGGCCAGGGCCTCGGTGAGCTGGGTGCCGATCGCGACGATCTGAAAGACCGGCGCCACCAAAAAGCCCAAAAAGGCGGTGTAGGTGACGAATCCCCCCAAGGTCATCGTCCCGGCGAGCACCTGTCGCGCGCCGAGGAACATGATCGCTGCTCCGACGAGCCCCAGGAGCAGCGTCGAGGAGAGGCCCATCAGGGAGGTCGCGGTCAGCGTCCGGATGACGTTCTCGAGCAGACGCTGTACTCCGCGGGCGAAGACCCCCGCTTCCCGGGCTTCGGCATGGTAGCCCTTGACCGTCCGGACCGCGCCGAGCGACTCGGTGAGTCGCCCGGTCACCTCGGCCTGGATCCTCCCGCGCTCCCGGAAGATCGGACGGATGGTGGTGAACACCTTGTTCAGCCCGAAGGTGAAGAGCAGAAGGGTCCCGAAGGCGACCAGCGTCATGAGGGGGCTGATCCGCAACAGAACGACGAAGGCGATCGCCGCGGTCATGATCCCGCCGACCAACTCGATCAGGCCGGTGCCGATCAGATTCCGGATCCCCTCGACATCACTCATGATCCGCGACACCAGGTTGCCGGTCTGGTTGGCGTCGTGGAAGGCGACCGGCAGCCGGCCGACGTGCTGTTGCAGCTTGATCCTGAGCTCCGCGATCAGTCGCTGCGCCGCCTTTGCGAGGACCTGGGTGAGGGCGAAGGAGGTGATTCCCTGGACCAGGGTCGCGGCCAGGACTCCCAGGACGAGGGGGAGCAGAAGCTCGACCTGCTTTCTCCCGATGACGTCGTCGACCAGGAACTTGGTCGAGGCCGGGAGCGCGAGCCCGCTCACCCGATTCACGGCCATCAGGAGCAGGCCGAAGAGGAGGATCCCTCGTCGCGGCCTGACGAGGGACCAGATGTCGGGCAGAAGCGCGCGGATGCGCTCCGAGCGCGGGCGATCGTCCGAGCGGGAGGCTGGCTCGGTGCGACGCCCCGAGCCCCGACCCCGCTCGGCTCTGGGAAGGTGAACCGGCCCCAGACCCGGGCTCACCTGTCGGCCCAGTCCTTCCACTCGGCGTCGGCCGGCCCGATCGAGAAACGGTGCTGTGCCCGTACGAGGGGCTGTCGCAGCAGCAGCGGCTCGGCCAGCAGACGCTCGATCCAACGCTCCTGGTTCGGCGGAGCCGCCGCGAGCCCGAGATCAGCAAAGCGCTTCGCCTCGGAGTCGATCAGCGCCTCGACCCCGAATCTCTCGGTGAAGTGGCGAAGTTCACCGCGGGAGAGGGCGCGCTCGGCCAGGTCGATGAAATGGACCTTCCAGCCACGCTCGGCGAAGAAACGCAGAGCCTTGCGCGTATCGGGGCTCTTCCGGGTTCCGAAGATCTGGACGTCCATGCGGAGAGGATAGAGACCGCGCGGGCGCGGGACCAGCGAGAAGCCGCGCGAGCCGGCGGCCGCGGGGGCACTCCGGACTGCCTCGTGGCTTCCGGAATCCGGGATGGCAAGGATCCAACCGGTCTGGCAAGATCGCCACATATTCCGAACCTGGGATCGGGAGGGCAGTGTGATCGTTACGAGCGAGTTGATCCTGCTGACCGGGGCCACGGGTTACGTCGGCGGGCGACTTCTCCACCGCCTCGAGGGTCGGGCGCGTCGGGTTCGCTGTCTCGTGCGCCGACCGGAACGGCTGCGCGGTCGGGTGGGGGAGAGCACCGAGCTCGTCGCCGGAGATGTCCTGGATTCCGGATCTCTCGCCCTCGCCATGCAGGGTGTCGCCACCGCCTACTACCTCGTGCACTCGATGGGATCGACGGGATCATTCGAAGAGGAGGATCGTCGCGGCGCGCGTGCCTTCGGCCAGGCCGCGCGGGAGGCCGGTGTCCGGCGCATCGTCTACCTCGGCGGCCTGGGCCGATCGGAGACCGGTCTGTCCGCCCACCTGCAAAGCCGCCAGGAGGTCGGCGAGATCCTGCGCGAATCCGGCGTGCCGGTGATCGAGTTCCGCGCGTCGATCGTGATCGGTTCCGGCAGCCTCTCCTTCGAGATGATTCGCGCGCTCGTGGAACGCCTGCCGATCATGGTGACGCCGCGGTGGGTAGCGGTGCCGGCCCAACCGATCGCGATCACGGACCTGCTCGACTACCTCGAGTCTGCGATCGATCTTGCCGTCGAGGGGAGTCGCGTGATTCCGATCGGTGGAGCCGATCGCGTCTCCTACGGCCAGATCATGCGGGAGTATGCGCGGCAGCGTGGGCTCAAGCGGGCCATGATCCCCGTGCCGGTGCTGACCCCGCACCTCTCGAGCCTCTGGCTCGGCCTCGTCACGCCGCTCTATGCCCGCGTCGGACGCAAACTGGTCGACAGCCTGCGCCACCCGACGGTCGTCGACGATGACTCCGCCTTGCGTCTCTTCCCGATCCGCCCGGTCGGCGTCCGGGAGGCGATCGCCGCGGCCCTCCGCAACGAGGATCGGGAGGTGGCCGAGACCCGCTGGTCCGACGCTCTTTCCTCCTCCGGATTGCCCGCTGGTCGCGGCGGGGTCAGGTTCGGGAGCCGGATCGTCGATTCACGCACGGTCCGGGTCCCGGTGAGCGGCCCGCGCGCGTTCGATCCGATCCGGCGGATCGGAGGTGAGAACGGCTACTACTATGGGGAGTGGCTCTGGAGAGCGAGAGGCTTCCTCGATCTTCTGGCCGGGGGCGTCGGTGTACGCCGAGGCCGGCCTCATCCGGATCGACTCAGCGTGGGAGATGCCGTGGATTGGTGGCGCGTCGAGAAGATCGTCCCGGATCGGGAGCTTCGACTCGCCGCCGAGATGAAGGTCCCCGGACGGGCCTGGCTCGAGTTCGAGGTCGAGCCGGACGGTGACGGCTCGCTCGTGCGGCAGACCGCGATCTTTGATCCGCTCGGCCTCTTCGGCCTGGCCTACTGGTACGCGCTCTACCCGATTCATCAACTGGTCTTCGCGGGGATGCTGCGGGGAATCGCGCGCGCGGCGGAACGGGGAGACGGCCGATGAACGTTTTCGTCACCGGAGCATCGGGTCTGATCGGATCCGCGCTCAGGCCGTTTCTCACGACGGGCGGGCACCGCGTTACAAGTCTGGCCCGCGGGTCGATCGAGGTCCCCGCGGGGATCGACGCGGTGGTCCACCTGGCCGGAGAGAGCATCTCGGGCCGCTGGAACCGGGAGAAGAAGGTGCGGATCCTCGAAAGCCGGCGGGAGGGGACCCGACGCCTTTCCGAGGCGATGGTGCGACTCGACCCCCCTCCATCCGTCCTCGTGTCCGCGTCTGCGGTCGGCTTCTACGGAGACCGAGGGGATGAGATCCTGACCGAGGAGAGCCCCCGCGGAGCCGGGTTTCTGTCCGAGGTCTGCGCTGCGTGGGAGTCGGCGTGTGATCCAGCCCGCGAGCGGGGGATTCGGGTCGTGAACCTGCGGACCGGCGTCGTCCTGAGCGGATCCGGCGGGGCTCTCGAGCGCATGCTCCCTCCCTTCCGCCTCGGCCTGGGAGGACCGCTTGGGGGGGGGCGGCAATTCATGAGTTGGATCGCGCTCGACGACCTCTTGGGGATCATCCTCTTCGCTCTGCGGGACGAGTCGCTCGCGGGACCGGTCAATGCCGTCGCGCCGAAGGCGGCGACCAATGCGGAGTTCACGCGCACGCTGGCCCGTGTCCTCCGCCGCCCCGCCTTCCTTCCGATTCCGCCCTTCGCACTCCGACTCGCCTTCGGCGAGGGGGCGGACGAGCTGCTCCTCGCCAGTCAACGGGTCGACCCGAAGCGGCTCCGGGCCGGAGGCTTTGCGTGGCGCTACCCGGAACTGGACCAGGCTCTGCGGCACGTGCTCGGAGTGACGCCGTCGAGGTGACGGAGTGCCGTGAAACTCACCTCACCAGCGCCTGCCGCGCCAGGTCGCGTCCCGGCCCGGTCAGGCGGAGGACCCCCGCGCCACGGGTGATCGAACCGTGGCGCTCGGCCCGCGCGACGACCTCGCGGGCGAAGGTCGGATCCCAGGCGACATGGTCGAGGAGGTGGTCTTCCCGGCATTCGATCTCTTCCTCGGGATGCCCCTCGTGCTGATGCAGGTGGATCGCCAACATCGCCTCCGCGAACTCCCAGCGCTGGCGGCGCCGGCGGCGCGCGACGGCGACGAGGCCGCGTTCGGGCGCGCCGAGGTAGGAGAGGAGAAAGAGCAGCCCGGCGGCGGAGGCCATCGAGCCGGAGATCGATACGTCGAGGCGATGTGCCGTCCAGTAGCCGATCTCGGCGCTCAAGACGCCGATCAGGACGCTCAGCAGCAGCATGACCCCGAGTCGATCGGTCAGCAGGTAGGCTGCGGCCGCGGGGGCGATCATGAGCGCGACGACCAGCACCGACCCGACCGCGTCGAAGGCCCCGACGGCGGTGACCGAGACAACTCCCATCAGCGCATAGTGGATCGCCGCCGGCGCGAACCCCAGGGCGGCCGCCAGGCCGGGATCGAAGGTCGAGAGCTTCAGCTCCTTGTAGAAGAGGGCGACGAAGGAACCTGAGAGCACAAGGATGCCGAGCATCACCCAGAGCGCCCGGGGTCCCAGATCGACGCGGCCGAGGACCAGCCGGTCGAAGGGGGCGAGGGCGATCTCGCCCAACAGCACGGAATCGGCGTCGAGGTGAGCGTTGCCCGCCTCGCGGGCGATGAGAAGGACGCCCAGGCTGAAGAGCACGGGAAAGACGAGACCGATCGCGGCGTCCTCCCGCACGAGGCGGGTCCGGGTCAGCATCTCGACCAGCACGACGGTCAATAGACCGGTGGCGGCCGCGCCGAGGATCAGGAAAGGGGAGGAGAGATCCCGGGTGATGAGGAAGGCGACGACGATGCCGAAGAGGATCGCATGGCTGATCGCGTCGCTCATCATCGCCGACCGGCGCAGGACGAGGAAGACTCCGGGGAGCGCGCAGGCGGCCGCCACGATTCCCGCGAGGAGCTGGATTTCGACCTGGGTCGCGGTCATGGCTGGCCGGCCAGAGAGGTGCGACGGCCCTCGGCCTCGCGACGCCCGTCCGGCGTCAGGGCCCAGGAACTGCGTTCCTCGGTGCGCACCCACCCGCGACGATGCAGCTCGGCCAGGGTGCGGGCGACGGCGCGCGGCCGAAGGCTCATCGATTCCAGAGCCTCACGGCGGTGTGGGTAGTGGGGATCGTCGTGCTGGAGACTCAACTCGAGCAGGTCCAGCAGCACGGCGTCGATCGCCAGGCGGCGGCGGTGGCCGAACTGTCGCGTCGCGCGCCAGAGGAGGCCGCGGTGCGGCGCCAGGCAGAGCGAAACGAAGACGATAGCCGTGGCGCAAAGCACGATGACGGGACCGGTGGGAAGGCGAGGAGCCAGGCTGCTGATGACCGCCCCCGCGATCCCGCCGATCGCGCCGAAGAGGGCGGCCAGGGCGACCATGAGTCCCAGACGGTCGGTCCACTGCCGCGCCGCCGCTGCGGGCGCGACGATGAGGGCGCTCATCAGGACGACACCCACCGTCTGCAGGCCCAGCACGATGGCGACGACCATGGTTGTGGTCATGAGGACGTCGATCGCGCGCATCGGAAAGCCCAAGCTGACGCCGTAGTCATGGTCGAACGAGGCCAGCTTGAACTCCTTGAAGAAGACCGCCACCGTGAGGAGAAGGAGTCCGCCGACGGTCGCCATCACGACCACGTCCCGCGCCAGGAGCGCCGTGGCCTGGCCGAAGAGAAAGCTCTCCAGACCGGCCTGGCGTGAGTTGGGCTGCTTCTGGATGTGAGTCAGAAGGACCAGCCCGAAGCCGAAGAAGACGCTCAAGACGATGCCGAGCGAACCGTCGGTCTTCAGTCGCGTCGTGCGCGTGACGCCCAGCACGAGGAGCGTGCCGAGCCAGCCCGCCAGCGCGGCGCCCAGGAGCATGACGAGCGGTCCCTTGGTCCCGGTGACGAGGAAGGCGACGGCGATGCCGGGCAGCGCGGCGTGGGAGACCGTGTCGCCCAAAAGGCTCTGCCGGCGCAGGACCGCGAAGCTCCCCAGCGCGCCGCTGACCAGCCCGAGCACGCCGGAACCGAGAGCCACGTTCCGCAGCGTATAGTCGAAGAGCAGGTTGTGCAGAAGCTCGGCCGCGGTCACCTCACGCCTCCTCAAACCTCCGGTGGCTCTCGAACGGCACGCGGCCGCCATAGGCCGCGCGCAGGAACTCCTCGGTGAAGACCTGCGCCACCGGTCCGCTCGCGATGCGCCGTACGTTCAAGAGCGTCACCCAGTCGAAGTACTCCGGCACCGTCTGCAGGTCGTGGTGCACCACGAGCACCGTCTTGCCGGACGAACGCAGGCTCTGCAGCAGGGTGACGATCGTCCGCTCCGTGGTGGCGTCCACGCCCTGGAACGGCTCGTCCATCAGGTAGATCTCCGCCTCCTGCGCGAGGGCCCGGGCCAGGAAGACCCGCTGCTGCTGGCCACCCGAGAGCTGGCTGATCTGGCGGGCGACGAACGATTCCATCCCGACCTTCCGGAGTGCCTCCTTCGCCTGATCGCGTTCCCGGCGTCCGGGCCGTCGCACCCATCCCAGGGCGCCATAGCGACCCATCGTCACGACGTCCAGCACGCTGGTGGGGAAGTCCCAGTCGACACTCCCCCGCTGCGGCACGTAACCGACCAGACGCCGCGATTCCGCATAGGGCCGGCCGAAAATCTGCACCTGTCCGGCGGTCGGTCGCACCAGGTTCAGGATCGCCTTGATCATGGTCGTCTTGCCGGCGCCGTTCGGACCGACGATCGCCATGAGGACGCCGGGCGGCACTTGCAGGTCGACGTCCCACAACACGGGCTTGTCACGGTAGGCGACCGTCAGGTCGTTGACCTCCACCGCCCAGGCCCCCTGGCCGGCGGCGCCGAAGCGTGCCGCCTGTGTCTCCGTCATCATCGAAGAACTCCCTCCGGCTCGTGGCTCGACCCCGCGGATCGCTCCGTCACGGCCGCGCCGACTGTCGGTGCGCTTCCGCTCCCTCCCCGCTCACGTGAGCGCCCTTCAGTGCGTTCACGATGGTATCGACGTTGTGCCGGACCATCCCCTCGTAGCTGCCCGCCGGTGTCGTGGGATCGCCCAGCGCATCGCTGTAGAGCTCCCCTCCGATCGTGACCGAGAAGCCCCTCGCCTCGACGGCTGCTTGCAGGGCCCGGATCGTCCGGCGGGGCACGGACGATTCGACGAAGATCGCCGGCACGCGGCGCTCGACGATAAAGCCTGCCAGCTCCCGCAGATCGGAGGTCCCGGCCTCCGCCACGGTGCTGACCCCCTGCAGACCGTGGACCTCGAACTCGTAGGCGCGACCGAAGTAGCGAAACGCGTCGTGGGCGGTGATGAGCACGCGGCGTTCCGGCGGCAGTTCCTCCGCCCGCGCGCGTGCCCAGGAGTGCAGTGCCTCCAGCCGCCGCAGGTAGACTCCCAGCCCCTCCCGGTACACCTCGGCGTGGACCGGATCGATCTCTTCCAGGGCCGTGGCCACGGCGCGGGCCACCTCCATCCAGAGCGTGACGTCGAACCAGACGTGAGGATCGTGGATGCCAGGGCTATCGGCGTGGGCCTGCAACCGCTCCGGAGAGATCGCCTCCGCGGCCGCCACCGTTCGCCTCGCACCCCCCATGCGATGGAACAGCTTCCCCATCGCTCCTTCGAGGTGGAGCCCGTTGTAGAAGACGATGTCGGCCTCCTGCATGGCGGTCACATCGCCGGCACTCGCCTTGAAGAGGTGAGGATCGACGCCGGGCCCCATCAGGCCGGTCACCTCGACGCGGTCTCCCCCTATGTTCTGCACGACGTCTTTCAGCATGCCGATCGTCGTGACGACCCGGACCGGTCGCGTGGCGATGTCGGGTCCGGCCTTGCCCTGCTCGCGGGCGCATGCCCCCCAGCTCAGAGAAAGGAGCAGCAGGGCGGGGAGCAGGGCCCGCTCCGTGAAACCGCTCGCCGGAGCCCTCCGCGCGATCCGGGGCTCGATGCGGCCGGAAAAGCCCCCGGGGCGGATCCCGCGGCGATCGGTCTGTCGGGAGCGGAAGCGCCGGCCGTTCATCGGGGTTTCCTTTCCGGCGTCAGCGCGTCGGCCGGCGTGGTGGCCAGGACCTGCCGCAGAGTCTCGCGTCCCACCACGGCCTTGCGGCGTCCGATCCGCACCGTCAGCGGGCCGTTGAACGGTTCGACCTGGAGGATCTCGACCACCGCATCGGGCACGATGCCCAGCCCGCCCAGATACCGCAGGAACTCGGGATCACGATCCGGCAACTGCGCGACTCGCGCCCGGGCGCCCGGACCGAACTCGGCCAGCGGTCGGGTGGCGGCGATCGTCATCCCGCCGTCGGTCCGCGGAATCGGGGCGCCGTGCGGGTCGCGCGTCGGGCGTCCCAGCACTTCGTCCATCTTCTCGATCACCGGTTCGGAGACCACATGTTCCCACCGCTCCGCCTCCGCGTGGACCTGATCCCACGGCAGTCCCAGGATCCGGACGAGAAAGAGCTCGATCAGGCGATGCCGGCGCAGCGTCGCGAGGGCGGCGGCACGACCCTTGGGCGTCAGCCGCACGGCCTGGTACGGTCGATAGGTGATGAGGCGGCGTTCCGCCAGCCGCTGGAGCATCCCCGTGACCGAGGCGGGGCGGATCCCCAGGCGCCCGGCGAGGCTGGTGGTCGTGACTGGATCCCCTGACTCTTCCAGGTCCAGCATCGTCTTGAGGTAGTCTTCTTCGGCTGCGGTGTGCATGGTCTTACGCCTCTAATTTAGGTAACCCTAAAATAGAATGTCAGGGCAACCTAAATCTTGGATCGCGGGGGGCGGACCCGGCGCGGCGGGGGGCGGCCTTCGGCCCGTCACGGCGGTTCCCTTCCTGCGATCCGGCGTGCGACAATGGTGGAGGTCCTTTTCGGTCCTTTCACCGGCGCTCCCGCAGCCGCCGGGTCAGTCCATCATCTCGCCAGGGGAGGGTCCCATGCACCGGCGGTCTGCTCCTTGCCGCTCCGCGTTCCTTGCGTTTGCCATGGTCAGTCTCGCCACGCTGCTTCTGCCGGCCGTCGGCCATGCCGCCCTGCCCTCGGGGCTCGATCTGCTCTGGGCGGCGACGGAGGTCGGGGCGGACGAGGGACGTTCGCTCTACCAGGGCCCCGCGGGACGGATCCTCGCCGTTCCGGCAGAGCGGACGGGGGCGCTGGTCGCGCGCGGCGCGGCCCGATTGGCGCTCGAGCCCGGGGAGCAGCTCTTCGTCTATCTCGTGGAGGACGGCCTTCGGGCGCAGTTCGAAGCACCGGCCCGGGTCCTGGCGCGCGCGCCGCGCGAGGTGGTGCTGGCCCTGCCGGCCGAAGCCGATGCTCCTCGGCTGACCGACGCGACCAACGCCACTCTGCGGGGACTCCGGCAGCCGGTGCGGGTCCCGCTGGATCGGGTGACGGAATCGCCGGCGTCGCGTGAGGTCGAGGCCCCCTCGATGGCCCGGGAGGTCGATCCGCTCGTCGCCTTGATGGTGAGCGAACTCACCTCTGTCACCTACCAACCCAAGTGGCAGACGCTTGACGACTTCGAGACCCGCCAGACCTACCAGCCGGCCAACGTCCAGGCGACGCAGTGGATGCTGGAGCAGTTCCAGAGCTACGGCCTCGACGCGGAGTTCCATCTCTACCTGCAGAACGGGGCGCAGCGGCGCAACGTGATCGCCACCCTGCCGGGGGTCGTCGACCCGACGAAGGTGATTTACCTCTGCGGGCATCTTGATTCCACGTCGCCGACGCCGTCGGTCTGTGCGCCCGGCGCCGACGACAACGGCAGCGGCACCGCGGCCGTGCTCGAGGCGGCCCGCATCATGTGCGGCTACTCCTTCGAGTACACGGTGAAGTTCGCCCTCTTCAACGGCGAGGAGCAGGGTCTCCTCGGCAGCGCCGCCTATGCGAGCTACGTCGCCGGCCTGGGCGAGGACATCATCGCGGTCTACAACATGGACATGATCGCCTACCGCGGCACCGATCCGGCCCCGCCCGACCTGGTGATCTACACCAACAGCGCGTCGCAGGCGGTGGCTGCCAGCCTCGAGAACGCCTTTGACACCTACCTCCCCGGACAGATCGAACCGGTCATCCTCGTCGAGGCGCTCGCGGCCAGCGACCACGCGTCGTTCTGGGATCATGGTTACCACGCCATCTGCTCGATCGAGGAAGAAGCGTGGGGCAGTGATTTCTGCCCCTGGTATCACACCTGCGACGATCGCATCGAGCGGTATCCGCAAGACTACCCGGTCGCATGCGCGCGGGGGAACCTGGCGGCGGCGGCCGTGGCGGCGATTCCGTTCGCCCCGGCCGGACCTTACCTGGTCCTGGGGGGCAGCACGGTCGACGATGACGTGGTGGGCGAGTCGAACGGCAACGGCGACGGAGCCTTCAACCCGGGCGAGACGATCGAGCTCTCCATCACGCTGCACAATGCCGGTAGCACCCAGGCCACCGGCGTGACCGGCCTGCTCAGCTCCGGCGCGGTGGACGTGACGGTAGTGGACGGGACCGGGTCCTGGAATCCCATCCCGGCCGGCGGGGACGGCACCTCGCTGGCGCCCTTCCTCCTCCAGGTCTCGGGCACCGCGCCGCACGGCGCGACCGTTCCCCTCACGCTCGCGGTCACCGACCAGTCGGGTTCCCGGAACCTGCCGCTGCAATTCAACATCATCGCTCCGATCCTCGGCTCCTGCTTCTATCGGATCGACGACGCGCCGGCCGGCAACGGTAACGGTGTGATCGATCCTGGTGAAGTCGTCGACATCGCGGTCCGCCTGCGCAACAGCGGAGGACAGAACGCCGCGTCCGTGACGGCGAACATGTCCGCGGGAAGCGAGGGGGTGACGGTGCTCGAGGAGAGCTCGGGCGCGGCGCTCATCGCCGCCGGACAGGAGGTGGAACTCGCACCCCTCTTCCGCGTGGCCGTCGCCGCCGGCGCGACCGAGGGTACGCTGCTCGACCTCGACCTCGCGCTCGGCGCGAACAGCGGCTACACCGCCTCCTCCGCCCTTCGGATCAAGGTCGGCACCAGCTATTACGACGAAGTCGAGGGGCTGACGACCTGGGCGCTGGGCGCGGCGGGAGACAACGCCACGTCCGGGCTCTGGACGATCGGCGATCCGATCGGGACGGTCTACAACGGCCAGCCGGCACAGACGGAGGACGACCACACGGCTCCTCCCGGTGCGCGCTGCTTCTTCACGGGGCAGGGCTCGGTGGGTGGCGCCGCCGGTGAAGCGGACGTGGACGGCGGAACGACCACGCTGGTCTCGCCCATGTTCGACCTCACCCGTCACGATGCCCCCCGCGTGACCTACTGGCGTTGGTACACGAACAACCTGGGGAACAACCCGGGGGCGGATGAGTGGGTCGTGCAGGTCTCCAGCAACGGCGGGACGAACTGGGTCGACCTCGAGCGCACGACGCAGTCGGCGAACAGCTGGCAGGAGATCTCCCACGACCTCGCCGGACTGATCACGCCGAGCAGCCAGGTCGTCTTCCGGTTCGTCGCGACCGACCTCTCGCCCGGCTCGCTCGTGGAGGCCGCGATCGACGACTTCGAGATCTCAGGCACGGTCACCACGGTGGCGGTCGAGGATCCGCCGGTCGTCGCGACTCTCTCCCTCTACTCGCCGCGGCCTCACCCCCTGGCGCCGGGCGGGCTGGTGGAATTCGCGCTGCCGGGAACGAGCGAGGTTCGGCTCAGCCTCTTCGCTCCGGATGGCCGGCAGGTACGCGTGTTGGCCGAGGGGAGCTATGGCGCGGGAGCGCACCGGTTGGAGTGGGACGGATTCGATGCGGCGCATCGGCCGCTCGCGGCCGGCGTCTACTTCCTCCGCTTGGAGGCGGGCGCGGAGATCCGCTCCCGGACGGTCGTGCTGCGACCGTAGACCGGTCGTACGTTCTAAAGGACGATCAGGAAAAACGGTACTGCCGGCGTGGTCGCCTCTGGGTGATCACGCCGGCCCTCTATGGTCCGCGGAAGCGGTTCCCGGAAGCCGCGCCGGTCGCCGGACCGCGTCAGTGACGTTCGCTGTCGGGGCCGGGCCCGGAGCCCCTTCGATCGCCTTCCCGGGCCGCCTGGACGAGCGGTCCCAGCCATCCACGCCGCCGGAAATACCAGAGCATCGCCACCGCGATCGCCACCATCACCGCCAGCGCGATCGGATAGCCGAGGGTCCAGAGCAGCTCGGGCATGTTCCAGCGCGAGACCTTCGGGTCGAAATTCATCCCCCAGACGCCGGCCAGGAAGGTGAGGGGGATGAAGATCGTCGAGATGACGGTCAAAAGCCGCATGATGTCGTTCGTGCGCTGTCCAAGGCTCGAGAGGTAGACGTCGGTCAGGCTTGACGTCAACTCGCGGTAGGTCTCGACCAGATCGAGGATCTGGACGGTGTGGTCATAGCAGTCACGCAGGTAGTAGCGGGTCTCTTCGGTCAGGCGGGGGTGCGGATCGCGCAAGAGCGCGTTCACCGCCTCGCGGAGCGGCCAGACGGCGCGCCGCAGGGTAATCAACTGGTGGCGGACTCCGTGGACCTGCCTCACCGCGTCCGGGGCCGGCCGGGTGAGGATCCGCTCCTCGAGCTCCTCGAGTCGATCGCCGGAATGTTCGAGGATCGGGAAGTATCCGTCGATGACGGCATCGAGCAGGGCGTAGGCCAGATGGTCCGAGCCGCGTTCCCGGATCGGGCCTCCCTGGCGCAGTCGGGCGCGCACGGGGTCGAGGCAGTCTCCGGGGATCTCCTGGAAGCTCACGAGGAACCCGGGCCCGACGTAGAGGCTCAGCTGTTCGTTCAGGATCGCACCGTTTTTCAGCGTGAGCATGCGCGACACGAGGAAGAGATGGTCACCGTAGGGGTCGACCTTCGCCCGCTGGTAGGTGTTGACCATGTCCTCCTGGGCCAGCGGGTGGATATTGAAGACCTCGGCCAGGTCACGCACGAACTGGACGTCGCCCAGACCGTCGATGTCGATCCAGATCATCGGGTGGGCGCCGAGGAGCGGTCGCAGTTCCCCGGGTGCGGCGAGCGTCGGCTCGATCAGGTGGTCAGGGCCGTAGGCCATGACCCGCATGACGGGGTGGGGCGCGGAAGGGTCGGCGTGGAGCGTGCCGGGCGGGGCTCCGCGCGGAGTGCGCCGCTTCCCGCGAAGGCGCACGAGCTGTTCCCGCCGGTCCTGGGATCCGGGCACGACGACCTCCTGGTTCAGGCGACCCGGGAGAGTGTAGCGCGGCGTTGTCTTCCTATCCCTCGATCCGCTTCCGCAGGTCGTCCTTGAGATCGGCCAGGTTCACCCGCACCTGCTCGAGGGTGTCCCGGAAGCGCACCGTGACCGAGTCGTTCTGCTGGGTCTCGGAGTCGACCGTGAGGCAGAACGGGGTGCCGACCTCGTCCATCCGGCGGTAGCGCCGGCCGACCGCGCCGCTCTCGTCATAGAAGACTTCCATCTGCGGGCGGAGTTCCGCGCAGATCCGGTGCGCGATCTCGGGCAGGCCGTCCTTCTTCACCAGCGGGAAGACGGCCGCTTTGATCGGGGCCAGCACCGGGTGGAGCGAAAGATAGGCGCGCACCTCGCCCTCGTGCTCATCCTCGCGGTAGGCGTCGACCAGGAAGGTCAGCAACGAGCGGTCGCAGCCGGCCGAGGTCTCGACGATGAACGGCACGTACCGCTCCTTGGTCGCCTCGTCGAAGTACTCGAGCTTCTTGCCCGAGTACTCCTGGTGCCGCTTGAGATCGAAGTCGGTCCGGTTGTGGATCCCCTCCAATTCCTGCCAGCCGAAGGGATACTCGTACTCGATGTCGTAGGCCGCCTTGGCGTAGTGCGCCAGTTCCTTCCCCTCGTGCTGGTGGAAGCGGAGCTTCTCGGGACGCACGCCGTGCGCGTGATACCACGCCATGCGCGCCTCCCGCCAGTGTTCCAGCCACTCCATGTCGCTCCCCGGCTTGACGAAGAACTGCATCTCCATCTGTTCGAACTCGCGCGTACGGAAGATGAAATTGCCGGGAGTGATCTCGTTGCGGAAGGCCTTGCCGATCTGGGCGATGCCGAAAGGGATCTTCTGCCGGGCAGAGACCCGGACGTTGTCGAAGTTGACGTAGATCCCCTGAGCGGTCTCCGGCCGCAGGTAGACCACCGAAGCCGCCTCCTCGACCGGCCCCATGAAGGTCTTGAACATCAGGTTGAAGAGGCGCGGCTCGGTCAGCTCGCACTCGTGGTGTTCGCCGGGATGCTTGCTCGGCTTCTTCGGGCACGGGACCATGTCGAGCTTGTCGGCGCGGAAGCGCCCCTTGCAGGTCTTGCAGTCGATCAGGGGGTCGGTGAAGTTCTCGACGTGGCCGGAGGCCTCCCAGACGCGGGGGTGCATCAGGATGGCGGCGTCGAGCCCCTCGATGTCGTCCCGGAGCTGTGTCATCGCCTTCCACCAGGCCCGCTTCACGTTGTTCTTGAGCCTGGAACCGAGGGGACCGTAGTCCCAGCAGGCATTGATGCCGCCGTAGATCTCGCTGGATGGGAAGACGAAGCCCCGTCGCTTGGAGAGGCTGACGATCTTGTCCATGACGCTTTCCATGAATCCCCCGCGGTCGTCGCCCCTGGTCGCGACGCGGACGCGCGGGCGACGACGGAACCGGTTCGAACCTGCTACAGTGTCCGGGAAATGTATCGGTTCCGGGACGGGAATCTCAACAGGGAAACGGCCACCGCCCGCGGGCGGACCCGGAAGAGGTGAAGTCGGATGAACGATCAGTGGCTCACATTCGCCGTGGACCTGGCCCGTTCGGCGGGTGCGTTCCTCCACGAGGGGTTCGGCCAGGTCGACCGGGACCGGATCGACTACAAGGGATGGCGGAACCTCGTCACGCAGTACGACATCGAGGCGGAGCGGCGGGTGACCGAGGCCATCCACGCCGCCTGGCCGGATCACGGCATCCTGGCCGAGGAGGGGAATAGCCGGACCGGCGCCTCTCCCTATCGCTGGATCATCGATCCGCTCGACGGCACGACCAACTTCGTGCATCACCATCCGATGTTCTGCGTGTCGATCGCCCTCGAGGATGCCGGGGGGATTCTCCTCGGCGTGATCTTCGCTCCGGCGCTGAACCAGCTCTTCACCGCCTGTCGCGGGGAGGGAGCCTGGTTCAACCTGGAACGCCCGCTCAAGGTGTCGGGGGAGGCCGATCTGTCCCATGCCCTGCTGGCCAGCGGCTTCGCCTACCGACAGGGAGAGCTCACGAACAGCAACCTCGAGAACTGGTCCCGCCTGAGTCTGGTCAGTCGCGGCCTCCGGCGCTGCGGGTCGGCGGCGCTCGATCTCGCTTATGTCGCCGACGGGCGCTACGACGGCTACTGGGAGCTCTACCTCAATCCGTGGGACGTCGCGGCCGGGGCCCTCCTCGTGCGCGAGGCCGGCGGCACGGTGACCGACGCGCGCGGCGGTGACGACTGGCTGGCCGGCGGCTCGATCCTCGCCACGAACGGGAGACTCCACGGATCGATCCGGGAGCATCTCCGCCTCGACTGAGGCCTCGGTCCGCGGGGTCGATCCCGGCGAGCCGTGTGGTATCCTTGTTCGTTAGGGAGCTCCCCCGGATTCGGGCGGGACCGATCGCCGCTCCGGGAGCCGATCCGACTTCGAACCTCGCACCGGGAGCGATGAAGAGATGTTGCGCCCCAACACGCCGACCTGGTTTGACCTCCTGATCATCCCGGCCCTCGCGGCCACGCTTCTTCTCTCGCCCCGGGAGTTCGCCCGGGCGTCGGTCACGGGCGGGGTCTCGACGCCGTCCGACGACTCCGCGCCGTACTGGGTCTTCTTCCGCGATTCCGGCGATCTCGCACTGGATCCGGCCGCTCTGGCCCGGGCCGCGGACGAGGTGGCTCCCGCTTCATGGGCCGTGCGCGCCGTCAGTCCTCTGGGCGCTGTGCCCGACGAGCGCGACCTGCCGGTCTGGGAACCCTATGTCGCGGCGGTGGCGGATCATGGCTCGATTCGCCACCGGACGTGTTGGCTCAACGGCGTCAGCGTGACCCTCGACGCCGCGGGGCTCGACGCGGTTCGGGCTCTGCCGTTCGTCGAGGAGATCCGCCCGGTCGCGCGGGCGCAGCGCCAGTCGCTCGGCCCGGACCTCGCACCCGACGGCACTCCCCTGGGGCGCACGCTTGGGCTCAAAGCCGGGTCGCGCGGGCCCTATCCCTACGGTCCGGCCTACGGGCAGCTGATGGAGATCGACGTGCCGCCGGTGCACGCTCTGGGCTACACCGGCAATCGGGTGCGGATGATGATGCTGGACACCGGATTCCGTAAGTCCCACCACGCCTTCCAGGCGACCCGGATCCTCGAAGAGTGGGACTATGTCTTCGGGGACGGTGAGGTCGAGAACAGCCCCGACGACGATCCCAACCAGCACAACCACGGCACCGGTTGCTGGGCGGTCGCGGGTGGCTACGATCCGGGCTGGATCGTCGGTCCCGCCTACGGCGCCGAGTTCGTCCTCAGCAAGACCGAGGATGTCCGCACGGAGACCCAGGCGGAGGAAGACAATTACGTCGCGGCCCTGGAGCGGGCCGACCAGCTCGGGGTGCGCGTGACCAGCGCGAGCCTCGGCTACGTCTGTTTCGATGACGGGTTCTGCTACGACTACCCTCTCAAGGACGGCGACACCCCGGTCATTTCGCGCGCGATCGACATCGCGGCGTCGCGAGGCATTCTCTGCGTGAACTCCGCGGGGAACTACGGCTACAACGGTCCCATGAGTCTGGGGACTCCCGCCGACGCCGACACGATGCTCGCGGTGGGGGCGGTGGACAGCCTGAATGTCATCGCCATGTTCTCGTCCCGCGGACCGAGCGACGACGGTCGCACCAAGCCGGAGGTCGTCGCGCGCGGCCAGTACACCTGGTGGGCCGATGCAAGCGATCCTTGGGCCTATGGCTTCGCCAGCGGTACGTCTCTCTCCGCGCCTTTGGTCGGAGGATCCGCCACCCTCCTGGCCGAGGCGCATCCGGAGTGGAGCAACCTCCAGATCCGGGAGGCGCTGATGATGACAGCCGATCGTCACACGGCGCCCGACAACGACTACGGTTGGGGCCGGATCAGCGTCCTGGATGCGCTGCAATACACCCCGGTCCTCTTTCCGATCCCGTTCAGCCTCCTGGCACCAGCGGATCACGCGCTCCTCGCGAACCTCCAGCCGACGTTCCTCTGGCGCTCCAGCGATGATCCCGATGCCGGTGGTCCGGTGAGCTATGCCGTCAGGTTGTGGAACCCGGCCCCGGGCGGCTCCTCCTGGACGCTGCCGGCCGGCGCCGACACCGCCTTGACGCTCGGCTTTCCGCTCACGCCGGGCACCGAATATCGCTGGGAAGTCTGGGCCGAGGATCTGGATGGAAATCGTCGCATTTCGCGCGAAACGCGGAACCTCTTCACCCCCGGCGGAGCCGGCATCGAAGCGGGCGAGCCCCGGCTGGCGGGCGGTCTGGAGCTTCGGATCGGACCTAATCCTTCGGCCGGCGCGATCATGATCGAGGTGGGCGGCGCGGCCGGCGCGACCGCTCATGCGTGGCCATCGACCGAGCGGTCAAGCGAGGCGGCAACGTCGGACGGATCGGGTGCGGAGGCGCCGGAGTGGCGCATCTTCGATCCGGTCGGTCGTCGGGTGGCGGCAGGCTCGTTCACGCTTCCGATCGGAGAAGGCGGAATGCTTCGCACGGAGTGGAACGGTCGCGCTGACGACGGACGTCTCACTCCGGCCGGCGTCTACTATCTCGAAGTCCGCGCTGGAGTTGAATACCTCCGCCGGACCATCGTGAGGATGCCGGCCGAACGATAGTCAGCCGGAGAGCGCGTCTCCGACCCGTGCGCGGCTTCGTTCGCGCTGGTCTCGCCGCACCTGGTCTGTTACTCTGAGCGTGAAGCAGTTGATTGTTCCGGGCGCCAGCCCGGCCTCCGCAGTGAACGCCGCCCCGGCGTTGCGTGGAGACGAACCCTTCCTTCCCCGGACGCCCCACGTCCGGAGTTCGTCGCGAGGCCGGCCGCCGACCGGAATCCGCCCCGCCGCGAGTCTGTAGGTCGCGGCTCCACGGACGGATCTCAGAGAAAGGAGGACTCGCCATGCGCGATCCGAAGACGAGCCCGATCCACGCGCCGCAGCCGGCGCCGCATTTCCGGATGCCGCGAGCGCCCCTCATTCCGACGCATGACCGCCGGTCCGCACCGGATCCCGCCGTGACTTCCAGCCCGGGGAAACGCCAGCGTGTCCGTTACCAGACCCGGCTTGATGTCGTCCCGGAGTTGCCCTCCTCCGAGCGAAGTGCGCTCCGAGACGTGACGGAGCGATACGCCTACCGCAGCAACGACTACTACAACGCGCTCATCGACTGGCATGATCCGGACGATCCGATCCGCCGCATCGTGATCCCCGATCGCGACGAACTGGATCCGACCGGAACTCTGGACGCGTCCAACGAAGACGCCAACACGGCCGTGCCGGGCCTGCAGCACAAGTACCCGCACACGGCGCTCCTCCTGGTGAATGACGTCTGCGGAGGTTACTGCCGTTTCTGCTTCCGCAAGCGCCTCTTCATGAACGGCAACGACGAAGTCGTACGGGATATCGGGCCCGGTCTCGACTACATCCGCCGGACGCCGAAGATCACGAACGTCCTGCTGACCGGGGGCGATCCGCTCCTCCTCTCCACGCCGAAGCTGGAGCGGATCCTTTCGGCGCTCCGGGAGATCCGCCACGTGCGCATCATCCGGATCGGCTCGAAGATGCCGGCCTTCAATCCCTTCCGCATCCTCGACGATCCGACGCTGACGTCGATGCTGGCCCGGCACAGCCGTCCACGACGTCGTGTCTATGTCATGGCTCACTTCAACCATCCGCGGGAACTGACCCCGGATGCCGTTCTCGCGGTCCACGAGCTCCTGCGGGCCGGGGTCGTCGTCACGAACCAGACACCGCTCCTGCGCGGGGTGAACGATTCCGCCGAGGTTCTGGCGGAGCTGTTCCGCTCTCTCTCGTTCCTCGGCGTGCCGCCGTACTATCTCTTCCAGTGCCGTCCCACGCGCGGCAACGCCGGGTTCGCGGTGCCCCTGGTGGAGGGTTACCGGCACTTCGAGGAGGCTCATCGAAGGGTCTCAGGTCTGGCGAAACGCGCCCGCTATGTGATGAGTCACGACCTGGGCAAGATCGAAATCGTCGGGGTCGATCGCGACAAGATCTACCTGAAATTCCATCGCGCGCGTCGACCGGACGATGCCGGACGGTTCCTGGTCTTCACGCGGGACGATTCTGCCGCGTGGCTGGATGAGCTGCTGGCTCAGACCGGAGGCACTCTGGGCGGGTGGACCCCGGCCGAGGCGATCGGGGCGACGGGGAGCGGAACGCGTCTCCGACCGCGGGATCGGCTGGACCGGCGGCGCCGCCGCTCGAGTGCGACGGCGCCGGGCCGGTGATCCTGGTGGCGCGCTTAACGAACGGGTGAAGCTCCGAGTCGGACCACCTTGGTCGTCCGTGACCTCGCTCCGGCTTCGATGCGGATCAGGTAGATACCGTCGGCGGCGGGGCGGCCCGACTCATCGCGCCCGTTCCACTCGAGGCGATGCAATCCGCCCGGGAGAAGTCCCGCCGCAAGACGCGCCGCCCGCCGTCCCTGGAGATCGTAGACGTCCACGCGCGTTTCGACCGCGGTCGGAAGTTCGAAGCTGACCCGCAGTTCCTGGCGGAAGGGGTTTGGTCCGGCGACGAGGTGGAGGGCTGTCGGGTCGAGCGGGGACTCCGGCGCGGAGAGGGTCTCCATCCGGTAGAACAGCACGAGCATGTCGTTGTAGGTCCCGGCCGTGTAGGTGTAGCCGCCGGCGTAAAGCTCGCCGGACGGTCCCACGCGGAGGACGGTCAGTTCGTCGGTCTCGTTCAGGCCCGGATCGTACCGGCGGTCCCAGAGCTGATGTCCGTCCGACGGGTCGAACGCCACTACGGTGGCATCCCAGCCGGTGGTCGCCCCTGAGCTGTAGCCGCCGACGATGACTTCGCCCCCGGGGCCTTCGACCAGACAGGTGGCGGCGTCGTACCAGCCGGGCGGTCCGTTGTAGCCGGACGACCAGTTGAGCTGCCCGTCCTCCGGGCCGAAGCCGAGCGCCATGTAGTCCCCGCCGCGAACGCCCGCGACGTAGATCTGATCTCCCGCCGAATTCCGAATCATGCCGCGGGGCTCGTCCGCGGAGGTGCCCCCGGTGTTGAACTGCTGGTGCCAGACCTGGCTTCCATCCGTGGCGTCGAATCGGTGCAGCAGGACGTCGTAGGAGGCGCCCCAGGTCTTGCCGGCCAACACGACGTCGCCGCCGGGGAGGATTGTCAGCCAGCAGCTCTTGTCGTCCGGGTTCAGGATCGCGCCGGCCAGGGTCCGGCTCCAGATGACCGTGCCGTCGCTCGCCCGTAGCTTCGCGGTGAGGAACCCCGCCTCTTCCGCGCTGGTTGGCGCGAGGCCGGCCACGACCGGGTGATCATCCGGGCCGACGATCACCGTCCAGGCGCGATCGTCGCCGTGCGCCGGCCCATCGATCAGTCTCTGCCAGATTTCATGGCCGTCGTCCCGGTCCAGCTTCATGACCACCATGTCGTCGCCGGTGGCGCCGTTGTACCAGCGGCCCGCGATGACGGCGTGGCCCTGGCTGTCCAGGTCGATCGAGAAGCACGATTCGTTGTTGGCGGAGGGACTTGCGAAGTGCTGAGACCAGAGAACCTCCCCGGTCGCACCATCCAGCTTGTAGATGGTGATGTCATCGCCGTGGCCTCACCCCACGCAGCCGCGGATGTACCCTCCGATCAGGAAGTTCCCCGATCCGTCGCGGACGATTCCGGTCAGCGCCATGTCGTTGCCATCGAAGGCCGGAATGCGCTGCTCCCAGAGCGGAATCTGCGTGTCGCGGTCGAGCTTTCGGATCAACAGGTCGACGCCGCCGATGCCGTCGGAGCTTTCGCCCGCGATGACCGGATGTCCCGAGGGGTCGGTGGCGATGGCGGTCACATAGTCGAGGTAGGCGCCACCGCCGTCGTAGAGGTCGACCCACTCGAGCGTGGGGGAGGCCAGGGTGGGTATCGACGCGGCCAGCGCCGCGAGCGCCAGGACGCCGCCCAGAAGGCGGCCGCGCGTCGCCGCCGGCGGATGCGTTCTCCTCATCATGTCGCTTCTCCTGTCAGGTCCGACGGTGAGACCGGTCCCCGATCCATCGGGAGTGCCGGATCGAGCCATCGCATAAGTTTATCACATGATATGCGGACAATCTCGGAGATGTCGGATCTCATCCGGAGCGTCTGCCCCGCGCCGGGGGAAAGACGGAGAGGCCGCCTCCCGATCCGGCAGGCGGCCTCCCTTTCAAGGTCCGATGAGGTCCAGGGTCGCTATCTCAGGATCGCGACCTGGCGGATCTGCGTGACGCTGGGCGTCTCCATCCGCAGGAAGTAGATGCCCGAGGAGAGAGACCGACCGCTCGCGTCCACGGCGCCGAATTCGAGGGTGTGCGTGCCGGCCGCCGCCGGGCCGCGCAACAGGGTGCGCACGCGACGTCCCCCGACATCGTAGAGGTCGATCCGGACCTCGTCCCGAGTCGGGAGCTGGAAGACCAGCTTCGCCCGACCGCGCGCCGGGTTGGGCCCGCAGGTGACAATCCCGGCCGGGCCCGCGAGCTCGGTCGGAGGAACCGAGGCTCCCGACTGCCGCAGCACGACCAGGGTGATGTCATCCAGCGCGGCCTCGACCAGCGAGCCCGGCGAGAGGTCCTCGGCGATGAAGCGGATCCTGGCGTCGCTCGTCATCGGCATCACCGCGCGCAGGTCGAAGGATTTCTCCGTCCAGCTGTTCGCGCTCTCGGTGGTCCGTTCGAGCTGCACCCAGGTTGGCCCGCCGTCATTCGCCTCGACCGTCCAGTAGTCCTGGCTGGGGCTGTTCCCCAGGTTATTGGTGTACCAGCGCCAGTAGGTCAGGGTGGCCGTCGTCGCGTCGGTCAGGTCAAACGACGGAGAGAGGAGCGTCGTCTTCCCCCCGTCGACGTCCGCCTCGCCGGCCGCGCCTCCGACCGAGCCGTTGCCGGTCACGAAGCAGAGGCTCGAGGGATCGGGAGTGTGGTCGTACTCCGGCTGGCACTGCTGGCCGTTGTAGGTCGAGCCGACCGGTTCCACCCGGACCCACTGTCCGCTCGTCGCGTTGTCGCCGGTGACGCCGACCGTCCAGCCATGCTCCTGCTCTGCGTCGTCGAACCAGGGACCGACGGTCAGGTTGTAGGAGAGCTCGGCCGCGTAGCCGCCCGCTCCGCTGAGAGCGAGGTGAAGCAGCGGAGACGACGGGGTCGGGCACCCCGGCAGCACGTCGAGCTCGAAGGTGCTTACGAGGGCCTCACCCCCGGCCGGGATCGAGCTGACGCTGGCCGTCGCCTCCGTGATCGAGAGGTTCGGGTCGTCGGTCGAGAGGACCGCGGTGATCTCCCGGGCGTCGGCATGTCCCGTGTTGGCGACCCAGAGCTGGAGGAAGACATGGTCGCCCGGATCGATCTGGCCGTCCCCGCTCCCGCCGGGCGCGGAGTCCTGGGCGACAACATCCCCCGCGAGGAGCGCCGGCGCCTGCGCGACCAAGGAGAACTGGCATGGCCACGATCCCTCGGGTGCGGTGACGTTGACGGAGAAGGTGATCGGGTGCTGGTCGGGCACGGTCCCCAGCACCGTGACGAGGAACGGTTCCTGCACCGTTCCGGTCCCGCCGGCCGGTACGCCGGGCAGGATCGCCTCGCCGTCCTCGATCACCACGTGGGGGTCTCCCGTGGTGAGCTGCACCGTCCCCTCGCTGGTGGCGTCGACTCCGACGTTGCGCACGGTGAGCGCCAGCCCGTCCGTTTCGCCGCCATCGAGCTGGCCGTCGCCGTCATACGCCGCGTCGTCGACCGTCACATCGTGATAGACCAGGTACGGACCGGCCGGCGGCAGCACGGGGATCTCCTCCGTGTGCCGGAAACGGTTCGCCTTGGTCACGACCAGGCGCATCGTCCCGGGCTCGGTGGCCGGATCGATCGCGATCTCCTGCGGCAGGCCGGTCGCATCGGCGCGCCCGACGATGACGCCGTTTCTGGTCAGGGCGATGAGGGCGCCCGCCTCGGCCTGCACCGTGTAGGAGGTCTGGCCGATGAGCAGGACACCGGTGTGGTTCACCGCCATCGCCTGCGGCACCTCGGAGTACATCGTCATGAAGGCGTCGCCGTGGTGATGGAAGAGGTGATAGGTGACGACCTTGTCACCGGTGTTGTAAGGCCAGCTGCTCGACTGCAGGAAGTACTTGCCGCTCACCATGCCGAAGCAGGGGAGCATCTCGGTCGCGAAGCCGGAGGCGGGAGGATAGGGCCCGTAATTCGGCATGAACTGCGGCCACATGGTGTCGAACGTGCCCCAGACGAGCGCGTCATTGACGAACGAGTAGGAGGTTTCGGAGGCGGCGCAGACTCCCAGCGCGCCCTGGGACATCCGGTGGAAGGCTTCGGCGAAGGCTTCGCCGCTGTAGTTGTACTTGCCGGTCAGGCAGTTCATCGAGAAGACGAAGGGCAGTTTGTCATTGCTGAGCCCGGAGAGGTTGCTGTTGGAGTAGCCCGGCTCGCCCCAGCCGGTCTCGCCTCCGTGGTCGCGGTGGAGCAGCATGTACGCGCCGGCGTTGAGGTCGTTGTTGATCCGGGTCGCGTTGCCGCCCCAGTCGGTCAGGTGCTGCGGGGTGGCCGGGATGTAGCCGAGCCCGTTCGGACCGAAGTAGTTCACGACCGTGGAGGTGTTGGTGGCCGAGGACCAGGAGGTGCTCGGGGTGCCGCTGTAGATCGCGTACTCGCGCACCGGGTGCTTGCCGAGGGCGTTCGCCTGGTGGCCGAAGATCACCTCGGTGCAGAGGATGAACCACCGTTCGGTCTGCCAGCCGCCGGCGATGATCGGCCGGTCGTAGAAGAGCGGGTCGGTGTAGGGCGCTCGCTCGTAGGCCAGCATCTTGCCGATCATGCGGGAGAGTTCGGTCGGGTTGCGGGCCACGATCCGGGCGTGCGCCATCTCGGGCAGGTGGTCGCCGTTGACGTCGGCGTAGATGTTGTCGGAGACGCAGGGGTAGGTGGTGGCGCTGTAGACCGGCGAGGTGATGCCCGGCACGCCGGTGGCGGGATAGTCGCCGAGGAGCAGGAAGGCGTCGGGGGCCGGGTTCCAGGTGTTGTAGGCGTTGTTGACGAACGCCTCGATCGCGGCGGAGGTCTCGCCGCCGACCTCGGTCAGGGTGAAGACCTCGGTGCTGATCCCCTGCTCGATCCGCCAGTTTTTCAGCGTGTCGGCCCAGGCGATGAACTCAGGCACGTCGGGGCAGATGATGAAGTACTCGAAGCCGTCGCGAGCCCGCGGGCGGGCGTCGAGGTCGATGGCCGGCAGGCTGGCGTAGTTCACCAGGTGCTGCGCAAGGATCGGCTCCCAGAACCGGCTGCGCAGGCGGTCCTCGCCGAACGCACCGGTGCCGCCGACGAATCGCAGCCGGACATCCAGTTCGGTGAAGATGGTCAGGTCGCGGGAAGAGGGATCCCACGCGAACGGCGTCACGCCCAGGTTGACGAAGTCGACACCGCGCATCACTCCGGGATCGGAGACGATGACCGGCGCGCTGGGGTAGCTGCCCCGCGCCTGGTAGAGGTTTGGATCCGGGAGGTAGACGAGTCCATCGTCCGTCTCACGCGGAATCACGGGGGCGGGAGAGACCCTGATGCCCGGCATCGTTTCCTGCCTTGAAGTCAGGATCTCCATCTCGACGCGCGCGCCGTGCGGGATCGCCACGAACGTGCCTACGCCCGGCAGGTCCGGCGCCCCGGCGTCGTTCGGCAGCAGAACCCCGGGCATCGACACCTTCTGCCACGTCTCGCCCAGGATCTCGACGGCATCGAGTCCGACCTCGCCGATCTCGAAGTGGAGATCGACGGTCGTCGCGGACTGGGCGGTTACAGTCAGACCTGTGCGGCCGGTCGAGCCCTCGTAGCGAAGCGTCTCGGCATGGACGCCGGCGGCCAGGGCAAGCGCAAGTGCGGCGCACAACACGGCGCCGGCGGCGATCATGGGCCGTCTTTCCACGATGTCCCCCGAAATGTTGCCGGCCAGCGACCGCCGGGACGGGGCACGTGCCGGTGCGAGTGCGGTTCCGGCGGACCATCAGTCCCGGTAATGATCCGCACTCGTAAAGATTAGCACGACTTGCGGGCATCGGGCCAGCGGTGATCGCGCGGAACGGGGTGCGAACCGGTCTCGAACTCCTCACCGAATCGGACTGCCCGGCCTCGGCCGGCTTGTGCTAGATTGCGGCGTCGCACGAGGCCCCGCAGACGGGGGAAACGTACCGGCCATGGCGGAGGAAGTGAGCGATGGCGCTCGACATCCGGGAGTCGATGGAGCAAGTGAGGAGCAGGCATCCTCGCGTCCGCTGGGAGGTGATCCAGCCGGGGCAGGTGCATCGATTCCTCACCAAGTTGGGCTACCAGGGGCCTTGGGACCGCTGCAAGTACGACGTGATCTACTTTCAGGAGGACGGTTCCGAGAAGGCGATGGTGGTCTGGGGCCTGGTTGAGTAGGCCCCGGCAGCATGGAAATTCTCGCGGCCCTGTTCGACCTCTTTATCCACCTCGACCGTCACCTGGGAGACATCGTCCGCGACTACGGCACTTGGACTTACGTCATCCTGTTCCTCGTGATCTTCTGTGAGACTGGATTGGTCATTACGCCGTTTCTCCCCGGCGATTCCCTCCTCTTCGCCGTGGGGACGCTGGCAGCCCTCGGGTCGCTCGAGATCGGCGTTGTGCTGCCACTCCTCGGCTTTGCGGCGATCCTCGGCGACACGGTGAACTACTCGATCGGGCGTCGAGTCGGTCCCGGGATCTTCCGCCGCGATGATGTGCGGCTCCTCAACCGGCGGCACCTGGATCGGGCGCATGCCTTCTACGAAAGGCACGGCGGAAAGACGATCATTCTCGCTCGCTTTCTCCCGATCATCCGCACATTCGCTCCCTTTGTCGCGGGAGTTGGCTCGATGACCTACCCGAGGTTCGCCGCCTACAACATCATCGGCGGCGTCGTCTGGGTCGGCTTGTTCACGCTGGCCGGCCTCTGGTTCGGGAGCATCCCCGTCGTCCGGAAGCACTTCTCCCTTGTGATCCTAGCCATCGTCGCGATCTCGGTCTCGCCCGCCCTCCTCGCGTTCGTTCGTCACCGGAAGCGGAGGCTGGCGACCTTGCCCGAGTAAGGTGGTGCGAGGCCGCCGGCCCGGGCATGCCGCGGGCATGCCGCGGGCATGCCCGCGGTCCACCTCTTGCCGGAAAGCGGTCGCGACGCACGGGGAGTTCAGGCCGCCCCAGCCATCGGAAACGTCGCATCAACACAGCCTCACGAACGTCGGATCGTCTCCGCCCGACCGCACCGGCCGCGCCGGCCCGCTTCTTGCACCGACGATTCGCCGCACAACGCGGCCGGGAGAGCGAACGGGACAAACGGGAGCGCGTGGGGGGCAGATGACGATCTTGGGGACGGATCGCGAACTGACGGGGCCTCGACTGCGGCCGGGTGGGGACGATCGATCGGGAAGGCGGCAGGGCTCTTCCCGGGCGCGGGGATGGCGGCGGCGCGCGTGGCAGCTTCGCGGCGCCGGGCGCCCGCGTGCGGCCGTGGACCTCCAACGCGCGTTGGTCGCGCTCCGGGGTGGATCGACTCTGGTCCGACTCCGCGATCGGTTCCGCCTGCTTCGCTGGCAGATCGAGGATGGTCTCTGGCTCGAGGCGCTCGAGACGATCGACCAGCTCTGCGGGCAGCTCGCGGCTCGCGGCGCGTTCGGCGGCAGCGCCGCCGGATGGATCTTCCTGGCGCGAGCCGTATGCCACTTCCACCTGGGCGACGGGGTCCGGTTCCGGCGCTCGCTGGCATTGGTGCTCCGCACCGCCTGGCGCGGCCGGTGGACAAAACTCCTGTCGTCCGCGCTCTGGGTGCGAGCCGCCGAGCTTAGATTGCTCCGTGGCCCCGCCGCGCCGGTCTCCGCGGCGGAACAGCGCGCCCTCGCCTGGAGCCGGGGCCGGGACGAAATCGCCGCCGGGCGGGGGCGGCCGCCGCGAGCGGACCAGCCGGCCGCGGGATCGTGGGGCCGGCTCACCTGGTCGCTCGAAGGGCCGCCACGGTGGAGATCGCCGGACCATGGGAAACGGGAGAGGTTGCTTCAGCGCTGGCAACGCGATCCGGGGCGTGGCGCCGGGAGGGTCCCGGCCTGGGTAGTCCCGATCTTGATCCAGATCATCGAGGAACGGATGCCGGACGAGTCGGGGGCGAGCCGCGACACGCTGATGCGCGCGCTGTCCACGCTCGCGGCGTCCGTCCGCGAGCCGTGGGCGAAGGCGCTCGCGCTCGAGGCTTGGGCGGAGGCCGCGTTCTGGGTCCTCCCCTCGCCCGATGCCGCCACTCTCCCCGGCGTCGTCCCCGTCGGCACCATTCCCACGTCTCTCGCCGAGCGGTTGCTCGCGCGCGCGCGGGCGGAACTGCGTCACGCGTCGGCGCTCTATCGTCAACAGGGGTGGAAGGAGCGCGCGCTTCGCTGCGATGACCGCGCCGACCGGCTGGGACGACCCGCCGCCGCAACTCGCGTGGCCGAGGCGGTGGCCCCGGCAACCTTCGAGCCACCCGCCGTCGATCCGGCAAACCGAGCGCGGCTCCTGCTGGATCGTCGGCGCTTCCAGGCGATGCTCGACGAGGCGGGCTTCGTGACGCGGGATCGTCGACTGGTGGGGGCGCTCGCGCCCCTCTGGCTGCTCGCGCGATCGCCCCTGCCGGTCCTGATTCTCGGCGAGAGCGGGACCGGGAAGGATGTCCTGGCCCGGGCGGTGCACCGTTGGAGTGGATTGGGAGGCGAGTTCGTTCCGATCCACTGCGGAGCGATTCCCCGGGACCTGTTGGAAAGCGAGCTCTTCGGGCACGCGCGAGGAGCGTTCACCGGTGCGGCGGGGGAGAAGCCGGGGCTGATCGAGGCCGCCGACGGTGGCTCGCTCTTTTTGGATGAGATCGGGGAGATGGGTCCCGAGGCGCAGATGAAGATGCTGCGCGTTCTCGAAAGCGGTGAAGTGCGGCGCCTCGGAGATCTCAAGCCGCGCCGTGCGTCCCTGCGGCTGGTCGCGGCCACCCATCGCGATCTCGATTCGGAGATCGCGGCCGGGCGATTCCGCCTCGACCTATTCCATCGCATCCGGGGAGTCGTGGTCCGACTTCCTCCGCTGCGCGAGCGCCCCGGCGACATTCCGCTCCTGGCGGCGCGATTTCTGGCGGAGCCGGGCGGGGCGTCCTTGCACTGGCGGGAGGATGCGCTGGCCCGGCTCGTGACGTTCGACTGGCCCGGAAACGTACGGGAGCTTCGGGCCGCCGTCCTGCAGGCCTCCCACCTGGCCCGCGCGATCGGCACGCGGGAGATCACGCCGGCGATGGTGCACCTAGGGGGCAACTCGCCGGCGGGCGACCTTTTCGCGGAGGTCGGGGGGAGGTCGCGCGAAGCCATCGGAGATGCCCGGACCAGGGCAGAGGAGGACGACCGCCCGCCCGGGACGGAGGACGCGGACGCACCGCCGGCCCACGCCGGGGTCGAACTTCCGTCGTTCGGGGGTTTCGAACTCGACGCCTACCTCGACAGCATCGAGCGCCGCCTCATCGTGCGCGCCCTGCAGGTGAGCGACTGGAACCGCACCCACGCCGCGCGGGCGCTGGGAGGGATCTCCCGCACCACGCTCTTGAGCAAGATGAAGCGGCTCGGCGTCGAAGATCCGGCCCCGCCCGACGGGCCGCCCGAGCCGGACTAGCAGGGTGCTGAAAAACCAGGCCACCCGCGTTCGGAGCGCCGATCGGTCAGATGCGAGGCGCGCCGACGAAGTCGATGCCAGGGTGCATCTTCGAGGAGGCGCAACGAGGCAGGTGGCCGATCGCCGCCCGAACCCATAGGGCCGTCGGCACTTGCGTCGCCACTCGTCGTTGCTCGTCGTCCGCGATACGCCTTGGCATCGCCATCCTCCTCGCGCCTCGATCGGCTCGCAAGTGCTCGCCGGCGCGGCGGGCCCAGTTTTCCAGCACCCTGCTAGCGGGTGCTGCGTTCTTCAGCACCCGGCTAGAGGAACGCCGGATCGCGGTAGACGCCGAAGACCTGCCGGAAGACGTCGCAGATCTCGCCCAGGGTGACGCCGCGTTCGACGGCGTCGATGATCGGGTAGACCAGGTTGTCCGTTCCGCGCGCCGCCGCTTCCACCGCCCCGATGGCGGTCGCGGCCCGGCCGGCGTCCCGGTTGGCCCTGAGCACGCGGATCCGCTCGACCTGGTCCCGCTCGACCTGGTGGTCGATCTTGAGCGTGGGGATCGGGGGAGAGCCTGCTTCCTGGTAGCGATTGACCCCGACGATGATCCTTTCGTGCCGCTCCAACTCTCTCTGGTGCTGGAAGGCGGAAGCGGCGATCTCCTTCTGGGGATATCCCTGGTGGATGGCCGGCACCATCCCGCCGAGGTCGTCGATCCGGCGGATGATCTCGCCGGCGCGGCGCTCGAGTTCGTCGGTCAGCGATTCGATGTACCACGACCCGCCGAGCGGGTCGGCCACCGCCGTCACCCCGCTCTCCTCGGCGATCAGATGCTGGGTGCGCAGCGCCAGCTTGGCCGCCTCTTCGGTGGGGAGCGCGTAGGTCTCGTCCATCGAGTTGGTGTGTAGCGATTGGGTGCCGCCGAGGACCGCGGCCAGTGCCTGCCACGCGACCCGGACGACGTTGTTGTAGGGCTGCTGCGCCGTCAGGGAGACGCCGGCGGTCTGCGCGTGGGTGCGCAGCAGCCAGCTGCGAGGATTCCTCGCTCCGAAGCGCTCGCGCATGATCTTCGCCCACATGCGTCTCGCCGCGCGGAACTTGGCGATCTCCTCGAAGAAGTCGACGTGGACGTCGAAGAAGTAGGAGAGCCTCGGCGCGAAGTCGTCCACCTCCAGACCGGCCTCGATCCCGGCCTGGACGTAGGCGATGCCGTCCGCGAGCGTGAAGGCGAGTTCCTGGACGGCGGTCGCTCCCGCCTCCCGGATGTGGTAGCCGCTGATCGAGATGGTGTTCCACTGCGGCAGGTGCCTGCTGCAGTAGACCAGCATGTCGCGGATGATGCGCATCGACGGTTCCGGCGGCGAGATCCACTCCTTCTGGGCGATGAATTCCTTCAGGATGTCGTTCTGGAGCGTGCCGCGCAGGGCCTCGGGGGCGACCCCCTGCTTCCGGGCGATCGCGACGTAGAGGGCGAGCAGGATGATCGCCGGAGCGTTGATCGTCATCGAGGTCGTGACGCGATCGAGCGGAATTCCCGCGAAGAGCCGCTCCATGTCGTCCAGCGTGGCGACCGACACCCCTTCGCGGCCGACCTCGCCCAGGCTCATCGGGTGATCCGGGTCGTAGCCCATCAGAGTCGGCATGTCGAAGGCGGTGGACAGCCCGGTCTGCCCGTGATCGAGCAGGTAGCGGAAGCGCTGGTTGGTGTCCTCGGGCGTGCCGAAGCCGGCGAACATCCGCATCGTCCAGACCTTGCCCCGGTACATGTCGTGGTGGATGCCGCGCGTGTAGGGATACTGCCCGGGCGGCGGCGCGCCGGCGGCGGGATCGGGCGTGTCGTCCGGTCCGTAGACGGAGCGGAGGGGGATCCCCGAGAGCGTAGCCCAGGCGGCGGCCGCGGGGGTCCGGGAGTCCTCGTCGCCGTGGGGCGGCGCCGGGGCCGCGCCGCCGGGGGCGGAGGTGGGATTCGGGTCCGGCGCGGCGCCGGGCGGGGGCGGGACAGCGAATCGGTCGGCCATGGGGCGATCTCCTCCCGTGGGGACGGTGTCATCGAACGGGAGAGGATAGCAGACGCGACGCGCGCCCGTCACCGACCGAGACCCGCCCGCGGGGAGTGGATCTATGGTCGCCGTCGACCCGGACCGAGGAGCGCCTGGCCGCCCGTCGATCAGGCCAGCCCGAGTTTTCGGTCAGGCCAGCCCGAGTTTTCGGTCAAGCCAGCCCGAATTCCTCGTTCAAGGCCGCGAGGGCCGCCTCACAGTGGCGTTCCTCGATCATGCACGTGACCGAGGACATCGAGGTCGCAATCGCCTCGATGTTGATCCCGGCCCGGGAAAGGGCCCCGAACATCCGGCCCGCGATGCCGGGTTCAGTCTGAAGCCCGTGGCCGAGTAAGCTGACGAGCGCGACGTGGGTGTTCCTCACCAGCCCCTTCGCGCCGATCTCGCCGCGGATCGCCTCGAGCTCGGCATGGCACGAGTCCTCCTGGTTACGGGCGACGGCCAGCGAGATGTCCGCGGTGCCGTGCTGGCCTCCGGTCGAGACAACCAGTTCGACGTTGATGTCCTTGCGCCCGAGTGCACCGAAGATGTCCGCCGCAATCCCGGGGTGATCGGGCACGCCGACGTACGTGATCTTGGTGACGTTGCGGTTGGCGATCGCTCGAAGAGATTCCATCGCGCCCTCCCCTCCCTCCCAGGAGCCTGCCCTCATGATGGGGACGGTCTGATGGAACCCCCATCCCGACGCCGTGGTCAACCCGAATTCAGGCCGGTCCCCGCTGCCTTCCCCGGTTAACGGCATATGGAAAGCGGAGTTTACGTTTTCTAGTGCGTTACCGGCCGAATTCTGCTATAGTTAGGCTGTTCTTCGGGTTCTCTGCAATTAGCCCGTAGTTCGGATGCCTTTCAGGCGGTTTACTGCGGTGCAAGTTTGCGGGGGCCGGTCACTCCAACTGGTCATCCTGCTCCTTCCCTGGAGCCGAAGGCATAGCGATCACCCCTGCCTTTCCCTGGCCCAGGACGACTTGAGCGGGAGACAGAGACCGGCCCCCCCAATCATCGAATCCCCTCCAGCACGCTGCCAGATGCTCCCGACTTCATGCGGCCGAACCCTCTTGGCCAGTGTCGCGCCTGGATACCCACTGTGTCTCCCCGACGCCGGCCAGTCGATTGGCCGTGCGGGCAGCGACGAAGAGGGCGTCGGAAAGACGGTTCAGCCAGGTGAGGACAGCCAGGCGCGCGGGATCGGCGGCGAACGCCTCCACGACCTGGCACTCCCCGCGCCGCGCCACCGTCCGCACCCAGTGGAGCATGGCTCCCGCCCGGCTGCCCCCCGGCAGGACGAACCGGGTCAACGCCGGCAACTCGGATTCCCACGCGTCGATCGTCTCCTCCAGCCACGCCGTCTCCCGGTCGAAGAGCTCATGGGCCGTCGCGTCGGAGGACGCGAGCACGGCGCCCGCTTCGAAGAGGACGTTCTGCACTCGTGCGAGCGCGCCGCGAAGCGCCGCGGGGAAGTCCGTTTCAGCCAGCGCGACTCCGACCGCGGCGTTCAGCTCGTCGAGAGTGCCCAGCGCGCGGATCCGGGCATCCGACTTCGGAATGCGACCCCCGCCGAGCATCGCCGTCTCGCCGCCGTCACCCTTGCGTGTGTAGATCCGCACCGAACCGCCTCCCCGCTCGCGCGGGCCGGCTCAAGAGCAGCCGTTCGTCGTTCCGCAGTTGTAGCAGCGGTAGCAGGAAGCATTACGTGTCATCAGAGCCCCGCACTCAGGACAGGTGGGAGCGTCGGTCATCATCTCGTGTGTCACCGGGCCACCCGCCCCCGCCGCCGGCGCCGCGGGCTGGCCCGACGGATCTGCCGGCGCAGACGGGCCCGCGGGGCTGACGTGGTGCGAGCCTTCGCTCACCACCGGGTGATCGGGGAGAAAACGCTGGGCGAGCCAGCGGAATACGTAGTCGGTGATCGACTTGGCGAAACGGATCTCGGGGTTGGTGGTGATGCCCGAGGGTTCGAAGCGGACGTTGACGAACTTGTCGACCAGGACCTTGAGTGGAACGCCGTACTGCAGAGCGAGGGAGATCGCGGTGGCGAACGAGTCGACCATCCCGGAGATCACGCTCCCTTCCTTCGCCATGACGATGAAGATCTCGCCCGGCGCGCCGTCATCGTACAGGCCGGCCGTGACATACCCCTCGTGACCGCCCAGCTACAATTTGTGGCCCGGGCACACGCGGGTCGGGGGGCCCCGTGGGCGCGGCGGCCCGGCCGGCCCCGCGACGGGGGCGGGCGCGGCCGGAGCGGCGGCCGGCGCCTCGCCGGTCGGTGGACGGGCCGCCGGGGATCCGGTCGATGGCTGGGCGGCGGCGGCCGGTTCGGAGAGAGCGGCGGTGCGCACCGTGCCGACCGCGGCCTTGGCGCCGGCGTTTCCCTTGCCCGTGTTGAGCGGTTGCGTGCGCTTGCACCCGTCGCGATAGATCGCCACCGACTTCAGCCCGAGTTTCCAGGCTTCGAGGTAGACGCGCTCGATGTCCTCGACCGTCGCCTCCGCCGGCATGTTGACCGTCTTGCTGATGGCGCCGGAGAGGAAAGGCTGCACCGCCGCCATCATTCGCACGTGGCCCATGTAGTGGATCGAGCGCTGGCCGCGCAGCGGCTTGAATGCGCAATCGAAGACCGGCAGGTGTTCGGGCCGCAGGTGTGGCGCGCCCTCGATCGTCTCCTGATCCTCGAGGTGCTCGAGGATCGCGTCCCTTTGGTCGGGCGGATAGCCGAGGTACTGCAGCGCCTCGGGGACGGTCTGGTTGACGATCTTCAGCATCCCGCCCCCGACGAGCTTCTTGTACTTGATGAGCGCGATGTCGGGCTCGATCCCGGTCGTGTCGCAGTCCATCATGAAGGCGATGGTGCCGGTGGGCGCGAGCACGGTGGCCTGGGCGTTGCGATATCCGTGTTCGCGTCCCAGTTCCTCCGCCCGCTCCCACGCCTGGCGGGCCGCGGTCAGCATGCGCTCCGGAACCAGTCCCGGATCGATGCGATCGACCGCCCGCCGATGTCTTTCGATCACATGCAGCATCGACCCGCGGTTGGCGTCGTAACCCGGGAACGGTCCCCCTCCCGCGGCGATCTCGGCCGAGGTCGCGTAGGCTTGGCCGGTCATCAGGGCCGTGATCGCCGCCGCCGTGTGGCGCCCCTGCTCGCTGTCGTAGGGGATACCCCGGGCCATCAGCAAGCTTCCGAGGTTCGCGTAGCCCAGCCCGAGCGGGCGATACGCGTGGCTGTTCCTCCCGATCGAAGGGGTCGGGTAGCTGGCCGCGTCGACGATGATCTCCTGCGCCGTCGTCACGAGGTGCACGGCGTGGCGGAAGGCGTCGATGTCCAGTTCACCGGTCGGCGTACGGAACTTCATCAGGTTCAGGCTGGCCAGGTTGCAGGCGGTGTCGTCCAGGAACATGTACTCGCTGCAAGGGTTGCTGGCGTTGATCGGCGCGGCATCGGCGCAGGTGTGCCACTCGTTGATCGTCGTGTGATACTGGATGCCCGGGTCGCCGCAGATCCAGGCGGCGTCCGCCATCGAGCGGAAGAGGTCCCGGGCCCGGTAGGTGTCGACCGGCTCGCCGGAGAGGACCGCGCGGGTCTGCCAGAGGGCGTCCTTCTCCACCGCCTCCATGAAGGCGTCGGTCACCCGCACCGAGTTGTTCGAGTTCTGGAAGAAGACGCTGGCATAGGCCGGCCCGGTGAGGGATCCGTCATAGCCGGCGTCGATCAAGGTCCACGCCTTCTTCTCCTCCTCGGCCTTGCACCAGATGTATTCCTGGATATCCGGGTGATCGATGTTCAGGATGACCATCTTGGCCGCGCGGCGGGTCTTGCCGCCCGACTTGATCACGCCGGCGAACGCGTCGTATCCCTTCATGAAGGAGACCGGTCCCGAGGCAGTGCCTCCGCTGGAGAGCGGCTCGCGCGAGGAACGGAGGCTGGAGAAGTTCGTGCCGGAGCCGGAACCCCATTTGAAGAGCATCCCCTCGGTCTTCGCGAGCTCGAGGATCGAGTCCATGGTGTCGCGGACGGAGTTGATGAAGCAGGCGGAGCACTGGGGCTTCTCCTCGATGCCGACGTTGAACCAGACGGGGGAGTTGAAGGCCGCCATCTGGTGCACGAGGAGATGCGTCAACTCCGCCTCGAAAGCGTCGGCGTCGGCCGGCGTGTCGAAGACCTGCTGCTCGCGCCCCCAGCGGGTGATCGAGCTGACGACCCGCCCGACGAGCTGTTTGACGGAACGCTCGCGCTCGGGAGTGCCGACCGCGCCGTTGAAGTACTTCGAGGCGACGACATTGGTCGCCATCTGCGACCAGAACGAGGGGACTTCGACTCCCTGCTGCTCGAAGAGGACTTCGCCGCGCTCGTTCGTCAGGGCGGCGGTCCGAAGCTCCCAGGTCACTCCGTCGAACGGATGAGACGAGGGGTGGGTGAAGCGGCGCGGGATCGTGATGCCTCGCCTCATCGATCCGGCGAGGGTGCGGGATGTCGATCGGCCGGCGACCGGGTCAGCCGGAGTGATCCCCGGCTCCGCGCCCCGTGACCCCGGGGCGGTCGTCTTCGCTTCGCGCCGAGCTCCGGCGCCCGCCGGGCTCTCGTCGCCTCTCGAGTCCATTCGAGCCATCGCTGCCTCCGCGCTGGGCCGGCTCCGGAGACCGGTCCGGCCAGCCGGCTGGGTGCTGCCTTCCGCCTGCCAGCCTCTCCGCCGGCCGCTTCCATTCGACCGGCCGGATCCACTGGCGCCAACCCCACAGATAGTGGCGAGTGCGGACGCTACCACTACATCTGGGGGGTGGGCAAGGCTGTTTTTGGCGCGTGGGGTCGGACTTCGGGGATCGCAGGCGGGACGCGGCCAAAGGGGAGGCAGGGCTTCGATTCGCCTTGCGGGACAAGGGCTCGTGCCATCCGCCGTCCGGATTCCGGGCCGCTCCGGAGGCCGACCGGGTCTCCAGCGGCGTCGCCGGCCCGTTCGGCGTCCGGCGGCTTCGATGCGGCCGCGCGGCGCGCCTTCAGGAGGCCGGCGAGGCTTGGGGCGGGACCACCGATTCGCCGGCGTCCTGCCCCTGGAGGAGGGCGACGAACTTCTCCATCACGGCCGTCCGTTCCTTCCCCTTCTTCACGAGGATCCCGAGTTGACGTACGAAGGAGCCGCGGCTGAACTCGACCACGCGCAGCGTGCCGGCGCGGACCTCGGCGTCGACCGTCAAGGCGGGAAGGATCGAGACTCCGGCGTTGATCTCGATCGCGCGCTTGATCGTCTCGACATTGTCGAACTCCATCGTGATCTCGACCGGCACACCCTGGCGGCGCAGGACGCGATCGATCGCCCGCCGGGTCGGGATGTCCTTTTCGAACGCGATGAACCGCTGGCGCGCCAGCCGGCGAAGATCGACCTTGCGCTGCCGCGCGAGAGGATGGTCCGGATGGGCGACCAGCACGAGCTGGTCTTCGCGGAAAGGGATGATCTCGATGCCCGAACGGCGCACCGGGTAGGCGACGATCCCGAGGTCGACCGTGTTCGCCGCCACTTCGTCGTAGATCTTGTTGGCGCGCGCGTACTCGAGGTGGATGTTCGCCGACGGGTAGCGCCGCAGGAATTCCTTGAGGTAGGGGGGGAGCTCGTGCAGTCCGACGGTGTAGATCGTCGCGACGCGCAAGGTGCCGGCGATGGCGTTGCTGAGCACCTGCAGGCGGTTCTCGACCAGGCGGAACTTCTCGAGGAGATCCTTGGCCCCCTGGTAGAGGACCTGACCGGCCTGGGTCGGGGCCAGGCTCCGTTTCCCGCGCTCGATCAGCCGCCGATCGTACTTCTCCTCCAGTCCCCGAATCTGCTGACTGACGGCCGATTGGGAGATGTAGTTCAGGCTGGCCGCCTTGGAGAAGCTCTGGGTCTCGATGACATCGCAGAAGATCTTCAGCGTTTCGAGCTGCATCGGACGCTCCCTTCCTCCCCGCCTCTGGATTAGTCCCCCTAATCAGATGACCGTTTGCTGTGCGCGTATTCCTTCTAGCACATGGTCTCGTGAGCAGCAACGTCCGATTCGAACCGGCCGGAAGGAAGACCGATACGTCTCCGTTGGGACCGTTCGGGGCCGGCGCCGGGCCGCGCCGGAGTTGCCCGGCTTCCAAGCTCTGCTTATGATCGCGGCATGAAGGATCCCGATCAGGACTCGGCGGGGCAGACGGCCGAGGAGCCCAACCGTGGCCCGCTCGCCGTCGGTCGTGACGCGGCCGGACCGGGCGGGCGGGGCACGGTGTCGGTTCTTGCCGTGGGATGCAAGGCCAACCGGGAGGAGATGGAATGCCTGCTGAGCCGCCTCGCGGACGCGGGGTGGCGCGTGGCGGCGCCGGGTGAGCCGGCCGACCTGGTGGTCGTCAACACCTGCACCGTCACCTCGGAGGGGGATGCCGACAGCCGCCAGGCGATCCGGCGCGCGGGGCGGGCGGGCGCCGCGCGGGTGGTCGTGACCGGCTGTCTGGCGCAGCGCGATCCGCAGGGCGTGGCCGCCCTGCCGGCGGTCACGTGGGTGGTCGGCAACGCGGAGAAGCCGCGCCTGGCCTCCTGGATCCTCGAAGGCCCGGACATGATGGCAGGAGGCCGGCCGGCCGGGGTGGGGGCCGACGACCTCCGGGCGGAGGAACGCGGGCCGGGCCCGTCCGCGACTTTCATTCGCGTCAGCGCCGATCCGACGGTTTCGGGATTCGCCGCCTACGGCGACGGCCGGGTTGGAAGGCGGAGCCGGGCGACTCTCAAGGTGCAGGACGGGTGTGATGCCCACTGCACCTATTGCATCATCCCGAGGGTGCGGGGAAGGAGCCGGAGCCGCGGTCTGGAAGATTGCCTGAGACAGGCTCGGCGCCTGGCGGCCTCCGGCTACCGGGAGATCGCCCTCACCGGCATCAACACGGCGGCGTGGGGAGACGACCTGCCGGGTCGTCCGAACCTGGGTGACCTGGTCGACGCGCTCGCGGAGGTCCCGGGGATCGCCCGCATCCGCTTGAATTCGCTCGAACCGGACCGACTCACGCCGACTTTGCTCGGCCGCCTGACGAACTGCCGGCGGCTCTGTCATCACATCCACCTGCCGCTGCAGAGCGGCGACGCGGCGACGTTGCGACGGATGGGCCGGCCCTACGATCCGGAGACCTACGTATCCATCGTGGCGCAGATCCGCGCGCGCTGGCTGGACGTCGCGATCGGCTGTGACGTGCTGGCGGGGTTCCCCGGGGAGGATGACGCTGCCTTCGCGTCGACCGTCCGCTGCCTCGAGCGGATCGAGCCGGCTTACGTCCACGCCTTCTCCTACTCCGCCCGGCCCGGCACACCCGCGCTGCGCTTGGGGACGGCGCCTTCCCACGAGGAGACTCGGGCGCGTACCTCGAGGCTCAGGGCGCTCGGCGCGGTCCAGCAGGCGCGATTCCAGCAGGCGCAGCTCGGTTCGATCCACGAGTTGTTGCCCGAGCGCGCGCGGGGGGGCGGGGAGTGGACCGGCACGACCGGCAACTATCTGAAGGTGCGATTCGCCTGGACGGGAACCGGTGCCGGCCGATCCGAGCTGTTGCGGGTTCGGCTGCTGGACCGGCGCGCGGATGGAGTCATGACGGGGGAACTCGTTTCGCGTTCGGTGGTCGGTCGGTAAGAGTCGGCTGAGGTCTTCCACGCCGGCTGGAGGAGGAGAGGTGAAGCGGGTCTACATCGAGACCTACGGGTGCCAGATGAACGTGGCCGACAGCGCCCTGATGGAGCATCTCCTCGCGGAGGCGGGATTCGCTCCCACCCGTTCGATCCACGAGGCGTCGCTGGTTCTGGTCAATACCTGCGCGATCCGTGAGCGGGCGGAGGAGCGGGTCGTGAACCGGCTGCGCCAGATCGGACGGCTGAAGCGGCTGCGGCCCGACCTCGTGGTCGGGATCACCGGCTGTGTGCCGAAGCACCTGGGCGAGTCGTTGCTCCGGGACCTGCCGGAGGTCGATCTCCTCGTCGGCCCTGATTCCTACCGGCGTCTCCCCGAACTGGTGGCCGAGGCGGCGCGCCGACCGATGGTCGACCTGCGCCTCGACGGCGACGAAGATTACTCCGGGCTCGATCCGGTGTCGATCGATGGGATTCACGCCTTCGTGCCGGTCATGCGCGGCTGCGACCGCTTCTGCACCTTTTGCGTGGTGCCGCTGGCTCGCGGGCGGGAGAAGAGCCTTCCGCTCGAGGAGATCCTGCGGCAGGTGCGGACGGCGATCGATCGCGGAGCGCGCAGCGTCACTCTGCTGGGACAGACCGTCAACTCCTGGCACCATGAAGATCGGACCTTCACCGATCTGCTCGACGCCGTTTCGCGCGTGGACGGATTGCCGCGCGTGCGGTTCACGTCGCCGCATCCGGCGGAGTTCCGGGACGAACACTTTGCGCTCATGGCGGAGCGTCCGTCGCTCTGTCCCCATCTGCACCTGCCGGTGCAATCGGGCTCGGACCGGGTGCTCGAGGCGATGAAGCGCGGCTACTCGCGCGAGGAGTTTCTGCGCCTGGCGGAGACGATCCGTGCCCGGCTCCCGGAGGGTGCGATCACGACCGACCTGATCACCGGCTTCCCCGGAGAGACGGAGGAGGAGTTCGGCGAGACGCTCTCGCTCATGCGCGAGGTGGAGTTCGATGCCGCCTTCCTCTTCGCCTACTCCGAGCGACCCGGAACTTATGCCGCGCGCCGCTTGCCGGATGATGTCCCGGCGGAGGTGAAGGGAGAACGGCTGGCCCGGATGATCGCGCTGCAGGAGGAGCACTCGCTCCAGCGCTACCGCCACTGGGAGAAACGCGAGGTCGAGGTGCTGGTCGAGGGCGTCTCCCGGCGGAATGCGGATCACGCGGTCGGCAAGACGCCGGACTTCAAGACGGTTGTCTTTCCGCGCGGGCCCGAGCCCGGGGCGTTGCACCGAGTCCGCGTGGCCCGGGCGAGCTCGCACTCCCTGCGGGCGGACGGGGTCAGCGATCCGGATCAGGGCCAGTAGATGTCGGGACCGTTCGCGCGCACCGGCACGTAGCGGTACCACCGCCGGACGCCTCCGAGCATCAGGGCCAGGCCGAGCATCGCCTGAAGGAGGACGAAGCCGAGGTAGAGGCCGAGCAGATGACGGAATCGATCGAGCGGAGCCGGGGCGACGCCAGGCTCGAAGAGGCCGGGCTCGAGGCGGATCAACCGGCTCACCTCCGGAGCGAGCGCGAGTTGCAGGACGACGGCGATGGTGGTCATCGCCAGGAGGAGGACGAGCTGGCCGACGATCGTGCCACGGGCCCGAAGCCCGAGCAGGTGCATGAGGAGCGTCGTCAGCAGGAGAAAACTGCCGGCGCCGCATCCGAGCAGGCCCAGTCGGCCGAGGAGATCGAGCGAGATCCGGGCCGCCGTCGCGGGATCTTCCATCGAGCCGAGAAGCGACGGCACGACGAGGGAAGCCAGAAGGGCAAGTCCTCCGGTCCAGATCGCGAGGACGACCTGGTGGCTGGTCTCGACCACCATCGCCAGCAGGCTGAGGCGCCGCGTGCGCGGAATCGACACCACCTGAGGAGGGGTGCTGCGATGACGGGCTTCGTCCAAACTCTTCTCCTTTCCGGGCCGGCGATGACCCGGCGCGGGGCGTGCCCCGATCCCGTCCCTCTATCGGCCGCCCGGGGCCGTTTCGCCACCGCGGGATGAGGACCCCGCCGATGAAGAATCGCCCGGTCTACTTCGACAATGCCGCCACGACCGCGGTCGATCCGCGGGTTCGGGAGGCAATGGAACCGGCGCTGGGGGGAGCGTGCGGCAACCCGGACAGCCAGGGGCACGCCTACGGCTGGGAGGCCGAGGAGATGGTCGCAGTGGCCCGGGAGAGCGTCGCCCGGCTGATCGGGGCGCGGGCCGACGAGATCGTCTTCACCGGGAGCGCGACCGAGGCGAACAATCTGGCGCTTCGAGGGATGGTCCGAGGGCGGAGTCCCTCCGGGGTCCATCTCGTCGTCTCGCAGGTCGAGCACATGGCGCTTCTCGGGCCGGCGCGGGCTCTTCGCGACGAGGGCTCTCTTCTCACCGAGGTGCCTCCCGACGCTGACGGGCGGATCGACGCCGCCCGGATCGAGGCGGCCCTCCGGCCGGAGACGCTCTTGGTCTCGGTCATGCAGGCCAACAACGAGATCGGCGTCGTGCAGGACCTGGCGGCCATCGGCGCGATCTGCGAGCGTCGCGGGATCTTCTTCCACACCGATGCGACTCAGGCGTTCGGGAAGATACCGATCGACGTCGAGACGATGGGCATCCACCTCCTTTCCTGCTCGGCCCACAAGATCCACGGTCCCAAAGGGGTCGGCGCGCTCTACGTTCGTCGCCGCTCGCCGCGGGTTCCGCTTCGACCCCTGGTCGAGGGAGGAGGTCAGGAGCGGGGACTGCGCTCCGGGACCTTGAACGTGCCCGGCATCGTCGGACTCGGCGCCGCGTGCGGGATCTGCGCGGCAGAGATGGAGGACGAGGGTGCCCGGGTGGGGGCCTTACGCCAGCGGCTGGAGGGGGGGATCCTCGCGGGCATCCCGGGAGCGCGGATCCATGGGAGCGCGGCCCGGCGGCTTCCGGGGATCACCAGTCTCGGCTTTCCCCCGGGACTGACGGCCGAGGCGATGCAGCCGGAACTGCGCGGGGTCGCCCTCTCCGCCGGCAGCGCCTGCGCGTCGGGTCGCCGGGAGCCGTCCCACGTCCTCCTCGCGATGGGCCGGAGCGCGGAGGAGGCCCGTCGCGCACTTCGTTACAGCCTGGGGCGGTTCAACACCGTCGCCGAGGTGGATGCGGTCATCGAAGAGACGATCCGGGTGGCATCGCGACTGCGGTCCCGCCCGGCGGCCGGACGTGACGATCGGGACCGGCCCCTCCTCGGGGACGGAGAACGCCGGACGCAACCTTAGATGGGAGGCGCGGAGAGAATGATCAAGCTGACGGAGGCCGCGGTCGCGGCGGTGAAGCGCTCGATGGCCGAGGCGGGGAAGTCGGAGGAGGCGTACCTGCGTGTGCGCGTCAAGGGGGGCGGTTGCTCCGGCCTCTCCTACGGATTGAACTTCGAATCGGAATCGTCTGCCGACGACCGCGTGGTCGAGCAGGACGGCGTACGTCTTCTGCTCGACCCTCGCAGCGAGCTCTACCTGGCCGGGACGGAACTCGACCACACCTCGGGGCTCAACGGGCAGGGGTTCGTGTTCAAGAACCCCAACGCGACGGGTGGCTGCGGCTGCGGCAAGTCCTTCGCGGCCTGACCCGCATCCGGAGGGCGAACGATCCGGACCGGAGCGTCTCTCCCGCCGCCTGGGGCGACCGTGAACGTTGATTCTGGAGAGACCGCTCTCTTCGGTCACACGCTGCCCGTGCATCTCGGCGACCTGCCGGGCGAGGCGCGCGCGGCGAGGTCTAAGTGCGTCTGGATCTCGTTCCCATGGGACGGCTTCCTCTCGGTGACCGGCGAAGAGCGGACGGAGTTCCTTCAGGCGATGTTGACCCAGGATCTCGCCCTTCCGGCCGGGCGGACGGTTCCGGCGGCCCTGGCCGATCGCAAGGGCGCATGGCTCGCCGACCTCTGGGTGCACATCGCGGCGGATCACGTGCGGTTGCATGCGCGGCGGGACCAGCTCGATGTCGTGCGCTCCAGTCTCGATCGCCATCGCTTCGCCTCCCGCGTCGCGTGGGAGGACCTCGGGTCGCCGGATGACCGGACCTACCACCTCTGCGGTCCGGGCTCCGCGGCTGCCGCCGAGCAACTCGGGCTCGACTACCTCGAGGGGATACGCGAGGGGGGTGACCTGAGCGCGGACGGAGCGAGCGGCGTCTGGCTTCGCGTGCGGGAGATCTCGCACGCCGACTTCATCTGCATCGTGCCCGGTCGTGAGGCCCGTCGCTTCGAGGGGAGGCTCGCCTCGCTGGATCCCCCGGTCGCGCCAATCGGCTGGAACGCCTTCAACCTCGCGCGGATCATGGCCGGGACGCCGTGGCATGGTCTGGACGGCGGCGCCCATGACCTCGTCCCGGAGATCGTTCCGCCGGACCGGGTGAGCCTGGGGAAGGGGTGTTTCCTCGGGCAGGAGACGATCGCGCGTGTTCATCATCGCGGGCGGGTGCGACGGAGACTGGTCCGCGCCCGGATCGAGAGCCTGCACCTGCCCGCTCCGGGCGCCGAGATCCTCGCGAATCCGGGGGGTTGCGTCGGCTGGATCACGAGCGCCGCGTTCGGCCCCGAGGGGAAGCCCTTCGCACTCGCCTTCCGGCGCGCGGGGTCGCCGGACGAAGGTGGACGCCTGGCGGATGGATCGCGCGTACACTGGCTCGACCTCGAGGAGGTGGTCGAAGTCTCTCGGCCCGCCGGCGCGAAAGAATCTTGACACCGGACGGTCGCGCCAGCAGATTCGGCTTCCACCCGGTCGGTACAGGGGTGTCCACGTCGCCAGGAACGCGGCGGCTCCGCTCTGACTGCAACAACCGAGCGGCACCGGGAGAATGGATGAGAACCGAGGAGCGCTGGCAGGCTCTGCGACGGGTCATCGAAGACGCTGACCGGTTCCTGCTGACCTCACATGTCCTGCCCGAAGGGGACGCGATCGGATCCGAGGTCGCGCTCGCCCTGCACCTGCGTTCGCTCGGCAAGCAGGTTCTCGTGCTGAATGACAGCGTTCCGCTGGATCGTTACCGGTTCCTGACCCGGCATCAGCCGGTCCTGGCTTGGAACGGGGACGGCTCGTGGCCTGATCCTGCCTGGCCCGAGGTCGCGTTCTGCCTGGACGTCAGCAGCTGGGACTACATGGGCGCGGTGGGGCGGTGGATCCGTGCTTCGCGACCGCTGGTGGTCTCGATCGACCACCATCAGGTCAACGGGACCTTCGGCCACCTCGATCTGATCGTGGAGGATGCCGCGGCCACGGGGGAGGTCCTCTACCGCTACTTCCGGGCGACCGGCGCCTCGATCACACCGGAGATGGCGAGCGCGCTCTACGCCTCGATCCTCTTCGACACCTGGGGCTTCCGCCTGCCCAACTCCGGCAATCAGACCGTCCGGGCGGCGGCGGAAATCCTGGCCTACGGGGTCGATCATCGCGAGATCTGCCGGCAGCTCTTCGAAAGCGACAGTTATGCCAAGCTGGATCTGCTGCGGCTGGCTCTGGGGACGCTGCGCAGCGAGTGCGGCGGCCGCCTCGCCTGGCTGGTCATCCCCGAGGATCTGTTCCACGCCACCGGGGCGGAATTCTGCGATGGTGACGGGGTCCTCGACTACCTCCTCGCTCTGCGCGAGGTGGAGGCGTGCGTGATGTTCCGGCAGCAGGGCCGGCGAGGCGTCAAGACGACCTTCCGTTCGAAAGGGAAGCACGATGTGGGGCGGGTCGCCGCGGAACTGGGCGGAGGCGGGCGCGCCACGGCATCGGGCGTCCTGCTGCCGCTCTCGATCCACGAGGCGATGGAGGCCGTCCTGCCGCGCATGCACGCCCTTCTGGGGGAACCTGAGGCGGAGAACGATGAGGTGCAGCCGATGCCGAGGGTCGCGGGACTCGATTGAATCGAGCCCGGCTCGCGCGCCCAATCGGACCGGACCGCCCGGGCATCGAACCCCGGGTGGAGCGAAGTCCCTGGGAAGGAGGCATCCATGGGTCAGACCGCGCCGTCCCCGAGTCCGACACGCGCAGCCGGCGTCAACCGGCGTCTCGTCGAGATCACCAAGAGAGTGGAGTTCAGCGCCTGTCACCGGCTCTATAACCCTGAGTTCGCCGACGAAAAGAACTGGGAGGTGTACGGCATCTGCAACAACCCGAACGGGCACGGGCACAACTACACACTCGACGTGACCCTGAAGGGCGAACCGGATCCCCAGACCGGGATGATCATCGACCTGAAACGGCTCAAGGAGATCCTCGAGGAGACGCTCCTCTCCCGCGTCGATCACAAGAACCTCAACCTCGACGTTCCCTTCCTCCGCGGTTGCGTGCCGACGGTGGAAGAGCTCGTGATCCGATTCTGGGACGAGTTGGATGGGAAGGTCCCGGGCGCTGCGCTCTCCGAACTGGTCCTCTATGAGTCGCGGACCAATTTCGCCCGGTACCGTGGTCCGGTGGGGCAGGACTGAGGAGGGAGGATCCGGGATGCCGGAGAAAGATCCGCTGGAGGAACTGGCGAGGAAGTGGCTGGCCGAGCTGGGTGAGGATCCACAACGCGAGGGCCTGCTGCGAACGCCCCGTCGCGTGGCGGCGGCGCAGCGATTCCTGACCCGGGGCTACCGGCAGGATATCGATGAGATTCTGAATGGCGCGGTCTTCGAAGAGCAGTACGACGAGATGGTGATCGTCAAGGACATCGATTTCTACTCGATGTGCGAGCATCACCTCCTTCCGTTCTACGGCAAGGCCCATGTCGCCTACCTGCCCAAGGGGCGGGTGGTGGGGCTGTCCAAACTCCCGCGGATCGTCGATGCCTTCGCCCGGCGCCTGCAGGTGCAGGAGCGCATGACGCAGCAGATCGCCCAATCGATCGAGCAGGCGATCACGCCGCTGGGCGTGGCCGTCGTGGTCGAGGGTTTCCACCTCTGCATGGCGATGCGAGGCGTGGAGAAGCAGAACTGCTTCACGACCACGAGCGCGATGCTCGGGGCGTTCCGCAACCACCGCGAGACCCGGATGGAGTTCATGACCCTGCTGCAGCACCGTTCGCGGTGACGAGGGCGGAGAGGTCCAGGAGCCGCGGCCCGAGGCGACCGAACGGCGCGCTGATCCGGCCGATCGAAAAGACCCCGGCCGAGGAGGGATGACCCTTGGAAACACCGCTCCGTCCGCCCGAGCGCACCGTCCTCCTCGTCGGCGCTTCGTCCGGGATCGGGCGCGCGCTTGCCATCGAACTGGCGCGCGAGGGACACCGACTGGCGCTCGTGGCGCGCGGGCGCGAGCGCCTCGAGCATCTGCGGGATTCGCTGGCGGGTGGATGGGACCGGCACCTTGCGCTGGCGTGCGACCTGTCGGATGCGCGCGCCGCCGGTGAACTGGTCCCCTCGGCCGAGGCCGCACTCGGCCCGCTCGACACTCTCATCTACTCGGCGGGAGCAGCCCGCTTCGATCCGGTCGTGGAAACGAGCGACGAGTCCTGGGATCTCATGCTGCGGGCGAACCTGACCGGGCTGTTCCACGCCGTGCGCGCCGTCCTCCCCGGTTTTCAGGCGCGCGGCCGCGGACAGCTCGTGGCGATCCTGTCGATCGCCTCGAGGCACGCCTTCGCCGGATCGTCCGCCTACACCGCCTCCAAGTTCGGCGCGCTCGGATTCATCGAGTCGGTGCGCGCCGAGGTTCGCGCCTACGGGATCCATGTGACCGCCGTCCTCCCCGGCGCAACCGACACGCCGCTCTGGGATGCCCTGGGGAGTTCGTGGGACCGCACCAAGATGATGCCCCCGGAGGAGGTCGCGCGCGTGGTTGCCTCTGCCCTCCGGACGGGCCCCGGCGCGATGCTCGAGGAGATCCGGATCCTGCCGGTCGCCGGCGCCCTCTGACCGGGCCGGATCACGTTCGCGGCGGGCCTCCAGGCGCGGCCGGAGGGACGACCGCAAACGCGCATCCGGTGAGGGTGCGACCCGCGAGGCATGCTAACCTTGAGTTGCGGGGATACCGGTATCGGCCCGGGCGCTCCCCGTCGCGGCGGCGCGGCCCGGCGGCCGCCCGCCGTGACGCGAGGCCGCCGCCGGCACGGAGGATCGCATGCACATCGCCGCCCGGCGGATCGGGGTCCCGGGGGTTCTCGCCCTCGGTCTTGTCCTGGTCGCCCTCATCCTGATCGGAGCGCTCTACAGCCCGGCGCGCGGGGATCGGGAGAGCTCGCTCTTCCGGATCGATACCACCGATCCGATCGCGCTCGCGCATCTGGCGGATGAGGGGGGCCGGCCGGTGCACGCGGCAGCCGGATTCACCCTGGTGCTGGCCAACCCCGCGGAGGAGACGCTCCCCGCGCTGCGCGCGCTAGCTCCGGTCCGTCTCGGTCCCTGGCGCGACGATGAGCCGACTTTTGTCGTCTATCTCCGCCCGCTCGCCCCGTCCGCCCCGCCACTCGAGGAGTTCGGTCGCATCCTCTTCCAGGACGGGACGAACGCCGTCCTGGGGACCGACGCCGACGGGGCGGAGCGATTGCCGATGCACTACCGGGTGGTGCGCGTTGTCGGGCGGACGCTGCGTTATGGGCCTGCGCTGGCGCAGGCGGGGCGGGAACGGGCTCTCCCTCGCACGGTGGTGCACGATCCGGCGATCCAGGGAATGGTCGACCTGGTCGACATCCCCGGCATGCAGGCGAAGGTTCAGACCCTGGTGAACTTCGGAACCCGGCGCTCGACCACCTCGGGTGGCGTACAGGCGCAGAACTGGCTGGTCCAGCAGCTCCAGGGACTCGGCTACAGCGATGTCTCCACCTTCAGCTACAACAGCTGGACGGACAACGTCATCGCGGTCAAACCCGGCGTGGCCACGCCGGAGCGGATCTACGTGATCGGCGGTCACTACGACTCGGTCAGCAACATCAGCGGCAACGCGCCCGGGGCTGACGACAACGCCAGCGGCACGGTGGGCGTGCTGGAGGCCGCCCGCATCCTGCAGCCGCATGAATTCCAGTCGACGCTCTACTTCATCGCGTGGTCCGGCGAAGAGGAAGGCCTGGTCGGCTCCGAGGCCTGGTGCCAGTGGGCGGTGCAGCAGGGACTCGACATCCGCGGCTATGTCAACCTCGACATGGAGGGGTACCTGTCCGGTCCGAAGGACCTGGACGTGCTCTCCAACGGTTCATCCCAGTGGCTGCGAGATCTGGTCTTCGAGACCGTACCGCTCTATGTGCCGAGCCTCCCCCTGGTGGACGGGTTCCTCACGAGCGGATCGAGCGACCACGCCTCCTTCTGGAGCGCGGGCTATCCGGCCGTCTTCTTCTTCGAGGACTCGGACAACTACTCCCCGTACATCCACACGGTCAACGATGTGATCGGGACGTCGCTCAACAACTTCGCCTTCATGAAGGAGAACGTCCAGGCGGCGATTGCCGTCATGGCCACCCTGGCTGAGCCGTTCACCATCGCCATCACGCACGAGCCGCTCGACGACACCGAGGTCACGGGGCAGCCTTACCCGGTGACGGCCCGCATCGTCGGGGCCGCGCCGCTCGTGGCCGACTCGGTTCGGGTGCACTGGCGGGTCGGGGGCGGGCCGTTCACCTCGGCCGTCCTCGTTCCCACGGGGCAGCCGGACGAGTATGGGGCCGTGATCCCGGGGCAGCCGGCCGGTAGCTTCGTCGAGTACTACCTGCGCGCGCGGGACCAGGCCGGTCACGTCACGACCGACCCCGCCGGCGCGCCCGCCTCGCTGCATGGCTTCATGACCGGGATCGAGATCGTCTTCGCGGACGATGCCGAGATCGAACGAGGCTGGACCTACAGCGCGGCCGGCGATAACGCCACGACGGGACTCTGGGTCCGCGCGGATCCGGTCGGCACCGACTACCAGCCCGAGAACGATCACACCCCCGACCCCGGGCACATCTGCTTCGTAACCGGCAACGGAGCGCCCGGAGGGGGGAGCGGCGACCAGGATGTCGACGGCGGCCGCACGTCTCTCGTCTCCCCGGTCTTCGACCTGACGGGGGCCGTCTGGGCGAAGTTGAGCTATTGGCGGTGGTACGTCGTTGCGACCTCGCTGGACGACGCCTTCAAGGTCTACGTCAGCAACAACGGCGGAAGCACCTGGCAGCTCCTCGAGCAGGTGGCGCAGAGCGCCTATCCCTGGGCGCAGGCTCTCTTCGCCGACCTGGGGACGCAGATCGAACTGACGAACCAGATGCGGCTTAAGTTCGTGGCGGAGGATTCCGGCTCCCCCTCGCTGGTCGAGGCGGCGCTCGATGATCTCGTCGTCTCGGGCGTCTTCGTCGATCCGGCAGCCGCTGATCCTCCCCGGCCCGCGACGGTCGCCCTGCGTCTCTCCGCCCGCCCGAATCCGGCGGCAGGCCGGACGCTCCTGGAGTTCGACCTTCCCGCGTCCGTTCCGGTCTCCCTTACGATCCACGACGTGAGTGGCCGGATGGTGCGCACCCTGGCGGCGGAGGCCCGTCCGGCGGGACGTCACGCCCTCGCCTGGGACTCCCGTGATCGGGCGGGCCGGCTGCTGCCCGGGGGCGTCTACCTGGTCCGTCTGGCGGCGGGGGACCAGAGAGCGGAGACGAGGATCACCGTTCTTCGTTGAGGTTCGGCGGGCCGGGCTTCATCGCCCCAGCGCCAGCAGGATCGGGAGCAGGATGACCGCGACCAGCGTGCCGAGCAGCACGGTGGCCGCGGTCGCCTCTTCGTCGCGACCCGCGTTCTGGACCAGGATCACGTTGACCATGGCCGGCGGGAGGAGCGCGTAGAGGATCAGCACCTGCCGCAGGAGCCCATCCGGCTGCAGGAACCGCAGCGTGATCCAGAGCGCCAGGGCGCCCGACAGGAATCGGACCAGCACGGCCGGGGCGGCGAAGCGGATCGATCCGAGCCTCGTGCGTGCGAGCGCGTCGCCGAAGAGCACCAGCATGATCGGAACCGCGCCGGCCGCGGCCAGGCGTGCCCCAACCATCAGCACTTCGGGGGGACGCACGTGCAGCAGCCGCAGCAGGCCGGCGGCAACGGTGGCCCAGAGCGCGGGCTCGGCGAACGCCCTCTTCAGTTCCGTCCTCTCTCGCAGGAGGAGTACCCCCGCCGGATAGACGGTCAGGTTCATGACGGTGTAGCAGACGACCCCGATCGCCAGACCGTCGGTGCCGAAGTTCGCGAGGAGGAGAGGGAAGGGAAGATTGGCGGCGTTCACGAAGGCGATCGGCATCATAAGCTCGCGCTTGTGCCGCCAGCCGAAGAAGAGGATCAGGGCCCATCCCGCCGCGAGGCCGAGTCCGATCTGGATCGCCGTCGCGCCGGCCGCGATGGCAACCGCGCCGGCATCGATGCGTGAGTCGAGAATCGAGGTGAAGGCGAGGCACGGTACGAAGAGGTCCATCCCGACGCGCAACGTGCCCCGCAGATCGGGACGCCGCCGCCGGGCCCAGGCCCAGCTCAGGCCGAGCAGGCCGAAGACGGCAGCGCTCGAGACGAGGATGGTGTGAAGATCGGTTCCCATGGAAGCGGATCATAGCGCGACGCGCTGTCGCGGGCGAGGTCCTGCCCCCACCGGCCGAGGCGGACCGGCCGAGAGGCGCCCGAACACCATTGTCCCCGCGCGGGGCCGCTGTGGTAGAGTCCCGGGAGTCTGAAAAGTGCAACGAGGGCTGGGAGTGGGTTGATGGAAGACGCGGCCAGGTCTCCGCTGGTGACCGAAGTGCGGATTCAGTTGACGAAGGAGCCGCCGATTCTGGCGTTTGCTTCGCTCACCCTCTGGGATGTGCTGGTGGTCCACGACCTGCGCGTGCTGCAGCGGAGGGACGGCAGCCGGGTGGTTCTCATGCCCCGTCTCCCGAACCACGACGGCACCTGGACGACGATCGCCCATCCCGTGCGCGAGGAGACGAGACTCCAGATCGAAGAGGCCGTGCTCAAGGCCTATGCACAGGCCCGTGCGCCGGTGCCGGCCGCCGAACTGCCGGGCTGAGTCGCCCTGGTTCGATCAGGCCGCCCGGGGGCGCTCGGTGGCGAGTGTCGCCTCGATCATCACCTGGTGCTCGCGCAGGAACGGGACCAGCTCGAAGAACCGTTCGACGATCTCCGTGTCCAACTGGGACCCCTGGACCCGGCGGATCTCGGCCAGGGCCTCGTCGAAGGCGCGCGCGGTCCGGTAGGATCGATTGCTGGTCAAAGCATCGAAGGTGTCCGCGACGGAGATGATGCGGGACAGGAGCGGGATCTCGGCGCCGCGCAGTCCCTCCGGGTAGCCGGTCCCGTCCACCCTCTCATGGTGCGCGCGGACACAGCGGGCGGCATCCTCGAGTTGCCGGATCGGCCGGAGCAGGCGGTAGCCGCGGTCGGGATGCTCCCGGATGATCGTGAACTCGCTTCCGCTCAGTCGGCCCGGTTTCCGCAGGATCGATTCGGGCATCCCGATCTTCCCGACGTCGTGCAGGATCGAGGCCCAGCGCAGCGTTTCCATCTGTTCCGGCCGGAGATTCATGGCCCGGCCGATCAGCATCGAGACCAGGTTGACCCGCTCGGAGTGGCCGCTGGTGTAAGGGTCCTTCTCCTCGATCGCACCCACCAGGCTCTTCACCGTCGCCATCAGGAAGAGCTGAAGATCCTCGAACAGCACGGCGTTGGTCGAAGCCAGCCGCACCTGCTCGGCGAGCGACTCCATCAACTTGACATCGCTCGCCCGGAAAGACTTCTCCGGATCCAGGTGGATCAGGCAGAAGATACCGGGCCTCCCCTCGGTCGCGAGCGGGACGGCCAGGACCTGGAGGGGACGACCGGCGGGCGAGCTGGGACCGCCGACCGACCAGGGGGAACCGAGGTAGGCCCCGGGGCCCTGTTCCTCGAGTCGCCGCTGGACCGTGGTTTCGATCTCGTTCCAGAGGCGCCGGCGCGTTGGATCGAGACCGTCGAGGCCCGGTCTTGCGACCACTTCGCGCACGCGCCGTGACGGCAGGCTGACGAAGGCGGCGTCAGCATCCTGCGTCGATCGCGCCCGCTCCGCCACTTCGCGCAGGGTGGCTCCGAGTTCTGTTCCGCCGCTGAAGCGACCGGCGACGGAGTAGAACATGCGCAATTCGTCGTGCTTGAGCGCGAGTTCCGTTCCCAGCAGGGTCACCTCGCCGACGAGATACGACTCCTCCGAGAGCATCTGGGCCAGGTCGCGCAGGAAGCGATCGCGTCGGGTTGTGGCGGGATCTCGCGCCGCTCGGGGCCGTCCGGACTGTGAGATCGACCCGGCGACCGGACCCCGGGGCCGTTCGCGGCCCCCCGGGTCGAGACACAAGAGGGAGGTGTCGGCCGCCAGGGGCCCGGCGAGGGGCCAGGCGAGGATCGCGACCCCTCGAGGGCAATTCCAGGAGAGGTCGCGCCGACGCAGGGAGACGCCCGCCGCGAGAGCCGCGCGCTGGCGCCGGCAGGCCCGCTCGGTCTCGGGATTGCCCTCTCGGCACTCCCGGCAGACGCGTGGCGTGCGGTGCGTGCTCGCCAGCGTGTCGCCCCGGGCGCGCAACTCCAGACGGACCTGCAGCAGGCGCCCGGCGCTGGCCAGGACGCGGCTGGTGCGCCGGAGAAACGAAGCCTGCGCCGAGAGCGGTGACCCACTCGACATCGGGGAATCCAGCGACCTCAGCCGGCGCGGCTGTAGGTCACGTCCTCTCCGGCCCATCCGGCGAGAATCGCCTCCAGGAGCCCTGGCCCCGCCCGCCGGGGACGGATGCCGAGGTCGGCGATCTCCTCCAGCAACTCCCGATCGTGGTCCGAGATCCGATCCGCCAGCACGAGTGTGCTGAGCGCACGCCCCACGCGGTAGCGGTTTACGGTGCGCCGCCACTCCTCCGCCGTGCCGCGCCCGGCGAACGGATGGAGGATCAGGAGATCGGGTTGCATCCGGGCGAGGCTCAGCATTCCCGCCGCGGGCGAGACGGCGGAGTAGATCTCGAACCCACCACACTCGTCGAGGATCTCTGTCACCGCTCGCAGAACGGGAGGAGAGTCCTCCACCAGAAGGACGCGGACCGGAATCATCAACTCCCTCCTCTCATCTCGGGTGACCGATCGAAGGGTTGTTGCAACCGTTGGACCAATCTCGGGTTGTCGTACAGCTGGCGTGCCCGCTTGGAGTTGCGGCCCTCTTGGCCCGTCCGGATCGGAGCCGTGTCGTGCGGGGTGCAATGCGAACCGCGGGCTGCAAGGTTGCGGAAGGGTGGGCGCGCGATCCGCACCGTCCCGGGGCGGAAGGCGGTTGCCTGCCGGCGATGCGAAGGGTAGCTTCACCCGAAGATGGCCCTGGACGCCCGATGGCGCCGGGAGGGTGTCGGCACGGCGGGGCTGCCCGGGCGGCCTGGAGGTCAGACGCGTGAAGAGGATCTGGTATCGGGCGGGGGTAGGACTGGGCTGCTGGGTGGGGTTGGTTGGTGTCGTTCTCGCCCAGGGTGGGCCGGCGACCGGCGGAACACCGCCGGCGGATCGAAGGACGGTCGAGGAGACCGTGGCAGTGGTCGGCAGCACCCCGATCTTCCGCTCCGCGCTCGAGGAACAGGTGGAGGCGGAAGCGATGCAGCTTCGCATCGAGAAGGCCGACACCGCCGCCTACAACCAGCTTCATCGCGATGTCCTGAATGGCCTGATCGACCAGGAATTGCTGCTCCTCGAGGCCGACGCCCGAAACCTCCGCGCGGCGGACGAGGAGATCGACGCCGAGGTCGACCGGGTGATTCAGGCCAACATCCGGCAGCTCGGGGGCGAGACCGAGTTCCGCGCCCAGCTGGCTCGAGAGAACCTGACCGAAGCGGCGTTGCGAGCCCGCTACCGTGACGAAGTGCGGCGGCGGATCGTGACCCAGCGCCTGATCTCTCAGGAGATTCAGCCGAAGGTGGTGGTCACGGACGAGATGGCCCGGACGTTCTTCGAGGCGAACCGGAGCCAGCTGCCGAAGAAGCCTCGATCGCTCCGGCTCCGGGATCTTTTCGTCCAGATCCGGCCCGACACGATCCTCTCGCAGCGGGCGCGCGAGACGGCGCTCGACGTGCGATCGAAGATCACGGGAGGAACCCTCTCGTTCGAGGAGGCGGCCGCACGCTATTCCGATGATCCGCGGGGGAAGGAGGGTGGTGTGCTCGGGCGGGTGGAGCGAGGGCGGCTGGCCCAGTTTGGCGCCGAGCTCGAGGCGACGGCTTTCGCCCTCCAGGCCGGGGAACTGAGCGGCCCGGTGCAGAGTCCCTATGGCTACCACCTGCTCAAGGCGGACGACAAGGATCCGAACGGGGAGTGGGTCGACCTCCGCCATCTCCTCATCGGAGTCACGCCTTCCCGGGTCGACGAGGCCGACGCGTTCGATCGGGCCACGGACCTGCGCGCCCGGATTGCCTCCGGCGCACTCGACTTCGTCGAGGCGATCCGCCGTCACTCCGATCAACCGGGAGCCCCGGAGAACGAGGGCGATCTCGGTTGGATCCCGATCGACGCCTTCGACGGCGAGATGCGCGCGGTCGTCGACACCATCCGGGTCGGACGGCTCTCGCCCCCGGTGCCGGTGGAAGGGGGCTTTCACATCTTCATGGTCCTGGGCGAGCAGGCGGAGGCGACTTACACCTACGATGAGGTGGCCGAGGAGATGAAGCAGTACGCCGGCCGGCAGGCGATGGATGAGGAGCTCCAGGCCTGGCTGACCGAGCTGCGCGCGAAGCACCACGTCGATGTTCGCGCCCGCCATTAGCCGACGGCGGCGCATGAGCCCGGTCGACCGCGCGCGGGACGCCGTCCGGCGATGAGGATCGATCTGTTGCTGAGCCGGCTCTGCCTGTTCAAGACGCGCTCCCAGGCGGCGCGAGCCTGCGACGAGGGGCACGTATTCTTGAACGACCGTCCGGCCAAGGCGGCCGCCGAGGTTCGTCCGGGAGATCGGATCCGCTGGACCGATCGCTTCGTGCGGTGGGAGGACGCGGTGGAGATTCTCTCCGTGCCCGAGGGCTCGGTCTCACGTGCCGCGGCCCGCGACCACTACCGGATGAGCGATCGCCGGCCTCTCGGCGGTCCCTGGGACCCACCGGGGGACGAGACGGCGCCGGCGGCCGGCGATGAAACGTCTGCCGGCGGAGAGGCGGGTCGACCGTGATCCGCTTCGAGGATGTGTACAAGCGTTATCGCGGACCGCGCGAAGCCTGGGTGCTGGAGAAGATCGACCTTCGCGTACAGCCGGGGGAGATGGTCTTCCTGCTCGGGCCGAGCGGCGCCGGGAAGAGCACGCTGCTGAAGCTCGTCACCTTGGAGGAAAGACCGTCCCGGGGTCGCATCCGCGTCCAGCCGTATGACTCCGCGACGATCCGCCGCCGGGAAATCCCGTTCCTCCGCCGGCGCTGCGGCGTCGTCTATCAGGACTTCCGGCTCATCCGTGACAAGACGGTCGAGGAAAATGTCTCCTACGTCCTGCGGATGACCGGGATCCTCAACCCGGAGGTCCTTCGTTCGGAGGCCAGGCGGGTGCTGACGCGAGTGGGGCTCTTCGCCAAGCGGCACGAGTTTCCGGACAGCCTTTCCGGGGGCGAGCAGCAACGAGCCGCCATCGCCCGCGCGCTCGTGCACCAGCCCCCGATCCTCCTGGCCGATGAGCCGACCGGCAACCTCGACCCGGAGATGGGGGCGGAGATCATGCAGCTCTTGCGCAGCGTGAACCTCTCCGGTGCGACGATCATCGTCGCCACGCACGATCAGGAGATGGCGGAGCGGTTCGGGGACCGGGTGCTGCTGCTCGAGTCCGGAAAGCTCCGGTCCGACCGTCGGCTCCGGCCTCCTCGCGGGGGCTTGACGGAGGAGGTGAGATGAGCCGGCTCCGCTTCTTCGTCGGTGAGGCCTGGGAGTACCTCCTGCGCGGGCGCGGCACGACGCTGTCGTCGATCATCGCGCTGACGGCGGTGCTCTTCCTCCTCGCGCTGGTTCTCCTCGTCACGCACAACGTCGAGCTTTTGGCCGGAGGACTGCAGGCGCGCAAGGGGCTGACGGTCTTTCTGGCGGAAGGGGTGTCGGAGGAGCGCGCGCGCGCCGTGGAAGAACGGCTGGCCGGGTTCGGCGAGGTGGCCGAGGTGCGCCTCGTCGACCGGGAGGAGGCGTTGGCCGAGGTCGAACAGGACCTGGGCGGCTTCTCGGTCACCTCCGCGCTGGGCGAGAATCCGCTGCCTCACTCGCTCGTGGTCGCGCTGACGCCGGCCGCGGCCGCCGAGGCCGGAGTCCTCCAGGCGCTCGCGGCGGAGATCCGCTCGATCGATGACGTGGACGATGTCGTCTTTGGCGACGAATGGATCGAGATGCTCGACCGCAACCTCAGAACCCTTTCGACCGCCACCTTCGCCGTCGGCGCGCTGGCGGCGATCTCCGTCTTCGTCGTCCTGTTGACCACGCTGCGGCTGGTCTTCGTCAGCCGGCGTGAGACGGTACGCATCCTGAAGACGGTGGGGGCCACGGACCAGTTCATCCGCGCCCCCTACCTCATCCTCGGGGGGATGCAATCCATCCTCGCTGCCGCGCTGGCGCTCCTGATCCTGGCGGCGGCGCGAGCGACGTTCGAGACGTTCCTCCCGGGAGTCCGATTCCTTCCGGCCGGGAGGCAGGCCCTCTTTCTCGTGGGCGCCCTGGTCTTCGGCATGCTGGCGTCCCTGGCCTCGGTCGAACCGGCTCTCCGCCGCCTGGAAGGCCAGCGTGAAGATGTCGTACGTTGATCGCGCCGTCCGCCTCCTGCTGCTGGCGGTCTGGCTTCTGCTCCTGCCGGCGTCCGGTGTCGCGCAGGAGGAGCCTGATCCGCTGACCGCCGGACAACGCCAGCTCCAGACCCTGAAGGGGGAGATCGAGGCTAACCGGCGCGAGATCGATCGTCTGAAGTCGCGGGAGAAGAACGTCGCGCGTCTGGAGGAACGGATCCGTCGGGACCGCGACCTGACACAAACCTACCTCCGGCAATTGCGAGAACAGGACGAAGCGATCCGTTCCGATCTCGCCGGCCGCCAGGCCGATCTGCTCGACAAGGAGCTGGAGCTCTCCCACAGCGCGGCGCGGCTCCGGCGGGGTCTCGTGCGTTACTACAAGATCCGGCGGGTGGCCGGACCGGAGCTGCTCTTTTCCTCCCAGAACTTCGGCGAGCTCTTTGCCCGATCGCAATTCCTGGCCCGTCTGATCTATCGCGGACGGCTCGACCTCGAAGCGGTCGCGCTGGAGCGGATGCAGGTCGCGCGCCACGCGGCGGGACTGGAGTCGCGGCGGCGCAGTGTCGAGCAGATGCAGAGCGACAAGAAGCGCGAGGAAGATCGCCTGCGCCGCCAGGGGCTGGCGGCTCGCGCCGAACTGGGCGAACTGCAGGATGAGCGATCGGAACGGGAGCGACGCGTCCGGGAACTGGAGGAGTCTCAGGCCGCCATCCGCCGGATGATCGAGCGATTGGAGCGGGAGCGCGCGCGAGACGGGCAGAGCGGTGGCCCTCCTCCCTTCGCCGGATCGCTGGCGCCGCGGCGCGGCCGCCTCCCCTGGCCGGTCATCGGGCGCGTGGTCGGGGAGTTCGGCTTCGAGGTGAACCCCCGGTACGGCACGCGGGTGCCGCAGAACGGCATCGACATCGGCGCGGCCGAGGGGACACCGTTCCATGCCGTGGCCCCGGGGCGCGTGGTCTACGTCGACTGGCTGCCCGGCTACGGTCGCACCGTCATCCTCGATCACGGGTCGGGGTACTATACGCTCTATGCGCATGCCGCGACCGTTTCGGTGCGGCGGGGCGAGGAGATCCGGGACGGCCAGGTGATCGGCACGGTCGGTGACACCGACTCGATCAAGGGACATTGCCTGCACTTCGAGGTGCGGCAAGGGGAGCGCGCCCTGAACCCGCGGGAGTGGTTGGGCCGATGAACGACCACGGGCAGGCCCCGGCGGCGAGGTGGGTTCCGATCGGGCAGGAAGGCGTGCTGGCCAGGCTCTCGCGCGCGCGGGCGGCGGACCGGCTCGCGCAGTCCTACCTGTTCCTCGGTCCGCGCGGCGGGGGAAAGACCCGCCTGGCCCTGGCGTTCGCCCAGGAACTGCTCTGCGAGGCCGCGGAGCCGCCCTGCGACGTCTGTCGGGCGTGCACCCGCGCGCGCCATCTCAGCCATCCCGATCTTCACCTGGTCTTTCCGGTTTCACGGGAGGAAGCGCAGGATCCCGAGGCCCTCGGCCGGCGCCTTGAGGCCTACGCGAAGGACCGGTATGATCTGCTCGGATCGGCGGCGAGCGCATCGATCGGCATCGACCGCATTCGCGCCCTGAAGGAGGAGGTGGCCAAGGCGCGCGTCGAGGGGAATCGGCGCGTGGTGATCCTCTCGGGGGCCGACCGGCTGACCGAGCAGGCGGCGCAGGCGGCGCTGAAGCTGGTCGAGGAGCCTCCGCCCGGCACCGTGCTCATCCTCGAAGCGGAGGAGAGGTCGGACCTGCTCCCCACCCTGGTGTCGCGATGCCAGTGCGCGCGCCTGCGGCCGTTGGGCCGGGATGTGCTGGCCGAAATCCTGGAGCGGGAGCGCCAGGTTCCGCCGGGGGAGGCCAGGCTGCTGGCCTCACTGGCGCAGGGCAGCCTGGGGCGGGCCCTCGAACTTCGCGACCTCGGGATCGCCCGCTGGCGTGATTCCGTGATCGAGTTGTTCCGGTTCGAGCCCTCCGGTCCGGTTCCGCCGGCCGAGGTGGAACGACGGGTCCGGCGCGTCGAGAGAACCTGGACCGCGCCGGCGGCACGGCAGGCGGTCGAGTTGCTGCTGCTGTGGCACCGCGACCTGCTCGCGGCGGCCAGCGGGCTGGGAGAAGCCGACCTGGTCAATGTGGATTTGAAGGAGAGGGCCGGGGCCGAGGGTACCGCCCTGACGGTCGCGGAGATCGGACGGCGGATGCGCGCCGTCGAAGAGCTGAACGCGGCGGTGGAGCAGAATGTCAACCCGGTGCTCGCGTTGCATGCGGCGCTCACCCGCATCGCGGCCGGGCCCGCGGAGGAGGATCGACCGGCGCCATGGTGAGGGAACCCAGGATTGCGCCGCGTGTCGCAGACGCGCGATCCCAGGTCCGGCCGAACTGCGATTTCCCGACCGGCCTGGGGGCAACGAACGGCGGGTCCGCCGGCGTGGGTCGGCCGGAGCCGGTCGTCTCCGCGCGGGAGGCGAATCCGGTGGTGGACGGAATCGAATCCGACGCCGGGCTTTGCCGCCGGCCGGTCCGCGCGCTTTTCAAGGGCCGCCGCATCGAGATGTTCGACAACCCGGCCGGCCTGCCCCTCTCTCCCGGCCAGCGGATCATCGTGGAGGTCGAGCGGGGCTTTGATCTCGGAACGGTGCTTGATCTGCCGCGAACCTGCGAGGAATGCCCGGAAGAGCGGAGGCGGGATCGCCGCCGGTTCCACGTTCTCCGAGCCGCGACCACGGAGGAGTCGGCGCGACACGGAGAGCTGCGCCGCGAGGATGAAGAGTCGCTCGCGTTGGTGAAGAAGCGCGTGGAGCGCTTCCAGCTCCCGATGCACGTCGTCGACGCCGAGCACCAGTTCGACGGCAACCGGGTTACGTTCTACTTCACCGCGGATCACCGGGTCGACTTCCGTGAGCTGGTCCGGGACCTGGCGGAGATCTTCAGGACCCGGATCGAGTTGCGCCAGATCGGAACGCGAGAGGCGGCACGGCGGCTCGGCGGGGTCGGCCCGTGCGGGAGAGAACTCTGCTGCTGTTCCTTCCTCTGGGACTTCGAGCGGGTCACGCTGCAGATGGCCCGGGAGCAGAACCTGGCGATCAACCCGGCCCGCCTCTCGGGGATCTGTGGACGCCTCCTCTGCTGCCTCGCGTACGAGGAGGGGGGCCGGCCCGCCGCCTTGTCCCCGTCCTGATGATCGACACGCACGCCCACCTGCACCACGCCGCCTTCGCCTCCGACCGGGCCGCCACCCTGGAGCGCGCGTTTGCGGCCGGCATGTCGGCCTGTCTGGAGGTCAACATCGATGTTGCGGGCTGGTCCGAGGCCCGAGCCCTGGCCGAGAGCGATCCCAGAGTTTTCGCCACCGTGGGAATCCACCCGCACGACAGCGGGCGGGCGACGGAGGATGACCTCGATCGGCTCGCCGTCCACCTGGATCACCCGAAGGTGCGGGCGGTCGGCGAGACGGGGCTCGATTACTTCCGCGACTACGCGCCCTACGATCGTCAGCGGGCCCTCTTCCGCCGTCACGTCGCCCTGGCGCGCGAGCGACGACTCCCTCTCGTGGTCCATGCCCGGGAGCGCGTCGACGGTCCCTCGGCGCATGAGGACATCTTCCGCATCCTCGAGGAGGAGGGCCGGGGCGAGGTGCGTGGAGTTCTGCACTGCTTCTCGGGAGGTCTCGACCAGGCCCGTCGCGCCAAGGCGATGGGATTCCTCCTCGGCATCGGCGGCGCGATCACCTACGCGCCGGGGCGGAGCAGACCGCTCCTGCGGGCGATCGGCGAGGAGCTGGGTCCCCGGGTCTTCCTCCTCGAGACCGACTGCCCCTACCTCAGCCCGCAGCCGAGGCGGGGCGCGCGGAACGAACCGGCGTTCCTCCCCTTCATCCTGGAGGCGCTGGCCTCTGCGCTCGGCCTCGCCGCAGCGGACATCGAGCGGTCCACCGATGCGGCGGCGCGCGAGCTCTTCGCCCTCCCTTCGGCCGACTCCTCTCCGGAGAACCGAGGCTCCCCTCCCGCCGCGGGATGGTCCGCATGAAGCCGGGGTTCCCGGGACGGTCCTCTCGCGGTGGTGAGCCCGGCAGGCCCGCGTCGGGAAACCCGGAACGAGCGCGGCTCGAGGCCCACGGCATCCGCCCGCTCAAGCGTCGCGGGCAGAACTTCCTGCTCGACCCCGCGGTGCCGCGCGAGATCGTGCGGCGCGCGGGTTGGACGGACGATGCGCCGGTGGTCGAGATCGGCCCGGGCGGCGGCGCCCTGACCGACGCGCTACTCGGCGGCGGCCGCCGTGTCGTCGCCGTGGAAATCGATCCAGATCTCGTCACTCTGCTCGAGGAACGCTTCGCCCCGGAGATCGCCGAGGGAAGACTGACCTTGATCGAAGCGGATGCGCTTGACGTCTCGCTGGCGGAAGTGGCGGGAGCGCCCGTGGCCGGCGCGGGAGGTCGTCCCTGGCTGGCCGGCAATCTGCCCTACATGATCACGACCCCCCTCTTGCTTGCCGCGCTGCGGGCCGCCGCCGCGTTCGACGGGGGCGTCTTCATGGTTCAGCGGGAGTACGGCGAGCGGATTCTCGCCCGCCCCGGCGAGAAGGCGTACGGCTCGTTGACGGTGCGGGTGGCGGCGGTGGCGGTCGCGCGCTCGGTGCTCTCCGTCGGGCGCTCGGCCTTCTGGCCGCGGCCCGGCGTCGAATCGATGGTGGTCGAGTTCCGGTTCCCCCAGCCACCCCCCTTTTGCGGCGACGTCGGTCGCCTGGAGCGTATCCTCCGCGCGGCGTTCGGCCAGAGACGCAAGACGCTGGAGAACGCGATCGCGCACGGGCTCGACCTCGGGAAGGAAGAGACCCGCGCGTGGCTGATCGGCGCCGGTTGCGATCCCACCGCGCGGGCCGAGACGCTCGACCTGGCGCGATTCGCAGCTCTGGCGGAGTCGATTCCAGAGCGACCGGCCGGCCCCCGCGACCCGGCCTAGCGACGTGGGCCGAAAGGCTCTTCCCGCCCTGTTCGGAGCGCCGATCGGCCGTGCGGGTCCGCACCCGGTCAGAACGGCAGGGTTGTCTGTCCGCCGGTCAGCTCTTCCCAATGGAGGCCGACGAGGGCGAGGATCGACTCCGCGACCGGACGGAGCTGTTTCTCGACGTAGTGCTCGCGGTCGATGGCATGCGTTCGCCCCGAGAGCGGCTCGGGCCCGGCTACGGTCATGACATAGCGGACCACGCGGCTGCCCGGTCGCGGTCGCAGGCGCGCCGCCCGGACGTGCGCCGGCGGCGTTCCCTCGTAGGCGGAGTCGGCCTTGCGCAGCGCCTTGCGGTAGACCAGAAGGTCGTCCATCTCCCCCCGGCGGAACTTCGCCACGAAGTCGCGCACCGCCGGCTCGAGTGGTTCCTCCCGGAAGAGCCGTTCGATCAGAAGCCGCTGGAATCGCTTGCTGAGCTCGGTCCAGTCCCGCCGCACCGTCTCGAGCCCCACGTAGATGACCTGCTCCTCGCCGTCACGGATCGTCACTCCGGCGTACCGTTTTTTGCTTCCCTCCGTCGAACCGCGCAGGGCCGGCAGAAGCAGGCGACGGAAGACCCGTTCCGAGCGCAGCTCGAGGCGGCTCTCGACGCCGTACTCCTCCTCGAGGCGTGCGGAGAGCGCCTGCGTCATGTCGGAGGCAAGTCGCCGTCCTTCGGCCTCCGCCTCCGCCTCCGGACCCGAGAGCTCGACGAAGATCGAGTCGGTGTCCCCGTAGAGCACCCGGTGCCCGCGCGCCTCCAGCGCATCGCGGGTCCACCGGAGGATCTGCTGGCCGAATCCGGTGATGGCGTTCGCGGTCTCGGGGGAGTAGAAGCGGCAGCGGGGCGTGGCCAGCACGCCGTAGAAGGAGTTCATCAGGATCTTGAGCGCCGTCGCGCGCATCGGGTCTCCCTGGGCGAGGGCCTGCTCGCGCCGGGGGAAGAGGCGGTCCAGGATTTCGGGGAGGATCCCTCCCTGTCGCCGGAAGCGCGCACCGTTCGGCGCGGTCAGGAGAGACAGGTCCAGCGCCGCCTCCGTCGCGCGGTCGCGCACGAGCGCGTTCGGATCGAGGCGGAAGGTGCGGATGATCGACGGATAGAGCGATCGATAGTCGAGAACCGCGACCTGCCGGTAGATTCCCGGCCGCGCGGGGAGAACGAATCCACCCGCGGTCGGCGCGACCGGCTGATCCGCTCGGGTGCTCGGCCCGACCGCCCCCCGCTCGTGAAGCTCTCTCAGGTAGAGAAAGTCGAACGCCGCGATCGAGGCGCCGGTACGCTCGGGCGGAAGTCCCGTCACCAGGGACTGCCGGACGACAAGATCGACCAGCCGCCGCTCCCGGAGAATGTCGTAAACGAGGCGCGCGTCGGTCAGGTTGTAACGGAGAAAGGCCGGCAGGTCGTTCCGATAGAGCGCCTGGATCCGCTCCCCATGGTCCTCCGCCTCGGAGAGATCGGTGCGGGGGCCCGCTGTCGGGGCCTTTCCCCGCCCCAGGATCTCCCGGGCCGCGGTCTCGAGCCGGTAGTCCTCGAGGCGCACGAAGGCAGAGCGCAACAGCGCAAGACCGTCCAGGACGGCGCGACCCGGTACTACGGCTCGGCTCGCCCCCCACGCACTGCGATCGAGCAGGAGCCGGCACGCGAGGTCCGCGCGTCCGAGATGGAACGGAATCCGGTGGTGCGCCAGCCGGTCCTGCAGCACCTTGAGGTCGAAGTCGATCACGTTCCAGCCGGTCAGGATGTCCGGATCGAGCGCGCGCACCCTGTCCAGCAGGAGGCGGAGGAGAGCGGGCTCGTCAGGGCAGACGCGGATCCGGGCCGACTCGTCGCCGCTTTCTCCGGCACCGAGCGCAATGCTCTCCGGGGAGTCCTCGCCGCCGGTGTCGGGGCGGACGACCAGGACTTCGCCCCCTCCTTCACCCCAGAGGGCCGCCGAGTAGATTCTCGTGATCTCGGGATCGGTCTCGAGGTCGAGCGACAGGACCGTCAGTTCGGGAATCCACTCGGTGGGGCACAGGACGGGGTTCTGGTAGATCCTCCCCACCAGGCGCCCGGCCTTCCACTCTCCCTCGATTTCGAGCGCGCCGCGGACCCCGGCCTGGAGGAGGAACGAGGTGACGAACGGGATGTCGGCCTCGAAGGTCTGCATGCCCCGCGCCTCCAGCCGGTCGCGCAGCGGGGGGACATCGGACGGAACCGCGACCGTGATCCGGCTGACGGGGTCGCCGTCGATGGTCGTCAGGTTCGTGTCGCGGGCGTTCAAGGGAGCGATGTCGAGAGCGGCGGGGATCTCGCGGGTGCAGAGGAAGAAGTGGGGGCGGAACCGGTCGTCGCGGACGACGAACGTCTCGCCGGTTTCGAGCCGGCCGAACAGGTGTACGACCGGCCGTCCCTTCTCGAGATAGTAGGTCGGGTGAAGGATGAACCCGCGGGGCATGCGTCCTCCCGTTCCGTCACGAACCTGCTCCCGGTGCCTCTCGCGCCGCTTCCAATGTACACTCCCGACACCCCGGCGCGCCTCCCGCAAAGGCCGGCGCGGGGCGCGCCGACGGGACACGGGGAGGTGCCATGAAGAAGGTCGGAGTCATCCTGTCCGGCTGCGGCGTGCTGGACGGATCGGAGATCCACGAAAGCGTCCTCGCGCTCCTGGCGATCGACCGGGCCGGGGCCACCGCGAACTGCCTGGCGCCGGATATGAACCAGCGGCAGGTCACAGATCATCTGAGGAAGACCGAGGTCGAGGAATCGAGAAACGTCCTGGTCGAGGCGGCGCGCATTGCCCGCGGTTCGATCCGAAGCCTGGGGGAGGCCAGGGCCGCCGAATTCGACGCCATCGTGATCCCCGGGGGGTACGGCGCCGCTCTCAACCTCAGCGATGCCGGGATCCGGGGAGCGGCATGCGACGTCGAACCGATGGTCGAGCGGTTCCTGCTCGCGGCGATCCGGGCCGGCCGGCCGATCGGCGCCCTGTGCATCGCGCCGCTCACTCTGGGCCGGGTCCTGCAGAAGGCGGGGGTACGAGCGACCCTCACGATCGGCAACGATCCCGAGACCGCTGGGGCGATTGCGGCGATGGGGCACGAGCACCTGGATTGCCCGGCCGATCAGGTCGTGGTCGATGCTCAGAACCGAATCGTGACCAGCCCGGCCTACATGCTGGCCACCCGGATCTCGGAGGTCGCCGCCGGCGCCGAGGCGCTGGTTCGGGAGCTTCTCCGGCTGACCGGGTAGATCACGGATCGTCGGCGCTTTCTTCTGCCGCCCCGGACGGCTACACTGGCGCGCGATCGGGTCGTCGCGTCTGCGCTGTGTCGCCGGTGCGTGCCCGCTCTCCGCCGCCTGTGCCCTTCTCCGCCTCGCCGGGTGGACCGCATCGGCGGTCATCGGTTTGGACCAGGCATCGGAGGACCCATGCGCGGCATCATCCTGGCCGGCGGACTCGGAACCCGCCTGCACCCCCTGACCAAGATCACGAACAAACACCTGCTCCCGATCTGGGACAAGCCGATGGTCTATTACCCGATCCAGACCCTCGTGCGGGCCGGGATCCGGGACATCCTCCTGGTCACGGGCGGGAACAACGCCGGCGACTTCCTTCGGCTGCTCGGCAACGGCAAGGAGTTCGGCCTCTCGCACATCGACTACGTCTACCAGGAGGGCGAAGGGGGGATCGCCGAGGCGCTCCATCTGGCGCGCTACTACGCGGAGGGGGATCGCATGGTCGTCATCCTCGGCGACAACATCATCGAGGATGACATCACCCCCTTCGTCGACGCGTTCCGGCGCCAGGAGCGGGGCGCTCGCATCCTGCTCAAGGAAGTGGAGGATCCCGAACGTTTCGGCGTGGCGGAGCTGGCCGGGGATCGCGTCCGGTCGATCGAGGAAAAGCCGAAGCAGCCGCGCAGCAACCTTGCCGTGACCGGGATCTACATGTACGACGCGAGGGTGTTCGAGATCATCTCCACTCTTCGCCCCTCGGGACGGGGCGAGCTGGAGATCACCGACGTCAATAACGCCTACATCGACTCGGGCGAGATGCAGTTCGACTATCTCCGGGGCTGGTGGACCGACGCCGGCACGTTCGAATCGCTCTACCGGGCGAATCGTCTGGTCGCGGAGAGGGAGTTGGCGGCCAGAGGGTGAGCCCGGCAGACCGAGATCGACGCACGCGGTCAGAGCAGCTTCAGGATCCAGCGTCGGGCCGGCACGCGGGATCGCGCCAGGAACTCCCGCTCGGCCGGACCGAGCACCCGGAGCCATCGATAGGCCGCCAGCGTCACCACGGCCGCCAGGAGCAGGAGCAGGCCGGTGCGCGGGAGGTCGGTGGCCCATCGCTTGGCGAGTAAGAGCAACAGGAGCGGCGATGAGGCCAGGTACGCCCGGAGGATGAACTTCCATGGGATCGTGATGCCGCTCAGGTAACGGCGCGCGATCAGCCAGCGGACCAGCGGCGTGATGCAGGTGACCAGACCGGTCGGGATCGTCGCCCCCAGGAGGCCATAGCGGGGAATGAGGATCAGGTCGAGGCTGATCGTGACGATCCCGTAGATCACCGTCAGGAGCACGTTGACCCAGACCTTCTCGATCACGTAGACCGTCATGCTGAGCGGCGTGCCGAGGAAGCTGACGGCAAAGATGAAGAAGAACGCCTGGCAGTACGGTCCCCCGGCCGCCATCGACTCGCCGTACATCCGGGCGAGGAGTGTGTCGCCCATGGCCAGTCCTAAGAGACTCAAGGGCGCCGTGACGAAGAAGAGGAACCGGTAGTAGGTATCGATGACCGCCGTCATGCGATCCCGCGCCACCGTCGCCGTCTCGGCGAAACCGGCGAGGACGAGCGGGTAGATCGCGCCGGGCACGAACTCCAGGATGAGCTGCGGCAGCTTGTAGGCGAGATCGAAGAAGCCCGCTTCCTCGCGCGAACGGAAAATCCCGAGCAGCAGGGTCTCCGATTGGCGCCAGACGACGAACGTCAGGATGTACTGGGGCACCCAGGGGAGGGCGTAGGAAAAGAGCCGTCGCCACGGGAACTCGCTTCCGCGCGGGATGGTTGCAGCGGGGGGCTCACAGCCGGGGATCGCCCCGGGAACCACCGGGCGGCCGCGCCAGAGGAGATAACCCAGGACGGTCGCGTTGACCGCCCACCCGGCCGCGGCGGCAATCAGGACCGCCGGGATCCGGAGTCCCAGGTGGAGCAGCCAGCCGGTCAGTCCCGCCAGGACGAGCGTTCCGAGGCTGCTCGCGATCGCCAGCTCGCGGGTCCGGTAGGAAGAGACCGCATACTGGTTGACGGTGCCGGCCACCACCTCCGTCACGGCCAGGAAGACGCCCAGCAACAGGAGGTCCGCGTAGGTCGGAAAGCGATCGGCCAGGATCCCGCGCAGCCCCAGGAGCACGAGGCTCGTGACGACCCAGACGGCCGACTGGAGGAAGAGGCAGCGGTAGAGGAGGCGTCGGCCCTGGTCGCGGCGATCGGTGACACGCAGTTCCGGGATGAACCGGTTGATCGCCTGCCCCAGTCCCAACCCGAGCACCACGACCGCCAGGATCAGGATCGTGCGGAGAACGCTGAGAGTCCCGTAGTCGAATTCGCGGAGCGTCCGGACGGTGATGATCGAGGTGAAGACCGATGCGACCAGCTGAACGAAGCGAGGCACGATCGTCCAGGAGATGGCCCCGGCCACCTTCTGACCGGCCGAGGAGGGTGGCGTCGGACCCGCGCCCCCGGGGGGGGAGGCGCTCTGGAGCCCGGCCTTCACGACCGGGATCTTGGGGTGCGGGGGGCCGTGACCGATATCATCATGGCCGGACTCTAGGAACGTCGCCCGCTCCGGTCAACCAAGCGGTGCCGTTGACCGGGGATTTCCGGCGATGGTAGCGTCGCCGAACATGCGGAGCGGGCCGGTCCGGAAGACTCACCGGGACGTGCGCTCCATCGCCCGGCGTCTCAGGTCGGAGGATCCGAGACGGTGGCAGGTCCGAAACCCCGTCGGGAGGAGCGGTCGCGTGCGCCGAGACGATGCCCTCCGCCGCGCCCGCGCTTTGCTGGGCGGCCCGGCCGGCCGGGTGGTCCTCCCCCTCTGGCTGCTCTGCTTCTCTCTCGGGCTCTCCCTCCCGGTTCGCGCCCAGGACGAGGGGGTGGACGACGAACAGACGATGCCTCCGATCCGGACTCCCCTCGCAGGCGATTCCCTGGCCAGGAGGAGCCTCATCGACCGCCTCGGCCTCAGCCCGCAGTACAACACGAACGTCGAGGTCTTCAAGACCAACCTCCGGTGGGGGCAGTCGCTCAAGGTGGGACGCGCTCTCGGGGCCCTGAAGCTCGACGGATCGATGCAGAGCGGCATCCAGCAGAACGAGGCCTCGTCCAACCTCGATAACCGGGACGCACGCACCAAGGCGCGTTTCGAGTATGGGCTGACCGGATGGGGCGGGTGGTCGACCGGGACCGACATCGATGTCAGCCGGGTCCGTAACAGCAGCAACTTCAATCGCACCCTCGACAACGTCGGGCAATTCAGCTGGTTCGCGAATTCCCAGGGGCCCGGACGGCTGATGCGGGAGGTGTTCGGGTTGGCCGACGGCGTTCTGAGTTGGGAGGCGGGGGCCCAGGCCGGGTACAAGGAGGACACGGACGTCCGGCAGAGGCTTCTGCAGGGAGTCCTCCAGCAGTCGGACTCGACGTGGGCCGATGGTTCGACCGTCTCTCTCAACAGCCGCGCGAGCGTGACCGTGGGACAGAAGTTCAAGCTCGACTTGACGGGCCAGGCCGACCGGGACCGACAGACCTCCCGCACCCTCCGGGTCGCCCGGATCAAGCGAACCGGCGAGGCCGACTCGGTCGACACGACCCTGCTCGACCCGGACCGGAACAACAACCGCACGCGGCGTGGGTCGGCGACGGGGGCCTGGACGCCCGGGCCGAAGGCGCGCTTCGCCCTGAATGCCACCTACCTCGAGGCGATCGACGAGTTCTACAACACGACGGTCGCCCGGCAGGATCGCAAGGAGGGCTTGGATCAGCGGATCGGCCTGGAGATGAAGCTGCCGCCCCTCCTCGGGGTCGTCTTCGACCTCAGGGGTGAGAGTTCGACGAGCGAGACGAAGTACCAGGAATCGATCAACCAGGGCCGGGGACGGACCCGGAACTACGCCAAAGGGGCGATGAGCTTCGCGGTGAGGCCGGGGCTCGGGCTCCTCTCGCGCACCGAGTCGACCACCGAAATCACCTGGGACGACTCGGACAACACCTTCGACAACCCCAACTCACCCGGTTTCCGTGGCCAGATCGTTTCGGTCCGCCAGAATCTCCGCCGTCCGCTCGGCCCACGCCTCGTCATGGTTCTGACCGGGGACGGGAGTCTGAACCAGAGCTTCTATGACCTCTTCCAGGGAAAGCGGCAGGACAGGGACGAGCAGCGCCTCCTGGGGGACGCGGCGATCGGGTATCGGCCCCGGGAGGGGCTCGACACGCGCGTGACGGCCCAGGTGGAGCGCCGGCGGCAGTACAGCATCGACAGCACGCTTTCCGCGAACAGCTTCACCCAGAATCGGTACGTCGTCGGGGCGGAGATCGGCTCCCGGCTGAAGGATCTGCTCCGTCTCTCCCAGCGGTACACCATCACCGCCGACTACCAGGTCTACCGGTTCAAGGAAGAGGCCAACATCCTGACCCGCCGGACCGAGGTGCGCACGCTCGCCCAGGCGACGATCGGCCGCGGCATCCGCTTCGATGTCGATCACAGCTGGCAGTTCAAAGACTCCGGTTCCTACCGGGAAATCGACCTGGGACCGCGGAAGTACGCCAAGACGACCAGGGAGAACTACCAGTCGTTCCTGGCGACCGTGCGCTATGAGATCGGCACGTCCTTCCAGATGCGCGCCCAGCAGCGGTATGATGTGCGAAGGGTTCGCAACCTGGCGAACAACAAGACCACGTTGAGCGAGCGGCTCGAGTTCACGGGAGGGATCGAGGTGAACCACAAGTTCCATCAGGACTTCACCCTGAAGACCAAAATCGATCGAACCGACAGCTCGCTGGAGAAGAGCTATTGGCGGGTCAGCAATCAGGTGACCTATAACTTCTAGCGGGGGGATCGGGAGCGTGCAGAGCGAGGTCACACCCGGTTTCGGTCGGGACCGTCGTGGCAGGCGGGCCGAATCCGAGAGGCCGTCGGCATCCAGTCCCGGCGCCCGGACCGGCGCCTGGCGCCCGTTTTCGGGCCGGACCGGGTGGATGGTGCTGAGCGTGGCGGTTCTGGTGGTGGCGATCCTGCCGGTCCTCGCCGGCTGTTTCCTCGACCCGCGGGAACCGGACGACCCGACCGAGAACGAGGTCCAGTTCGACTCGCCCGTCACTCCCCAGACGGTCCTCAAGAACATGCGCGTCGCTTTGAACGCCAAATCGGTTTCTACGTACGAACGTTCGCTGAGCGACAGCTACCGCTTCCGTCCCGACCCCTCCGACTCCCTCCAGGTCGCCAACCCGGCCATCTACGATAACTTCGACAAGGCGGAGGAACGGAATGCCTGGTCGCGGATCTTCGCCGATACCACCAAGGCCAGGGTGACGGTGACCTTCCGCTGGAATCCCCCGACCGGCGGGGAGTCGACTTTGGCCACCGAACCGGCCGACGACGGCACGAGCGGGCAGCTTTTCAAGGACCTCCTCTATGAGATAAAGTTCACAAAGACGGGAACCACCGTCACTTTTGGCGGTAGGGTCGATCTTTACCTCAAGGAGGACGGGACCGGGCTCTGGTCGGTCTACCTCTGGAGGGATGAGCGGGACGCGGCCTATGCGACGACGACCGGCCGCCTCCGTCACGACCAGGTGGTCTTCTAGCAGGGATAGCACCCTGCTAAGCTAAGCTGAGCCGATGTCCGATAGTTGAAGAGGTTTCCGTGGAAGGGACCGGGGCGCTGGTGCCGCCCGGGGGGTGGATGCTAGACTTCCCGCATGGAGGGATCGATCCGATGACGCAGACACTCCCGACCGCGTGGCGGTTCGTGCCGCTGGCCGCGGTGATGCTTTTCCTGGGGACCGGTTGCCCCTGGGATCCGGAGGTGACCAAGCCGATCCCGCAGTCGAAGTATCTGGCTCAGTCCTCGCCGGCGAATGTCCTGGCCAACCTGAAGACCGCGTACGAGGAGCGCAACTACGACGAATACGCGAAGCTCTTCCATCAGGAGTATGTCTTTCTCTTCAATCCCGATGACGTCCAGGGCGACAATCCCACGCCGGACAGCTGGACCCGGGTGGAGGAACTCCAGTCGGCGCAGGGGCTCTTCGAGGATGAGACCGTCGAGCGGATCCAGCTCACGTTCAACCAGGGGGATCCGGAGGCCTGGTCCGACATACCTCCGGGCGGTCTCAAGGTCCGCATGGATGGCGTCTTCCTGACGGTGACGACGCGCAACGAGCAGGGCGAGCCGCTCTACCTGGTCGTGCAGGGCGCGACGCACTGGTTCTACTTCTTTGAGGACGAGGCCCGTCCGGCCTCGGACGGGAAGCCGGTCAGTGAGATCCGCCTCTGGGAAGACTCGCCGATCGGGGGGAAGCTCGCCGCGTCCGGCGACTGACCTGGCTACGAACCGACAAACCGTTGCGAGAGAGGCCCAGGGCCGCGGCGGCGTCGCACATCGCGGCGCCGCTTTTGCGTTGACAGCCCGCGTCGCTCCTCCGTATGCTCCAAATCTGTGTGTTTTCACGCTCATCCGGTCTTCGGGGGTGACCTGAATGGACAAGAGCTTTCGCTGGAAGCTGCTGAGCCTCATCGTGCTCCTCGGTCTTTCGATCTGGGTCCTGATCCCGTCGTTCCGTCTCTACGGGATGCCCGCGGAAGCCAGGAACGCGAGCACGAGCGCAGCCAGGGATCTGCGATCCAAGGCCCTGAAGCTGGGTCTGGACCTGCAGGGAGGGATGCACCTGATCCTCGAACTCGACCGGAGCAGTCTCCGGCCGGAAGAGGTGACGGACGCGCTCGATCGCGCGATGCAGGTCCTCCGCAACCGCATCGACCAGTTCGGCGTGGCCGAACCGCTGGTTCAGAGGCAGGGGGATGACCGGATCGCCATCCAGCTCCCTGGCCTCCTGGACAAGCAGCGCGCCCTCGACCTGATCGGGCAGACCGCGCAGCTCGAGTTCAAGCTGGTCAAGCAGGCGGCCGAATCGAAGCAGGCCATCGACCGGCTCGACCGGATCCTCGCTCAAAGGATCGGCTCGGTGCCCGACAGCGTCCTGGCCGATTCTCTCGATTACGGAACGCGCCCCCTCATCGACCTCATCTATTCCTACCCGAGCGTCGACACGCACGGCGGGATGATGGTCATGAACAGCGACGTCCCGGCCGTCGAGGCGCTCCTCCGCTCAGTCGCGGTCGATTCGCTCCTCCCCGGGGACGTGACGGTCAGCATCTCCCAGAAGGAAGTCCAGTTCGGCACGGGGCAGTTCGGCAAGGTGCTCTACGTCCTCAACCGGCGCCCGCAGATGACCGGCGCCGGGATCTCGACCGCGGTGATGAAGTTCGGGCTCGACGCCAATCGACCCGATGCCGCCGGTGTATCGATGACGATGAACGCGAAGGGGACGACCCAGTTCCGCCGCGTCACGGGGGACAACGTCGGACGCCAGCTCGCGATCGTGCTCGACAGCCGCGTGGTCTCTGCGCCGGTCATTCGCGACCGCATCCCGAGCGGCCAGGCCCAGATCACCGGCTCGTTCAGCACGGAGGAGGCGAATGACCTCGCCATCGTGCTGCGCGCCGGCGCCCTCCCGGCCCCGATCCTGATCGCCGAAGAGCGCACGGTCGGGCCGACGCTCGGACGCGACTCCATTCGCACGGGCCTCTCGGCCGCTCTGGTCGGCGCCGTGGTCGTGGTCCTCTTCATGCTCCTCTACTACCGGCTGAGCGGGATCGTCGCCGTGCTGGGGCTTGCCCTGAACATGCTCTTCCTCTTCGCCGGCCTGGCCGCCTTGCGCGGCACGCTGACGCTGCCCGGGATCGCCGGGATTGTGCTCACCATCGGCATGGCGGTGGACGCGAACGTCCTGATCTTCGAACGGATCCGGGAGGAGCTGCGATCCGGCAAGCGCGTGCGGGCCGCCATCGAGGCTGGCTATGACCGCGCGTGGCGGACCATCCTGGATGCCAACCTGACCACGCTGATCAGCTCGATCGTCCTCTTCCAGTTCGGGACCGGGCCGATCAAGGGCTTCGCCATCACGCTGGCCCTCGGAATCATCGCCAACCTGTATACCGCGGTCCTGGTCACGCGGATGATCTTCGACGCCGCCACCGCGAACCGCAGCCCGCGTTCGCTGTCCATCTAGGGGCCGGCGCGGGCGGAGCAGAGGAGACTTCGAACGACATGTTTCAGATCCTCAAGGACACGCGGATCCCGTTCATGCGGTACCGGCGCTACGCGTATATCTTCTCGATCGCGGTGATGGTGCTGGGCGGAATCGCCCTGGCCCTGCGGGGCGGGTTCAACCTGGGTGTCGATTTCGCCGGCGGGCGGGTCGTGGAACTTCGGTTCTCCGAGGTCGTCGGAGCCGACGAGGTGCGGGCCGCCTGCGGCCGGGCGGGTTTGCGCGGGGCGGAGATCCAGGAGTCGGGCGCCGGTGCGTCCGAGGGACGGGACTACCTCGTCCGTCTGCCGGCCGAGTCGGAGCGTCTGGCGACCGATGTCAGTCCGTCGGGACCGATCATCCGGGAAGTGGCGCAGTCCCGTCCCGGGGTGACCGCCGAGACGCTGCGCGAGGAATTGGTCGGTCCGCGAGTCGGGCGCGAACTGCGAGGGAAGGCGACGATCGCGGTGCTGGTCGCCCTGCTCGGGATCCTGGTCTACATCGGATTGCGGTATGAATTCACCTTTGCGCTGGGCGGCGTCGCCGCGCTGGCGCACGACGTCATCGTGACTCTTCTGGTCCTGAACGCTCTCGGCAAGGAGTTGACGATCTCCACCATCGCGGCCCTCCTGACGATCGGAGGGTACTCGATCAATGACACCGTCGTGGTCTTCGACCGGATTCGCGAGCAGTCGAGGCTGATGCAGAAGCGCAATCTGCAGGAGGTGATCGACACCGCGGTCAACGTCACCCTCTCCCGCACCCTGATCACCTCCGCGACCACCATCTACGCGGTGGCGGCGCTCTTTTTCCTGGGCGGAGAGGTGATCCACGACTTCGCCCTCGCGATGCTGATCGGAGTCGGGTTCGGGACGTACTCCTCGGTCTACGTCGGGTCGGCCCTGGCGCTCGACCTCGGGCTTCGCCGCGAGCGGATCCAGCGCGAGAAGGCGGTCCAGGCCGCCTGACCCGGATCCGATCGGCGCGAATCCAGACGCGCGCGGCCGTCTCAGCGGGACGGCGCGCGCGTTTCGCATCTCACGGTGCTAGACTCGGTTCCGTGACGGCCGCCGGGAACCGCGCGGCCCTGGAACGGGTTTCATGGCGGCGCCGAGCCGGGAGAATCCCACCCCGATCCCGGACCGACCCGGGGGCAGGAGTTTCGTCGTGATGCAGACGGTTCGATTGGAAAAGAGCGCGTCGCGCCTGATCGTCGCGGCCCTGGCCTGGCTGGCCGCCGGGGTCGTCGCCCCGGCCGTGGCCGCCGTCCCGGGCGACGGAGGCGCCGGCTTCGTCCTGGCGCGCATCAAGTATGACGGCGGCGGCGACTGGTACGGCAATCCCACCTCTCTCCCGAACCTGGCCCGCGCTCTCCGCGAGCGGACGACCGTCCCGGTGGAGCGGGAGGACGAGGTGCGGATCGGCATCCTCGATCCGGACTTCTTCAACTACCCCTACGCCTATCTGAACGGACACGGGACGGTCCGGTTCAGTGCCGCGGAGGTCGAGCGCCTGCGAAGCTACCTGCTGGCGGGAGGCTTCCTCTTCGCCGATGACAACTACGGCCTGGACGAATCGTTCCGGCGCGAGATCGCGCGGGTTTTTCCCGATCGACCGCTGGTCGAGGTGCCGTTCAGCCATCCGATCTACCACTGTTTCTACGACCTCCCGGCCGGTCCCCCGAAGGTCCACGAGCACGACGGCAAGCCGTCGCAGGGGTTCGGCATCTTCGACGGGGAGCGCCTGATCGTCTTTTACACGTATCAGTCGGATGTCGGCGACGGGCTGGAGGACGCGGAGGTCCACCGGGACCCTCCCGAAGTGCGGGAAGAGGCGATGCGGATGGCGATCAACACCGTGGTCTACGCGCTCGGCCGATGAGCGGCCAACGGGCGGGGGAGAAGATATGAAGAGCCAGTCCGAGCCACGGTTCTCTGCCCGGATCGCGGCGGGCCATCGCGCCTTCCGACGCCGGAGGCTCTTCGAGGCCGTGGCCCTCGCCGGATCGATCTTCTTCCCCGCGCTGGCGGCTGGTCTCGCTCTGGGCATGCCGCTGCGGTACCACTTCCTCGGGGGGTGGCTGGTGCCGCTCTTCGCCTGGGGAGGCGCGGTCGCCGGTCTCGCTCTGGCGATCCGCTTCGGGCGCCGCCATCACCTCTCCCGCGAGGAGTTTCTCCGCCATCTCGAACGGCGGCTCGATCTCAAATCCAACGACCTCGTGAATGCCGCGGAGATGGAGTCGCGGGCGGAGGAGATCCCGGACCCGCTCGGTCGGGGATTGGCCCTGCTGTCGGTCCGGCGTGGAGTCGAAGCGGTCGCCGGCGTCTCCTTCGGCGGGCTCGCTCCGGCGCTCTCGCTGCGCCGTCCTTCGCTCGGGGTCTTCTCCGGAGTCGCGGCCGCACTCGCGCTCTACCTTCTCTCGCCGGCCGCTTTCACCAGCTCGGCCTCCCGTCTGACGCGCCCGGGAAGCCACGATCTCGCTCCGTCGCTGGTCATCCGGGTCACCCCCGGGGATGTCACCGTGGATCGAGGGACCAGCCTGCAGGTCGGCGCGAGCCTGGCGAAGAGCCTGGACCAGACGCCGGTGCTCCTGCATCGGTCGCCCGGCGGCGCGTGGAGGCAGACGGCGATGATGGCAGACACTGCCGAGGCCGCCGGCCGCGAAGGGGAGGGGTGGACCGCGACGCTTCCTGCGCTCCTGGAGGCGACCGAGTACGCCGTCGCGGCGGGGCGGACGCAGAGCGACCTCTATCGGGTTCGCGTCGTCGAGCCGCTGCGCGCGACCGGGTACCGCACCCGGATCGAGTTTCCGGCCTACACCCGTCTGGAGCCGGTTCAGGAACTGGCCGTCGACGGGCGGATCGCCGCGCTCGTCGGATCACGCGTGACCCTGACCGTCTTCCCCAGCCGGGCGGACGCCAGAGGGAGGTTACGCCTGGAGGATGGAACGGTCGTGAATCTCGACGCGACCGGGGATGGTGAGCTGGCGGCGGCGCTGACGGTGCGCGCATCGCTCGACTACCGGGTGGAGCTTGAGGCGGCCGACCCCTCGGGGGCCCGCTGGGAGTCGGATCGTTACACCCTCGAGGCGCTCCCCGATCGCATGCCGGCGCTCTACCAGCTCGCTCCGGAGCGGCAGATCAAGCTGCCCGCCGACATGGTCGTTCTCCTCGACATCGATTGCATGGACGACTTCGGCCTGACCCGGCTCGACCTGGTCTGGAGCCGCAACGACGAGCCGCCCCGCCGCGCGGGACTGGCCAGGTGGTCCGATGTCCGCGAGGCGCGCGTGCCCTGGCCCTGGTCGCTCGACGACCTCGGTCTCGTGCCCGGTGATGTGGTCCGGTATCACCTCGAGCTCACCGACAATGACGCAGTCTCCGGGCCGAAGACCACGGTCGGCCCGACCGGCGAGATCCGCTTCCCGTCGTTCGAGGAGATGTACGCCGAGGTGGATCAGGATCGTGACCAGCAGGCGACGACGGCGCGCGAAGCGCTTACCGAGCAGAAGGAACTGACCCGCGAACTGCAGAAGGTCGTTCAGGAGATGAAGCGCGACAAGAACCTCCGCTGGGAGCAGCAGGAGCGGATCAAGGATCTCGCGCAGCAGCAGGCGCAGGTCTCCCAGAAGGTCGAGGATCTCGCCCAGGCGATGGAGCAGTCCCTGGAGCGGATGGAACAGGCGAACCTCTTCACGCCGGAGATCCTGGAAAAGGTGCAGCAGATCAACCAGATGGTGCGCGAGATCCAGAGCCCGGCGTTTCGGGAGCAGATGGAACGGCTGCAGCAGGCGATCCAGAACCTGGACCGGCGCGAGGTGCAGCGGGCGATGGAGAATCTGGAGCTCACGGCCCAGGATCTCGAGCGGAACCTCGACCGCACCATCGAGATGCTGAAGCAGCTCCAGCGCGAGGAGAACCTGGAACGGATGATCCGCCAGGCCGAGGAGCTCCGGGAGCGGCAGGAGGAGTTGAACCGGGATCTGGCGGGCCGGCCCCCCGATGAACGGAACGACGAGGATCGGCAGAACGACGATGACGCGCGCCGCGAGGATGGGTCGCCGGAACGCCGGCCGGACGGCGAGCCCGCCGACACGAGCGCGGTGACCGACCGTCCGCTGACCCCGGAGGAATCGTCCCGCCTGCAGGAGCGGCAGGACGCCCTGCGGCAGGAGCTCGAGAAGCTGCGCCAGGAGATGGAGCGGATCCGCCAGGAGGCGGAGAAGGACTGGCAGGCTCTGAAGGAGAAGATGGATGAGCAGCAGGCGGGGGAGAAGCTCTCCTCGGCCCGCGACAGGATGGAACAGACGCAAAGCCAGATGAAGAGCGGAGAGCGCCGCAACAGCCTCAAGTTCGGACGCGAGGCCGGGCAGCAGCTGCAGCAGTTCGCCCAGGGGATGCGCCAGGCGCAGCAGGAGATGAACGGCCAGGAACAGGAGGAGGTGGCGCGCAAGCTCTACGGACTGACCGGCAACCTGGTCAAGATCAGCCAGGACCAGGAGGAACTGCTCCGCACCGCGCCGGCGCGCAGCACGCGCGAGCTGGCGCTGGAGCAGCAGCGGCTCAGCGACGGCGCCCGGGCGACCCTGGACGCGCTCTATGAACTGGCCCGGGAGAGCCGCTTCATCACCCCGGCGCTGGGACGCGCCATGGGCGAGGCGGTCCGCGCGCTCGAGGGCGCGCAGCAGGGCTGGACCCAGGGCTTCCGGCCCGACGCGATGCAGACCGGCGAGGCGGCCGGGCGCGCGTTGGACGGTACGGTCCTCTCGCTCCTGAACGCGGGGCAATCGATGTGCAATTCCGGATCTGCCTCGAGCTGCAGCAATCCTCTGGCGCGGATGCGTTCGCTCAGCTCGGACCAGCAGAGCCTCAATGATCAGGCGCAGCAGATGATGGGCTCGGGCTCCCAGGGGCAACGACTTTCCCCGAGCGGTTCCCAGGGCGACCAGATGATGCAGATGGCGGCGCGCCAGCAGATGATCCGCCAGGGGCTGCAGGAGGTGCAGGGGGCGCTCGGCGGGCGGCAGGATGTGCTGGGCCGACTGGACGATCTCGGACGGGAAATGGAGGAGGTGGCAGAGGAGATGCGTCACCGCGGCGTCGATGAGCGCGTGATCCGGCGACAGGAGCGGATCCTGTCGAGACTCCTGACGGCGCAACGATCGCTCCGCAAAGAAGGGCAGAAGGAGGAACGCATCTCTCGGACCGGCATCAACCCCGAGGATCGCTCCGCTCCGGCCGAGTTCGTGCCGACGGCATCGGAAGTGGAGGCGATGCGGAGGGCGATCCTGCGCGGAGAGCAGGATCCCATGCCGGGAGACTTCCGCCGGTTGGTCGAGATCTACTTCCGTTCGTTGGGGGGGGCGCGGTGAGGCGGCGCCGTCCTTCGGTCCGGCGCGTCCGTCGGATCGCCGGCCTGACGGCCGTTCGCATCGGGGTGGTGCTCTTCTTCGCCCTGCCGACGTGGCCGATGGCGGCGGAGGCCGTCGCCCAGGAGCAGGCTCCATCGCCGGGCGTGACCCGGGACCGCCCCGTTCCCGAGCAACGCCGGCCGGTGATCTCCGAGACGCCGCGACGAGTCCGCGCGTCGGACCCGGTGACGCTCGGACTGCAGGAGGCGCAGAGCCTCCTCCGCGGCGGCCGGGTCGAGGACGGCCTGCGCAAGCTGCGCGAGCTGGCCGCGGCGCACCCGCAGGAATGGAGGGTGATCGAGGCGTTGGGACGGACTCTCGAATCGATGGACCAGCGCGAGGAGGCGGCCTCGGTCTTCCGTCGGGCGGCGGATACGTGGGCCGATCCGTCGTTGCCGCTGGTGGAACTGCAGCGCCTGCACCGGGGGCTGGGCGACCTTAAAGCCGCTCTCGAGGTCTGTCTCGAGTATCTCGTCCGGGTCGATCGAGCCGATGCGTGGGTCGCGGACGAGGTGGAGTCGCTCGTCCGCACGGACGGTGTCGGTCCCGAGGCGATCCGCGCGCTGGAAGAGGCGATGCGCAAGCGGCCCGACGACCCGCGTCTCCGTGAAATCCTGATCATCGCACGACTCCACCAGGGCGAGGCGCTCCGGGCGGTCGACGAGGCCGGCGACCTCGATCGCGAACGCAAGGCCCAGGGGCGCCTGCTTCTGCGCTTCGCGCGGACGGCGCACGACAAGGGGCTCACGGAGGCAGCGCTTTTGGCCTACGAACGCCTTCTGGCCCGGGAGATCCCGGTGACGCTGCAGGACCAGGTGCTCCTCCTGCGGGCCCAGGCTTTGCGCGGACTTGGCCGGCCGGCGGAGGCACTGGCCGCCTATGACGAAGCGATCCGGCGGGAGGGGATCGGCCTGGCGGCGCAGGTGGAGCGGGCCGAGCTGCTGGCGGGGCCGCTCAACCGTCCGGAGGATGCGATCGGCGGATATCGAGACGCCCTGACGGCGCTGAACCGCGCGGGCGATGCGGAGAACCGGGGCGCCGATCGGATCCGCCTGGCGATGGCCGACCTCGAGATTCGTCTCGGACGCCCGAGCGAGGCGGCGCTGGTCTACCAGGAACTCGCCCGGACCGCGGTGAATCCCTCCGACCGCGCCGAGGCGCTCTACCGTGCGGGCGAGATGCTGTTTTTCCAGGGGAAGCTGAAGGAGGCGCAGGATACCTGGTATGCGCTGACCGATTCGTTCCCCGGGCAACGCTGGGTCAACGATGCCCTCGAGGGGGTCCTGCGGATCGGTGAGAACACCGATGAGAGCGGGGTGCCGCTGGCCGCCCTGGCGCAAGCGGAGTACCAGCGACGATTGGGGCGGCTGGAGCGCGGTCTTCAGATCGTGGACGAGGCGCTGGCCGCCCATCCCGCGTCGCGGGCCGCGGATGACCTCTGGCTGGAGCGGAGCTCGCTCCTGCTCACGCTCGACCGCGTGGCCGAGGCGCGTGCGGCGGCTGACACCCTGGGGGCGCGGTTTCCCGACAGCCGCATGGCCCCCCGTGCCCTGCGCGCGGTCGCGGAACGCCTCTCCCTCGACCCCGCGACGGAGAGCGAGGGACAGGCGCTCTACCTGGAACTCCTGACCCGCTACCCCGAGTCGCTGGAAGCTCCCTTCGCGCGGGCCGCGTTGCAGAGGCTGAAGCCTCGCGAGAGTTCGGAACGGATCGCACCGGACCGGAGGAACCACCCATGAGCGCGCGGCATGGAATCCTGAGCCGGGCCGGGGCCCGGCGGGCTCACCCTCTCTTCCGGGGATCGTGGTCCGTCGTCCTCGCGATCACGGCGGCGGGCCTGCTGGCGGCGGGGCCGGCGGCGGCGAAACTCCTGATCCCGATGGATCTCACGCAGGTCGATCACCTCAAGGCGTACGGCGTTGCTTACCGCGAACTCGATCACGGCGGCAGCGTCGAATGGCTGCTGAACTATCGCGGCGGGTCGTTCCTGCTGGAGGAGTCGACCGCCGCCGTGCGGGATTGCCTGGTTTCGGGGGTGACCTACGCCATCATCGGCGGCGGCGAGACCAGCGTCATCTACGACGAGATCGAAGGCGCGAACATGGAGGTGGTCCTGCTCGAAAAGGCCCCCCGGGTCGCGATCTATGCCCCTCCTGACAGCGACGATGAGCCGTGGGACGACGCGGTCAACCTAGCCCTGACCTACGCCGACATCCCCTTCGATGTGATCTGGGATCCCGATGTCCTGGACGGAACGGTCTTCGAATACGACTGGATCCACCTCCATCACGAAGACTTCACCGGCCAGTTCGGGAAGTTCTATGGCAGCTACGGATCGGCCCCCTGGTACATCGCCCAGCAGCAGCTCTACGAGGAGGCTGCTCGGGCCGCGGGGTTTGCGACCGTGTGGGAACACAAGCATGCGGTGGCGCGGCGCCTCCGCGAGTACGTGGCGCAGGGCGGTTTTCTCTTCGCCATGTGCTCGGCGACCGACTCCTACGATATCGCGCTCTCCGCGGCGCAGCTCGACATCGTCGATGTGCCGTATGACGGGTCGCCACCCGCTCCGGGGGCGCAGCAGCGGCTCGACTACGGACAGGCGCTCGCGTTTCAGGACTTCAGGCTGGAGATGAATCCGCTGGTCTACGAGTTCTCCGACATCGACATGACGCAGGAGGCGGCGATGAGGGGGCAGGCCGCCGACTTCTTCACGCTCTTCGATTTTTCCGCCAAAGAAGACCCCGTTCCGACCATGTTGACCCAGTGTCACGTGAATGTCGTGCCGGGCTTCATGGGGCAGACCACCTCGTTCCGGCGCAGCCTGCTCAAGAAGTCGACGATCGTCATGGGCGAGACCGAAGGAACCGAGGAGGTGAAGTACATCCACGGCAACTACGGCCAGGGAACGTTCACCTTCTACGGCGGGCACGACCCGGAGGACTACCAGCACAAGGTCGGGGATCCTCCGACCGAGCTCTCCCTGCACCGGAATTCCCCCGGCTACCGGTTGATTCTGAATAACATCCTCTTTCCCGCGGCCGAGAAGAAGGAACAGAAGACCTGAGGCCGGTCCCCGACCGGTGCATCCGGACGCGGGGGACGGGCACGTCTGGCCGGGCGGCGTCTCGCGACCGATCGTCGCGGCGGGGCCGGAGGGTGAGCCCGGGGACAAAGGGCTTGACAGTCATGCCGGGGTTCCGGACCATCAGTGCTCTGGATGCCTCACCGGCGGGGTGGGATCGCGCTGGGCGGGACATCCCCGGGCGGGTCGTCGCTGGCTGCTGGTGGTTGGGACGCCGATGTTTCGCGGGGCGCGGATCCCACGGATCCGGGGGAGGGGTTGATGGAGCTTGGAGACCGGTTTCCCGAGTGCAAGAAGTGCGGTGACGGAGTCCTGATCCCTCTATCCGATTACGGACGGGACGGCGCCCCGATCGAGTTCAAGGCCTGGGTCTGCACGAATCCCACCTGTGGATTCAACATCCGGATCGACAACGGCGAGATCTCCTACGGCCGTTCGATCAGCCACTCCACCAAGTAACGGAGCCGGCCCGGGAGACGGAGCACCCCGGGTCGACGACGGCCCGGGAGTCGGCCCGACAGGGCGCGGCGGAACGCGGATGGCGCGGTCATGATCCGGGCTCTACTCTTCGATCTCGACAACACCCTGACCGACTTCATGAAGATGAAGGCGGCGGCCATCGATGCCGCGGTCGAGGGGATGATCGACATGGGGCTCCCCCTCCGCGCGGCGGATGCCCGGGAGCGGATCGACGCCATCTATCGCCGCGAAGGAATCGAGTATCAGCGCGTCTTCGATGCCTTCCTCTCCGAGACGCTCGGTTCCGTTCCGAACCAGATCCTGGCGGCCGGCATCGTGCACTACCGGCGCGTACGCGACACCTACCTCGTGCTCTACCCGCACGTGCGTCCGACCCTGGTCGAGCTTCTGCGCCGCGGGTGCCAGCTCGCGGTCGTCTCGGACGCTCCGTCGCTGCAGGCCTGGCAGCGGTTGCATCATCTCGGACTGGAGCACCTCTTCCGCCCGGTAGTGACATTCGATGACACCGGACAACGCAAGCCGAGCCCGGCGCCCTTCCGCCGTGCGCTCGAATTGCTGGGGCGGAGCCCCGGCGAGGTGCTCATGGTCGGTGACTGGCCCGAACGCGACATGATCGGCGCCAAGGCACTCGGGATGCGTACGGTCTTCGCCCGCTACGGCGACACGTTCGGCACGGTGAATTCCGGGGCCGATTTCGAGGTGGACGACATCGCGGAGCTGCTCGGCATCGTCGACGGCCTGAACCGCGGGGAGTGAACCGCGCGTGGAGCTTCTCACCGGCGATCAGATGCGGGCGATCGATCGCGGCACCATCGACCAGGGACGGATCACCGGCCTCGAGCTGATGGAGCGAGCCGGCCGGGGCCTCCTCCGTTCGATCCTGCTGCGGGGCGGTCCGCTCCACCGGCGGCGGATCGTCATCGTCTGCGGCAAGGGGAACAACGGTGGCGATGGCTTGGTGCTGGCCCGTCTGTTGCGGAACCGCGGGCTCTGGCCGGACGTCGTCCTCGCTCTCGGATCGGATGCGTTGGCGGGGGATGCGGCCGAGAACGCGCGCCGGGCCGCGAGGGCGGGCTGCCGACTGCGGGCGGGCACGGAGCGCGAGCGCTCGCGGCTGGCTCTCCTCCGTGAAGATGATCTCATCGTGGATGCGCTTCTGGGGACCGGGCTCGCCGGTCCGGCCCGCGACCCGGCAGCGGCGTGGATCGAGGCGATGAACGGTGCACCCGGCCGGCGGGTCGCCGTCGATCTCCCTTCCGGACTATCCGGCGATCACGGCCGCGTGGAGGGTCCGGCGGTGCGCGCTGCCTGGACGGTCACGATGGGACATCCGAAGCTCGGTCTCCTTTTCCCCCCGGGCCGGGAACTGGCGGGTCCCATCGACGTCATCGACCTCGGATATCCGGACGAGATCGCCCGGACAGTGCCGGCGGCCGCGAGCCTGCCGGAGCCGGCCGAGCTGGCCGAGCTGTTGCCGCGCCGGACGGGCGGGACGCACAAGGGCGATTGGGGCAAGCTGCTCGTCGTCGGAGGGTCGCCCGGCCTCACCGGGGCGCCGACCTTGGCCGCGCGGGCCGCACTCCGGACCGGCGCCGGGCTGGTCCGCATCGGGGTTCCGCGCTCGCTTCAGCCGGTTGCGGCGGGAGCCGTCACCGAAGCGATGACTCTTGGCTTGCCGGAGGGAGAGAGTGGGCAGCTCCTGCGCGTCGCGGCCGAGTCGATCCTGTCGAAGTTCGGTGATTGGGACGCCCTGGTTCTGGGCCCGGGCCTGGGCCGGTTTCCTGAGTGCGAGCGGCTGGTGCTCTCCCTCCTGGGAGGATGGCGCGGCCCGCTCCTCGTAGACGCGGATGGACTGAACGCTCTCGCGGCGTGGGGACCCGACAGCTGGGTCCCGCGCGCGCGGGAGATCCGGGCCGCGGGCGAACCGGGCGGACTGGTCCTGACGCCCCACGCGGGGGAGATGTCGCGCCTGACCGGTCGACCTGTCACGCAACTCAAGTCCGATCCGGTCGGTCAAGCGCGCGAATGGGCACGGCGTTGGGGGGTGACGCTCGTCCTGAAGGGTGCGCCCACGGTCGTGGCGTCTCCCGAGGGCAACGTCGCCGTCAATCCCACCGGGAACTCGGGCCTCTCGACCGGGGGCGCGGGCGATGTCCTTTCCGGCATGATCGGGGCGCTGCTGGGTCAGGGATTGACCGGCCCAGCGGCGGCCCTGGTCGGGACCTACCTCCACGGTGCCGCGGCGGACGAGGTCGTGGCTGCCTGGGAGCGAGGCGCCGAAGACGAACCCCGGGCGCGCCGGTCGCTCCTCCCGACCGATGTGATCGAGGCGCTTCCCGCCGCCATCGGGCGTCTGGAACGGCGGCTCCCGCCACCATTCTGGAACTGGCGGCTGTTGCCATGAAAGCCGGAGCCGCGCCCCCCTCACCGGATCGATTCCGCCTCATTGCGGAGATCGGACGCCGGCTCGACCGACGAGGATTCACCGCGAGCAACGACGGGAACATCAGCGTACGCGAGCCCGACGGCACGTTTCTCATCACCGCGTCCGGCAGCCGGAAGGGCTACCTCCACGAGGCCGAGGTCATCCGGATCGATCGCGAGGGGCGCGTCCTTCACGGCGCCGGACGGCCGAGTTCGGAGACCGCCATGCACCTCGCTGCCTACCAGGCACGCTGGGACGTCTGCGCCGTCGTGCACGCGCATCCGCCGGCGGCGACCGCCTTTGCCGTGGCCCGCGAGCCGCTGGACCAGCCGATCCTGCCGGAGTTGGTCGCCACCCTCGGGGTGGTGCCGGTCGCCCCGTACGGGACTCCGGGCACTCCGGATCTCGTCCGGAGCCTGTTGCCCTACATTCGGGAGCACGACGCCGTGCTTTTGGCCAATCACGGGGCGGTGACTTTCGGCCCGGACCTCGAGGAAGCGTACTTCCGTCTGGAGCGGCTCGAGCATGCCGCGCGGATCCTGCTCTACGCCCGAAGCCTCGGAAAGACCTCGATTCTCACCCCGGAAGATGTGGTACGTTTGCGCGCTTCGCTGCCGGGGGGGTGGGATGAAGCGCTCGATCCTCCGCCCCCGGCCTGACCGGGGAGGCCAGCTCCGACCGACGGGTCGGGACTCATCGAAAGGAGAGCACGTCGATGGCGAATGGGATCGCCACCAGGTCCGACCTGATCAAGTTCGTGCGGGAACACGACGTCCGGATCATTCACCTCTGGTTCACCGACATCCTCGGCATGTTGAAGTCGTTCGGCATCACGCCGCACCAGCTCGAGGAGGCGCTGGACGAGGGGCTCGGGTTCGACGGTTCCTCCGTGGAGGGCTTCGCGCGGATCTATGAATCCGACCTGATCGCGGTGCCGGAGATCTCGACATTCCAGCTCCTCCCCTGGAAAATCGACGGACAAACCGCGGGACGCATGATCTGCAACATCCTCAATCCCGACGGGACTCCCTACGAAGGCGATCCGCGCTGGGTGCTCCGGCGCGCGCTCGAACGGGCCCGCGCTGACGGCTTCACCTTCTTCGTCGGGCCGGAGCTCGAGTACTTCTACCTGTCGAGCGCCACGGATCCGACGCCCCTCGATCGCGCCGGCTACTTCGACCTGGTGCCGGACGACCTGGGGACGGAGCTTCGGCAACGGACGATCCAGGCGCTGCACGACATGGGGGTCGCCGTCGAGGTCGGGCACCACGAGGTGGCGCCGAGCCAGCACGAGATCGACCTGAAGTACGCCGAAGCGCTCTCGATGGCGGACGACTGCATGACCTACCGCTACCTCGTGAAGGAGATCGCGCGGCAGCAGGGCGTCTACGCGACCTTCATGCCCAAGCCGATCTTCGGAGAGAACGGCAGCGGCATGCACGTGCACCAGTCGCTCTTCCGCGGCGACACGAACGTCTTCTTCGATCCTGAAGGACGCTGGCACCTCTCCGCCATCGGGCAAGCCTACATGGCCGGCCTGCTTCATCACTCCCGCGAGATGTGCGCCGTGACCAACCAGTGGGTCAACTCCTACAAGCGCCTGGTACCGGGCTACGAAGCGCCGGTCTACATCGCGTGGGGACAGCGCAACCGGTCCGCGCTGATCCGCGTGCCGATGTACAAGCCGAAGAAGGAGAAGGCCACCCGAGTGGAGCTGCGCTCGCCCGACCCGGCCTGCAATCCGTACCTCGCCTTCGCCGTCCTCCTGCACGCCGGGCTCGACGGCGTCAAACACAACCTCCGCCTGCCCGACCCGGTGGAGGAGGACATCTACCACATGACCGCCGAGGAGAGAGCGCGCGCCGGAATCGCGACTCTGCCCGATTCGCTCAACTCCGCCATCGGCCTGGCGGAGACTTCGACCCTGGTCCGCGAGGCCCTGGGTGAGCACGTCTTTACCAAGTTCATCGAGAACAAGAGGATCGAGTGGGACAAGTACCGCCTGGCGGTCACTCGGTTCGAGGTCGAGACCTACCTTCCGCGTCTCTGAGCGCCCGGAGAGAGTCCAACGGACGGCCGGTCCGGGGCGATCCGGGACTCAATCATTTCGGCGCCCGTGCCGATACCATGAGTGGACCGCGGCCGGCATCGGCGCCGGCCGCGTTCCACGATCCCCATGGAATTCCAACCGTTCTACCGCCTCTTCCGGCGCGCGCTCCGCGCCTGCCAGCTCTACCCGCCGGTGAGTCCGGTTCGGGAGGAGGCGGCCGCCGCGCTCTGGAATGAGGCTTCGCGGCTCCTCGCCAGCCGTCCCGAGGGCCTTTCGCTCGCCTTTCTGGAGGACGGCGTCTATGTCGAGCACGAACCCGTCGATCCCGGCGAGACGGACGGACCCGAGCCGGCGCCGCTCCGCTCGCTCTTCCACGCCGGAGTGAGGGAGTTGCGGTTCCTTCCCGCGATCGAACAGACCGAGATCCTGAGACTCATCGCACCGCTGGCCCGGGCGCAGCAGGGGCGGCTCGACCCGATCGACGAGGATCTCGGCATCCTGCTCTGGGAGGCGGATCTGCGGCACGTCGGGTATCTGCTCTACGAATCGCCCTTCGATGATCCGAGCGCCGCCGAGGAGTCGGAGGCGCCATCCGCCGCCTCGTGTCCGTCCGTCGAGGAGTTCATCGACGAACCGGGACCGGGGTTCGAGCTGGCTCCTCTCTCCGGCTGGGGCTTGGCGGAGGACGAACGACTGCACCTCCTCGCGGTGCACCGGCGGGAGGAAGAACGCGACGTGCCGGTGAAGTTCGCCCGCCTGCTCCTGGAGATTCTGCGCCTCGAAATCCCACTCGATGAGCGTAACGCGCTCGAGCAGGTCTGGAAGGAGCGGGTGAGCGCGTTGCTCGTGGAGGGGAGATTCGACCTGGTGGCGAGGATCTCGCAGGCGATTCACGCGGGCGGGATCGAGACCGCCGGGCCGGGCAGCCTGATCGGAAGCCTCTCCGACTGGCTGCGGACGCCCGAGACGGCGGCCCTTTTGGTCAGCGTTCCACCGGCGGGACCGGAAGACGGGGATGCCCTCGGGAAGCTCGTGGCGAACCTCTCACCTTCCGTGTGGCCCGACCTCGTGGTGGCGGTGACGAACACGCCGGTGCCGGCTGCGGCGGTCGAGGTGGTCCGCCGGCGTGTGACGGACGACCTTGCGGTGCAGTCGCGCTGCCTGCGGGACGGGCGAGACGCGGTGGTAGCTCTGGCTCTCGAAATCATCCGACCCACCGGGGACGATGTCCGGTTCGTGCGCGATCTGCTGCAGCAGGCGGCCCCCTCGACGCGGGTGCTCGCGGTGCGGGCGTTGGGCCGGGGCGAAGGGCCGGGCGTCCTTTCAGCCTTGATCGATGCCCTCGCAGATCCGGCCGAGCCGGTCCGCATCGAGGCGGCGCTGGCTCTGGGCCGCCGTCCGGTCGAAGAGGGCCTGGAAACGCTCCTGCGGACGATCGCCTCGTCGGGCTTCGCTCTTCGGTCGGCGGAGGAGCGACGGGCGGTCTACGTGGCGGCCGGACGACTGGCGCCCCGCGAAGTGTGGCCGTTGCTCGCCGCGGTCGCCGAGCGCCGGACCGGATGGTGGCGCCGCCGGCCGGCCGGGGATACCCAGGTGGCGGTGGCGGCGATCGCGCAACTCGGGCCGGCGGTCCTTCCGCTGGCCCGCGAGAGGTGGCGGAGGCGGCCCGACCTGATGGCGGCTCTCGAGTCCTGGCCGGCGGAGGGACGCATCGGCGGCGGCCAGGCGTCGGAGGAGCCGGGGGAGGCCCGCGCGGCATGACGACCATGAGACCGGAACCGGCGTTCCGGCGAGGAACGTCGCCTGACCCGCTCTGGGCGCACGAGGATGCGGCCGGCGCCTTGATCAGGGATCTGTTCGCCCTCCTGCAACTCCGTCGCCTGCGCGGGCCGAGCGATCCTCGGGTGCAGGGCCGCGTGCAGGATCTTCTCGGGATGCTCCGATCGTTTCCCCGGGCGGAGAGTGCGGGCGGTGTCCTCGTGCTGCGAGTGGGGCCGCATCTGGTGGTCAACGGGGTGCGGGTGATGGCCGAGCCGGCGGCTCGGCTTCCGCTGGAGGCATTGCGCCGGGATCTCGAACGAATGCGCCTGGGCGGCCTCGAGTTCCGAATCGACCTGGACGACCAGGCACTCGGCACCTTTCTGGAGCTCTTCCCGAAACTCGGCGATCTTCTCGATCGAGCCGGGAGAGCGCCGGAAGGGGCGGGGACCGATGCGCGGTATCTCGATCTGGACGGGGCGTTGCCGCCGTCTATCCGCCTCCTGCCGCCGGCCCTCGACGCGGCCGCTTCGAGCGTGCAGGCAGAGGATCTCCGCCATCGCGCGCGCCGGGCGTTCTTCCACGCGCTCTCCGTCTCGCGGTCCGTCATGCGCCATCTGGCGGTGCGCCGGGTGCCGGAGCTCCGCAAGGCGCGCTCGGCGGTGCATGGCATGATCGAATCGCTGACGGAGGAGCGCTTCTCTCTTCTCGGGTTGACCTCGATCCAGGACTTCGATCCCTACACCTTCCAGCACTCGGTGCACGTGAGTGTGCTGGCGCTGGCACTGGGACAGGAACTGGGTCTCGGCCGCCACGATCTCGCCGACCTGGGTGTCGCAGCCCTCTGCCACGACCTCGGCAAAGTGCGAGTACCGAAGGATGTGCTGCAGAAGCCGGGAGACTTCGACGCCCGCGACTGGGCCGTCATGAAGACCCATCCCCTCGCGGGGGCCCGTGAGCTCCTGCGTCTGGGAGGCAGGGGCGGGCTGGCAGTCAGGGTCATGCTGGTGAGCGCCGAGCACCACCTCCGTTTCGATGGCTCCGGCTATCCCCGCCTCGGCTCCGACTGGCAGCAGGGGCTCTTCGCCCGGATCGTCAGCCTGGCCGACTGCTTCGACGCGATGACCGCCAGCCGTGCCTACATGCGGCGCCCCTTCACTCCCGACTCGGTCGTCCGCTACATGCTCGAGAGCGCCGGGCGGATGTTCGATCCCGATCTGCTACGCCTCTTCGTCGCCCGCATCGGCGTCTTTCCGGTCGGGTCGATGGTCCGCCTCGAGAGCGGAGAACTCGGCCTCGTGCTCGACCCTCCCACCTCGCCGCGGGAGATCGACCGTCCGCGCGTCCGGATCCTCCAGGCGGACGGGGACGGCTGGGCCGCCGGTGAGGAGCGGGATCTCTCGGCGACCCGCGCCGCCGATCCCCACGGTCGGATCCAGGCCGGATGCCATCCCCTCGATTACGGCCTCGATGTCGACGCCCTCCTGGCCTCCCACTATCTGGGTTCGCCCGGAAAAGAGGCCGCGGCCTGAACAAGGGGCCTGCCCCGCGACCCGCGCCGCTTCCGTCGCATCCTCTAGCCCGCGTCACCCGGATCGCAGCTTTCGCCCCGCCCTGCGCTTGACGCTGTCCGGCACTCTGGTATAGTGACCGGCGCCTGGGGTCGGTGACAGCGCATCGGGAAGTCGTTCCGGTGCGGGTGGAGGAAAGGGTAGTGCGGGGTAGAGGTGCCGACGCGCGAATCTCAACTCGTCCACGCACGATCTCCCATTCCGCGACGATGCCCTGAGGGGGGATTCCCATGTTCCGAGGGGTTTGCTCCGGCCTTTTGCCGGTGATCCTTGCCCTGAGCCTGGCCGCCGTCGGCTGCACGAAGCGGATTCCGGTGGAGAGCGGCGAGTTCGATGTCTCCCAGAAGGTGGTCCTGACTCTCACGGACGGACGCACGCTGGAGGGCCGCATCGGGGCCGGCCAGCGGGTCGAGTACCGGGCGGAGGGGGCGGTCTATCGCGGGCGCGTGGCGTCTCTCAGCACCGACAGCATCGAGCTGAACGAGCTGCTGCTGATCGATCGGGAGGACTACGAGCTCGTCGACCGGCGCCTCGCCGACGCGAAGCTGCAGGTGACCGACCCGGTGCCTCCGATCGTGATCGCACGCGCAGAGATCGATCGCGTGGAGCGAGTCCAGATGGATGGATACCGGACGGCGCGGGGGATTGGTTTCTGGGCCTACGGCAGCGCCATGTTTCTCCTGCTGCTCGGTGAGCGCTCCTGAGTCGCGAGAGGAGGGTTGAATGCATCGGTCCGAGCAAGCCTGGCGTGCGGTCGGCGCGGCCTTCTTCCGGAGTCTGATTCTGGCCCTGGTCGTCGTGGCCTCGTTCTCCGCTCGCGCCACCGCGCAGCCGGGGGATGACGAATCGCGGATCATCGTTACCGATCTCGGGACCATCGGCCTGACCGGCGGACAGGGCAGCCTGTCCAGCCTGCTTCCCTCGCTGGTGCATCGTCCGATCGACATGCTCACCGTGCGACCGGGGGGGGACGCGTGGGGCATGGGCGGTGCGTACATCGCGCACGCGACCGGCCCGGTGGCGGTGGCCTGGAACCCGGCCGGCCTCGGTTTTCTCGACCGGCCCGAAGCCTACGCGGACGGCCTCGCCTTGAGTTCGTCGGGGCGGGTCGGCGACCATCCCGATACGTTCCTCATCCCCGAGTCCCCGCCCGTGGTCATCCCTTCCTACGGGGTGACGCAGAAGGGCGGACTTCTGCCCAATCTGGTCAGTTTCGGACTGCCGCTCCATCGGTTCGGCCCGCTCGACCTGGTCGGCGCCGCGAGCTGGCGGCGCTTTGCCGGGGTCGCTCTCCCGGAAGAGACCGTCATGGAGATGGTCACCGCGCAGACCGGAGGGTTCCCCATCGTGCTCTCCCTGGATCGCAACGAGCATGGGAGCGTCGAGGCGTTCACGGGGACTCTGGCCGCCCGGCTCGGAAGCAGTCTCTCCCTCGGCGCCAACTTCAACGTGTTGGACGGCGGTCTGCGCTCCACGTCGGACGTGAGGCTGACCAGCGTCGGCGCGCCGCTGCGGGCGGGCGGAAGTTTCCGATACCGGTACTCCGGGACCGCGACGGAGTTCGGTGCGCGCTACCTCCTGGGGGACTGGCTGGAACTGGGCGCCCGCTTCATGCCGGAATTCACGCTCGAGGTCCGGGATGGGCGCCTCTACTCCGAGGGGCTGACCGGTCCAGGACAACCGCAGATCATCGTGCTGGCCGAGATCGCCGACCACGATCTGGCCATTCCCTCGTCGTTCGGCGCCGGATTGACCGTGCGACCGGCGCGCCATCTCCTCCTGGCCGCCGACTACAACGACCAGGCCTGGAGCGACACCAGGCTGAAGTACACGGACGGTGTGGCCTACAAGGGAGGAGACCTCCCTCTGACCGATCAGTCATCCTGGCACCTGGGAGCGGAGTACACCCTGATTCGCGCCTCCTGGGGTGAATTGCCGATTCGCGCGGGCTTCCGGACCGCCCCCCTCGGGTTCGCCGGCAACAGCCGGGGAGACGTCACGGTCGACACGCTCGTGGTCGGGGCCGAGCAGACGACGATCGTCAACCACACCGGCCAGTTCTTCGGCGAGGAGGTGGAGAGTCACGCGATCAGCTTCGGGGCTTCGCTCGTGACGCCGGCGGTCGCGTTCCACCTCGGCTACGAGACCCTCTCGTATGACGTCGAGAAGTGGTTCCTGGATGTTCCCTACAGCCAGCTGGAGAACCCCGACCTGAGGACCGTCAAGGTCGAGCGGACGCTGAATACGATCCGCCTCTCCGCCAGCTACCGATTCTGACCTGACTGCGGTCCGGCGCCCACCCTTGCAGTCCCTCGCTGGGTCCTCCGGCGGGGGACTTTCTTTGCCCGGAAGACTCCGAACCGGGATCGGCGGCGGCGGTCCAACATGGGCCGATCTCCCGCCAGCGCCCGCGAGGGCTGAATGATCTCCTCCTTTTCCTTACCACCACTCCGGGTGATCCCTTTGCCGCCCGCACCGTGGTAGGCAGGTATCCAGTGCCATCCTATTGTTAGATATGATGTTATGCCAAAGATCGACCGCGGTGGGTAGGCAGGTACCCCCTGAGCGGAACAGCGGGGCGGGCGCGGATGCGCCGTCTCGGGAACGATCCTGGATAACTCGTTGCTTATCTATGTGTTAAGACCGATTCGGTTGCCGCCGGCTTCGATGGCACGCATCCTGCACCGGAAAACACGTAACTGGGAGCCGTGCCGGTCGAGGTCTGTTATCCCAACCCCGGCAGAGAAGCAATCCAGACTCGAGAAGTCGGGTCGATAGGTTGCCACCAAGACCGACCGGCTCCCAGGACGATGTGGAGGCTGCCAGCTTGCAGATGATCCGCGAGGCGAGGTTCACCGTAGGCCCTTAGGCGGGGTGGGCTTCGAGGACCGGACCTGGGGCACGCGGCCCTTCCCCTTCCGACCAGTGAGCTCCGTCGCGATTCTGATCGCGGCGGGGCTCGTCGTTTGGGGGTGCCTTGGAGGCTTCAGGGTGCGGCGCCTTAAGGTACAAGGGCCCCGGCTTGCGCCGGAGCCCTTCCCGCAGCGAGAGGCTGATTCCGTTCCCTGCTGGAACCGTCCTTCGCGAGTTTGTACGACTCGCCCGACCGAAAGTTCCCGGTCGACAGAAACGCCCGCCGGGCGCCGAGGCGGCGGTGCCGGTCGCCCACCGGTCCCGATCAGGTGTCGAGGTAGGTCGGGGCGCCGGCCCGGGCCAGGTAGGCCTGCAACATTTGCGCGGCGCCGTCCTCCGTCAGGCGTCCCTTCTGGACCGCAAGCTGGAGGGAGGCTCGGAAACGCTCGGTCATCTCCTCCGGGGTGAACCCGGCCGTCACCAGCATGTCCCGGACCGTGCTGCCGGGGACAAGCTTCTGGATGTGGTAGCGTCCCCCCTCACCCGCGACGACGTGTGCCTCGTTCACCGTGCCGAACAGGTTGTGATAGTCGCCCATGACGTCCTGGTAGGCGCCGAGCAGGCACATGCCGATGTAGTAGGGCGTCCCGTTGTGGGTCGGGTGCAGCTCCAGGATGTCCTTGATATCCTTGACGTCGACGAAGCTGTCGATCTGTCCGTCCGAATCGCAGGTCAGATCGACCAGGATCCCGTACTCGGTCGGGTACTCGTTCAGGCGATGGATCGGCAGGACCGGGAAGAGCTGGCCGATCGTCCAGAAGTCGGGCATCGACTGGAAGACGGAGAAGTTCGTGATGTACTTCTTGCGCAGGGCCTTTTCCAGCATCTCGAACTCGTCGGAGACGTAGTTGGTCTGCTTCGCGAACCGCAGCGCTTTTTCGCAGATCTCTCCGAACAGGCTCTCTCCGAGCGCCCTTTCCTCCAGGCTGAGATAGCCGAGATCGAAGAGAGAGAAGAGCTCCTCCCGCTGCTGGATGGCGTCGTGGAAGTACTCGCGGAAGTTCTTGACGGAGATGTCGCGCGAGATCTCCAACATCTCGGTCAGGGCCGACGACTTGTTCTGCAGCGAGGCCTCGAACCGCGCCCCCAGACCGCTGACCGAGCGGTTCGAGGTCGTGGTCACCAGGAGCGAGTGATAGACGGAGAGGGCGCGTCCGCTCTCGGAGACGATCGTCGGGACCGGGACGTCCTCGTTGTCGCAGATGTCCGAGACGGTGTAGACGACGTCGTTGGCGAACTCCTGGATCGTGTAGTTCGCGCTGGAATCGGACGGCGTCTTGCTGCCGTCATAGTCGATGCCGAGACCGCCGCCGACGTTCAAAAACTCGATCGGCGCCTTCATGTGCCGGAACTTGGCGTAGACGCGCGAGGCTTCCTTGACCGCCGACTTGATCTTCCGGATGTCGGTGATCTGCGAGCCGATGTGGAAGTGCAGCATCCGGAGCGAGTCGAGCATCCCCTTCTCCTGCAGGATGCGGTAGCACTCCAGCAACTCCTCGGTGCTGAGGCCGAACTTCGAGGTCTCGCCGCCCGACTCCTCCCACTTGCCGCTGCCCTTGGTGTAGAGACGTCCGCGCAGGCCCAGCATGGGACGACGGCCGGTCTGCTCCGCGAAGCGGAGATAGCAGGGAATCTCCCGCAGCTGCTCGATGACGATCACCACCCGACGACCGGTCTGCTCGGCCCAGAACGCCATCTCGATGAACTCATCATCCTTGAAGCCGTTGCAGATCAGGAGCGAATCCGGCGACTGCTCCTGGGAGAGGCCGACGTAGAGCTCGGTCTTGCTGCCGACCTCGAGCCCGAGGTTGTACTTGTAGCCGACCCGCAGCAGCTCTTCGATGACGTCGCGCCGATTGTTGACCTTCATCGGGAAGACGCCCTGGTAGCTGGCGCCGTAATGGAACTCCGAGATGGCCGCCTGGAAGGCGGCGTGGAGCGTCTTGACCTGGCTCTCGAGGATCTGGGGAAAGCGGAGGAGGACGGGCACGTTGAAACGGCGCTTCCGCAGGTCTTCCACGACCTCGAAGACGTCAATGCTGGCGCCGCCGCGGTAGGGCCGAACCACGAGGTGACCGGCGGCATTGACGTCGAAGTAGCCGTTGCCCCAGTTCTGAATGCCGTAGATCGAGGGAATCGGGGTCTTGAAGGGGCTGTCCATCTGTCTCTCTCCCGGTCGTAAGCAGGCTCCGGGCGGCCGGTGAGGGTCCTCAGGCTGTCCGCCGGGCGAACTCCAGGTCCGGCGGGGCGCAACGGGATGCCGATGGACTCGGACGAGCGAGCACTATAGGCGAGGAACCGCCGGCGGGCAAGGCTAGAGCGTGGCCCCGAGGGTCCAACGATGGGTCTCGCCCAGGGAGTGATCGTTGGATTGCCAGGCGTAGTCGAGCCGGTACCCTCCGACCCGGAGACCGGCCCCCGCACCCCAGTCGCCTCGCCAGCCCAGTATGTCCTGCCGCTGGCGGAATCCTCCGCGCAGCGCCAGGAGTGGATGCACATGCCACTCGGTGCCCGCCCCACGCTGGAGTGCGGCGAAGCCGGCGCCGGTCCAGTCGCCCTGGACCGCGACGCTGACCGGCCACGACCGGGCGCTCCACGCGAGGCCGGCGCTCCACCGCTCGGCCAGAGGTTCGCTGAGGTTCCCCGCCGACGTTCCTCCCGGATCCCCCTTCCAGTTCGTCGTCGAGATCAGGTTGGCCGCGGCAAGCCCGATCCGGATCGGCCCGAGGTCCCGCTGCAACCCGACGTCGATCGCATGGCCCGTCCCGCCGGTGCTGCGGAACCCGCTCTGCGAGGAGAGGAAGCGGTAGCAGACCCCCGTGCGGGCGCCGGCCGGCAGGCTCCAGGCGAGGGCGACACCTCCCTGGAGTTCGACGTAATGATCGCTGCCCAGTTCGCCGCGCAGTCCGTGCATCGTCAGTCCGAGCGCTCGATCCGCCGGCGGGGGGAGCGGTCGGCGCTCGATCCGTCCATCCTTCCACTCGATTTCCCGGCGCAGCCGGGGCCAGGCGAACTGGACTCCGCTCTGCGTGACCAGCCCGAGCCCGAAGAGGTCCGCATAGGTAAGGGAGATCTCGCGGCGCGAGACGCTCAAAAGGCCGGCGGCGTTCCAGGAGATCGCGTCGGCGCCCTCGGCCAGCGCGACGAGGTTTCCCCCCAGGGCGGTGCCCCGCGCGCTGCCGTCGAGGCGCGGAAAGCCGCCGGTCACCGGACCCGCGGCGAGCGAGGGGCCGAACGCCAGCGCCAGACCGCCGAGGACCATGAGGAGGAGGAAACGTCGCATGCCGGTCAATCCTTGAGAAAGAGCCCGGCCGTGCGCGACTCGGAGCGTCCGGAGCCGCTCGTCCACTCGGCGCGGACCAGGTAGTACCCCTGGGGCGCCCGCTCGCCGGCCTGGTCCCGCCCCGGCCAATGGAAGATCAACTCCTCGCGCACGTCGGTCGCCCCCCTCTCCTCCCAGAGGCAGTCTCCCTCGAGATTGAAGATCCGCATCCGGACTCCTCGCATCCCGGCGGGGTCCCGGAGGACGATGTCATCGGATCCGCGGGAGAGATCACGGCGGCTGTAGGGCTGTGCAATCGTCAGCGCCGCACGATCGAGGCGCGTCACGATGAAGGCGGGGCTCGGGTGGAGCGCGGTGCCATTCCCGGCCTGGTCCTCGCCTCGGATCTGGATCTCGTTCTCCCCGCGCAGAAGTGGGATCACCGCGCCGAAGCGGGAGGTCAAAGAATCGACGTCCGTGACTTCGAGAGCGAAGCGGTTGCGATAGATGAGGACGAAGCGGCAGCCGTCGGCCCGGCCGGAGACTTCGACCGAGTCCTCGGTCACGACGGTGGGGAGCGGGTCGAGCGCGAGGCCGTCGTCGGCTGGAGGGGTCACGTCGAAGGCGATCCGGAAAGCGTCCTCGGTCGAAACGCCGCAACCGCGGTCGTAGCCGAGGACCGAGATCCTTTTCTCCGATCCGCCGGGCAGAAACGCTTCCGCGCTGAGGGGAAGCCGATAGCGCAGGATGAAGATCCCGTCGGCCTCTTCTCCCGGCCTTTCGATCTTGGGTTCGAGCCCGTCCGGGTCGATCAGGATGGAGCTCAGGTCCAGCCGCGCTCGGTCCATCAGGAGCCCATCCGCGGCGCGCCAGATCGTTTCCACGGTGAGGGAGTCGCCAGTGCGGTAGGGACGATCCTTCGGCCGCACGATCCGCGACGCGACGTGGACAGGAGGGTGATTCGAGAGGCAGACCTCGATGCGCCGGTCGACCACGGGGTCGTCCCCGCCGAGGCGAGCCGTGAGCGGAATCGGGATATGGCTCGAGTCCGAGCGGGTCGCGACCCCTGGCAGAGTGTAGGTGAGGGCGTAGAATCCCCCCGGGCGTGGGCGTCCCCGGACGAGTCCGCCGGCGGGATCGGCTGGATCGAGGCGGGAGAAGTCCGCGGTCACCTCGAGGCTGTCGGCGGCAGCCGTGTCCTCCGGGACCTCCCAGAGGGTGAGGATCTCCACCGTGTCGTTACGCGTCAGGGGGCGGAGAGATCCGTCGGAGAGAGTGTCCGGAGTGACGAACCAGTAGTCCCGCAGGGCCACCGTGACGGATGCGGCCGGAGTCGATGCCAGGCCGCTCCCGATCGCGAAAATCAGGACGCCGAGGAGGGCGACTCGGGTGATGCGATCTGGACGTTGGATCGATCTCATGGTCGGGCAGGTTGCCTCCGGGACCGGGGTCGACGTCGTGGGCGGACTATACGGAGCGTCCGTCGGAGTGTCAAACCCGGAGGCTCTGTTCCCGTTCCCGCTCTTGGCGAAACGACGCGCGCCGGTTAGAGTCACCAGACGTTCGTCACGAACCTGGAGGTGCGTTGGTATGACGGAAGAGACCGAAGAGCAGAGGAGTCCGGACCTGCCCGCCGGACCGCCGCCGGCGGACCCGCCGGGAACTCCCTCCGAGACAGAGCCGCAGGGGTTGACGGAAGCGCCGGTCGAACTCCTGCCGTTCGACGAGTTCGCGCGCTGGCAGCTTCGCGTCGCCCGCGTCGTGGCCGCGGACCTGCATCCGCGTGCCGATCGGCTCCTCCGCCTCAGGGTCGATGTGGGGGGAGAGGAGCGGCAGATCGTGGCCGGGATCGCGGCCCACTATCGGCCGGAAGATCTGGTGGGGCGTTCGATCGTCGTGGTGGTCAACCTCAAGCCCGCCCGCCTGCGGGGTGAGGAGTCGCGCGGGATGCTCCTCGCCGCCTCTGACGGCGAGGTCGTGTCGCTGCTGCAGCCCGATCGCGAGCTTCCGCCGGGAGCCACGGTGCGCTGACCGGCGGCTACGAATCTTGTCGGTCGACCGCCTTTTGCCGGTCGACGGCCTCTCGCCGATCGACGGTCTGCCGGGTGATTCCGGGCGAGAGCCGGCTCAGGATCTCATAGGGGATCGTCTGGGCGATGGCGGCCAGGTCGGAGGCACGGATCTCCTCGCCTCCCTGACAGCCGAGCAGAACCACTTCGTCCTCCACCTCCACCCCGGGGATATCGGTCGCGTCCACCATCAGCATGTTCATGCAGACGCGGCCGAGAACCCTTGCCCGGGCGCCCCGGATCAGGACGTGCGCCAGATTGGAGAGCCGCCGATCGTAGCCGTCCGAGTAGCCGATCGGCAGCACCACCAGGCGGGTCCGGCGCGTCGTGCGATGGGTCCCGCCGTAACCAACCGGCGCGCCGGCCGGGATCCACTTGACCTGGGCCACCCTGGTTTTCCAGCTGAGTGCCGGCCGCAGGCGCACCGGTGTGCCGGCGCGGGCCGAGGTCGAGGCCAACGTCTCGCGCGAAGGCCAGACACCGTAGGCGCCGATCCCTACGCGGGCGAGCGCGAATCCGGTATCGTCGGGAAAGACCAGCACCGCGGCGCTGCAGGCCGCATGGGCCCGGATCGGGAAGCCGCGCGCGCGGACCCGTTCGACCATGGATGCAAAGCGCGCGAGTTGCTCCCGGGCGTAGGAGTGATCGGTGGTGTCCTCGATGTTGGCGAAGTGCATCGAGAGACCGGCGAGTCGGGTCCCCGGGGAGCGATCGAAATGGTCGAGGAACGCCGGCAGCTGGTCTTCGTCGACCCCCTGGCGGTAGGTTCCGGTCTCGACCTTGAGGTGGCATCGGATGGGGCGGGCGGCCGCGCGGCCGAGTTGATCGAGGAGACCGACCGTCGCCTCGTCGTAGACGGTGAGGTCGAGATCGAGTTGGGCCGCCTCGGACAGCCGGCGCCGGGGCGTGTAACCCATGACGAGAAGGGGACCGTTCCATCCTGCGGTCCGCGCGGTGGCCGCTTCGTCCAGCTGATGGACGCCGAGCCACTCGGCGCCCAGGGTGGCCGCCTGACCTGCCAGGAGCGCCAGTCCGTGTCCGTAGGCGTTTGCCTTGACGACGAAAAGGAGTTCGGTCCCGGGGGGGAGCAGGCCCCGGAAGGTTGCGAGGTTGGCCCGGATGGCCTCGAGGTCGATCTCGCACCAGGTGAGAAGCCGATTGCGTGCATCGTCCATGAGGGCAGACTCTAGCATAGGCGGGCAGCGTCGATGGGGTACGGGACGCGCCCCCCTGTAAAGGCGGAAAGAATCGCCGCGGGCGGAGTCGGATGACGCGGCCGAGGAGCGGTGATGAAGGCACGGGCTTCGAATCGGGTCGTCACCGTGGCGTCCGCGACTCTGCTGGCGGCCGCCGTGCTCTTCGGCGGATGCGCCAACTTCCCGCCTCCGCTGCCGGTCGTGAGCCCGGCGGAGTTGCCCGGAGCCTGGCTCGAGGCGATCGCGGCCCAATCGCCGCCCCCCCCCTTCGAGTCCAGGCTGCGCATTCGGGTCCGGATTCCGGAGCAGCCGGCGGGAAACCTCGACGGCATGCTGCGGATGGTCTGCCCCGACACCGTCTCTCTCTCCGCTCGACTGGGAGCCTTTCGCCCGGTCTTCGCCCTGGCCGCCGATCGGGACTCGGCGGCGCTCTGGCTGCATGAGGTGGGCCGCTACGGGGTTGGACCGCGCTCCGCGCCGGACTGGGAGCGACTCGACCCGGCTGCCTGGGCCACGGCTCTCACTTGGTTGATCCATCCGGCGGACCTCTTGCGACGCCTCGAACCGGATGGTCCCGGGCGGCTCGAAGAAGCGATCTGGACCGTGGGCGGAATCCTGCGAGACACCCCGTGGCGTGCAGCCCTCCGCATCGACACCCGGACGCGGACTCTGGCGGGGCTCCAGATCGAACGATCCGGCGAGCCGATCCTGGTGCTGGAGGCGGCCCGGCCGAGGGCCTGGAACGGTTTCTGGCTGGCTGAGAGGTTCGATCTCCGTTCTCCTCGCGACGGGCTGTCTCTGCAAATCACGCGTCTTGGCATCGGGAGCTGGCACGACGGCGAGCGCAGGATGCCCCGGCGCGGTCGCCCGGTCGGATGGTCGACGGTGAACTCCGGAGATTCCATCCTTTCGGCCGATTGAGACGGCGGCGCGGGGTTGATCGGGCCCCGCTCGTCTGATACGGTTCGGCACCGTAGTACCACGCGCGGCGCCCGACGGGTGCCGCGAGGGGGTATTTCTGTTTTTGCATCCTCCGGTGAGAACGCGCGACTCGGTTCCGCCGGCGGGAAGGAGGCCGGAGTGAAGATCGTGGTCCTCGTCAAGCTCGTGCCGGGATCGGAGGCACGCATCAGGATCGCCGCCGACGGCCGGTCGATCGATCCGGCGGATACGGAATTTGTGATCAACCCGTACGACGAGTATGCCGTCGAGGCCGCGCTCCAGTTGCGGGAGGCCCGGGGTGGCGAGGTCGTTGCGATCACGGCCGGACCCGAAAAGGGGGCCGAGATGTTGCGGAAGTCCTGCCTCGCGCTCGGGGTCGACCGGGCGGTTCTCATCCGGGACGCCGCCCTCGATCGCGCCGACGTCCTCGGCGTGGCCCGAGCGCTGGCTGCCGCCTGCCGGCGCGAGGCGCCCGATCTCGTCCTGGCCGGCAAGGTGGCGATCGACCAGGAGAACTCGTCGGTCGGGCCGATGGTGGCTGGTCTCCTCGATCTCCCGCACGCCGCGGTCGTCTCTCGCCTCGATCTGACCGGCGAGACGACGCTGCGGGTCCATCGCGAGGTCGAAGGGGGGATGGAGGAGGTCGAACTCGATCTTCCGGCAGTCCTGACGGCCAACAAGGGGTTGAACGAGCCCCGGTATGCATCGCTCAAGGGGATCATGGCGGCCAAGAAGAAGCCGCTCGACACGGTCGATCTCGCCGCGCTTGGAGTCGATCCGGCGCAGTTGGCGCCGGGAGCGGAACTCATCGCGCTCGAGCCGCCTCCGGTCCGCGCGGAATCGGGCCGGTTGATCGCGGGCGACACGGCCGAGGTGAAAGTCGCGGAGCTGGTGCGTCTGCTGCGCGAAGAGGCGCGGGTGCTGTAGGACCGAAAGGGAAGCACGAGCATGGCGAGCACGATTCTGGTCTTCGCGGAAGTGCGCGAGGGTAGGCTGAAGAAGACCGTCCTCGAGATCCTGGGCCTGGCGCGGGACCTGGCCGGGGATGGGGAGGTCCACGCCCTCGTCATCGGGCATGGAGTGGGCGCGCTGGGGGACGAGGTCGCGCGTCACGGCGTGAACCGCGTCTGGCTGGCCGACGATCCCGGTCTCGCGGCGCCCCGGACCGATCTCTACGCTCGCCAGATCGAGGCGGCGATCGCCGCGACCTCGGCCGAGCTGGTCCTTCTCCCCGCGAGCGCGTGCGGGCGCGATCTGGCCCCGGCCCTGGCCGTGCGCGGAGGCTGGGGGCTGCTCACGGAGTGCCTCACCCTCGAACATGCGGATGGGGCCTGGGTTGGGCGGAAATCGATGTACGGCGGAAAGGCCTTCGGGACCTGGAAGGCGGCCGGGCGACCGGTCGTCGCCACGGTCCGCCCCGGCGCACACCTCCCGGCCGCGGTCTCCGGAGCGGCGCAGGTGGACAAGCTGCCGGTGGCGGCGACGCCGGACGGGCGGTTCCGCCTGATCGGCGTTCACAAGGCATCGGGCGAAGTCGTCGACCTGGCCGAGGCCGAGATCGTCGTCTCCGGCGGACGTGGCCTGCAGGACCCGAAGAACTTCGCGCTGGTCGAGGATCTCGCCCACGCGCTCGGCGGAGCGGTCGGCGCATCGCGGGCGGTGGTCGACGCCGGTTGGATCGATCACCATCACCAGGTCGGACAGACCGGCGTGACGGTGAGCCCCAAGCTCTACATCGCATGCGGGATCTCGGGCGCGATCCAGCACCTGGCGGGCATGCGAACCTCCGGATGCATCGTGGCGATCAACAAAGACCCTGATGCTCCGATCTTCAAGGCCGCCCAGTACGGGATCGTGGGTGACCTGTTCGAGGTGCTGCCGATCCTGACCGAACATATCCGGCAGGCCAAGGCTTCCTGAGGTGGAGGGGACCAGCACGATGCCACAACTGCCTCGACCGGTGGCCGAGTCTCGCGTGGAGATGGTGGAGCTGGTTCTGCCCAACGACGCCAATCCGCTCGGGAACATCCTGGGCGGCAAGGTGATGCACCTGATGGACATCGCGGCCGCGATCGCGGCGCACCGGCACTGCCGCAGGCCGGTCGTAACCGCGTCGATGGATCGGGTGGACTTCATCCACCCGGTGCGCGTGGGGCAGATCGTGATCGTCATGGCCTCGGTCAACCACGCGGCCCACACGAGCATGGAAGTGGGGATCAAGGTACTGTCCGAGGATCTGAATACGGGTGATCGGCTGCACACCGCTTCGGCCTACGCGACCTTCGTGGCGCTGGGGCCGAGCGGTCACCCGGCCCCGGTGCCGCCTCTGCGGCCCGGGACCGAGGATGAGCATCGCCGCTACCGAGAGGCGGAGGAGCGGCGCGCGATCCGGCTGCGCGAGCGAGCCGAACGGACGCGCCGGCTGCGCGAAGCGGCCGGTCGTCATGTGGCGTCAGAGGGAGAGCTGTCCGGCCCGGAGGGTCGGAACAGGGAGGGAGGACGGAGTTGAAATTCCGTTTGATGAAGAGCGAGCCTCTGCGCACCTTGCGCGACAGCCTCGACTACTTTCAGGAGAACCGCTTCAACGTCGACGTCCGACTCACCGACGCCGAGTACAACCGCGAAGTCCATCCCCGGGACCTCGAGCGCCTGGCCGAGGATCTCGCGGATCGTGAGATCACGGCGTTTTGCCACCTTCCGCACCACGGCCTGCACCTCTCCTGTCCCGATCCCCGGGTCATGGCCTACTCCCGGGAGGTGATCATGGAGGGGATGGAGATCGGCACCCTGCTGAAGTGCAAGGTGGCGATTCTCTACAGCGGCTTCTCCAATCACGTTCGCCCCGCGCACGTTCCCGAGTGGAAGGAAAGGCTCATCGGTTCGCTGCGGGATCTGGTGTCGATCGCGGAAGACGAGGAGATCGTCCTGGCGATCGAGAATGCCTACGAGCCCGACGCGTCCCTCCTCGCCGAGGTGGTGGACGAGATCGCCTCGCCCTGGTTGCGCATCAGCGTCGATCTCGGCCGCGCCGCCTGTTTCTCACGCATGGCTCCGGAGGAGTGGATCCACGGATTCAAGGAACGGATCATCTCGCTCTCCTGCCACGACAATGAGGGGATGGAAGACGATCACATCGCCTGCGGACGCGGCGTCGTCGGCTACGATCAGGTCTACGCCGCCATCCAGGAAGCGGGGATCGACCACGTCAGCGTGAACCTGGACGTGGCCCGGGAGGATGTCGCCGAGTCGATCTCCCATCTCGAGGAGGTCGGCTTCACCTTCGAGCGAGGTCCGATCCCGGAAGGGGAGATCATCCCGGGCAATGGCGACGCGAGCTGAGCGGCGAGCGGAACGGCGCGAGCGGAGCTGACCGAGCCGAGTTGACGGCGGCGCGCGCCGCCGTCAACTTGCCGTCGCGATGCCGTCGCGATCGACCGGCGCCCCGGACGACTCAGCGTTCCGCGCGGTCCCCGCTCCGCAGGAGAGACCGCCCGGGCATTTCCGCGGCCGCCGGCTGGCCATACAGGTCCAGCAGCGTCGGCACGAAGTCGTGCATCTGCGGAGTCGGTTCCATGTCCAGCGGCCGGCTGCAGAAGAGGATGCCGCGCACCAGATCCGGATCGAGGCTGCAGTGGTCGCCGCTCCACGGCGAACTGTGCTGCTCGAAGTAGTCCGGGGGGGCCCCGCCGAGCGAGGTCTGCCAGGAGACGCGGTAGTTGAGGCCATTGGCGGCCCGCAGATCCGGGATCAGGTCGGGGTTGAAGTCGGAGTACATCTCGTCACGCCGGTAGACCCGGTGAACCGGACGCTCGCCGGTGGCCGGGTCGACGAAGGCTGCGAGCTGTTCCTGGATCTCCCGGCAGACCTGATCGTACTCGGCGCCCGGTGAGACGATCCCGTCCCGCTCGCGCCCCAGCAGATTGATGTAGATGCAGCCGAGGCCCAGCGCATAGGCCCGCGTGCGGCTCCAGTCGACGTTCTGGAAGAAGGAGCCGGAGACGAAGAGATCGTCCAGCGTCTTCAGCCCTTCGTCCTGCCCTTTCAGCACCATGAATCCGTGCCGGACGAGCCAGGTGTTGATGTTGAAGGAGTGCCGCCACGAGGAAAAGCCGTGGTCGGAGATCACGAAGAGGACTCCGTCCGGCGGCAGCTTCTCCATGGCCTGTCCGACGGCCTGATCCATCCGCTGGTAGCTTTCCCGGATGAAGCTCTTCCAGTCGCGCGCTTTGTCCGGGTCGAAGGCCGGGTTCTCCTCGTCCAGGAATCTCCAGAACATGTGCCCGTCGCGATCCGTGTAGTAGAAGACTTGGACGAAGAGGCGGTCGTCGGGATCCCCCACGAAGTGGTCCATCAGCCGCTCGAACTTCGTGACGAAGAAGTCGCGGTCCTCGGCGTACTCCTTCTCGGTCGTCACCCCCTCGTCGAGGGCCCAGGTGTCCATCGCCCATCCCAGGGTCTTCCAGTTGCCGACCAGGCGGTGCAGTTCCCGGGACCAGCCCGGGGGATCGGTGATCGGCAACACCGGCTCCTGTGGATCGAAGTTGATCGCCTGCAGGTAGAGTTTGAGGTGCGGCCCCATTTGCAGGAGGTTGAAGCGCGCGATGCCGCGGATCTTGATCAGCTTGCGGACCGGGAACTCGAACCGGACGAAGTCGCTCCACTCTCCCTCCTGCAGGCGGATCGTCTCTCCCGAGACTTCGATCGTCGCCGCGCGGGAGCCCCAGTCCAGCCGCAGCTTCATCGGCAGGGTGATCTCGGGCGGGTCGTCGAAGAGCTTGTTGAAGGGACCGTAGACGATCGTCTCGACCTGGGCGGTTCCCTCCGGCGCGTCGAGCAGGACGACCTTGCCTCCCTTTTCCGTGTCGCCTTTGAAAGTGAAAGGCTCCGACGTGTAGAAGGTGTAGGTTCCGAATGTTCCCCGGATATCGGGCACGCCGAGCCCGGCGAGCAGGCGGCCCCCGGGGTTGGGATCGGGAGGAAACGTCTGCGGGACCCGGATCACGGTCGAACGGATCCCCGCCTGGCCGAGCGTCTGCCAGAAAGGGGTCCCCTTGCGATTGTTGATCGCCATGGGACGTTTTTCGGGAACGTTCTGGGCGACGAACGAGCGGGCGACGAAAAAGGCGGGGATCGCGGCCAGAATCCCGATCGCCAGCCCGACCGGGAAGCGCCGGGCGATCAGACCGGCGATGGCGCCGGCGAGGACCAGGACGGCGAGCGCGAGGATCGCCCCGAGGTAGAGCGGGTTCCGCGGCCCGAAGAGGAAGGGTTTCGTCGTGGGCGTCATCATGGCAAAGTCGGGCGCGTAGGTGTCGGGGTCCCGCTTCAGGAAGTCGAAGATCTCGTGCTGGCCGGGATCGAGGCCGGTCGAGAAAGTGGACCACGAGACGGGCGTCTGGGGGGGATTGGTCGGGACGAGCGGTGAATAGCTCCCCTGGCGTCGCAGCCGCTCGAGGTTGGGGAGGTAGCCCTCCTCCATGTACTTTTCGACGAGCCGTGCGTCGGCACCATCGAAACCGAGGACGATCACCTTGGATGGTGCGTTCGTGGAAGCGGCCGTCGCCAGAGACGGAGACGACATCCAGAGGCACACCATCCAAAGGAGACAGAGGACCGTACCAGCCAGGCGAAGGGACAGCCGAATCATGCCGATGCTCCCCCGTGAGGTTCGGATGCGGGCCGCTCCGCGCCGCGCTTCGTGCGACCGGCCCGGACGGGATATCCCACGGAGTCTAGCACGATGAATGGCCGCCTGCGCCTGCCGGTCGCCTTTGGTTCGGCCCGCGCCTCGCGCCCTGAGCGCGGCCCCGCGCGCGGGCCGGTCCGCCGCCGCACGCGCTACCTCTCCCTCCTGGTGGGGCTCCTCGCCGCGATGCTGATCGCGATCAGCGCTGGAGGGTGGATCCTCTACCGCGCGGTCCGAGACGAACTCGACCGGCAGCTCGGCCGCCGCCTCATGTCGATCGCCGCGACCGCCGGGGAGACGTTCGGGGCCGACCGGCTCGCGCTCTTGCGCGAGAGCTCAGGCGCCGACCAGGACCGCCTCCGCCGCGAACTCGAAAGGCTCGCCTCGGTCAACGACCTGCAGAACATCCAGCTCATCGATTCCTCCCGGATCGTGCTCTTCGACCTGCGCGGGGGAGCATGGACCGGAGAGATCGATCCGCTGCTGGCCATCCAGCCGGAACTGGGCGCCACGCTCCTCTCGGGAGAGCCGCGCGCCTCTCGGCTCGTCTCGGTCCGGGGGCTCCCGGGCGAGTACCTGAAGACCGGATACGCGGCGCTCGAGGATCCCTCCGGAGAGATTCACGGTGCGATCGCGGTGGAAGGGGGCAGCGAATTCTTTCGCGTCCTGCCGGGGATGCGCCGGCGCCTCCTCTGGTCGGCGTTGGGCGCCTCCCTCGGCGCGCTCGTTCTCGTCCTCTTGATCCTGCGGGTGCTGCGCTCTCTGATCCGCTACGAGGACTCCGTTCAGCGCGCGGCCGCGTTGGCGGCGATCGGCCAGATCTCCGCGCTCGTCGCCCACGAGGTGAAAAACCCGTTGGCGATCATCCGCTCCCGTTCGGAACGCCTGCGGGCGAAGTTGGAGAAGGGGAGCGATCCGCGCGAACTCCTGGTCTGGTTCGACGCCATCCCGGCCGAGGTGGACCGCCTGGACGCGATCCTGACCAACTACCTGGCGCTGGCCCGGCCCGATGTCGAGGGCGAGGGATCGTGCCGGCCGGACGCGGTGGCGCGCGAGACCGCCGCCTTCCTCCGCCCCGAACTGGAGAATCGCGGTCTGACGGTGGAGGAGGAATTCGACCCGGACGGCCGGGCACGGGTCGCGATGGGGGCGCGATCGCTCAAGCAGGTCTTCTTGAACCTTCTTCTGAATGCGATGCAGGCTTCCGAGAGGGGCGGGACGATCACCATCCGAACGCGACGCGAGCATGACGGCTTCGCGCTCGAGGTCGAAGACCGTGGACGGGGGATGACCGAGGAGGAAAGGCGGCGGGCACAGGAGCCGTTTTTCACGACCAGGCCGACGGGCTCCGGACTTGGCCTCAGCCTCGTCCAATCGCTCGTGGAGGCGCGGGCCGGCCGCGTGGAGATCCGATCGGCGCTTGGGAGGGGAACCCGGGTGACGATCCGGCTGCCAAGTGCATCCTCCGAACGGGAGAGGGAGACCCGACATGACACCTGACCGGGACCGTTCGGCTTTTCGCGTGCTGGTGGCGGATGACGAGCCGGAGATCGTCCGTGACCTGGTCGACCTCCTGTCCGAGGAGGGGTACCAGGCAGCCGGCGTCCACTCGGGCGCCGAGGCGCTGGACGCCGTCCGCCTTTCGCCGCGCGACCTCCTGCTGTGCGACCTCCGCATGCCGCCGCCCGACGGGCTCGAGGTGGTGCGACGCCTGAAGGCGGAGCAACCCGAGCTGCCGGTGATCATCCTCACGGCGCACGCCGACCCAGCGCTCGCGCGCGAGGCGATCCAGGCGGGGGCGGTCGACTATCTCGTCAAACCCTGGAACACCTTCGAAATTCTGCTGCGCGTCCGGCGGCTGCACGAGCGGTGGGATCTGATCGGGCAGCGCGAGCGCCTGCGGCGCTGGATCGATCACCTGGGAGGACCCCGCGCCGGACTGGACGATCTGGTCGGTCGAAGCCCTCTGATGCTGGAGGCGTTCGATCTGGCGCGCAGGGTCGCGCCGACCGAGGCGACGGTCCTCCTGAGGGGAGAGAGTGGTACTGGGAAGTCGGCGCTCGCCGCCGCGATCCATCGCCTGAGCGCGCGGGGCGCCGGCCCGTTCCTGAAGGTCAACTGCGGCGCGATCGCGGAGTCGTTGCTGGAGAGCGAGCTCTTCGGCCACGAGAAGGGAGCATTTACCGGCGCGGTGCGGCAGAAGCCCGGGCTGTTCGAGGTCGCCGTGGGCGGAACTCTCCTCCTGGACGAGATCGGCGATCTGGCGTCCGTGCTCCAGGTCAAGGTGCTGCAGGCGATTGAGGATCGCACCTTTCTGCGGGTGGGTGGAACCGAGCCGGTCCGGGCCGACGTCCGTCTCATCGCGGCCACCCACCGCGACCTGGAGGATCGGATCCGTTCGGGCCAGTTCCGCGAGGATCTCTACTACCGCCTGAACATCTTTCCGATCACAGTGCCCCCGCTGCGGGACCGCCGGGACGACCTGCCTCTCCTGGTGGAACACTTCTTGAGGCGCAAAGGTGCGGAGCCGGGGCGCTGCTCCGATGAGGCGATGCGGCTGCTCTCCGGATACGACTTCCCGGGCAACATCCGCGAGCTGGAGAACCTCCTCGAGCGAGCGCTGATCCTGGCCGGGGACGAGGTGCTGCGGCCGGGGCACCTCCCGACCCTCCTGGGCCGCGAGGCCGCGGCGCCAGCGGCTTTACCGGAGATCCCGGACGAGGGGCTCTCGATGGACGAGCTGGAGAAGGCCTACATCAGGGCCGCTCTGGCCAAGACCGGAGGCAACAAGAGCCGGGCGGCACAGCTTCTGGGAATGACGCGCCGGACGCTCTATTCCCGCCTGGAGCACCACGGGATCCCGCTCTGAGCATCGCGGGGCGTACCAGGCGGTACAGCCGATGGCGGCCGGGTGACCGGTCGCGGACGGGAAGCGAGGGAAGATGACGACAGGACCAGCGTCGGGGCGCAGCGGATTCCTGCTCGCGTGCTCTTTGACGCTCTGCCTGGCCGCGGGCGCCATCGGGGCGGGGAACGTCCGCGCGGACGGCGGTCCGGCGGGCCGGGCGGCCTGGACGGCGCTCGACAGCGACCGGCTTCGCGCGGAGCTGGACCGCACCGATGAGGTGATCCAGCGCGCCGCCGAGTCGATCCGGGATTGCACGAGCGCCAAGGCGAAAGTGCTGCTCGAGCGGGCAAGCGACCTCCAGCTTCGTGCGCGGCGTCAGTTCGGTTCGGGCGGTCCCACGACCCCGACGCGGCCGGTGTTGGATCTCACCCGGCGGGCGCGCGAACTGGCCGTGGACGCGATCGAACATTGCCAGTCGGAGTCCCGCACGCTCGACGCGCTCGCGACGACGCTCGACGCGACCCGGCAGCGGTTGGCGCAGGCCCGCTCGGTGGTGAGCGAGAGCCCGAGCGTGGAGACGCACCGCCTGCTGGAGGCGGGGGCCTGGCAGTTGGAGAAGGCCGAGGAGGCGTACCGCGCGGGTGAGCATCGCCGCGCCGTCATGCTCTGCGGGGCGGCCCGAGGATTGATCGACCGGGCGCTCGCCTCCGGGCACACGGGGGCGGGCCACGGGACGACGACTCCCTCCCGCGTCGAATCGGCCCTGGATCGGACTGACATGATCCTCGCGGAAGTGAGGTCGGCAGAAGGGGCGGACCTGCAACCCCAGGCCATCGTCCTCCTGCGCCAGGCCGACCGCGAACAGGAGCGCGCCCGCGTCCTCTATGCCGAGCAGAAGCCGCTGCTCGCGCTGCGGCGGACGCAGGCGGCCCGGCGCCCGGCACTGGATGCGCTCGCCCTGCTGCAGCGGGGACCGGATGCCGATCAGGCGAAGGCAGCGATGGAGACAACCGCCCGGCTGCTCGAGCACTCCCGGGAAGAGATCCGAAGCAGCGATTCGGCGGAGGCGATCCGGCTTCTGGATGCGGCCGAGACACAGCTGAATGAGGGGCGGCGCGCGCTCGACCGCGGCGATCGGGCGGGGGCCGCGAGCGCGGCCCGCCGGGCCGACGGGCTGCTCCGCCGGGCGCAAGAGATGGCCGGGAGGTAGCGCCATTCCGGCCTCCGTCGCCAGGCATGGGGCGTTCTGTGGCGCTCGCCCTCGCGCCGGTCGCCTGCTGTGGCCTCTGTTCGCGCTTATTCCCGCCGTCGTGACGGCGATCACGGTGCGCGCAGAGTCCGGAACCTGGGACTTCGGGGGGCGGATCGGGGCCGAAGTGGATGGAACGCACGAGGAGTTCGGATCCGGGACCCTGTTCGACGCGCGCCTCGATCCCTTCGCGGTGCCCGACGACGATGGCGTCCTTGAGGACGCGCTCCTGGGCTCGCGTTTTCGCTCCTCCTCGACGGTTGCCGGGGCGCTGGGAGAGCTGACGCTGACCCGGGACGGCGCGAGGTGGATGCGCGGCCGCGGGACGATACGCGCCGCCAAGGCGCGCACGCGCGGGGAGCTCGATCTCGCGGCCGGCGCGCGGGGTGACGACGGCCGAGCGCAGGTCGGAAACCTCCTGCAGGTCCAGGGCGGTCCCGAGGGAGGAGGGGCGGGTTTCCGCGACCGGGTTTCGGCGGCCGGCGAACGTGGCGGTCTACCGGCGGACGTGCGCGTCCGGGCGGACGTGGCCTTCGAGATTTCGCGGGCCGGGGACGACAGTCTTCGGCGGCTCTACGACTATCATCTCGTGCGCCCGTCCGTGGAATTGCGGCGTGTTCTCGGTCCGGGCGAAGCGTTGCGGCTCCGGGGCGAAGTGGGCCGGAAGTGGAGCACGGAGGGCGGGAGCGGGTCCTACTCCGATCGATGGGGCGAGGTCGCCTGGTCGCGACAGACGGGTCGCTTCGATCAGATCGAGATCGCGCTCCGGACCGGAGGGCGTCGCTATCCGGATCGCGCCTCCACGATTCCGGCCTACGAAGAATCGTCGGCCGACGGCGCCGCCTCGGTTCCCCTCGGCGCACGGTTCAGTCTGGCGAGTGGCGCCCGGGTCGATCGTGTCTCCTACGCCGCGGACGATTCGCTCGTCTTCCAGGACCACTGGGCCGGGGAGTTGACGGTCTCCGTCGAGTCGTCCTGGCGTCGGCTGATGGGGAGATCCCCTGAGGGGAGCCTGGAGGAGGAGCTGGGGGCGGACTGGACGGGCTCGCTCGGAATGCGGGTCGGCGCGCTCAAGAACGAGGCCTCGGCCGATCTCGATCGGAAGGAGTATGCCCTCTTCGCAAACATTGGCCGCGAACCCCTCACGTCGCTCTGGTTCGATCTGACTGCTGCCTGGGGACGGCGCACGTACCGGAACGACACGGCCGGCGGAGGTTGGACGCTCGACACCGTGGACCTGTCGATCGTCCGGACCGACCATACCTTCCTGTCGGCAACCTTTCTGGGAGAGGCGGGCCTCTGGGGTGGGGTCAACCTGGAGATCTTCGGTCTGCTCGAGCGGGAGCGTCACGCGGACCGGGCGGATGACTACCAGCTCTGGCTGGCGAGCGTCGCCCTCGTCCGACGTTTCTGACGGTCCCACGCCGGTCGGGACTCGCCGCGCTGCTTGCCTCCCGCCCTCACCGGTCCCTATACTGCGAGGGAGCGCAGGGATGCGCCGGAAGACGGGAGGCCCCTCGTGCCGGGTGTGCGCCAGGCTCTCCTCAGTAATCTTGGGATCAAAATCACGTCGGTGATCCTGGCGCTGGCGGTCTACGCGCACGTCTTCGCCCGTGACGAGAGGGAGGCCGTCGTGCTCCTGCCCCTCGCGGTCGAGGGACTGCCGCCGAACCTGATCTGCCGGGGCGACATCCCGCGCGATGTCCGGGTGAGAGTGCGCGCGCGCGGACTCGAGCTGATCAAGATGCGGGCGATGCCCCCCCGCGTCGTGATCCGCCTCGAGCAGGCTCGCGAGGGATTGCTCCAGCGTCCGGTGTCCGGCAGCGACGTCGTCCTGCCGGCTGAGTCCGAAGCCATCATCCTCGGCCTCTCCGAACCGGTCGACCTGGCGCTTGCGATCGAGCGCCGGGTCAGCCGTACCGTGCCGATCGCCGTGGCCGTGCGGGGTCAGCCGGCCGACGGGCATGCGCAGATCGGGCCGCTCGAGGCGCGCCCCGACACCCTCATGGTCTCCGGTCCGGAGAGCCTCGTTGGCGCGATCGACTCGCTGCGGACGGAGCCGGTCGACCTCTCGGGCCGCTCCGCGTCTTTTACTTCCGAGGCGGCGCTGATCCTCCCGGCCGACGTGCAGACACGCCTCGAGAGGGTTGGCGTGCGCGTCTCGATCGCCGGCGTTGTCCGTCGAGACTTCGGGCCGATCGCGGTCGGGCTGCCGCCGTCCTTCCGCGACCGCCTGTCGGTCGAGCCGGAGAGCGCGAGGGTCATCCTGGTCGGACCGGAAGCGGTCATCTCGCGCCTGGCTCCGCAGGAGGTGCGCCTGCGCGCGGAGTTGGCGACCTCGCGCGAGGCCGAGGATCTGGTGCCGGTGCGCGCCCTCCTCCCGGCCTCGGTCCGGACGCAGGTTCGCGTGGTCGAGATCGATCCGCCGGCGGTGATCCTGGTGCGACGAACACCTTGAGCGAGGACCGGCGCGCGGAACCCCGGGTACGCCCGCCGTGGAAGGAAGAGAAGGGGGGAGAATGAGCGAATCGGTCATCGACCCGGCAGCGGGTGGCACGCAGCCCGAGCACCCATACTGTCCGATCTCCCGGCAGAAGTGCCAGGCCGGCAAGGTCTGGGCAGACCCCGCGGATCGTAGCGACCTGGTCTTCTGCGCTTTCTGGCATCAGCGTGAGAATCGGTGTGTCTTCCGGATGGTGGAGTTCGACCTGTTCAACATCGCCCGCTGCCTCGACGAGCTCCGGAACCGCTGAGCGGATCTTGGGGGACGGGGCTCCTCCCGCCCGGGCCGGTTCGGGTGTTCGCCCGGACGAGGCCGGGGGCGGCGCCGCGGGGCGGGGCCGAAGAGCGATCGATGGTCCCGGAATCGCAGTCGCAGCACCCGCGCAGCGCCGGCCGGAGCCGAACCGGGGTCGAACTGCTTTCCGGGGTTGGAGTTACTCTCGGCGGCGGCGCGATTTTCCGTTGACACGCCGAAAACGCGGATGATAGCGTGCGATCGCTCTCATCCGTCGGAGTTTCACGCACTTCCGTCGCGTAGACCCGGCGCTGCCTGCGAGCGTCTCCGGCTGTCCGGTCGTCCGGTCGCCGGTTCGGCGGACGCAGGCTGTGGGCAAAGAAGGAGGTTGCGGATGACCAAGGCCGACCTGGTGGACGAGATTGCCCAGAAGACCGGATTGACCAAGAAGGACGTGGCGCAGACGGTGGACGAGTTCCTCGAACACGTCTGTCGGGCGCTCATCAATGGGAAGCATATTGAGATCCGCGGCTTCGGGACCTTCAAGGTCAAGCAGCGCAAGCCCCGCATCGCCCGCAATCCGCGAACGGGAGAACAGGTTCCCGTTCCGGAGCGCAAGGTTCCGGTCTTCAAGGTGTCCAAGGAGTTGAAGGATAAGGTTGCCAACGTCTGAGTCCGGAACCCTCTACCTGGTTCCCACGCCGATCGGCAACCTCGAGGACATCACTCTGCGGGCCGTGCGGGTTCTCCGTCAGGTCGATTGGATCGCGGCGGAGGATACCCGCAGGGCTCGCGTGCTGATGCAGGCGCATGACATCCACCGACCGGTTTTCTCCCATCACGCTCACAACGAACACCGTGAGGCGCCGAAACTGATCCAGAGGTTGCTGGGCGGCGAGAGCGGAGCCCTCATCACGGACGCGGGCATGCCCGGTCTGTCCGATCCCGGGTTCCTTCTGGCGAGGGATGCGCGCCGCGCCGGTGTTCCGGTCACGGTCCTGCCCGGCGCCTCCGCGGTCACGACCGCCGTCGTCGCTTCCGGGCTTCCGCCCGAGCCGTTCATCTTCATCGGGTACCTTCCGCCGACGGCGGCGCGGCGGAAACGGGCCCTGGAAGAGTTGCGGGAGGAACGCCGGACCGTCGTGCTGTTCGAATCGCCGCATCGTATCCGGCGAGCGTTGGAGGAGATGGAACGGGTCCTCGGGCCGAGGCCGGTGGCGCTTCTGCGCGAACTGACCAAGATCCACGAGGAGGTGAAGATGGGGACGGCGGCCGAGCTGCTCGCCGCGCTGCCGGCCGTGCCGCGCGGAGAGATCGTGCTGGTGCTGGCCCCTCTGGGACGCTCGGCGCGGAGTGCCGGGGAGGGATCGACGAGCGCACCGGCGGAGCCGGACATCGACTCCGAAGGGACGGGCGATCGGATGGAAGGCGAGAGATGAAAGGGCGCATCAAGATCCTCGTGCGAAGCCTCGCCGCACCGGTCGGCGCCGGGCTGGCCCGCCTGGGAATCACCGCCGACGCGGTCACCGTCGCCGGCGTCTTCGTGGCCCTGGCCGCGGCCTGGGGCTTCTTCGTTGGGCACCGCTGGCTGGCGTTTGGCGCGCTCCTCGCGAGCGGTCTGTGCGATCTGCTCGACGGTGCCGTGGCGCGGGCCCGGGGGGGGCGGGGCACTCCCTTCGGCGCCGCGCTCGATTCCACGCTCGATCGATACGGGGAAGGGCTGATCCTCGGCGCGATCCTGGCGCGGTTGGCCCAGCAGGACGCCGCGGTCTGGCTGCTGTTCGTCGCGCTCCTGGCCGGGGTCGGTTCGTTTCTGGTCTCCTACGTGCGGGCACGCAGCGAAGGACTCGGGATCTCCTGCGAGGTTGGACTGCTGGAGCGTCCGGAGAGGCTCTTCCTCCTCCTTGCGCTGGCGCTCTGGGGGGACGGTGGGCGGGTCTGGATCCTGGGCGGTCTAGCCATCCTCACGCACGTCACCTTCGCGCAGCGGCTCGCCCGCGTCCATCGCGAGGCCGCACGGCTCGCGGCGAACCCGGACGGCGTCGAATGAGCGCGGCGCAGGGGCCATCGGCACGATTCGTGTCCCTGGAGGGGATCGAAGGGTCGGGGAAGACGACGCACGCGCGCCTCCTGGTGGAGTGGCTGCGCGCGGCGGGCCATGAAGTCGTGGCGGTGCGGGAGCCGGGTGGAACTGCGCTCGGGGAGCGGATTCGTGCGCTCTTGCTCGAGCAGAGCGAGACCGGCATGTCCCCCTGGTGTGAGTTGGCGCTCTACATGGCGGCCCGGGCGCAGCTGGTGAGGGAGGTCATCGAACCGGCGCTGGCGCGAGGCGCGATGGTGATCGCGGACCGCTTCGGCGAGGCTTCGGTCGCTTATCAGGGAGGTGGTCGCGGCCTCGGGAGGGCGCGGGTGCGTTCGCTCTACGGCTGGGTGACCGGGGGGCTTTTCCCGGATCGCGTGATCCTGCTCGACCTCGATCCGCGCGAGGGGATGCGCCGGATCGTCGCCTCCCGAGGAACCGGCGGGCTCGATCGGCTGGAGAGGGAGCCGCTCGCGTTTCACCGGCGGGTGCGGAATGCCTACCGCGCAGAGGCTCGCCGCGAACCGGCGCGATTCTCGGTGTTGGACGCGGACGATGCCGTCGAGACGGTGCAGCGCCGGATTCGCGAGGAATTCTTCACGATCCGGGCAGAGCCGGCCGGCTGACGAGGCGTCCGATCCGGGACGCCGTGCGCCCACGGAGGGATGCGGGATGGACGTTCAGAGGTTGCGGTCGCTGCTGGACGACATCGCGGCTGGCCGGGTCACCCCGGACGCGGCGATCGAACGCCTGCGGGCGCTCCCCTACGAAGACCTGGATGACCTCAAGCTGGATCACCACCGGTCGCTCCGGACCGGGTTCCCGGAAACGGTCTACGGTGCCGGCAAGAGCCCCGAGCAGATCGGCCGCGCGGTCGGCGGCCTGGCCGGGAGGGGATCGGCGGTCCTGGTGACGCGACTCGACGCGACCACGGCGCAGGCGTTGCGCGCGCGGCACCCGGAGGGGGTCTGGCACGAGGCGGCGCGCATCTTCGAACTCCCGGCCCCCGCCCCGGTTTCCCCTTCGGGATTGGTGCTCGTGGTGGCGGCCGGCACGTCGGATCTACCGGTGGCGGAGGAGGCGGCGGTGACGGCGCGGGCGTTCGGGGCGCGCGTCGAGACGATCCACGACGCCGGTGTCTCCGGCCTTCACCGGCTGCTGTCTCATCGGGCTCGCCTGGCGGACGCGCGCGTGATCGTTGTCGTGGCGGGAATGGAGGGGGCGCTGCCGAGCGTGATCGGTGGTCTCGTCTCTGGAGTCGTCATCGCGGTGCCGACGTCGGTCGGCTATGGCGCCTCCTTCGGCGGCGTGGCCGCCCTCCTGGGAATGCTCAACAGCTGCGCGGCCGGAGTGCTCGTCTGCAATATCGACAACGGCCACGGAGCCGGAATCGCGGCGGCGAGAATCAGCCGGCTCGTCGAAGCCGGTCCGGTCGGGCGCGGCGGCGTGACGGGGAGTACCGAAGCATGAGCCTGAGGACGGCCTGGATCGAGTTCTGGACGGGGCTGAGCGGCGACATGTTCGTCGGGGCGCTCCTCGACGCGGGGTGGAGCGAGACCAGTTTCCGAGCCGGCGTCCAGGCTCTCGGGCTGGGAGCGGTCGGGATCGAGGTGGAACGACGCCGGCACCGCGGCCTCACCGGATTGGGCATCTCCGTGACCGCCCCGGGCCAGGATCAGGCGCGCCACTTCACGGAGATCGCGGGCCTGATCGAGGGGGCGAGCCTCCCCGAGCGGCCCCGACGGCGGGCGATCGAAGCTTTCCGCCTCCTGGGGGAGGCCGAGGCGCGCATTCACGGCATCCCGCTGGAGCGGGTCCACTTCCACGAGATCGGCGCGGTCGACTCGATTGTCGACATCGTTGCGGTCTGTCTGGCGGTGGATGAACTGGGGATCGGCGAGATCTTCGCCGGACCGCTGCCGATCGGGCGGGGAGAGGTCTCGATGGACCACGGCCGCCTGCCGGTCCCGGCGCCGGCCACCTCGCTCCTCCTGGCCGGGTGGCCGATCCGGGTGGTCGAAGACGAGGGGGAATTCCTGACGCCGACCGCGGCCGCCCTCCTCCGCGTCCTCGCCCGGCCGCTTTCCGCCATGCCGTCGATGCGGGTCGATGCGGTCGGCTTCGGCGCCGGCACCCGCGAGCACCCCTCTTATCCCAACCTGGTGCGGATCTGGATCGGGGAGCGGGGGGGGGATGCCGGTCTCGGAGTTCGGGAGGATGTCGACGCCGCGGCTACCCCCCCGCCGGTGGGACCCTCATCCGGCCCGGGCTCGGAGGAGCCGCCCGCCGCTTCGATCCCCCGCCTCGATCGGGTCTCCATCCTCGCGACGCAGGTGGATGACATGGACCCACGGTACCTTGCCCTCCTGGCCGATCAACTGCTCGGCGCTGGCGCCCTCGATGTCTCGAGAACGGCGGTTTCGATGAAGAAGGGAAGGCTGGGCACGCGCCTGGAGGTCATCTGCCGGCCGGACGACGCTTTCCGGCTGGCCCGCATCATCCTCGCGGAGAGCCCGACCCTCGGTGTACGGGTGCGGGAGGAGGGACGCTGGGAGCTGCCTCGCTCCGAGGAGCACGTCACGACTTCCCTCGGGCCGGTCCGGGTCAAACGAATCGGACGGGAGCAGGGAGATCGGCTGGCGCTGGAGTTTGACGAAGTGGTCCGTCTGGCGGAGGCGGCCGGCCGCCCCGTCGAGGAGATTCGCGCGCTCCTCTCCCGAGAACTCGACCTTCCCTGAGCGCCTTGCGGTTCAAACCTTAGCTCAAGCTTGACATACGACTTGCCGGTTGCTACGATTTCGGCCGGAGCGGGCTCTCGGCTGGGCGGGTTCCTGGCTATTTGGTTTCTCGTCTGAGTTTCTGGGCAGGCTGGACGACAAGGCGGGGGAGTTCCGACATCGGCGATCATCAATCCGTTTGCCGTACTTCGAAACCTCATCCTCCTCGACGTTCCTGCCGCCTCGTTGCCCCCCGTCCAACCGCAGACCTTCTCTGGGATGCTCGATCGGCCCAAACGGGATGCCGGCTTTTGCCCGGGGTTGGATCCGGCGGACCGCTCGCTCGTTGGAGCTCCGCAAGGTTCCCAGGGGTTGGCAACGTCCTGACGGACGGTAGGCGAGACCTGATCTAAGGGACCGCCTGCGGCCGTGAAGGCAATGTACAAGGTCCACGCGGGTGCCCCCAGACCTGTCCCGCAGCGAGAGGCGAAGGGACCCCGCAGAACTTCAGGAGAGAGCGGAGGCAAAACGATGAGGAAGTTCTTTGCGTTGCTGGCAGTGGTGCTTCTCTTGGCATCCACGGCTACCGCCTTCGCGAGGGTGGATGACGCAGAACGCTTTGACGCGACTCAGGTCCTGCTGCCAGGTCAGCTGGACAATGACACGCCGATGCGTTCGCTGACCCCCACCATGCGCGATACCATCAGCTTTGGGTTCTACGAGGTCCGCCAGGACGGCTTGAAGTACGCCGTCGAGGGAGAGACCTGGACGTGGGACCACGGCGCGGCCGATCAGCTCGAGGGTTGGACGAGCCGGGACCTGACGGAGAACCTGCGCGACTACTGGCGTCAGATGACCCAGGCCAAGTGGACCGCGGCCGGAAACCCGCTCCCCTGGCCGGGCATGAACGGCGCCGGGATGGCGCTCTGCGGCGCCGACAAGGGGCACGCGGACTCCCTCGGCTGGGTCGCCGGCATCGGCTACGGCAACAACTGGTGCCAGCGTCTGACGAGCCCGACGTTCGTCTATGACGGCACCGGTTCGGTCGACTTGAACTTCAAGTACTTCAACGACACCGAGGCCGACTATGACTACAGCAAGGTCTTCGTGAAGAGCGGTTCGGTCACGACCCTGCTGAATCCCCCCGGCTTCAACGGCAAGCTCGGGATCGACTCGGTTGGCGTGATCACGCAGCAGAACTACGTCCGCGCGATCCAGAATGCCGAATTCGGCGGCGGCACCGCGCAGCGTAACTTCACGGTCGTGCTGGAGTTCTTCTCGGACGGCGGACTCTCGGACGAGGACGGTTCCAGCAACTGGGACGCCTTCTACGGCGCCTGGGGCGTGGACGACATCGGCCTCGCGAACAACCTGGTTCCGAACACGCCCGTCTCGTACAACTTCGACGCGAACCTCGGCGGCTGGACGGCCAGCCGCTGTCCGGGCGTGGGCGCCTACATGGGCATCGCCCCGGTGACCGCCTACAACATCCTCGATCCGTGCGCCTGCCGGTTGGCGGGCACCGTTCTCGAGATGCACGACGACGGAAACAAGGTGCACCCCGAGGGGCAGCACGAGATGACCTACACGCCGATCGTCGACCGCAAGGCGGACATCGGCGACCCGACCTACCTCGACTACAACCGGATCATCGGTCAGTGGGACATGTATGCCGAACTCCCGCAGGAGAACGGTGTCTTCTACCGCTCCGGCTGGAGCTACTACCCTTATGAGAACCCCAACATCCCGAACCTGATCCAGTGGTCGCCGCGGATCGGGATCAACACGTTCTTCTATGCCGGCGCCGACCCGACCTGCTTCACCACGAACAACATCGGGACCGACTGGGGCCTGCCGCCGGTCTGCGAGAAGGTGAAGTTCATCTTCGAGCTCTACGCCAGCTGCGACGCTTTCGGCGTCGACCCCTGCTCCGGCGTGACGAACTTCACTCCGATCATCGACAACGTCCAGGTCCGCAACGTCGGCGTGCCGAACGCTCCGGCGATCCTCTTCGCCACCGGTATGCAGCTCAATGACGGCTTCGGCCAGAGCCCGATCGGGATCCTGAGCACGACGGATCCGGGGAACGCCGACGCCACCTACAACCTGCGGCAGTCTCCGAACCCGGCCAAGCTGGGTGACTCGCTCGCCATCACCGGTCCGGTCCCGGGCACGACGACGAAGTGGGAAGCCAAGATGTGGTTCCGCGTGAAGCGTGAGGGCCCGGGCCAGACGTCGAACGCGACCTACATGACCTGGCGGAACGCCATCGCCGGCAGCCCCGGCAAGCCGGCCAACTTCTGGAGCGGCACGAACCCGGCCTTCACCTGGGGCTACATGGACTCGGTGGAAGTCGGCATCCAGATCGCCAAGAACAAGTTCATCTCCCAGTTCCGTGACGGCCCGTCCTCGGGCGGCCAGAACCTCCCGCCGGACGCGGACTTCAACTGGGGCGGCGGTGGCGAGCATGCCGAGGGGAACGAGATTCTCCCGGACCTCACGTTCACCCCGGGTACGCAGGTCGACTACTTCATCAGCTCCAACTACATCTGCCTGCCGACCACCTACTACCTGCTGCCTGACACGGCCGGCCAGTTCTACAGCGAGATCGAGATCCTGCCGAGCTACCGGCTGGACGGTGGCGTGCCGAAGTTCCCGTGCCTCCTCTACGTCGACGCGTTCAACCGCGGCAGCCAGTTCTACATCGAGAACGCGCTGAACGTGGCCCTGAACGGCGCGGTGTCGGGCGATCCGATTCCGAACCCGACCAAGTGGGACCGGTACGACTACTTCGATGCCTCCTCGAACTGGAACGCGGCGATGTACCGGGACAACGGCGGTAACAACGGCGCGAGCATCCCGCAGCTCTTGGGCTACAAGGCGATCCTCTTCAACATGGGGACCTTTGGCACCGGCGGTACGGAGGCCCGTGACTGGCAGGGCTTCCAGCAGTGGCTCGACGCCGTCGTCTGCGAAGGCAACACGTCGCAGCAGGGCTTCATCGCCAACGGCACCCTGATCAGCGAAGTGATCAATCAGCTCTACCCGTCCTTCCTGTCGCAGACGCTGGGCGCGGTCTGGAACTGCTCGAGCTACTTCGAGGTCGGCTGCCCCAGCGGCGAGGCTGAGATCAACAACGACCTCAACTACTGCGTCAACGTCGACCCGGTGCCGGGCGGCGCGTACGGCACGGGTGCGGTCCCGATGGACGTCTTCGGGAACTGGTGCCCGCCCAAGATTCAGTACGCGGTCCTCGGTAACCTCGGATCGGGCCAGGGGAACAAGCAGTACGTGAAGGTCGGTGACGGCTACATCACGCAGTTCGCCCAGGTCACAAACGACAAGAGCGGCGCCTCGACCAACAAGTATCGCAGCGTGCTCGACGGCTTCAGCTATCACCTGTTGACCGCCCGGGACCTGAACGTGGCCCCGGATCCGATCCTGGAGTGCCCGAACGACTCGGCGTCGATCGTGACGGCGACGGCCCAGGAAATCGGCAATGCGATCAAGTGGGTGCTGAACCTCGGCAACCCGCAGAACATCGGCCTCTGCATCGAGCCGGCCAACTGCGGCGTCGGCGTCGAGGAGCCGGTGGGCGGTGCTCTGGTCAACCGCCTCTACCAGAACCATCCGAACCCGTTCAATCCGCGCACGACGATCAAGTTCTCGCTGTCGACGGCCGGTCCGGCCAGCCTGGTCATCTACGACGTTCACGGTCGTAAGGTGAAGACGCTGGTGGATGGTCATCAGACCGCGGGGACCCACGAAATCGTGTGGGACGGCACGAACGATGCCGGCCATACGGTTTCCTCGGGTATCTTCTGGAGCCAGCTCTCGACGGCCGGCTACGACTCGAACAAGAAGATGGTGGTCCTGAAGTAAATTCAGCTCCGCGATCTTTGCGCATCCCAGGCGGGGAGTCGGGCCATGGCCCGGCTCCCCGCCCTTCTCTGCCGCTCCGTCGAGACATCCGGCCGTCACGGTGGGAGGAGCCCGCGGTTGACGTCCTCTTTGGAGTCGGCTTGAATGCACCCCATGAAGCCAGGAGGGGCAGGCCGGAAAGGAGCGCGATCGCGAACCGACGCGACCGCAGGATCGCCCGGGACCGGTCGGCCGGGGTCGGTGAAATCCCCCGCCTCGGGCCTGTTCGATGGAAGCGGCCCGGATCCGGGGCGAAGGGCCACTCTGATCGGAGTCCTGATCGTTGGCCTGGCGGCGCTCCTGCCGCGTCTCTGGCATCTGGCCGAGTTCGCCAACCTTCCCTTCTTCCATGCGCTTCAGATGGATGCCCGTTTCCATGCCGATTGGGCCGGGCGCCTCGTCGCGGACGACTGGAACGATCCGCAGGTCTTCTTCCGCGCCCCCTTCTATCCTTACGCCCTGGCCGCGTTGTGGTCTTTGACCGGCGACCTCCTCTGGACCGCGCGCCTGGTTCAGATCGCCGCCGGGGTGGCGACGGTGATCCTCAGCTACCGCATCGCGGCCCGTCTTCTCCCGCCGCGGTGGGCTCTGGCCGCCGGGATCATGGCGGCGCTGTCATGGGTGCCGGTCCACTATGAAACGGAGCTTCTCCTCGAGCCTCTCCTCACGCTGCTGACGACGCTGCTCATCTTCCTGATGGTACGAGCGCCCCGACGAACTCCGGCGGCCGTCACGCTGCTGGGGTGGGGCGCGCTGGCGGGGCTGGCGGCGGTCACGCGCCCGAACGTGCTGGTCTTCCTGCCCGCCCTTCCTCTGTACGCCTGGTGGCTGGAGTCGGCGACGCTCCGCGGCCGGGTGCCGCCGCGCCGGCTGCTCCGCTCCGCCCTGCTCGTCCTGGCCGGTTTCGTTCTTCCGATCCTGCCCGTCTGGATGCACAACGCCAGGCACGGAGATCCGTCGACCGTGATCGCGTGGCAGGGGGGGATCAACCTCTACATCGGCAACAACGCGGAGGCTAATGGCTGGTCGGCGATCGCGCCCGGGATGAGGACCGACTGGCGCGGCAGCTACGAGGATGCGATCCGGCTGGCCCAGGAGCGCTCCGGTTCGGATCGTGCGCTTCGGCCGTCCGAAGTGTCGGCGTTCTGGACGCGCGAGGCCGGGAAGTTCTGGCGGGTGGAGCCGGCGCGTGCGCTGGCCCTGACCAGCTTGAAGGCGATCCTCTTCTGGTCTGCCCCCGAGATCCGCAACAACGAAGATCCGCGCTTTTACCGATCCCGGTTGGCCAGCCTCCGGGCTCTGCCGTTCTCGTTTGCCCTCCTCGCGCCTCTGGCTCTCCTGGGATTGGGATTGGCCTTGGCCGCGGGCGCGCGATGGCGCCTCCTCGGCGGGTTCGTCCTCGCCTGGTTCCTGTCGATCCTGCCGTTCTTCGTCTGCGCGCGGTACCGGCTTCCGGTTACCCCGCTCTTGCCGCTCTTCGCGGTGGTCGCACTCCGTTGGGGGGCTGCGGCCTGGAAAAAGCGGCGGCTCGTCGCACTGGGCGCCGGGATCGCGGGATTGGTCGGGCTGCACCTTCTCCTCTTCCCGGCGCGCGCCCGCGTGCACGACGGCGGGTTCTTCCAGTCATGGAACAATCTGGGAGACGCCTGGTCGGACCTCAAGGCGTGGCCCGCCGCGACGGAGGCGTACCGTCAGGCGCTCTCCGAGAATCCCCTCTATCCGAACAGCTACAACAACCTCGCGGTCGCGCTCGAGCGGATGGGACGTCTCGACGAGGCGGAACGGGCCTACCGGGACGGCTTGCGCGCGATCCCGGGGCATCCCGCGCTGCGGCGCAACCTCGCGATTCTGCTCGACGCGCGCGGGCGTCCGGCGGAGGCGGAGACGGAGTTGCTGGCCCTGTTGCGCGACCAACCAGCCGACTGGCAGGCGGCGATCCTCCTGGCGCGGATCCGGGACGCGGCCGGGCGGACCGGGGAGGCGCGGGCGATACTCGAATCGGTGCTCTCGGCAAGGCCCGAGATCGTGCCGGCGCGCCTGCACCTCGCACAGGTCCTTCGGCGGTCGGGGGAGGGGGCGGCGGCGCGTCGCCTGCTCGAGGAGGGGGTGCGCCTGACTCCGGCCAACCCCGATCTGCGGCGCGCCTTGGCCGCGCCGGAGAGCGGGGATTGAGGAATTGACACCTCGCGTAAGTGGATGCTAGATTGCGGCTGTCGGGGTATGGGCAGTCGGGTTCGGGGGGTACATGATGGAGCCTCAGCGCCCTAGCCGGAGTGCGGCGGCGGGTTGGACCTCGTTCGTTTCTCTCCTCCTTCTCATCCTGGTCCTGATCGGGGGGTTCGCTTCTGGTTGCCGGGAGCAGTCGTCCGCCCCGATCGATCGGAACCGCGCGCCCGAAACCGTGCTGACCGGCGTGCCCGGCGACAGCACCTCGTCCTTCTACCGGCTCCAGCTCTTCTGGGCCGGGTACGACATCGACGGAGCGGTGGTGGGGTATGAGTGGGCGATCACCGACTCGCTTCCGGGCGAGGATATCGTCTGGACCTACACCTCCCGTACGGATAGCACCTTCGTCTTTACCGTCGATGAGAACCGTGAGGTGCTCGGCCATCGGTTCTACCTCCGGGCGATCGACAACGAGGCGAAACGGGATCCGACGCCGGCCTTCACGTTCTTCACGGTGCGCAACAGCTGTGTGCCGACAACCTGGTTCACCGAGGCCGTCGGGGAGGGGCCGGGAGGCGAGACCAGCCCGATCACCTCGACCAGTTCCCTCGCCCCCTCGGACACGATTCCTTCCGGCTGGGGAGTACGATTCGCCTGGAACGGCGCCGACTGCGATCGGGCCCTGACTCCGGAAGGGGAGGTCATCCCGGTCGGCACCGTCCAGGGTTTCGACTACAAGATGAGCCCCATCGAGTTCGATTGGGTCCGGTCCGGCCCCCGCGACACGGTGCGCACCTACGCCGCGGCGCAGTTGAAGAGCGGAGTCTACGAGATGCGGGTCCGCGCCCGGGACGATGCCGGGCTGGCGGGACTCGATCCCGCGATCCGGACCTTCGTCTGGAACCTCGATCCCCGAACCTACTTCTCGCGGGCTCTGCTGCCGGGCGAGGCCGACTCGGTCGAGGTGTTCACCGCCAGCACCACCGGCCCCGACGGCGAGTATCTGTCGTACGCAGAGGGTGACACTCTGCCGATGACCTCGTTCGGTGTCCTGCTCCGGGCGAAGGTCGTAGCCATCGATCCCGATGCGCCGCACCTCATCACGGCACGGGAGGCGCGGCTGGTGAAGGACGCGGCCTTCTGGAACCCGCTCGGCGAGGACGGCAGCTTCGAGTCGACGATCAACTTCGGGATCTCCGGCGAGTATCTCCTCATGGCTCGCAGCCTGGATGGTCTGGAGCGGTGGGATGGCACTCCGGACACGATCCGGTTCGCGGTCAACCAGGCGGCCCGGTTCGTCTCCGAGTGGACCTTCGCGGGGATCTCGCGCTGGCAGCGCCCGTTGAACGGCGCGACCTATCCGCTGCCTCCGCGCCCGGCTCCGACGGTCGACACGATGCGCGTCGCGTTCGCGGCCCTCGATCCCGACTTCGTTCCGGTGCAGCTCTACCTGGAGTTCAAGTACAAGTTCGACCAGTATCCCCTCCCCAACGGCGCGGTCGGACAGGAAGTGCTCTTCTCGGACTGGAAGCCGGGACTGCGAGCGGATGAGATCGACGGCCAGCCGGTCGCGCAGTGGGTTGGTTCCGGCGCGGCGGTCTCTCTGCGGAGCGGCCAGGCGTTCGTCCCCGGCGAGTACGTCCTTCGGATCGTGGCCCGGGAACGATGGAACCCGAGCGGTACCGACGCGTCGCGATACGGCGCGCGCGAAAAGGACTACGTCGTCCGGTTCCGCCTGCAGTAGGCGCCGGGCCGTCCGGCCCACCCGGAGAATGGGAGTATCGCCATGACCATACTGCGCGGCACGTGGACCCGGCTGGCCCTCGTCGGCCTGGCCACGGTCCTTCTGGCCGGTTGCCTGCTCATCCCGGATGATAAGGAAAAGGGAACCCAGGTCGCGAACATGCGCCCCTCGGTCCGGATCACCGGCGGTGCCATGACTCCGGACCCCGGCGGCGTGGACTACCGCGTCCAGTTCTTCTGGAGCGGTAGCGATGTCGACGGCAGCATCGAGCTCTACCAGTGGGCGGTGGACGACACGATCAGCGAGCGCGCCTGGCGCGATACGGTGGGGTTTAACGCTCGCTTCAACTTCGGCGCCGCCACGCAGAGGCCGGGGTCGGACTCGCTCTTCACCGACTGGCACACCTTCTACATCCGTGCCGTCGACAACGAGGCCGGAGTCTCGGCTCCGGACCGCCGGTTGTTCAATGCCCGCACCATCGCGCCCGAGACGAGGATTACCTTCCCGGACCTCCGGGTGCTCTCGAGGCCGGTCCAGCTCCAGCGGACCTTCGTGATCCAGTGGGTCGGCGAGGACATCGATTCGTCCCAGCCGGAGCAGACGCCGGTCTATTACGAGTACAAACTGGCGAAGCTCGGCGACCCGCTGAGCCCGGACGAGGTGATGCGCCAGGTCCTGCGCAACGGAGACAACGAGCTCGACACGCTCGGCGTCGGCTCGAAGAAGAAGTGGATCCGCGTGCCGGAGGGGATCCGCACCATCACGCTTCGGGACCTGCCGATCGGCGAGAGTTTCGTTTTCGGTGTGCGCGCCATCGACGAGGCCGGCGCGGTAGAGCCTCTGCTGGAGTCGAGCCGCAACATGCTGGGGTTCGCGGTGACGCCGGAGGCGTCCCAGCCGTTCGTGACGGTGAACGAACCGAAGCTCGGCAGCTACCGGTTCCCCGGCAACACCGGAGACACCTGGGAGCTGGATGTGCCGTCCGGTCAGTCGATCCGGTTCTCCTGGACCGGCGATGCTGCCTATTACGGCTCGCAACCGGGCAACGTGAACTATGCGCTCGACATTCCCGACCCGGACGACGAGTCCCTCCGGGATCCGCAGGGCCGCGGGGGCTGGGTCGGCTGGGGCAAGTGGAAGGCGCTGCAGTTCCCGATCACCTTCACGCCGGAGGATGCCGGGACCACCCACTTCTTCTACATTCTGATGCGGGATGTCAGCGACAACCGCACTTCGACGCGGCGGTGTATCATCAAGATGCGGGTCATCGCCTTCACGTTCTCGAAGTTCGCCCTCGTGGTCGATGACGCCATCTACCAGACGTCGAACCCGTCCGATGCGCAACACGATGACTTTATCGAGAATGCCCTGCTGCGGCGGCTCCACGACTACGGCACCGTAGACCGGTACAATCACTACACGCGGCAGCCGAACGGGGCCGAGACAGGCTCCCCCCGCGTGATGGCCCTCACGGACGTCGCCGACTACCAGCACATCTGCTACAGCGTGCAGCGAGGCAGCAACGCCAACACCGGCCTCGGGCGCCGCGATCAGAGTGGTTCGACCAACACGACTCTCACGGCGTTCCTCGGCGCCGGCGGTCGGCTGTTCCTTTTCGGGGGACAGTTGGCGGCCTCCAATCGGGTCAATTTCCAGCATCCATTCGAGCCGCCCGACGAAACCGACCTGACCGGGCGCAACTACATCTACTACCGCTTCATGTACATGCGAAATCTGGTGGTCTCATCGACGGCCCAGCAGGGGGGCACCTGCTACGAGCCGACGAGCGGGATTGTCGGTGCGCGGTCGATGCATCCATCCTATCCGGATCTGCAACTCGACCTGCGGAAGTGGAATCCGGAGGAGATCGTCGGCGGAAAGTACCTGGGTGGCATCGGGAGCTGGGAAGGGCACCAGTTCGGGCTCAACCAGGAGTTGCTGCGGTTCGAGGGGCTGGATTCTCTCTATGCGGCCGAGACCTGGGACCGGGCGATCGCGGGATGCGAGGACGTGATCTCGCCCAGCCGCGGCGCCATCGTTGCAATGCGATACCAGTCGACGGCGGCCGACACGATCGCTGGCACGCAGCACGGGCGCGTGATCTGGTACAACTTCCAGCCGTACTGGTTCGACGCCCAGCGAATGATGGACGCGGGGACGGCCGCGGTGAACTGGATGGTCACCGGTCGCGATCAGTAGTCGGCGGGCCGGGACGCCGGCCCGCAGCGGTCGGACGGCGCGCAGAACCTCAGGATCACGGATACGGAGACAAGGATGAAGAAGCGGGCGCAGGATTGCGATGGGTGGGGTGGCCGGGTGGCGTCGATCGCGATCCTGGCGGTCCTCTGCCTCGGGTGGGAGATGGCCGGAGCAACCGTCTTCGACGTACCGCCGACCATCGGCAGCCGGAAGATCGAGCTGACCTGGCAACCGGACTCGCCGGACGATCCGGTGTTCAACGGGAACACGGTCCTCCGCCGCGAGGCGACTGTCGAAACGATCCATCTGCCGGGGCACAGAGTCGTCCAGTTGCTGGTCAACAGCCCATCCAGCGAAGTGATCTCCTACGCGGAGGGAGAGACCGCCCTGCGTTGGTGGCGTCGCACCGACCAGGTCGTCCTCGGAGACCTCCCGATTCCCCCGGGTGCGCAACTGACCGCCGTCTCGCTGCACGGTTCCGACCGTCGCGTCATGGCAGGTTTGGACGACGGCCGGATCGTGATGTGGCGGCTGGACGGCGCGCGCGTGCCGGTGACCGTGGCCAGTGGTGTGCCGGTGCGAAGTCTCCTCTTCTTTCCCGGGATCCGTGACACCACCGATCTCCGTTTCGTTTCCATCGGAGTGGATGACACGTTGCGCGTGTGGGCCGGACCGGGGCGCCTGCTCGGCCCCGGCTACGCGATTGGCGTGGTCGGGGGCGCGTCCAGCGCCCTCGCGATGCCGCTCGACCGGACGCTCGTCGCGGTCGGGACCCGGTCGGCCGCCAGCGAAGTCCGGGTCTATGACATCCAGACCCCGCCCCAGGGACCCATTCGTCGCCTGCAGCAACACAGCGGGTCGATCGAGTCGATCGCGTTCTCGCGAGACAAGCGGCGGATCACGACCAGCGATGAAGCCGGCCGCGTGAACCTGTGGGACGTCGCGACCGGCACGCATCTGGCGTCGGTGGAGACCGGGACCCCGCAGCCCCGCGTGGCGCTCTCGCCACCCTTTGGACGCCTCCTGTTCGTCATGCATTCCGACGGAGTGCTGGCGCTTCACTCCGGGGCCGACGGGCAGGAGTACCGCGCCGAACAGGTGCTGACCGGGCCCGGCGTCAGCGTCACGACCTACGTTCTGGCCTCCGATGGAGTTCGCTCCCTCATCGGCGACGCGAACGGACGGGTGACGGTGGTTCGCGCCGGGATCTGTCAGCCCGGCGCCGATCAGGAGAGCTGCTTCGGGGGTTACATGGTCTGGCGAAGTCCGACCCCTGATCCGGGCGACCGGATGTTGATGCGGATCTACAACTACAGCGACTCCACCTGGACCTTCCGCGGCGAGACCCGCGCATTCTGCGATCCCGACTCGATCATTGCCCGGCAGAATCCGCAGATGCCCGGGTCGACTCCGACGCTTCCGGATGAGATGGTCATCGCGGGGCCGCCCAACGGCGTGCCTTACTTCTACAGCATCACCCGGTTCGATCTGCGTTATCTGGAAGGGGCCGTTTTCCCGGTTTTCCCGGATGGTGCTGAAGCGGTCCAAAACGGATTCTATCGCGAGGAGCCGGGTGGTCCGCCGGTCGCGATCATCGCGGAGGCTCCCGCGCGCCGCGCGAAGCCGCTCCTGGGAGCGGTCGAGGTCGTCCCCAACCCGTACGAGATCGGCAAGGTAGCCTGGGAGCTGGCCGGGGTTCCACACGTGGAGTTCCGCCATCTGCCGGAAAGCGCGATCATCAGGATCTACACCGTCGGCGGCGATCTCGTGCGGGTGATCGAGCACGGTCCGGGTCGGTACGGCGAGTCGCGCGATGCTGCGGAGTGGGACTTCCACAACTCGGCCGGACGCCGCGTGGCCTCGGGGGTCTATGTCTACCAGGTCGAGACCCGGGGCCGGGATGGCCAGCCCGGGGAGGTCGAGCAGGGATACTTCACGGTGATTCTCTAGCGCGAGCGCAACCAGGATGACGGGCCCCGCGGGTCGATGACCGCGACCGCGCCGTCGAGGTTGCCGAGCAGACGGCAGGAGGCAGATGGCCCGAGGGCGGTCGGCCTCTTCACCTCATCCCTACCGCCCGATCGGTGCGCGCTCCCGGTGCGGGTCGCCCCGCTGGCGGCGTGCCGTCCCGGCCTGACTACCGGCCGTGGATCGAGCCCCGATGCTCCGGCTTTCGTTCCGCCCCGCCGCCTTGACCCGAGCGCGGACCGGGGTATACTCCTCCTTTGTGTTGAGCGGGGGCGTGATCGTCCCGAACCAGAAAGCAGAGGGACAGGATGAGCAGCAAGTATGTCTACTTCTTCGGCGGAGGGAAGGCCGAAGGGACCGGCGCGATGAAGGATGTCCTCGGGGGCAAGGGCGCGGGACTGGCGGAGATGACCAACGCCGGCGTGCCGGTCCCTCCCGGGTTCACCGTGACGACGGAGGCGTGCAACCAGTACTACGCCAGCGGTGGCAAGATCCCGCCCGAGGTCGCGGCGCAACAGGAGGAGGCGCTTCGTCGCCTCGAGGAATTGCAGGGACGCCGTCTGGGCGACCCCAAGGACCCTCTTCTGGTGTCGGTCCGGTCCGGCGCGAAGTTCTCCATGCCGGGGATGATGGATACGATTCTGAACCTGGGACTCAACGACCAGGCGGCCCGCGGACTCGCCGAGGCGACGGGAAACCCGCGGTTTGCCTGGGACTCGTACCGCCGCTTTCTCGCGATGTTCGGCAGCGTGGTGCTGGGGATCGAGAAGGACGCATTCGAGGAGGAGATCCGCGGGCTGAAGAAGCGCCGGGGGGTCGCATCGGACGTCGAACTGACCGCAGACGACCTCCAGGGGCTCGTCGGAGCGTTCCAGAAGCTCATCCGCGAGCGCACCGGCCAGGAGTTTCCGCAGGATCCACGGGCGCAACTCGACCTGGCCCGGGACGCTGTCTTCCGCTCGTGGCACAACGATCGTGCGATCTTCTACCGGAAGCAGCACGGTATCGCCGACAATCTCGGCACGGCGGTGAACATCCAGGCGATGGTCTTCGGCAACAAGGGGAAGACCTCCGGGACCGGCGTGGGGTTCACGCGCAACCCTGCGACGGGCGCGAAGGAGTTCTACGGCGAATACCTCATCAACGCCCAGGGTGAGGACGTGGTGGCCGGGATCCGGACGCCCAAGCCGATCGCGGAACTGGAGGGCGATCTGAAGGCGTGCTACGACCAGCTTCGCGCGATCACGACCCGCCTGGAACAGCACTACCGGGACGTGCAGGACTTCGAGTTCACGATCGAGGACAGTCACCTCTACATGCTGCAGACGCGGACCGGCAAGCGGACGACCCAGGCCGCGATCCGGATCGCCGTGGAGATGGTGGGTGAAGGGCTGATCACCCGCGAGGAGGCGATCCTGCGGGTGGAACCGTCCGCCCTCGACCAGCTTCTGCATCCGCGGATCGATCCGAACGCGGCCGTCACGGTCCTGGCGCGCGGCCTGGCCGCCTCGCCGGGCGCGGCCGTGGGCGAAATCGTCTTCGATCCCGACGAGGCGGTGGAGTTCAAGGCACAGAACCGCAAGGTGGTCCTCGTGCGCAACGAGACCAACCCGGATGACATCCACGGGATGGATGCCGCCCAGGGAATTCTGACCGCCACCGGCGGCATGACCTCCCACGCGGCGGTCGTGGCGCGCGGGATGGGGAAGTGCTGCGTGGCCGGCTGCTCCGCGCTGGAGATCCGGGAGGCCGCCGGCACGGTTCGCATCGGTGATCGGGTACTGAAGAAGGGGGAGATCATCACCCTGAACGGCTCGACCGGCGAGGTGCTGCTGGGGCAGGTCCCGACGCTCGAGCCGGAGGAATCGGGCGAGTTCAAGGTCTTCATGGGCTGGGCGGATGAATTGCGCGGACTCCGGGTGCGCGCCAACGCCGACGTTCCCCGTGACGCGCTGGCCGCGCGACGCTTCGGCGCACAGGGCATCGGCCTCTGCCGCACGGAGCACATGTTCTTCGCGGAAGAGCGGCTGCCGTGGGTGCAGCAGATGATCATGTATGCGCCGATCGCGAAGCGCGTGCGCTCGCAGGTCGAGAAGCTGCGGCGAGAGATGGAGGAGACCCAGGGAGAGCGGAGAGAGCGTCTCGCGGCCGGGCTGCGGCAGGCGGAGGAGGATCTGGCCGGGCCGCAAGCGAAGCTCGATGAGGCGCTCGCCCGCATCCTGCCGTTCCAGCGGGACGACTTCCGCGGCATCCTGAAGGCGATGGAGGGGCTGCCGGTAACGATTCGGACGCTCGATCCTCCGCTCCACGAGTTCCTGCCGAAGCGGGAGGAGCTGATGGTCGAGGTGGCGTTGCTGCACGAGCGCAAGGCAGATCCGGCGCTGATCGCGGAGAAGGAGCAGCTGCTCCGGCGGGTCGAGGAGTTGCACGAGTTCAACCCGATGCTCGGACACCGCGGGTGTCGCTTGGGGATCACCTATCCCGAGATCACCGCGATGCAGGCCCGCGCCATCCTCGAGGCGGCCGCCGGGCTGATCAAGGAAGGAGTGCGGGTCTTCCCGGAGATCATGATCCCGCTGGTCGGCGATGTGACCGAGTTCCGCCACCAACGGGCGGTGGTCGACCGCGTCGCGCGCGAAGTCGGGCGCGAGACCGGCGTCGAGGTCCCCTACCTCGTCGGCACGATGATCGAGATCCCGCGGGCTGCCCTGACCGCGGACGAGGTGGCGGGAGAGGCCCAGTTCTTCTCCTTCGGCACGAACGACCTGACCCAGATGACGTTTGGCTACTCGCGCGACGACGCCGGCAAGTTCCTGCGTGAGTACGTGGAGGAGAAGATCCTGGCGCACGATCCCTTCGTCTCCCTCGACCAGCGGGGCGTGGGGCAGCTCGTGACCATGGCGACCGAAAAGGGGCGTGCCACGCGGCGGGACCTCAAGGTCGGCATCTGCGGCGAGCACGGGGGTGATCCGGCGTCGATCGAGTTCTGCTATCGTACGAAGCTGGACTATGTGAGCTGCTCGCCGTACCGCGTGCCGATCGCGCGCCTGGCGGCGGCGCAGGCCACGATCCGCGCCCAGAGCACGGCGATCGCCTCTTCCACGGCGTAGCCGAGCCCTCCGGCGCGGGGGGGCGCCATGGATCGAGACGCGAAACGGAACGGGGCCGGCCCTCCACGGGGAGGGATCGGCCCCGCCTCCTCTCCGTCACGGGGTCGGGGAACCACGGCCCGGCGGGGAGCCGAGCCGGAGACCAGGCGTCGCGAGCGCGTACGGCATGCCCTCGGCTGGGCCTACTGGCCTTGGTACGCTTGGAGACCGGTTTCACCCGCGGAACCGGGCGGCCCGGGAGTCATTCTCTCGATCGTGCACACCGGCTACGCGATTTCGTCGGTGGCATTCCTGCTGGGCCTCGTCCTCTGGCTGCTGCTCCGCCTCTTCGCGGCTCCGTACTTCCTCGCGATCCAGTTGCTCTGGATCTCGGGGCTCATCTCGCTTCTGCTCTTGAACTCCGGTTTCCTCGAACACCTCGACGGCCGCCCGCTCCGCCGCCTCGGCTGGGCCAACGTGCTGAGCCTGCTCCGGATCTCGTTTCTCCCGCTGTTGCTCTATCTGCTCTGGCTGCGGCAGTGGGCGGCGGCGCTGGCGCTCTACGCGCTTCTGGGGCTGACTGACATCGCCGACGGTGTGGTGGCCCGCCGCCTGGGCGAGGAGAGCAAGCTCGGATTCGTCCTCGATCCCTTCGGGGACATCCTGTTCCATCTCGGCGTGCTGCTCGCGCTGGCGTTCGGTGGAGTCCTCTCATGGCTCACGGGGGGACTGGTCGTGGCCCGCTACCTGCTGCTCCTCGTTGGCAGTGGCGCGCTCTACCTGACCAAAGGGGAGATCTGGATCCAGCCGACTCCCTTCGGCAAGATGACCGGCCTCGCCATCGCGGGGCTCACCGCGATCGCGCTCTTGTTGCTTGGCACCGGTCGAGGGGAGCCGCAGGTCTATCGATGGATCGACCGTGGGCTCTCCCTGCTGTTCGGCGCCGGGCTGGTCCACGTGCTTCTGATCGGTCGGATCAACTTCAGTCGCCCCTCGGTTGGCGGCACGGCGGTCTACCGTCGCGGGTGGGGCCTTCTCCTGGGGCATCGGGCCGGCGCCGTTCCCGGCCGAGAAGGCGACGCTCCCGACGCCGCGACCGAGAAACCCGGCGCCCCCTCGTAGGGGGTGGAGAAGTCCGGCCGGCCGCGTTCGACCGGGTACTTCACCGCGCTGCTTCAAGCAGATCGGGATAGGTGCGGATTCGGACCTGGGCGCGGCGTCGTCGTTCGCTTGGAGGTTGTGCCGGGGCCGGCGAACGTGATTCCATTCCCCTCTACCCTGACCGGAACGCCCGAGGGCACCCGAAACGGCCCGGGCGGGAACCGGTTCAGCCCGGGACGGGTTGATCGGTCGATGCGCGGCGGAGACCCGACGGCATCACGGCGGCGGGAAGGAGGACTCTTGATCGGGCCTAGCATCGACTTCCTTGATACGAGGCCCGCTCTCTGGCTTCTGCTTCTCGCTCCCGCCCTCGCCCTGGCATTCTGGGCCTACTACCGGATCGCCGCGCCCTTGAGTCGCCCCGCCCGTTGGTCGCTCTGGGCGCTGCGAGCGGCGGCGTTCGGGCTCCTTCTGTTCGCGCTGGCGAGGCCGATCCTCACCGCGACGACCGACGAAGGGGGGCGACCCGGACTTGCGATCCTGGTCGATCACTCGGCGAGCATGGCGTTGCCGGCCGGCTCCGACCGTTCCGGAGTCAGTCGCGCGGCGCAGGTCTCTGAGGTGGTACGCCGCCTGCGTGAGGATGGCGCCGGTCGCTTTCGGCTCGACTGGTACGCCTTCTCGGATCGGCTCCTCCCTCTGAGCGCCGACTCGTCCGGTTTGATTCGGCCCGCGGGCGGAACCGCCCTGGGCACGGCCCTCGAAGAAGCGGTGAGTCGCGCCGATGCCCGGCCGGTGGGCGGCTACGTCGTGGTGACGGACGGCATCAACACAGCGGGGCGGGATCCGGTGCGGGTCGCCTCCGCCGTCGGTGTGCCGGTTTTCACGGTCGCGGTCGGTTCGGGGGCGCCGGTGACCGATGCCGAGATCCGGGCCGTGCGCACGAACCCGACGGCATTCGCGGGAGAGCCGCTGCCATTGCGGGCCATCGTCTCATCCTGGGGGCTGGGCGGACAGACAGCGAGGCTGGAGGTGCGGTCCGGCGACCAGGTTCTGGCGCGGCGCGAGGTGGCGTTGATCGGCGATTCCGGCGTGGAGCAAGAGGTCGCACTTGAGGTGCGGCCGGCGGCGGCCGGCCTGGTGCGTTACGAGGTCGTCCTTTCGGGCGTTCGCGATTCGATTCCGGAGAATGACGGTCGAAGCGTGGCGGTCGAGATCCTCGAGCGCAGAACCAGGGTCCTCGTGCTGGCCGGTCGCCTCGACTGGGACTACACCTTCCTGCGCCGGACGCTCGGCGCCGATACGACTCTCGCCTACACCTTCCTGGTCCAGACGCGGCCCGGCGAATACTGGTCTGACGGTGAACGTCGACCGGCGCCCGTGCCGGAAGGCCTCGCGGCGCTGCGGGAATACGCGGTGGTGATTCTCACGGGCTACGAGCACCGCGGGCCGCCGCCAGCGACGCTGGAGGCCCTCTCGCGGTTCGCGCGCGAAGGTGGCGGTCTCCTTCTGCTGGGTGGTCCGCCCGGGCCGGCCGGGTGGGCCAACAGCGGCGCGTTCGGCGAGGTTCTCCCGGGCGTGCTCGCGGCCGATGCTCCCGGGGTCCCGCCCCTGCTCCCGGTGCAATTGACGCTGGAGGGACAGAGGCACCCGGCCACCGCGATCCGGGAGAATCCAGCCGAAACGGCACGAGAGTGGGGCGCGCTCCCCCCCGTCCAGCGTGCCGGGGGCTCCATGGCGGTCCGCCCCGAGGCGCGCGCGCTCCTGGAGTACAGGGGACCACGCGGCGCGGTGGGCACTGCCCTGGCGGTGGTCCATCGCGATCGAGGCAAGGCGGCGTGGTTGCACGCGCGGGGGGCCTGGCGCTGGGAGTTCCTCCCGACCGGGGCGACCCCAACCTCCGAGCTCTACGGGCAGTTCATGCTCGGCCTCGTTCGCTGGCTCGCCGAGCCCGTGGCCCGGGAGCGATTCCGCGTCCTGCCGGGGAAACGCGTCTTCCAGAACGGCGAAGCGGGCTCGGTCACGGCGGAGCTCTGGGACGAAGCGTACGTCCCGGTTTCGGGGGCGGACGTGCGTTTCGAGATCCGCCCGGCGGATCAGCCCGAGGTGGTGGCATTTGCGGCCGCAATGGAGTCCGGTGCGGAGGCCGGTCGCTACACGGCCGACCTGCCGGCGTTGAGCCCGGGCGAGTATCTCGTCGCTGCCCAGGCGCACCGCGACGATGTGACCGATCAGGGCGCCTCGGCCGCCAGTCGATTCTGGGTCGAGTCGATGGGGCCGGAGTACTCCCGCAGCCGGCCGGACCGGGAGATGCTCGGGCAGCTCTCGCGTCGAACCGGCGGCCGGATGTACGAGGTGGCGGAACTGGACGAACTCCTGCGGCATCTCCCCGCATCCGTGCGCCCTGTCGGTCGAGTGCGCGAGTGGGAGTTGTGGAACCACTGGCTCGTTTTCGTTTCCTTCGTGACTGTGCTTTCGGTCGAGTGGGCCTTGCGGCGACGTCGAGGGCTCGCCTGATCGGGATCGAAGCTCTCCGGTCCTTCCTCCACCTGGGCTGATCTGTCCCGCCCCTCATCAATCCCGCCGACCACGGCGGTCCCGCGCCATTCCCCTGCCTCGACGGCATGAATCCGGCTTGCCTCGTTTTCCCTGTCGGAGGGACAACACCGGGATCCGGAGGTTACCCATGTGCGCGCCAGATCTCACTGAACAGACAGGCCCGGGATCGGGGAACGCGTTGGGTCCGCACTCCGTTCTTGCGTTGGCCGCGCTGATCGTCTGCTTCGCCCTGGCGGGATCCGTGGCCTCTCCGATCAGGGCGGCGTTGGTCATCAATGAAGTCCTCTACGATCCCGCGGGTCCCGACGCGGGCGCCGAGTGGGTGGAGATCATGAACACCGGCCCGGTCGCCGTGCCGCTGCAGGGGATCCGGTTGGAAGCGGGGGACGGATCGGCGTCGGGCCGCTGGGCTCTCTTCTGGGAGGGTCGCGCTGGCTCGTGGATCGAACCAGGGGGAAGCTTCGTCGTCGGCGGTCCCTATCGGGGACGGGAGGCGCATGCGCCAGGGCTGTGCGGATTGCAGAACGGCCCCGATGCGGTGCGTTTGATCCTCGACGGTCTCCAGCTTGATCGAGTGGGTTGGGGCGAACACACGCTCCATGAATACTTCGAGGGTCATCCCTCGCCGCTCGCGCCTTCCGGGGAATCGCTGGCACGCCACCGTGACGGGTACGATTCCGATGACAACCTCGCGGACTTCGCCCCGGCCGATCCGACTCCAGGCCTCCTCAACGTCCCGCCCCGGGATCTGGCGGTGCACTGGCGCGCAGGACGCCTCCTCCCGCTGGAGGAGAGACTCCAGGAGGTCGAGGCCTCGCTGGTGCTTCACAACCACGGCACCGAGCCGTGTTCACTCCAGGGGGTCAGGCTCTACGCGGACAGCCGGTCGGTGCTTCCCGCTCCGGAGTTTCGCGCCGCGACGCTGCCGGCGGGCGACTCGCTCTGTTTTCTCACCACCCTTCCGGTGCGTTCGAACCGATCGTTGCAGGAGTGGATCGGCCGTGTCGTGTTCGATGGGGATGACGCCCGGGCGAACGACGTCGACACGCTGCGACGGTGGGCCGGCGAACCACCCGCCTCGTTCTCCGAAGTCTCGCCCCATCCCGGCGGCGACGCGTGTGAGTGGTTCGAGCTTCGGGGGCGGTCGCTGGACGGATGGCAACCCGCGGGCTGGAGCATCGAGGATGCGTCCGGCCTCAGCGTGACTATCTCGCTCCAGGATGCGGTTGAGGAGGGGCGTTTCGTCGTGATGGCGAAGGACTCGACGGCGGTGGGTCGGCGGGGGAACGCGGCGCCTACGGCCGAGACCGTGCGCTTCCTGCGGTGGGAGGGAAGATGGCCGACGTTGAACGACACGGCGGGAGAGGACGGCGCGGCAGACACCCTCTTCCTGCGCGATCCACGCGGAGTGATCGCCGACTGGGCTGCGTGGGGCGACACGGAGGTGGATGAGGTCTGGGTCCGCCTCCAGGGGATTCCGGGGGGAGCCGGCCTCGATGCCTGGACCATCGCCGGGGGGGCGGACGCAGCGACCCCCGGTTCGGCCCCGGAGTCGGGGAGCGGCCGTCCGGCCCTCTCGTCGCCGGAGGAACACGAACTCGCCCCGGCGGGGGTCTCCTTCGAGCGCAACCCCGAAGGGGTCTGGGTGCGACTTCCGGACGGGCCGCGCGGTGCGTCCTGGCGGGTGCGGGTCTGCGATCTGCGGGGACAAGAGCTTTGGCGGCGCACCGGCCGCCGGGGTGTAACCGGCGGGACCATCGTGCGGTGGGACGGCCGCACATCGCGCGGCGAGCTCTGTTCCGCGGGTGTGGTCGTGGTCGAGGCCGTCCTCGTCGGCGACGAAGGCGAGCGCCGAGTGGCCCGCGAGACGATGGTCATCGGACGATGACGCGACGGGTCACTGATCCGTGGCGCTGCTTTTGGACCGGCGTGGCGCTCGGCCTCGTGGCCGCGCTGGCGAGCAGTGCCCACGCGGCATTCGAGATCCGCGCCGGCGGCGCGCACCAGACCGCGCACATTCCCGTGGGCATGCGGATGCTCGACCTTCCGATCCGTCCGGCCTTCGGACGACCCGGTCCGCTTCCTCTTCCCGCCCCGCCCCAGTGGCGTTGTCGGATGCTGCACCTCGCCCCCTTCGGGTTCGATGAGGTGGCGTACGACGCGATCACCGTCGAATCGGCGCTGGATGGCGGTCAGATCGAGTTTGCGTGCGCCCGGCTGCGGGCCGGGGCGTACGCCGAGTGGGAGGTGACGTGCTGCGCCCGCCTTCCGGCTGGTTTGCTCGTCTCCTCATCGCTCCTGCAGTCCCGCCCGGAGCGTTCACTGTCGGACGAGGCCGGCGTGCGACCGCTCGCCGGGTGGACGGGATCTCTCGGGTGGAGGACGACCTCTGATCAGCGCCTCGGCTTCGAGCTCTGGTTTGCCGATGCGTGGCGGACCGGCGACGACGGGCGCCTCGGTCTCCGTTCGGCGGTCACGACGTCGGTGGCCGTGCAGGCGGGCCAGGGGCTGACATTCAGTGGGACGCGATGCTGGACGGGTGACCCGGCGCGTGATGACACCCGGGCTGCGATCGCCTGGACGTTGGACGGGAAGTGCGCGGTGGGGCGTGAGTGGGGCGCCCGGGGCGGCGACGCAACCTGGATCGCGGTCGGGTCCGGCCCGATGGAAGGGGTGGCGTGGCTGGCGACCGTCGCTCCGGATCTCCCGGCCACGCCGGGACTCAGCCTGGCGTGGCGCTCCAATCGACTACACGAAGCGGACCAGGGCGTGCCCCGCGAGGCGAAGGGTGAGACGGCAATCGGTGCGCGCGTTTCCACAGCCCCTTGCTCGATCATGGTATCGCCCATCGAGACCTTCAGTTCGCTCGGTCTCTCCGAGTCGGATGAGCGCTACGACGGGGGGCTCTGGCTCGGGAGCGAGCCGCTGCTGTCGATCGCCGCCACCGACTCGCTGCTGGGCGCGGTCGACTCCCTGGATGAGAGGCCCGCCGACTGGATCGATCGTGACCCGGTTCGGAGCCCACGCGTCCCGGTCCTGCGACCGCGTCTGCCGCTTCTCGTGCGTGCGATCAGGACGGACGACCTCCGTTCGCTGGCGGGGATCGACTCCGCGCGGGCCTTTCGGCTGGCCGGGCATCTCCGAGCTACGCAGGTGGACCAGCTGGGCGCGCTCACCCTTCCCGACTCGGTGCGGCGCGACCTCGTGCTGGCGGCGCCGATCCTGCGGGTGGCGCTCCCTCCTTCCGAAGAGGCTCGCCGGCCGGAACGTTCGGAGCGAGGCGACATCATCGTTCGATGGCGGCGATCCCTGCGGATGCGGCTCGGTCACCCGACGCGGCAGGGCGAGAACGCGCGCCTCACGTGGTCCGGCTCGGGCCGAAGGGCGAGGGTCGAGTTCTCGCGAGCCGACGTCTCGTCCGCGGACGACGTTCGTGGTCTGCTCGAGTTCGGCGACCCGGCCCGATGGCGCGTCGCGACCGGGCGTGGCGGAGTTCCGGTGCGGTGGGGGGGTGGCGTCGTGGCGCGAGCCCGGCCGGTCCGGTTGGCGTCGTCCGCGGACGAAGCGCTCTCGGTCGGACCGAGCCGGCCCGTGATCGACGCGGCGGACCTGGTGAGTCCCTCGACCGGCGGAGGCGCGCCGTTCGCCGCGGTCGCGGTCACGCCCGGCCGACCGAACTGGCGGATGCTGGCGGCGGCCCGCGATCGAGATCGCTGGATCGGGATCGTGCACAGCGACCGGGGAACGCAACTGGGGGCGCTGTTGCGGGTCTCGGGTCGAAGTCCGGCGCTGTCGGTGGACCTTAGACGCGCTGGCGGATGTGGGGAGACCGGTCTCGAGGTTTGCGCCGCCCCTGGAGGCCCACTCCGCGCGGCGGCGCGATGGAGCGGGGCGCGATGGCGAACGGGTCCGGGATCGCTGTGGTGGGACTCCGGGTGTCGCGGTCCGGTCTCGTCCTTCGAGAGGACGCGCCCCAGGGACGTCGACTCGGAGGCCATCTTCGACGACCAACAGGTTGCCTGGCTGCGTGGGGGATGGTCCGCGCGCCGCGTCCGTGCGTCGATCGAAGGGTCTGGCGGCACCCGGATCGATCCCATCACCAAGGCGGGAACTCGTACCCGGCAGGTTCGCTTGAATGCTCACGGAGAGTGGAATCGGGCCAGGATCGACGCCAGGGTCGAGGCCTACGGCCGTCACGGTGCGAAGCTGGCCGCGGTCGAGGAGCCTTTGGGGGGCATCCGCGACAACGGCCTCCGCCGGTGGCGGTGGCGGGGAATGATCGACCGCCCGCTCGGACTGTTCCGAGCCCCCGGAACCTGGCGCTGGGGGGGCGAGTGGGGGGGGCAGCGCACCGTGCGCAGCGCTTCCGATCGCGATTCCCGCGCCAACTCCGACTGGGTTGGCCTGTGGAGTGCGCTCAGCGGCCGCGTCGTGGACCTGAGCTGCGGCTTGCTGCAGTGCGCGTCGTACCGAGAGACCCTGGCGCTCGCGCCGACCTGGGCCCCCGGTGCGCACGCCAGTCTACCCGGACGCGGTACCTGGCTGGCCGGACGGGTGGTGGTCCGTGCCGGTCCGCTCGGGGTTCGCGCCGGATGGATCTTCCCCTACGCGGGCGCGGGAGGGGTGAAGGGCCGCCGCGCCTCCAGGGTGAACGTCGAGGCGGAGTGGCGGTTGCTCGCGCCCTCGGGCGCGAGCGCGCGCTGAGGTGGAACCCTCTATAGCGTCGATCGACCATGGACCCGAGGTGACTCCCTTGCCCCGGTTGTGAAGTGCCCCCCCTCCCGCTACAGTGGTCGTCTAGCGCACTCCGCGCCCGCCGGCGGGGCAGACGTGGGGTGACGGACGGACTCTCGCCTCGACCGCCGGCACCCCACGACGTCGCGCCGGCGGAGGAGGCGAAGATCCGCCGCAGGAGGCGAACACCAGTCGGAACGGGGGGCATGCGCCCGATCATGACGCAGCGAGGTTTGTTGGACCGCATGCACGCGGAGATGCTCCGGTCAGGGCGAAACTGGATGGCGGCGGAGATCGCAGAGGTCTTCCTCAAGATGCGATCCTCAGGTTCGTCTCCCGGGCGCCTGATCCGCGCGATGATCGGCGCGGATTCCCGCTTCGTCGAGGAAGGTGTCGACGCGTGGGCCGCGCGGAGGCAGGACCGCCGCACGCTGGAGCGTCAGTTGTGGCTGCTCGCCTGGGTCGAGGGATGCGAAAAGCCAGGGCCGGAAAGTTGGCGGCTGCACCTTCGAAGGTTCGGTGCGGCCGGGACAGAGGACGAGAAGACCGCCAGTCCGTCGCGGCCGATGATGTGCACGCTGGAGCCTGGTCACCCCGAGGGGTGGGAAGAGGCGCGCCGCCAGTGGTCCCGGCACCGGTGTGCGACGTTTCAGCCGGTGCCCCTGGGCCGACTCCTGCAATGGATGACCCGGCGCTGGGGAGTTCCCGAGTGGGAGGAACCGCTCGACGTCTTTGCGCTGGCGCGGCTGGCGCTGGTCAAGGATGGGATCCCGGCCGAGGAGTCGGCCCGGGCCGCCACTCCCGCCGCTCTGATGCAGCGCTGGGGACTCGGCTCGACCGCGGAGGAGCCGGAGGGTATCCCGCTCCCGGCGATCGAGCAGGTGTTCGAGGCGCTGCTCGTCCGATTCGGGGAGTCCGCGGAAGAGGAGTTGCGTGAGGCCGCGGCCCTGGCGCTTGGATCAAGGCCGGTGTCGTTCGACGGGTTTGCCTTCGCGGCGGCCGACCTGGAACGGGTACCGGACTGCAGCGGGATCTACCGTTTCTTCGACCACCAGGATCACCTCCTCTATGTCGGTAAGGCGCTTCGCCTGCGCCGTCGCCTCGCGAGCTACTTCCGGCCCTTGCCTCCTTCCGCGACGAGGCGGGAGGAGCTGTTGGGACGAATCCGGCGTTTCGAGGTGGACCCGCTTCCCTCCGAACTCGAGGCTCTCGTCTGCGAGGCTCGCGCGATCCGGTCGGAGAGACCGCCGTGGAACGTCCAGATCGAGGTCCATCCGCTCGATCGGTTGCCGGCCGCGTGGCGTTGGCCGCTCGTTTTCATCGCACGGGGCGAAGATTCGACGCGCACCTCCGCCTTCGTTCTCCATGATGAGAGCACCGGATGGATGTTTCACCTGCCGCGCGGGGGGACAGAGGATCTCGCCGCGCCGACCGACGTCCCGACGCTCGGGGCCCCGGGCCCCGCAGATTCACCCGGGCTGGGGCGATGGTTCGAAGAGACTCTCGCGCGGGCGGGCACAGGATCGCGTTCTGTCGTCCGGGATGCCGAGACGGCTCCGCCGCCTCTCCCGGGTTCGCAGAAGCTGGATCCACCTGAGGCCCGCCTGGCTCTCCGCTACTACCTGCATGCCCCCGATCGGATCGACCGGCTGGAGACAGTCAGCTACGAAGGCGGGGCGCGCCTGGCCTCCGATCTCCTGACCCTGGCGGCGTCCCCGGTCCCGCCCGTAGATCCCGATCGCCGCGACTCCGACTCCTGAACGCCATCTATCGCCGGGGAGCTTCGGGGGCGGGTCCCCGCCACCCCGGAATCGGGTGGCGACGCCATTTCTCAGTTGTTACACTGCCGTGCGCGGGACCGAGCAGAGTGCCGGTCGGTCCGACACGTGCAAGACGAACCCGGGGCCTGCATGCGGGGGAGCGGGAGGATCGATGATCGCGGACAGGATGCACCGCTTGGGAACCGAAACGGCGTTCGAGGTGCTCGTTCGGGCACGTGCGCTGGAGGCACAGGGGCGGAGCGTCGTTCATCTCGAGATCGGCGAGCCCGACTTCGACACGCCCGGACCGATCTGTGACGCGGCCATCGAGGCGATCCGGGCCGGGGTGACCCACTACGGTCCGTCGGCGGGTGATCCACAGCTGCGCGCGGCCGCGGCCGAGTACCTCAACCGCACGCGCGGCCTCGACTACGGTCCGGACGACATCGTGGTCACGCCGGGGGCGAAGGCCATCCTCTTCTTCACGGCCCTCGCCTGCGTGAACGAGGGCGACGAGGTGATCTACCCCGATCCGGGCTACCCCATCTACCGGTCGGTCGTCGACTTCGTCGGGGGGCGGGGGGTGCCGGTTCCGATTCGCGAGGAACGCGGGTTCTCGATCGACCCGGACGAGTTCGCCGGACTCGTGACCGACCGGACCCGGCTCGTCATCCTCAATTCGCCGCACAATCCGACCGGCGGATCCCTCTCGGCCGATGAGCTGTCCCGGATGGCCGGCTCGCTGCGGGGCCGCGATCTCTACGTCCTTTCGGACGAGGTCTATTCCTGCATCCTGTACGAGGGTACCCATCGGTCGATCGCGCAGGAACCGGGGATGAAGGAGAAGACCGTTCTGCTCGAGGGGCACTCGAAGGGGTACGCGATGACGGGATGGCGCCTCGGCTACGGCGCGATGCCGCCGGAGCTGGTCCCTCACCTCGCGCGGCTCATGACCAACGCCAACTCCTGTACCAACGTCTTTGTGCAACGGGCGGGGATCGAGGCGCTCCGCGGTCCCCAGGATGTCGTGCGGGAGCGGACCGAGGAGTTCCGCCGGCGCCGGGACGTCATCGTCGATGGGCTGAACGAGATTCCGGGGATTTCGTGCGCGCGCCCGCGGGGCGCCTTCTATGCTTTCCCCAACATCACGGGGACGGGGTTCGACTGCCGCGAGCTGGCCCGCCGGCTGCTGGACGAGGCGGGGGTCGCGGGGCTGGCGGGTACCGCCTTCGGTGAGCGGGGCGAAGGCTACATCCGCCTGTCGTACGCGAACTCGGTGGAGAACATCCGGATCGCGCTTTCCCGGATCCGGGAGTTTCTGGCGCGGGAGGTGCCGGGCGCGGGTGGGCCGACCGATGCCTCCGGGCACCGTTCCCGCGACACGGCGCGTTGAATTCGGCTGGACTCGGACGATCAGGCGGCCGACAACTCGAATGGAGGAGAGGTCACGGGCCTCCTCCGGGTTCCGGCCATCCTGATCCCTGACCGTGCCATCCTACCCCTCAGGGTAGGATGGGTTGTTTGGGGAGGATGGGATGACGCGAACGGTCCTGCTGTCGCTCGGAGGAAACGCGATCCTGCCGGGGCGCGGCGCCGGAACGATCGATGAACAACGCCGCGTGACCCACGCGTCGATGGTGCACGTGGCCGACCTGCTCGAGTCGGGCGCGCGGGTCCTGATCAGCCACGGCAACGGCCCGATCGTCGGGAACATCCTCATCCGCAACGAGGCCGCGCGGGATCGCATCCCGCCGATGCCGTTGGATGTGTGCGGCGCCGATTCCCAGGGCGGCATCGGCTACATGATCCAGCAGAGCCTCCAGAACATCCTGCGCGAGCGCCACATCCCGCGGGTCGTCTCGACTGTGATCACCCAGGTCGTCGTCCGCGCCGACGATCCCGCCTTCCAGCGGCCGACCAAGCCGATCGGTCCTTTCTACACGGCCGAGGAAGCGCGACGCTTCGAGCAGGAGAAGGGTTGGGTCCTGGTGGAGGATGCCGGCCGTGGGATGCGGCGCGTCGTTCCCAGCCCCCGGCCGCTGCGCATCGTGGAGGAGTCGGCCATTCGCACTCTCTTCGAGGCGGGCCACATCGTCGTGGCGGCAGGAGGGGGAGGGATCCCCGTGGTCGAGGAGGATGGGCGTCTCCGAGGCGTCGAAGCCGTGATCGACAAGGACTTCGCCTCCATCGTCCTGGCCCTGGCCGTAAAGGTCGAGACTGTGATCAATGTCACCGCCATCGACCAGGTCGCGCTCGATTTCGGCCGGCCCACGCAGCGAAACCTGGCCGTCATGACCCTCGCCGAGGCGAAAAGACATCTGGCCGATGGACAGTTCCCCGAAGGTTCCATGGGCCCGAAGATCCGAGCCGCCGTGCTCTTCATCGAGGGGGGAGGCCGGGAGGTGATCATCACCGGTCCCACCATGGTGCGCGAGGCGCTCGAGGGCCGTGGCGGCACGCGCATCGTGGCGGGCTGATTCCTCTTTCTCCCCTTTGATCTGCTCTCGCGGGCCCGTCTTCGCTCTCCGCGGCACGTTTCGCGCTTGCTTTCCTCCTGTCGTCGGCGGGACGACGCCGCGGTGGCGGCGCGCTCCCGGGAATCCCTCAAACCCAGACCAAGGAGGAACGCGTATGCGCTCGGTGGTTTTCCTATCCCTGCTGGGGCTCTTGCTGGCGGCGACCCCCGGTACGGGGACGTGCGGCCCTCTCCTGAACGAGGTCATGGCCGATCCGGCCCGCGACTGGGACGGCGACGGAACCTACTCGTACCGGAACGACGAGTGGGTCGAGATCGTCAACCCCGGACCCGGAACGCTCGAACTCACCGGTTACTTCCTCGCGGACGAGGTCGGCGACCCGGTGTTCGGCTTCGAGGGGACTCTGGCGCCCGGCGAGGTCCGGGTCGTCTTCGGCTCGGAATCGACCGAGTGGGAGTCGGCCCACGGCGAAGCTGCGACCGGACTGCGCCTCGGCAACGACGGCGATGCGGTGCAGTTGATCCAGATGGTCGACGGCGCCCCCGTTGTCATCGACGCATACTCCTACAACACCTACGAGGCGGAAGACGACCGGGCATCGGGTCGACTGCCCGACGGGGGACCGACCTGGACGCTCTTCGACTCCCTGAACCCGTACACGGGGACGGTTCCGCCCTTGGGCAATGGACTTCCCCCGACGCCGGGTTCGGAGAATGGAGGGGACGGCTCGACGCCGGCGGAGAATGGCACGTGGGGACGGATCAAGGCCCTCTACTCCTCCCTCTAGCTGCCTCCAGTGCCCGAGGGGCCGGACCGTGCCGGCCGGGGACCGGACCGGAGAACCACGCACGACCGCGACCCCGCTTGTCCGGGGCGCGGTCGCGCCCTATCATCCGCCCATGGCGTTTCCACTACCGAACCGACTGGACGCGATCCTCGATCGCTTTGCCGGGCAGCGGGTGCTGATCCTCGGCGATCTGATGCTCGACCGGTATCTCTGGGGTGACACCGCGCGCATCTCTCCCGAAGCGCCCGTGCCGGTGATCGAAGCGCGAGAGGAGTCGGTGCGGCTCGGCGGCGCAGCCAACGTCGCGAACAACGTGCAGGCGCTGGGCGGTGAGGCGATGCTGGTGGCCGTGACCGGCGCCGATGCGCCGGCGCAGGACGTCGTGCGACTCCTGCGCGAACGCCGGATATCGGCCGGGTGGCTCGTGGCCGATCGCGAACGTCGGACATCGACCAAGACGCGGGTCCTCGCCCGTCACCAGCAGGTCGTGCGGATCGACCGGGAGGACACCGAGGAGGTATCCGGCGAGGTTCTCGACGGGGTGCTCGACCGCACGATGGCGGCGCTGGAGAAAGCTTCGGTCTGCATCATTTCGGACTACGGCAAGGGAGTGATCACCCGTCTCCTGCTCGAGCAGGCGCTGGCAGAAGCGCGCCGGCGCGACGTGCCGGTTTGCGTCGATCCGAAGGAAACGCACTTCTTCTCCTACCGCGGCGTGGCCGTGATCACCCCGAACGTGATTGAAGCGGGCGCGGCGTGGGGCCGACGGCTGCGCGACCTGCCTGCCCTCCTGGCGGCCGGGCGCTACCTGCGCGATGAGCTCGAAGCGCGCAGCGTGCTGATCACGCGGGGCGACCAGGGGATGACGCTTTTCCAGGATGCGCATCCCGCGCTGCACTTCCCTGCGGCGGCGACGGAGGTGTTCGACGTCACCGGGGCGGGAGACACCGTCGTCAGCACATTCGCCCTCTCTCTGGCGGCCGGCGCCGAGTTGCCCGAGGCGACCGCGATCAGCAACCATGCGGCCGGACTGGTAATCCGCGAGGTCGGCACCGGTACGACCGACGTGGGGTCGATCCGGCGCTTCTTCGACCATCACGGCGGGGGGGCGGAACCGCGCGCATTGGCGGTCGAACCGACCGAGGGCCCCGCGGCGGAACCCCATGATTCCGCGCCGTGATCCGGCTGCTGACCCGACCGCGGGCCGCGACGCGCTGTCGCCACCGGCCGGTCTTGTCTCTCGCGCCGAGCTCTCGGACTTCTGCCGCGCGCAGCGGGAGGAGGGGAAGCGGGTCGTCTTCACGAACGGTTGCTTCGACCTGATCCATCCGGGGCACGTGCTCTACCTGGCAGCGGCGCGAGCCCTCGGCGACTCGCTGGTCCTGGGCCTCAACTCCGACCTAAGCGTGCGCGGCCTGAAGGGCCCCTCCCGCCCCATCCTCGATGAGCAGGGACGGGCGCTTATCTTGTTGTCCCTGAAGGCAGTAGACCGTGTTTGCCTCTTCGACGAGCCAACCCCTTTGGAGTTGATCCGCGCCGTTCGTCCGGATATTCTCGTCAAGGGCGGTGATTACCGCCCGGATGAGGTTGTGGGGCGGGAGGTGGTGGAAGCCCATGGGGGGACGGTCTGTATCGTGCCCTTCCATCCCGGGTACTCGAGCAGTGATCTGATCCGTCGCATCCGTGAGGGCCAACGCGGCCCCGATGCCGACCGGAGCTGACGCGTCGCTCTCCCTCCGCCGTAGGTTGCAGAGGCCGGATGATCCCGGCGCCGGTGGCCCCGGTGTCGGGTCGTCTCATGCTCGGGGGGAGCCGATGAACCAGTCGACGAAGCGCCGCGTGGTGATCCTGGGAGCCGGAGGACGGGACTTCCATAATTTCAACGTTGCATTCCGTGGGGACGACCGGACGGAGGTGCTGGCGTTCACCGCCACGCAGATTCCAGGCATCGACGATCGGACCTACCCGGTCGAGCTGGCGGGACCGCTCTATCCGAAGGGGATTCCGATCATTCCGGAGGAGTCGCTGCCCGCCTTCCTGCGCGAGAACCAGGCCCACGAGGCGATCTTCGCCTACAGCGACGTCTCGCACGAGTATGTCATGCGCATGGCCAGCTGGGTGATGTCGCTCGGACTCGACTTCCGTCTGATGGGACCCGCTTCGACCGAGGTGAAGAGCACAAAGCCGGTCGTCGCGGTCCTGGCCTCCCGGACCGGTTGCGGCAAGAGCCAGACGACCCGCGCGGTCTGCCGCCTCCTGCGCGAGTCAGGCCGCAAGGTGATCGCGGTGCGCCACCCGATGCCGTACGGCGACCTCGCGAAGCAGGGCGTGCAGCGCTTCGCCACGGTCGAGGACCTGGCGCGCCATCACTGCACGATCGAGGAGATGGAGGAGTACGAACCGCACGTCGTGAGCGGTACCGTGATCTATGCCGGCGTCGACTACGAGGCGATTCTGCGCGAGGCGGAGAAGGAGGCCGACGTCGTGGTCTGGGACGGCGGCAACAACGACACTTCGTTCTACGCGGCCGACCTGCGCGTCCTCGTGGTCGATCCGCTGCGCGCGGGGCACGAGCTGCGGTACCACCCGGGCAACACCAACCTGCTGATGGCCGACGTCGTCGTCATCAACAAGATCGATTCCGCGACCCCGGAGCAGGTCGAAGAGGTGCGCCGGAACATCGCCGCGCACAACCCGCGGGCGGAGGTGATTGACGCGGCCAGCCCGATCTTTGTTGAAGGGTGGGAGAAGATCCGCGGGAAGCGCGTGCTGGTGGTGGAGGACGGGCCGACCCTGACCCACGGTGGCATGAAGATCGGCGCCGGCATCGTCGCCGCGCGCAAGTACGGCGCGGCCGAGATCGTCGATCCCCGTCCCTGGCTGGTCGGCCGCATAGAGGAGACCTTCCGCAAGTACCCCGAGATCGGAACGCTCCTGCCGGCCATGGGGTACGGCGAGGAGCAGATCCGGGATCTGGAGCAGACGATCCGGCGGGTCCCGTGCGACCTGGTGGTGATCGGCACCCCGATCGACTTCCGGCGCGTGGTCAAGCTGGACAAGGAGGCCGTTCGCGTCAGCTACGAACTGGAGGAGATCGGCGCGCCGCGCCTGCGCGACGTCCTCAGCCGGTTTCTGAAGCGCGCGTAGCGGCGCGGAGGGGTGGTGCCGGGGGCGGGGCGGTCTCGCGGGAGACCGCGCCGGCGTCCGGCGGGGAGCGAGAAGAGGAGGTTAGGGCGGTGAACATTCACGAGTACCAGGCGAGGGACATCTTCCGCGCTCACGGAATTCCGGTGCCGGGCGGAGAGGTTGCCGCGACGCCGCAGGAAGCGGAAGCGATTGCCGCGAAGCTCGGCGGCCGCGTCGTCATCAAGGCCCAGGTCCACGCCGGCGGCCGCGGCAAAGCCGGCGGCGTCAAGCTGGCGAGCGGCCCGGCCGAGGCGAAGGAGATGGCCGCGGCCATTCTCGGGATGCAGATCAAGGGCCTCACGGTGATGAAGGTCCTCGTCGCCCCCGCGCAGGATATCGCGCACGAGTATTACCTCGGCGTGGTCGTCGACCGCAAGGAGGGCCTGCCGCTCATCATGGCCTCGCGCGAGGGGGGGATCGACATCGAGGAGGTAGCACGGACCAAGCCCGAGGCCCTCATCCGCCGCCACTTCGATCCGGTCACGGGCCTGCGTCCGTTCGAGGCCCGCGGCATCGCGTTTGCGATCGAGCCGGACGGCAAGATCGCCCCGCAGATCGCCGTGATCCTGCAGAAGCTCTGTACGGCCTTCAAGGCGATCGACGCGTCGCTCGCCGAGATCAACCCGCTGATCCTCACCCTGAAGGGGGAGGTCATGGCGCTCGATGCGAAGGTCAACCTCGACGACAACGCCCTCTACCGGCATCCGGAGCTGGCCGCGCTGCGCGACCTCACGGCGGAGCTGCCGGATGAGGACGAGGCGCGGCAGCGGGGACTCTCCTTCATCAAGCTGGACGGTGAAATCGGCTGCGTGGTAAACGGCGCCGGGCTCGCCATGGCGACGATGGACCTGGTCAAGCACTTCGGTGGGGCGCCGGCCAACTTCCTCGACATCGGCGGATCGTCGGATCCCGAGAAAGTGGTGACGGCCATCAAGATCATCACCCACGATCCCCAGGTGAAGGCGATTCTCTTCAACATCTTCGGCGGGATCACCCGCTGCGACGACGTGGCCCGCGGCCTGATGGAGGCGATACCGCGCACCGGCGTCTCCCTGCCGATCGTCATTCGCCTGACCGGCACCAACGAGGCCGAGGCGCGGGAAATCCTGAAGAGCGCGAAAGGCCTGCACTCGGCCGCGTCGATGGACGAGGCGGTGCAGAAGGCCATCGCGCTGGCGCAGTGAAAGGGGTGGTGTCGTGAGCATTCTGATCGATCAACAGACCCGGGTCGTCGTCCAGGGGATCACCGGCCGGGATGGATCGTTCCACGCCCGGGCCATGAAGGGCTACGGAACGCACGTCGTGGCCGGCGTGACGCCGGGAAAGGGCGGGCAGTCGCTCGAGGGGATTCCGATCTACAACACCGTCCGGGAGGCGGTCGAAAAGGCGGGGGCGAACACCGCGGCGATTTACGTTCCGCCGGCCTTCGCGCCCGACGCGATCCTCGAGGCGGCGCACGCGGGCGTGCAACTGGTGGTGGCCGTGACCGAGGGGATCCCGACCCTCGACATGATCCCGGTCGTCCGCGAGCTGCAGCGGCTCCACGTGCGCCTGGTGGGGCCGAATTGCCCCGGCCTGATTTCGCCCGGGAAGTCGAAGGTCGGGATCATGCCGGGGGAGATCCACATTCCCGGCCCGGTCGGCGTCGTTTCGCGCAGTGGAACCCTCACCTATGAGATGGTTCACCAGCTGACGAAGCACGGCATCGGCCAGTCGACCTGCATCGGAATCGGCGGCGACCCGATCATCGGGACCAACTTCATGGATGTCCTTCCGCTCTTCCAGGCCGATCCCGAGACCAAAGCGGTGGTGATGATCGGCGAGATCGGAGGCACCGCGGAGGAAGAAGCGGCCCTATACGTGAAGACGAAGATGACCAAGCCGGTCGTCTCCTTCATCGCCGGGCAAACGGCCCCGCCGGGGAAGCGGATGGGGCACGCGGGCGCGATCATCTCGGGCGGAAAGGGCACGGCCGCCGAGAAGATGCGGGCCCTGGGCGAGGCGGGCATTCCGGTGGCGATGATCCCCTCCGAGGTCGGACCGCTGATCAAGCGGGCCCTGGGACTCTGAGCCACTCTGCGGATTCTCAAAAGGGGGCCGGGCCGGGCGCGGCGAGCGCTTCGGGCCGGCTCCGCGCCGGAGGGGATGTGGAACAGACACTAATGATGATCAAGCCGGATGCCGTCGGGCGGAACCTGGTCGGCCGCATCCTCGAGCGGATCGAGGCCTCCGGGCTCCGGATCGTGCGCCTGCGCATGGTCCAGCTCCAGCCCGGGGAGGCGCGCGACTTCTATCGAGTGCACGAGGGGAAGCCATTCCTCGACGATCTCGTCGCCTTCATGTCGTCCGGCCCTGTCGTGGCGGGCGTCCTCGAAGGGGAGGGGGCTGTGGCCCGGTGGCGGGGACTGATGGGGGCGACCGATCCGGCCAAGGCAGCCCCGGGAACGATCCGGGCGGATCTCGCCCTCGGACTCGAGAAGAACTCGGTGCACGGCTCGGACGCGGTCGAGACTGCGCGGGACGAGATCGCCTTCTTTGGTCTGGGCCTCGAACTGCGGCGGTGAACGCGACGTGAAACCGGAGCCGGCAGGACCTTTCGTCCTGGTCCTCCAGAACCTGGAGAACGGGACGAGCTTGATCGAGAGGGCAGGGACCGCGGTCGACCTGGAGCTCGATCCCGACTATGCGCGCCCGGAGGGCCCCGTCGTGGTGCAGGCCGAGGTCTACCGGTCCGGGGACAAGGTCGAGGTGCGCGGGGAGGTGACCGTAGTCCTCGAACTGATCTGCGACCAGTGCCTGGCGCCGGTCCGGCGCGAGATCAGGGCCGACCTCAGGGTTTTCGCGGAGCGCCGGCCCTCCCGGGACCGGCGGAGCGAGCAGGAATCGCGTGAAGACGATCTCGGAATCGTCTACCATGACGGCCGGTTCGTCGACCTGACCGAGGAGGTGCGCCAACTCGTGCTGGTCGAGGTGCCGTGGCATGTCGTCTGCCGAACAGATTGCCGGGGCCTTTGCCCGCGGTGCGGCGCCGATCTCAATCAGGGATCGTGCGGATGCCCGCCCGGGACGGCGACCGGGCGCGGCGAAGAACATGAGCAGGCCTCCGGGGATGACTCCGGGGGGGACCGGGAACGGAACTGAGGAGAGATCATGGCCCTACCGAAAAGGCGTCACTCCAGCGCTCGTCGCGACAAGCGCAAGGCCAACTGGAAGCTGAACGCGCCGCCGGCGTCGAAGTGCTCCAACTGCGGCGCAATCAAGCGCCCGCACTACGTCTGCGCGCAGTGCGGGTATTACCGCGACGAGGAATTCCTGGTCGTCGAGGGCTAGCCCGCTCGCCGGCTGGGCGGTTGCGTCCCAGTCCGGCACGAGGTTCGATTGACCGACAATCAGCGCGTGCGCGTCGCGGTGGATGTGATGGGCGGGGATCTGGGTTCCCGCGAAGTCATCCTCGGGGCGCTGGAGGCGGTCCGGCGCGAACCGCAGGGGATCGACGTCGTTCTGGTGGGAGACGAGACGGAGATCGTCTCGTGCTTTCCGGATGGCCGTCTCCCGGTCGGAGTCGAGATCGTCCATTGCAGCGAGACGATCGGGATGGCCGAATCGGCACCAAGCGTCTACCGGCGCCGGAAGGATGCCTCGGTCGTGGTCGCCACGCGCCTCCTGGCGGAGCGCAAGGTCGACGGCCTGGTCTCGGCCGGCAATACCGGTGGGGTCGTGACCGCCTCGTTGCTGGGCCTCGGGCGCGTTCAGGGCGTCTATCGCCCCTCGATCGCCGCGGTGGTTCCGACGCCGAAGGGGCAGACGATTTTGCTCGACGTCGGGGCCAATTCCGAGGTCAAGGCGATCCATCTCTACCAGTTCGCGATCATGGGAAGGGTCTATGCCCAGAGTGTGATGGGCGTGCCCGAGCCCCGGGTCGGCCTGCTCAACATCGGCGAGGAGAGCACCAAGGGGTCCGACGCCGCGCAGCAGGCGTTCCAGATGCTCGATCGATCGCGGGAACATCTCAATTTCATCGGCAACGTCGAGGGAAGGGACATTCTGCGCGGCACCGCGGATGTCGTGGTGTGCGATGGGTTCACCGGCAATGTCATCCTGAAGTTCGCAGAGAGCGTCATCTGGATGGTGGTCGAGATGGCCCGCCGTGAACTTGCCACCAACTTGAAGTTCAAAGCCGGCGCCCTCCTGCTCCGCCCGCTGTTGTACCGGATCCGCAACCGGTTGAACTACGAGGAGTACGGCGGAGCGCCGTTGCTTGGCGTGGATGGAGTCGTGATCATCGCGCACGGGCGTTCGACGTCCAAGGCGATCATGAATGCGGTCCGGGCGGCGGCGCGGGGCGCGCGGCAGCGGATCGAACACCGGATCAGAGAGGAAATCAGCCGTGAGCACAGAGGGGAAGAAGCAACCGGCTAGTTCAGTCCGGTTCATTTCCATCGGTTCGTACGTTCCGGACAAGGTTCTGACCAACGCCGATCTCGAGAAGATGGTCGACACCTCGGACGAGTGGATCACCACCCGCTCCGGGATCAAGGAACGGCGGATCTCCGCGCCGGAACAGGCGGCATCCGATCTGGCCCTGCCGGCGTGCGAGCGCGCGCTGGCCCGCGCGGGGATACCGGCCACCGCCGTTGACGGCATCATCACCGCAACGGTCACGGGCGATCACTGGTTTCCGTCCACGGCCTGCCTGGTCCAAGCGCGGTTGGGAGCGACGCGGGCCTTCGCCTTCGATCTCATGGCCGGGTGCTCTGGTTTCATCTACGCGACGCAGATCGCGCAGAGCCTCATCCTCTCCGGTCACGCCGAGACCCTGCTGGTGGTCGGCGTCGAAGTGCTGACCAAGATCACGAACTGGAAGGACCGGAACACCTGCGTGCTCTTCGGAGACGCGGCCGGCGCGGCCGTCCTGGCCCGCGGCGACGATCGGCATCGCATCCTCGCGATGCGACTGGGTGCGGATGGGACGAATGCCTCCCTCATCGATCAGCCGGCCGGCGGCTCCCGGATGCCGATCACGGCGGAGGCGCTGGAGAAGAACCTTCAGTACATCCATCTCAAGGGGAACGAGGTCTTCAAGCTGGGCGTGCGCACGATGGAGGAGGTCGCCCGGGAGACGCTGGCCGCGGCCGGAGTCACCATCGACCAGGTCGATCTCCTGATCACGCACCAGGCGAACAAGAGGATCATCGACGCGACCGCCTCAAGACTGGGTATCTCAGAGGACAAGGTCTACATCAACATCCACAAGTATGGTAATACTTCCTCCGCCTCGGTCCCGCTGGCCCTGGATGAGGCGCTGGCGGAGGGACGCGTCCACGAGGGCGACCTGGTTCTCCTGGTGGCTTTCGGCGCCGGCCTGACCTGGGGCGCATGCCTGCTCCGTTGGTGACGGGGTCGGCGGCGCCGGCAGGAGACGGGGATGCGGGACGAGGAGGAAGCGACGTGAAGACGGCGGTGCTGTTCCCCGGACAGGGCTCGCAGTTCGTCGGGATGGGCCGGGATCTCTTCGAGCACCACCCGGGCGCGCGCTCTCTTTTCGAGGAGGCGAACGAGGTCTTGGGCGAAGATCTCGCCCGGATATGCTTCGAGGGCCCGGAAGAGGAACTCCGGCGGACGCGGAACACGCAACCGGCGATCTTCGTGCACAGCATGGCGGCCTGGCGAGTGCTGGGACTGGAAGGCTCCGGTGACGCGACGGCCATGGCCGGGCACAGTCTCGGTGAGTACAGCGCGTATTGCGCGGCGGGGTCGTTCAGCTTTGCGGACGGACTCCGTCTGGTACGCCGACGGGGTGAGTTGATGTACCAGGCCGGGCTCGATCGGCCGGGAACGATGGCGGCGGTGCTCGGAATCGAGGGACCGCGCGTCGAGGAGATCCTGGCGGGAGTCGCGGGCGTGGTGCGCGCGGCGAATCTCAACTCTCCCGGGCAGGTGGTGATTTCCGGCGAGGTCCCGGCGGTGGAGCGCGCCGCGGAGGCGTTGCGCAGCGCCGGCGCCAGACGGGTCATCCCGCTCGAAGTCAGCGGCGCCTTTCACTCGCCGCTGATGGAGAACGCCGCGCGGGGCCTGGCCGAAGTGCTTGCGCGGACGCCGATCCAGGCCGCTCGCTGTCCCGTCGTGGCGAATGCCGGCGCCGAACCGGTCATCGAACCGGACGCGATCCGCGCCTCGCTGGAACGGCAGCTACTCTCTCCGGTGCGCTGGGAAGAGACGGTGCGTTATCTTCTCGCTTGGGGCGCCGCGCGGTTTCTGGAGGTCGGCCCGGGCAAGGTCCTGACCGGGTTGGTGCGCGCGGTCGACCGGCAGGCGGCCTGCGAGCCGCTCGGGGAAGCCGGGTCGATCGACGCCTGGATCGACCGAGAGCGCGCGCGCGGGGCGGCGGGGGTGGAGACATGAGTGGATGGAACCACGAAGGGAGACTGGCGCTCGTGACCGGCGGGAGTCGCGGCATCGGCCGGGCCGTGGCGCGGCGACTCGCGGAACACGGCGCGGACGTCGTGCTGGTCGATCGGTCGGGGGATCCCGAGGGGCCGGCGATCCAGGAGATCCGCGCCCTGGGGCGTCGCGCCCTGCACTTCCGGTGCGACGTCTCCGATCCGGCCGCCGTTCAGGCCCTGGCCGCACGCGTGGTGGAGGAGGCCGGGCCGGTGTCGATTCTGGTGAACAACGCCGGGATCACCCGCGACAATCTTTTCCTGCGACTCAAGGAAGATGACTGGGACACTGTCCTTGGAATCAACCTGAAGGGGGCCTTCCACTGCATCCAGTCGTTCAGCCGCGGCATGCTGAAGGAACGCTGGGGTCGCGTGATCAACATGACGTCGGTGGTGGGGCTGATGGGAAACAAGGGCCAGGCCAACTACGCCGCTTCCAAAGCGGGGGTGTGCGGCCTGACCTGGTCGGTGGCAAAGGAGCTGGCCGAGCGCGGGATCACGGTGAACGCGGTCGCGCCCGGTTTCATCGTCACCGACATGACGGGTGTGCTTCCGGAAACGGTACAGGCGGACCTGCTCCGCCAGATCCCCGCGGGCCGTATGGGCCAGCCGGAGGACGTGGCAGGGGTGGTCAGCTTTCTCGCCTCCGATGCCGCCTCGTACATCACCGGACAGGTGATACGGGTGGACGGAGGCATGCTGATGGGCTAGAAATTGCGGTTGGATGCAGTGGCCAGGGTGGGGGATCCCCCAGAGGAGAGATCGAAATGAACAATCTGGAGCAGAAGATCAGGGACATCATCGTGGAGCAACTCGGGGTCGCCCCGGAGAAGGTCAACCCCGATGCGTCGTTCGTGGATGACCTCGGCGCCGATTCTCTCGACCAGGTCGAGCTGATCATGGCCATCGAGGAGGCCTTCGACATCGAGATTCCGGACGAGGATGCGGAGAAGCTTGAAAAGGTCAATGATGCCATCGACTACCTGAAGACTCACCTCGAGACCAAGTCCTGACCACGCACCGGCCCGGCTCCGGCCGGGCCGAGCAGGGAAAAGAACCATGGAAAAGGTCGTGATCACCGGAATGGGGTGTCTGACTCCCCTTGGCCTGAGCGCGCCGGAGTTCTGGCGGGGACTCCTGGAGGGTCGCCCCGGCGTGTCGGAGGTGACCAAGTTCGATGTCTCGGCCTATGACACGCGTATCGCCGCCGAGGTCAAGGGTTTCGACCCCGGCAACTACATGGACCGCAAGGAAGCGAAGCGGGCCGACCCCTACACCCAGTACGCCATTGCCGCCACGAAGGAGGCGCTCGAGCAGAGCCGCCTCGACGCGACGGAGAACAACGGGAACCGGATCGGGTGCATCATCGGATCGGGGATCGGCGGGGCGACCACCTGGGAGGCCCAGCACACGGTCCTGATGGAAAAGGGGCCCGCCCGGGTCTCTCCCTTCTTCGTGCCCATGATGATCGCGGACATGGCGTCCGGCCAGGTGTCCATGTCGTTCGGCCTGCGGGGAGCGAACTTTGCGACGGTCTCGGCCTGCGCCTCCGGGGCTCATGCCATCGGGGAGGCCTTTGCCCGGATCCGTGGCGGAGAACTGGACGCGGCGGTGGCGGGTGGGAGCGAGGCCCCGATCACTCCCTTGTCGCTGGCCGGCTTCTGCTCGCTGAAGGCCCTCTCGACCCGGAATGATGCGCCGGAGAAGGCCAGCCGGCCCTTCGACCGCGATCGTGACGGCTTCGTCATGGCCGAGGGATCGGGGGTCCTCGTACTCGAGTCCGAGAGCCATGCCCGGGCCAGGGGAGCGACCATCTTCGCGGAACTGGCCGGCTACGGCGCGACCGCCGACGCGCATCACATCACGGCTCCGGCGCCCGGCGGCGAGGGATCGGCCCGGGCCATGGCGTTGGCGCTCAAGACGGCCGGCGCCGTGCCGGAAGAGGTCGACTACATCAACGCGCACGGGACTTCGACGCCGCTCAACGACAAGTTCGAGACGATGGCGATCCGCAGCCTCTTCGGAGAGCACGCGCGGCGCCTCGCGATCAGTTCCACCAAGTCGATGACCGGGCACCTCCTGGGCGCGGCCGGGGCCGTCGAACTGGTGGCGACGGTTTATACCGTGATGCACGATCAGATCGCGCCGACAATCAACTACGAGAATCCGGATCCCGAGTGCGATCTTGACTACGTGCCGAATCAGGCCCGCCAGCAGAAGGTCTGCCTGGCGCTCAGCAACTCGCTCGGCTTCGGCGGGCATAACGTCTGCCTGGCGGTGAGGAAGTACCCCGCAGAGGGCTGACCTCTCGCGCGGCCCGGGACGTGGCGGCCGTTGGACAGAGGGGCGTTGGACAGAGGGGCGTTGGACAGAGGGCCGTTGGACAGAGGGGCGTTGGATGGTGGGGTTGCGGCAGCTCTGGACTCGCCTGCGCGGGCGGCGTGCCGGAGCGTCTCCGCAGGTGCGAGCGGTCCTGGACGCTTTTCAGGAACGCATTGGAGTGCGCTTCCGTGACCAGGCCCTGGTCCGGCAGGCGCTGACGCACCGGTCCTTCCTCGGCGGCAACGGACAGGACCAGATCCTCTCGAACGAGCGGATCGAGTTTCTGGGCGACGCCGTCCTGGAGCTCACGGTCATCGAGTTCCTTTACGGGCGCTTTCCGGAAGACCGGGAAGGTTCCCTGACCAAGAAGAAGGGCCTTCTGGTCTCCCGCGAGGTGCTCGCCCAGTGTGCTGATCGCATGCGACTGGGCGATTACGTGCTCCTGAGTGACGCGGAGCGCGAGGCGGGCGGTAGCGCCCGCGCCTCGATCCTCTCCGACACGTTCGAAGCGGTCATCGGCGCGGTCTACCTGGATGCGGGCTTGGAGGAGGCGCGGCGCTTCGCGAACGAACACCTCCTTCGGCACGCCGGCGAGATCCTGCAGGACGAGAGCCTCTCCAACCACAAAAGCCAGCTTCAGGAACAGGTCCAGGCGCGCTTCAAGACCCACCCGCGGTATCGGGTCATCTCCGAAGCGGGGCCGGATCACCGCAAGGTCTTCCTCGTCGAGGTCCACGTTCGTGGGCAGCTTCTCGGCCGCGGCAGCGGGCACAACAAGAAAGAAGCGGAGCAGATGGCGGCCCGCGATGCGCTCGGCGGCCTGGGCGAGGACGCCTCAGAACGGAAGGACCCGGACTAGAGCGTCGCCGGACTAGAGCGTCGCCGGCAGCCGGAACGAGGCCCCGAACAGTACCCGACGATCCTTGTACTCCTCGGTCGTCGCGCGCGCCGCACCGGCTCCCGAACCGCCGTCGTCCGACCGCTCGAATCCCCCGTGCAGGTAGGCAAGATCGAGCGTGAAGGTGGGATCGAGTTCGATGCCGATTCCCGCGGTGAAGTAGCGCCGGTCGGGATCGAAGCGAGCGGCCCGAGCCTCGCCCATGAAGACATCGGTGGCGATCAGTCGATAGGCGACCGGCTGCGAGATGTATCCGGCCCGAAGCTGGATCGGGAAGTTCGGCGGCGCGTAACGTGCTCCCACCCGGAGATCGTGCGTCTGGCGGTAAGCATAGCGCCGGTCATCGGAGCGGATCGGTCCGTCGTAGTCGATCTGCTGCCAATCGGCGTAATCCCACTGAAGCGAGAGGAGGAGACCGTCCAGCGCTCCCGGGGGAGCGTAGGAGAGACCGAGAGAGGTGCGGAACGGAAGGGTCACCGAGTCCTCGAAGCGGAAGTCGTCGTAGTAGTCCAACGTGTCTCCGGTCACCTGATAGCGCCGGACGTCTTCGGTCTGCCGACCGTCCAGGTCGTAGCCCTCCGGCAGGTGCAGCGTGAAGCCCACCCGCCAGCCGGCGGGGGCGCGATAGAGGGCGCCCAGACTGGCGCTGACCGCGGTCAAGTCGAGGTCGGTGACCGTGGAGGTGAACTCGCGATCCGTTCCGCCCTCTTCCTGGAACTGGAACTCCCGCTCGCGGCGCGAGTCTCCGGTCAGAAGAGTAGCGCCGACTCCGAGCATCAGTTCCGGCGTCATCGTGATACCGAACCCGGCGCGCCAGGCGCCCAGAGTTCCGTCCTCGAAGATCCTTTCCTCCTCGAACTCCACGCCGGGACCGCTCCCGGATCGGTAGTAATCCTGATCGAAGGTCGCCTCGCGATCATAGGAGAAGCCGATCACGAAGCTTCCGCGCCAGGTCGGGAACGGATGGGCGAAGCCGGCCGCCTCGATCCCGCTCTTCTCGAGCGGCGTGGTCGCTCCCTGCCCGAAGTACCGGGTCGTCACGTCGAGGGAACGGCTTTCGAAGCCGCCGCCGAACTCCGTCGACCGCAATTGGGCAAGTCCGGCCGGATTCGTGGCCAGAGCCGAGAAGTCATCGGCGACCGCGGTGGAGGCGCCGCCCATGCCGAGCGCAGAGACTCCCGAGCCGAGTCTCTGCACCATCGGAAGGTCCGGGGGAATCGCCGCCCGGGTGGCAGGCACTGCCAGCAGACAGAGGGCGATGCTGATCCCGAACTTCCGAAGCGATTCGGCCGCCCGGCCGGCGGGGTCTGTCGGACGGTCACTCCACGTCATCCCTGACTCCTTTCCTTTCGGCTCGAAGATGCGGGGGATCGGCGCCGGTGGGTCTAACGTCCCCAGGCCCGGCGGTTGCCGCGATCCTCGTCCTTCCGTTCGCGCGGCTTTTCATCCTTCGGCGGGTCGGCTGGCGGCGTGGCCGGTGGTGCCGGGTCGGCCGGTCGGACGCTCGGGCTGCTGGGAGGGGTCGGCAGCGGTGATCCCGATCCTCCTCCACCCGGCGAGAGATAGGGCGCTCCCGGTCCCCGATCCCACGCGTGGCGACCGCCGGTCTCGGCCGGCAGGGAGGGGTACGGCGGGGACGGCGGGTACGGATACCAGTAGTCCCGATAGTATGGATAGGCGTACCAGCCCCACATGTCCGGATAAGGACCGTAGAATGCGGTGTAGTAGGGCAGCGTCCAGTAGTCGTAGGGCGAGTAGCCGGGCACGGCGTAACGATCATCGAGGTCGACTCCGTTCCCGGAGTACGGCTCGCCAGGAGAACTGCGGAACTGGGTGTAGCAACCGGTCGCGGCCAGCAGGACAATCCCGACGACCACAAAGAGACGGAGTTTCCACATGGCAGTTGTCCTCCGATCGATCATCCTGCGCCAGTATAGGCCCGTCTTCGACCCGGACCCAACAGGGAACACCGGTAACCTCGTCTGGTTCGCTTTGATGATCGCGATCGCGCTCTCGACGGCCGTCTCGCTCGCACCGGCCTCGACTCCGGTCTCAGAGCGTTCGGGCGACTCTGTCTATGGCGATGTGACTCCCGTCGCCGAGGCACCGGGAGACGAGGGACTGACCCTCTACCTGCAAGGGAGCGTGCGTCAGTTGGAGGGAGATCACCGGGGCGCGATCCGGTTCTTCCGCCAGGCATTGCTGGCCGATTCGACGCAGGGTGCCGTCCACCTGGGCTTGGCACGCTCGTACGGCGAGGTGGGTCGTCCGGACTCGGCGGCGGCGGCGGCCCGACAGGCGTCTCGATGGGCGCCGGAAGATCCCGATGCCCACCGGATCGCGGCGATCGCTCTGTCGCGACTCGGTCGCGTCGAAGAAGCCGTCGATGCATGGCAACAGGCCCTGGCGCTCGATCCAGAGGAGCTGTCGACCCGCCTCAATCTCCTGGCCCTGCTGGATCACCTGCGTCGGCGGGAAGAAGCGCTCCAGGTGATCGAGAGCGCACCGGTGGCGCACCGAAGCGTTCCGACCTTGCGCGTCCGGCTGGGAAGGCTGCTGCTGGGGCTCGGCCGGCCGGTCGAGGGGATCGACGAACTGGCCGCGGTTCTGGGGGGCAATCCCGACTACCCGGAAGCGGAGGCACTGCTTCTGATGGGATTGGCCAGGAGCGACGCCGCCGAGGGATCGATCCCGTCCGTCCAGCGTCTGTTGGAGGAGCAACCGGATCTCGATCGGGTCCGCCTGGCTTACAGCCGCCTCCTTCTGGCCACCGATGCCTGGAACGAAGCCGAACCTCATCTCGACCGGCTCGAGCACGCTCGGCCGGACGACGGTTCGGTCCTGCGCCTGCGCGGAATCTACCTCTACCGTGCGCACGACTTCGAGGGGGCGGAGGATCGTTTCAGGACGGCGGCCGAACTGCTCCCCGCGGATCCGGAACCGCTCCGGTGGCTCTGCCGGATCGCGATGATGCGCGGGCAGCCGGCCGAGGCGCTGAAGCAGGCGGGCCGCGTGCAGGCACGAGCCGCCGGCGATCTCGAGGGGCTGCTCTGCCAGGCGTTCGCACTCAGCGCGCTGGACCGCGAGGCTGAGGCGCTCGTCGTGACCGACGCGATCCGCGAGGTCGATCCCGCCAACCGCGAAGGGGGGATGCTCCGGGCGCTGCTCCTCAGCCGCGAGTCCCGGTGGGACGAGGCGATCCGGGAACTCGAGCGCCTCCGCTCGCACCATCCGGCCGACCGGGAGATCCGCTTTCGACTGGGGGCGATGCTCGAAGAGGCCGATCAGGTGGATCGGGCGATCGCCGTGCTGGACTCTCTTCTGCTCGAGGATCCCGAGGATCACCAGCTCTTGAATCACCTCGGATATCTCTGCATCGACCGCGGCTTGAGGGTGGAGGAGTCGGTGCGGCGCGTCCGCAGGGCTCTGGAGCTCGATCCGGGGAATGCCGCCTACCTGGACAGCTATGGGTGGGGTCTGTACCGGCTGGGGGATGCGGCCGCGGCCCTGGCGCCGCTGGAGGAGGCGTCCCGAAAGAGCCCGCGCGAGGGGGAGATCTTCCGCCACCTGGGAGAGGTTCGCCTGGCGCTCGGGCAGGTCCGGGCCGCTCGCGATGCTCTGCTCCGGGCCCGGGAACTGAGGCCAGAGGACGCCGAGATCACCCGCCTCCTGCGGGAACTGGGGCCCTGAGCGGGGCGGGGAGCGCCCCGGGAGCAACCGCGGGGGGTGCTCGGGACATCCAACAGGGCGGGTCGAGGCGCAGGGATCGGGAACCAGTGGTCGCTCCCGGGGGTTGTACCGGACTTGGGAGGACCCAAAGGGCCATGCAGGTGAGCGAGCACAGAAAGACAACCCCGATGCTGTCAAGCCTGCCGGACGAGCAGCTGATGGAGACCGTGGTCCGGGGCTCGGAGGCGGCTTTTGCCACCATCGTGGACCGGTACCGCGGCCGGATCATCAATCTCGTCAGCCGCTTCATCAACGATCGGGAGCGCGCGTCCGAGATCTCGCAGGAGGTCTTCCTGCGGGTCTTCGTGCACCGCGAGCGCTATCGTCCGAGCGGGAAGTTCAGCACCTGGATCTATACGATCGCGGTCAACCTGGCCAAGAACGAGATCCGTCGCCGGGTGCGCGCCCGCGGGATTGTCAGCCTTGACGGGTTGCTCGAGGTGACCGGGGACTCGAGTCGGTTCCTGGCCGATCACGGTCCGCGGCCCGACCGGCGCCTGCGGCAGCGCGAGGTCCAGGAGTGGGTCGATCGCGCCCTGCAGACCCTCCCCGAAAAGTACCGTGAAGTCATCATCCTCCGGGACATCCAGCAGCTGTCCTACGAGGAAATCGAAGAGGTCTTGAACATCCCCGGCGGTACAGTGCGATCCCGCATCAACCGGGCGCGGACCGCGCTGCAGGAGCAGCTGAGCGGACTCGTGGAAGGTGGCATCGATGAACTGTAGACAGGCCAGAAACCTCTTTTCCGCCCGGCTCGACGGGGAGCTCGCGCCGGGGGACGTGCAGGAGTTCCAGCGGCATCTCGACTCGTGCCTCGACGGCTGCGCCGAACGGTGGCGCGCGTTCCGGGCCACGGTCGACCTGGTGCATGATCTTCCCGCATCTGAGCCCGATCCCACCTTCGTAGGACGGGTGCTCGACCAGGTGCGGGCCTACGAGGCCGGACGTCTGGTGCTTCGCCCCGCCCGCCGGCGCCTCTCGCCGCGGACCTGGGAGATCGGGGCCTGGGTGAGCGAGGTCTGGCGCGGGATTTCGCTTCCGGTGCCGCTGCGCTTGGCGGCGGCGACGGCCTTCGGCGTGACGGTCGGGATCGCGCTTGCCTCCAACCTGAACTGGGGCTTCGCCCCTGGAACGGCTCCGGGGACGCGGACTGGCGTCGTCGCGATGGCGCCCACGTCCTCATCCTCGCAGTCGACCTCGGCCTCCGATCGGTTGAACCGTCCCTTTGGCGATCTGATCGGAGAACTGGCCGATCGTGAAGCTGTCCCGGCACCGGGCGACTCGATGGCGGACGACCCGGTGTCCCGCGCCGTGTGGCCGCGCGATACCGCCGGTTCACCGCTTCGCGTGGTCGAGGATCATGGGCGACCGCAGATCACGTTTTGAGATCGGGCCGCCGGGAATCGGCATGCGCAAGGCCGGGCGCCGTCACGGGCCCGGCCTCGTTGTGATGCCGCCCGTTCCAGAACCCGGGGCGAGCGCGCCGAGCGGTCTTCCCGCCAGGCGAAAGTCGGAGAACGAACGCTCGCGGCGCCGATCGCTCCTCTCGGTTCTTCCCGTGCTCTTCCTGCTGGCTTTCGGTACTCCCGCCCGGACAGCTCCCTTCGAGGACGACTCTCCGGTCTCCTCCGCTCTGACCGCCGTCTATCGCGCATGGCGCGGCAGCGTGGTGCAGGTCATCGCCTACCGCATGACCGGTCCCCTGGTGGGGAACGCCGAGGGGGGCATGACTCCGCTGGAGCCGCCCCGGGCGACGCTCTGGGCCACCGGAGTGGTGATGGACAACGAGGGGCAGATCCTGACCTGCGCGGAGTCGGCCCAGCCTGGTGACAGCCTGGAGATTCGTCTCCCGGACGGCACCCGCGTCGGGGCACGCTTCCTGGCCCAGGACGTGGGTCTCGGGCTCTCCCTGGTCCGGGCGCAGGATGCATCCCGGCTGGTGCCCGCGCGTCGATCGGTCGTGACGGAGCCGCGAGGCGGCGAGTGGATGCTCGTCGTGAGCTTTCCAGTCGGCGCGGACCGACCGGACCTGCGGCTCGGATGCCTGGCAGAGCCGGTCGCTTCCGCGGGAAACGAGGCGAGACACCTCCGCGTCGAACTGGCTGACTGCCACGGAGCATGCGGCGGCGCCGTCGTCGACGCGCGCGGGCGTTTCCGGGGCATGCTGGTCGACCTCCGCGCCGAGCGGGAGGAGGACCTCGTCGCCGGTCGCACGCCGGCGGCACTCGATCCATTGGAGTGTACGTGGGTTCGCGCCATCACCGAAGCCGAGGTGACACGCGCCTTCGACCGGCTGCAGGAGCGGAGCCGATCGCCGGTGGGCTTCCTGGGCGTGCGCGCGGAGCGTCTCGATGCGTCCCGGGCGGGCGATGGAGCGTCGGCGGCCCAGGCGACGGCTCCCCTGCAGGTCGTCTGGGTGCTCCCCGGCAGCCCGGCCGCGGCGGCGGGGATCCGCGCGGGAGACGAGATTCTGGCCGTCAATGACCAGCCGGTGCGCGACGCGGACGAGATCACGCGCGCGATCGCCGGGACCACCCCAGGGACGACCGTCCGCGTTCGCATCCTCCGCTCCGGGGCGCCGCTCGACGTCACGGCGCGTCTCATCGATCGGTCGGCGCTCGACTGGCAGGAGCGGGAAGAGCAGCTGAACCTCTTGCGGCAAAAACGAGTGCGGATGTCGATCGATCAGCTGCAGCGCCGGCTGAAGAGCCTGGAGCAGGCCCGCGTCCGTCTGCAGTGAACGGGGCGGTGCTTTGACGGGCCGCGCGCGACCTGCTACCGTCCGCCTGCCGGGGCCGAGAGGTGGCCCGTTCCGCAAGGAGGATCCAGGTGTCGACGCAGCGCGTTCGCATGCCCCTGCCCGTTTCACGTGCTTCCGCTTCGCCCAGCAGGGTGCTGAAAAACTGGGCTCGCCGCGTTCGGAGCGCCGATCGGTCGGATG
>CAYJLF010000010.1:0-168667 GCA_964371055.1 uncultured bacterium | reverse complement strand
GCAACGGATACCGCCAGTTGTCGCCGGGTGTCCCAAAGATACGTGCCACAACCTAAGACTCGTGCACCTCGATGACAGGGAACCGCGACGGCTGGTGGAAGTCGGGCCGATCACCCGGGAGAGGCACGAGCGAAAGCCATGAGGTGGGATCCCCGACGATCGCCGTCAGGTTGCCCCGCAGAAGCGGCGATCCCGTCCTCGCCCCATCGACCGGCCGCCCCCGCCGCACAGCTTCGAGAAATCCGGGAGGCAGAAGCGGCGCGGGCAGAGAGAGAAGCCCGCTCCAGCCCGAGGAATCCCGCTCGATGCGCAGCTTCGCCTCCGGCGGCGACGCCGACCACGCCGCAGCCTCGACCCGCGGTCCGGAGAAGCACCCCATCCACCATTCTCCCCCCGGAGAGAGATGGTACTCGCGATAGCCGTCTCCCTCGAGGTCGCTGAGAAAGAGCTCCACCACGTCCCGCTGCCAGAGCCCCGCCCGGAAGCGTCCCGGCACGGCCTCGCCGTACACTCGCGCCGAGCCCGCCACCCAAGCGCCGACGTGCAGGTGCGTGTCGTCGAGGACCAGGAGCGTGCGGACCGGAGTCGGCGCCGCATCGCCCCTCCAGTCGCGGTCGAGCACCTGAGGCGCGTGACGGGGCAAGACCGGCTGAGGGAACATTTGGGCCGCGGCCGCGCCCGGTTGCCCCATCCACCGGTAGACCCGCATCGAGGGCGGCCCGGCAACGAGACCGTGGTTCACTCCTCCTCCAGCCCACCGGCCCCGGGCATCGGGTCCGATCCCGCCGCGGCGATGCCGTTCGCCCCGGCAACTCCACTCGCCACAAACCGTTGCTCGACCAAGCGTCGCCCCGGCGCCCCCGATCGAATCGGAGATTCACTATATCGTAAAAACATCGACATGTGCCACCTCCGTGGTCTATACTTGTCGGAACGATCTCGATAGACGGACAACGGACAAACGGACCAATCGGACAACGCTTCTGCGACTGATTGTCATTACGATCAAGCAGAATCGGACGCCGAATCACCGATTTCGGCCCCACCCGAGGACACCACAGGAGCGAGACAACGATGAAGAGACTCTCTCTGACGGCCATCTTTCTGCTGCTCACCCTGGTCGCAGGCTCCGCCCAGGCTCTATCGCTGACCTGGTCCCTCGGGGACCTCAACGATCTTCCCCACGAGCGGTACTACCGTTGGGGGAAGAACTGGACCGTGCCGAGCGGCGAGGTTGTCACCAGCGCGTCGATCACCTTCTACCAGATCTACAACTGGGAGCAGGAAGACAACGACCGCCTCTGGCTGCACCTGCTGCAGTCGGCCCCGTCGGGCACGACGTGGGGCACCGACAACCAGGCTTCCGGCAGTTGGTTCACGCCGCCGACCTATCTCGGCGAACAAGTCCTGCTGAACGAATTCGACCACCTCCCCGAGGGGTACAACCAGCGCGCGGACGTCACCTACAGCTTCAGCTCGGCCGAAGTCGCTAAACTGAACTCCTACCTGGCCGACGGCAACTTCGGTCTCGGCTTCGACCCCGACTGTCACTACTACAACTCCGGGATCAAGATGCGCCTCCAGACCGGCCTCGAGCCGCCGATCCCGCCGGTGCCGGAACCGTCCTCGTTCGCTCTGCTCGGTCTGGGTGTCGCCGGAGTGCTCGTCGCCCGCCGCCGGAGGCGCGCGGCGCGCGGCTGAGCTGATCACAGCTCGGCTCATCACCCGTTTGCGGAGACGCGCCCGGAGGGATCGTTCGTCCCCCCGGGCGCGCCGCTCCAACCCCGCCGCCCGGCTCCGGATTCACACTCGGCGCGCCCCCCGGAACCCCCTCGCCGCGTAGTACGACTGCGCCCCGTTGTGATAGACGAAGACCTGACCGTAGCGTCGATCGCAGAAGAGGGCGCCTCCGAGCGCCCGGACGTCGGACGGCGTCACGACCCAGCTCGACGTCCTGGTGTCGAACTCGTCAAGCTTCTGCAGCTGTCGGTACTGCTCCTCCGTGAGGAGGTCGATGCCCATCGCCTCCGCCATCTCAACCGCGCTGGTCTTCGGCGTGTTTTCCTTACGAGTCTCACGCGCTTCACGGTCGTAGCAGACGCTCCGGCGGCCTTCCGGGCTCTCCGCTGAGCAATCGGCGAACGTGTAGCGCCCCGTCTTCCCGTCCCGGCCGATGACGTCCGGCTCGCCGCCCGTGCGTTCCATCTCGCGCAGCGCGTTCAGCGCATCCGGATCGGCTTCGAGCCTGGCTTCCACGTCGGCCCAGGCGAGCCCCTTGTGTCGGTGCATGTGCTTCTCGAAACGGACCTTCAGTGCCTGGAGAAGCTCTTTCCGTTCGGTTGCTTTCATGTTCCCTGCCGTGCGTTGGTCACCATGCCGGCCCGACGGGTCCCGCGTTTCCGCGTTCTCGCGGCCGGATCCAGGGGCGGCTGAGGCGCCGGCGCCTCAGTCCCGCCGCCCGCACCCTCCCCGCTCGCTGGTCGCGCGCAGCATGATGCGGCTGTCCGCCACGGAACAGCCGCTCCCCTGTGGGTGGACGATCAACGGATTGATATCCAGCTCGCTGATCTGTGGGTGGTTGCAGACGAGAGTCGAGAGCCGCAGCAGCATCTCCTCGATCGCCGGGATGTCGGACGGCGGATTCCCCCGGACGCCGGTCAGGATCTTGAACGCGCGGATCTCTCGGATCATCTTCTCGGCGGAGATCCGCCACATCGGGGCGAGACGGAAGCTGACGTCCTTCAACACCTCGACGAAGGTCCCCCCGAGGCCGAACATCATGAGCGGGCCGAAGCGCGCGTCGCGCGTCGCCCCGAGGATCACCTCGACCCCCTTCGGCGCCATCTCCTCGACCAGGATCCCCTCGATCCGCGCCCCGGGCACGGCCCGCGCGATGTTCTCGTGGATCCGCTTCCACGCCGCCGCCGTCTCCTCCTCACCCTGCACGTTGAGGACCACGCCGCCGGCGTCGTACTTGTGCACGACCTCGCGCGACATCACCTTCATCACCACCGGCCGCTCGATCCCCCGCGCGATCGCGACCGCCTCCGCCTCGGAGTGCGCCACTCCGCTCTGGAGCAGCGGGAGCCGGTAGCACTCGAAGATCGGCCGGCACTCGGCCTGCGTGAGATAGCGCTCCTCCGCCCCATCGAGATACCCAGCGATGAGCCCGCTCGCCCGCTCCGGGTCGACGTCGTGGAACTCGGGAAACTCGCGGTTCGGCACCTCGCTCAGCGTGACCAGGGCGTTGGCCGCGGCGAAGGCGCGGACCGCGTCCTCCGGGAACGCGTAGTTGGGCACGCCGGCGTGGCGCAGGATCTCGACCCCCTCGGCCACGTCGCGCGCCCCCATGAAGGAGCAGACCACCGGCTTGCCCAGCCCGGCGATCGCCTCGGGAATGATCCGCGCCGTTTCCTCGATCTCGGTCATCGACTGCGGCGTCAGAATAACGAGCCCCATGTCGACGCCGGGGTCGGAGATCACCGTGCGCACGGCGGCGCGGTAGCGGTCCGCGCGAGCGTCCCCGATGACGTCGACCGGATTGCGCAGCGAGGCCGAGGCCGGCAGCGCGTCGCGCATCGCCGCGCGCGTCTCCTCCGCCAACTCCGCGATCCGGATGCCGCGGCGCACCGCCGCATCGGTGGCCATGATCCCGGGACCGCCCGCGTTGGTGACGATGGCGAGACGGTTGCCGCGCGGCAGCGGCTGCGTGGTGTAGAGCGCGGCATAATCGAAGAGTTCGGCGATGGTGTCGACCCGCTGGACCCCGCTCTGGATGAGGAGCGCGTCGTAGACCGAGTCGGACCCGGCGAGCGACCCGGTGTGGCTGCTGACCGCCTTCGCTCCCTCCGGAGACCGTCCCGACTTGAGGGCGAGCATCGGCTTGCCGGTCTTCCAGAGGATGTCCCGCGCCGTCTCGATGAAGGCGCGCCCGTTGGTGACATCCTCGAGGTACATGGCGATCACGCGCGTCTTCTCGTCCTGCGCGAGGTAGGCCAAGAGGTCAATCTCGTTGACGTCGGCCTTGTTGCCGAAGGAGACGAACTTGCTGAAGCCCATCCGCCGCTCCTCGGCGTAATCGAGCACCGAAGTACAGAGCGCGCCCGACTGGGAGATGAAGGCGAGGTTCCCCTCCGCCGGCATCTTCCGGGCGAAGGTGGCGTTCAGCCGCACCGTCGGATCGGTGTTGATGATCCCGAGGCAGTTCGGGCCGATGAGCGGAATCCCCGCCGCGCGCACGGCGTCGCGCAGGCGCACCTCCAGGGCGGCTCCCTCGGGACCGGTTTCCTTGAAGCCGGCCGAGAGCAGGACCATCGCCTTCACCCCGGTGGCTTCCGCGTCGGCGACGACGTCGAGCACGGCGGCGGCCGGCACGACGACCACCGCGAGATCGGCCGGCTTCGGCGTGTGGCGAAGCGACGGATAGCAGTGGACGCCGAGGACCGACTCGGCTTTCGGGTTGATCGGGTAGACCGGCCCGTTGAACTCGGTGAAGAGCAGGTTGCGGAGCAGATCGTTCCCGACGGTGAGCGACTTGGTCGAGGCGCCGACGAGGGCGATCGACCTGGGGTTGAAGAGCGCGTCGACTTTGGCCACGAGATCTCTGGACATATGCGAACCTCCCATCCTCATCCCGGCCCGAAACCGGGCGCACCGGATCGGGCGCCCCGCTGCGGGCCACTTCCCCCCTATTGACTGGATCGGGCAAGGCGCAGCCGTGACGCCACGCCGGGCTCCGCGCAGCCGCACTCCGGCGGCGGGCGGGCGGGCAGGTGGTGCAGCCGTTCTGTGCCGCTTCCGGGTAGTTTACTCCCGCGCAGGCGCCGCCGCCAACACCGCGCGGACTCGGACGGTCCGCACGGAGCGCGTCGGGCACGGGAATCGACCGCACGTCCGGTCCCGATTGACCGGGCCGGCCGGGCAGAGCGACGCCCGACCTGCCGGTCCGCCCGTCGTTTTAGCCGCGCGACTGACCGTCCCGGCGGTATACTTTGTGGTGCCACAACAACGTGAGCGTCCGGCTCATCATCGAAGGAGGCACCGATGTCGCTCTCGAGATCCCAAACCGGATTATCCGTCATCGCGTTCTTCGCCGGTCTGCTCGTCTTCAGCACCACGGCCCGCGCCGAGGTGACCTTCACCGACATTGGCGCCGGGCTGCAGGGTACTTACTACGACACGGCCGACTGGTGCGACTTCGACAGCGACGGCGACCTCGACCTCCTTCTGTCGGGCTGCACCGGGGGCATAACGGACGCGTTCACGCGCATCTACCGGAACTCGCCCGGCGCCGGCGGGTTCGTCGCCACCGACGTCGGACTGCCACCGCTGATGTTCGGCGACGCCGCGTGGGGAGACTACGACGGGGACGGTGATCCGGACCTTGCGCTCATGGGAGGAGACACGAGCAGCACTCCGGTCACCCGGATCTTCCGCAACAACAGCCCGTTTCTCTTTTCCGACATCGGCGCCGGCCTGGCGCAGCTCTACGACGGGACGGTCGCATGGGGCGACTTCGACAACGACGGCGACCTCGATCTGCTGCTGACCGGCGCGGCGCCGGGGCCTGTCGTGGCGACCAAGCTCTACCGCAACAACGGCGCCGGGACTTTCATGGAGATCGCCACAACGTTGCCGGCCATCCGCTCCGGCGCGACAGCCTGGGGCGATTACGACAACGACGGCGACCTCGATGTGCTGCTGGCGGGCATGAGCGCTGCGGGCGCATATCTCGCCGGCGTCTACCGTAACGACGGCGGGGCGGTCTTCACCGACGTCGCGGCCGGACTTGCGGGTGTCAGTTCCTGTGCCGCCGCCTGGGGAGACTACGACCACGACGGCGACCTTGATATCCTGCTGGCCGGCACCGGCGCGGGCAACGTTCCCGTGACGCGCGTCTATCGCAACGACGGAGCCGGCCTCTTCACCAGCGCCGGCGCAGGCCTGCCGGATGTCCGCATCGCCGCCGCGGCCTGGGGCGACTACGACAACGACGGCGACCTCGACATCCTGTTGTCCGGGCTGTCGGCCGACTCCACGCCGATCGCGCGGATCTACCGCAACGACGGAGGCGGGATGTTCAGCGACGGCGGCGCCGGGATCGACGACATCGCGGAAGGCTCCGCCGCCTGGGGCGACTACGACAATGACGGGGACCTCGACCTCGCGCTGACGGGGCGCGCCTCGTACCTTCTCCACGCCCGTATCTACCGCAGCGGCGGCGGGCCGGCGAATACGCCGCCGTCGGCCCCGAGCCTGCTCGACGCCGAAGCCTTCGCCAACCGGGTGACACTCTCCTGGCACGGCTCTGTTGACGTGCAGACGCCCGCCGCGTCTCTTACCTACAATCTCCGTATCGGAACGTCACCGGGCGGCTCGCAGATCTCCTCCGCGATGGCCAACAGCGCGAACGGGTACCGCCGGGTCGTCGCCCAAGGCAACGCGCAGCAGCGCCACTCTTGGGAAGTCACCTTTCCCTCGGGGACATTCTACTGGTCTGTCCAGGCGATCGACGGCGCGTTCGCAGGTTCCCCGTTCGCCACGGAGCAGGTCGTCGCCGTTTCGGCCGTCGATGAGACCGGCCTCCCGCCGGGCGGTCTACTTCGGTTGGAGGCCGTGGGCCTTCCCGGTACGCGACAGTCGATCCGTTTCCACCTGCCCGATCCGGGGCCGGCATCGCTGCGGATGTTCGATGTGGCCGGCCGGTGCGTTCGCGTCCTGGTCGAGGAGAACCTGCCCACCGGAGACCACCAGGTTCCCTGGGACGGAGCGAACGACGCCGGAAGGCGGGTGGCGGCGGGTGCGTACTTGTGCCGGCTGGAAGCAGGCGGACTCCACGCGACCTGCCGCGTCGTCCGCCTGGAGTAGGTTGGATCGCCGGGAGGGCGGATCGTCGGACCCCCACACCCACACCGGTGTCCAGAAGACCGGGGGCGTTACAAGCATCTGCCACGCAGATGCAGGAGACAGCGGGAGGATTCCAGCATGAGCAGCTCCTTGATCCGTCCGGCAATGATCGCGCTGACTGTTCTCGCCGTCGTGTCGAGCTGTGCCCCAGCTCTGGCTGCGGTTGCCCTTGCTCAGACGAACACGCCCGACTCCGGGGTCTGGCTGCAATCGTCCCCAGCGGCTCCGCTCCAGCCGCACGAGTCGCAAGCCGGACCTCCGGCCGCGCTGCTGCGCAACGGCTGGCCGGTCAACCTCCAGTCGCCGGGGGCAGGGTTCCCCTACACGCCGACGCTGTTCGACGCGGACGGCGACGGCGCCGATGAAATCTTCCTCACCGGCGGCAACACGTTCGGCTTGCGCGGCGACGGGACCTTCCTGCCGGGGTGGCCCGTCCAGGAGCACCCCTACATGGGCTACGGGACCAACGCCAACAAGCCGGGGCCTTCGATCGCCGACCTCGAGGGGGATGGCGATTTCGAGATCCTGTGGACCGAGCGCGACTGGTACGCCGGCAGTGCCCATATGTGGACCTTCAATGCCAAGGAGTTCGATGGCACGGACCTGCCGAACTTCCCCCACACCGCGCCTGAGCAGAGCTCGAACGCCCTCGACACACCCTTCGTGCTGGGAGACACCGACGGCGACGGCGATCTGGAAGCCTGGGGACCGCACACCCTGGGCAACACGGGCATCCACTACCGCGTGACAGGCTTCGACCACCTGGGCAATCTGCTCTTCACCACCGATCTGGATCCGACCGAGAACATCCTGGACCTCTACTTCGGCGACGTCGATGGCGACGGCCCAGCCGAGATGTTCGCCGTGTCTCAGTTCGGCACCACGCTGCGTCTCTATCTCTTCGCATCCAACGGATCGATCCGACCCGGGTATCCGATCCAACTCCATGCGCTAGGTAGCAGCTACCTCCCCTTCGGGCCGCCCGTTCCCGTGGATCTCGATGACGACGGCGATCTGGAAATCCTCTTTGGCGTCAACGGCGGCACGACCTCGCGGGCGTTCTGCAAACACCACGATGGAACCGACTATCCTGGCTTTCCGATCGTGATCGCGACCAGCAGCCAGCTCTTCTACCTGGGTCTGGGCGACATCACCGGCGACGGTGAACCCGAGCTGATTGCCACCGACAATCACCTGAGCAGCAACTACCGGGTGCATGCGATCGACATCGCCACGGGCGCTCCACTCATCGGGTGGCCTTACGCGATCGCCACCTGGCCCCACGGATTTCCCGCGGTCGCCGACGTGGACGGCAACGGCCTTCAGGATGTCATCGTGAGCAACGATGGCGGCCAGGTGTGCGCTCTCGCCACGGATGGCACGCTGCTCCCCGGCTACCCGCACACCATGGTGACTTCGTCGATCTCCGGCGTCGGGGTGGGGGACATCGATGGGGACGGTCTCTTCGAACTGGTGTCCGCGACTTGGAACGGCTACGTCTACGCTTGGGACACCAACGGGCCGGCTCTTCCCGGCCGGGCGGATTGGCCGATGCGAGGCGTGGACGCGCGCAACACCGGCATCTTCCGCCAGGGGCTCGATCCCGCGAGCGTCCCACAGTGGACGCAGACCTCGCGCCCGCAGCTCATGATCTACCCCAATCCGCTCTTGGGAAGCGGGCAGATCCTCATCGACCCATCCCTGGGACAGGGGACGGTCGAGATCCTGGACGCCGGCGGCCGAGTGATCGAACGCCTGGACTGGCGTGGGCAGAGGAGTCTTCCCTGGCGAGTCGGCGGCGCCTACGCGTCGGGCGCTTACTGGGCCCGCCTGACGGCCGGCGATCGCGTGGCCCGGTGCCGCTTCCTCGTCATTCGATAGGGGGCCCGATAAGGGGGAAGGTGCGGCACCGGGGTTCGGGGGAGTGCCCCCGTCTCCGCCGGGTCGGAGCTGACGAGCGTCAGCCGCTGAGCTGCGCAAGCACATGAGTACCACGAATTCATTCTGTGCCAATCGCCTCTTCCGCGGCATGTGGCTCGCCGTACTTTCGGTTCACTGCGCCGCCGCCCTCGGCTGCGCTGCTCACGCTCAGCAGAGCGGTGCGTGTCCAGCGCCGCCGACGCGAAGTGCCGCCCAGGACGGCCGCCGGGGCGCTCTGCATGACGGTCCTCATGAAGTCGTCGTCAATGGAGTGCGGCTGTGGTACTGCGTCGCCGGGCACGGGTCGGCGGAGGCGCCGCCGGTCCTCTTCCTGCATGGCGGCCCCGGCTATAACAGCCATAGCTTCGCGGTGCTCGCCGGGCCGCGGCTCGAGCGCGGACTGAGGATGATCTATCTCGATCAGCGTGGGTGTGGGCGCTCCGAGCGGCCCTGGACCGGGCAGTACAGCCTCGATACCCTCGTCGCTGACATCGAAGCGCTCCGCATGGCCCTGGGCGTGCCCCAGATCTCCGTGATCGGGCACTCGTTCGGAGGCACGCTGGCGCTCGAATACACAGCCGCTCATCCGGACCGCGTTGAGCGCCTCGTGCTCGTCAGCGCCGCGGCCGATCTACCGGCCGCCTGCCACGCGCGGGTGACGTGGCTCGCTGCGCACTTTCCGGCGGATCTTGAGCGGGCGAGGGCGGCTGCCGCGACGAGCGCCGCCGCGCAGGACTGTGCGCTGGCGTTCAGTACTCTCAGCGGCCGCGCGTTCGTGGCCTACAACAACGCAGTCATGTTCCCCGACTCGCTGCTGCGCGTCCGGCAGGACAGCGTGGATGCCGCTGGCGGGCTGCGCAACACAGGTGAGCTCGCGCGCGCGCTCTTCGACGGGGGTCTGCTCACGTATCGCTTTTCCCATCCCGCGCAGTTGACCATGCCGGTGCTCGTGCTTGCGGGCCGCGGCGATAGCGCGATCGGCCTCGAGCCGCAGCGCGCGCTTGCGGGCATGCTGTCGAATGCGCGCTTCGAGGAGTACGAGCGAGGCGGCCACTTTCTGTATCTGGACGATCCGGATCGCTTTGCCCGAGACGTGATCACATTTCTCACGGCGCCGGCCTACGCGCGCACGAAGTAGACTCCTGAACTGACGGACGTGCCCCGCATCGAGACACCATCCCACGACACTTGATGCGCGCCGCCGTCCAGCTCCCGGGATGAGTTGCTCTGGAACCGAGGCCGAAGGATCGAACCAGAGCGCCATCCGCTGGGACAACTGGTCCCCCGCCTGCGTGAAGGCCCCGCCCAGCAGCAGTCCGGACGCGGTGGAAAGCACGGCCCGTCCGCGGTCGTTCAATCCGCCCCCGATGGGGAGCCAGGCGGCACCATCCCAGCGGGCGAGGTTTGCGACGGGCACTCCGCCCGCCGTCTCGAAACTGCCGGTGGCAATCCGGGCGCCCTGGTGCTCTACCAGGGCCCACACCAACCCATCGACGCCCGTGCCCAACGGGGACCAGGCGGAGCCGTCCCACCGCGCGACCGATTCTCCCGGCGCCGATCTCCTCCTCCGTCGTAGACTCCTCCCATGTCGTTCCTGGACAGGGTCAACGCCCTCCCTCACCTCGGGCTCGGTGTCTCCACCGAGTACGGCGCGGCCGACTCCGCGAATGGTCTCGACATCGCCGCTCTCCGGCGCGAGCACCCGCAGTTCGCGCAGTTCATGGAGATCGGCGTCGAGAGCCTCTCCGGACTCGACCGCCACGCGCGCGCCTGGCTGGCCGAGGAGCTCCCGGCGACCTACCACTTTCTCGACGTGAACCTCGACGACCCGGCCGACTTCGACGGTGCGTGGCTCGGCGAAGTGCGGGACCTGGTGGCGCTGATCCAGCCCGCCTGGATCTGCGGGGACGCGGGACTCTGGCACTTCGGCGCCCGCGAGCCGGGCCAGATGCTGCTCCTTCCCCCGATCCTCTCGGAGGATTCCGCGCGCGCGACGGCCGAGGGAGTCGTCTGCCTGCGCGAGGCCGCCGGCCTCGAGGTCCTCCCCGAGAATCCGCCCGGGCTCGTCTTCGTAGGCGATCTCCACGTGCTCGACCACTTCGGCCGCGTCTGCAGTCACGCCGACACCGGGATGCTCCTCGACTGCGCCCATCTCGCCATCTATCAGTTGCTGCACGGCCTCGCTCCGCTCGACGGGCTCGACGGCTTTCCCCTCGATCGGATCGTCGAGCTGCACGTCGCCGGCGGCACACGGCGGGACTTCGAAGGCTACCGTTGCGTCGACGACGACCACTGCCCCGACGTGCTCGGCGAGACGTGGGAAATCCTCGAACACGTCGTTCCCCGCTGCCCGAACCTCCGCGCGGTCGTCTTCGAGTGTGAGCGCAACCCTCTGGCCAGCGCCCTGCCGGGGTTCGAGCGTCTCGCGAGAACGCTGGCATCGCACGCCGGGTGGAACGGGAGCGCGGGATGAGCCGCCTCGCCCTGCAACGGGTCATGGTCCGCATGTTCTTCGACCCGGACTTCGCCACCCGCGTCGTCGCGGATCCCGCCGGCGCTCTCCCGAACGACATGCTGACCACGGAGGAGCGGGCCTGGCTCGCGCGCCCCGATGCCCGCGCCTGGCGGGCCGACCCCGACCGTCCGCTGCGCGCCCTCGCCGTGCTCGGGCAGGAGTACCCCTCGGCCGCGGCCCTGGCGGTCGCATCGGGCGGGGGCGCCGCTCGGGTCCGCCGCTTCTTCGCCACCGACGGCTTCGCGAAGGTGGTGATGGAGCGCGGGTCGATGGCGGCCGCCTTCGGCGACTTCCTGGCGGGCCTGGTGGAGATCGGCGTGGTGCCGGACCGCCGCGTCACCCCGCTCGCGCGCCTCGAGCAGACGGTCGTCCTGCTGCGGCGGCGGAACCCGGGGGCATTGGATCGGACGGCACCGGAGCCGAACGGCCGGGGGACCGCCTTGACGCCGGAGTCCCCGCGCTTCCGTCTCGCCGCCGGGAAGGCGTTGCACCGCGCCCCCGCGGGCACGGCCGATCTCCGCGACGAGATCCACGACCTGCTCGTCCGCTCCGGGCGAGAGCTCACCCAGGCGATCTTCGAGCCCGGACTGCCAGCGCCCCGGACCCGGGTCCACGCCTCCCGGACGGAGCCGCTGCTGCTCGAGATCGTCCCGGACGATGGCCCGCGCATGAAGCGCCCGGTCGGGGTCGCCGAGATCACGGAGGAGCTGAACACGGTCCTCGCGTACGCGGCGGAGCCACGTACGCCGGCCGAGCTCGCGGCCGAGGTGGAGCGACTCGGAGCCGACCCCGGCGAGGGCGAGGAGATCATCGCGGGACTGATCGAAGAGGGGGTATTGGCCGCGGTCGACGATCCGCCGGGTCCGCCCACGCCTACGGGAGACGTGTCACCTTGGCCTGAACCGTGATTCGCTTCCCCTCCCGCTCCAGCACGAGCATGCGGGTGGACTCCGGCGTTCCGCGGAGAGCATCCACGACCGCGCCCATGGTCGCCTGCGACGTGTCCAGAGTGTCGATACGGACAATCCTGTCGCCCGGCTGCACGCCGTCGACCGCCGGCTGGCCGTTCCGCTTGACCACGCCGGCCACCGCGAAGGTGCTGTCCGCCCCAGGGCGAACGGTGAGGCCGACGATGTCGAAGTCGCCGGAGTCGACCGGCAGACCAGCCTCCCAGTAGGTCATCTGGTTGAGGAAGTCGATTTCGAGCCGGAAGCGTCGCAGCACGTTGGCACCGAGAAAGCCGAGGACCGGTCCCGCCGATTTCCCGGAGTACCAGTCGAAGAGGCCCTGATCGAGTCCGAGCAGACCGACGTCTCGCACCCGCAGCGATCCCAGCCCCAACTCCGGCAGAGAGAGGAGCGTGCCTTCTGACTCGAACGGGAAACCGAAGAAGTTCGCGCTTCCGACGGCACCCGTGGCTCGCGGCCAATCGGGGTGCCGGCCCGCCCAGGCGGTGATCAACGTATCCGAGACCCAGGTGCCGGCCGACCCGTTGTCCACGCCAAGCGGAATCGCCTCTCCATCCGCCATCGCGGTGACCATGAACAGGCCGGTTTCCGGGTGAACCCGGCATGGGATCGCCGCGCCGCGCGGCTGGAGGACGCCGGGACGCGCGACGGTGAGGAGTCGGGCCGGATAGTCGAGAACCACGCAGGCGTGCCGCAAGACGCTCGCAGGGAGATTCGCCTCGGCGTGGATGCCCGGCTGCACGAGCGCGCGGGCGTGCACCCGTGTCTTCACCCCCTCCACATCCAGCGGCATGCCTCCCAGGCGCATGGGCGGCGGCGATAAGAGCTCGACGAAGCGCTCGCCCTCTTTCCATGCCGACAGATCGAGACCGAGGTCCCGGGCGAGCGGCTCGGTCAGGCTCAGGATAGGATCGCCGGTGTCCACCCAGGCGCGCGCGAGGCGGATCGTCCCGTCGGCCCGAACGAACTCAACCTCCACGATCGCGCGGTTGTGATCCAGGACGAACGGTACGCTGACCCAGCGGGCCGATGCGGCCGGAGGCTCCTCCGGCACGGAGGCCCGGCCCGGCGTCGACGCAGCGCCCGGCGTCAGATACGCCGCAGCCAGAAGCACGGATGCCACGCCTGCACGGCGTGCGGGCCGGAAGCTGACAGGTGACATGAGTCGTTCTCCTCACGCTGGAGGTCCCAGCTCAACGGCGGTTCCGCGGATGAGCACCGGCGGAGCGCTCGTTTCCGCGTCTGCACTTACTGGTGATGCGGGCCAGGAGTTGCTGCCGATCGTCGGGATCCCCGGCCTCGATCGCGGCGCGTCTATCCGTGGCTGATGACCCATCGATGGTGCGGCGCCTACATCAGAGGCTAACACGAGGGGAGGGGTATCACCCTCCGGCCCAAGATCACCACCATTGTGTTCTTGTGGCTCTTGACCGGCTACACCGCCGGTTTCGTCGCGACGCAGTGGTGGCTGCGGCTACTCCTGATCGCCGTCGCCGTCGCCGTCAGTGTCCACCTGGGGAAGATGAAGGCCTACTGGCCGGCGGGTTGGCCGTCCGACGTTGCTCAGGATACGGAAGATTGACGGCACGCGGGACTTCGACCCGCTACCCGTCCGCGCGCGCCCAAGCCCCCGGGATCGGCTCCGGGAAGCGATGAACCGTCATGCGCTCGTGGTCAGCGATGTACAGCCCGCCCTGGCGGGCCGCGTCGTACCCGATCCACGACTTGAACGGCACCCGGTCGAAGGCGCTGCCGTAGTAGATCGTCTTCGTCTTCTTGTCCGAGTTCGCCACCAGTTCCGCGTGGGCCGCCTCGAACGACCTCTCCGCCAGGAGCTGGCGCGGGTCGGGCACGATCTCGGTGAAGATCACCTGGCGGAACTGCTTCCCGCGGCAGTGGGTGGCGTACCACGCGTACTCCGCCGGGGTCAGGTTGGTCAGGATGACCAGTTCCGCCGGACCCAGCACCATGTAGCAGCGCGGCTCGCGCGCGCTCTGGTGGGGCAGGCCGACGAGGGCGGCGATGTCGGTGGGCGTCATGTCCGCCCGCCAGGCATGGCCGGCGAAACGAACGACCTCCTCCGCCGGAGCGAGCGGCAGGACGTGCCCCCCGGTCCGGACGAGCCAGACGCCGGCGAACGCCTCCATCGGCACGAGGCTGAACGCGTTGTTCGACAGCGCGGTCTTCGTGCGCTTGACCTCGACCTCGGCCAGGGCCGACTCGGTGTCGCCCCGGGCGTCACGCCAGCCCCCCTCGTCCCGGTAGGTGAAGGCCGGCTTGCCGTTCTCGATCTTGAGGTCGATGAAGATGGCCCGGCCCCGGAAGACCTGGCCGGACCCCGGGCTGTAGTGGCGGGCCAACCCCTCGATTCCGAGGCTGGTCGCGACACACATCCCGCTAGGCAGGGTGAGGATGAGATTGGACTTTGACACAGTGGGCGGATCTTAGCACGGGCGCCGCCGGATCGGTCAAGCCTGCTGTCGACGCGGGAGCGGACCGGCCTGCCCGCCGCCTGGGCTTCGCGCGGGCGCTCCCGGCCATGGAAACGACGGCTACGCGGGCGAGGGTGGGTGGCCCCCCGCCCGCGCCGGACCCGGGCGCCGGGCCGGTCAGAACCGGGTGGTGACTCCCAGGTGGACCTGGGTCAGGTTAGTCCGCGACTCGATCGTTTCGAAGCTGACGCGGCCGTCCTCGCGGCGGAGAGAGCCTTCCTTCAGGTACTCCGCCTGGCCGCCCCAGATGTACCGCGCGCCGAGATCGATCGACACCTGCTGAATCCCGCGGGAACTGTTCGTGCGTTGCCAGACCGGCACCAGGGCGCCACCGCCGAGGCCATAGGCGAACGCGGTGTCGTCCTGATTCGTCGTGGAGGCGATGTCGTCCCCTCCACGATCGTCGGTGACAGTCGACTCCGTATAGAGGTAGTTGAATCCGACGAGGGCATCGCCGTAGACCTGGATGGGTCCTCGCGGAACCTGCCCGCGCAGCACGAAGAACCCTTGAGCGAAGTTGTTCCACGTCTCCACGTCGACTGTGACCTCGGGGATGTGGGGCGCGAAGGCTTCTTCCCGTGACTCAGATCCGTAGTTCGACCACCCCAGGTCGACGCCGACCGCCACCGGGCTCGAGTCCGGGGCGTAGAAGCACTGCACGGCCGCTCCGAAGGCCTCCGTGTCGATCCGATCACTCCACTCTCCCTGCGGGAGACCGGCGTTGAGGCGCACGCCACCCAGGAAGTTGGAGCCGGCGTGAGCGGTGGTGACAGAGAACGACGCGATGATCGCGGCGGTGATCCAGGCCTGCATCTGATTCCTGGTGGTGGGCATGGCGCTCCCCCTTTCCCTTGGTGACTGGCTGATCCTCCGGTCGCCGGCGGGCCGCGCCGGCGTTCCAGGGGGGGGTGAGGCAAGAGGCGTGCCGAGCGGTCGAAGACGAGATAACCTCGTTTTCCGCGGGTCATCAGGCTGCGGCGGCGTGCCGCTCCGGCACAGGTGTGGTGCCCGAGAGACGGTATGGTGGGAGAACGCGCCCCGGAGGTCCACCGGCCGAGGCCACTGGCTTGCCGGGATGAAGCCCGAACGCCGGAGTCGAGTGTATGATGCCTTGGGCGGCTTGTATCCCGACCTCTCGACCGTACACCCGATCCCCGGGCCCACCCGGACCAAGCGGAGGCCGCATGATCACTCTCCTCGCAACGCCCACGCCCCAACCACCCGGCCCGCGGCCAACGTCCCGTCGGCCCTCCAGCAGGTGCCCGCTGCGCAGCCTCCATCGCGCGTTCGTTCCTCTGCTCGCGACCTTTGCCCTCGCATGCTCCGGCGCCGACGCGTCCGGCAAAGTGTACAACTTTCCGCGGACCCCCCAAGCCCACCTCGATGAACTTGTCGCCCTCCTGGAGCTCGCACCGGACTACGTGATCGCGATCGTCGACAGCGTGGGCGCCCCACCCGGCGGACCCCGTGTTCCTATCACCGTCACCGTTTTGGCGGCGTTCCAAGGTATGTACGCCTCCGGGGAACGTGTCGTCTACCTCGACTACTTCACGGATGCAAGCCCTCTCTCTGCGGGTGAACGCGTTGTACTCCCTCTATCGTTCACTCAGGGCCTGCGCCGATTAGCTCTATCCGCCGGGCGCTATCACATCACCGACGCGGACAGCATTGCCTTCCTCGACAAGTCACTCTTTCCCCTCTCTGTACTCAAAGCACACCTTCTTAGCGCCATTGCGGCGCACGCACCCGCCGCGATGCGACTATCCGCCGAGAACGTTTTCAGAGCGACCTCACTCGCTGGTCCACAGACGGTCTCAGTCACTTCGTACACAAGCAACCCTCACCGCATTGACGGTGATTTGACGGTCCGGGTGAGTCACACATACCACTCGCTCAACCCTATCGACAACGGCTCTCTTCTCACGATACGACTCACGCGCTCATCCCTTTCCGTTGCGAAGCGCGTATCGCTTCCCCTCTTCTCTGGAAACACAGAGTACATTCTGTTTCTGGATGGACCATTGAACGGCGCATACACACTCCACGCTGGCGCCCACTCCGTCTACCGCGTCGCGAACGACTCCGCGTTCGTGGAGACGATGCCTTATAGCGCGTATCCAGCAGTCCTTCGCCTGGCGGCACTCCCGATCTCGGCTCTCGACTCACTGCTGGCTCCCTAGCATCCGACCGGTCGAGGCTCCGAACCCGAAGGGCCGACGGCAGCGCCGCGCCTCCCGCCTGCCGCCCACCCGGGAGTGGAGTCTGTAACCGCTGGAACCGGCGCCTTCGATCCGGGTTTGGAGCCGGTCCGCCGGGGTGTTCTGGCGGCGATCGGAGTCGTCTCTCATGCGAAAGTGGAGCTCAATCCCAGGCCGGGCTGGACGCAGAGCGCTCTCTGCCATCCCGGTGTCTCTCGCCCTTCTCGTCGCACTTGGTCCCCTCGGTTGCGGCCGGGAGGACGAAGTCCGGCTCGTCGCGGAGCTGGCGTGCCCCGTCTATGATGACAGCACCTCCCGGATGCCCCGTCTGATCTACGAGGACGGTTCCCGCACGCTCAACGACCGTTGCATGGTCCGCCCGGCCCGGCTCAATCCCAAGATCCGGGCGATCTACGTCAACGGCCGCCCGGTCGGCTTCTGCTGAAGCCCCTGCGTGGCGGTCTTCGTGCAAGACCCGGATCCTCACATGAAGTCACGCGAGCTCCGGGTCCAGGACCCGGTGGATGCCCGCCGTCCCGCCCGCATCGAGGCCTCGCACCGGAGTTCGCTCAACTTCGAGGTCTTCTACTTCGCGGATCCCGAGTCGAAACGGAAGTTCGAAGCAGATCCTCCGCGCTGGTGCGGACCGCTCACCGATCCGGTGACCGGCCAGCGCTTCGTTCCGGCCCGCCGGTCGCCTCGATCGGAGCACGGCGGGAGAACGTTCTACTTCGTGTCCGAGGAGAACCAGCGGCGGTTCGCGACCCAGCCGGACAGTTTCGCCGTCCCGCACTTCCGGATGCGCGATGAGCAGGGACCCGTGCCGGTCGAGCGCGCGGGGTGAGCTGTGATTCAACCGGTCTCCATGGGAATCCCCTTGCGTCCGGGGCTCGCAGGCATCATTCTGCGACTTATTCTCATTGTCATTCTTCGCACGGAGAGCACTCCGCACGCGGGAGACCGCGCGGGATGCTGCTGATAAAACGGGGGTATTGGATGTTTCGGCACTCGATTCTCGTCTTCGCGGCCTCGGCGCTCATGCTCAGCGCGCCGGTGCAGGCCGCGACCTTCATGTTCGACAGTAATCCGTTTGCCGGCAGCGACGCGCTGATCACACCGGGGCGTCAGATTGTCGGCGGCGAGTCGTTCATTTCGTTCTCCACCGCGAGCGATGTCTTCGCGTTCGACACCGGAGTCTTCGGGATCGGCGATAACCTTGCGTTCGCCAACGACGTCGTCGGCAGCCTGCCGCACGACGCCAACGTCATCGTGCTGAGGACGTTCGACAACGACGGAAATCCGGGCACGGCGTTCTCCGCCGGCGCAGCCGCCGACCTGATCGCTGATCAGATCACCCAATCGGCCCCGGGGTTCTTCGTCTACTTCAACAGCGGTCTTGACCTGGCGCGGTTGGTCTACTCGACGGACCTCAGCTACTCCGATTCCGATCTGAAGATCCTGGCGCGCTTGACCAACTTCGAGGGCCAGGCGGGACGCGACGCCATGTCGACATTTACGGCCGCGAACTTCGACTTCGTCGCCACGCCGGTGCCGGAGCCGGCAGGCATCGTCTTGCTGGCCTCGGGGATCGGCTTTCTCGTGGGACGGCGCCTCACCCAGCGGCGGAAGCGCACATAGGCGAGTGGCGATAGCGACGGGGGGTACGCGGGAGGCTCTTGACTCGACCGACGGGATCTTGCAGATTGAACATCTGATATTCAATCTGCTCGCTTGAGGGACCTGATGGCGGCCGCTTCGCACGGGAGGATCCTCGAGGTTTCCTGCACCGGTTCACCGGGTCCGTGATTCTGGACGAAGTAGAGCGCACGCCGGACCTCTTCTCCTACATCCAGACGCTGGTGGATGAGGAGGCGAGACCAGGGCGTTTCATCCTGAGCGGCTCACAGAACTTCCTGCTCCTGGAGAAGGTCAGCCAGTCCCTGGCCGGCCGCTCTGGCGTGACTCGATGGGGCACGAGATCGATCTCTTGCTCGACCTTGGGTCCAGTCTCACACCAATCGAGATCAAGTCGGGAATGACGGTGGCCTCGGACTTCTTCCAGGGCCTGGAATACTGGAGAAAGCTGAGTGATCAACCGGACGCCCCGGGAGTTCTGATCTACTCAGGCAACCGGGCGTATCGGACGCAGGGCTTCGTTGTGCATCCGTGGGCCGCGCTGTAGGACATGCGGGTGATGGACGACTCCAGGCTCTTTCGAGCCCCCCTGCGCGGGTTGCCCTCCCCACGATGCAACGGCGCCGATCAAGCAATACGCCCGGGGGATCGCTCCCCCGGGCGCCTGCCGTCTGCGTTTCCGGGCCGTGTCGCTACTGCCCGTACTTCTCGATGATCTGCTTCTTGTCGAGCCCCAGGATCCCGTACTTCTCCCCGACCTTCTTGAACGCCGCGAGGGCGCGCTCGAGCATCGGGATGTCGTGGTCGGCGGAGAGCTGCGTGCGGATGCGCGCCTGCCCCGCCGGAACCACCGGGAAGAAGAACCCGACCGCGTAGATCCCCTCGGCGAAGAGGTCGCGCGAGAAGTCCTGGCTGAGCTTGGCATTGAAGAGCATCACCGGGACGATCGGCGAGTCCCCTTCCTTCACGACGAAGCCGGCCTCGAGCAGCCCCTTGCGCCAGAAGGTGGCATTCGCCTCCAGCTTGTCGCGCCGCTCGGTCGTCCGGCTCAGGATGTCGAGCACCGTGATCGCGGCGTAGGCGATCGGCGGGGGAACGGCGTTGCTGAAGAGATAGGGCCGCGCCTTCTGCCGGCAGAGGGCCACGATCTCCTTCCGTCCACTGACGCAACCGCCGCTGGCTCCGCCGAGGCCCTTGCCCAGGGTCGTCGTGATGATGTCGATCTTGCCGAAGACGCCCTTGTGCTCGTGCGTGCCGCGGCCGGTCTTGCCGATGAAGCCCGAGGCATGGCTGTCGTCCACGAAGACGAGCGCGCCGTACTGCTCGGCCAGCCGGACGATCTCGTCCAGCGGGGCGAGGTCCCCGTCCATGGAGAAGTTGCCGTCGGTGATGATGACCTTGACCCTCTTGTCGGCATGCTCCTGCAGCTTCTGCTCCAGGTGCTTCATGTCGGAGTGCTTGTAGGTGTCGTGCATCGCCTTGGCCAGGCGGATGCCGTCGACGATCGAAGCGTGGACCAGCCGGTCCGAGATCATGACGTCGTCCGGACCGAGGATCGCCTCGAAGACGCCGGCGTTGGCGTCCATGCAGCTCGGGAAGAGGATCGTGTCCTCGGTGCCGAGGAACTCCGTCAGCTTCTGCTCGAGCGTGCGGTGGACGTCCTGCGTCCCGCAGATGAAGCGGACGCTCGACATGCCGTAGCCGCGCTCGTCCAGCCCCCGGTGCGCCGCCGCCACCACGTCCGGGTGGCTGGAGAGGCCGAGGTAGTTGTTCGAGCAGAGGTTGATGACATCCTTAGGAGCCGCCCCCGCGGGGAACTCCACCTTGATCCCGGCGGACTGCGGCGAGTGGATGAAACGCTCTTCCTTGAAGAGGCCGTCGGCGCGGATCTTGTCCAGCTCCGCCTGCCAGGCTTCCAGTACCGATGTCGGATAGGCCATGGTTCTCAACCCTTCTTCGCGACGTGCCGCTCGACCAGCACGAGGATGCTGTTGACCGTGTCGAAGGCCTCCGGCGAGGCTTCCTCGTCCGGAATGCTGATCTGGTACTTCTTCTCCAGGAACCGCTTCAGGCTGACCATGCTGAAGCTGTCGACGATCCCGCCCGAGATCAGCTTGGTGTTCTCGTTGAGTTCGGTATCGTCGTCGTCATCCAGATACTCGTTCCGGATGTACTCGAGGATCATCTCCTTCATCATCGTCTTCTCCTCCCGAGGGGCGTTCACCGCCCGCTCCCTGCGCCGGCCCCGGCCGGATGCCCCGGCCGGGTTCCGCGCCGCCTCGTGATCAATCGTCGTCCAGCGTGCTCGTGTCGCCGACGTCCTGCCCCAGCTCCTTCGCCTTGAGCATCCGTCGCATGATCTTCCCGCTCCGGGTCTTAGGCAGCTTGTCGACGAACTCGATCTCCTGCGGCATCGCCAGCGGCGACAGCCTCTTCCGGATGAAGTTCATGATGGAGAGCTCGAGGTCGTCATCCGCGGTGAACCCGGGCTTCAGCGCCACGAACGCCTTCACCACTTCCATGTTGACCGGATCGGGCTTGCCGATCGCGGCCGACTCGGCCACCGCCGCGTGCTCCAGGAGCGCGCTTTCGATCTCGAACGGCCCGACCAGGTGTCCACCGGTGTTGATGACATCGTCGTCGCGGCCGGAGAACCAAATGTAGCCGTCGGCGTCCATGCTCCCCCGGTCGCCGCAGATGTACCAGCCGTTGACGAACTTCTTGAGATAGGTGGCCGTGTTGTTCCAGTAGGTCCTCATCATGGAGGGCCAGGGCGGCCGGATGGCGATCATCCCGACGCGACCGATCTCCTTGATCTCCTCGCCGGTGCGGGGGTCGACGATCCCGCCGACCAGGGCCGGGAACGGCCGCCCCATCGAGCCCGGCTTGACCGGCATCCCGGGGAGGTTCGTGACCATGATGGAGCCGGTTTCGGTCTGCCAGAAGCTGTCGTGGAAATCGAGTCCGAACGCCTCGCGACCCCAGTGCACCGCCTCGGGGTTGAGCGGCTCGCCCACGCTGGCGAGATGGCGCAGCGAGGAGAGGTCGTGCCGCTTGACCGGCTCGAGGCCGTCTTTCATCAGCATCCGGATCGCCGTCGGCGCCGTGTACCAGACGGAGATCTTGTGCTTCTCGATCGTGGCGTACCAGCGATCGCTGGAGTAGCCGGCGTCGAGCACGATCTGGGTCACGCCCAGGGCCCAGGGGGCGATGATCCCGTAGCTCGTCCCGGTGACCCAGCCCGGATCGGCCGTGCACCAGTAGACGTCATCCTCCTTGAGGTCGAGGACGACCTTCGCCGTCAGGTACTGGGCAAAGATGCTCGAGTGGACGTGCAGCGCCCCCTTCGGCTTGCCGGTCGTGCCGCTGGTGTAGTGGAGCACGCTGGGGCTCTCGGCGTAGGTCTTGAAGACCGGATAGTCGGGGACCCGGTGCGCGTCCTGGTTGTACCCGACCTCCCCTTCGCCCTCGCGCAGGCGCTTCTTCTCCTCGTCCTGGTCGACGACGATGACGTGCTTCAGCTCGGGCAAACGCTCGCGGATCTTGCGGATCTTCCCGAGGTGCTTGTTCTGCGTGATGACCGCTACGGCCTTGCTGTCATCGGCCCGCTGCCAGACTGATTCCTCGCCGAAGGCCGAGAAGAGCGGCTGCACCACGGCGCCGAGCTTCAGCACCCCCATGAACCCGATGTAGAGCTCGGGGAGACGGTCGAGGAAGACGCAGACGCGGTCGGTCGGCCCGATCCCCAGCTTGCCCAGGAAGTCGGCCCAACCGTTGGTGAGGAGCTTGAGATCGTGATAGGTGTAGGTGCGAAGCTCCCCCTCGTGATTCTCGTGGATGAGCGCCGGCTTGTTCCCCCGGCCCAGGTCGACATTGCGGTCGATGCAGATGGTCCCGAGGTTGACGGAATCGCCCTCCGCGTGACCGAGTTCCTTCTTCGCCAGATCCCAGGTGATCTCCCGGCGAAGCTTCTCGTAATCGAAAGCCATGCCAGCGGCCCCTCCCCTGCCTCTCCCCTGCCTCTCCCTGTTCAGTTGCCGGATCCACCGCCGGGCGATGGTCCCTCGAGCACCACCCATGCCGCCACGTGCCGGCGCGCGATCGCCACCGCCGGCCGGATCGATCGTACTCCGATCCGCGCCGCAGCCTCCGCCGCGGCGCCGTGCAGAGCCACGGTCGGTCCGCGCGGGTCGGCCCCGACCTCGATCTCCCGCCAGGAGAGGGATCCCCGCTTGCCGGTGCCGAGCGCTTTGACCAGCGCTTCCTTCACCGCGAACGCGGCGGCACACGACGGGAGGAAACGAGACGATCCGCGGCGCGCCCGGATCTCGTCGGCGGTGAGGATCTCCTCCAGGAAACCCTCGCCATGCCGCTCGACCGCACGCCCGAACCTGTCCACCTCCACCAGGTCCAACCCCACCCCAAGGATCATCTCGGGTATGACCAGTTCTTCTTCAGCACGCGACGTACCGGAAGCGGATCTTACCAGAGTGGAATGGCGGAGCCAACGTCGATCGGCAGGCTGGAAACGGGCGGGATCACCCCGGTGGGGAACCCCGGTCGGGATCCCCGGTGGGTCCCCGATGGGGCGCTGGGAGGAGGTCAGGCGGCGCGGGATTCCGGTTCTTCGGAACGGGACGGGGTGTAGATCTCCCGGATTCGGTCCTCGACCTCGGCGCGGGTCGTGAGGACGGGAATGATCCGGACTCCCCCGGATCGGCCCACCTCCTCCGCCAGTTCGAGGGAGTGCGGCGACCAGACGGCGACGACGAGACTCGTACCGCGGAGCGCCACCGGGACGATGCCGTGGGCGACCGCATAGGGGGCATTGATGAAGCGGGCCAGAGCCGGATCGACCGGTATGCGGAAGATCGGAACGCTCGCAACGCCGCATTGCTCGGCCAACCCTTCGGCCAACGCCGTCGGATCGATGAGCCGGAGCCTCAAGAGCGTCTCGCCCAGGAGTTCGCCGTCATGCTTTTCGCGCATGGCTCGCGCGAGCCCTTCCAGGCTCAGCAGCCGCCGCATCACGAGCAACTCGCCCAGGTGGAGGCGCCGGCCGTGCACGTCCAGCATCGACAGCAACCGAGGCTCGTCGAGATACCCCGCCTCGAGCGCGAGGAACCCGATCGGGGGGCGCGCATCCTCGGGGTAGCTTCGCTGGCGGTCGATCAGCTCCCGGAGCTGCCGCGAGTCGAGGACACCCTCCTCCACCAGGATCTGCCCGAAGAAGACGGGGGGCTGGGCCGAGACGGGACGGCGGCGCGGGACGGGCGGCAGAGCCGTATGAGCGGGCTTTTCTCCGAACTCCCCGTGGCGCTCGCGCAACATCCCCTCCTTGCCGGCGACCCGGCCGGCCTTGACGGACCCCGTCCCCCCTATCGGCCGCTCAGGGGTTGGTGTTGACCGTCGGATGACGCCGGTCGTGTGCTGCTTGCACTATTCTGCAACTACTTATATAAATATACGTAACGATTGGCCAGGGAGAGAACCGATGGACGCACAACACCGAACGGGCGAGCTTTTGGCCCGCTTGCGGGAACTGGCGCTGGCCACCCGCCTCAAGCGAATGAGCGACAGGCTGTTCCGTGACGTCTCCCTGGTCTACCGGGAGCTCAACGTGCGGTTCGAGGCTCGCTGGTTCCCCCTCATGGCCGCCCTCGGCGAGGGCTCCGGGAAGTCGATGGCGGAGGTGGCCCGTGAGCTCGGCCTGACCCATCCCGCCGTGGTCCAACTCGCTCGCGAGATGCGCTCCGCCGGTCTGGTCCGGATCGAGCGCGATCCGAACGACGAGCGCCGCCGCCCACTGTCCCTCACCGCGCGGGGAGCCGACCTCGCCGCCCTCCTGATCCCGGTCTGGGACGAGATCCGGTCCGCCAACACCGACCTGCTGGACGAGCTGCGACGGGACGGGCACGACCTCCTCGGCGCGCTCGAGACGGCCGAACGCCGGCTGGCCCAGCGGAGCATGCATGATCGCGTGATCGAGCGGCTGCGTCGCCGCCGTCTCCTCGATCCCGCGACGGTGCTGCCGCCCGAACGACTGCAGGTCCTCCCCTATCGACCGGCCTGGCGAAAGCATTTCGAGACTCTGAATCGCGCCTGGCTCGAGGAGCAGTTCGAGGTCGAACCGCACGATGCCGAACTCCTCGCCGATCCCAACGGCCGGATCGTGAAGCCCGGGGGGATGGTCTTCTTCGCCCGGCTCGACGGAGCGGTCGTCGGAACCTGCGCACTCATCCATTGGGGGCAGGATCGCTTCGAGCTGGCCAAGATGGCGGTGGCGGAATCGCATCGCCGCCATGGCATCGGACGAGCGCTCTACGACACCGCGCTCTGCGAGGCCCGCGCGCGCGGCGCCCGCCTGCTCTTCCTCGAAACGAGCCCCAGGCTGATCGCGGTCCGACGCTGGTACGAGCGCCTGGGCTTCCGCCGGACCGAGGACCATCCCGGCGGTGCCTCGTCCTACCGGCGCCGCTCGATCTGTCTCACGCTGGATCTGTCGGAAGACCAACCCCCACTCACGGAGGCCAGACCATGATGACGTCGATAACGCCGATAATGCCGATGACGCCGACGCGGCGCACCGCGCGCCCCGGACGGCCCCTCGCCCGGCGCTGGATTTCGATCGCGTGCCTCCTCGTCGGGGCGGCCGCCTTCGTTCCCGCGCCGCGGCCGGCGCTTGGACAAGACCATCCTCCCGGGACGACGCTGACCCCCGAACTGCGCCGCGCGATCGTCGACAGCCTGGGCGTGGCGTTCGACCAGTCCTACGTCTTCCCGGAGGTCGGCCGGAAGATGCAGTCCGCGATGCGCGACCATCTTCGCCGGGGAGCCTATGACGGGATCAGCTCCCTGCCGCTCTTCACCGAGCGGCTGACCTCAGACCTGCTGGCGGTCAGCCACGACAAGCACATCGGCGTCTTCGTCGTCCCGCCGCCTGACCCCGGACAGCCCGTGCCCGACGAGGCCGAGATCCGGCGCGCCCGGGCCGAGGAGGCCGGACGCCGCAATCACGGATTTCAGCGCGTGGAGCGCCTCGCCGGCAACGTCGGCTACCTCGATCTGCGCAGCTTCGATGAGGCGGGATTCGGCGAGGCGGGATCGGTGGCCGTCGCGGCGATGAACTTCCTCGGCCGCAGCGATGCTCTCATCTTCGACCTGCGTCGCAACGGGGGCGGCTCCCCCAGCATGATCCAGCTCATCACCAGCTACCTCTTCGACGAGCCGACGCACCTGAACAGCTTCTACGTCCGCGAGGGGGACAAGACCAACCAGTTCTGGACCCAGGCCTCCGTGCCCGGACGTCGTCTATCCGAGGTTCCGGTCTTCGTCCTCACCAGCGGCTACACCTTCTCCGGCGCCGAGGAGTTCTCCTACAACCTCCAGACGCGCAAGCGCGGCACCATCGTCGGCGAAGTCACAGGCGGAGGAGCGCATCCGGTCGCCGGGCACGTCTTCCCCACGCTCGGCGTGGGCGCCCGCATTCCGTTCGGACGCGCCGTCAATCCGATCACCAACACCAACTGGGAAGGGGTCGGCGTGCAGCCGGACATCGCCTGCCCAGCCGAGACGGCTCTGGAAACGGCGCACCTCGAGGCGCTCCGCATCCTGCGCGAGCAGGAGGACGACCCGATCCGCCGGGGGGAACTGGACTGGGCCATCACGGGCCTCGAAGCGGCTCGCGGCGGGCACCGCGCCGCTCCCGCCGACCTGGCAGGCTGTGCCGGCGCGTACGGCCCGCGTCGCATCTCGGCGGAAGGATCCGAGCTCTTCTACCAGCGCGAAGGGCGGCCCCGGTTCCGTCTGGTGCCGATGGCCCCGGATCTCTTCTCTCTCGAGGGGCTCGACAACTTCCGTCTCCGGTTCGGGCGCGACTCCGCCGGGCGGGTCGATCGTTTGGTCGGCCTCTACGAGGACGGACGGCAGGACGAGTCGCCGCGGACCGGCGACGGAGAGTGATCCGTTCGGACCGACCCCACGGGCGCGGTCTGGAACTCTGGAGGGAGCGTCGGAAGAGCGATCAGGGCTGGGGGCGGAAGCGGACGGATCCGGCGAACGCCCCCGCCCTCGCGTTCGACCAGATCCAGATAGATCGACTCGAGTTCCCGCGCGATCCCGTCCCAGGAGCACTCTGCCGCCTTCGATCGCCCGCGCGCCGCCAGTCTCCGGCGTTCCGTCGCGTCGGTCGCGAGCGAGGCGAGGGCCTCGGCTAGCGCGCGCTCATCTCCCGGCGGCACCAGCCACCCGTCCACACCCGGCGTGACGACCTCGTCGTACCCGTCGATGCGGGAGGCCACGATCGGCACCCCCGCCGCCATCGCCTCCAGGAGCACCAGCCCGAAGGTCTCCCGCTCCAGGCTGGGCGCGCAGAAGAGATCGGCCGCGGCCAGAGCCATCCTCAGGCGGTCGCGGCCGCAGTGCCCCAGGAAGCGCACCGAGGAACGGATGCGAGCCGGGACGGATCGTCGAGCGGCGACCGCGCCCGGGCCATCCCCCGCGATCCAGAGTTCCGCGGCGACCCCGCCATCGAGGAGGCGGGTGAAAGCGCGCAAGAGGACAGGCAGCCCCTTGCGTGGCACGAACGCGCCCGCGAAGAGGACGCGAAACGGTCCCGGCGGCCGCACGATCCCGTTGGGCGCGAAGAAGGCGACATCGACGCCATTCGGCACCAGGCGAAACGACCCGTCGAAGATCCCCTCCACCGCGCGCCGCGCGGCGTGGCTCACCGGCAGCAGCAACTGCGCGCGGTCGAGACGTCGCTGGAGCGGACGGCGGAAGATTTCCGCCAGGCGGTCGCGCGGATAGCCGCTGTGAAGCGTCGCGACGACGGGAGCGGACGCGGCCTCGAGCGCCAGGAGCGGCAGGACCGGCATGAGGGGATTGTGAACGTGCAGGAGATCGCACGCCTCTTCCCGTAGAACCCTCCGCATCGCCGCTCGGAGCCCCAGGCCGATCGTGATCCTCGACCGGCCGCCGTTGTACGGCACCGGGACCGACTGCCCGATCCGCCGCACGCGCGGACCCGGCTCCATCGGACCTTCCGCCATCCCTCCGGTCACGACGACGATCCGGTGGCCCTGTCTCTCCAAGGCGCGCGAGATCTGGCGGATGTGCTCACTGACGCCGCCCGGGTGCGGGTAATAGAACTCGCTCACCATCCCGATCTTCATGCCGGTCCGCTCCCCTCGACGGCGTCGCGCGCCGGCGCGAGCACGCACCACTGCTCGGGGCGGGCCGTCACCTCCTGTTCGAGGATGCGCGCGAAGGCTGGCACCGGGTCCCCGACCTCCGGCAGCGGCGGATGGACCCGGAAGACAAACGCCCCCGACTCACGCCAGACGAAGGCCGGCACCAACGCAGCGCCGGCGCGACGGGCGAGGTCGATCCCGGCGGACGGGAAACGCCGCGTTCCGCCCAGAAACGGGGCGGGCCGCGAGGCGGCGCCGAAGACGCGATCGACCAGCATCGCCACATGATCACCGCGCCGCAGGTGTCGGTAGAGGCGCGCGCCGCCACGGTCGGCCGGGATGACGCGAACCCCCTGCCGGGCGCGCTGCCGCACGAACCAGGAGAAGAGGGCGGGCGGATCGAGACGTTCCGCCACCACCGCCAGATTCGGCAGGAACTCCGCCGCGATCGCCGCGCCGAGATCCCAGTTGCCGCAGTGCCCGGAGAGAAGGCAGACGGCCGATCGGCGCGACGCCTCCCTCAGATCGTCGAGCCCCTCGCATCGCACCGACCAACGGCGCCGGAGAGGCGGATCGGCGGCGAGCGCGAGGAACTCGCCCCACGTGCGGCCATAGTTGGCGAAGAGATCTCCGGCCGTCGCGTGAGACCGGCCGGCCGTGCGCAGATTGGCTTCGACCGTCGCGCGGGCAGGGGAAAGGAGGCCCGCCAGTCGTCCGACCGAGGCCGCTGCACGCACCATCGCCCCGGGCGGCAGCACCCGCGCCGCGACGAGACCGGTCCGAACGGCGAGCAGGTAGGTCGCTCCTCCGCCCGCCATCACTCTCCTCCCCGGCTATCGCGCCGGAGCAGGCCGCGGAAGTCCAGGTGACACTCGGCCTGCCATCCGTGATCGGACCGCCGGCCGGCGCGATCGACGAAGGCGGCGCTGATCGCGGCATCGATCCCGACGCCCCGATGCGCCGCCAGGTCGGGCCGCCTCCAGGCGACGGCGTAGACCCGCTCGACCTCTTTGGGGCCGGTGATCCATTCCTTGTCGCGACGCCGCAAGCCGACGAACCCGGCCTCCAGCCCTCGCCGCCCGTCCAGCAGTCCCCAGCGCGCCTGCTCGTACCAGAGGCGGAGCGCGTCGCCGCGGCGCGACGGCGGCAGGGTGAGGGCCGCGTGGAAGAGGTCCGCATTCGGTCCCAGCCAGTGGCCGATCACTTCCCCTTCCGACAGCAGATGCCGGGTCGGATCGCCGTCGTGATGGAAGTAGACCTCAGGATCGAGGTGCGCGTACTCGAGATCGAGATCGGCGCCGCTCCATCCGGCCGGGTTGGCCCACCGCAGGCCGGCGAGTTGTGCGTAGCCCGAGATCTCGGAATCCTCTCCGTCCGCCGCCGCGTCCAGCGTCACGAGCCGGTTGACGAGGAACTCGCCGTAGAGCGAGAGCGGCGGGAGATCGGCGCCGAGATCGAACCCGATGACCTTCTTGTCGTCGATGCGCGCGCGATCATGAATGTCCTGCGTCGCGGCCAGGAGAAAGGTCACCGGGTTCGAGTAGGCCAGGTCGAGACCGCGACGCCCGTAGGCGACCGCCTCCCAGAGCGCGACCCGGACTGGACCGGGCGGCATCACCTCGACTCGGTGCGCGGCCAGCCAGCCATCCTCCTCCTCCACGCCCGGCGGGAGGCTGTCGGCCCAGGAGGAGCTCGAGGGCAGCGGCCGAACGTTCTTTCCGCCCCGCCGAAGCTGCGCGAAGAGGCTCGATCCGGCCACGCGACGCGTCTGGAGGTGGAAGGAGAGACCATCGAGCGGGAAGGAGTTCTCTCCCAGAAACAGGGTGCCAAGACGGCCGGCGCCCCATCGCCGGTCCTCCCGCCCGAGGCGGATCCCGGCCCAGTCCCAGCCGAGACCGACCACCGCGCGGTCGTTGCGCGCGCTCGGATCGGTGAACGTACGCCGGGCGCTGGGCGGCAGGTTGTCGGACCACTCCCGCCCCGCCTCGTGGGGGGTCAGTCGGCTGTAGTCCTCGACGAAGCGCAGCCGCGCGAAGAGGCGTTCACCGGCAGCGACATCGCCGGCGATCCACGGGAAGAAGTCCCGCCGGCCGCGACGGTCCAGGTCGACCAGGGAATCGAGCCCCGAGGCGAGGCCGACGAAACGGAGTCCACCGGACAGCTCGAATCGCGTGGGAGGAAAGGAGCCGGGATCGAGGGCCATCGTCCCACGCCGCGGTGGCCCCTTCCGATCCTCCGCCACCTCGACGGGACCCGCCATCCCCCAGGAGGCCAGGCACCGCACCAGCCTTCGCCAGCGAACGGCATCGCCGGGGCCGAGGCCGGGGAGGGAAGGAGAGACCTTGCGGGCGAGCGATGCGGTGCCTGGATCGTCGCTCAGGACTTCGCCCGCGACTTCATCTCCCGCCCGGGCGCGCGCCGAGGCTTCGATGCTTCGTGCCGCCGTTGCGATCCGCGCGCGGGTCATCGGCCGCAACTCGAGCGAACCGCGCCAGAGTCCCAGGGCCCGGAAGTGTTCGAGGTCGTCGTAGACCGGATGCTCGGGTTCGACCGGGAGGTAAGCCGTCGCGGGGGACCACGCCGACGCGGACCGGCTTGGTTCCGAGCCCGCCTCGCCGCGCGCGAAGATGGGGGAGATGGCCAGCGCGCTCAGCACGAGTCCGACCTTCACGCGGCGCAGCGCATCGTCCGGGATACGCGCGGGCATCATCCTCCTCCTCGTTCCTCGACCGGCGGAACCCTGGCCCGCCGATCTTACTTCAGAACCGAGAGGAGGAAACCGGCAACGACCGCGGTCCCGATCACCCCGGCCACGTTCGGGCCCATCGCGTGCATCAGGAGGTGGTTCTGCGGATCCTCCTCGACGCCAACTTTCTGCACCACGCGGGCCGACATCGGAACGGCCGAGACCCCGGCGGCACCGATCAGCGGGTTGATCCGCCCCCGGCTGAAGAAGCAGAAAAGCCGCCCGATCAGGACACCGCCCGCGGTCGCGAAGGCGAAGGCGACGGCGCCGAGCAGGAGGATCTTGATCGACGACCACTGCAGGAAGCTGTCCGCCGTCATGGTCGCCCCGACCGAGGAACCAAGGAGGATCGTAACGATGTTGATCATCTCCCCCTGGGCGGTCACGGCGAGACGACTGGTCGCCCCGGACTCCCGCAGCAGGTTGCCGAACATCAGCATCCCGAGGAGCGGCACGGCCGGCGGCACGATCAGGGCGGCCAGGATCAGAACGGCGATCGGGAAGACGATCTTCTCCCGCCGCGACACGATGCGCATCGCCCCCATGTTGATCCGGCGCAGCCGCTTCGGGCAGAGGAGCCGCATGATCGGAGGCTGGATCACCGGGACCAGCGCCATGTAGGAATAGCTGGCGACCGCCACCGCCCCCAACAGATGCGGGGCGAGCTTGGTCGTAAGGAAGATCGTGGTCGGGCCGTCGGCACCCCCGATGATGCCGATGGAGGCCGCCTCCTGCGGCGTGAACCCGAGAGCCATCGCCCCAAGGAGCGCGGAAAAGACGCCGATCTGCGCCGCCGCGCCCAGAAGGAAGGTCGCCGGCCGCGCCAGGAGCGGTCCGAAGTCAGTCATCGCCCCCACTCCCAGGAAGATCAGGGGCGGGAAGATCTCCAGGTGGACGCCGTAGCCGAGATAGTGATAGAGACCGCCGACCGCGTCGGCGGTGGGCGGAGAGAGGATCCCCCCGAGGGGAAGATTGGTGAGGAGGCACCCGAATCCGATCGGAATCAACAGCAACGGCTCGAAGTCCTTCGCGATCGCGAGATAGATGAGGAAGCAGCCGATGCCGAGCATGGCCACGGCCGGCCAGGACAGGGCGACAAACCCGGTCTCCGACACGAATTTCGAGAGGATCTCGGAGAACTCCAACCTACCCGCCCCCCGCCGGCCGCTCGCGACCGGTCATCCCGGATGACCCGGGCCGCTTCCCCAACCTACTCGAACGTGACGAGGACCTGGCCTTGTTGCACCGTGGAACCGACCTCGACCGCGATGCTCCGGACTTTGCCGGCCGACGGCGAGACGATGTTCGAGTTCATCTTCATCGCCTCGAGCACGACCAGAACCTCGTTCTCGCGCACGATGTCGCCCGGCTTGATGTTGATCTTGCGCACGGTTCCGGCCATCGGGCTGACGACGGTGCGGCGATCGACCTTGTCCCCGGGGCCCGGGCGCTCCGGCGCGGGGGTCGGGGGAAGCGTGCTCGGCGCCGAGCGCACCAACTCCTGGAAGTGGAGGCGGTTGGCCGGGGGCGGATTGGCGTCCTCGTCGTGCAGCAGTTCGACTTCGACCTCGTAGGCGACGCCATTGACCGTGACCCGATACTTCTTCATCGCGACCTCCGCACCACCGCATGCGAACCCATCACCTGGAACCGGCCCGCCCGGCTCCAGGCCGCGTCCTCTTCCGGCACCTCACGAAGGTAGCGGACACGGTGCAGGCGCACGGGACGCCCCGCCGCTTCCTCCACCGCCGCCAGGATCACCGCCACCAACTCGGGAGTGATCCGGCTCTCCTCCTCGACGTAGCGGCTCTCCGCCTCGCGCTGGGCGGCGCGCGCCGCCTGTCGTTGCCGCAGATGCTCCGCGCGGCCGATGCCCCACATCACCATCGCCAGCAGGCCGAGGCCGGTGAAGGTCACCAGCATGCCGACCAGCGTGAAGCGCAATCCCTGTTCCAGTTCGGGACTCACAGCGGCATCGTCCCGTGCTTCTTCTGCGGCCTGAGCTCGCGCTTGTTCCGCAGGGTCTCGAGCGCGAAGGAGATGTACTCCCGGGTGTCCCGCGGCTCGATGACGTTGTCGATGTGCATCCGCGCCGCCGCCAGCCAGGGGGAGGCGAACTGCTCGCGGTACTCCTCGACGCGGCGCTCCCGCTCCGCCGCCGGATCGGCCGCGGCGGCGATGTCCCGCCCGTAGAGGATCTGCACCGCCCCCGCGGCCCCCATCACTCCGATCTCGGCGGTGGGCCAGGCGAAGACGCGATCGGCTCCCATGCTCTTCGTGCACATCGCCAGGAAGGAACCGCCATACGCCTTGCGCACGACGACCGTGATCTTCGGCACGGTCGCGGCCGCGTAGGCGAAGAGCATCTTGGCCCCGTGGCGGATGATGCCGCCGTACTCCTGCTTCACCCCCGGCATGAATCCCGGAACGTCGACGAATTGCACCAGCGGGATGTTGAAGGCGTTGCAGAAGCGGATGAAGCGGGCCGCCTTGACGCTCGCGTCGATGTCGAGCGCCCCTCCCAGATGGGCCGGCTGGTTGGCGACCACCCCGATAACCCGGCGGTTCAATCGCGCGAGGCCGACCACGATGTTCCGCGCGAAGTGCTCATGCACCTCGAGCCACTCGCCCGGGTCGACCACCTCGAGGATGATCTCCCGGATATCGAACGGCTCGCGGGTGTCATCCGGGACCAGCTCATCCAGGCGCGGGTTGCTCTCGTAGATCAGCGTGCCGCCCGAGTCGCCCGGGGGGTCGAGCGTGTTGTTGCTCGGTAGAAAGGAGAGGAGGCGCCGCACCAGCCGCATCGAGTCGGCCTCGTCCTCCGCCAGGAAGTGCGCCACTCCGCTGAGCGCGGTCTGCACCTGGGCCCCGCCGAGTTCCTCGGCCGAGACCTCCTCCCCGGTCACTTCCTTGATCACTTCCGGCCCGGTGATGAACAGACGCGAGATCCCCTTGACCATGATGATGAAGTCGGTGATGGCCGGTGAGTACGCCGCCCCACCCGCGCAGGGACCACTGATGACCGAGATCTGCGGCACGACGCCCGAGAGCTGAGTGTTGCGGTAGAAAATCCCGCCGTAGCCGGAGAGTGAATCGACCCCCTCCTGGATCCGCGCGCCGCCGCTGTCATTGAAGAGGACGACCGGCGCTCCGCAGAGGAGTGCCTGGTCGAGGACGCGGGAAATCTTCTGGGAATGCATCTCGCCGGCCGTGCCGCCGGACACGGTGAAGTCCTGGCTGGAAACAAAGATCAGCCGTCCATCGACGGCGCCCGCCCCGACCACCACGCCGTCGGAGGGAATGTCCCGACCGGTCATCCCCAGCTCGGTGGCGCGATGATGGGCGAAGCCGTAGAGCTCCTGGAAGGTGTCGGGATCGAGGAGGCCCTCGATACGCTCCCGCGCCGTCCACTTTCCCGCGGCATGCTGCTTGGCGATCCGCTCGGGACCGCCCATCGCCTGCACCCGGGCGCGCCGCGCCTCCAACTCCCGGATCCGCTCCCGCGTGTTCATGACCCGCCTCCGATCCCGGCCCCCGCCCGTCCTCAACCCGCCACCCGCGGCTGCCGCCACGTCTGGAGAGGGCGCCGCGCACAAGCGGTCATTCTAGACCTCCGATCGGCGCTCGGCAAGCAAGCCTCTTGCGAATGATCTTCTCGCTTGTCAGCAACGTATTCCTCCGTCTCAATCTCCACGTCTGGTGCGAGGTCGGCGGCATGCTTCACGGCCCGGTCCGGGCCGGGTTGGAATCCCCCCGAGGGAATGAACTCGGATGCACAGTCACTACTTTCTCCTTCTCCTGGGCGGACTCCTGGTCCTGGCGTTTCTGGCCGAGGCGGCTTTCGCGCGTACGCGCATTCCGCCCGTTCTCGTTCTGATCGGCAGCGGCATCCTGCTCGGGCCGGTGACCAAGGCGCTCCCGGCCGAAGCTTTCGAACAGGTCGCCCCCCACTTCGGCGCCCTGGCCTTCCTGCTCATCCTCTTCGAGGGCGGACTCGAGCTCAACCTCAAGGCGGTCCTGCGCGGCGCCTCCCCCGGCTTCCGTCTGGCCGCGGTCGGTTTCGTGGTGGCGTTCATCGTCGCGGCCGGAGCGGCCCGGCTCTCGGGCACATCGTGGGCCGGCGCCGCCGCACTCGGGCTGGCGCTCGCCCCCGTGTCCGGGGCGATCGTTCTCCCCCTCGCCTCCCGGCTGGGACTGCGCGAGAACGTGCGCACCATCGTCATCCTCGAAGCGGCGCTGGCCGACGTCTTCGCCGTTCTGGGGATGGGACTGCTGCGGCGCGGGCTGGACGAAGGCTCCCTCGGCGGGCTTGTGGCGGTCGGCTCCATCCTCGCCGCCGCGTTCAGCGTGCTCCTCGCGGTCGCCGCGGGACTTACCTGGCCGCGCCTGCTGCGCCGTCTGGGCGCGCGCCGCTACCTCGACGCACTGACCTTCGGCCTGGCTCTGGTCGGGTGGGGAGCCGTGGAGTTGATCGGGGCTTCGGGCGCCCTCGCGATCCTGGTCTTCGGACTGACCCTGGCGAACGAACGGCAGATCCTCGATGCCCTTCGTCTTCACTTCGGCGCGGAGGAGGCGGCGGTCGAACTGGCGGAAGAAACGACTCACCGCGTCGGGGAGTTCCTCGGCCAACTCACCTTCCTGGTCCGCGCCTTCTTCTTCGTCTTTCTCGGCGTTGTCATCCGGCTGAATGCGATCAGCCGCGACGATCTATGGATCGCGGGCGGGATCGTAGCCGCGTGGCTCGTTCTCCGCGTGGCGTTGCTCTGGCTCTTCGAGCGGTGGCGCGTCTTCAGCCTGGAGCCGGGCGAGCGACGCATCCTCCGCATGCTCCAGCCGCGCGGGCTCGTCAGCGCCGTGCTGGCGGTGGAAGCGACGCACCTCGGCGTGCCCGGCGCCGAAGGCTTCCTGGGCATCGCCTCGATCGTGATCATCGCGACGAACCTGCTGGTGCCGCTCGGGATGGGGGCTAAGGCGAGCGCTGCAGGCGACCGACCGCCCTCGGAGCCGATGGTGGCGAGAACCTGAGTTCTCGTAGCCCGGCGATCGGGTCGCTGAGTTCGCCGGGACGGAGCGCGACCGAGCGCCCTCGCCGGACCGGTTGCCGCTGCGCGCGGCCGCGGCTAGAATCGTGCGTGTGATCGCCCCCTCGAGAGGTGGGGGCAACGGCCGAGTGTGACCGGGCGGTCGCGGGACCGCGACCGAGCAGGAGGTTGGCGATGCGAACTGCGATGCGCCGCCGGCATTTGCTGTGGATTCTTCTTGTTCCTGCCGCATTGGTGGCGGTTCCCGCCCGGGCGGCTGTGCTCTATGTCCCGGCCGAGTTCCCGGATCTGCGGACCGCGGTCGAAGCGGCAATCGACGGCGATGAGATCCGCGTGGCTCCCGGCACCTATACCGGTCCGCGCAACCGCTCGATCGACTTCGCCGGCAAGAATCTCGATCTGGTGAGCGAAGCCGGGCCGGAAGCGACGATCATCGATCTCGAGGGAGTGGATCAGGCGTTCTATCTGCACAGCGACGAGCCGAGCACCAGCAGCATCAACGGATTCACGATCAGAAACGGCAACTCGATGTTCGTCCTGCGCCCGGGAGGGGCCATCTTCTGCTCCCAGGCAGCCACGCGGATCAGGAACTGCATCATCGAAGATTGCCTGGGGTGTTGCGGCGGAGGGGGGATCGCCTATCAGACCTCGTTGCCGACGTCTATCACCGATTGCATCATCCGCGACTGCCGCGCCGCCCCGGAAGGGGGCGGCACCGGCGCGGGCGGCGGCCTGAGCCTCAACGGCCCGATCACGGTCCACCGCTGCACGATCGAATCCAACCGCGCCATCGGACACCCTCTGGACCGCAGGGCAATCGGCGGCGGGGTCTATTGCCGGAACGGAGCCTATCTCGAGGAGTGCCTCATCGTGGGTAACGAGACCGTGGGGTGGGAATACGACGACTGCCCGGGCGGAGGCGTCTGGGGGTCAGGGGAGTTCGCGCTCGTCCGCTGTACGATCGCCGGGAACCGGGCGGCCGCGCACGGCGGCGGGGTCCTGGCCGCCGGTCCCGGACGAATCGAGGAATGCCTGGTGACCGGCAATCTCGCCGGAGGATCGGGGGGCGGCGTGGCCGCAACGGCGGGGGCAACTCTCACCGTTCTCTCCACAACCATCGCCGGCAACCGCTCGCTCGGCGGCGGCTACGTGCCGCAACCGGGGGGCGGCCTCCTCGCTCTGGCGGGCGCGGAGGTAACCCTGCGCCGATCGATCCTTCGCACCAACTGCATGGCGACGGGGCAGGGTGACGAGGGCTTCGTGGCCGAGGGAGGGAGCCTCTCATGTCTCTGCAGTGCGCTCTTTCCCCCCGGACTTGTCGTTGAAGGAACACTCACCGTCACCGAAGACTGCGTCGTGACCGATCCGCTCTTCTGCGCTCCGATTTCGTGCGAGCAGGCGCCGAGCCCGGCCGGCGACTATGCACTCTCGGCCGACTCTCCCTGCCTGCCGGGCAACAACACCTGCGGGCAACGGATGGGCGCCCGGGACGCGGGGTGCGGTCCGACCGCAACCCACACGACGAGCTGGAGCGCCATCAAGGCCCGGTTCCGTCCTTAGAGACTGAGCCCGCCGCGCTCGGAGCGCCGCACGGTCGGAGGCGAGGTACGCGGGACCTACTTCCCCGCGTACTTCCGCCGCAGCAGGTTGAGCGCCGAGCCGGCCTGGAACCAGGCGACCTGCTCCGCATTCAGCGTGTGGCGCAGCCGGATCGACTCCTCGGACCCGTCCTCGTGGTGGAGGACCGCCGTGACCTCGCGGCCGGGGGCCAGATCCTGCAGTGCCGTGAGGCTGACCCGGTCGGTCGCCCGGACCTTCTCATAGTCGACCGCGTCGGCGAAGGTGAGCGGCAGGATTCCCTGCTTCTTCAGGTTCGACTCATGGATGCGGGCGAAGCTGCGCACGATGACCGCGGCCGCGCCGAGGAAGCGGGGGGACATCGCCGCATGCTCACGGCTGGAGCCCTCGCCGTAGTTCTCGTCACCGAATGCCACCCAGCGCAGTCCCCGCGCCTTGTAGGCCCGGGCGATGGCGGGAATCGGCTCCCCGGTGGCACCGGTCAGCTGGTTGACGGCGGTCCCGGGCTTGTCGGTGAAGGCGTTGACCGCCCCGGTGAACATGTTGTCGCTGATCTTGTCCAGGTGGCCGCGAAAACGCAGCCAGGAGCCGGCCGGCGAGATGTGATCGGTCGTGCACTTCCCCTTCGCTTTCAGGAGGATCGGGAGCTTTTCGAAGTCACGGCCGTCCCACGGCGCGAAGGGATCGAGCAGCTGCAGCCGCGGGCTGTCCGGGGCGACCGACACCGTGACGGCGGCGGCGGCGCCGGGGTCCGGCGCGGGCGGCACGTAGCCGCTCGCGACCCGCACGAAACCGTTCGGCGGCACCTCGGGGGCGGGCTTCGGCGGCTCGAGCCGGAAGCGAATGCCACCCTTCCCCTCCAACTCATCGGTCAACGGGTCGAACGACAGCCGCCCCGCGAGACCCATCGCCAGGACGATCTCCGGCGAGCCGATGAAGGCGAGCGTCTCCTTGTTCCCGTCGTTCCTCGCCGGGAAGTTCCGGTTGAACGAGGTGACGATCGTGTTCTTCTCTCCCGGCTTCAGCTCGTCGCGCTTCCACTGCCCGATGCAGGGGCCGCAGGCATTGGCCAGCACCGTCGCGCCGACCGCCTCGAGCGCCGCCATCTGCCCGTCGCGCTGGATGGTGGCGTGCACCGTCTCCGATCCCGGGGTGACCAGTAGGGGGCTCTTCATCGTCGCGCCGTGCGCCGCCGCCTGCCGCGCCACGTCGGCCGCCCGTTCGATGTCCTCGTAGGAGGAGTTGGTGCACGAGCCGATCAGCGACACCGAGATCCGGTCGGGATACCCCTTGGGACCGACCTCGGCCTTGAGCTGGGAGATCGGCCGGGCCAGGTCGGGGGTGTGCGGCCCGACCAGATGCGGCTCGAGCTTCGAGAGGTCGATCTCGACGATCTCGTCGAAGTACCTCTGTGGATCCTTCTCCACCTCGGGATCGGCCTGCACCAGGGTGAGGTGCTTCGCCGCCAGATCCGCCAGCGCCGCGCGCCCGGTCTCGCGCAGGTAGATCGCCATCCGTTCGTCGAAGGGAAAGATCGACGTCGTGGCGCCCAGCTCGGCCCCCATGTTGGTGATCGTCCCCTTGCCGGTGCAGCTGATCGAGGCGGCGCCGGGACCGAAGTACTCGACGACCCGGTTCGTCCCCCCCTTCACCGTCAACCGGCCGGCGAGGTAGAGGATGATGTCTTTCGGGGCGGTCCAGCCGCTCATCCGTCCGGTCAGGCGAACGCCGATCAGTTTCGGATACTTCACCTCCCACGGCAGACCCGCCATGACGTCGACCGCATCGGCTCCGCCCACGCCGGAGGCGAACATCCCCAGCCCGCCCGCGTTTGGCGTATGCGAATCGGTGCCGATCATCATCCCGCCGGGGAAGGCATAGTTCTCGAGGACCACCTGGTGGATGATCCCGGCCCCCGGCTTCCAGAATCCGAGGCCGTATTTGCGGGCCGCCGAGGCGAGAAAGTCGTAGACCTCACGGTTCTCGTCCTCCGCCGCCGCCAGGTCGGGCGCGGCGCCGCTGCGCGCCTGGATCAGGTGGTCGCAGTGGACCGTGCTCGGCACGGCCGTCACGGGGATCCCCGCACTCATGAACTGGAGGAGAGCCATCTGCGCGGTGGCATCCTGCATGGCCACGCGGTCCGGGCGGAGGAGAAGGTAACTCTCGCCCGCCTTCAGTTCCTGGCCATCCGGATCGTCGAGATGGCCGAAGATCACTTTCTCGGTCAGGGTCAGGGGACGCCCCAGACGGCGCCGCGCGACCGCCAGGCGCTCCTCCATCCGGCGATAGACCGCGGCCACGAATTCCGGAGTGCTCTCGATCGTTTGCATCGTCCTGCTCCTTCTCTCGCTAGCCCAGGGCCAGCATCCGCTCGATCGGCAGGAGCGCCCTCACGCGCAGCTCCTCCGGGACCGTCACCTCCGGCGCGCGATCGCGCAGACAGAGGTAGAGCTTCTCGAGGGTGTTGAGCTTCATGTGCGGGCAGGTGCTGCACGCCTCGCACGCCCCCTCGATCGGCGCGGGGATGAACGTCTTGCCCGGCGCCAGCTTCTCCATCTGGTGGATGATTCCCGGCTCGGTCACGATGATGAACTCCGTCGCCGGATCCTCCTGCACGTACTTCAGCAGGCTGGAGGTCGACCCGATGTGATCAGCCAGCGCCAGCACCCGCTCGTCGCACTCCGGATGCGCCGCCACCTTCGCCCCGGGATGGCGCACCTGGAGCTGGCGGATCCGTTTCTCCGAGAAGACCTCGTGCACCTGGCAGGTGCCGGGCCAGAGGATCATCTCGCGCCCTGTCTTTCTTATGATGTAGCGACCCAGATGGCGATCGGGGGCAAAGACGATCCGCTGTCCCTCGGGGATCGATTGCACCACCCGCTCCGCGTTCGACGACGTGCAGATGATGGTGGAGAGCGCCTTGACCGCCGCGCTGCAGTTGATGTAGCTGACGACCGCCGCACCCGGGAAGTTCTCGAGCCAGCGTCCGAACGCCGGCGCGGGACACCCTTCCGCCAGCGAGCAACCGGCCTCGAGGTCGGGCACCCAGACCGGTTTGTCCGGATTCAGGATCTTCGCCGTCTCCGCCATGAAGTGGACCCCCGCGAAGACGATCGCGTCGGCACCGGTCTTCCGGGCCGCCTGGGCGAGCTGGAGGGAATCGCCGACATGATCGGCGATGTCCTGGATCTCCCCCTCCTGGTAGTAGTGGGCCAGGATCACCGCGTTCCGTTCCCGGCGCAGCCTATCGATCCCGGCGACCAGGTCGAGCCCCGGCTCGATCGCGGCAGTATCGGATGTCATTGCGGAATCTCCTCTTGGCCGGATCAGAGGGCAGCCTCTCCGGAACACCACCGATTCCCGGCGCCCGCCGCCGCGCCCGCGCCGGCCCGGGTGGTCCCGGGGGTTCGGGAGAGAATAGCGCCCCTCCCGGGGTCCGGCAAGGGGCGTGCCCGGGCGGTGGGTTGCCTCCCACGTTCGCGTGATTGCGCTAAAGCGGGCCTTCGCTTCCGACGAAACGAACAGCGACGGCGCCCGGAGCGTGGCCGACGCTCCGATTCCGGTCCTCTAGACCGGGATTCGGGCGGCCGATAGAGATGACAAGGACGGGGAAGCCGAACTCGCCGGGGCTGGGAGTCCGCAACGGAACTGCGGCGGCCGCGGGGAGACCTTCCCGCAGGAGTTCATGGATGAAGACATGGATGTTCGCGATGCTGGCCATGGTCTGCCTGCTCGGTTCCGCCTGCGGAATCAGCGGGGAGACCACGCCTGAGGATCCCGGCAAGACCGACCTCTCGATCCTCGACGTTACCGTCGAGCCGAGCGACACCGCCGCCGTCGTCCGGTGGCGCACGTCGCAGCAGACGGTCGGCACCCTCGCGTATGGCCGGCTGCAGGGCTCGCCGCTCCGTCCCGTCTCCTCCAACGCCTCCGGCGAGCACGAGGTGATGCTTCCCGACCTCGCCCCCGACACCCGGTACTGGTATCAGATCACGGCCGCCACGCCTCTCGGCCAGCGCGTGGCCTCGACGCCGGACACCTTTCGGACCCTCCCGGACCAGGACCTGAACGACACCTCCGCACCGGTCATCCAGAATGTGCAGGTGGTCGGCCTCACGCCGAACAGCGCCACCATCACCTGGAGCACCGATGACCGCACCGTCGGCCTCGTCTACTACGGTTACAGCCAGGCCTACGGCAGCAGCGCGTCCGACTCGGCCTCGTACGTGCGCGCCCACTCGGTCACCCTCACCGATCTGGCGGAGAACGAGCTTCACCACTTCCGCGTCTGGGCCCGGAACAAAGCCCGCCTGACCACCTTCAGCGACGACGGCACGTTCCGCACGACGGAGCGGCCCTACGTCGAGATCTCCCCGGACACGGTCAACGTCACCGGAAACCAGGAGTTCACCTTCAACGTGGCGATCCGGAACGCGAGCAATCTCGCGGCGATCGCCTTCGGACTCGCCTACGACCCGCAGGTCGTCGAGATCCTGTCGGTGCAGAGTGGTCGCTTCTTCGATGACAACGAGGGCTTTCTCTTTCTGCGCGAGTCCGAGGATCCGACGCGGGGGCGGCTCCAGTATGACGCCAGCTGGCGGATCATCTTCCTCAACGGAACGGCTGTAGGCACGCTCGCCAACGGCGGGGGCGAGGTCGCCCGCATCAGGGCTCGGGCCAAGGGTACCGGCACGAGCAGCCCGCTCCGCTTGATCGACACCGACGAGAACGGTGACGGCAAGCCGGAGACCCGCCTCCTCGACCACAACCGGCGCGAGATGCAGTTCCATATCCGCAACGGCTGGGTCATCAAGCAGGGGAAGTAGGAGGGTGCACGTGATGACGGCCAGGCCCGGAACGCTCTCGATCCGCCGGACAACCGGTTCTCGAAGACGCCAGCGCGACGGCCCGCGGGGATCGCCTCCCCGGGCCCGGGTGATGCCAGGGACGGATGGCCTGCGGCCGATGGATCGCAGGCAATGCCAGGGAAGGGGCCCGGTTGGGCCCTCGAGCAGGGAAGGCGCGAGTGACGCGCAAAGGAGGAACGCAATGTCGACGTACAGGGGCATCCTGCTGGGGACCTTGGTCATCCTGGCGCTGGGTGCGATCACTCCCGCTCCCGCGGCGGTGACCTACGATGCGATTCTGGAGTGGACCGGCCCGTACTTCCGGGTGATCAACAACCCGGCCGTAGACCAGATGGTCAACGATCCGGTGGCCGACACTCCTTTCATCAACCCGTTCGCCGTGGCGGCCCGCGAGCATGCCGCCAACGAGCGTGACGTGGTTTACGTGGTCGACTCGGGCCACAAGCGGATCCAGGCCTTCGAGGTGAACGCGTCGTACTACAACGACAACACCTTCGACTGGACCACCCCGCCGGCCGGCATCGACGACTTCGACGACAACCAGATCTACATCCACGAGTGGGCCAACCCGGCGACGCGCTTCATCGTCCCGGGCTCCGAGCAGCTCGCGGTCGACGGCGTGGTCTGGACCCGCGTGGCCGACCTGACCGGCTTCGTCGCCGCGGACAAGGTCTACGCCATCGACTATGATGACGCCGCCAATGCTCCCGAGATCACGCTGCCGAACAACTCGCTGGCGACGACTTCCAGCATCAGCCTCTTCTACGCGCTCAGCGACAACTACTCCGGCGCGGCCGACGCGTTCGGACTGGGCGACATCGACTATGGCACCGGCGCGGGCGCCACCCCGGTCCTGACCGAGATCGACGGGGCCAGCGGCGGACCGACCAGCTTCCAGCTCATCCGCTCCATTTCTCTCATCGCGAACGAGGGAACCGCCACGAGCGACGATATCTTCGTCCTCGACGCGGCCGACAACTCGGCGAACCAGAACGAGGAGCTCTTCTACTACACCGTCGCGCTGAACGGCACCGTGGCTTACGGCGAGGCCTACGATGACGTCCTGAACGCCCCGTACGACGTTGCGGTCGCCAACGGCGGCCCGACCGAGGTGGCGGCGGCGGTCGTGATCAGCGGCGCCGGCGACATCGTCGACGCGGCGACCGTTCGTGACGCCAGCCAGGTCACCGGGCACGTCTACACGGTGGCGGAGGCCGGCGGCCTCGTGACCATCACCGACGTCACGACCGGTCGGGTCATCGTCAACGCGGCGGCCCTGGCGGACGTTGCGGGCACCTATCTCGGCATCCCCGGCCTCAGCGTCACCATCGACAACGCGGCCGGCACCGGCAGCGAGACTCTGACCACGACCAAGGCGGTCACCGATCGCTACCTCTTCGTCTGCGACACCGGCGACGACCGGATCAAGGTCATCTCGGCCAGCGACGACACTCCGACCGCGACGAACGACTGGCTGCCGGGCGACGCCCACACGATGACGGCCCAGCCGACCGGCGCGGCCAGCGTGGGCGCCACGGCCGATGTCGACTACCGCTACACCACGCCGGGCACCGTCCCGGAGGACTACGCGATCTACACGAACGCCTTCCCGATCAAGGAAGGAACGCTCGAGACGATCACCATCGATCCCGCCGGCACTCCGGCTACCTGGACCCGGGTCGATGACCTGGTCACCGCGGGCCCGGCCGACGAGGTCTACGAGATCGACTGGATGACCGGTAAGATCACCTTCGGCGACGGCGTCCATGGCGAGATCCCGCCGGCCGCCACGGCGCTGCAGTTCACCTACACGACGACGCCGGACGTGCTGCGTTACGGATCCTCCGGCACCGGCCCGGGCCGCTTCTCCAACCCGCGCGGCGTCGCCGCCCGCTGGAACAGCGCCCTGGCGGTTTACGACGTCTATGTTGCCGACAGCGGCAACAACCGGATCCAGAAGTTCGCGTTCGTTCCGTCTGATCCGGCCCTGAACCTGCCGGCCCGGATGGACTTCGTCTGCCAGTGGAAGACGGCCGGCAACAGCCTCGACTATCTGGCGAATCCGGTCGACGTGGTCGTCGCGTCCGACGGAACCGACGTCTTCGTGGCGGTGGCGGACCAGGGTAACGACCGGGTCGTCACCTACCTCGACAACGCGGCCACCTCGGGCGGCGGCGCCACGGTGCCGTCGTACGACGCCCTCCTCGGCAGCCAGGGGAACAACCTCGGGCAGTACCTGCAGGTCGAGGGATTGGCCTACCTGGCCAATGGCACCGATCTCGACCTCTACACCTGCGACGCTCAGCGCGGCGTCGTGGGCAAGTACGAGGAGTCGCCGACGCCCTCGATCGCTCTCAGCTTCACCGGCGTCAGCACGCTCCCGGCCTGCTTCCCGCCGAGCAGCAGCTACCTCTTCAGCTTCACGACGACGAATCCGCCGTCGGGCGGCTGGATCGACTTCTACTACGACACCAAGGACACCTACGACGGCGCGACGGCGAAGCTCTGCATCGCGGCCGGCACCATTGCGGCGACGGCGACCTCGGCCACCTGGTCGTTCGCCGACACGCCCGGCGGCGTCCCCGCGGACGGCACCAGCTACTACCTCTTCGCCCGGATGAAGGACGCGAACGGCACCGTCGTCGCGGTCGACCAGACCGCTTCGAGCGAACTCTTCTGCATGGACAGCACCCTGCTGCCGAGCCTGCTGGGCGTCGACCGGATCGACGGCGACGAGTATCTCTATCTCCAGAACGGCCTCGAGCGGGCGATCAACCTGCAGGTGGCCTATCCGGAGAGCGTCATCGCCGTCGGCTTCGGCGGGACCTTCCCGGCGACGTTGATCGAGGTGATGGGCATCATCCCGGGCAACGGCTGGGATGGCACCGGCTACATCAACCTCCTCTTCAACCAGGGCGCCGACAACACGCAGGGGACCTTTACGGTCAGCACGTCGGTCACCGGCGCGCCGGTCGGCCTGACGACGGCCGGCCCGCACACGATGGCCGAAATGACGGTCCGGGCGAAGGACACCGTCCTCAACTCGGGCACGCGCTTCGCCAACGGCACGCTGGCGATCCTGACGGCCAACTCCAGCATGACCGACATCGACGGGAACGATCCGACGCAGTGGATCACGAAGAACGTGAACCTCCGCTTCGGCTACCTGGGCGACCTGGCCACCGACGGAAGCGGCGCCGACGAGGAGCTGCCCAACCTGGCGGCCAAGCCGGACGGCAAGATCAACTTCGAAGACCAGATGATCTTCACCCTCGGCTGGAACGGTGTCGGCAATGTCCAGGATCCGATCAGCGACATCGGCCCGACCGAGGGCTCGGTGCCTGACCTGAAGCCGATCCCGGACGGCCAGTGGAACGTCGACGACCTGCTCGCCTTCACGGTGATGTACTCGTGGGCGGCGGGCCAGGGTTACTACCGGATGGCGCCGGGCGCCAACCCGGGCCTGATCCGGACGGCCGAGCCGCGCCCGGTGGCCCTGGGCGAGTCGGTCGCCGGAGCCGCCACGGCTCACACCGCCAGCCTCCTCGAGGCGCCGAAGGCGGGCGAGCTGATGACGGTCGACCTGGCGGTCGATCATGTCCGGAACCTCTCCGGTGCGCTGCTCAACCTCGGCTTTGATCCGGCGGCCCTCGAGCTGATCTCGGTCGAGAATGGCGGCTTCCTGGACGGCCGCAGCGGCAGTCTCTTCTTCAACCGCGCGGGCGAGGGCTGGCTGGAAGTCTCGGCCACGCGTCTCGACCAGGTCGAACCGGGAGTGAGCGGTTCGGGCGTCATCGCCCGCGCCACGTTCCGCATCCTCGAGGAGAATGCGGGACAGCTCGACCTCGGCTATGACCTGCGCGGATCGAATGGTGCGGTGCTGGGACGGGGCGAGAAGGCGTCGGGCGCCTTTACCGGCGCGCCGGTCGGCTTCAAGCTCTATCGCGCGCATCCGAACCCGGTCCACGGCGCGACCACGATCGTCTACTCGATCCCGGCCGCGAGCGAGCTGACGCTGGACGTCTATGACGTCAGCGGCCGCCTCGTCCGCAACCTGATCAAGGGACAGATGGACGCGGGCTACCACGTCTCCGACTTCGACGGTCTGGACGACGCGGGCAACCCGGTGCCGGCGGGGGTCTACTTCTACCGCCTGCAGTCGGGCAAGAACACCGCGACGCACAAGCTGATCGTGACTCGCTAGACGAGCCTGAAGGCCGGGGAGCGGGCGTCGCCGGCGAGCGACGTCGCCCCGGCCGGCTCGAAGCGAAACCGCGAAGCGCCGCCTCCCGGGAGACCGGGGGGCGGCGTCTGTTTGACCGGCCGCGCTGAAAGTGCACAGGAATCGTCCGGCGGCCGCGCCCCGACGGTCGGGTCGCCGGCCGGCCGGGGACCGGACGGGTCCACTCGGTCGGCGCTTCTCGACCTCCCCTCCGGCGCCAGGTACCGGCAGCTTTTGCCCGATGCGGCAAGGAGTTCCGCGCCCCCGTTCCGCAGCCGGGAGAGCCTCGATCCAACCTGCGCTGTCGCAACGTCCCGCATTTCCCGCCGGTGGTACGGGCGTTGCACGGTTGTGGTGGGCGGGCCCGTCCGGCAAGGACGCCCGCCGGACCGAAAGCATCCAGGATGGAGGCAGATCTCAGGATGATGAGCCGGTGGCAACGGGGCGAGCGGAGCGGACGAGTTCGAAAAGGGCCGGGGCCGGACCCTGCCCGGGACGTCCGGGCTCAACGCCGACGCGGCGGGATCGAGGCCAAAGGGCTCGGGTCTGCCTCGCTGCGTTCGATCGGCGCCCGCGCCACAGCGAGTGTTTCGGTCGCCCTCTTTTCCCTCCCGCTCCTCTTCGGCGCCACCATGGTTCTCGCCTCCGCCGACTACGAGGCGATCCTGGAGTGGAACGGCCCCTACTTCCGTGCCGTACATGCCCCCGCGGTCGATCAGCTCGTGGATGACCCGATCCCCGCTGCCGGGACCCCATTCTCTCTGCCTCAGGGCGTGGCCGCGCGCGAACACGGCGAGGGCGAACGCGATGTCGTCTACGTCCTCGACACCGGCAACTCCCGCGTGCAGATCTTCGAGGCGAACGGGACCCGCCTCCGCGCGGAGCACTCCGGCTTCAACTGGCGGGCGGCCGGAGTCACCCCCGCCGCTTCGGAATTCGACGACAACCAGATCCTGCTGCCGGTCTGGCAGGTGACCGCGGACCGGTGGGTCATCCCGTTTTCCGAGTCGGTCACGATCGACGGCGTCGAGTGGCGCCGGGTCGCGGGACTCGGTGGCTTCACGCCGGCGGACCGCGTCTACACCATCAACTACGGAGATGAAGACCAGGCCCCGGAGATTCTCCTCCCGGACGGCTCGCTCGCGAGGGAGAGCCGCTTCCGCATCGACTATGTCGTCACCGACAATGAGGGACAGGTGACGAACGGCTTCGGGATCGGTGACATCGACTACGGCATCTCGGATGCAGCGACGAAAGTTTACGCCGCAATCGACCAGTCCTCGGGCGGCCCCTCGAGCTGGCAGCAGGTCCGAGCCGTGGCGCTGGCGGAGGCGGATGCCCAGGCCAGCTCGGACGATCTCTTCCTGCTCGACGCGGGCGACACGTCGATCGATCAGGACGAGGAGCTCTTCTACTTCACCATCGGCGCGAACGGCGGGGTCATCTGGCGGGAAGCCTACGAAGACAGCCTGGCCGCGCCGTGGGACGTCGCCGTGGCGCGCGCCGGACTTTCCGCGGCGGCGACGGTCAAGCTGGGGAACGACAACGGCCCATTCGACCAGGCCACCGCGGTGGTACGGGACGCGAGCCAGGTCACGGGCCACACCTACACCGTCACGGTCAATGCCGGGCAGGTATCGATCAGCGACCGCACGACCGGACGGTTGATCATCGACAATGCTCCCTTCGCCGACCTGGCCGACCCGTTTTTCGCCATTCCGGGGATCGAGCTCAGGAAGAACGGCGCCGCCGGCACGAGCAACACGGTCACCACCACCCGCGCGATCCCGCACCGCTTCCTCTTCGTGGCCGACACCGGATCCGATCGGATCAAGGTGATCGCGGCCCACGGCGCCGCGCCGACCGCCACCGACGATTGGCTCCCGGGCGATCCGCACACCGGCGCGGCCCAGCCGGCGAGTTCGATCGGAGGAACGGCGGAGGTCGACTACCGGCAGTCGACCCCCGCCACGGTTCCGCATGGCTGGTCGGCCTGGACAACCACCTTCCCGATCGCCGAGGGATCGCTCGAGACCATCGACTTCGATCCCGGCGGGACGCCGGAGCCGTGGTCGAGGATCGATGACCTCGCCGAGGCCGGCCCGACCGACAAGGTCTTCGCGGTCGACTGGCAGAGCGGGCGCATCCTCTTTGGTGACGGCACCCACGGCCTGGTTCCACCCGGCGCCACCGACTTCGAGTACGCCTACGCCACCACTCCCGATGTCCTGCGCTGGGGTTCGGCCGGCAGCGGACAGGGGGAGTTCGCGTCGCCGAAGGGAATCGCGGCCCGTTGGAACCCCTCCCTGGGGCATTACGACGTTTACGTCGCCGACACCGGCAATGACCGGATCCAGAAGCTGCTCTTCGCGCCGGCCGATCCCGACTTGCACCTGCCGGCCCGGATGGAGTACGTCACGTCGTGGACGACCGCCTCGACGGGATCCGATCCGCTCTCCGATCCGATCGATGTCGCGGTGTCACTCGATGGCGGCGATCCCGCGCGGGTCTGGATCGCGGTGGCGGATCAGGCGAACGATCGGATCGTGCTCTACCGGGACGACGCCGCCACAACCGGCGGCGGGGGGACCGCACCTGCCTGGAGCGCCAGCCTGGGCGGGAGCGGCACAGAGCTCGGCAGCTTCGGCGAGCTGGCCGCCCTGACCTTCCTGCCCAACGGCAGCGGGCTCGATCTCTATGCCGTCGACCGGACCCGCGGCGTCGTGATGAAGTGGGAACGCGGCCACGCCCCGACGATCTCCCTCGTCCTGACCGGCGGCAGCGCACTCCCGCAGAGCTACCCCCCGAGCGGCAGCTATCCGTTCAAACTCGCGATCGAGAACGCCCCGGATGACGGCTGGGTCGATCTCTATTTCGACACGGCGGCGGTCTTCAATGCCGGGACCGCCAAGCTCTGTTTCACTTCGGGTTCCGTGCCGGCCACGACCGACTCCGTGGCGTGGCGATTCAGTTCTTCGCCCGCCGGCCTGCCGCAGTCGGGAAAGAGCTACTACCTCTTCGCACGCCTGAACGATGCGGAAGGAAGCGTGGTGGCGTCGGATCAGACCTCCGCGTCGGAGCTGCTGCGGATCGACGCCTCCCTGATCCCGAGCGTCCAGGCGGCCGACGCGCTCGACGGCGACGGCACGCTCTACCTCCAGAACGGACTCGATCGGGTGATCACGCTGCAGGTGGCCTATCCCGAGAGCGTCGTCGCGGTCGGGTTCAGCGGGACCTTCGATCCCGATCTGGTGGAGATCACCGGCATCACTCCGGGGAGCGGCTGGGACGGTCTGGGCGGCGTGAACACGCTCTTCAACCAGTCGTACAACAACAGCGCCGGGACCTTCACCGTTTCGACCTCCGTCGTCGGCTCCCCCTTCGGTCTGACCGGACCCGGCCCCTTCCCACTGGCCCGTGTCGCCCTGCGCGCGCGCGCCGATGCGCTGTCGTTCACTTCCGCCTCGACGCGGCATCAGGACGGAACGATCACCCTCTCCAAGCAGTCTTCCGGCATCACGACCACGCGCGGGACCAGTCCGAGCAGCTGGGTCGCGCGGACTTTGAACCTGCGCCTCGCCTATCTCGGCGATCTCGCCACCACCGGGGCCGATCCCGATTCCGCCGCGCCGCACCTGCAGCCGCGTCCGGATGGACGGATCGACTTCGCGGACCAGATGATCTTCACCCTGGGCTGGAATGGCGCCAACCATCAGCAGGATCGGATCGCCGATCTCGGTCCGGTCGAGGGAACGGCGCCCGACCTCCGGCCGAATCCCGATGGGCGTTGGGATGTGGATGACATCCTCGCCTTCACCACGATGTTCTCCTGGGCCGGGGCGGAGGGATACGACAAGCGCGACCCGGAGAGAGCGGAGCCCGCGGCCCCGTACCGGCGCGGAACCGACGGCGCTTACGCCTACCTGGTGGGACATATGGCCGAGCTCGGTCTCGACGCGGAGCTGGAGGTCGACCTCGCGGTCGACAACGCCGAGAACCTCATGGGGGCGCTCTTCGACCTCGACTTCGACCCCGCCTCTCTCGAAGTGCGGGGCGTCGAGAGCGGCCGGTTCCTCTACGGCTCCGACGGTGAGCTCCTTCTCCGCCGTGACCGCGAGGGATCGATCCAGATCTCGGTCACCCGCCTCGACCGCGGCCGGCCGGGCGTGGACGGCCGCGGTACGGTGGCCCGCGTCCGCTTCCGCCTGCTACAACGCTCGGCGGCCCCCCTGACCTTGCGGTACGACCTGCGGGCGGCGACCGGGGCGATCCTGGCGCAGGGCTCCTTCCAGGGAGGGCCGTTCGAGGGGGCCGCGGACGCACTGCGGCTGCTCCCCGCCTGGCCCAACCCCACGCGCGGCTCGACCGGGTTCGCCCTCGCGCTCGATCGGCCGCGGGTCGTCACGCTCTGCATCTATGACGCGTCCGGCCGCGAGGTCCGATCGGTGATCGACCGCGAGCTGCCGGGCGGCCGGCACACGATCCATTTCGACGGATGCGGTGAGTCGGGTGAACCGCTTCCATCCGGTGTCTACTTCTACCGGCTCGGCGCCGGCGGAGTCGAGGACAAGCGGAAGCTCGTCCTCGTCCGCTGAGTCGCCGGCCACGGAGCTGTCATGACCCCGATCTCGAAACGTCGCTACGGCGAACGGAGGCGCAACCAGGTGATCACCACCGCGGTCCTTCACCGCCACCCCGGGCGACGCCATCCGAGCGTCGCCGGCTGGCCGGCGGCGGAACGGTGGGAAGAGGCCGACCTGGCCGCAGCCTCGCGGGCTGACGACGACCTTCCAGAAACGCGGTTTGAGGCGATCCCTCTCCGGCCGCGACATTCAACCTCAACCCGCCGGACCGACGCGGGACCCGCCGCCTGGGCGGCGGTGGTCCTGCTCGGGCTCGGCCTCCTTGTCGGGCCCTCCGACGCGCAGATCACCTGGCTGAATCCCGAGGACGGGGAGATCATGAACGTCTCCTCCGCCGATGGCCCGCCCGTCGGCCGCCCCTTCTTCCAGTTCCGTCACGCGACGGAGACGAGTGACGCCAGGGGCACGGTCGAGCTCAACCGGCTTCGCGTTCTCTACGAGGTCACAGACGGAGTCACGGTCGGCGTCTCCACGGTCCACCTCGCGCAGACGAACGGGGCGCTGGAGAAGCGGGGGTTCGGCGACACGCAGCTCACCCTCAAGTTCCACTACCAGCCGTGGCCCGAACAACCGATCCGGCTGGGGCTGCGCCAGTCGCTCAGCCTCCCGACCGGATATGACCAGGAGCTGGAGGGTCTCGCTCCTTTCACCTCGCGCCGGAACGACTACGCGGTCCAGGGCCTGGCTCAGTACGTCACGCCGAAGTTCGCCGGCTACCTGAATCCGGGCCTGTTGCTTCCCGGAGGGGACGTCGACAGCTACGTCACGGGCGGGCTCGGGCTGGCCTACGCTCTTCCGCTGGGGCTCGACCTGCGGGGCGAGTACTACACGCGGTGGAGCATGGTCACCCACGACTTCGAGTCGGACATCTTCGTCGGCGGCCGGAAGAACCTCCTCTGGGGACTCGCCGTCGAGGGAGGGGTCAAGCGGCGCCTCCTCCACGAGGGAGCCATCGATCCGGAGGTGCAGATCGGCCTGACGCTGGGGCGCGACCGGTCGAGCGTGGGCGAGCTCTACTCGTTCCGCCAGAGGAGCGATACCGGGCTTCTGGTGCACGAACTGCGCATGATGGCGCCCGATCCGCATGGCGTCGGTCCCCAGTTCATGGAGGCGTTCCGATCCACCCCGAGCGGAGGCCGGGATCAACCGATGGTCTTCGTGCGACCGGGCCAGGCCGGGGATCTCGGTGGCGCTCCTCCGCCGGGATCGCCGTCCACCGTCGGACGCACCCCCACCTCGCGCGGAGGGGTCTACGAGATCCTTCCCACGCCGCGGAACTACGAGCTCAATGTCACGATCCTGAAGATCGACGACCGGGAGATCGGCGGCCTCGATCTCGGCCCGATCGCCCGGGTCGCGCGGGCCCGCGCGCATATCACAGCCCAGTGCGAACTGATCGCGCCCGACGGCTACTCCGTCCTGAGCCGCCGGACTTACCGCGGCAGCGCGGCAAAGACCTTGTCCGCGGAACTCGCGCCCGACTCCGGATCGCTCGACGCACTCATCGCTCCCGACGAGGTGAAGGCCTCGCTGCGGGCCGCCGCGGTCGAAGATCTCATGCGCCAGATCCGGGACGATGCCATCCGGATGATTCAACTGAGGGATTACCAATGATGAAGCTGATGATGAAGACCTCGCGCCGCGGGCGCAGGTCGGCCGCGGTCGTGCTGGCCGGACTGGTCCTGCCCCTCGCTCTCACGCTGCTCGGATCCTGCCGGACGGAGGCGCCCGAGGATCCGAACGGCGGACTCACCCTTTCGCTCGATGCGGTGCCGCTCTTGCTCAAGGCCGACTCGAGCAGCGTGTCGACGATCTGGTGCACCGTGCTCGAGCAGGGGCGCCCGGCGGCCGATTCGACCATCGTGAGCTTCGTCGCCACCTTCGGTGCGATCACCGAGGAGGCGGCCACCCGCGACGGCCTGGCCCGCGCGACCTTCGATCCGGAGGGAGAGACCGGCGCCGCTGCGATCATCGCCCAGGTGCGGGCGCTGCGCGACACGGTGCTCGTGACGGTGTACTGAGGGAGCGACGAATCGGCCCGCGGCCAGCACACCGCTGCGGCGCGACGTGATGCACAAGCGATGTGCACACAAGGACAATTATTGACATCGTGTGAAGCGTGAGCATACACTCTTACCGTCTCCGTTCGATGGTTGGCTCCCGGGTGCTGCAGCCTGCTGACAGGGATGGTGGGAGGGCCGCGATGGCCGTGCCCCGGATTCTGGTCCGTTCTTCTGGCCGACAGGCTCCGGTCTCCAGGGAAGAGCCATGCCCGTGGGAATCGGTGCGCCCGCGTCCGAGACGTTGGGTCGGATCCCGGGATCGAAAGGAGACGGAGATGAAGAATCCAAGCGATCACCGCGCTTCGCGCCTGATGCTGGGGCTCACCGCGCTCTGCCTCATGGCACTTCCGGTGGTGACCCTGGCCGAGGACTGGTTCGGCGAGGCGATCTACTCGACGATCCCCTATGAGCCCTACAACTTCGCGGTGGGGGATCTGGACGGCGACGGGGTCGATGATGTGGCGTATGTTCCCTCGGGCTATCTGGGCTATCTGATCGTGCTGCTGAATGATGGCAACGGGGAGCTCAAACACGCTGGAACCTATGCCACCGTCGAGTCGACGCTGGGACTCGGGTACTTGGATGGAGACGACACTTTGGATCTCGTGTCCCACTACTCCTCAGACATCAAGATCTTCTACAACGACGGCGCGGGGCAGTTTGCATGGGGCGACTCACACACCGTACCTTGGGGCGTCCTCGCAGTCGCGGTGGGCGACCTGGATGGCGACGGTCGCAGTGAGGTCGTTGCGGAGAGCGGCGGGGTCACCCATCTCTTCTGGAACTCCCCGGACGGGCTCTCCGAGACTCCGGTGTCGTACCCGGGCGATCTGCCCTTGGAGTACGGCGCCTGTGGGCCTATCTTTCCCGAGAAGCTCGTCATCGCCGACGCCACCGGCGATGGCCTGCCCGATGTCGTGATCGTGGGAAACGTACCCAACGGGTTCTGCCTGCCGGATGAGCTCTTCCGAGCAGTGGGCATCCTGGAGAACCTGGGAGGCCGCACGTTCACGGATTCGGTCTCGTGGGTGCTGATAGAGCAGAGATCAGACGGGAGTTGGAGTGATGTCGGGGTTGCTGATTTCAACGAGGACGCTCTGCCCGACCTGTCGGTGACCCCAGGCCACGATGGGCTGGGACTCGAGACGTTCCTGCGGCAGCCGGACGGGTCGTATATCCCGGGGGAAGGAATAGCGGGCATTGTGGGGCTGTACCACGCGACCGGAGACGTAGATCAGGACGGCACCATGGATGTCGTCACGGACCGGGGCGCCGGGGGTGTTCGGGTGTTCGAAGGTCATGGCGACGGGACCTTCGAGCTGGTTCAAGCTCCGACGACCATCATCTCGAAGGTACAGCTCGGCCACCTCGACCAGAACGAAGGCCTGGACGTGGTCGGATTCTACGGCTCGACGATGCGGGTCCTCCCCAACATCCTCTTCCTGACCTCGGACGTAACTGAGGCGGCCGTACCTGCGCCGGAGCAGATCCAGGTCGTTCCGACGATCCTCTCGCACGGCGCCTGCACGATCCTGGCACCCGCGGCGGGATCACCGCCAGCGGCGGAGTTCCAGGTCACCGATCTTTCGGGGCGTCTGATCACTACGCTCGCCGCAACCCGCGCGTCCTCCGTCCACCTTCGCGCCACCTGGGACGGCCGGGATCGCGCGGGACGGGATGTCCCGACGGGATGGTATTGGATCCGGTCCGGCGAGGGTGGAGCCCGTGCCGGGAAGGTGCTGTGGATTCGGTGAGCGCCTGGACGGAGTAACCGCCGGCGTCTACCGCCTGGCTCGAGTCCCGCGCCAGCGCGTGGGGCATCCGGGATCGAATTGCGGCCCGTGATCAGGAGGGGGCGGAACCCAGGTGACCGCCCCTCATTGCCGCCCCGCGCCTGCCGTGCTAGCGTCCCCCCGATCGGCCCTGAATTCCCATCCGACCCTATCGAGGACCAGCATGAAGCCGACCGACCCGGCGGCGCTCGCCCGCCTGCAGGAACGACACCCGGACAAGTTCGTCCCCGAGGAGAAGATCTTCGCCAACATCCGCCCCGGCGACCGGATCTTCCTCGGCACCGCCTGCGCCGAGCCGCAGTACCTGCTGCGCACCCTGACGGAGTTCGTCCACCACAACCCGAAGGCGATCCTCGATGCCGAGATCCTGCAGGTCTGGACCCTCGGCGTGGCCCCGTACAACGACGAGCGACTGCGCCCCCACATGCGGTACAACTCGTTCTTCGTCGGCAACAACACCCGCGGACTCGTCAACCGCGGCGGGGCCGACTACACGCCGATCTTCCTCTCGCAGGTTCCCGCCCTCCTGCGTCGCCGGCTCGTACCGATCGACGTCGCCCTGATCCAGGTCTCCCGTCCCGACGAGCACGGCTACGTCAGTCTGGGCGTGAGCGTCGACATCGTGAAGGCGGCGGTGGAAAACGCGGCCATGGTCATCGCCCAGATCAACCCGCAGATGCCGCGCGTCTACGGCGACTGCTACGTTCACCTCGACCAGATCGACCTGGCGGTGATCCACGACGAGCCGGTCCTCGAGTTCGAGGCGACGATGCCCGATGAAATCGCGGAGAAGATCGGCCGCTACGTCGCCCGAATCGTCCAGGACGGTGACACGATCCAGGTCGGGTACGGCAGCGTGCCGAACGCGATCCTCGGGGCGCTCGACCGCAAGAAGCACCTCGGCGTCCACTCGGAACTCCTGAGCGACGGCATCGCGCGACTGATCCAGAAGGGGGTGGTCGACAACTCGCGGAAGAGCCTGAACCGAGGGAAGACGGTCGCCAGCTTCTGCATGGGGCATCGCTCGACCTATGACTTCATCGACGACAACCCCGCGGTCGAGTTTCACCCGATCGACTACACCAATGACCCGCTCATCATCGCCCGGCACGAGAACATGGTGGCGATCAACAGCGCGATGGAGATCGACCTGACCGGCCAGGCCACCGCCGAGTCGATCGGGCCGATCTTCTACAGCGGGATCGGCGGCCAGGCCGACTTCATGCGCGGCGCCGTGCTGTCGAAGGGGGGCACCTCGATCCTGGCGCTGCAGTCGACGGCGGAGAAGGGAGAGGTCTCCCGCATCGCACCCTTCGTCAAGCAGGGCGCCGGCGTGACGCTGAACCGCGGCGACGTCCACTACGTCGTGACCGAGTACGGCATCGCCCATCTCCACGGCAAGAACATCCGCGAGCGGGCGATGGCCCTGATCTCGATCGCGCATCCCCGCTTCCGCTCGTGGCTCATCTGGCAGGCGAAGGAGCTGAACCTCATCTACCGCGACCAGGCCTTCATTCCGGGCGAGGCCGGCGAGTATCCTGAGCACCTCGAGACCTCGAAGGTCACCCGCACGGGGCTTTCGGTGCAGCTCCGCCCGGTGCGGATCACCGACGAGCCGCTGCTCAAGTCGTTCTTCTACTCCCTCAGCGACCAGAGCCGCTATACCCGCTTCATGACGGTCCGCCGGGAGATGCCCCACGAGAAGCTGCAGGAGTACACGGTCATCGACTACTCCAAGGAGATGGTGATCCTGGCGGTCGTGGAACGCGAGGGGCAGGACCATGTGGTCGGACTCGCCGAGTACTACCTCGACGAGGAGATTCTCACGGCCAATGTCGCCTTCACCGTCCGCGACGAGTACCAGAACAAGGGGGTCGGGACAGAGCTGCTCCAGTACCTCGTCTACCTGGCGAAGCGGGAGGGACTGCTGGCCCTCACCGCCGAGGTCTTAGTCGAGAACCGACCCATGATGCGCGTCTTCGAGAAGCTCCACCTCCCGATGGAGATCACGACCCGCGAGGGAGTCCACGAGCTGCGCCTCGGTCTGAAGTGAGTGGAGCCCGTTCGCGCGCCGGTCGATAACTGGGGAGCAGGCGAACGCCTCTCGGGGTGTCCCCTTAGTCCGGTGGCACAGGTGAAACCGTCAATCGCGACTTCGTCACAACATTGTGGGTTGTCAACGGCGTAGGAATTCTGCTACACTTACACCTGTAGATCGAAGCGCCGATGCACGTGAGGCGGCAACGCCTCGCTAATACACTATCGCGCATAGGGTTAGACTATTCAACCGAGGTAGGCAGAATGAAGACAGCAGCGCGGTTCGTGGCCGGGGCCCTCGTGGCCTTGGTCGTCCTGGCGGTAGCCGGCAGCCCGGCTTTCGCTTTCAGCGGGTCCCTGACGAGCCTCCTGGGTGGGGGGATCACCGGGACCGGAAACTGGGTCGAAGGTGGCACCACGACCCTTTCGTGGCAGGTGACGCAAAACGTCGACCAGTCGTGGCGTTACGCGTACTCCTTCAGCCACCCGGCGGGTGAGACGAGTCACTTCATCCTGGAGACCTCCGCGACCTTCACGGAGGAGCACATCTTCAACGCGAGCGGAGATTTCGAGGAGATCGAGATCGGGACCTTCTCCGGCGGCCCGGGCAACCCGAACATGCCGGGCTCGATCTACGGGATCAAGTTCGACGACGCCGACGGACTCCTTACCAGCATCACCTTCGACTCCTGGCGCATGCCGGTCTGGGGCGACTTCTACGCGAAGAACGGCAACGCCGGCGGGTATGGCGTCAACAGCGCCTGGAACATGGGCCTGACGGCGAACGACACCGATCCTCTGGGCCCGGCCGCGGACGGTTCGCTCGACTACCACCTGCTGGTGCCCGACACCTTCGGTGGACCGGAGCCGCCCACGCCGCCCGTCCCCGAGCCGGGCAGCCTGCTCCTCCTCGGCGCCGGCATCGTCGGCGCGGCGTTCTTCGGCCGGAGACGGCTGCGCGGCTGATTCGGACGCTCGGCCGGTTCCGTTCGTCAGTTCCGCTAGTCGAGCATCGTACAGGTTCGCCCGAGTCGCAGCCCCTTCCAGGGCGCCTCGGGCGTTTCCTTTTGGTCCCACGAAGCCAGGACCAGCCGCGCCCGACCGATGATGTTCTTCTCGGGAACAGGCCCCCAGTAGCGTGAATCAGCCGAGAAGTCCCGATTGTCGCCCAGCAGGAAGACCTGCCCCGCCGGGACGGTATACGGTCCCCAATGGTCGCGATTGCCCAGTCTTCCGAGCGTCCCCGGATCGATCCAGCCTGAGGCGAACATCCGCGGGTCGGCATGCACCGCGGTCGCGGCTTCCGCCCTCTCCCCGTTGACGTAGAGCTCCTTGCCGCGCAGCTCGACCACATCGCCTCCTAAGGCGACCACCCGCTTGACGTAGGGAGTCACCCGGTCGACCGGCACCTCGACCACGACGATGTCTCCCCGCCGCACGTGACGCACGCCCGGCAGCTTGACGGAAGGAACATCGAAGCCGAGGCGCGTCCACGGCACTCCGATCCACTGCGGAGTGCGCGGCCCCAGCGTCACCTTGTCGGCCAGGATCAGTTCGCCGGGCAGGATGGTCCGTTCCATCGAGCCGGTGGGAACGACGTAGGCCTGGACCACGCCGGTCTGGATGGCGAGGAGGGCAAGGAAGAGAAGCAGCGTGTCCCGGATCGGGGGCCAGATCGAGCGGAGAGCCCGGTACGCGCGCCGGAGGGGTCGCGGCTGCGGGCACGGCGGAATCGGCGGATGCATCATGAAGGTGCCTCCTCGGGGTCGGGTGGAAGGGGAAGAGCCTCTGGACATGGCTCCCTCTACGTCGGAGCCGGGAGCGTAGTTCCGAGCCCACCCATCCCAGGCGGTCCCGCTCCCTCCCTCCCAGGCGCCCCGCCTCCCCCCAGCAAATCCCTTCTGGCCGCGCGTCGCCGCCGGGCGGTATCGTCCTGGGTCACACCCTCGCCACCGTCCACCCGGAGATCACGGGGAATGAAGCACGACGCCATCGCGGTCATCGACTTCGGCGGTCAGTACGCCCATCTCATCGCCACCAAGGTACGCCGGGCGCACGTGCTGGCCGAGATCCGCCAGCCCGAGGATCCCACGGATCTCTATCGACGGTACAAGGGGATCATCATCTCCGGCAGCCCGGCCCTGTCGTCGCAGGGCGAGGACTCCGCCTACAACAAGGAGATCTACGACCTCGACCTCCCGATCCTGGGCTTCTGCTTCGGCCACCAGGAGATCGCCAAGCACTACGGCGGACAGGTGGAGCACGGCGGGCGCGAGTGGGGAAACGCCAACTTCCGGATCCTGCGGGATCATCCGCTCTTCCGGGGGCTCTCCGCGGTCGAGAGCGTCTTCATGAGCCACTTCGACTCGGTGGTCGGGGTCGGCGACGGCTTCGAGGAGTATGGCTACAGCTTCCTCGCCGACGAGAAGCAGGCCCACCGGTTCGCGGCGATCGGATCCGACCGGCTCCGGCGTTACGGCTTCCAGTTCCACCCGGAGGTCGACGACACCATCCAGGGCGACCGGATGATCGCCAACTTCGTGAGGGAGATCTGCGGCTGCGCGCCGACCTGGACCATGGAGACATTCCTGGAGGAAGAGATCGAACGGATCCGCCGGCAGGTCGGCGACGGCTCGGTCTTCCTGCTCGTCTCGGGTGGCGTCGACTCGACCGTGGCGGCACGGATCCTCGGCCAGGCGCTCGGGCCAGAACGGCTTCATCTGCTGCACATCGACAACGGCCTCATGCGGAAGGACGAGAGCCAGAGCGTGCTCGCGATGTTTCGCGAGCTCGGCCTCGATCGGAACCTTCACTTCGTCGATGCCACCGAGGACTTCCTCCACGCTCTCGCCGACGCGATCGAGCCGGAACAGAAGCGCCATCGGATCGGCGAGACCTTCATCCGGGTCTTCCAGCGCGAAGGATCCCGCCTGGGGATCGCGCAGCACCTGTTGGGCCAGGGGACCATCTACCCCGATACGATCGAGACCGGCGGGACGAAGCGCGCCGACACGATCAAGACGCACCACAACCGCGTGCCGTTGGTCGAGGAGCTGATCCGACAGGGGCGCGTCGTCGAACCGCTGGCCGAGCTCTACAAGGTCGAGGTGCGCGAGCTGGGCGAGAAGCTCGGGATCCCCCGCGAGGCGCTCTGGCGTCATCCCTTCCCGGGACCCGGGCTGGGGGTTCGCCTGCTGTGCGCTTCCGGCAAAGAGGACCCGGCGGAGGCAGCGGCGCTGACCCCGGCGGCAGCCGCCGTGGCCCGCGACTTCGGCCTGGAGGCGATGGTCCTGCCGATCCGGTCGGTCGGCGTGAAGGCCGATTTGCGATCGTACGAGCACCCGGTCCTGCTGCACGGCAAACTCCACGGCGAGCTGCCGGGTGAACGCATCGTCGAGGCGGCCGGCGAGATCCTGAAGCGCGTGCCGGGCGTGAACCGCTGCGTATGGAACCTCGCGCCGCGGATGCCGCGGACCGCTCGGCCGGTCTCCGCGAAGATGACCCGGGCCCGCCTCGATCTGCTGCGCGAGGCCGACCAACTCGTCATGGAGGGGCTGCGGCGCCACGGGCTCTACGATGCGATCTGGCAGTGTCCGACCGTGCTCGCGCCGATCGAGTTCGACGGCGCCGGGAGCGAACTCGTGATCGTGCGACCCGTGCTCTCAGAGCGCGCGATGACGGCCCGAGCCACGATGCTGCCCGCCGGGTTGATCGGAGAGCTTGGCGCTTCGATCCTGGCCTTGTCGGGGGTTTCCGGCCTCGTCCTGGACGTGACCTCCAAGCCTCCGGGAACGATCGAGTGGGAGTGAGAGGCTGACCATCAGGCCCGGAGCCGACTCAGCCTGCAATTGGATTATCCAGTCTCATGATATGCATCACCCCTGTTTCTGATGACATTCGATCTCTTTTATCGTATTCTTCGGATTGTCGGGGCCTGACGATCGCGCGGCGCCGGCACCTGACTCAACCCGCCCCGCGGCGGCACGCAACCGTTCAGAAATCATAGAGAGAGATAGGGGCTTGCCATGCGGATGTCCTTCACCGATTCGAGACAGCGCGTATTCCGTGCCCTCGCCCTCGTCGCCATCCTCCTCCCGGCCGGAGTCGGTGGCGCCTCGGCCAACGAGGTTATCACCCTGCGCAGCGGCAACGCCGCGCCGGGAAATCCTGATCCCAACATCACGATGCTCGTCGGGTCGGGCGGTGCACCGCTCTCCGCCGCGCCTTTCACCGCGGCCGAGTTCGACGCGGCCTGCAACGGACCCGATGCCATCGTCACACCGGGATACCCCGCGTGGCTACAGCATCTCCCCTGCGATCCCCAGGCCCAGTGGATCGGCATCGACGCATCCAACACGCCGGCGTCGGCGCTTTACTGCTACGAGTTCGAAGTCGAGACCTGCTGCATCGAGTTCGCCATGCTTAACTTCTGCTGGGCTACGGATGACGCGCTCGGCGACCCGGCGGCATGGGGCGGCGGCAACCCGGACGGCGTCTATCTGAACGGCGTCGCGGTCAACCCCAGCATCTTCGGAGGCAACTACGCGGCCGAGACCCTGGCCGCGGCCGAGGTGACGTCACTCCTGCATTGCGGCACGAATCGGCTCCAGATCTACAACCGGGATGCCGGCTTCGTCGTCAGCGGCGTGATCTTCAGCGCCACGCTCGACATCCGGGAGTGCACAGTGCCGGTCGACGAGTCGAGTTGGGGAGCCATCAAGTCGCTCTATCGTTAGGTGACGGAATCGTTCGTAAGCTCACATCGATCGAAGGGGAGCGGGCCTGAGAACCGCAGGCATGAACCGCAGCGGCCCGCTCCCACTGACCAGCCCGCGGCGCCCCGCGGTTGGACAGGGTGCGGAAGCAATTCCGCACCCTGTTTTGACTCCGGACACGGCTACTGGACGATCGTGACCTGCCGGATCTGCGTGACCTCCGGAGTCTCCAGCCGAAGGAAGTAGATCCCCGACGCGATCCTCCTGCCGTCCGCATCGATCGACCGGAAGTCGACCGTCCGTTCGCCCGCCTCGACGGGGCCGTCCACCAGCGTGCGGACGTGCCGGCCGGCGACGTCGTAGAGATCGAGCCGCACCGCGCTGCGCGCCGCCAGGCGATAGCTCAGAGTCGCGGACGCGCCGATCGGATTCGGCCGACAGGGACCGAGCCCGGTCACGAGCCCGGCGTCGCTCTCGTTCACGCCGGAGGAGGAGCCGGGACGGATGATCGTGACCATGATGTCGTCGACCGCCGCCTCGACCAGCGAGCCCGGCGACGCGTCGGAGGCCACGAACCGGAAGCGCACTCCGTTGGTGAACGGTACGACCCCGGCGAGATCGAACGCGTATTCAGTCCAGGCGTTCGCACTCTCCGTGGTGTGTTCCAGCGGCACCCAGGTCGAGCCGTCGGAGGTGACCTCGACGTTCCAGTAGTCCTGGGATGGGCTGTTGCCGAGGTTGTTGGTGTACCACCGCCAATAGGAGATCGAGGCGGCGGTCGCATCCTGCAGGTTGAAAGCGGGCGAGAGCAACGTGGTGGTTCCGCCGTCGACGTCGGCCTCCCCCGCCGCCCCGCCGGCCGTGCCGTTGCCGGTCACGAAACAGATATGCGCGGGGTTTGCGGTGTGGTCGTCCTCCGGCTGGCACGGCTGGCCGTTGTAGGTGGTGCCGACCGGATCGGCGCGCACCCACTGGCCGCTCGTGGCGTTGTCTCCAGCCACGCCGAGCATCCAGGCGACATCGGACTCGGCGTCATCGAACCAGGGTCCGACCGGGAGACGCAGCCCGGCCGTCGCGGAGTACGCCGCGGGGCCGGCCAGCGCGAGCGTGAGCTGCCCCGTGATGATCGGGGGACACTCGGGTGCGACCTGCACCAGGAAGCCGCCCACGAGCGACTCTCCGCCCGCCGGGAGGACCCCCACCGGGACCGGCGTCTCGCCGCAGGTGAAGTAGCCGCTGCTCTCCAGCGCCGCGGTGAGGTCGGGCGACGCGCAGCCGCCCTGATTGGCAAAGCGGAGCACCAGCGCCACCAGTTCGCCCGGATCCACGATCCCGTCGTTGTCTCCGCTGCTGTCGTCGACGAGGTAGACCTCGACCGCGTAGGCGGGAGCATTGGCTTCGAGCGGCAGAATCAGGAGGCCGGGCTCCTCGTTGACCGTCAGGGAGAGACCGAGCGACTCGCCGTTCGGGACGTCGTTCGCCACGCTGAAGACGAACGGGTGGGTGTTCGTCGCCGTTCCCTCCGAGGGGATCGCCCCGTACGCCCCGGCCGCGCTCACCACGGTCACGTAGCCGGACGAGGATCCGAGCGTGGCCATGACGTTATCTGCCCCCGACAGCCCCATGTTCTGAAGCGCGACGGTCAACTCGATCGTCTCCCCGAAGTCGATTACGCCGTCGCCGTTGCCCGAGGACGCGCCGGCGTTGTCGTCGTCGATCGTGATCGCACCGAGCGCGAGGTAGACCCCCTCGAGGTTGCCGAGCAGGTTCAGCATCTCGCCGAGGTTGGCTGGGGTGCTGCTGTACTGCGGCGTCTCGTCGTCGTTGTCATGCGCCTCCGCATAGAGGAACGCTTCGCGCATCGAGACCAGCCCGTCGTTGTTGGTGTCGGCGTCGACCGGAGCTCCCGAGGGGGTCTCCCAGCCGACGGCGCAGGTCCAGTGGTAGACGAAGGTGTCGTAGATGTAGTCGGGGGCCATCGCCCAGGAGAGCTCGTTCCAGGCCGCGGCGGTGGCGATGACCCGGCCGTCCCCGGCCAGATCGTCGACCATGCCGCCGCTGTAGCACTGCTCGAAGGTGCAGATGATCGACTGGCAGGGGAGGGCGGCGACATAGGCCGCCATCTGCTGGTCGTGGAGTTCTTCCCAGTTCCAGAGATTGAGGTAGCAATCCTGCCCCGACTGCTGGCCACCATGATCGGTGGTGAAGATGAAGAGCTGGTCGCTGGGCGTGAGCGTGGCTGCCAGCTCGCCGAAGACCTGGCCGATGTACTGGAGCGTGGCGGGGTACTCGGTATCGGCGTCGCCGTCGCCGTCGAGGTCGGTCGGCGAGTTGGTGCCGTCGGAGCGGTCGGCGGCCGGACTGGTTCCGTCCGACATGCAGACGCGGATGTGGTCGTCGGCATAGCCGTAGTACTCGACCAGCGTCCGGTAGATGAACGCGATGTCGTTCCAGTAGCGGATGTGGTTGTTGGAGGAATTGGCGCCACCGCTGATGAGAAACGCCCAAGCCTGCCCGCGCGCCGGCGGGGGCTTGGGGAGGCTGCGCAGCCGCTCGCTGTACCGCTCGAGCAGCTCCTCGGAGACCCCGGGGGGCGGGTTGTCGCGCCCGTTCGTGATCTCGATCAGATGCTCCAGACGCGCCGGCGGCGTCGAGGCGTCATGCCGCTCGATCGCTCCGGTCGCGCCGTCGACGAAGAAGTAAGAACAGGGGTGCTCCCAGTTGGCGCCGGGATAGCGGTCGACGAAGACCAACCAGCCGCCGGCCGGCGCGCGGAAGACGTCGCGCCGCCAGGTGCCGACTCCCTCGCCGGCCACGAGCGGCTTCGGATCGACGAAGAGTCGCACGCCGTCCATCGTGCCGCCCAACTCGAGGGCCGTGACCCGGGCGACGGCATCGTCCCTGGTCATCGGCGGGGTCTGCGCGAATGCCGGCGGAGCCAGCGCCGGAAGGAGGGAGAGGAGAAGGAGGAGAAGGACCGTTCCGAGAGCGAGGAGTCGAAGTCGGGGGTGCGGGGTGAAGGTCCTCTTCATGCGTCTCTCCCTTCCTGAGGTGGCCCGCCTCAAGCGGACCGGGGGTGGCGGGCAGGGTTTTCCTGATCCCCGCGGGTAAGGCAATGGACCGGGACAAGTATACCGCAAACTGAGATTGGCGGGATCGGGGAAATGGGCCGGAGCGGCCGAGGGGACGGGCGGCGGCGTGGACGAGGGCTCGCCTCACGGCACCCGGATCTCCAGATTCCGCACCACCCCCGCCCCTTCGATCCGCACGGTCTGCGCCGCGTTCCAGTCGGACGTCCCCGGGGCCCAGATCACCGCGCGGAGTTGTGGGTCGCACTCATAGGCCTGGTTACCGACCTCGCGCCCGACCTTCCACTCGCCGTCGGGCAGGCCCTGGACGGAGAAGAGGCCGGTGTAGTCGCCGGATCGCTGGACGCACCCCCACAGGGTCTTCTCGCTCGCCGGGGAAACGACGATGTTTCCCCCCGCCGTCGACGCCTCGCCGGTCGCGTCGGCGACGAGACGCCCTTCGATCCGTCCGCCGCGACGGAGGTGGACCACGAGGCTCGCCTCGTCGCCGCCCGGCCCGATCTCGATCGGCGTGGCGTCCCCGGGATTCGTTCCACCGTCGAACCACTGCGGAAGCCACGGTTCCATCCCGGGCCGACTGGGACCGACCCACATCCGGTAGCGCCCCGGCTCGAGCAGGCCGACGCCAAACTGGTCGAGTTCCCGACTGGCGGTGTGGCAGGTCACGACCGCTCCCGACTCGCCGACGAGACGGACCCGGGTCTGGAAGCCGCGCCACTCGTCCTCGAGAGACATCCGGACGCGGATGTTCCCGGCGGTCCAAGGGTCGATCTCGGTCGTATCCCCCGGCACGAGCGCAAAGGTGCGGGCCTGCTCGAAGGCGCTTCCGCCGATCCAGCGGACGTCGCAGCCGCTCTCGATCCGGATGCGCGCCGCCACTGCCTGCGTGATCTCGATTCCGTAGGTACCATCCGCAGCGACCTGGCCGAACCCCACCTGGACGGAGTCGAGATCGAACGCCGCGATCTGGATCCGGTCGTCGCCCAGGCCCCGCCAGTTCCCGGCCAGGCGCCCCCGCAAGAACGAAGTCGAGAGGTTCAACCGGCCGCGAAAGAAGGTGGGCGCGTCGGCGGCCACTTCGATGACGTCGGCCTCCTCCGGCAGCGGAACTCCCGGAAGGTAGACCGCGACGCACGTCCCTGATACGTCAACGCGCAGAACGTAGCGGCCCGGAGGCAGGAGGGCATCGGCGAACGACCATCGCCCGTCCTCCAGCCGCTGCACCCCCTGGATGCCGTACTCCTCGCCGTCCTGCAGGCGGATCATCGTAAACGACAGACTCCCTGGCGAACCGCCCGCCGGTACGATCTCGCCACTGAGCGACCCCAGCACGAAGTCGATCCCAGTGACGGTCGTTCCCTCGCGAACCGCCACCGTGTCGGCTCCGCTCAAGCTCCGGACAAGTCCGTCAGGGTGATAGGCCCAGATGCGCAGAATCCGCAAGTTCACGGTCACGAGGTAATCGCCGCCAGGCACATGAACGACGTAGCCCCCGGCGACATTGGTCTCGGTCTCGATCCTCTCGGGGCGGAGTCCCGCCTTCCAGACGGTCACACCGCCGACCTCGGGCTGGCCGGCGACCGTCACCCTTCCGGTGATCGCGGTGGTCCCCGGCTCGTTCACCGGCACCGTCGCCTGCTCCTCGTTGCAGGAGAGGAGATTCACGGCGACCAGGCACGAAACGAAGATGCGAATGGCGGACGGCACGGCGGTGACCCTACGGCGGGCGGGCATCAATCGCCTCGCTTTCCAGGCGCCGGGGCGGGCGGAATGGAGCACTCCAGGCGCAGGAGGCCGCCGTCCGGCGGCACCTCGACCCACGCCGCCCCCAGCGAGTCGGTTCCGGGATACCAGGTAGGGGACCAGCCGGAGTCGGTCCAGGTCGGGCGCACGCGCAGCCGGTAGCGTTCGGGATCGAGGTTGGCGATCCCCGCGAGGCTGCGCTCGGGGAACATGCAATCACCGGACCCTGCACACTCGTGTGCGCTGCTCCCGGCCAGCGCGCCGGACTCGTCGTACGCATCGACGACCGCGTCGAGCCGACGGGCACCCGAGGGGTAGACGACTCGCATCAGGATGCCACTCTCGACGACCTCGGGCAGATCGAGCGTCATCCCGGGCTGCAGCACCCAAGGGCGGAGCGATCCGGACGACGGCACGCCCAGGCGCCGGACCTCACCGTCGATGACGACCTCGACGAAGACCGAATCGCCTGGGAACAACTCGAACGCATAGGTGCCGTCCGCCGGCATGGACCAGATCGCCCGAAGGAAGCGTCCGTCGGGTCGAACCAGGATGGCACTCGGGCGAAAGAGGTCCGACGAGGCGAAGACCTGCTCTAGTTCCTGCCAACTCCCCCGTACGCGCCCCCGCAGGCGAGCGGGCGCCGGCAACGTATAGGTCGCCACGGTCCACTCGCCCGGCGTGACCCACAGGCGCAGAGGCCCCGCCGCGTCCCCGGCCAGGGGAAGGGAGCGCGACGCCCAGGTGGACGTGCCGATCGAGACGCGTGCCGCGGCCCACCCGGCGGGCACCGCCGGAAGACGGTATCGCACCCCGTCGGGAAGAGGCTCACCGGTGGAGTAACCGGTCGAGATCCGGCCGTCGAGGGAAACGACCGCCGCCGTGAGGCCCGTGAAGGTCTCTCCCGCGTAGAGCAGGCGCAGCTCCACCCCTCCGGCCTTCGCATCGACGACGAGATGCGGACGATCCGGTCCGACCTCGTACAGCGTTTCGTTCGTCCCCTGAAGCACGCCGTCGGCGATCCACACCTCCCCTCCGGAGGAGAGCCTCACGCGCAGGCGGTAGCGGCCGAAGGCGATCGGCAGCCCATAGCGCCCGCTGCTGTCGGTCGCCGCCTCCGCCCACGGCATTTCGCCGTAGCCGGCATGCTCCCGTATCGCCGACACGGTCGCGCCCAGCGGCCCGTCCGGGCCGAGGAGCTGCCCCTCGATCAGGCCGGCGGAGGGCGGGGGCGCGATCGCATCATCGTCATCGCCGCAGGACGCCGCGAGAATCAGGAGAAAAACAAGCAGGCCGCACACAGGCACCACGCGCACGCGCATCGTCGAATCCTCCGTCGCGATCTCCGATCCAGCCTCGCACGCATCGCGCGCGCCTGGCTCGACGCGCAACGATTCTAGCAGGCCGGACGGCAACGGACAACCGACCGGTCAACCGAGCCGCCCTAGCAGGGTGCTGAAAAACTGGGCCCGCCGCGCCGGCGAGCACTTGCGAGCCGACCGAGGCGCCCGCGGCCGGCCGTTGAAGGGGATCGCGTGCCCTCGCTTACCCGTTCTCGATCTCCTCCGCCCGCACCCCCTGGGCCTGCTTGCGGGAGAGCTGGATCCTCCCCTGGTCGACGCCGAGGACTTTGACCACCATCGGCTCCCCTTCGACCGCGACCTCTCCGATGTCGCGCACGAACCCCTCGGCGATCTCGGAGGCGTGCACGAGTCCCTCGATCCCCTGGAAGAGCCGGACGAAGCAGCCGAACTCCCGAACGCCGGTCACGGTCCCGCGGTAGATGCGCCCCACTTCGGGCTCGCCGGTGAGATCGATCACGCGCCGCTTCGCGTGTGGCAGCGCCGACGCCTCCACCGCGTAGATCCGCACGGTGCCATCGTCCGCTACGTCGATCTTGACGCCGGTGTCGGCCTGCAGGTCCTGGATGTGGCGGCCGCCGGGTCCGATGAGATCACGGATCCGGTGCGGACGGATGTGCAGTAACTCGACCCTCGGCGCATGCGCCGACAGCTCCCGGCGCGGCGCGGGGAGGACGCGGGCCATCTCCGCGAGGATGTGCAGCCGACCGCGCCGCGCCTGGTCGAGCGCCCGCGCGAGGAGGTCGAACGGGAGGGAGCCGACCTTGTTGTCGAGCTGCACCGCGGTCACCCCCTCTTCGGTGCCGGCTACCTTGAAGTCCATGTCGCCGAGGTGGTCTTCCGCTCCGAGGATGTCCGACAGCACGACCGCCTTCTCCCCTTCGGTGATCAGGCCCATGGCGATGCCCGCCACCGGGCGGCGGATCGGCACCCCCGCATCCATGAGGGCAAGGCAGCCGCCGCAGACGGTCGCCATCGACGACGATCCGTTCGACTCGGTGATCTCCGACTCGACCTTGATCGTGTAGGGGAAGAGCTCAGGCGACGGGAGCACCGCCTCGAGCGCGCGGCGCGCCAGGTTGCCGTGACCGATCTCCCGGCGGCCCGGGCCTCGGATCGGCCGGACCTCTCCCACGGAGTAGGACGGGAAAGAATACGCGAGCTGAAACCTCTCCCGGTCGACCCCCCGAAGCGACTCGACCTCCTGCTCGTCCCGCCCGGTGCCGAGAGTAGCGACCACCAGAGCCTGCGTCTCACCGCGCGTGAAGAGCGCCGAACCGTGCACGCGCGGCAGCACCGGAGCCTCGATCTGGATCGGCCGGATCTGCTCGGGATCACGGCCGTCGGCGCGGCGATTCTCTTCCAGCACGCCCCGGCGAAGTTCCTCCGACTCGAGCTGATGGAGCAGACCGGCGACCTCGCGGTCGAACGCCGGAGGATCGAGGGCGCGTCTCTCCGCCAATCGGGTCGCGGCGTCGGCCATCGTCCTCCGCGCCGCCTCCGCCACCGCCTCGGCCCGCGCGTGCTTTCCCTCGACACGAAGCGCCTCGCGCATCGCCGAGGTCGCGAGTTCCCGGACCGTAGCGTCGATCGCGGGGTCGCACCCCGGCGCACTGAACGGGCGTTTCTCCTTCCCCGCCTCGCGACGGGCGCGCTCGACCAGCTCGCGCAGCGGCCGGATCGCTTCCTCCGCCGCGCGGATCGCCTCGACCAGCTCGCCCTCCGGCAACTCCCGAGCCTCTCCTTCCATCATCACGAGTCCCTGCGGACCGAGCGAGACGACGAGGTCGCAGGTCGCACCCTGGAGATCCTCCCGCGTGGGAAAGGTCTCCCAGGCGCCGTCGGCGCGCTTCGCCACGCGCACCCCCGCCACCGGTCCCTCGAACGGTATCCCGGAGAGATGGAGCGCGGCGGCGGCCCCCGTGATGGCCAGCACCTCCGGATCGGTGTCGGGCTCGAACGAGAGCACGGTGGCCAGCACCTGTGTCTCCGAGCGGAATCCCTCGGGAAAGAGCGGGCGGATCGTGCGGTCAACGAGGCGGCAGGAGAGGATCTCGCGATCGGACGAGCGCCCCTCGCGCTTGCGATACCCGCCCGGGAAACGACCCGCCGCGGAGAGACGCTCGCGGTACTCGACCGTCAGCGGAAAGAAGTCGATCCCCGACCGCGGTTCCGCCGCCGCCACGGCGGTGACGAGAAGTACGGTTCCCCCCTGCCGGATCAGCACGGCCCCGTCGGCCTGACGGGCGATCCTGCCCGTCTCGAGAGAGACTTCCACTTTCCCCACGCGCGCGGCGCCGCGCCAGACTGTCGACCCAAGTTCCATGCCATCCTCCGATTCCCGCGACCGCCCCAGGCCATGCCGCCCGCGCGCTCGAATCGGGCCGCGCGGGGGGCCTGGAGAGGATACACTCCGAACGCACGACGGTGGACCCGGGGAGAGGCCGACGGGGTATCTCTTCGTTGGTGCCAGATCGCGGGGCCCTGCTCGATGGGGGTGGCTCCGCGGGCCGGTGTCCAGGAACCGACGGGCGCGATAACGGTGTCGGAGCCGGTCTCCACGGGGGAACGGCCGGCCAACTCCGCCGATCCCGGGATCAGGCTTGGGATCGGGCGCTCTGTCAGGGAGGAACTGACGATGAAGAACTTCTGGATCTTCACCATCATCGCGGCGCTGGCGCTCTCGCTGGGCGCGTGCAGCGGCGACAAGCAGTCGGCCCAGACCGCTCAGCAGCCCGCGACCGAGCACCCGGTGGCTCAGGCTCCACCTCCGGCGGCGCAGACCCCGGTCGAGCCCAAGAAGGAAGAACCCAAGCCAACCCCGGCCCCCGCACCTGCGCCGACGCGCACGACGAAGGTCGATGTCCCGGCTCAGCCGGCGCAGCCGACGATGCGCATGGTACCGTTGCCGGCGGGCACCGTGTTCGAGGCCTCGCTCGACGAGACGATCTCGACCGAGACCCACCAGGGGGGGCGCGCCTTCACCGCCACCGTAACCAAGCCGGCCACGATCGAGGGGGTCGGTGCCGTCGTCCCGACGGGATCGAAGCTCCGCGGTGAAGTGACCCGGTCCAAGCGCTCCGGTCGCGTGGGGGGGAAGGCGGAGATGGCGATCGAGTTCCGCGAACTGACCACGGCTGATGGCAAGAGCTACCCGATCTTCGCCGACCCGCTCCTTCTGGAGGGAGAGGGCCAGGGAGGTAACGACGCAGCTCGGGTCGTCGGCAGCACGATCGGCGGAGCGGTGATCGGGGGCCTGCTCGGCGGCAAAAAGGGCGCGACCCAGGGAGCGGTCGCGGGAGCGGCCGGCGGCACCATCTGGGCTGTCGCGACCCGCGGCGGCGACATCGTCCTCGACCCGGGTCAGGCGATCCAGGTGACGCTGCAGCGCGAGATTCGCATCCAGGCCATGGTGCCGGGGGGAACGCAACTTCCGTAGTTTTGGTCGATTCCTCGCGCGCGGCCGCGGTCTCCCCTCCGGGAGGTCCGGCCGCGCGTCTATCTTGGTCGACCCAGCCTGACTTCGAGGGGCCGAATCCCGCCCCGGCCGATTCCGGGCGCCCTTGCGACCGACCGCCGCCTTGGTACACTCCCCCCGTTCTGCCATCTCCAGAAGGGGGGACCCATGGGAACCGGGATCTTCAAGATCATCATCCTGAACGGACGGCCCGCGGCCGGCAAGTCCGAGGTCATCGACTATCTCAAGAAGACACCGATCGAGGAGCGGATCCGCCGGTTCCATATCGGCGAGTTCGAGGAGTTCGACGACTTCCCGATCCTGTGGGAGCGCTTCGAGGACGATGACCTCTGGGAGAAGCACGGTTTCCCGCGCCTGGTCTCGGACAGCCACTTCGAGTACCAGGGGGAGCGGCTGCCCGGATACGTCTTCAAGGAGCTCTTCTTCTGGCACTGGCTGATCCACAAGCTGAACCTCGCCTACGCCCGTCGCCTGCGCGACATCCCGGACTACCACCAACGGCACACCGCCATCTTCGAGTTCGCCCGCGGCAGCCAGCATGGCGGTTGGATGGAAGCGTATCCGCACCTGTCGGATGACGTCCTCGACCGCGCCAACACGATCTACATTTCCGTCCCGTGGGAGGAGTCGCTGCGCAAGAACCGGCGTCGCTACAACCCGGACAAGCCGGACAGCATTCTGCAACATGCGCTCGAGGACAAGAAGATCGAGATGCTCTACAAGGAGTCGGACTGGGAGGAATTCAGCGCCCCCGACCCCGGGTTCCTGCATGTCCGCGGCCGCCGGGTTCCCTACGCCGTCTTCGACAACATGCCGGAGAAGACCCTCGACCCGGCCCTCCTCGGTCCGCACCTGGAGGAGGTCTGCGGGCGACTCTGGAAGAACCGCCAGAGCCTGGCAGGGTGCTGAAAAACTGGGCGAGCCGCGCGACCCCCTGTCGGCCGCTCCACCGGCCTGAACCCCGGAGGACCTCGTGAGCAACTTCCTCACTCTGCTCGGCATCATCATCGCGGTGACGATCTTCGTGCGGGTGTCCGGCAATCCGCGCGGACACTCGACCGCCTATCTCAACCGGCGGATCCTGAACTGGGTGCCGATGGGAATCGGCTACGCCTTCCTCTACTTCGGCCGCTACAACCTGACCGTGGCGAAGAACGCGCTCGGCGACCTCATGACCAAGAGCGAGTTCGGCGCCATCTTCGCCGCCGGCACGATCACCTATGCCTTCGCCTTCATCCTGAACGGACCCCTGACCGACCGGATCGGCGGCCGCAAGGCGATGCTGATCTCCACGATCGGAGCGGCTCTCTCCAACGGGCTCGTCGGCATCCTGGTCTTTCTCATCGGACCGGCAGTCGATCCGGGGTACCTGCGCACCGAGGCGGGACACCGGATGCTCTTTCTGGCCTTCAGCGTCCTCTACGCCGTGAACATGTACTTCCAGAGTTTCGGCGCGGTGGCGATCGTCAAGGTCAACAGCGGCTGGTTCCACGTGAAGGAACGCGGCGTCTTTGGTGGGATCTTCGGAATCCTGATCTCGGCGGGGATTTTCTTCGCCTTCGACTTCGGCCAGTGGATCGTCGACGGCGCCCACACCGTGAAGGCGGCCGAGACCGTCATCGTCAGTCCTCCTTTCTGGGTCTTCTGGGCTCCGGCCGGGCTGCTGTTGCTCGGCGCGCTCTGGATCTATCTCGTCGTCCGGGACCGGCCCGCCGAAGCCGGCTTCCCCAACTTCGACACGGGCGACGCGTCGTCCGGGGAGGATGACCATCCCGACCCGGTCCGCGTCATCCTGAAGAAGGTGGTGACCAACCCGGTGGTCCTGACCATTGGCGCCATCGAGTTCTGCACCGGAGTGCTGCGCCAGGGGATCATGCACTGGTACATCATCTACGGAAAGGAGATGGGGTATCACAAGACCTTCCTCATCACCCGCGAGTGGGGCACGATGCTCTTCCTGGCCGGAGCGACCGGCGGCATGACCGCCGGGTGGATCTCGGACAAGATCTTCGGCTCGCGGCGCGGACCGGTGGCGGCGCTCCTCTACGCCCTGATGTTCTTCGCGGTGGTGGTGATGGCCTTCAATGTCCAGGTTCCCGCCGAGGGCGTCGCCGTCGACCCGGTGCGGATGTGGGCCCTGGGAATCTGCGTGCTGGTCATCTCCTATTGCGTCATCGGGACGCACGGGATGCTCTCCGGCACGGCGACGATGGACTTCGGCGGCCGGAAGAACGCCGGCACCGCGGTCGGGCTGATCGACGGACTGGTCTATCTCGGCACCGGCCTGCAGGCCCTGAGCCTCGGGTTCCTGACGGAGAAGTCGTGGTCCTACTGGCCCCCCTTCCTCATTCCGTTCGCCGTGATCGGAACCCTGCTCGCGATCAGGATCTGGAAGGCGATGCCGCAGGCGGCCCGCAAGGGCGGGGCGCACTGAGCGGGCGCTGAGGGGCCGGGGCGATCCGGACCGCGTCGACCGCACCCGGCCGCATTCCAACCTGGTCGTCACGGCCGCCGCCCCGGACCTTGGTCCGGGGGGCGGCCGTCGCGTATCCTTTGGAGCTGCCACGATGGAGGATGAGGAAATGCCCGACCGCCGCGACGAACGGACGCGACTCCTGGAGGAGCTTCTCTCCTCCCGCATCCTGCTGCTCGACGGCGCGACCGGCACCCTGTTCCAGGGGTTGGGGCTGTCCGAGGAGGAGTACCGCGGGATCCGCTTCGCCGACCACCCGCGTGATCTGAAGGGGAACCACGATGTTCTCTCCCTCACCCGGCCCGAGGCGGTGCGATCGGTCCACGAGCTTTACCTCGAGGCCGGGGCCGATATCGTCGAGACCAACACCTTCACCGCCACCGCCATTGCGCAGGCTGACTACGCGCTGGAGCCGTTCGCGCGGGAGATGAATCGCGAGGCGGCGCGCATCGCGCGCGAGACGGTCGAGGCGTGGACCGTCCGGACGCCGCAACGACCACGCTTCGTAGCCGGGTCGGTCGGGCCGACCAACCGCACCCTGAGCCTCTCGCCCCGGGTCGAGGATCCGGCCTATCGCGCCGTTACCTTCGCCGAGATGCGCGAGGCTTACGCCGATCAGGTTCGTGGTCTCATCGAGGGGGGGATCGACCTTCTCCTGGTCGAGACGGTCTTCGACACCCTGAACGGCAAGGCGGCGCTCGTCGCGATCGAGGAGGTCTTCGTCGAGTTCGCCCTGCGGCTGCCGGTCATCGTCAGCATGACGGTGGTCGACCGCAGCGGCCGCACCCTCTCGGGCCAGACCGTGGACGCCTTCTGGACCTCGGTCCGCCACGTTCGCCCCCTCGCGGTCGGGATCAACTGCTCACTCGGCGCCCGGGAGATCCGCCCCTTTCTCGAGGAGCTGAGCCGCCTCGCCGACGCGCGTGTCTCCTGTCATCCCAACGCGGGGCTGCCCAATGCGTTCGGCGGCTATGACGAGACTCCTGACGAGACTGCGGCGATGCTGGCGGAGTTCGCCCGCGAGGGGCTCGTCAACCTGGTCGGCGGCTGTTGCGGAACGACGCCGGAGCACATCCGCGCCATCGCCCGCGCGATCGAGGGATTACCGCCGCGCGTCCCCGCCTCCGATGACGGATGGACGCGGCTGGCCGGGCTCGAGACCTACGTCTTTCGCCCCGAGGCGAGCTTCACCCTGATCGGCGAGCGGACGAACGTCACGGGGAGCCGGCGTTTCGCCGACGCGATCCTCCGGAGTGACTGGACGGCGGCGCTGGAGGTCGCGCGCACCCAGGTGCGCGGCGGCGCCAACATCCTCGACCTCAACATGGACGAGGGAATGCTCGACTCGGTCGCGGCGATGCGACACTTCTGCAACCTCATCACCGCCGAGCCGGAGATCGCGCGCCTGCCGGTCATGATCGACTCCTCCCGCTGGGAAGTGCTGGAGGCGGGCCTCCAGTCGCTGCAGGGGAAGTGCGTCGTCAACTCGATCAGTCTGAAAGAGGGAGAAGCCGACTTCCTGGACAAGGCGCGGTGCCTTCGTCGCTACGGCGCCGCCGTCGTCGTCATGGCGTTCGACGAGCAGGGACAGGCCGAAACCGCCGAGCGCAAGGTGGAGATCTGCCGGCGCGCCTTCGCCCTCCTCACGCGCGAGGCCGGATTCGAAGCCCGCGACATCATCTTCGATCCGAACATCTTCGCCGTCGCCACCGGAATCGAGGCGCACAACCGGTACGCCCTCGCCTACCTCGAGGCGACGCGCCGGATCAAGGCCGAGATGCCGGGGGTCAAAGTCAGCGGCGGCGTCAGCAACCTCTCTTTCTCCTTCCGCGGCAACGATCGGGTCCGGGAGGCGTTCCATGCCGCCTTCCTTTACCACGCGATCCGCGCCGGGATGGACATGGGGATCGTCAACGCAGGCCAGCTCGCGGTCTACGAGGAGATCCCGGCGGAGCTGCGGGATCGGGTGGAGGACGTCCTCTTCGATCGCCGGGCCGACGCCACCGAGCGGATGATCGAGTTCGCGGGCCGGGTGAAGGGGCAGGTCAGGCGTGCGGACGCCGCGGAGGAGTGGCGGGCCCTGCCGGTGGAGGAAAGGATCCGCCACGCGCTGATCCACGGCCTCGACGCGCGGATCGAGGAGGATGCCGAGGAGGCGAGGCTGGTGACCGGCGACCCGCTCGCGGTGATCGAGGGTCCGCTGCTGCGGGGCATGCAGGCGGTGGGGGATCTCTTCGGCGCGGGCAAGATGTACCGGCCCCAGGTAGTCAAGAGCGCGCGGGTGATGAAGCGGGCGGTCGCCTATCTCGAACCGTTCCTGAACGAGGCGGACGCACGCGCGGCGGCCGCCGCCGAGGGCGTGGGCCGGCCGCTCTCCGATGACTCGGCCCCGGCCGTGACGGCCGCTCCGGCCTCGGCTCGGCGCCGGGCTCACGGCATCGTCGTGCTCGCCACCGTGAAGGGCGACGTGCACGACATCGGCAAGAACATCGTCGGCGTCGTCCTCGGCTGCAACCACTACCAGGTGATCGACCTCGGCGTCATGGTCCCGGCCGGCCGGATCCTCGATACGGCGCTCGAGGCCGGGGCCGACGCTATCGGCCTGTCGGGGCTGATCACCCCCAGCCTCGACGAGATGGTGGTGGTCGCGAAGGAGATGGAGCGGCGCGCGCTCCGCCTCCCCCTCCTCATCGGCGGCGCCACCACCAGCCGCCAGCACACGGCGGTGCGGATCGCGCCCTCCTACTCCGGCCCGGTCATCCACGTGCTCGATGCCTCGCGCGCGGTCGGCGTGGTGTCGCAACTGCTCGACCCGATCCGACGCGAACCGTTCGTGGAGGAGACGCGCCGGGCGCAGGACGAGCTGCGGCAGCTGCACGCCGGGCGGCGCGCGCGGCCGATCCTGCCGCTGGCGGAGGCGCGCCGGCGGCGTCTGCCGATCGACTGGAGCACGACGGAGCCGCCCCGTCCCGCCTTCACCGGCCGGCGCACCCTGATCGATCTCCCCCTCGAGGAGATCGCGCGGTACATCGACTGGACCTTCTTCTTCACCGCGTGGGAGCTGAAGGGGCGGTTCCCGGCGATCCTGGAAAGCCCTGAGGTGGGCGCGGCGGCGCGTGAGCTCTATGAACAGGGGCGCGCGATCCTGGCGCGCATCGTGCGCGAGGGGCGTTTGCGCGCCGGCGCCGTCTATGGCTTCTGGCCGGCGGCCTCCGAGGGAGACGATCTCATCCTCTTTCGCGATGAGGAACGCCAAGCCGAGCTAACCTCGATCCCCATGCTGCGCCGGCAGCAGGACGACGGAGCCGATGCGCCGTCTTTCTGCCTGGCCGACTTCGTTGCCCCACGCGAGACCGGTCGGCCGGATCACGTCGGAGCCTTCGCGGTCACGGCCGGACTGGGACTCGACGAGCTGGTCCGGGAGTACGAAGCGCGGCACGACGACTACTCGGCTCTCATCGCGAAAGCGCTGGCCGACCGCCTGGCCGAGGCGACGGCGGAGTGGCTGCACCTGCGCGCGCGTCGCGAGTGGGGCTACGAGACGGCGACTTCGGCGCCGACCGAGGATCTGATCGCGGAGCTCATCGACGAGAACTTCCGCGGCATCCGGCCCGCCTTCGGCTACCCGGCCTGTCCGGATCACGCGCCCAAAGAGACCCTCTTCGCCCTCCTGGACGCGCCGTCGATCGGGATGAGCCTGACCGAGAACTGGGCCATGGAGCCGGCGGCGAGCGTGAGCGGGCTCTACCTCGCCCACCCCCAGGCACGCTACTTCACCGTGGGTCGGATCGAGCGTGACCAGGTCGAGGAGTATGCCCGGCGCTGCGGCATCGCGGTCCCGGAGGCGGAACGGCGCCTGCGTCCAAACCTGGCGTACGAGTAACCGACGCTCTCCGATGCGACCGGGTCAAGCGGCGGGAATCGGTTGGCTCGCCATGCGCCGGCGCAGGCGTCGCTTCTCCGCCTGGTAGAGTCGGTCGAGTCCGGCATTCGTGAGACAGAGGGCGGTGGTGCTACCGATTACGCTCCGCACCTCCTCCCGGGTGATGCGAACCTTGGCGCCGCCGGTCACGACGCTTTCGTCGCCCCAGATCCGGGCCAGCGTCCGCACCGCGAAGAAGACCGGCCAGACGCAGAAGAGGCGCACGCGCGGCGCGCCGCGCGGCAGAAGCTCGGTGTACTCCATCGCGCGATCGAGATAGACCGACGCCTCGCGCACCAGATGCGCCACGACGCGCATTGCGGCCTCCCGCTCCTCCGGGGCGTCCAGACGCTCGATCGCAGTCCCTTCCGCCCGCGCGAGGTCTTCCGGCACATAGCTCCAGCCACGCCGGCGATCGTCCGCCAGGTCCTGCAGGATGTTGGTGAACTGCAGTCCCAGCCCGAACGGCGAGGCCAGGCCGTGCAACCGATCCCCCGGCCAGCCTCCCCGGTAGAACCGCAGTTCGAAGAGCTCGGTCAGCAGGTGGCCGACCGTGCCGGCGACATACCAGGCATAGGCGCGCAGCTCATCGCGGGTGGCCAGGATGTGCCGAACCGTTCCCACCGGGGCTGCCTGGTCCGACCGGCGGCGTTCGCGATCGACGAAGGCGGCCATGCCGGTCGCGAGGGCCTGGATCCAGCGGGAAAGAATCAACCGATCGGCGGCCTCCAGCCGGGTGTACGCGTCGAAGACCGGCCGGCGCGTCTGGAGCAGCCGCATCCCCGACTCGTCGCGGCAGGCTAGCCCGACGAATGGCTCCAGCGCCGCAGAGAGCGCGGCCGAGTCGGCGCGTCGATCGGCAAGCACCCCGGCCAGCGTTTCGAGCCCCTCCACCCGTCGCGCGGGATCGGAGGTGGTGGCGTCCTCGAACGTGTCCGCCATCCGGCAGAGGAGGTAAGCCACGGTCACCGGCCGCCGGAGGTGGCCGGGCAACACGCCGATCGTGAGAGCGAAGGTGCGCGACACCGAAGGAAGTAGATCGCGGCAGACGGTGAAGGGTTCGCCCGCGATCCCTTTCTGGCACGAGGGGGCGACGGCATCACGGGGCTCGACGACCATCGTCCGCTCCTCCGCCCCCAGCCGTTCGTCCCTCATGCCCCCCCCTCCGCCAGCGGATCGAGACCGAACCGCTCGAGCATGCGGGTCACGCTGATCAACGGCAGACCGACGACGGCCGTCGGATCGTCGCCGCCCATGACCTCGAAAAGAGCGATCCCGAGCCGCTCGGAGAGATAGCTGCCGGCCGAATTCAGGGGCCGCTCGATCTCCACGTAGCGGCGGATACGCGCTTCGCTCAACGCGCGCATCCGCAGGGGACTCGTCACCACATCCTCCTCGGCTCTTCCGGTCTCCGCGTCGAGCACGACGACGGCCGTGTGGAGCCGGTGCTCACGCCCGGCCAGGAAGAGAAGCTGCCCGACTGCTCCCTCCACCGTGCCCGGCTTCGACAGGACGCGCCCATCGCACTCACCCAACTGATCCGCCGCGAGCAGGAGCGAGCCGGGATACGCGGAGCGCAGCGAACGCGCCTTGCCTCGCGCATTCTCGAGCACGAGCCGGCGCACCGTCTCGGCGTCGACCGGCTCCTCTGGCCTCGCCTCGGAAAAATCGGGAGCCGCCGCGGCGAAAGGAAGCCCCAATCGTGCGAGCAACTCCGCGCGGAACGGCGAAGTCGAAGCCAGGACCAGCCTGGGTCGCCCGCTCCGTGGTTTGTTTGACGAATCCACCGGGCAGACCTCCCCCCTCGTGAAGATCAGGCCGCGGCCTCGCTGGGACCTGTGCACCGATGCGGCCGGAGGATACCAGTCACAGGCCGCGACTGCTATCTTCCGTCTGGTGTTCGGGGCGGGTTTCCGGTGCCGGCCGGTCCGGCGGAGATAGACGGCGCTCGGGGCGGAATTCGCCCGGCGCGGGAAGGAGCGAGGATGCTGGGACGCGATCGCGCGGTCTTGACGGTCATCGACGTACAGGAACGGCTCCTGCCGTCCATCCATGAGGCGGAACGGGTGGTGCTGCAATGCGTGCGGCTGGTCCGGGGGTTTCACATCCTGGGCGCCCCGATTCTCGTGACCGAGCAGTACCGGAAGGGGATCGGACCGACCGACGCGCGCCTGATCGACGCTTACTTGCGTCCAGGGAGCATCGACGATCCGCTGCCGGGACCGATCGACCTGACGCGCGAGGGACCGCCCCCGCCGCCGGAATTCCGGCCGATCGAGAAGATGCACTTCTCCTCTGCGCTCCACCCCCCCTTCATCGACGCCCTGGAGGCGAGCGGGCGGCGGCAGGTCCTGCTCTGCGGGATCGAGTCGCACGTCTGCGTGCTGCAGACGGCGCTTCACCTCCGCGAACGCGGTTACGAGGTCTTTCTCGCGGCCGACGCCGTCTCCTCGCGGAACCCGCGCAATGTCGAGATCGCGTTTCGGCGCATGGAACAGGCCGGCGTGCAGCTCACCACGGTCGAGATGGGGATCTTCGAGATGTTGGAGCTCTCCGGCACGCCCGAGTTCAAGCGATGGAGCCGCCAGATCCGGCAGCCGTAGCCGCCGCGATCACCCGGAGAGTGCCGCCGGATCCTCGCCCGACCACAGATCCCGCCGCGCCGCCTCGAACCCATCCTTCCCGACGGCCAGGGCCAGGGTCAGCGGCATCCGCTCCCGCGCCAGCGCGACCATGCGCCGCGCCACGCGGCGGATGTCCCACTGCGCGTGCGCATCCTCCCGCAGCCGGGCGAAATGGTAGAGCTCCCGCGCATTCATCTTCAGAAGGACCCGGCGCCGGTGCCCGTTGGTCAGGACATAGGGGGCCGCCTCCGGCGCGACCGCGGCGATCCGATCCGCGCACGCGCCGGCCGTCGCGACGAGAGCGCGATAGCTCTCGACAAGTCCGGCCTCCGCGAAGGACGGAGGGATGGTCACCCCCAGTCCCGGGTCGTAGGGCAACGGCGTCATCGTCGCCATCCGGTGGCGTTTGAGCTGCGCGAAGCAGGAGGCGCTCACCACGAGGTCGAAGACGAGGTCGAGATGCTCGTACTCGCGCAGGACCGGATCGTGCGGGCCGAGCGCATCGAGATGCGATAAGAGCAGGCGGCGCCGCTCTGGATCGGTGAGTCCCCGCGCGGCCCGGGCGCAATGCTCGTACGACCCCGACTGCGACGCGTAGAGCAGGGCCGCCGCGAGAGTGGCATCCGGTTCCGGTGTCGTCGATTCCAGGCGAATGCAGCACTCCGGCGTCGGATCGTCTGCCATCTCCCGATCCTCGCTGTCGGTCGGGCGTGCCTCCGCGACGGCACCCGGGGGCGGTGCCGGATGGACGGGAGCGAGTTGGGCCGCCATCTCCCGCAGTCGGTCCCGGGCGTCGCGCCGGTAGGGCGTCGGATCGGTGTACTTGACGAGCGACGGGGCGAGGCCCGAGACCGACGCGCCGAGCGCCTGGCCCAGCTCCCGAATCTCCGCCAGCGGGTGGGCCGCGCAGCGAGCCACGAGTCCCTCGAAGCCGCGGGCGTTGATGGTCAGCCCGAGTTGCACCGTCGTCGCGAGGGGAAGTGCATACCGCGCGTCTTCCTTGGCCTCTCCTTCCAGCCGGCGCAGACTGGACTTTGCGTCGCGAGCCGCCGGATCGCGCGCGAGCGAACGAGCCAGCAAACGATCGTAGGCCTCGCGGTAGAAGGCGTGCTGCGCGCCCAGCACGTCGCGATACGCCTCCTCGGCGGGCGTGCCGCGGATCTCATCCGGCCGCACCCAGTCTTCCTCGAGCAGGATGTAACGCTGCGACTTCTCGGTGTAGCTCGAGAGGCGCCCGCGCTCCAGGACCTCGACCGCCAGCCGCGAGACGCCGAGGACATCCAGGTTGAAGACGGCGTGTTCGGCGACCGAGCTATGCCCCAGGCCGAAGATGATCGACTCGTTGCTGCGGCGGGCCCGGTCGACTTCTTCCCGCGCGACCCGGCGCAATTCGGTGATGGACCGGGGATCGCGACTGACGCGCGCATAGGCCGCCGCCAGGGTCTCCGGGGTCCAGTTATCTCGTGCGAGGGCCTGCCGCACCCTCTCGCGCAGGGCCGCCCGGGCATCCTCGGTCTCGACCTCGACGCAATCGTGGAGCAGGGAACGGATCTCGAGCAGCAGGTCCCGGTCGAGGTTGTGGCCGGCCAGGATGACGCGGAGTGCCATGGCCGGCCGTCGCTAGTCGCCGAGACCCAGAAGCTGACCGAAGCGATCGAAGATCGTGGCCCGCTGGACCTCCCGCGCGGCCACCGCCGGTACCGCCACCGCCAGGCTGTCGCCGACCCAGACCCGCAGGTGCCCGACGGCTGCTCCCGCCTCGATCGGCGGACGCAGGAAGAGCGGAGCCTCCACCTCCATCCGGATGTCGCCGCGATGGCTCGCCGGCAGCAGCACCGCCACGTCCTCCCCGGCCAGCAGGCGCACCCGCGGCGAAGCCCCGTTCTGGATCGTGCAGCTCTTGCCCAGGTCCTGCCCCTTGCGAATGACCGGGATCCTTTTGAAGCCGGCGAATGCCCGGGCGAGGAGCCCCTCCGACTCCGCGAATCGGCGCCGGCTGCTGGAGCCGCCGAGCAGGACGGAGATCACGCGCATGCCATCACGCTCGGCGGTCGAGGCGAGGCAGAAGCCGGCCCGACCGGTGTAGCCGGTCTTGAGCCCGTCGACCCCCTCGCAGCTTCCGAGGAGTCGGTTGGTGGTGTGGATCACCTGGCAGCCGCGGATCGTGTCGCAAGCGGTGGATGCGATCGCGAGCGCGTGAGGGTGCCGGATCAGCTCGCGCGCCAGAATCGACTGGTCGCGCGCGGTCGTGATCGAAGTCCTCTCGGGGCGGTCGAGCCCGTGCGGATTGGCATAGGAAGTACGCGACATGCCGAGTTCGCGAGCGCGCTGGTTCATGAGTCGCACGAAGGCCGCTTCGCTCCCCCCCAGATGGATGGCGAGCGCCAGCGCCGCGTCATTGGCCGAGGAGATGGCCGTCGCGTGCAAGAGGTCGCGCACGCTCACCCGTTCCCCCGGGCGCAGGCGGACGCGCGAGCCGCCGACCGTGCGCACCTCCGAAGGAACCGTGACCGTGTCCTCCAAAGACACGAGCTCCCGGTCCAGCGCCTCGAGCATGATCAGCTCGGTCATCATCTTGGCCAGGCTGGCCGGCGCGCGCAGCTGGTCCGGCTCCTTCGAGAAGAGAACCTTCCCCGTCTCGGCTTCGACGACATAGGCCGAGGCATAGGCCTCCCGGTACTTCTGATAGACGGCGGCCGAACGGGACTTGCGCGCCGGCTTCTTCTTCGTCTTCCGGGATCCCGCCTCGACCGCGGTGGCGGCGAGCGCGAGCATCAGCACGAGGAGCGCGAGGCAGACGACTCCCGCGGTCGCCGCGGAGGATCGCGCAGGGCGCCTGAAACCTGGAGGAGCGGCCGGGTTCATGATGCTGAAACGCAAGGTTACGGACTCCTTCCCGTCTATCCGCGAGAGAAGAGGCGCCGGAAGAACCCGGAGGCGGGGACCTCCTCGGCCGCCACGAGCGGAAGCTCAGCCAGCACGCCGTCGCCCGAGGTCACCCTGAGCGTCGCGACCGGCTGCCCCGCCCGCACCGGAGCACGAAGCCCCGGGAGCGGTTCGATCGTCTTCTGGATGCGTCGATCGTCCGGGCGCGACACGACGACGGTGAGATCGCGCGGCGCCACCGCCGTCACGCTCTTGAGCTTACCGCCGCGCACCGCGACCGGTTCGCCCAGGGATTCTCCCTTTCGGCTGACGCGGACCGGCGTATAGGTGTTGAACCCGGCGGCCAGAAGGGTCGCCGTCTCATCGAAGCGATGTCGGTTGGACTCCGCGCCCAGGACGACCGAGACGAGACGGAATCCGTTCCGCTCCGCCGTCGCGCAGAGGCAGAAACCTGCTTTGGAGGTGTACCCCGTCTTGAGTCCGTCCAGTCCGGCGAACCGACCCAGCAGCTTGTTCGTGTTCTGCAGGAGAAAGCCTTCGCTCTTCGTGGCCGGATCCGGCGGCCGGAACCACTCTTCTTTGATCGACGACCACTCGAGGATCTTCGGATGGCGGATCAGCTCGCGGCCGATCAGGGCGATGTCATGCGCCGTGGTGTAATTCCCCACTCCGGGTTCGTCGTCTAGGCCGTGCACGTTGACATAGGCGGTGTGCTGCAGGCCGAGATGCTCGATCTCCTGGTTCATCAGGCGCACGAAGCCGTCGCTCGTGCCGGCGATGTGCTCGGCCACGGCGACGCAAGCGTCGTTGGCGGAGTGAATCGCGATCGCCTTCATCAGCTCCTCGAGCGGAAAGACTTCGCCGTCGGCGAGGTAGGCCTGAGAGCCGCCAATCTTGCTGGCCCAGCTCGAGACGCGGATCGAGTCCGCCAGCGCCAGGCGGCCCGCCTCGACCTCCCGCATCACGACCAGCTCCAGCGTCATCTTGGCGATGCTGGCGGGGGCTCGCTGTTCGTGCGCGTTCTGCTCGTACAGAATCCGGCTGCCGGTCGGCTCGAGCAGGATCGCGGACGCGCAGGGGAGCGGCGGCATCTCCAGCGGACGACCGGCGAAGACGACCTGCGCGGTGTCGGAGACCGCCGCTTGATCCGGTTCCTGGGCGGGACCGCCGCCACATCCGGGCGCGAGCCATGTGCTCAGCAGGAGAGCCAGCGCGACGACAAGCACACTCGTCCCGCGATCATACGACCAGAAGGACGACACAGGTCCGGGGCACTTCATCCGGCCTCCCGCAACACCATCCCTGGACTGCCTGCCCGTGGAACGTCGGGCGATGCGGGCGACCGCCGGGGCGCGATCGCCACGCTGCGCCGGGCGGGCGCCGCCGCTTCCCTGCGGCACGCCCGATGACGAAGCGTGACGCGAGTTATACCGAAGATCAGGGAGCCCCAGCAAGACGAAACCGCGCCGATGGCGACAACACCGTTCTCTCACCGCCGCCAGAAACCGTTCCTGGCCGGCTCGACTTCGATCGATCCTCCCGATCCCTCATAGCGAATCCGAAGGTTGACCCAGGCTGGCACCGCGACTCCCAGTTCACCCGCCGAGGAAAAGCTGCATCCCTGCGCCAGGGAGACGGCGTGCTGATCCAGCACCGGATTTCCTGTCCCCTGGACGAGATGGACTCCGGTGATACCGCGACGCTCGTGCACCCTGGCTTCGACGACGGCCTCGGCCTTCAGCTCCGGACTCGCCACGGACGGCGGCGTGACGACCTCGGCCAGTCGTACGACGCGCGGTTGCGTGCGCGGCAGCCTCGGATGGAGGCCCGCCTCGACCTCCCGGATGAACCGAACTCGAGCCGAGTCGCGCGAAGCGGGGTTGAAGGCCACGATGAAGAGCTCGGCCAGCGAGTACTCGCCCGTATCCTCGAAGGCGCTCGGCGTCCGGCCGGGGAGCGACAATGAGTCGCTGACCACATAGGTGAAGCGCGGCGGCGCGGGGCAGTACCCTCCCTCCCGGGTCTTGGCGTAGTCGGTCTTCAACTCGCGCCCGTCGACCAGGCGGAGGATCCGCATCCTGGGAATGAAGTAATCGACCGCGATCCAGGGAACCCAGACGGTGTCTCCCTCGGCGCTCGTCGCCTCGACGCCGTCCGGCCGGTAGATGCGGCACGGTTCGGGATTGACCGGGTTCCAGCTCACCTCGGCCGCATCGCGCGTGGAGACATTGAGGAACGCGACAGGCGGCGTGAGTTCGAAGGCCGGGTAGTGAGCCCCGCAGGCCGGGCAGTCGAGGTCGGAAGTCTCGCCGGTCCGTTCGATCACCCCGTCCGTGCAGTCGGGGCAGAGCCAACGCGCCGCGAGCGCGGGAGCCGCGGCCGCCGCGAGCATCGTCGCGACCGTGAACCCCAGGGCAAAAGACCGGCCGATCCGTGATCCGGCCGATCGGAGCAGGGGGTCCCCGGCGTCCGCCGTTTTGCGAACGATTGATCGGTACATCGTGCAACTTCCTCCAGGATCTTACCTTCGGGTTGGTCCGCGCTGGTCGGCGCGCCGACTCTGGAAAGCTACATCCACGCCGAGGCAGCAGCAAGGCGGCAACCGTCTTCCATATGTCGGCGGTGAACCGCCGGTTCCCACGGCAAAACCGTCGACTTCCGGCTCAGGGTCGACTCCTGAGGCGGGCCTCTGGTTTATCCGAGTCGGGGTTGGCCGGCGCGGTCTGCCGGGCCGGCGATGATCTTCCCGTGTCCGGGGGCCAGGAGCGCCATGGCGGCGGCGACCGGACCGATCCGCCCGATCACCATCGTGATCATCAGCACGACGAGCGCCGGATCCCCCACTCGCGTCGTCTCGCCGAGGGAAAGTCCGACCGTGCCGAGCGCCGACATCGACTCGAACGCCAGCGCGCCGGTCCAGCGTCCTTCCAGCAGGCAGAGCGCGAGCGTGGCGCCAACGAAGACCGCGGCATAGGCGCCAGCGAGCCGAGTCGCCGCGCGAAACGTCTCCGGAGCGATCGAGACGCCCAGGATCCGTCGCCCGTTGAGTCCGCTGGCCAACACCGCGACCGTGGTCGTCTTGCAGCCGCCGGAAGCCGAACCGGGGGAGCCGCCGATCCCCATCCAGAGGAGGCAGAGGAGGATGGTGGCGGGAGCGATCGCCGCGAACGGGACGGTGTTGAAGCCCGCCGTGCGCAGCGTGACCGACTGGAAGACCGCCGCCAGCCACTGTTGGGCGGGAGGGAGGCCGGCCAGGACGCCGCGGCGTTCGCACGCCCAGAAGAGGACCGCCCCGGCGACCAGGAGCAATCCGCTGGTCGCCAGCACGATCCGGGCATGATTGCTCAACCGCGGGCTCGAGAGGCCAACCGAGGCCCGCAGCCCGCGTCGCAGCAAGGCGGACAGGACGCCGAAGCCGAGTCCTCCCGCCGTGATCATCACGATCAGGGTGAGGCTGACCGCCAGGTCGGACGTGAAACGTTCCAGGTTGCCCGGGAAGAGCGCAAAGCCGGCGTTGCAGAAGCCGGAGATCGCGTGGAAGAACGCATACTGAGTTCGCATCAGCCGTTCGGGGATCTGCTCGGCCCACGCCAGGTAGAGGGCCCCTGCCCCGATGAGCTCGATGACGAGGGTCAGCGCCGCGACGCCCCGCACGAGGCTCCCGAGTTCCTCGACCCGACCTGCGTCCAGCGCGCGGGCCAGCACCGCGCGCTCCGCCCGCGGCGCCGCGCCGCTCAGATCGACGAGCAATGCAGTCAGGGTGAGGATCCCGAGCCCGCCGACCTGGATCAGGGCGAGAAGGATCCACTGCCCGAACGGGGAGAGGCGAATCCCCGGCTCGAGCACCGTGAGACCGGTGACGCAGACGGCCGACACCGAGGTGAACGACGCCTCCCGCAGGGTGAGAGGCACTCCCCCGGCGCCGGCCCGCGGCAGAAGGAGCAACAGCGTCCCGATCACGATCGCCACGACGAAGCTGAGGGCCAGGGATTGGGCCGGCTTCAGGCGGAGGCGGATCAGCGCGCGATGGAAATAGGTCGACCGGAGCGCAAACGCGGCGACCAGTCCGAGTTGCAGCACGGCGAGATAGACCACCGTCAGCGCCCCGAGCTGGCCGGTTTCCCGCAGGAAGCGGAACTCCGGCGTGCGCTGGAGCATCAGGTAGACCACGAACTGCACGCCGAGCACGAAGATCAGCGTGTAGTCCAGCCAGTGGGATCGGAGATAGGCCAGCCGCTCCGGCGCCGCCACGATCTTCAGGAGCTTCAGGACGAGAAAGGCCGCCGCGACTCCGAGGTGCATCCGGTGGAGTCGGGTCGCGGTCGCCGGATCGACGCCAAAGCCGTACTCCCACAGGAGCCCGGCCAGCCCGGCGAAGAGGACGACGGCGGTGAGGGCGCCCAGCAGGCGATTACACCCGGTCCGCGAACAAGGCTTTCCGAGTCGTGGGGCGGGAGGGGTGACCCGTGCGTTGACCATTCCGTCAGTCCCGCGCCGCGGCCCGGGGCGAGGCGACCACCGGCGCATCAGTCATGCGGCGCTTCAGTCATGAATCGCGAGTCGTGCCTTCAGCCCGACCTGCTCCAGGGCCTGCAGGAGCGTCTCCTCCAGGACCTCCCCGCAGAGCGCGGCCTCGTCGTTGTCACGGCGGAATTGCCCGTCGATCCCGGCCCGCGGCGCTCCTGACGTCGATGGCCCGAGATCTTCCGGCGTGACGCCGGAAGGATCGTCCTCCCCGCGGCTGGCGTCGAACAGCAAGGCGGCGCCGGGCCACTCCTGCCCCGACCAGGCTTCGCGCGCGAAGGCGACCGCACGCTTGCGTGTCGAGCGCAACACCAGGTCATAGACGCGCGTGCTGCCGCGCAGTTCGACGAGGCGCAACACCGCCTCGCGGTCGAGCCTTCCCCACGCGTCGCGGAGACCGCGCCGCACCGCGAGGTGCACCGGCTCCCGCCTCGACGCCTCCGGCTCCACGCCTGTGATCCGAGGGGCGCGCACTTCGAGACGCCAGCGCCAGCTCCAGGTCCCGCGCGGGAAGACCTCCAGTCCGGAGACGACCTGGCGATACGGGAAGAAAAGGACATCGCCCCGTCTGGTCAGGAGGCGGAGGCCGAAGGCGTCGATGCCCAGCACAACACCCTGGCGGCCCGCGACGCGCACGCGGTCGCCGGGGGAACAAACCCCGCTGAACTCGAAGACGAGGTGCTGTCCCAGCGCCGCCAGCGGCTCGTGCAGCGTGACGAGAGCGACGGCGACGAGCGCCAGGATCAGGAGCGTCATCACCATCGCCTCGCCGGGCGGAAGCAGAACCGTGAAGATCAGGACGGCGCCGAAGACCAGGGCGGCCTTCATGATCACATTCACGATCCGCGCCTGGTCCCGGCGGAGGCGCGCCTCCCCCCCACGCCGGTGCGAGAGCGAGGCCGAGAGGAAGTCGGTGAAGCGGAACCCGATGCGCAGGCCGATCACGAGCAGAACGAAGATGAGAAGGCGAGGAAGCCAGCCGAGCAGCGTGCTCCCGCCGGCCTGCAGGAGACGACGCACCGCCTGCCACGCCTCCCTCGACATCCGTTCCGTCTGGGGAAAAAGGTCCAGGAGCGCCAGGAGGAACGAGGCGGAGAGCAGGGCCACGACGAGCACGCGCAGAAGCCCGATGAACCGATCGATCCAGCCGACCGCCGTCCCCGCCGGGAGTCGCGCCAACGGGCCGCGCCGGAGAGCCTCGCGGCCTCCACTCGTTCGGCGCAGCGCCCGGCGGGTACGCTCGGAGAGAAGCCCGGCCAGCCGCAGCAGCAGCACGTACACGATCGGGAGAGCCAGACCCAGCGCCACCTTCCAAAACAGTCGGGATCGCAGCTCCGATCCGGCCGAGGCGAGCAGGGCGCGATCCAACCGGCCGGCCCACTCCTCGGCCAGGGAGCGCGGATCGCGCCCTCCCGTGGTGTCGGCTTCGGTCACCTCGAGGACCTGCACGTCGTCCCAGACCACCAGCCAGCGGTCCTTGACCCGGAGGACCGAAAAACGCGACGCGGCCCGGGCCGAGTCCGCCTGCAGCTCGTGCAACCGAGCGGTGACCTCCGCGACGCGGGCCAGGGCGGAGAGCGTATCGGCGGCGCCCAGCACCGCCACTTCGATGCCGTTGATCCGCAGTGGCGTACGACTCCACTCCGGTCCCACCGGCACCGAAGAGGTGTCGGGCTCCCCAAGCCCGACGCCAGCCGCGAAGAGGAGCGCCAGAAGCGGCGGAATCAGGTGTCGGCGTCGCGCGATCCGTCTCATGGCTGCAGATCGAAAGTCTCGGCCTGACTGCGGAGCGAGGCCTGGCCGGGTCGGATCGCCTCAATCCACCAGGAGCACGCGCCGAGGGGGAACGAGTCATCCAGATCGAGCGTCGCCTCGGTCGTGTTCGACTCCACGATCCGTTGCGGCGCCCCCCCGGGTCCGTTCAGGTGGACCCGGAAACGAACGTCCGAGGGCGGCGGCGCTCCCGTGCTGTCGGGCCGGTACAACCAGCGGAAGCCCAGTCTCGGCGGGGCCATGCGATCGCCCGCGCGCGGGCGCATCCGCGTAAAGACGCCGGCCGCGGCCAAAGACGCGCCGGTGGAGTCGGGGGCGGGCGCTCCATCCGCCGGAGTCCTGGCGCCGGATCGCGGCGCGCGGGATGGACCGAGCCAGACCGCCAGCCCGACCACGCCGATCAGGCCCAGCGCCGACAGCGCGACCAGCAGGAGGAGAGCTCGTCCCCGCGGCCGCGGCAACCGCGGAGGGCGCTTGAACCAGCGCGGTCCTCCCGGCCATCGTCGCGAGCCCGTTCCGATTCCGTACCTGTCCATCATCTCTCCACCAGCGGTGAGACCGCCTCGAGCCGTCCGCACCGGACTCTAAGGACTGCGGCGGCACCTGTCAAACCCACCGCCCCGACCTCCCCGACTCGAGGCGCATCCACCCGATCGGCGCTCCGAACTCGGCGGGCCCAGTTCTTCAGCACCCTGCATGGATCCCGGGACTCCTGATCTCGCCGTATCGGGCTTGGGCCCCTAACCCGGGAGACCGCGGTTGCCGAGCAGCGGAACCCGGTCTAACTTCATCACATGTCATTCACGCCATCCTTCGACGAGACCGGAGACGAGGCCAAAGACGATCTCCTGGCGGGGATTCCGTGGCACCGCCTGACCGCGCTCGTCCTGGGCGGCACCGGGATGATCGGGCGCCACACCATCGACGCGCTCCTGGGACGCGGCGTCCGCGTCCGCGCCCTCGTGCGGCCATCCAGTCGTTCGCGCAACCTTCGTGGGTTGCCGATCGAGCAGGTGGAAGGAGATCTCGACTCCTCCGCCGGACTCGAAGCCGCGCTCCAGGGCTGCGATCTGCTCTTCCATTGCGCCGCGCCCTATCCACGATCGCACTTCCATCGCGGGAAGCAGGTCGATGCCGCGGTCGCCACGATGCGCGGCCTCTTGACGAGGGCGCGCGCCTTCGTTCCCCGGGAGCTCCTCGTGCTCCCCGCGGGACGGCTGGCCCAGCGGGCGATCGAGCAGGCGGAGGGAGCCGCCGCCGTCCTGCGCCATCACCCGGACCGCGAGGAAGAGCTCCGCACGCAACTTCGCGCCCCGCAGTGGCTCGATCCGGCTCGGGCCGGGCGCCTGTCCGCCTCGCTCCACCCCCCCCTCGCCGACTGCGTCGACCTTCCGGGCCTCAAGCGGATCGTCTATGTCAGCAGCTTGACGACGATCGGTCGCCCGCACGGACGCGACGTGACGATGACCGGCCAGCCGGCCCGGGCGCCTCGGGTTCTGGCCGACGAGTCCGATCGGTACGACTTGATCCAGGGCTCATCTCCTTACTTCGCGATGAAGCGCGAGATGGAAGCCGAGGCAACCCGCGCGGCGGTGGAAGGATTGCCGATCGTCATCGGCAACCCCGGCCTCTGTGTCGACGCGTGGGACGCGACGCCGACCACCGGCCAGCTGCTCGTGGCGATCGCCCGCGGCCGGATGCCGTTCTACCTGCCGGGGGTGATGAATGTCGTGGCGACCCGCGACGTCGGCGAGGCCCTCGTCAACGCCACCGCCCTCGGCCGCACCGGTCAGCGGTACATCCTCGGAACCACCAATCTGGAAGCCCGGGACTTCCTCGCGCTGATTGCACGCGAAGCCGGAGTCCCGCCGCCACGCATCCCGATTCCGCTCCCGCTGGCCGCGGGCGCGGCGTGGCTCTCGGAGGTCGCGAATCTCCTCGCCCGACGCCCGTGGCCGGCGCTGCCGATGAGCAGCGTCCAGATGATGCGCTACAGCCAGCCGTTCGACACGACGCTCGCGCGCACCGAGCTCCGTATGCCCCAGACGCCGATCGAGACAGCCGTGCACGATGCGATGCGCTGGCTGCACGAGAACGGATACTTTTAGCAGGGTGCTGACCGGGCGCCAAGGGGGGGAACGATCCGATGATCCATATCCGTTTCGGCCGGCCTCGCGCCGGACGGGCCATCCCGCGACGCCACCCCTCCGGGGCTCGGCGCGTCCAATCCAAACCCGTTCTGCCCACGATCCTGGCTCTCGGCCTCGCTCTCGGCTTCGTGCTCGACCTCGCGGCGGCATCGTCCGCCGGTGAGCTCCCGGTGCGCCATCCGGCCCTGGACGGCCTCCGGGAACTCGCGCCCCGGGTGACCAATCTTTTCAGCCAGGAGATGCTGTTGGCAGGCGTGGCGGACGGGGACGCGAAGGGCCTGTCGCTCGATCTCTCCCGCGTCGGCCCCCTTCTCGACGGCCGGACCATCGACCACTCGAAGATCTCCGGGAGTCTGTGGGTGGGACCCTATCCACTCAGCGATCCCGCGGCGCGCTGGGAGGTGGTGCAGTTCCGATCCGGCGCCGCCGTCCGCGAGGGGCGCGCGACCGTGCCGATCGCCTCGGTCGAGAACACCGCCACCGGGTGGCGAGAGCGGGGTCAGGCGATCGTCCGCGCACAGCTCACGGAGATCCGGGAGGGGCAGGATCGAGACTTGGGAGTCTACGAGTTCTTGGTCGGCTTCCGGCTCGAGGATGGAATCTACCGCCGGGCGGTCACGGTGACCGAGGGACCGTTCCTGGCCGCGGTCAGAGGCGAGGGCGGATCGGCGCTGATCACCCTTCGAACCGAGCCACCGGCAGAGGTGACCTTGTTCGCCCGCGATCCCCAGACCGGCTGCGAGTGGCGCGTCGCCTCGTCGGCGTGCTCGTGCCACGAACTCGAGCTCTGCGGCCTGCCCCCCGACCGGGAACTCGCCTATACCGTCCTCGTCGATGGCTGGACCAGCGGCCAGCAGTCGTTCCGCACCGCGCCGGCCTCATCGCGGGACGCGATCCGCTTCGCCTACTGTGGCGACAGCCGCAGCGGCCCGGGCGGCGGCGCGCGCGCCTTCATGGGGGTCAACGCGCTCGTCCTCGGCAGCCTGCTGCGCGATGTCGCCTCCCGCGACGTCCGGTTCCTCCTGCACGGCGGTGACCTCGTCTCCGGCTCCACCTCCAGTCCGGAGGATTTCCGCGCGCAGTTGCGCGCCTTCAAGTGGACGGCGACGCCGTTCCTCCGCCGGCACCCGATCTACTCCGTCATGGGCAACCACGACGCGGCCATCCGGAGTTTCGAGGACGGATCACGCTACGGCATCAGCCTCGACTTCTGGCCCTATGCGACCGAAAGCTCGGAGGCGATCTTCGCCGAGGAGTTCGCCCACCCCCGGAACGGCCCAGTTCCTTCAGATCCCCGCCGGCCTCCCTATGCGGAGACGGTCTATTCGTTCCGCGCGGGCCTGGTGGCCGTGATCGTCATGAACAACAACTACTGGGCGGCCAGCCACCCGTCGAGTCACGGCGGGTCGCCCGAGGGCTTCTTCTTCCCCGACCAGATCGCGTGGCTGCGGCAGGAACTGCAGCGCGCCGAAGAAGACCCGGCGGTGCGGTGGACCTTCATCTGCTTTCACGAACCCCCCTTTCCCAACAGCGTGCACCACGATGACGCCATGTGGTACGACGGCGACACGCGCGTGCGCGGCGCGGCCGTCCCGGCCGGTTCGGCCAGGCCCGTGCCGGAGTCCCAGGGCATCATCGAGGTCCGCAACGAGATCCTTCGCCTCGCCGCGTCCACCCGCAAGGTTGTCGCTCTCCTGGGAAGCGACGAGCACGACTACAGCCGCCTCCTCCTCACGCCCGAGACGCCCGCCGGCGATCCGGCGCGCGACGATCGCGACGGCGACGGGATCCTGGATGCGCCGCTCTCCCCGGTGCCGGGCCTCGCGCGACCCCTTTGGTTCATCACCAGCGGCGGCGCGGGAGCCCCGCACTACCCGGAAGTCGAGATGCCGTGGAACGCCTGGTGGAAGGAGCGCGCCGGCGGCTGTCCCGAGCCTGACGGCTGCTATCGTTTCTCCATGCTGAACCACTGGGTCTTGTTCGAGGCGCGCGAGAACGGGGTGGCGTTGGAGACCTGGTCGACCGGAGGCGACTTGCTCGACCGGGTGGAGGACCTGGCCCGGGCCTGTCAACGCTGAACCGATCGCGCTCCGGGCGGCGCCGCGCGGCTCTCCGCTCAAGCCAGGCAGAGAAAGTCCGCCCCCTCGACCAGTCCGGCCTGACGCAGCCGATCGCGGATCAACTCCCGTGCCCCGGCCGTGCCGACCGCGGCCAGCACCAGCGGCTCCTCCGGGCCCGGTTCACGCGCGCTGCCCCGCTCCCGCAGCCACGCATCGGCCGCGAGGATCGGACAGCCCTGGGCGATCCGCCCGATCTTCTGCGGATCGATGTCGAGGAAGGCCCGCAACTCGATCCCTTCGCGCCGGCACGCGCGCGCCGCGCGGCGTCCGTCCCGACCGGCTCCCCAGATGATGACCGGCCGGTCGCGCAGGAGTCGGGCCAGATGATGCGCCTTGCACGCCCAGAACGCCTCGGGCGTGTAGGCCGGCAGGGTGCGCGAGGCGCGGCCGGGATGGTCGGCCCACTCGTAGAGCAGCTCCGGAAGCTTCGCCATCCGGATGCCGAGTCGCAGCATCCTGAGCCAGAGATCGTAGTCCTCCGGCCAGCCGGTCTCGCGGTATCCGCCGGCTCGCTCATAGACCGTACGCCGCATCATCACGGTCGGGTGGGGCAACGGGCTCTCGATCCAGAGTTCACGCGCGATCTCCTCCGGGGTGGAGCATCGGGCCAGCCAGGCTTCGTACCGGCGCCAACCGTCCGTCGGCGGCTCGGCCGCGATCGTCGCGATTCCGGTCGCGACAAGGCCGACATCCTTCTGCTCATCCAGGAAGCGGAGCTGACGCTCGAGGCGTTCGGGCCGGCTCCGGTCATCGGCATCCTGGCGAGCCAGAAACTCGACCCCAGACGCGGCCGCGGCTCCGGCGGCCAACGCCCCGGCGATCCCGGCGCCAACCTCCAGACGGATCGAGGTCAGCCCGGGGAATCCACGCCAGTTTGTCTGCGCCGAGCGCACAAGCTCCGTCGTGCCGTCGGTCGATCCGTCGTCGATCACGATCACGCGAAAGTCGGGGCACGTCTGCGCGCGCAGGCTCTCCAACGCCGCCGGCAAGGTGGCGGCCGCGTTGCGCGCGGGCAACAGCACGGCGATGCGGGGCGCGCGGGAAGGCAACGACAAGCCTGCCTCCTCTGACGGTCACCGATCGGTCCCCACGCCGCCGGCGTGATGACCCGGGAACCATGGCACGGATTCCGGCGCCGGGACTCTCCGCGGCGGCTACTCCACCCAGGTGACGCGCGCCGGGTTGCGCTGGGGGGGACCGTCCGGACGAAGGTCGGGGTGCCCGACGACCGCAGCCGCCATCATCTTGTACCCCTCGGGGAGCTGCAGCAGCTTTCGCACCTCGGGATTCTCCGCCACCATCTGCAGAAACCCCATGTAGCAGGTGCCCAGGCCCTTCGCGTGCGCGGCCAGAAAGAGGTTCTCGGCGGCGAGCTGACAGTCGACCATGGCGCCGGGTACCCGGGCGTCGCCGGAAATCACGATCAACGCCGGCGCCCGGTGGAAGATGTCGTACCCGGGGGCATTGACGACTCCCCTGACCCGCTCGTTCGTGATGCGTTGCTGAACCTCGGGACTGCGGAGAAAACCGACCGCGACGGCGTTGAGTTCCTGCATCACCGCGCGGCTGGTGACCACAGTGAACGCCCAGGGCTGGAGGTTCATCCCCGAGGGCGCGAGGATGGCGCTGTCGATCAACTCCTCTACGTCCTGCCGGGAGACTCCCTCCGCGGTGTAGGAACGCACGCTGCGACGGGTCTTCAGCACTTCAACAAAGTCCGGCATGGCCACCCTTCCGTTTTTTTTGTGTGAATGGAGGCAGACTCTGTCGACCGGATCACTTGCGTCCGGGACCGTCGCCTCCGAGCCGCCCTACTGCTCCCACCTGTAGACGTACCGCCGGCAGGCGCGCCCGGTGAACCCTCCGGCCAGGACGCTCAGAACGAGGCGATCCAGCTCGGGATCATACCCGACCGGATCCACGATGTGATGCGTGGTCTGGGTGCCGTCGCCGTTGAGGGTCGGCGGCAGAGTTCCCCAGGCATCGATGTAGATCCAGCCATGCGACTCGTTCGAGCGCGTCGGAGGCTCGTCGGCGCGGGCGATCTCGGTCGCGATCGTGATCGTCACGGCCAGTTCTTCTCCCGGGTGAAGCTCTGCGGGCGGCACGGTCCACGAGCCGGTGACTCTCGTCTCCCAATCCAAGGATGTGGGCTCCGGAAAGTTGGGGTTGTCGTACCCGCAGTGGAGCGAGAAGGACGAGGTCTCGATCTCGAGATCCGCGAAGCTGCACCAGGTACTGGTCGTCGCCGGCCAGTCGCACACCTCGACTGTTTCGATCACCCAGCGTCCCGCGCCCGCGATCGTGAAGTCGATGCCATTGCTCGTCAGACCGCCCCGCGTGACGGTGACCGGACCGCTGCGAGCGCCGGCCGGAACGCTCACCGCGATGGCCTCGTCGCTCCAGGCAGAGACGCCAGCCGTCGTCCCGTTGAACGACACGATCCCGCCGTTCTGCGAACTCCCGAAGTTACGGCCCTGGATCGTCACGGCGGACCCCGGGGCACCTTCGGCCGTTGACAAAGCGGTGATGACCGGCGGGAAGTGGAGGACCAGGTCCCCCAGGTTCTGCCGCGTCGACGTGGGTTCGCTCCAGTCGATCTGGATCGCGACGAACGACGTGTCGGGACCTTTCACGGCACGCAGTTCGCTGGCTCCGCCGAAAACGCCGCCGACCACCGAGAAGCTGCCGTCGGAGCCCGTCGCAAGACTCGTGGTTCCTCCCTCGTAGGTCTTGCCGTCGACGCGGCTGACGGCGGTAGTGGTCACGCCGGGAACCCCCGCGCCGCGCACATCGACATAACGTCCGCCGATGCTGTATCGCCAGCCGCAGCGTTGCAGCAGAGCCGGGAGCTGGACCGCGTCCGTGCCGAGCCGCGTCTCGATGTCGCCGCGGAGGGCGTCGATGTCGGTGGCCCCTCGAGCCAGGATCTCGTAGATCTCGCTCCAGGGGAGGTGGACGACCGGAGCCGGAACGAGCCGGCCGGTGATCAGATCGCGCATCTCTGGTTCGGGTCGTGCGAGGTTGGCCAGCATGACCGCGCCGAACCCCTCGATCCCGGGAAAGTCGGTGGCCAGGGGAGTCAGGCCCCCGAAGATCACGTACGGATCGAAGAGGTCGTACCCCTTGACGTTTCCGATGAGGTGGTACTCCACAAGATACGCGTACTCCTCGAGCACGGTCCCACGGCCGATCACGTCGCGGGGACCGTGTCCGGTATCCCACAGAGGCGCCTGCCCCTCCAGCGTCGACCAGGTGTCGTCCCCGACCAGCACATGCGTGAAGTAGTGCCCCAGTTCATGCGCGATGTTGCCTGCGTTGGCGTTCGTCCGGTAGTGCAGCGTGGGATGGACCAGGCGACCGTGCGAACCGAGACTGCGAAGCCAGAACCCCTGGTAGTAGAACCCGTCGAAGGTGTAGTGAGCGCTCAGTCGGCCGCGCGCCTCCGCTTCCGCCACCCCCCGCCGCGCGGGGGTGAGCGCGCCGAGCAGGTCGTCGAGGTAACTGGAGGCCTGGAGCTCGATGTTCAGCATCGTGTCGATCACGCTCGCGCCGGCGGGAATCGAGGAGATCCAATACTTGCTGAACCCGCCCGTCGTGGCGGCCGGCAGCGCGAGCGGAGGCGCCGTGGCCATGCCGGCGCGGCCTTTTCGCGCGCCCCCCGCGACGTCCGCGAACGGCATCGTGAGGAGGTACGCCACCCTCCCGCCCAGAGTGTCCACCTGCGGGACACTCACCCAGCGGCTTCCCGCCGCCGGCTCGTTCGCGGCTCCGGCCATGAAACCGTGGCCGTAGACGTAGACACGTCCGGCGTCCGGGGTCTCGACCAGAAGCTGCACCTCCTCATCGCCGGCGTACTCGACGGAGACTCCGAAGCCTGGCCGAGGGGGCGCTGGTCCGGCCACGATGGACGCCACCTTCAGCGTGCCGCTGCCACCCGCGGGGAAGCGGAACTGCGCGCCGCTCGCGCTGTCGGCCACGACGGCTTCGGGGGTTCCCGGGGCCGGATGCTCGACGGCCGGGCCCAGTTCCCAGCCGACCTGCCCACCGTCCGGCGGGTCGAGGCGGTCGCGGTCGGCGCAGGCGGTGCCGAAGAGCACGAGGGCGAGGGCGAGCAGGAATCGCATGGAGAATCCTCCGAAGAAAGCCCCGGACCTGGACGAGCACGCCGGCCCACGTCCGCAGTTCGGGCGCAAACCGTCATGATACCGGAAGTCTCCGATGAATGCATCCGTCGGCGCCTCACGAAGAGGGTCCGTGCGGCAGACAGCGGACCAATGACGAGCGTCTCGAGCCGGATGCCGGCACCCTGCTGGGGCCGAGGCAGGGGAGGCACGATCTCAGCGATGGACAGGCGGCGAGCGGGATCGGTATCGTGCCGATCTTGGAGCGGCCGGTATCGCGCCGGTCGCCGCTCGCTCCGCCTCGCGTCCCCGGGTCGTTGTGCGGTGGCACCGAGACGACGCTGGTGCCAGGCGACCACGGGCGCCAAGCGGGAGGAATCATGTCTCCGGGTGCGGCGACGGACTTGGCAGGGTGCTGAAAGCATCTCGGAATCGACTTCGCCTTGAGTGCTGATTTCCTCGACCAGGACATCGCTGCTTACATCGCGGGCGATGACGAGTCCGGCGGCCCGATCTGCCGGAGGCTGGACCCGGTGATCCGGGCCGAGGTGGCTCGCTTCCTGCCGGTGTCCGATCCCGAGCGTGACGATGTCGTCCAGGAGACCCTCCTCGCCTTCCTCGCCTATCTCCGGCGGGCCGCACGCTCCCCCGCCCGTCCGGAAGCGTTCGTCGTCACGATGGCGGGAAATCGCTGCCGTAATCTCTACCGTTGGCGCAAACGCCGTCCGACCCTGGACCTGGCGCGGACCGCGGACCGGCTGGTGGCCTCCGGCCACGATCCACTGGAACTCCTGGAGGATCGGGAACGGGACGCGATGCTCAAAGACGCCTTCGCCGGCCTGGATCCTCCCTGTCGTAACTTGTTGCAGGCCATCTACTCGGAGCAGCGTCCCGTCGAGGAACTGCAACGGGAGGCGGGTCTCTCGACGGTCCAGGGCATCTACTACCGAAAGTATGTCTGCCTGAGGAAGTTAAGTGCGCTCTTGAATCAGAACTGGTTTGGCGGTCGATAGTCAGGAGCCGAAATCATGGATGAGCTCTGGAAGACACCGTTCGAATGCGTCGACCCCGGGATCGGCGGGCGGATCTGGCGCCTCGAGCAGCCGGATCTCGCTCCGCCGCTGCGCGCCGAACTGGAAGCCCATCTGGCGGCCTGCCACGCCTGCCGTCTCCTCGTCAGCCTCGATTCCGCGGCGCGAAAACTCGTCCGCGACGGTCGGCTGGAAGATGAGGAGGTTGTGCCGCGTCCTCGCAAGATCCGGCCGCGCCGCAGAGCCACGCCCTGGATCGCCGGTCTCGCTCTGGCGGCTTCGATCGTGGCGGTGTTCCTCGTACCGCCCCGCCCCGTGCTACCGGCGTCGGAGGTTCGCGGCCCGGATCCGATCCGATTTCTCCGTCCGGTCGAGGGGGAGGTCCTGGCGGCCAGTCGGCCGGTGTTGCGCTGGACCGCCGTCGCCGGCGCCAGTCGCTACTTCGTGGAGCTTCGCGACCAAGAAGGCAGATCCGTCTGGACGGGAGAGAGCTCGGTCCCGACTCTGCGTCTGCCGGAAGGCATCTCGCTTCCGCGCAACCACGCGTTCAAGGCGATCCTGTCGGTCGAGCCGTCGGATCTGATGCCGCCGGGCGCGACGAGCGTGGTCTTCCGCCGCGGTTCGCCGTGGGACCTGGCGCTGCACCGCATCCGTTGGGCGCACCCCATCCTCCAGGGTGTGTCGCTCCTCGCCCTCGCATGGCTCGTGCTCCTGGGGATCCGGCGACGCTTTCGCGGCTCGTCGAACTGAACAAGCGACGGACGCACCGCCCGCGGTCGCACCGGGGCGCGCTTGGCGAGCCGCGGGCGGGCGCCCGTCACTCCGGTCGAACCGCTCCCGCGGGACGCACGGCCGAAGGCCTGCTTTGGCCGGGCATGATCCTTCCGGCCGTGACGTCCCGCGGTTGGCGGCTCCCTTCGGCTAGACCCTGCCTCCCCGCCCCGGCCAGGAGTTCAACAGGAGGGAAATGATCTGGCCGTTGCCGAAGAAGTAATGGTCTCCCCGATTTTCCGGCGCCGTTCGCCAGGTCCGCTGGTAGCGGTCACCCAGACCTTCGAGAAAGCCGGCGAGGCGCCATTCGCTGTCGATCGCATGCATGGGGAAGAAGACGCGCGGCTCGAGCTTCCCCAACGCATGCTCCACCCCCAGTTTGACATTGGCCGGCGCACCGAAGCCGCAACCCGACACCGGGAGAAAGCAGAGATCGATCCTCGGCGTCTGGGCGGCCACGAAGTCGATTTCGGCCGAGAAGTCCTCGGTCACCGTCTCGTTGCGGTTGGCGTGGTCACCGGCGTGGAACAGAACGACGCCGTCCACGGAGACCAGGAACCCGACTCCCTCGTCGTTCGCTTTCGTGGTCGTGATCGTCACTCCATCGATCGTACGCGTCTGCCGCGGCTCCATCACTTCGCACTCCTGGCTTTCCCTGGGGCGGAACCCGAAGACATAGCGGATGCCCGGTACTTCCTCGCGCAGACTCCAGATGGCCGGGTCGTAGTGGTCGCGGTGGGAGTGAGAGACGAACGCCATCACCTGGAGCCCGGCCAGCTCCGCCGGCGCCAGGTATCCGTTGCCGAGCCCCGGCTCGTCCGGCGTGCGGCCGCGGGTCCAGTAGTCGAAGATCAGCATGTGATGGTGGGTCCGCACGGCCCACCCGCTGTGCCCCAGGTACCAGACCTGCGCCGTGCCGTCGCGATCCGGCGCCGCGATCGGGGCCACATCTCTCACCTGTGGCCAGGGCTTCGCATCGCGGGCGCCGTGCGCGCGCAGCGCCTCGGCCGCGGTCCTGTGTCCATAGCGCGAGGCGAGCTTCCAGGGGGTGCGACCCTGCTCGTCCTTCCGATTCACCGGCGCACCCTTCTCGCAGAGTAACCGCACCAGGTCCCCGTGACCGTGCACCGCGGCCCAGTGCAACGGGGTGTACCCGGTCGCGCTGTCCGATACCGTCGGGATGGCTCCATGTTCCAGCAGCGCGCGGCAGACCTCCGTCTTCCCCTCGACGGAGGCACGGACGAGCGGGAAATGCGTACCGACGGGACGATTCGGGTCGGCGCCGCGACGCAAGAGGTTCCGGACGATCTCCGCCTCCCCCCCCGCGACCGCCATCGCGAGGGGCGTCCATCCGTGCGGGTCCGCACGGTCGACGGAAGCGCCCCGCTCGAGCAGGAACTCCACCATCTGCGCCCGATTGCGTTGCAGGGCAAAGTCCAGCGGCGTCATCCCCTCGGCATTGGTGACATCCGGGGCAAGTCCGCCATCAAGGAGCTTCGCCGCGAGCCCGCGCAGGTTGGCTCCCGCCGCGAGGTGCAGCAGCGTCGTCCCGTCCGGACTCGAGTGCTCGAGATCCGCCCCGGCCTCCAGGATTCGCATCACGATCACGCTGTCGCCGCCGGTCGCCGCAAAGCTGAGCGGATAGGCCCGGTTGTTGTCCCGGCGATTGGGGTCGGCGCCGCGGGTCAGGAAGAGCTCGACGAGGCCGCGATGCCGGCGCAGTGCCGCGCAGTCGAGCGGCGTGCTGCCATCCGAGTCCCCGCCATCCACTTCGGCGCCGGCATCGAGCAGGAGCCGGGCGATCTCGAGGTTCCCCGCATAGGCCGCGATGTGGAGAGGCAGCGAGTGGAACTGGTCCTCCAGATCGGGAGATGAGGCCAACGTCCGATCGACCTGGAGCAACTCGGTCACCCGGGCGACATCGCCCGCCTGTACAGCCTGGTGAATCTCGCCGCCCCAGACGGTCCGGGCCGAGAACACCATCACAAAGCTCACGACGACGACCGCTGGGGTGATAACGCACTTCCGCGACACCCGGCTCGACATGGTCACCTCCCGCGTCGGAATCCTCTCGAGCTTCACGAGGAAGCTCCATCCGACGGCTGACTACGGTCATGGTGGCGGAAAGGCTGCGAGCCTTGGAGCGGAATGCGACGAACCTGCCGATCGACCCGGTGAAACCGCCGGAGGGGGCGACGAACTTGCCGGGGCGGGGACGCGAATCCGGTCAGAGCCGGTCGCCGAGGATCCCCTCGAGCTTCTCGCGGTACCCGCGGGTCAGCTTGACCTCGACGCCGCCGGCAAGGCGGATCAGGTACTCGCCCCGCGACTCGGGTGTGAGCTCCTCGATCCGATCGAGCGGGACGATCGAGGAACGATTGACGCGGATAAAGACCGCCGGGTCCAGCCTCGCCTCGAGCTCGCTCATCGTCCGGCGCAGCAGGTACGAGCGTTGGCCGACGTGGAGGCGGGAGTAGTCGCCATCCGCCTCGATCCAGTCGAGCTGCGTTGTTCGGAGGAAGAAGACGCGTCCGCGGGCCTTGATCACAAGGCGATCGAGGAATCGCGCGCGCCCGTCCGGCACCTGGAAGACCGTCTCCCCTTCACCGGCGCGCCTCGCCTCGGCGATCCGCTCCCGCGCGACGCGGAGCGCATTGGCGAATCGTTCGTCCTCGACCGGTTTCAGCAGGTAGTCCAGCGCATGAACGCGGAAGGCGTCCAGCGCGTAGCGGTCGTAGGCCGTGACGAAGATGACGACGGGGAGCTCTTCCGGTGAGACCTCGTCGATCACCTCGAATCCGTTCATTCCGGGCATCTGGATGTCCAGAAAGAGAAGATCGGGCCGGAGGCGCCGGATGGCGTCGACCGCCTCGGGGCCGTTGGCGCACTCGCCCACCACCTCGACATCGATCTCATCCCGAAGCCGGAGGCGAAGATTCTCCCTCGCCAGCGGCTCGTCATCAACGAGGATCGTCCGGATACGGCTGCCCGCCGTCTCACTCGCCATGCCCAGGCTCCGCCCCTTCCCGATGCCTGGCCGCCGTCCCCGCGCGCGCGCGGTCACACGCGAACGGGATCTCGATTCTGGCGATCGTACCGCCCGCGGGTCTCGGCCCCAGCTCGAATCGATACCCGCCCGGGTAGAGCTGTGTCAACCGTTCGCGGATGTTTCGCAAACCGGTCCCCTCGACCTGCGCCGCGGTTGCCGGCAATCCCCTCCCGTTGTCCTCGACCGTGAGGTGCAGCCGGTGGTCGGCGCAGGAGGCCCGGATCTGGATGAGCGCGTCCCGGGGATCGGCGCCGAGTCCGTGCCGGATGGAGTTCTCGACCAGGGGTTGGAGGATGAGGCAGGGCACGATCGCGGCGCGGGCGTCGGCCGCCACCTCGAGCTCGACCCGCAGCCGTTCGCCGAACCGCACCTTCTGGATCCGGATATAGGCGTCGAGGAACTCCAGCTCGGTCTGCAGCGACACCTCCTGCGTGTTGCTCTCATCGAGGGTCATGCGGAGGAAACGGCTCAACTGCTGCAGCATCTCCTGGGCGGCCGCGCCGTCCCCGCGGAGGATCAGAGTCGAGATCGCATTCAGTGTATTGAAGAGGAAGTGCGGCTGGAGCTGCATGCGCAGCGTTTCGAGCCGCGCGTCACTCAGGGAGGTCTGCAATCTCGCCCGCTCGACTTCGAGGGCCGCCGCCACCCGCTCGCGCTCCCGGTAGCGGCCATAGTAGTCGACGGCCTGGACCAGTCCGACGATGACGACGAAAAGGAGCACCTCGCGGTCGAGGCCCCAGGCCAGGTAGTCCCGGACGTTCCAGACCAGAGACTCGAAGGTGATCGGCTTCCCCACGTGGGCCAGGGAGAACGAACGAACCATCGTCGCATGCAAAAGGACGAAGGCGACGAGCCCCCCGAGGTGGACCCAGATCGCGCGCCTGAGATCGCCCCGGCGGAAGGGAACCCGGCGGGAGAGCCAGACCACGGCCGGAGTCAGGAGCCCGGCGGCGACCCAGATCGGGAGATTGATGAGGAGGAGTTCGCTGATCGGCCGAGGCTTGAGCGATTCCTTGTAGACCGCCGTCAGGACGTTCCAGAAAACGTCGGCCAGCCCGAGCAGAAGCCAGGCGGCCATCGCCACCGCGAAGATGAAGAGGCCCCCGCGCGTCCTCCCGACCCGCTCTTGTTCCCGCATCGATCCTCCGTGCCCGGCACACGCAGGTAGAAGTGATCATGCACCCGTGCGGGGAGGAGATGCAAGCGGTCGCGCGTGACCGCGTCCCGCCACCCACGCCAGCCACGGAATCGCCGGGAGGCGGAAGCGGGCATTCGCGTGGCCGCCGGCCGCCACCATCATCAGAAGGAACGCGGCCGCCAGCGCGAAGTTCACCCGCCGATCAAGCCTCGAAGAGCGCCAGAGAGGCCGCAGCCCGCGGCCGGCTCCCAGGTAGAGCACGAGCGTCGACGCCCAACTCCACGCGATCAGAAGCATGGCGCCCGCCGGTCGGCGCGCCGGCAACGCGGCTGCCCCCGCGGGCGGGGCGGCCGGGTCGATCGCCGGCTCGACTCCGGGTGCCGCCACGAAGCGCATTCCGCCGTCCGTGCGTTCGATCCGCACGGTTCGCGGCGGCGCCATTCCCATGCGACTGCCGGACTCCCCGCGCCAGACCCTGCGCAGCGTCCACTCCCCGGGACCGAGCGCGACGCGGCCGATTCCTTCCACGACTCGGCCGACCCCCCGGGCCGCTCGTTCGAACGGAGTGCTTCCCTCGTCCGGAGCGACAAATGAGGCGTGCAGATAGGCGGCGGGCGTGCGGGTAAGCCCCCAGTACTCATGCCCGAGCCCGTTGCGCAGGACCCACAGAACGGGAAGGAGCGCGGTGAAGGCCAACCAGAAGAGGAGCGGGCGACGCGCTCGCCTCCACGAACCGAACCCCGCCCACAGGACAGCGGGCACCAGCACGAGTCCGATCGGCCGCACCAGGATCGCCGCCCCCGTCAGAAATCCGGAGATCGCGGCGGCCGCGCGGGGACGCCGCGCGTGCAGTCCGAGATAGACCATGGCCGCAGCGGCGCAGAGAAAGAGGAAGAGCGATTCGCTCAGCACGGAGAGCGCCAGGGCGGGCGCGATCGGGTTCAGCAGCAAGAGGAGAGCAGCCACGAGACCACCCACTGCCGAACCGCCCCCCAGCATGACTGCCCGCGCCAGCCAACCCGCGGTGACCAGCAGGAGACCGAGTTGGATCATGAGCAGCGTCCGCAGGCGCGCCTCGCTTCGCCAGGGCTGGAATAGCGCGACGAACGCGGGATAGCCGGGCGAGCGCGCCAGCTCCGGCCTGCTTCCGCCCGGCCCGGTTCCGAACACACCGTGGTCGGCCAGATTCCGCGCGAGTTCGAGGTAGGTGAGGCTGTCCGGCTCCAGCGCCCGCTCGGGATGCGCCACCACACCGAGCGTCACCGGCAGGATCGACATCACCAGGAGAACGGCGATGAGGACCCCCGCGGCCGGCGGCGGCAAAGGACCGAGGCGACCCGGGCCGCGCCATCCGGTCCTTATGCCAGACCTGTCGACAGGTGTACAATCATCTCCGCGCTGGGAGCCTGCGCCCTGGCGGCCGGTGCCCCCGTCCGCGTCACGCTGGGAGGACATATGCGATCCGCGATCCCGGTTCGTTCCCTGCTGTTTCTGTCACTCCTGCTCCTGCCGCCCGCGGCTCGGGCCGCCATCTACATCGTCGCGCCCGACGGCTCGGGCGATTTCACGGCCATCCAGGCCGCGATCCAGGCCGCCAGTTCCGGCGACGAGATCATCGTCCAACCCGGGACTTATGTCGAGAACCTGAGCTACCTCGGGAAGAACCTGCTGGTGCGCGGCGCCGAAGGACCGGACGAGACGATCCTGGACGGCAGCGGCGGCCCTCCCGGGCAGCAGAGTTGCGTCCTCCTCGTGTCGGGAGAAGGAACGCTGGCGACGTTGGACGGCTTCACGCTCCGCAACGGCCGCGGGACCAACCGGCCCCCGTTCAACATCCCCGTGGGAGGCGCGGTGTTGGCCCACGGCGGCGGCGCCACCATCCGCCGATGCGTCTTCGAAGCGAACGAGGCTCGTAACGGAGGGGCGATCTTCTTCTACATCGCGTTCCTCGCTCTGGAGGAGTGCCGGTTCACGGCGAACAGTTCGGAGACCTATGGCAGCGCCATCAGCGGCTCTTCAGGTAGCCTCCAGATTCGCGATACGGTCTTCGAGGACAACGTCGCCCTGGAAGGGGACGGCGCGGTGAGCCTCGCCGACCACACGACCGCCACCATCGAGCGATGCCAGTTTCTGCGCAACGAGGCCCGGGCCGGCGGTGGTCTCAATCTCGGACAGGCCTCCACCTCGTGCCAGGTCCGGGACTGCGACTTCATGAGCAACAACGCCCGTCTGCTCCATGGCGGAGCGCTTCGCGTCAACGACGGTGCTCCGCTCATCGAGCGCTGCCTCTTCTACGACAACCACGCGGGGACCGACGGCGGCGCTCTCGTCACCCTGGAGAGCGTCGGCACGGTGATCCGCCACTGCACCTTCCACGGCAATCGTGCCGACCGGGACGCGGCCCACGTAGAGTTCTTCGACGGATCGGGCACCCTGGAAAACTGCATCTTCGCCGGTGGGATTGGCGGCGGCGGGCTCAACATTTCCTACGGCGCGACCATTGTCTGCTGCGACGCGTGGGACAACGAAGGGGGTAACTATCTCGGCATCCCGGACCCGACCGGAACCGACGGAAACATCTCGCTCGATCCGCTCTTCTGCGGCGTTGCGGCGAGCGATCCCGACTTCACCCTGCACGCCGACTCGCCCTGCGCACCGGAGCGCCCGCGGGGCTCACCCTGCGGCCTGATCGGCGCCCGGCCAGTCGGCTGCGACCCGGCCGAGCTCGCGGACCCCGACCCCGCGCACGCGCGTGTGACGGGATGGGGAAGGATCAAGGCAGACTATCTGAATCGGTGAGGCGGCCAGCCGTCGCTCGGCGGGCGCTTGATCGGCCTGGCCCCATCCCGTAGGCTGCGCTCTGCTGCAGGAACCCGTTCGAGTCGTCGAGCCGGCTCCTCGCCGCGGAGGTTATCGATGCCTGCGTCCCCACCCTCGCCGTCATCATCATCACGGTCGTCCGGCGGCCATCTCTCCCCCCGATCGGCGACGATGCCCGGAGCGCTGCCGACCTCCGAGCCGGGACGGCCGGGACGGAGAGAGGACGGCCGCTGCCCGCTCTGCGGCCCGTCATCACTGGTGACATTGCCGTTTCGGTACCGCTTCGGGGAGTCGTTCCTCTACGGAGTCCGTTGCAGCTCCTGCTCGACCGTCTTCCTCGATCCGATGCCGGACGACGCGGCGATCGCCTCGCTCTATAACGAGGCCTACTTCACCGAGTGCTCCGACTCGGCCGGCGCCCACGGGACGAAAGCCTACGTCGAGCTGATCGAGGAGTCGGGTCTGGAGCGCCGCCGATCGGCCGAACGATTCGACCGGTACCTCCTCCGTTTCCTCGGACAACGCGGACGGTTTTTCGAGGTCGGATGTGGTCCGGGCTACTTTCTCGCCGAGATGCGGGAGCTCGGCTGGGAGGTCGGAGGGCGCGAGATCTCGGCCTTTGCGGTTCGCGAGGCGCGGGAGCGCCTGGGGCTCGAACTTGAGAACGGGCCGCTGCTGCCGGGAACGCTGCCGTCCGCCGAACTGGATGCCGTCTTCCTGGGAGACGTGCTCGAGCATCTCCCCCGCCCGCTCGAGGCGCTGGGAGAGGTGCACCGGTCGCTGCGGCCGGGAGGCGTCGTCGCCATCGCCGTCCCGTCGACCCTGAACCTCCTCTCCGGCCGCGCGGGAATAGCGCTTTACGGAAGCCTGGGACGCTGCAAGACAGTCCGGATCCCGCCCTATCACCTCTTCGAGTACACGCCACGGACGCTGCGTCATGCCCTCGAACGCGCCGGATTCGCTCTTCTGATGCTGAGGCAGTCCGCCGTTCCACTGCGCCGCATGGGGTTGCGCGGACATCCGCTCGAGAACGCGGGAAAGGCGGCGCTCCAGCTCCTCGCCCACGCCACCGCGAGAGTGTGTAACCGCGGAGGAGACCGGTTGCTGGCCTTCGCGCGGAAGGAGACCGCATGAGACGCCGCCGGTCCGGTGGCGCTCCGATCCAAGGAGCCATCATCGTCCTCGCGTGCGCGCTCGCGTCTCTGGCCACCTCGTCGAAGGGAGAGACGCCGGCCTTCCGCCCGCCCCCGGCGGCGAGCACTCTTGATCTCCCCCTCTTCATGCAGGCCGCGATCTTCTTCTCCCCCGACAGCGTCTTTCACTTCGCGACTCCGGGGATCGACACCAGGGATGACGGGCGGACGATTCAACGTGAGGTGACGATCCCGCCGGTCGGGGGTCGCACGCGCGTCACGGCGCATCTTACGATCCACCCGGTGCCGAAGGATGAACGCACGGTCCACGACCGCTGGGACCGGGCCGGCAACGTGCGCCTGCAGTTGGACGGCCGCCCCGACCTCGAGCTCTTCCGTTTCATCACGGCCTACGGCGGCCGCACGGAGCACGAGATCGACCTCAGCCACCTCCTCCCGCTCCTGCACGGACCGGTCCGGCTGGCCGCCTTCATCGACACCTGGGTTGCGCCGGCCTGGGCGATCGACCTCACCGTGAAGATCGAGCCCGACTCGACCGTTGACAACGCCGACTGGGCCGCGCCGGTGCTCTTCGCGGAGTCGCTCGACCTCAAACACGGCGATGGCACGATCTCAGGAGAGGTCGAGGTCCCGCCGGGGCTCCGCCGCGTCGTGCTGCGCTACATCACCACGGGGCACTGCACCGACGGGCGGGATGCCGACGAGTTCATTTCGAAGGCCAACGTGATCTCGGTCGACGGCCGGGTGGTGCATCGGTTCCATCCGTGGCGGGACGACTGCCGCCGCTACCGCGACCGCAATCCCTACACGACGCGCTGGACCGACGGAAGCTGGTCCAGCGACTACAGCCGCTGCGGCTGGTGCCCCGGGCTCGAAGTCGACCCGGTCGAGATCGACCTGACCGATCACCTCTCCGCCGGGCGTCACACGATCCGCGTGGCGGTCGAGGGAATCCGTCCGGTCGACGCTGCCGGGCACCATGGCTACTGGCGAGTCTCGGCGAGCCTGCTGGGATGGGACCACGAGCCGGAGCTCTGGCGGAACTGGTAGACCGGGCCGTCCCGGGTCAGCGCACCACACGCAGGGACGCGGACTTGACTTCCCCACCGACCTGCAGTCGGTAGAAGTAGGTGCCGGCAGCGAGCCCGGACAACCCGAACGACACGGCCCTGTCTCCCGGACCTTCCACCCCGTGCCTCGATGCAACCACTTCACGCCCGGCGAGATCGAAGAGGCTGAGAGTCACCTCCCCTTCCTCGCGCAGCGAATACCGGATCGTGGTGCCGGTGGACGCCGGGTTCGGGAAGCATCCGGCCAGGGTGATGCGATCGGCCCCGCCGTCCAAGAGCACGGGCGACCCGGCGGAGGAGGCCTGCCCCAGCCGAGCCGTCGAACCGCCGACGACGTAGACGTTGCCGTCGTTCCCGAGGGCGATGGCGTAGGCGTAGCTCCCGGTCGTGGTGGCGGTCCAGGCCGGGGTCCCCGCGCTCGTGACCTTGCAGACGGCCATCTCGAACATCGTACCGGCCGCGAGGTAGATGTTGTCCTCCTGGTCCATCACGAGGTGCGCGTGCGCCAGGAGCGAGAGAGGCCCGTCCGCGTCAAGGTTCGACCAGACGACCGCGCCGTCTCCGTCGACCTTGAGGAAGGCGGCTCCGAAGCTGCCCGCGTTGGGATAGCCGCAGGCCACCGGCCGGTCATCGCCGCCGACCTCGATGCGCTGCGCGGCGAATGGATAGCTGTTCTCCCAGAGCAGCTCGCCGGAGGGCGAGATCTTCCGGATGACGGTCCCTCCGTTCACCACGTACTCGCCGTGCACCAGGTAGGTGTGGCCAAAGCTGTCTCCGTCGGCGTCGCCGACCGTCAGGCTGTTCACTCCCGGGTGGCTCCAGATCACGTTCCCGGCAAGATCGACTTTGGCGTATCCGTTAATGCTGCCGAAAATCGAGCGGCCGGTCACCGTGATCGCCCCGTCCGGAGTGAATTTGAAGTTGGTCGGCGCTCCGATCCCCGCGGCATCGAACCAGGTCCAGAGCGCGCCTCCATCCGGAGCGAAGGCCTTGATCTTCGTCACGAACCCGGACGGACCGCTCCCCATCCCGAGGACGTAGATGTTGTCATCCCCGCCGACCAGGCACTTCCTGGTGTACGAGCCGTCGAACGCCGACTCGTAGATCCGGCGCCACAGGAGTTGCCCGGACGGACTGAACTTCATCAGGATGCTGGCCGCGTTCACGGGATTCGAGTAGCCGGACATCAACGTGCCCGATACGATCGCGTTCCCGTCGGAATCGGTCGCCACCCAGGTGGCCTTCTCCCACTTCGAGTTGTCGGTCTGGTCGAACTTCGCGCTCCAGAGGAAGGCGCCGTTCGTATCCCGCTTGGTGAGAGTGATGTCACCGGCCGGGTTGTAATCGTAGTCGGCGGTGTAGACATTGTTACCTGCGTCGACGGCAATCGACACCCCCCGGGTGTCCTCTACCCAGTCGACAGTGACCTGTCCGAGAGCCGTCACCGGCAACCAGAACGTCATCGCGATCACGAACCACTTCATTCGTTCCTCCTGTATCTTCCGCCGTCCTGCCCGGTTGCCGGGCCGCGACTTCGCCTCGTTACCGGATCCGTGCCGTTCATTCTTCTTCAGGACGCGTCACTCCCGTTCAGAGCGGACCATCAGACGTCGCTGACAGGCCAACGTGCGAACGATACCGGCCGTCCCGGTCTCAGGTCTGTGACCTGGGTCACGCAGGTTCGCGGAAGGCCCGGACGCCGTCACCCTGCGCGCGGCCATCGCCAATCCCCCGGAGGACCTCCGGGCGGACGAGGGTCAGGCGCCCCCGAGCGATGCCGATCGCGCCCTCGTTCTCGAACGACTCCAGAACGCGACTTACAATCTCACGAACACTTCCCAGCTGATCGGCGAGGTCCTGGTGGGTCGTCTCCAGGGCCGTGGCCCCGGCCTCCTCGAATCGCCTGAGCAGGAGGGCAGCAAGGCGCTGGTCGAGGCGGTGGAAGGCGACCTGTTCCACAAGTTGCAGCAGGGCGCTGACCCGCGACCCGAAGAGCTCGAAGATGAAGGTGCGAAACGCAGGCACCTCCGCCACGAGCCGCTCGAACAGCTCGGCGGGGACCTGCACTCCGCTCAGGTCGCTCTCGACGATCCCCCGGGCGGCATAGGACGTCCGGCCGAGGAGGCAACTCACCGAGAGGATGCAGCTCTCGCCCGGACGTACCCGGTAGAGCATGATTTCCCGTCCCTGAGCACCGCTCCGGACGACCCGGATCGATCCTCCGGTGAGCAGGGTGAGCCCGGAACAGGGCGAATCCTCGTCAAACGCGATCGTTCCTGAAGGCACGGCCACCAGTCGCCCCCGTTCCCGCAGGAGCCTTCCCAGGCTTTCCGGAAGAGAATCGAGCACCGGGTAGTGTCGCGCCAGTTCCGGGTACCAGGCAGGCGCGGCCCCGGCCGCTCTCGACTCCCTGCCGATGCCCATGCGTCCCACCTCTGGTTGCGACCGCCTCTGTCAACACGGGGGATGCAGTGGCCGCTCATCGCCCGCCGCTGGATCCCTGCATTATGATGCCGAGGATCGCGGATCGATGGCGCCGATCCGGGCGCGTAGCCCGCCCCTGAACCACGGCAAGCCGAAGGGAGGACTCCGACATGCCCGATTCCGCCGCCACACCGATCCGGGAGTGCACCACCTGCTTCTTTACCTCCCGTTTCCCCGGCGTGACCATCTCCTCCGACGGCCGCTGCAATCAATGCCACGACGGCGAGTTCGCCCGACACGTGAAGGAACATGTGCGCTCGGACCTCGACGGACTGAGGGTGATCGCCGAAGAGGTCCGCGCCGCCGCGCCCGGTCCTTACCACTGCATCGTCGGCGCGTCGGGCGGGCTCGACAGCTCCTATGTCATCTACGTCGTCCGGCGACTCCTCGGCCTCAACCCCCTGGTGGTGCGCTACGACAGCGGTCTCGGCAGTCCCGAGGCCGCCGCCAACCTCGAGGCACTCTGCCGCTCGCTCGACCTCGAACTGCGCGTGATCCAGAGCCGGCGCGGATGGGATCGTCGCTACGTCCGCCACTTCCTCCGGGCGGTCGGGGACAGCGACGTCGCCTGGGGCGTCTGCCGGTTCTGCAGCTATGCGATCGCGTCGGCGCTCTACTCCCAGGCGGTGCGGGAGAGGGTTCCCGCGCTCTTCACTTCCTACAACGCCTATGAAGGAAAGCTCTGGCTCTCCCGCGCGTTCAAGATCGACCTGCTCAAGCGTTCTCTGCGGCGCCAGATTCCGTTCGGGATGCCGCGCATGACCTGGCATCTCGCGCAGGCCGAACATGCCCTGCTTCGCCTCAAACTGGAGTTGTATGCGCCCCCGATCTCGAACCTCCTCCGTCGCTCCCCGAAGTCCCCGCCGATCCGGCATATCACCGTCTCGCGCTTCGTCCCGTGGGACGTGGAGACGATGGTCCGAACGCTCGAGACCGAGACCGGCTGGCGGGCGCCGCACGCCGCGCTGCCGATGCGCTTCGACTGCCTCCTCGAGGACGGGCACATCAACCGCACCTTCCTTCATGCCACAGGTCTCACCGTGCACGGCATCATCGCCAACAACCTGATCCATGACGGAACCAGGACCAAGGCCGACCTGGAACCGGTCGTGCGTCACTACGACGAGGTCATCGGGGAGCGGCAGCGGGAGCTCGACGAGAGGTTGCGGAGCTAGCGCCCTTCTATTCCTCCCGGAGGAAGGGGTAGACGAAGTCCGTGGCCGGGACGAAGGTCTCCTTGATCGTCCGCGGGGAGATCCACCGCAGGAGGTTGAGCGGACCACCGGCCTTGTCGTTCGTGCCCGACGCCCGCGCGCCCCCGAATGGCTGGAGGCCCACCATCGCCCCGGTCGGCTTGTCGTTGATGTAGAAGTTCCCCGCCGCGTAGCGCAGCGCCCGGCAGGCCTCGACATAGGCGTAGCGATCGCGGGCGAAGATCGCGCCGGTCAGGGCATAGGGCGAGGTTTCATCGCACAGCCGCAAGGTTTCCTCGTACCGGTCGTCGTCATAGACGAAGACCGAAAGGACCGGCCCGAAGATCTCCTCCTCCATCGTGACGAAGTGCGGGTCGTCGACCTCGATCACGGTCGGTTGGACGTAGTACCCGGACGACTTGTCGCATCCGCCCCCGAAGAGAATCCGGGCTCCCGTCGCGGTCCGCGCTGTCTCGAGGTAGCGCGCGATGCTGTCGAACGAACGCTCATCGATGACGGCATTGACGAAGCAACCGAGATCACGCACGTCCCCGGTCCGCACCCGGGCGAGCATGGCGCCGAGGGCCTGGCGGACGACCGGCCAGAGCGAGCGGGGAATGTAGGCGCGCGAGGCGGCCGAGCATTTCTGCCCCTGGTACTCGAAGGCGCCCCGGACCAGCGCGACCGCGAGGGCCTGCGGGTCAGCCGAGGAGTGGGCAAAGACGAAGTCCTTGCCGCCGGTCTCTCCGACGATGCGCGGGTAGGACCGGTACGACGGCAGGCCCGCCGCTACGCCCCGCCAGAGGGTGTTGAAGGTGGCGTTCGATCCGGTGAAGTGGATGCCGCCGAGGTGCGGATGGGCCAGCGCGGTCCGCCCGACGACCGAGCCCTCGCCGGGGACGAAGTTCACGACCCCCGGCGGCAGGCCTGCCTCGGACAGGGTCTGCATCAGGTAGTAGTTCGAGAGGACCGCGGTGCTGGCGGGCTTCCAGACCGTGGTGTTGCCCATCAGGGCCGGGGCGAGGTTCAGGTTCGCGGCGATGGCGGTGAAATTGAATGGACTGACGGTGAAGACGAATCCTTCGAGCGGTCGGTACTCCATCCGGTTGAGTTGTTCGAGGGTCGAGCGCGGCTGGTCGGCGTAGATCTGCGAGGCGAAGTAGACGTTGAACCGAAGGTAGTCGATCGTCTCGCAGGCGGCGTCGATCTCGGCCTGGTGCGCGTTCTTCCCCTGGCCGAGCATGGTGGCCGCGTTGATCCGCATCCGGTGGGGCTTGGCCAGGAGATCCGCTGCCTTCAGCATGATCGAGGCGCGCTCGATCCAGCTCAGAGTCGACCACTGGGCGTGCGCCGCGACCGCCGCGTCGGCGGCCAGGCGCACCTCCTCCTCGCCGGCCTGGTGGCACCGCGCCAGGAGGTGCCCGTGGGCGCACGGCATCACGATGTCCCGGGTGCGGCCGGTGCGGATCTCACGGCCCCCGATGACGAGCGGGATCTCGACGACGGTGGCGGCCTGGCGATCCAGTTCGGCCTGGAGAAGAAGGCGCTCCGGTGAGCCGGGCGCGTAATCGAGGATCGGCTCGTTCGCCGGCACGTCGAAGCGAAAAACGCTGTTGTTCATGGACTGGCTACCTCCCCTTGACGATCCGGGCCGGGACCGGTCCGGTCTTGCTGCCGGCCGACATGCTCAAGGAGTAACACAGAGCCATGAATGAACGACGTGAAATGACTTTGATCCTATGATGAATCTGCTTCATCTTTGGACCCGGCCGGCGGATCGCTGGAACGATAGGCAACCCGAACAAGGGTAAACGCGGACGAGGGAGGGGCTCCACATGCCGATCGATCTCGGGCGGCTGCGAGTGTTCCACGAGGTGGCCCGCACGGGGAGCTTCGGTGGGGCGGCGAAGGTCCTTCACGTCACCCCCTCGGCGGTCAGTCACGCCCTGCGGAAGCTGCAGGACGGCCTGGGTCGTGAGCTCCTCGACTGGCGGGGACGCACCTTCATCCTCACGGCGGAGGGGGAGGCGCTGCGGGAGACCAGCCTTCGGGTCTTCGGGGAGCTGGAGGAGACGGAACGGCAGATGGAGAGGGGCGCGGCGGGAGGCCCCATCCGCGTGGTCCTCGGGTCGACCATCGAGTTCGGCACCACCGTGCTCGTGCCGAAGCTGCGGCCGCTCCTGGAACGCCATCCCGGGCTGCGGCTGGACTTCCGCTTCGCGCATGACCTGGCCGGCCCGCTGCTGCGCGACGAAATCGACCTCGCCGTGGACTGCAAACCCCACACCCATCCGGCGGTGCACGGCCGGCGGATGTTCCGGGAGAAGTATGTCGTGGTCGCATCGCCTGCGTTCGCGAAGGGTTGCCGGTTGCGCTCGCCGCTCGACCTGCGGCGTACGCCGGTGCTCTCGCTCGACCGGGAGGGGCACTGGTGGAACAACATGCTCCGCGCCCTGCCGGCCGCCCGGCGGCCGGTGCTCGAACAGATCGTCGTGATCGACCATCTGCGCGGGATGATCAACGGCACTCTCTGCGGCTACGGCGTGGCGCTTTTGCCCAAGTACGCGATCCTGACCGAGCTCGCAGACGGCAGGCTCACGGTGCTCTTCCCGCGACTCCGGCTGCTGGAGGACTTCTTCTGCCTCTACCAGAAGGTGGCGCGCGCGACCCGGCCGGCCAACCTACTGGTCGGGGACTTCCTCCTCGGCCTGGAGGTTCGCGAGTTCGGAGACGCGATCGGACGGCGGAGGTCGGCCTGACGCGGAGCTCAGTCGAGAAGGAGGACCTTCCGCGTCAGTGTCTCCCGGATGCCCGGTCCCTCCACCTGCAGGCGCGCGAAGTACTGACCTGCGGCGATGCGCCCGCGGCGATCACCCGCCCGATCCCAGAGAAGCGACTGCTCGCCCGCTTCGGCCTCCTCCCGGTAGATGGTCCGGACCCGCCGCCCCTGCAGGTCGAAGAGGTCGAGACTAACGACCGCGCGCACCGGAACGCTGAAGGCGAAACGGACCTGATCCACCGCGGGATTGGGAGTCGGCAGCGCCAGCCGGACCAGTGCGGGCCCGGAGCCATCGGCGGCAGGATCGATCGAACTCGGGACGGCCTCCGGACAGTCCGAGCAACCGGTCCGCTGCGCGTCATGTCCGTACATCGGCCACGTGCGCGAGGGTGTCGTCGGAGGGGAGTGCAGGTCCATGACCAGCAGGGCCTCGGGTTGCAGGCAGACGACCTCGCTCGAGCCGTCCAGATCCAGATCCCCCATGGCCAGACCCATATTGACCGTGCCGCCGACCGGCTTGGGCCAGCCCTCGATGACTTCGCCGAAATTGCTCCACGCCCAGCAGTGGGTGTCCCGCGAACCGATCAAGAGATCGCTGGACGTGGGGGTGACGAGCCCGATCAAGGGCGGACCGGCGAGCCACCATCCTTCCCCGGTATGGACCGGATAGCCGACCCCCTCATCGCCGTCCGCCCAGACGAGGTGTACGGTGCTGTCGCGGGTGGCGAAGGCGATCTCCGGCTCGGAACCGCCCAGACACTGGGCCAGGGTCGCGCTCAACACCTCCCGGGTGGAACCGGTGACGAACGGGAATCCGCTCACCGGCGCGCCGGTGTGGTGCAGGACATAGAGCGTTCCGGTCTGGGTCGGACAGAAAATCTCGAGATCGCCGTCGAGATCCAGGTCTCCCAGCGTGATCGCGTCCGAGAGCGGAGCCGGCAGGACGACCGACAGCTCCCAGCCCGGGGAGAAGAGATCGCAGGCCACGACGCGCGCGCCGGCCCCGGCCACCACCTCGACCACTCCATCTCCGTCGATGTCTCCGATCGCGGGCGGGTAGCTGAAGTCCTCCGGACCATCCAGGGTCCTCGCCAGCGCGCCCGCCGGGGAGACTCCCGCCTGGTTTCGGAAGACGATCCGGTTCCGCGAGGCGCAGACGACGAGACGGCGGTCGGCGCCTCCGAACGATCCGATCGAGACGAAGCAGGGCAGCGGCGGGACACCGACCTCCACCGGCCATCCCGGGAGGAGGCCGCCGGTGGGGCCGTAGGCATACGCGTGTCCGTTGTCAGATCCGGCGACCAGCGACGGTCGCCCGTCGCCGTCGAGGTCTCCGATCGCGACCGGCCCTCGGGTCAAAGGGACGCCGGTCGCCATCGGCCAGCCCGTCAGACTGGCGCCGTCGTGATGCAGCACCTGGATCTTATCCAGCGTATCCGCGAAGACGATCTCTAGATCCCCGTTCCCGTCGACATCGGCCACCGCCGGATGCGAAAGGGGGGGCGCCGCCAGAGAGAGCGGGAATCCCGGCTCGAGATCGGGATAGCCCTGATCACGCCGCCACTCGCCGTCGAAGTAGACCGACGCATCGGTCGGCCAGGCCTCGACGACCGTCCAGGCCATGCCCAGCCGGTTGCCCTTGACCGGGTTGAACGCCACGCCGTTGGATTGAGGCAGAGTGCCGCTGTACTGCCGGTCTCCGATGTAGTGCGGCCCGTTCCAGCTCGTCAGGTCCGCTTGCGGTGCGGTCCAGAAGGCGGCCTCGCCGGAGTAGTGACCGGTCACGTACCAGGTGCCGTTGTCGGGATGCTCATGCACCCCGTCGTGGAAGAACCAGGGACCGCCCACGAAGGAGGATGGTCCCCAGCTGCCGCCCTGGTCCAGTGACGCCAGGGTCCGGCAGTCCGCGAGCAGGGAACCGAGGTGGCGGTCATAGGCGATGACGACCTGGTTCGAAGCGTGCGCCGCTTGGATGCTCGGGTAACCGTCATCGTATCCGTCCGAGGTTGGCGTCAGCGTCACCCAGTTGGTCCAGGCCGCCAGACCGCCGTTGGCGAACTCGCCGGCGCGGCGGTAGCGGACCGAATCGTCGAACTCGTCCTCCCGCGAGTGGAAGTGCCAGGTGGCATGCACGTAGCCGCCCCAACCGTAGCTGATGTCGGGGTAGCGGTACTCGCGATCGTCGAAGGCCAGCTCGGCGATGCGATACCCGGGCTGAAACGTCGTCCCCATGTCGATACTGCGCGCAAACCAGATGTCGACTCCGGTATCGTCCCATCCCTCCGCTACGAGGTAGACGTAGAAGTCGTCGTAGTTCTCCACGTCGGTATCGAAGCGGGGGTGGAAGAAGGTGATGAGTGGATCGGACAGGACCACCACGCCGGGACCGAAGACCGCCTCGGGGGTGTCCAGCGGCGAGGAGACCATGGTGATGACCGATCTCGCGGCGGGAGTTTTGAAGACGAAGGCCACCAGGCAGAGCGACTCGGTCCCCTCCACGACCTCGAGGCACGGATCCATGAAGGCATCGGTGACGCCCGTTCCGAGCGTCCCCCAGAGAGTGAACGACATCCCGTTATCCTGCGACCGGTAGATCTCGTACCGTTCCAGCACCGTCTCGCTCAGCAACTGAATCCCGATGTAGATGTCGCCGTTGCTCGCGATGTCCATCGAGAGGTTGCGGGAGTCGGGGTCGTCGCCCACCAGAACATCGTCTCCCCCCAGATCGTCGAAGCGGGCCCGCAGAAGCTCCCGAAAGGCCGGCGGCACCTCCGGCTCGGACCTATCGTTCGCACGCGGCGGCCGGCCCGGCAAGGCGGCCTCGGGCGTCGGGTGAGATGATGATGGCCGGGATGACGCGTCCCGGATCGCCGACGGGAGATTGTCCGCCGGGAAGAGGCTTTCGCCTCCCCCGACCGGGACCGGAACCGCTTCCCGCGCCAGCGCCGGCCCGGCGAGCTGCAGGAGTACGGCGACCGCGAGGAGAGCACTCCGCTGCGATGGTGTAATTCGATGTAGAGTAGACATTTGCAGGTCCTCCCTCTCGGGTGGGCGCGGGGTCGACCCGTGCGCCCGGAACACGTTCGAAGGCCGAAGGGACCCTACCGCCGTCCCTCATGGGGTGATGAGCGACCGCAGAGAAGGATAGCAGTTGCGAGCGCGTGGTTCGAGCCCTCCGTCTGGACAGGACACTCTCCCGGTGTCACTGTGTCGCCGCCATCGACCGGCCGGCGGCCGGGAAACCCGGTACCCGAGAATGCCCAGGGAGCCGGGTGAGGCCGAAGCTCGGGGATGGGCGGAGAACAGGGATGACCGCATCGGTCCACGTCGATCTACACTGCCACTCGGCCTGCAGCGACGGGGCGCTCCCTCCGGAGGGGGTCGCCCATCGACTGGCCACAGCGGGCGTACGCTGCGCCGCGCTGACCGACCACGACACCCTGGACGGGACCGCGCGGTTCGCGGAGTCCCTGGCGCAGCGAGGCATCCAGCATTTGACCGGGATCGAGCTCGCGCTCCCCCATCCGCTCGGAGAGCTGCACTTCGTGGCCCTGGGCTTTCGCGGGGAGTTGCTGCGCACCGGACTGTCGGGTCTCCCGAAGCTCGGTCGGGCCCTCCGTTCCGCCTGGACCGGTCGCGGCTCTCCCTCCCCGGAGCCACCACGGCAGAACGCCGCCGGCGATCTGATCCGACGCGTGCATGAAGCGGGCGGCCGGATCTACCTCGCCCATCCGCTCCTGCCCGTTTCCGATTTCACCTCGCTCGACCGGCTGCTGACGGAGCTCAAGGCCGCCGGCCTCGACGGTCTCGAGGCCTTGTACAAGCCTTACACGCGCGAGATTCGCGCCCGCCTGGCGCGCCTGGCCGGACGGCACGAACTCCTGGTCGTCGCAGGGAGCGACTTCCACGGTGACGGCATCCACGGCGCGGCGGAGCCGGGCTGCGACATGCCGGCCTGGCACTGGGAGCGGTTCTGCCGGGCACACGGACTTCACCCCGGCCACGGATCCAAGGCCCCGACCGCGGTGGCGGCGGACGCTCCGCCTGCCGCCCGCCCGGACCACGACAGGGAGGAGACACACTCGTGAGATGGGACGAATGGTTCCGGCCCGGCCCGCGTTTCGGGCTGCGCATCATCCTTCCGACCGGGCTGGCGATTGTGCTCTTCGTCGTGGCACTCTTCTCGCTGGTCGTCCCGGCCTACGAGCGACAGATCATGGAACGCAAACGTGAGATGATCCGCGAGCTCACCCATTCGGCCGTCAGTATCCTCGCGGAGTACGAACGCGAAGAACAGGCCGGCGCCCTGACGCGCGAGGTCGCGCAGCGGGAAGCGGTCACCCGCCTGCGCTTTCTCCGCTATGGGGACGAGGGCAAGGACTACTTCTGGATCACGGATCTCGAGCCCCGCATGGTGATGCATCCCTATCGAGCCGATCTCGACGGTTCCGATCTCCGCGAGTTCGCTGATCCGGGGGGCAAACGGCTCTTCGTGGAGATGGTGGAGGTGGCCCGCGCCTCGGGTGCGGGCTATGTGGAATACGTCTGGCAGTGGAAGGACGATCCCGGCCGGATCGTGCCCAAGCTTTCGCACATCCGCGCCTTCGAGCCATGGGGCTGGGTGGTCGGGACCGGGATCTACATCGAGGATGTTCGGCACGAGATCCAACGCCTCACCGCGCACCTCATCCGCCTCTCCCTCGGGATCACGGCCATCCTCACCCTGCTCCTGCTTCTGATCGTGCAGCAGAGCCTCGCCATCGACCGTCGCCGCGGCCGGGCCGAGGCATCGCTCCGGGAATCGCGCGAACGGTACCGTGCGCTGGTCGACGCGTCGACCGAAGGGGTGGCCCTCGTGCTGGATGGGCGAATCACCTTCGCCAACCCGACCCTGCGGCAGATGCTCGGACGCGCGGACGACGACCTGATCGGACAGACGCCGGCCTCGGTGTTCCCGGGACTGGAAGGCGGCGAGCCCGACGGCGACACTCCCCGGGCCGTACGCCTCGAACGCGACGGCGCCGCCCCCCGGGAGGCGGTGATCAGTTCGTCCGCGATCCGCTTGGGCGAGCGGGACGGCATCATCCTGACCGTCCGCGAAGCGAGCCCGCGGGAACAGGCGCGACGGGAGCGCGAAGAACTGGCGGTCGAGCTGCAGGTCTCGCTGCAGTTTCTCCAGGAGCCGGTCCGGGCCCTGATGCGCGAGCCGGTCGTCTGTTCGCTCTCGGATCCGATTCGGCGAGCGGCGGAGTTGATGCGGCGCGGCGCCTCGAGCGCCATCCTGGTCCGCGCCGAATCGGGCGAAATGGTCGGCATCGTGACCGACCGCGACATCCGCGACCGCGTCGTGGCGGGCGATCTCGCCCCGTCCGAACCGGTGCACCGGATCATGACCTCACCCCTGCTCACCTTCCCGGAAAGCGGACTCGCGGGCGAGGCGATCCTCTTCATGTTCGAGCGCGGCATCCGGCATCTGGCGGTGCGCGATCCGGCCGGACGGATCATCGGCCTCCTGCGGGATCGCGAACTCGCGGCCTCGCAACGGTTCTCCCCCGCGGCCATCACGCGCGAAATCCGCGCCGCCCGACTGCCGGAACAGATCGCCGAGCTGCGGGCCCGGGTGCCGCGCCTGGTCTCCGCCTGGATCGACACCGGCAGCCCGCCCCGCGGGGTGAACCGGATCCTGACGGCCGTCTCCGACACGACGCAGGAGAGCCTGATCGCCGCGGCCATCGCGGACCTGGGACCTCCCCCGGCGCCGTTCGCCTTCATCGCCCTCGGCAGCGACGGCCGCGAGGAGCAGACGCTCGCGACCGATCAGGACAACGCCCTGATCTACGAGGATCCGCCCGCCTCGGAGCTCGAGGTGTGCGAGACCTACTTCCGACAGCTGGGGGAACGGGTCTGCGGCGACCTCGACCGCGCGGGCTATACGTTCTGCCCCGGCGACATCATGGCGCGCAATCCCCGCTGGAACCGCCCGCTTTCCGCCTGGATCGAAGCCTACCGCGGCTGGATGGAGGCCCCCGAGCCCCAGGACCTCCTCGAGTTCATGGTCTTCTTCGACTTCCGCTGCGTCGGCGGAGACCCCGCCCTCGCGCGCCGCCTCCGCGAGGCGATCGACGGCACGCTGCGCCGCAATCCACCCTTCTTGCTCCATCTCGCCCGCCATGCGCTCGACTTCCGCCTGCCAGTGGGCGCGTTCGGCCGGCTCTCGACCGAGGCCAACGACAGCCACGGGCGGACCTTCAACCTGAAGGAAGCGATGGCGCCCGTCGTTCACGTCGCGCGGCTCTACGCCCTGCGGGAGGGGATCGAGGCGACGAACACGCTGGACCGCCTGCAGGCGCTCCATCTCCGGAATGTCGTGAAGAGCCCGGACTACGAGGAGATCGTCCAGGTCTACGAGCACCTGATGCGGACCCGCCTCCGGCACCAGACGCAGGCCCTGCGCCAGGGAGGCTCTCCCGACAATCACTTGCCGCTGGAGAGCCTCACCGATCTCGACCGCGCCCTGCTCAAGCAGGCCGCCTCGCGCATCGCGCTGTTGCTGAAGCGCGTGAGTTACGACTTTCTCGGCACCGGCTGAGCGACCCGTCCTTTCTTCTGCGTCCAGAGAGAGACGAGCACCAGCGCCAGGAAGCTGATCGGCACCGAGATGATGGCCGGGTTCCCGAACGGGATCGGCGCATCCGCCTTGTCGAGTCCGTACCGCTCGAACATATCGGGCGAGAGCATGATGATGCCGAGGGCGCTGATCGTTCCCGCCGCGATCGAGGCAACGATCCCCGGTGCCGTCGTCTTCTTCCAGAAAAGGAGCATGATGATCGCCGGCAGGTTGGCGGAAGCCGCCACGGCGAAGGCCCAGCCGACGAGGAAGCTGACGTTCATCCCCTTGAAGATGATCCCGAGGACGATCGCGATCAGCCCGACGCTGAAGGCCGCGAACTTCCCGGCGCGCACCTTCGCCTGGTCGGTGAACTTCATCCCGAGGAAGCGATCGAGGAAGTCGTGCGCCACCGCCCCCGAGGCCGCGACGATCAGGCCGCTCACCGTCCCCAGCACGGTGGCGAAGGCGATGGCCGAGATGATGGCGAAAAGGAGCGTCCCGAACGACTTGGCCAGCAGGGGCGCCGACATGTTGTCATCGAGCAGGTTCACTACCCCGTTCGACATCGCCCCGAGCCCCATGTAAAGGGTCAGGACGTAGAAGAAGCCGATCGCGGCGATCGCCACGATGGTCGACTTGCGCGCGGCGGCCGGGCTCGAAACCGTATAGTACCGGATCAGGATGTGCGGCAGCGCCGCCGTGCCGAGGAAGAGCGCCAACATGAGGGAGACGAAGTTTATCTTCTCGTTGGTGGTCCCCTCGACCTTGAACTTCTGCCCCGGCCGCATGATCCGGTTGCCGCTCACGGGCATCGGATAGTGAACGGTGATCTTCTCTCCGGCGTGTTCGAACTTCTCCTTCTTCCAGAGATTGACGGAGGTGTTCGGATCTCCGAGGCGCGCCAGGAAGTCGAAGGGTCCGACGGAGCCGGTCGTCGCCTGGGGGCCGCTCTGGCCGCGGATCGACGTCAGGTTGCCGACCGACCGCAGCGTGTTCTGTGCCGAGGCCGGAGCGCCATTGATGATCTTCTGGCCGTCCGCCAGAAGCGCCTCGTACTGCGCCTCGTGAAGGGTCGTCCCGCCGCCCTCCGCCGACGCCTCCCGCCACCAGGAGGTCTCGCCGTTACGCTCCAGCTTCACAAAGCTCTTGCCGTGCGACTCCTGACGTCCGGCGACGGCGTACGACGGATCGCTCAGCGCCGGACCGTCCGGCCCCGCGGTCACGGTCAGAACCGCCTGCGGACGGAAGGGAACGCGCCCGCCCTGGTCAGGCTCGGTGTTCAGCCCCCGGCCCAGCACGGCGATCACCAGGATGAAGGAGAAGATGATCAGCATCCCCCCCTTGATGAACTGGACGTAGGTGGTCGAAGTCATCCCGGCCGTAGCCACGATGGTGATCACGATCGCGCCGACGAGGACCACCCCCGCCGCGTGCGGCAGCCCCAGCAGCGGTGTCACGAGCACGCCGGCCCCCACCATCTGCGGGATCAGGTAGAAGATGCTCACCACCAGCGTACTGAGCGCCGCGGCCAGCTGGATCCCGCGGGAGTTGAAGGTCGAGTCGAGCGCGTCGGTAAAGGTGTACTTGCCCAGCCGTTTCATCGGTTCGGCCACGACGAAGAGGGCCACGATCCAACCGGCAAGATAGCCGATCGAGTAGAGAAACCCGTCATACCCCGCCGTCGCGATCATGCCGCAGATCCCGAGGAAAGAGGCGGCGGACAGGTAGTCCCCCGCGAAGGCGATCCCGTTGACCGACCAGTGGATCTTTCCTCCCGCGGCGTAGTAGCCGGCCGCCGACTTGGCCTTGCGGGCGAAGTAGAAGGAGAGGGTGAGAACGAGCGCGACGATGATGAGGAAGGTGATGACCGCCAGGGGTTCCATCTAGCGTCCCCCCTTCTCGGTGCCTGCCGCGTAGAGCTTCTTTTCCTGCCGGGCGCAGTAGTAGTTGTAGAAAAGCGCCATGACCAGCGCCAGGACGATCAGGCCGAACCCGTAGACCACGGCGAGGTTCATGCCGAGCAGCACCTGCCGTTCCATCAGGACCGGCCGGTAGAGGTTGATGAAGACGAAGCCTGCGTAGACCAGGGCATACGGGATGAACATCCGCACGCCCAGTCGCATCTTGTAGGCCGAGGCATGGTCCGGGCCGCTCTGGGCGGCAGGTTCATGAAGCATCTCGGTCTCCTCCCCGTGGCGTCACATCCCCTCGATCCGCTTCCCCGCAAGGAGGGGAGAGCGGCTCGGACGTAAGGTCGGGACTATGCCTCGGGGAGACGAGAACGTCAATCTCCGGATCGGAGCCGGCCGGCCCGGGCGCGCGATCGACCCGCCGGCGGCTGAGACCGGCTCACAAGCTGTCCGATGCCGTCACGCGCGGGCGCACACGCTCCGCCCCGTGGTCGCTCGCGGGCAGAGCGACCACTGCCGTCTCGTACGACTCCGCGACGACAAACCCGGGAGAGAACGGGGGCGTCACCGAGGTCTGCGCCCGGACCGGCGCGCGATCGATTTCCGCCGATCGCCGGACCGGCACGCCGCGGGCGGCGAAGAGCCCGATCAGGACGCCCAGAGCGACGGCCCACGCCGGTACCGGCCGGCGGATCCAGGTCCACAGATCGGGTCGCCGGCCGTCCGGCCCGGGCCGCGGGCGAGACGTCCCTCCCCGGGCCGCCGCACCCTCGCGCACGACCGACTCTCGGATCCGCTCCCGCAGCTCGGCCTCCGGCACCACGTCATCGCCGCGCAGGGAGGCAAGGAGCCGGAACAGTTGCGTCTCTTCTTCCGCGGGCAATGCCCGGTCGAAGAGCTCTCCACGAAGAATCGATTCGCTCCGCGCATCCCGGGAACCGAACAGCAGGCGCACGGCATCGTCCGTCTCTCCCTGGCCGTGACGTTCGTAATCGCTCCTGCCGCCGTCCCTTTCGTCGCGCCGGTGGTCGCGCCTGACATCACGCTCGTCAGCCCGCGGGTCGCCTTGCTCGTCGCCACCTTTCCTGTCACGCGTCATGATGGCTCCTCCGGGCCGCACCGCTGGTGCGGCCGGTCAAGTCCCCTGTCGTCTGGCCGCTTTGGCGGGCCGCGACTTCGCGCAGCCGCTCGATCGCATAGTGGAGACGCGACTTCACGGTGCCGGTCGGAATCTGGAGCGCCCGGGCGATCTCCTCGATGCTCAACTCCCCGTTGATCCGCAGCATCAGGACTACGCGCTGCTCCGCCGGCAGAGCCGCGACGGCGCGCCGCGCGATCTCGGCCTCCTCGGCCCCCTGCAACCGTTCCAGGGCGTCGCTCGACGCTCCCGACGGGAGCAGATCGGGGTCGACCACTCCAGCGGACCCGGCCGTTCGGCGGCGGCGGAGGTGGCTCAAAGCCTGGTTCGTGGCGATCCGGTAGATCCACCCTCGAAACGCGCCCCGTTCCTCGTAGTGGTCGATGTGGCGGTAGATGCTGAGCATCGTCTCCTGGAGAAGATCTTCGGCCACCGGACGGCTGCCGGTCATCCCGGCCAGATAGCGGAGCAGCGGGCCCGCGTGGCGATCGAAGAGATCGTCAAAGGCCCGGGGCTCGCCCCGGCGGATCCGCCGCGCCAGTTCGTCATCGTTCACGCTGAACGCGTCACTTTCCGAAGCGGGCCGCCCAGCGCCGCAACTCCTCGCCGCCCTCGTCCCACTCCTTCCATCCTTCCACCAGAGACGTGCCGAAGTCCGCCCGTTCGTGAAACGCGCAGAGCTCCATCGCCTCGATCATCAGGGCGCGAGCCTCCGACTTCCGGCCCACCCCGGCCAGGCCGCCCGCGAGGTGCACCCGGATCGCCGCATAGTTCATCATCAGGCGCCCGAGCGCATTCGCGTAGTTCCAGTCGAGCCCGAGACTCGTGGCGCTCTCCAGGCGATAGGCGCCGGCCAGGTTTTGCTCGAGCTTCGCCAGGTCGATCTTCGGCTCCTCGCCGTGCTCGGGCAGCACCCGGTAGGCCAGACCCTCCAGCGACAGTCTGTTCGGGAACGTCACGCGAGATCCCGAGACGGTGATCGCGACATAGAGCGGCCGCTTCCAACCCGACGCGTGCAGAGCCTGGATCATCCCTTCGAGCGCCGGCCCGGCCTGCGGCCCCTCCGGCTCGTCCTCCAGCAGCGGCACCGGCACCGGGTCCCGCCCCTCCCGGAGCAGGCGGCGATACCAGGTGGTATTGAGCAGGCTGTGGTTGACGACCGTCACGTCGCGGCGCGTTCCGCGCGCAGCCTGCAGCGCCAACGCCGGGTAGGTGTCGTTGTCTCCGTTGGTGATCAGGATGGCGTTCGGCTCGAGTCCGATCAGCAGGTTGTATCCGAAGTCGATGATCGGTTCCGGCAGCGCCCGGGTCTCCAGCAGCGCCCGCAGGTGCGCGTCGGCCTTCTCGCGGTCTCCCTGGAAGAGGCGCATCACCCAGAGGGTGAAGTGCGGATCGCCCCGCGTCGGATCGAGCCTCAAAGCCGCTTCGAGCTCTTCGATCGCCGAGGTGGGGTCTTCCGGCGCCGACGGGCAGTATATCTTCCAGGTCGACCCGCCCAACACCGCGTGCGCTTCCGCCGATCCGGGCGCGAGTTCGACGGCACGACGGGCCCAGGGGATGAACTCCTCGCAGGGGGTCCCGGCGTAGCGGGCCGCCTTCGCCAACTCCATCCAGCCCCTGGCATCGGAGGGATTCCGCTTCGTGTAGGCGGTCCACTCGTCCCGTAGTTCCTGATAGCGCTCTGCCGGCAGGATACGAATCCGCATCGAAACCACGCTCTCGGGAGTCGCCGGCAAGGCCGAGGCCCGCGTGGCCGCCCCCAACAGAGCCGGCAGTGTGGCCAGAACCAGGGCCAGGGCCACGCTGGGCCGGCGAACGCCATCTCGCATTTCGGTACCCCCCTTCCTCCGCGGTTTCTGAACGATCCAGGTCGACAACGCGGCAGACCGCGAAAGGTTCACGGAGAAAGATCACCATCCGGCGCGCCGGAACCCGAACGCACACGGGAGGGGAGCTACGGGACCCGCGTGAGGGTCAACGCTAGTCGCCCCGCGGCATCCCGGACAAGGTAACGGCCGGCCGGCAGCGAGTGGCCGTGGCAGTCCCGGCCATCCCAGCGCCCTCCCGGAGGCAGTCCGGCGCTCGCGGAGACGACGACTCTGGCCACGCGTCGGCCGACGAGGTCGAAGATCAAGAGATCGCCGGGTTCTGGTTCGACCACACGACTGCGTCCCGCCCGGGGCACGCTCAGGCGGGGAGACAGGGAGAGCTGCACCGCAGAACGAAACGGGTTCGGCCAGGCCGCGAGGTGGAGTTCCCGGTCTTCGGCTCCGCCCCCCGGTCCCCCTGGATCGATCTCGAACGCTGAGGCTGACTCCGGGAAGATCGCATATTCCGCGCTTCCCTCACCCTGGAGCGTCAGGACCCGACGGATCGGATCGTGCTGCCAGTCGACGAAGGGCAGGCCGTTCCGAAGCACGAGAGCGGGGGGAGCCGTAACCTCCTGGATCGAGAGTTCCGCGGGCAGCGCCTCCAGGATCGCCCATCGGCAGACGAAGGGCCCCGCGTCGGGATCGAGCCCGATCGATCGCGGTTCGAGCGAGGCTGAGGCGATGTTGCGCAGCATCGTGAAGTCAATCCGCCGGGCCTCGGGATCGATCTCTCCCTCGATCCGGCCGAAGACTCCGATCGGCGTGCGCAATCCGAGACGTGCCCAGTACCACGCTCCCGCCTCGTCCGCCTGCACCGAAATCCGCCGCGGGAAGCGTTCCAGGATGAATCCCGCGAGGAAGTCGCAGATAAGGATCGCTTCGGCGCAGCCCCAGCCATGACCGGAGAGCGCGGATTCCCGCAGGATGACGGTGTCGGAGGTTCCGTCCAGCACGTCGAAGAGGTCCTCGGCATGCGCGCGCCACGGCTGGTCGGTCTCGCCGTGACCGAAGGTGAGCCACAGGGGAAGATGCCGAGCGTTGACGTGCATCGAGGCGGTGGAATCTGCGAAGCAGATCGCCGAGTTCCGGCGGTACTCGAACGGCGCCTCCTCCGGCGTTCCGCCGAAGGCCGCGATCATGGAGTAGTTGACTCCTTGTTCCTGGAATCGGCGCTCGCAGTCCTGGATCCCCGAGATGGAAGCGGCCGCCGCGATCATCGGACCATCCGGATCGAGGTGGTTGTTGCTGAAGACCATTCCGGCGGCGCCGCCCATCGACGAGCCGACCATGTAAACCCGGTCGGAATCGACGGCGTAGCGCTCGTCGATCCATCGGATCACATCGACGACGTGGGACTGCGCCGCCTGGTTGTTCCAGTGGGTCGGGGTCGGGCCGTCATGGGAGGCAGCGAGCCATCCCCGCGCATCGGCGATCGAGTCGAAGGCCGTCGCCAGTCGCATCTCGTCATGGTCGGCCGACCACTGGTGCCAGCCGATGAGCAGAGGCCGCGGTTCGCCCGGATCATACCCATCCGGGATCTGCAGCCAGAAGGTCTCGGTCGTGTCACCCAGGCTGGTCGGAATCGTGATCTCGAGCTGCTGGCCGGCGAGCGCCGCTCCCGCCGTGGAGATGGCGAAGAGCGCGCCGGCGATCAGGCCGACGCCGAGCCGTCCTCGCGCAGGCGAACCGTCTGGAGTGGCCCACATCGACAGGCTTGCCTCCCCCTCGCGCCGGGAACCGGCCCGGATGATGCGCGGTCGAACACCGTTCCATCAGTTTACCTGCTCGTCAGGCCAGTGGCGAAGTCCTGATTCCGGCTTGGGACAACCGGCACGCCGCCCCGTTCCCCGGCGCCACGGACGTCCTTCGGGTGTATACTTGGGTTGTTCTCATCTCCCTGAGGGCCTCGCGCCCCGGGACCCTCGAGGTAGGCATCCGTCCCTCGCGAAAGGAGGCCTGCGATGAGGCGATCGATGTCTTCCGCTCTTCTCGCCCTCGTGATGACTCTGATCGTTGCGACCGCCGCCGCCTGGGCGCCCCCGGAGACCCGGGTCGCGGGCCAGGAAGTGATCTTCCCGCCTGCGCCGCCGTCCACCCTCGCGTCACCCACGCCGGATCCGGCACCCACGCGCGACGCCATCCCCGGCGAATTGCACGAGGACGCGGCGGGGGCCTGGGAGTGGGCGTACCTCGTCGCCGGGCAGGGACGCGGCAACATCGTCTACGTCACGACCACGGTCAACCTTCACGAGCACCAGCTCCACCTCTACGTCCCCGTGGCCACGCCGGCGTCGTTTGTCATCTACCGCGGGACCAGCCTGACCGGTGCGTATACGTTGATCGACGAGGCTGGCTATGCGCTGGAACCGGGGAATGGTTTCTACTCCTCCGGTCCCCGCGACTGCCTGCTCGAAGCCGGATCCTACTACTACATCGGCGCGAGCTGGCAGGACTCGGTTGTCTACGCGCGCGCGAACGCCCTGCCGCCGCAGGAGATCTCCTTCGGCACCGTCTGCACCAGCGTGCCGCAGAACCTCCCGGGCTACCCGCCCAATCCCCAGGGCATGAACAGCTCCACAGGGTATCCGGCGGCCCACCAGGTGTTGGTCACGGGCCTCGCGCCGGCGGCCGACGCTCCAGAACAGCCCACCGATCTGCTGGCCGCTTCGCTCCCCGACCTGCTCGGCGCGGAACTCGACTGGGTCAACCCGATCTACAGCACGAACGGGGACCCGCTCGACGATCTCGACGGCGTCCGCATCTACCGGGACGGGGCGCTCGTCGAGATCCTGACCGAAGTCGAAATCGGCATGCCGATGCTCTGGGTCGACCGCACGGTGCGGCGCGCCGGGTGCTACACCTACCGGGTGACCGGCTTCAACGACGCAGGCTGCGGCTGGGGCAATGACACGCGGCTCTGGGTCGGTCAGGGTACCGGCGTCTACGACTGGTCGGCGATCCCGTACGACTGGACCGAGATCTCGGCGATCGGGACAGACACCGGCATCATCGGCGACGATCAGTCGGCCGGACCTTTCGCGCTCGGCTTCGACTTTCCGTTCTACGGCACCCAGTACGACGCGGTGCGGATCTCGTCCAACGGCTTCCTCTCCCTGACCTCCTTCGCCAGCCCTCCGATCAACGCCCGTATTCCCGACGCCACCGGCCCGAACGGGTTGATCGCGCCGTACTGGGATGACCTGACGCCCGAAGGACGGGGAGAGATCTACGTCTACGAGGACGGTTCCGTTCCACGCTATGTCGTGGAGTGGCATGATCTACCCTGCTGGGGGCTCCTCGAAGGGCACTACACCTTTCAGGCTGTCCTCTACCCCGACGGGACGATCGACTTTCTCTACCGCGAGTTGACCGCCGGCGTGCCGGACGCGGCGACGGTCGGAATCGAGGACCCCCTGGGCATCAACGGACTCGAGCTCTGCTACTGCATCGACGGTCCCTGTCGACCGGTGCCGGAGAGCGCCGTGCGCTTTACACCCCGCCTCGTTCCCGAAGCCGCCGACGGGCCCCCCGGAGCGTCGGAACTGCTCCGCCTCGCGCCGCCCGTCCCGAACCCGAGTCGTGGCCAGACCCGGCTCTCCCTCGAACTGGGAGTCGACCAGAGACTCGACGTCCGGGTCATCGACTCCGCCGGACGTGTCGTGCGCACGTTGCATCGTGGCCCGGCGGCGCGGGGCGCCCGGACTCTGACCTGGGATGGGCGATCCGATCACGGGACGTTGGCGCCGGAGGGGGTCTACTTCTTCCGCGCCGAGGGGCTGATCGAAGCCAGCCGTAGAGCCGTGCTGATCCGATAGTACGTTCACCTTCGGACATGGCGCTTCCCTCGGCACGTGCCCGAGGTCCGAACCGACGTGCCGCGCCACCGATCCCTCCCGTGGATCTCCGGTGACGCGGCCGTCGGTCACCGGTCACCGGATCACGGCTAGAGGCTTCGTCCACTGGACGCCCGATGACTCCAGCTTCAGAAAGTAGACCCCCGCCTTGAGCGGCGCGTGCCTCTCCCCGGCGTCGAGATCCAGCATGTGCTCGCCGGCGGCCAGACTCTCGTCGAGCAGGCCCCGGACCAGCCGGCCGTGGACATCGAACACCGAGAGCCGGGTGTGGGCCTCCGACGGGAGGGCGAAGCGGACGGTCGTGTGGTCGCGGAACGGATTCGGTCCGACGGAGAGGCTCCCGTCCAAGGCCTGCGGTTCGACCGGCTCGACTTCGGCGGGATCCTGAAGCGGCGGCAGGTGGTTGAGCACGATGTACTGAAGCTGGTCTGTCTCCACGTTCATCCCGCTGATGAGATCGGGCTCCTGGAGAACGTTGACCGGCTCCACCACGACCGAATCACCATAGACCGGCGCAAAGTCGTTGACGGTGATGCTCATCTCGATCGGCCACCCGACCGTCCAGCCGCACTCGGGGCAGGGGATGTACCAGTAGCAACACCAGTTCGAACCGAATCTGTCGCCCGGCCACGGAGTCCGGAAGACGGCGTTCTCGACGGCCGGGTAGTACGCCACCGAAACTCCGTCATCATAGATGGAGACGTTCTGGATCGTCGTGCCGAGCGCGGTAAAGTCGAAGGCGGTGGCCCATCCGTTGGTGATGCGTTCGGTCCGGCAGACGACCAGTGGCTGGTCGGGAACGCCACCGATCTCTCCCAGAAGCGTCGTCGATAGCGCGGCGCCGACCGGCGGCGGGCCCCCGACCAGCGAGTCGAGATTGGCGACCGTGAAGCCGAGCGAAGACTCGGACGGGTCGATCGGAAAGGAGACGCCGCACTGCCCGACCGCATCGATGTCCCACACGACCAGCTCTGCCATCTGGACATCCAGGGACGAATACGCCAGCGCGTTGTTGGGGCGGCCACCGAAGTCGAGAAGGTCACGATCAGCGGCCACCGACGTGGCATGATTCGCCCAGATCGAGACGGCGGCCCCTAGGACGACGGACCCGGCCGGAGTGCCGAGCAGCCCGATAAGAGCGCCGGCCGCGTCCGCGAGGATGACCGTGTCTGTCTTGTCCTCCTCCGGCGTCCGCTGGCCACCCCAGTACTCGGCCGAGCGGCGAAACTGATCAGCGAAGACACAGAGGGCCGAGCGATCATCCGGGGACCACACTCCGCTCTCGAGGACGTCGAGATAGGCCAGCACGGCCGGCAGGCCCGCTCGGTCGCGGACCAGGTCGGCGACCGTCCGGAGCGCCGCGGCCAGGGAGGACGAGATCCTCCCCTGGCCAACCAGATACTCGGTAATCCGGGCGGTGAGGGAGTCGGTGACCACGGGAGCACCTACGTAGGTATCGCCTTCGTCGTTGTACAAGAAGTCCTGCGCGGCCAGTTCCTGGATGCTCGCCTCGACGGTCGGTGGGGCGAACCCGTTCGCCTGGAGATACTCCCGGATGACCTCAAGCAGGGACCGAAGCTCGGTTTCCGTGATGCGGCCCGGATCCGGAGGGAGCGGGTTGTTCTGCTCGACGTACGAGAGGACCTGGTTGTGGACTTGACCCGGCGACACCCACAACTCGATTCCCAGCGCCTTTGCGTTCGGGAAGACCACCGCCACGTCCTGCCAGCCCGTCGGGAACCCCGTTCCGGGAGCGATGTTCGTGCGCGGACATCTGCCGGTGCCGTTCTCGTCGGCCGCCACGTACCAACCCGGAGCCGCTCCGGGCCAGTCTCCCCAGTAGCCGACCCACCAGGTGCCAGCACTTAGCGAGATCGACCCGGTCGGCACCGTGTGGGTGGAGATGCCAGGCCAGACGGCGATCGGGCCGGGGTCGATCCCGGTGTAGGCGGCGATGACATTCCCAGGCGAGCCGCCGGCATCGTCCCAGATGAAGACATCCATGGTCTGCCCGGTGTCACCGCCGGTCTGGGTGAATCGGAAGTCGATGCCGCAGACGTCCTGCGGTCCCGTGAAGCACTCCGCGAAGGCGCCGTAAGAGGGAGATACGACACCCGCCCCACCCCACGCATAGCCGTTCTCAAAGGAGTCGTCGTGATTCGCGGCTCGCACGGCGCAGTCGCATGGTCCCCGGCCGCCGTCGGCCGCCGGAGACTCGGCGGGCACCCCCAACCCAGGCCCCAGGGACAGGGCCGTTGGTTGAACCACGCCTGGCTGTGCGTGGGCACCGCGGTATGCGGCCTCCGGGGCCGCAACCGCCGGAATCGCGATCGCGAGGACCAGGACGATCCCAAAGACCGCCCCGGTCACCCGGCGATGGTCCGGTCGGTGTGGGGCCACTCTTGATCCTGTCTGCTTCCTCATTTTCCTTCTCCTCCTCTTGGTCTATCTCCGGCTTCAGGCGGCTCCAGGGCTCCCGGCCGCTCGGCGCGGGAACGACGGACCTCGAACAGGAGAGAGGCGACGTTCGAGCCGCGACCGTGTCAGAGAGATTCGTCGTCACCCGCATCGCAACGCCCGGGCGAGGGAGCTCGATCCGACCGCATCCTTGAGACTCCTGATCCGTGAACGAGATATCGCCTCTCACCACTCCACGCCCTGCATCCCCATCCGCGCTTCCGCCCGCGAACGGACCCGTGGGATACTCAGCCGCACTGCGAGAGTTGAACTGCGTCATCGGGATCACGTCGAGATCCCGGCCTCGAGAGGAGGGCCGGATGGAAGCGGATGTGGCGACCCTCCTGGCCCGCTTGAGCCAAGGGGACCGGGCGGCTTACGACACGCTGCTCCCGATCGTTTACGACGAGTTGAGGAGGGCGGCCCACTTCTGTATGGCGCAGGAGAGAGACGACCACACGCTGCAGACCACCGCGCTGATCCACGAAGCGTGCCTGCGGCTCTTCCAGGCCCCCGATGCCCGCTGGGAAGACCGGAGCCACTTCCTGCGCATCGCGGCTCGCGCCATGCGGCGCGTGCTGGTCGACCACGCCCGCGAACGAGGCCGGTTGAAGCGGGGGGGCGGCGCGGCGCACCTGGCCCTGGATCGCGTGGTCGAAGAGGCCGGGACCTTCTTCGGACCTCCGGACCTCGATGTGCTGGCCCTGAACGATGCCCTCGACCGCCTCGAAGTTAAGCATCCGCGCCACGCCCGCGTCGTGGAGCTGACCTTCTTCGCGGGACTCTCGCACCCGGAGGCGGCGGCCGCGCTGCAGGTCAGTCTAAGCACCGTCGATCGTGACTGGTCGTTCGCCCGCGTCTGGCTCATCCGGGAGCTGGAGGGGCCAAGGGGATCGGGGCATGGGGTGACCGCATGATCATGGGCTGGGATCGCCGTACCGATACCAGGCGGGCTCTTCGTGGTTGAGCGCTCGACGGATGAGATCTTTCACCGCGCGCTGGCGTTGAGACCGGAGGAGAGACCGGCCTTTCTCGATCGCGCCTGTGCGGATGACGAGGCGCTGCGCGAGGACGTGGGAGCCCTGCTCCTGATCTACGAACGCTATCCGCCGCCCGAGCGGGCGGACGTCGAGAGGGCGCGCCCCGAGCGCGTCGGCCGGTATCCGATCCTGGGTCAGCTCGGCCGGGGCGGGATGGGGCGGGTCTACCTGGCCGAGGATCCAGCACTCGGGCGCCACGTCGCCTTGAAGATGCTCCCGGCTCGGCTCATCAACGAGCCCGAGCAGTTCGCCCGGTTCCACCGCGAGGCGCAGATCCTGGCCAGCCTCAGCCATCCGAACGTCGCCACGTTGTACAGCCTCGAGCAGGACCAGGGGACACCCTTTCTGACCATGGAGCTGGTGTCAGGCGAGACTCTGGCCGCGCGCCTCGCCGCGCTCCCCGCCGGCGCCGGCCTGGAACCGATCGAGGTCGTGGGCCTCGGAATCCAGATGGCCCGGGGTCTCCAAGCCGCCCACGAGCGTGGCATCGTGCACCGTGACCTCAAGCCCGCGAACGTGGCCCGAACGCCGAAGGGCGAGATCAAGATCCTCGACTTCGGGCTGGCCAAGGTCATGGGGGCCGAGGCCGCGGCCGATCCCGACCGGACAGCTGCGGGTTCCTTTCCACCCTCGATCGGACCTTCGGAGTACACGGTGCCGGGCGGCGTTCTCGGCAGCCCCGGGTACATGAGTCCCGAGCAGATCCAAGGCGGCCCCGTGGGGACGGGAAGCGACATCTGGGCCTTCGGCTGTGTCCTGTTCGAGTGCCTCGCGGGACGAGCGGCGTTTCCAGGCGGCACCTCTCTCTCCCGGATGGCAAGAACGCTGGAGGGTGAACCGGACTGGACGGCGCTCCCCTCGAACACGCCGGCCGGACTGTGTCGCCTGCTGCGGGCATGCCTGACGAAGGACCCGGCGCAACGGATCTCTTCCGCGGATCGGTTGGCCATTGACCTGGAGCAGCTCGTCGCGGAGCCGGGTGGGCGATCGGAGTCCGGTGCGGTCAGCCTCCGGCGTGCCTTCATCGCGCGAGCGTTCGGACGCCACCGCACGCAGAGGGCAGTTCGTCTGCTGGCCCTCGGGACGCTGGGGGCGGCCGCACTCCTCTGGTCGTTCGTGGTCCGACCAGGGACGCGACGCACGGCTCCCGACGGGGGCGATCACTCCCTCCACCAGGCGACGTCCACCGGGAACGTGCTCTACTTCGACCTCTCTCCCGATGACCGCCGCGTGGCCTACGCGAACGGCGTCGGCACACTCGTGATCCACGACCTGATCAGTGGAGCCTACCGGACCGTCCATCGCGCCGACGGACTCTGCGACCCGCACTGGTCCCCGGATGGGACGGAAGTCCTCGTCTCGATCCCGACCGATCCGCACAACCTCGTCATGTACGTGGTGCAGCCGGACAGCGGCGCGGCGCGCGCCATCGGGCCCGAAAACTGTCGTGGCATGGGCTGGACGCCCGATGGAACGGCGGTCATCGGGACGATCTTCGGCCCCTCCGGCCAGGTTACCCGGCTCCTCCTGGTTGACCGGACCTCCGGAGATACGACGTCGCTACCCCTCGATGCCGATCTCACTCACTTCCGAGGATTGCTGCATTCCCCGGCGGATAGCGCGGTCGTCCTGTGGGGTCGCTCCCAGGACGGAGAGCCGGCCGCCTGGATCGCCACCGCGCTGGGCCGGCCGATCCATCGCATCCTCCCCGAGAGCCGCCCAACCTGGTTCCAGTGGACGCGGGACGGTCGGCAGTTGCTCTGCCTGACCCGCCCAAATGAACAGACACAGATGGAACGGGTGTCGATCGACTCGCGCAGCGGTCGACTGACCGCCCCGCCCGAACGGCTGGGCGAGACCACCCGCTCCCACCAGTTCTCGACTTTCCATCAGAGCGAACAGGTGTTGTACCAAATCGCCAACAGCACCTCGTCGATGTGGATCCTGGAACGCGGCGCGGACAGAGGGTGGACGCGCCGGCGCCTTCTCTCGGGAAAGTTCGGATTACGACAACCGCGGCTCTCGCCGGACGGCCTTCACGTGGCCGGCGGTCAGCCGACCGGCGAGGCCTGGTCGGTCAGCACGTTCTCCCTGACCGACGGATCGTGCCGTTCCATCCGGTCCAACGCGTCCCCGGTGACCTGGGCAGCCTGGTCGCCCGACGGCACGCGGATCGCCTTTCAGGCCGGTTCCGGCGCGCAGTCTCGCGTCTGCTGCCTGGAGTTGGCCAGCGGAGACACCCGCGTGCTCTCCAGTCAGGCCTGCCATGGATACGTCTACTGGTTCCCCGACGACCGCATCCGTTACCAGCCGCTGGCCGAAGGCGACCGGAACTACATGTTGCTCGATCCCGAGACCGGTCGGGAGGAACCGTTGCTTCGAGGGCCTTCTCGCGGGACGATCTTCCAGACCGCTGTCTCGCCCGACGGAGCGTGGCTGGCCGCGGCCGGCAATCGCAACGATGTGCTCGGGGTCGCCCTCTGGTTGATCGACCTGACCGATCAGTCCGAGCGACTCCTCCTGGAGCAGCCCGCGGTCCCCGTGGGATGGTCGCGGGACGGAGCCTTTGTCTACATCGTGCAGCCGATCGGGGAGATGTTGTCCCAGGATGTGGAACAGAATCGAATCTCTCGCCTCCGCATCCAGGATCGCACCCTGGAGCCTCTGACCGCGCTCCCGGAAGGGGATCTCGTCTTCTGGAGCGATGCCGACATCTCGCTCGACGAGGACAGAATCGCGGTCACGGTCAACCACACGGAGAACGACCTCTGGGTCGCGCCGGGCCCCGTACCGGTGCGCTGACGGCAGCGGATCGGAGCCTCGTGCCTCGCCGCCGGTGGGACCGGCGTCGAAGAATGCCATCGGCCGGCTGAGCTCTTCGGCGCCCGGCTAACTCCGCCCGTACACCGGGATCGCCGCGCCGCTCACCGCCGCCGCCTCATCGGAACCGAGGAAGAGGAGCACGTTCGCGAGCGCCCGCGGCGACACCCAGCGGCTGAAGTCCGCGTCCGGCATCTCCGCGCGGTTCTGTGGCGTGTCGATGGTTCCGGGGAGGATGCAGTTCGCGGTGATGCCGAACTCCCGGTTCTCGGCCGCGATACTCTCGGTCAAGGTGATCACCGCGGCCTTCGAGAGCCGGTACGGAGCCATGTTCGACTTCGGCTCGAGCGCGGCGCGGGCCGACACGTTGACGATCCTCCCGCGACGGGCCGCCCGCATGTGGGGCAACACGGCGCGGCAGGTCAGAATCACGCTGCGGAGATTGAGGTTCTGCATTTCGTCCCAGGTCCCGAGCGGGGTCTCATGGACCGGTGGGCCCATCGTGAACCCCCCGGCGATGTTGGCCAGGAGGTCGATGCGGCCGTAGTGCGCGAAGACGCGCTCCACCGCGGCCCGCACCGACTCTGCGTCGGTCAGATCGGCTCCGAGCAGCAGGATGTCGTCTCCGGCCGCCCACGGCGGCTCGAACCGCTCGACCCCGCGATCGACCAGCGCCAGGCGCGCGCCGGACGCCCGGAGCTCCTCGGCCACAGCTCGGCCGAGATTGCCGGCGGCCCCGGTGACCAGGGCAACCCTCTCCTTGTAGTCAAACATGGTCTGCCTCCCTGTCGGAGTTGTTCGACCGCGCGTGCACCCGCTCGGGCCTCACTCCCGCGCCCGCTCGGTCCGGCCGAGGGACCATCCTCTCATGGATGGGAGCCTGCCGCCAACCCGGACGGATCAGCGCGCAGAGCCAGTCCGGGAGTCGTTCGCGACCGAACGCTTCTCGGACTGGCTCCGGCTCTGGATCGACGGGGCTAACTCACGCTCAGGGGTTCTCTCCGCCCGGGTCATTCGGGTCCGGCCCCGGCGGGGGCGGGAACCTGCGACACACGAGCTGCTGGTCGATCCACTCGTAGCCCTGGTCGCAGTTCACGTAGGTGAGGATCGGCGGGGCATTGCAGCCGCCCAGCCAGACCGAACCACACCACGGGAAGTCCGGATAGTTGTACACACCCCATTCGTTCGTCACCGCGGTGAGGCGGCAGCTCTCGCAGCCGAACTTGACGAACGTCACGGTAACGTCGGCCTTGGGTCGGCCTTGCTCATCCACGACCCGGCCGTACACATAGACTGCCTGCGCCTGACTCGTCACGACGAATGCGAGGGCCAAAAGCAGCAAGACCACAAACCTGATCTTCATCGGAACCTCCTCTGCCGGTTGTTCAGGACCCGCCCGCGCGGTCGAGAGGCCGCGCGCCCTATCGGCGAGGCACGCCTCGCCCGCGGTCAAGAACCGACTCCCCCCTCCGCCGGGGAGCCGATCCCGCCGCCGACTTCGGATGCGGAGGTCATAGCCAGCGATGCGCTCGCGGTCTTCGACACCGGACAGCGGCGTTGTTCAAGGGAGTTCATCGGGCTTGTCCTCCGCCCGGGGGCGCGGCGGGAGTACCGGGCGGTTCTCGTCGCCCCGGGCCTGGCAAGGGTTCGCCACGATTCTTGAACGGAGGCAATCTCCCTTGAACCTGCGCGACCGCGGTGTCGGAATTAGCGAGTTGGGTCAGCGCCCGACCTCACGGTAAAATCGGACCTGGGCCGGTGCCCTCGCGCCGCCGACTGTCCGCGATCGGTCATCCTTCGCCGCCACGCAGGAGTCTCTATGAAACTCACCAGAATGGTCGCGACGTTCCTCCTCCTGGTTCTTCTCATCGCCGGCTGCAGCCAGCTCTCGGACGACCCCGGGCGCAATCCCTTCCCGGTGGTTCCGCCCGCCACCCTTGCAGGCGATCCGCCGCTCGACGATCTGGAGTACGAGACGATCTCCGGCACCTTGACTCCGGGCACGGGGGGCGCCATGGGGATCTTCTCGAGGACCTGGCCCAAGAACTGCTGGTTCGGCCTCATCGTGCCCCCGGACGCGCTCGACGAGTCGTACGGACCGGTCGCCTTCACGATGCAGTTTCCGACGTATGAGTCCTACCTCGAGCACCCCGAGATCGGAGGGACGATCCCGATGCGCTTCGAGCCGAGCGGACTTCCGTTCCTCGCGAACATCACGGTCTACGCGACGTGGATGCCGTGGGAGGGGACGCCACCCACCGCACTCCAGGCGGTCGAGATCGACGGGTCGGAGATCAATGCGGTGACGGTGGTCCCGCTGCCAGAAATCCACCGCTATCGTCTGACCTTCCAGACGAACCACTTCTCCGACTGGGAGGTGAATCGTGGTCCCGGCGAACCCGAACCCGACCCGGACATGAACGAAGGATTCTGACCGGTCGGCCCGCAGAATCGGGGACGCTCCGCTACCCCCCGATCGCCTGGTAGAACGCCCAGTAGTACGGATGGGCCCGGCGTGCATCGCTGCCTCGCAGTTCCCGCTGGGCCCTTCGCAGCGCACTCGCCGCGTTCTCGCCCCCCAACCAGTGGCGGTAGAAGGCGGCCGAGAGCCGACGGGCGGCCTCATCGTCGATTCGCACGCTCGGCGCGACGACCACACGAGCCCCCGCCGCGAGAAAGCTGCGCGCCAGACCGGCGTGCGCCAGCCCGACGCCGCGCCGCACTCCCTCCGCCGCCTCACAACAGGAGAGGAAGACGAGTTCCGCCGCGAGGTCGAGCCCTCCGATCTCCGCCGAGGTCACCGGAGCGCGCGCTGAACCGGCGAGCAGGAGGGTGGTCCGATCAGGGCCCCCCTGGTGGACGAGCGCGTGGCTCGCGATGTGGATGACATCGAACGTAGCCCATGTGGCAGCGTCGAGCGCCCGCCACTCCGCCTCGTCTCCGACCCGCAACACGGCGTTCCCCGCCGGCCAGAGCGCGTGGACCTCTCTAGCCTCCCGCTCCGCATGGCGCAGGGCCGGCAACCCCGCACCGCGGACCTGCGGGCTGCTGTCCACCCCGAGCGCCAGAAGCCGCGGCGAGGCGTGACGCTCGCGCCCGGACTCGCTCCCGCCGAAGGAGGGGGCGTCGGCCAGCGCGATCGGGCCCCGTCCGATCCAGACATCGCCGTCGACCGGCAGGGCCGCCCACGGAATCGAGAACAACGAACCATCCGGAACGATCGTCAGCCGCTGCTCGTTCGCCCATCGCTCCGGCGGCCCGCCCAGCGTCGTCACGAGGGCCGCCATTTCGACCGGGACAGACACCCTCCCCGGATGCTGGAGATCGGCGAGCACCGGCGCGAGCGTCGCGAGGATTGCCTCTTCTCCCGGCAACCTCCGCAGCGAGACCTCCCCCTCAACGGCATCCCACCGATAGGAGCCGTTGGCGCCCACCAAGAAGACGATTTGCGGGGTCCGCAGGGTTGCCGTCGGGGGCTCCCGGTCCCGCCGCCACTCGGGGATGATCGCCGCCACCTCGCGCAACACCGCCTCGGCCTCCTCTCCCCGCACCCGATCGGAGGCGCCGAGCGCGAGATCGAGCATCGCCAACGCCAGATCCCGGCGCAGGTCGCGATCGAAAACCGTCCCGGGTCCGGACGTGGCCGGACCGAGTTCGCGGGCCAGGTGTTCGGCGGTGCGCGCGTACGATTCCCGTGCGTCCGCCCGACGTCCCAGACCGGCCCGCGCCCGACCGGTCTCCAGGTCGAGACGGGCCAGGAGATCAGGCGGCGACGCGGGACGGCACAAAGCGCGCGCGCGATCGAGCTCCCGCAGTGCCCGGTCATGCCGTCCGGCCCGCGACTCGGCCATCGCGCCGAGGAGCAGGCTCGTCAGCCGCGTGCGGAACCGCCCGCCGAATGCCTCGACCTCGTCCGAGGGAAGGAGTTCCCGCGCCGCCTCGAAGCGCCCCTGGTCCAGCAGCACCGACGCGAGAAGCACACGGCTCTCGGCCACACGCCCCGCGTCCTGCCGCTCGAGGCTCATCTCGAGGCAGGCGCGATAGGCAGAATCGGCCGCAGTGGTGGCGCCGCGGCGCCGCGCCAGGTCCCCCCGCGCCCGGCTGAGCTGCCACTGCCGACCCGGGTCCGGCCGCCGCTCCAGCGCTCTCTCCGCGCGATCCAAAGCCTCCTCCGCGCGTACGAACTGGCCCTGCCGTCCCAGGAATTCGGCGCTGTGCAGGTCCAGGTCGAAGACCTCGTTGCGATCGGCGTAGGTCGTCCCCATGCGGTCGCGCAGTGAATCGAGCACGGCGATCGAGCGGTACGCCTGTTCCGGGCGGCCCCGTTCCATCCCCTGCTTGATCTGCTCCAGGTGCAACTCCAGCCGACTCGCGATGCCCGACAGGTTCGAGCCCAGGCCCGCCGCCGCGTCGATGAGCGAGTCGACCTTCGCGAAGTCGCCGATCTGCGCGTAGTACTCCGCCTGGATGAGCGGAAAGCGGGCGCGATTCGCCGGGAACGGCGCCGCCTCGATCCACCGCTCCGCCTCTCGCAGGTAGACGCGGCAGGAATCGAGGTTCCCGATCAGAAGATGGCGCCGCGCGATGTTCGCCAGGTGGCGCGGGACGATCATCGAGTCGCCATCCGCGCGGGAGATCGCCACCGCGCGCCGGTAGTGCTCGAGCCCCAGCTCCAGGTCGCCCGAGCCGGCCGTCAGGATGCCAGCCCGGTTCAGACAGTAGCTCGCGTGGAAGGGCAGCCCGTGCGCGAGGGCGGAATCGACGCACGCGGCGAAGAGCCGAAGCGCGGGCTGGTACTCGCGACGGGCGGCGAGCACCTCGGCCCGCGCGATCTCGGCGCGATCGACGATGTAGTGATTCCCGTTCTCCCGAAGGAGAGCGCGGGCGATCGTCTCCTCCATCGCCGCGCCGTGCAGTGCGTCGTCCAGGTGGTCGCCGAGGACGAGCGCGTTGGTGAGTTGATGCCAGCCCTCGACCTGCAGCCGCCAGCTTCCCATTCCCCGCGCCTCGCGCAGGCCGTCCAGGGCGAAGCGGGTCGCCTCGTCGCTGCGTCCCGCCCCGCGCTCGATCCAGGAGAGAAGGATCGCCAGCCGGGCCTGTTCCCAGGGGGCGAGTTCCTCGCGCCGTGCCCACGCCCGGTGGAACCCCCCGCCCCTGGTTCCGGTCCCGTAGGTCCTCCACTCGCGGGCCAGGGCGCCGACGGCCGTCGTCGACTCCGGGAAGTCCGGCCGCGCATGGATCCGGTCGATGGCGTCGGGATGCTCGAACTGGTCGCGATTCATGCAGACGAGCTCGGGCCAGAGGACATGCGCCGGATTCGCGTTCCAGAGGGAGAGGAGCGACTCCTCGGCCGCGGCGCGGCGTTCCGGCTGATCGAGAAGCTCCTGGAGCTCGAAGTAGCGATCCAGATCGCGCCGCACCCCTGGTGCGCTGCGGTCACCCTCCTCCAGCGATCGCCGCGAAGCCTCCAGCAGCGGACGCAGTTCGGCCGAGATCGGGACGCCGGCCAAGCGATCGTCGGGGGCCGGCCGCTGGCATCCCGCCAGGACGGTGATCAGGATCAGCACGGTGGGGAGTGGCTTCATCGGTGGACGGGCCGGCGGTTGCATCGGTGTCGTCCCGCCTCTCGGGCGGCCTCCTTCGGGTGGCAGCGCGGGGACCTCTCGGCCGAGCGCCGGGCGCCGGACGCCGCCAAAGTGACACGCCAACCGACATCGCCGCAAGCGGCGATCGCTCGACCTGCCTCGGCCTCGCAACTTCCATCCCGCCCTGCTAGACTCGGTCGGTTGCGCCCGTGAACGCGGGCGCGCCCCGGCGCCGGCCCGGCGCCGCCCTGGAGCACCCGATGCTGATCCTTGGGATTTCGGCCTTCTACCACGACAGCGCCGCCTGCCTGGTGCGGGACGGCGAGATCATCGCGGCCGCCCAGGAAGAGCGGTTCACGAGACGTAAGCACGACTACGAGTTCCCCCGCCATGCCGCCGCCTACTGCCTGCGAGAAGCCGGGCTCGGCTCGGCGGCGGAGCTCGACCTCGTCACCTTCTACGACAAGCCGCTGCTCAAGTTCGAGCGGCTGCTGGAGACCTACGTCGCCTTCGCGCCGCGCGGCTTCCGCTCCTTCCTCGAGGCGATGCCGCTCTGGACGCGCCAGAAACTCTTTCTCGCCGACATCATCCGCCGCGAGCTCTCCTGGCGCGGGAAGATCCTCTACCCCGAACACCACGAGTCGCACGCCGGGTCGGCCTTCTTCCCCTCCCCCTTCGAGGAGGCGGCCATCCTGACGACCGACGGGGTCGGCGAGTGGACCACCACGAGCTATGGCGTCGGCGAGGGGAACCGCGTCCGAATTCTCGCGGAGATCCGTTTCCCCCACTCGCTCGGCATGCTCTATTCGGCCTTCACCTACTTCACCGGCTTCCGGGTGAACTCCGGCGAGTACAAGATCATGGGCCTCGCCCCGTATGGCGAGCCGCGCTACGTCGATCGCATTCTCGAGTCGGTCGTCGACCTGCGCGAAGACGGCTCGCTGCGGATGAACCAGGAGTACTTCGACTACTGCACTGGCCTCAAGATGACGAACGGAAAGTTCGCGCGCCTCTTCGACGGCCCTCCGCGCAAGCCCGAGTCGAAGCTGACCCAACGGGAGATGGACCTGGCCGCGTCGGTACAGGTCGTGACCGAGACCGCGATGCTGCGCATGGCCCGCCATGTGCGCAAGGTCACCGGCCAGCGTTACCTCTGCCTGGCCGGCGGGGTCGCGCTCAACTGCGTCGCCAACGGACGGATCCTGCGCGAGGGGATCTTCGACGATCTCTGGATCCAGCCGGCCGCGGGCGATGCCGGCGGGGCGCTCGGGTCCGCCCTCGTCGCGTGGCATCACTACGCGGGGCATGAACGGACGAAACCCGTCCTTCGCGACGGTCATGCCGGACGGCCCGTCCCCACCGTCACCCACCGCGACCGGATGCGCGGCGCCTACCTCGGGCCGTCCTTCTCCGCGGAGGAGATCGAGGCCTATCTCCGCGAGGCCGGCGCCGTCTATCGCCGCCTCCAGGAGGGAGAGCTGATCGAGGAGGTGGCGCGCCTCCTGGCCGAGGAGCATGTCGTCGGCTGGTTCCAGGGACGGATGGAGTTCGGGCCGCGTGCCCTCGGAAATCGCTCGATCCTCGGTGACGCCCGTTCACCGCGAATGCAGAGCGTCATGAACCTGAAGATCAAGTTCCGCGAGTCGTTCCGTCCCTTCGCACCGACGGTGCTCGAGGAACACAGCGGCGCCTGGTTCGAGATCGACCGGCCGAGTCCGTACATGCTGTTGACCGCAAACGTGCGAGACCAGCACCGGCTACCGGTGCCCGAAGGGACCGAAGCGCTCTTCGGCATCGAGAAGCTCAACGTCGTCCGCTCGACGGTGCCGGCCATCACCCACGTCGACTACTCAGCGCGGCTGCAGTCGGTCGCCGCCGACGCGAATCCCCGCTACCACGCGTTGATCGAGGCCTTCCGTCGCCGGACCGGCTGCCCGGTCATCATCAACACCTCGTTCAACGTGCGGGGTGAACCGATCGTCTGCACGCCGCGGGATGCCCACCGTTGTTTCATGCGGACGAACATCGACGTGCTGGCGCTGAACGACTTCCTGCTCGTCAAAGAGGCGCAGCCGCCCTGGCAGGAGGCCGGCGACTGGCGGCAGGAGTTCCAACTCGACTGAGTCCCGCCGCGTCCGGGCGGATCGCAAGAAGAGGAGAGCGCAGCATGCACCAGGTCAGTTACCACGGCGCCACGCGCCGGGAGATCCGCTCGACGGGACTCGTTGTCGGCGTCGCCCTCGCCGTGCTGGGCGTCCTGCAGATCCTCCTGCACGGCAAGCTCTCCCGGCCCCCGGCGATCACCATCCTCTTCGCGGCGTCGGCGCTTCTTCTGGTGCTGGCTGCGATCGCGCCGGGACTGCTGCGCCCCTTCCACTGGGCCTGGATGAAGTTCGCGCTCGCCCTCGGCTGGGTGATGAACCGGGTCCTGCTCGGGATCACCTTCTATCTCCTCTTCACGCTGACCGGCCTCATCATCCGTCTGATCGGCCGCGACGCGCTGCGCCTGCGCCGACGGGCGGCGGGTGACAGCTACTGGGTTCCGCGCACGGGCGAGGTGCCGCCGCCGGAGAGGTACGAGCGGCAGTTCTGAGCGGGACCGGCGCCGACGTCCCGCCTGACCCCACGGCTCCTGTCAAGGTGCAGCCGCGGCGACGCTCTCCTCTCGATCCGGGATCAACTCCTCGTCTCCTGCCGGCATCTCGGTCCCGTCGTGGACGATTCTGCCGTCCTGGATCTTGATGATGCGCCGGCAGGCCCGCGCCAGTCGCAGGTCGTGCGTGATGAGGATGACCGTCACGCCGTCCTGCCAGAGGGAGCGGAACACGTCGAGAACGCCGCGACCGGTGCGCGTATCGAGGTTTCCGGTCGGCTCGTCCGCCAGAATGACCTGGGGGCGGTTGGCGAGAGCGCGGGCGATGGCAACACGCTGCATCTCCCCGCCGGAGAGCTGTGTCGGCAGATGGTCGGCGCGCTCGGTCAGGCCGACCCGGGCCAGCATCTCCATCGCGCGCTCCCGGCGCGGGCGACCGCCCAGGCCGGAGAAGAGCAGGGGCATCTCCACGTTTTCCCGCGCGGTGGCATAAGGGAGCAGGTGAAACGACTGGAAGACGAAGCCGATCGACCGGTTACGCAGGTCGGCCATCGCCTCCGCGGTTAGCCGCCCCACGTCGCGCCCGTCAAACTCGTAGAGACCGCGCGTCGGAACGTCGAGACATCCCATCAGGTTCATGAGGGTCGACTTCCCTGACCCCGACGGCCCGATGACCGCGAGAGACTCCCCGGCCTCGATGCGCAGGCTGACGTCCTGAAGCGCCGGCGTCTCGATCGATCCGCTGCGGTAGATCCTGGTCACCCCCTCCATGCGGATGATCGGAGCCCGGGCCGGTCGCGCTGTCGCCCCCGCGGAAGCGGACGCTGAGGTCGTGCGCAGGGTTCCGGCCGGGGCGACCTCTAAGGTGCGTTTGCGATCGAAGAACATGCTGGCCTCCCTTCGACTACTCGTGCCGGAGCGCTTCCACCGGATTCAGCCGGGCGGCCCGCCGAGCGGGAAACGCCCCCGCGAGGCAGGCGATACCGATCAGCGTGAGGGCCGTGACGATCCCCAGCGGCACCGAGAGCGTCGGCCGGCCCAGAAACTGCAGCCCTTCGCTCTGGATGGGGATCTTCCAGAGCAACTCGGTCAGGAGCCAGGCGAGGCCGATCCCGAGATAGCCGCCAAGGCCGGCCATCAGCAGCGACTCGCCCACCGTGCGGGTCACGATGACGCGTTTGTCCGCGCCGATGGCCATCATCAGGCCGATCTCCCGCGTCCGGCGGTGGATCAGCACGAAGAGCATATTGGCCAGGCCGACGCCCGCGACGAGCAGCGTCATGCCGCCGACGCCGCCCAGGAAGATCTGTATCCCGCGCATGATCTGGTTGGACATCTCCTTCATCCGGATCGTGTCCCACACATGAACGGCGCTCATGTCCTCGGGGTTGTACTGGTGCCGGAGGGCGAGGGCCGCGCGGACCCGGGTCTCCACCTCCTTCGGATCGTGGCCGGGTTTCACGGTATAGAGCAGGACATTGAACGGCCCCTCTCCGTAGAGACTCTCGAAGGCGGAAAGGGGGATGCTGGCCTTATCGATGTCCGGTCCGCCGTACATCCCCATCTGCATCTTGTCGACCATCTCGCCTACGACCACGAACGGTACGCCGCGCACGAAGACGGTCTGCCCGACCGGATCCAGCGCGCCGAAGAGGCGGTCGCTCAACTCGGGGCCGAGGAAGACGACGCGCCGGCCCAGTTGCTGGTCCTGATCATTCAGGAACCGCCCTCCGGGCCGGGGATGGTGGGCGCGGATCTGCTCGTAGCAGGGGAGCACGCCGGTCACCCTCGCGGTGACCGACTGGCGCCCCCAGCGCAGTTCCGTCGCGTGCGAGACTCGCTCACCAGCGGCCACGCCCACCTCGGGCACGCTCCGCTCGAGGACGGCGACATCCTCGCGCGTGAAGCGGATGTCCCGCCCCGGCTTCATCCCCTGCCAGGGCATCGTGGTCGTACCTGGCCAGAGAACGGCGAGGTCTTCTTCCGTGAGACCTTCGCGCCCGCGGGTGGAGGCCGTCCTCAGTCCTTCGCCGAAGGCGAGCAGGAGCATCATCGAGAGCGTTCCCCACGTGACGGCGAGAACGATCGCGGCGTTGCGCGTGCGGCCGCGGCCGAAGAACTGCCTCAGCAGGGCCAGTCCCTGTCGCCGGGGCCCGAGGACGGAGGTCGGTCGGTTCATGGCACTTCTCCTCTCCGCCTAGGTGCGCAGCGCCTCGGCCGGGTTGAGCGCGGCGGCGCGCCGGGCCGGTCCGATGCCGGAGATGATCCCGCACAAACCCAGCACGCCCGCTGTCAGCGCGGCGATCGCCGGCGAGACCGCGGGCGTTCCCACCACCTCCTCGATCGGGAGAAAGCGGGAGCCCGAGACCACGAGGACCGAGAAGAGCACGCCAAGGCCCCCCCCGACGGCGGTGAAGCAGAGGGTCTCGATCAAAATCTGGCTCAGGATCCACCTCCGGCGCGCGCCCATCGCCATGGCGATGCCGATGTGGGGCGTGCGGTCCTCGACCACCATGCTCATCGTGTTGCTCACGCCGATGGCTGCCACCGCCAGGGTCAGCACGCCCAGGAGTCCCAGGAAGACCTTGAACCCGAGGAAGACCGTGTTGAACATCTGCAGCATGTCACCCACGTCCCAGGTGATGAGCGCTTCCTCGTCGGCTGGATCGAAGTGATGGGCGCGAGCCAGCTCGGCGCGCACCTGCGGGATCACCTCCTTCCCCTTCATGCCCTCGCGGATCTCGATGATGAGATTCGAGGGACGCGCGATCCCGAAGGTGGCGCGGGCGACTGCGCAGGGGATCCAGGCCCCCCGGTCGTCCGGTCCGCGGTAGTTGCTGTCCTGTTCTTTCTTCGGACAGACGCCGATCACGAGAAAGGGGATCCCGTTGATCGAAACGGTCTGCCCGACCGCCGGCGCCTCGCCGAAGGCGTCGCGGCCTACCTCGTGCCCCAGGACGACGACGCGCCGCCGCTCCGCCTCGTCCCGGTCGCTGAGGAAGCGCCCGCCGGCCTGTGGCGTGATCCGCCGCGCGGCCCCGAACCCGGGCCGGACCCCGGAGATGTTGCAGGCCGCTTCGCCCCGGGAGCCGCGGACCGTGCCCGCGACGTCATACTCCGGGCTGGCGATCGTCACGGCCTCGACGCGGCGCGCGATCGCGTCGGCGTCGGAGTCCTCCAACGGCACATAACGGCCCCGGCCGAGCCCCTCGTACTCCATCGAGGTGCGCCCGCCCCAGAGGATGATGATCCTCTCGCCCATCCCGGCTGAGTTCTGATACTGCCGGCGATGCACGCCGTCGCCGAAGCTGAGCATGACCACGACGCAGAAGGTCCCCCACCCGAGGCCGAAGAGAGTGAGCGCCGTGCGCAGCCGCTGCGCCTTCATGTCGCGCCAGAGCTGGGAGAGGATGATGCGCAGCTGCATAGAGAGACTCCGTGTCCGGGTCAGGAGATCCGCCCGGCCGGGTTCACTTCCGGTCCAGCTTGCTGGCCTCGGGCTCGAGAACCTGTTCCCCCTCGGCCAGGCCCTGCTTCACCTCGACCTGCATGCCGTCCGAGAGACCGGTCACGATCGGCCTCTCCTCCGGCTTGCCGTCGGCGCGGGGCACCCGGACTTTGGCCTCGGATCCGGAGTACTTCACGAGCCGCTCGGGAATCACGAGGACGCTCTCGGCCCGCGCGATGGCGATGCGGGCCGTCGCTGAATACCCCGCACGCAGCACCATGCCGCCGTCGACGGGCACCAGGTCAGCCTCCACGTCGAAGATCGTCGCCGTGTCCTGCTTGCGGGCCTTGGGCGAGATCTTCCGCAGCGTTCCCTCGACCTTCGCGTCCGGGACGGCGCCCACGGTGAAACGAATCGGCTGTCCCGGCGTAAGTTTGCCCACATCGACCTCGTCGACCGTTCCCTTGAAGACCAGGCCACGCATGTCGGCCATGGTCACCAGCACCGTGCCTTCCTGGTAGGACGTCAGGGGAACCACCGGATCACCGGGATGCGCGTCGAGAGTCAGGATCGTGCCGGTCACCGGCGAGGTGATGCGCGAGCTGACCTCGCGCCCCTCGATCCGCGCGCGACCGCTCTTCAGCAGCTCGAGCTTCTCCGCCGCGAGCTGAGCGGAGAGGCGCGCCTTCTCGTGGGCCTGCCGGGCCTCCTCCAGCTCCCGCTCGGACAGGAGCCCCTGTGCCGCGAGGTCCCGGGCACGTTCGAAGTCGCGGCGCGCCCCCTCCTCGGTCACCCGGGCGATCTGCAGGGCACGCTCGGCCTCCGTCCGCTCGAGCGGCGTCGGATCCGGCCGAACCTCCAACAGAGGATCGCCGGTTTGGACGACGTCGCCCACCTCGACGTAGACCCGGTCGACGATCCCGGGAAGCTTCGATTTCACGGAGATTTCCTGCTGAGGCACGATACTGCCGAGTGCGATCGCCTCCTGGGCGACGGCGCCCCTTCCCACCGCGACCGATCGAGGTGCCGACTCCGCCCGAAGTTGACTCTGGCGACCAAAAAAGAGGGCCGCGGCGGCCGCGACCGCGATCGTGCCTAACACGAGCCAGCGTTTCATCGACTCTCCCTCCTCTGGCGGTTGCCGGCGGCAGCCGGTGACCCGCGTTACGCAGGAGGGCGGGGAACGGTTGCGGTGCGGAAACGGCAGGGGGGCGGCCGCGGGGCCGAACCCACCCGTGAAGAACCGGTCGGGACAAGTCCTCAAGACAGGGTCCGCCGAGCCTGTCCCGGCCGGCCGCACGTGCGCGAGTCGGCGAGGGACGAACGGAGAACCGGCGTGACGAGCAGGCGGCCCGAATCAGCGCCAGTCCCCCGAGGCCACGAACGCTCCCCAGAAGCATGGATGCGGTCCGTCGCCGCCTGCCCTGCGCTCCCGCAGAACCGCCAATCCCGCGGCTCTCGCTGCTTCCGCCGGACGCATCCGGTCGTGAAACATCGCCTGGTAGAACACGTGCATCCAGCGCCGCGCCGCCTCGTCCTGCACGGGCCACAAGCTCTTCACCAGAGACTCCGTTCCGGCCATCCGGAAGGCGCGTTCCAACCCGAAGACCCCTTCGCCGCTCTGCACGGCGCCGATCCCCGTTTCGCAGGCTGACAAGACGGCACACCGCGTCGCGGAGAGATCAAGGGCTGCGATCTCCTGCGCGGTCAGAATGCCATCCTCCTCTTCCTCGCCGACGTCGGACCTGAGGTTCGCCCCGGCCAGCGCCAGGCCGGAGAGGAGAAGCGGATTCTGGATCGCGGCCGGGGATGGTCGAGGAGGTAGCATCTTCGCCGGGGCCTCGGGCACCAATAACCCGATCGCGCGGGATCCGGCCCCCACGACATGGCAGTCCGAGCCAAGCACGAACCCGTGGGTGGCAAGGTGCAGATACCGTCTTCCGGAGGCGAGCAGCTTGAACGACTGCTCGCTCGCCTCTTGACCGATCAAGAGGCACACCCGCGCACCCCCGTCCTCTCCCACCAGGCGGGTGACGCCGGGGTCCCGGCGGCAGATCTCGGCGATCTCCCGGGCCTCACGCAGCGCCCCGGGCAACGGCGAGAACACGGTAGACCGCAAGTCGAGACAGTCGGGGCGAGCCCCCCGAAACGGCTCTCGCGGAGGCCAAAGCCCGAGCGAATGCCCACCCTCGACCGACCTTGCAGGCCGAGAGACCTCTGGTGCGGCGTCGAAGTCCGGAGCACCCAGGACAAGCGCCCCCGCATCGCTCGGAGCGGCGGCGACCAACGGCAGGGTCTCCCGCTCGGTCGGGAGGTTGTACAATCGCAGCTCCGACTCGAGCAGATACCCGCCTCCCTCTGCGGGCAGAGCGGCGAGGTTCACGAGGTGAATCTGGCCGGCCGGAACGATGAGGATCCGGTCAACGTGCGGGACCAGAGTCAGCAGTGGATCCCAGATCGCCCGGCGAACCGCTCTTCCCGCCTCCTCGCAAGCCATGAGGGAAGCCTCTCGATCCCGATCATTCCGGAACTGACCGAGAGACGCTTCGGTTCGCCAAAGTCGAATCAGGCTGTCGATCCCGCTCGCTCCACCCAGATCGAGCGTTCGCGCCTCTGTCTCCCCGGCCGCGAACGCGAACACACGATAGCGCGACGCCGTGGAATCGGTCGCGCCGGTCGCCCTCACCACGTCCCGGAACTGGACATACGCGGCCAGCGCTGATTCGGACGGCAGCGCACGGCGCACGTCGTCCCATCGAGCCCCGGAGCGGGGGTCAGACGGGAGAAGCCGGTCTACTCCTTCGGCCAAGCGGCGTTGGACCTCTTCCAACTCCTGGTGGGCATCCTTCAGGAGGACGCGGTAGCGGTCGGCGTCTCCGTTCTCCGGCCCCCTGACATATAGATTCGCGAGACGCGTGCTGACCCGGCGATAGTCGTCCCAGTCCCCCGGATCCGGGGCGTCCGCGGCCGCGCCTCTCCGGTTGCGGCTGGCCATCTCATCGAGGACGACCGCTCGCATGCTGATGACCGCATCCCAGACCTCCGCGACGAGAATCGGATCCGGCGCGGATCCCAGCAGGGCCACCATCAGGTCGAGATTGTCCGTCGCCTTCGACACATACTGCAAGGCCTGCCGTTCCGGAAGAGCGCGCAATACCGGGCGAAGATGCGGCAGGAGCACGCGGTGCGCCGCGAGCGCCTCCCGGATCGCCTCGCGCGGCCGCGCGGCCGCGCAGTTCGCACGGGCCAGTTCCGTGCGTACCTCCCCCACCCGCGGGTGATCGTGACCTAACCGCTCCCTCGCAATCGCGAGCGCTCGGCGCAGCATCGCGCACGCTTCTTCCGCCCGCTGGTCCTCCCTCGCCAGCTGGCTCAAAGGCACGAGCAGCTCGATCGTGCGCGGTGTGTCCGTACCCGTCGTCGAATCCGCGTCGGCCAGGGCCGCCTCCAGAAAGCGCCGGGCCTCGCTTCGGTCCCCACGAGCTCGCGCGTTCTCGGCGCGGGCCGACAGGCAGAAGGTCCGGTAGATGTTGCGAGCCCCGCCCGCGGCCTCGAAGATCACCTCGGCGCGATCGATCGCGTCTCTCTGCTGGTCCCAGCGGCCTTGGCGACCCAGAGCGGTGCCGAGTTGGAAAAGCGCCTGAGCGATCCGCACGTGGCCCTTCGGATGGAACGCCTCCATCGCCGCCAGCGCCCGCCGACGCCACTCCACCTCTGCGTCGACGTCTCCCAGAGCCTGGTGGTAGGTCGCCATGTAGCCGTAGGCGAGACCGAGGGATTGCGGACGGGACCCGGATTCCTCGAGCATCTCGATCTGCCGGTCGAGGAGCGACCGCGCCTCCGCGAATTCCTCGACTGTGATCAGCGCCTTGACCAGATTGTTTCGGGCGATCACCGAGGTGGCGGCGAGCGTTCCCTTGCGGGACTCCGCCAGCCGCATTGCCCGCCGGAAGAAGGCCACCGCTCCCCACCAGTCGCCGGTGAGCATCGCCACCGACCCCGACCGATCAAGCGCGTCTTCGAGCAACGGCTTCTCACCCGGCTCCAGCAACGCGATGGTGCGATTGAGCAGATGGCGGGCCTCAGCGAACTCGCCTACCTCGGTGAGACTCGTGGCCAGGCTGATCCGGGCTCCGCTCGCGATCCGATCGTCGGGCGATCCCCCCTTCTCCGCCAGATCCAGCGCCTGGCGATACAGGGCGATCGCCTCCGGCTCCCGTCCTCTCTTCGATTTCACGTTGGCCAGATAGGTGAGAGCACGGCCAATCTCAGAGTCATTTTGCGGAAGGATCTGGCGGCGGATGACGAGGGCCCGCGCGAATGTCGAGTCCGCTTCCGGAAGGTTGCCCTGGTTCACCAGGACGACTCCGAGATGATCAAGGCTTCCCGCCGTATCCGGAGACCCGAGCCCCTGGAGTCCTTCCCGGATCGCGAGGGCCCGGCGCGCGAACGCCAGCGTCTCCGGATTCCGATCCAGTCCGAGCCGCCATCGAGCGCCGACGAGCTCGTCCAGGATCTGCGCGACTTCGAGAGAACCTGGACCGAATGCGGCCTCGAACCGTGGTACGACTCTGCCGAGGAGGCGCTCGGCCTCCTCCCGGCGACCCGACTTCCACCAGGACCGGGCGACTTCAAAGGAGTCGAGCGGGGCCGGGAGGGTGGACAGACCCGCGGCCGAGTCCGGCCGCGCCGGGATGTCGAGCGGGGACGCCGTGCCCCCGGCATCGTCGGCCGCGACGGGCTCCGACAGGCCGCACCAGCAGCTGATCACAAGCGTGACCGGCCACAGCCATCGCGGAGCGCCGGATATCGCGCCTCCCGCGCCGGACCCGAAAGTTCGAGGAACGGTGGGGGTCACCTGCCGGCACCGCCTTCCTCACGAGGGACCGAGGTAACGGAACGACCCGAGTATACACGAGGACCGGGCCGGACTCGATCGGCCACAGAGGTGCTGGCGATGTCGAACGGTCTCAGGTCGGCCTCCGGCGCGGCAACTCACAGCTCGGCGTTGGCCAAGTCAATCTGACGAACCCAGATGCCGCGTTGACGCTCGGCCCCCTGCCCCAGTCTGCGAGCGAGGGCGAAGGCAAACCGCGCCTCGGCGGAACTCCCCGCCGGGGCGCTCTCCATGAGCAGCCCGATCCCGCGGAGTCCGCGCAGTGCTTCGCGATCCAGCGGGAGCGCAGGCGGTTCTCCGGCCCGGCGAGGTGCGGGCAGCCGGGCCAACGCCTGCTCGAAGTCGGTCAACGCACGGGGACTTGCCACCAACAGGATGTGTTCGGACGCTCCTGCACTCGACACCCCCCAATCGTACCTGCGGCCGTCGATTTCCGGCGGGATCCGGTGGCGCGTACCACCCCGCAAGGGATTGGCCGACGACGACCCGGAGAGCGGAAAGAGCAGATACGATTCGCCCCGATCGTCCTCTGCGAGCACGTAGAGGTGCAAATCGCGAGACGCTTCGAACTCGAGGTAGAGGCGGTCACCGGGAGCGACCGCAGCGCCGGGGAGCAGTAACTCCGTTCCTCGCGAACTGTCGCGATACAAGGTCCCCTCGACGGTGTACGAGGCCTGGCCGATCCAACCCGATCGATGGGAGATCATCCCCACGAGGGCCAGAAGGAGAACGCCCGCTCCGATCCCGGAGGCCGTGCGCGGACGAAGACCGAACCAGCGGATCTCCCCGAACCGCCCGGGGGATCGACCGGACGGAGGCTCGACCCGGGCCGGCGACGCTTCCGCCCCGCTCCGGGCCGCGATGAATCCCAGCGCCGACGCCAGGGCTCGCTCCATCTCACCCGCGCTCGCAAAACGCCCTTCCGGCCGCGGTGCCATCGATCGTTCGATGACGGCGATCAGCTCGAAGGGAAGGTCGGGACGCGCGTCACGCAACGGCCGCTGCACGCCCGCCGCGTGCTTTCGGCGCAGATCCTCCATCGAGGAGGCCTCGACCGGGTAGACGCCACTCGTCAGGCGGTAGAGAAGGACGCCAAGGCTGTAGATGTCGGACGAAACGGAGGCGGCTCCCCCGGCAAGCAGCTCCGGTGCCATGTAGAGGGGAGTACCCGTCGATGTACAGCCCGACTCCGGGCCGTCCCCGGTGCCTGCTCCCAGGTCCATGAGAACGACCCGCCCGCCTCGCTCCCGCATCACGTTTTGCGCTTTGATGTCGCGGTGGAGGAGGCCCGCCGCGTGAATCGCCGACAGTGCGCCGCACAGGTCGATGCCGACCAGGATCGCTTCGCGGCCGCTCAGGGGACCCTGGCGGGTCACGACCTCCTCGAGGGTCAAGCCTGAAATCAGCTCCATCCACAGCCCGGACCGGCCGTCATACTCGCCGGCTCCGTGGACCACGACAAGGTTCGGGTGTCTAACCCCGGCCAGAAGCTCCCCCTCGCGCCAGCGATCCGGCGGCCCGTCCCGATCTCCCCACGCGGAAGCGTGCAACTTGAGCGCGACCTCTCGATTCAGTCGTGTGTCCCGCGCTCGATAGACCTCACCGAAGCTGCCGCGACCGATCGCTTCCAGGATCTCGAGATGTCCCCACACCGTTCCTTCCGGGATGGAGGATCCCGACGCGCCCGTCTCAGACGCCGACAGCTCGACTTCCTCGCGCCGCTCCCGGTGATACCGGCCGATGCGCGCCAGGCTCCGGAGGTCCTCGATGACCTTCCGGTCGTCGCCGGTCGGTGCGGCGTCGGTCAGCGCCAGCCAGTCAGGCTCGCGACCGTCCGAGACCTCGAGACTCAGGGCCTCGAGTGCTCGCTCCTCATCCCGCCGATCGCTCATGTCCCATCTCCCGGGCCAGGCGTGCCAGGGCCCGTCCCACGGCCATCCGGGCGGCGTCGGCGGAGGGCTTGCCCAGTGCCTCCGCGAGTTCCACGTAGGTTCCGGCCATCTCCAGGCGGGCGACCACCGCTTCCCGGTCCTCCGCGGAGAGCCTCGCCAGCGCGGCCTCGTAACGTTCGAGCGTCTCCCGGCCGACCAGTTCCTCCAGCGCGGAGTGTTCCTCTCCCGCGCGATCGTGCCCCGGCTCGAGCGTCGCCATCAGGTGGGGGCGGCGGACCTGGTCGCGGATCCGGTTCAGCAGGACCTGCCGCACATAGAGCTGGAACGCTCCTTCCCGCTCGGAGTGCAAGCCACCCAGGTGGCGCACCGTCTGCAGGAGCGCATCCTGCACCAGGTCGTCGGTCGCGAGGAGATCGCGCGCGTAGCGAGGGAGCCGCCCGCTGGCCCATCGGGTCAAGCGCGGCAGGAAACGGCGGCAAAGGGAGTCGAGCGCGCCCGGCTGACCCTCGCGGGCCCGCCGGACGAGGGAGACCGTCGACTCCAGGTCGGGGGACGTGCCCCCCTGGATGCGATCGCCGCCATCCGGCATCCACCCCCCCTCGCGCCCCGGGGAACCGGTCATCGACCGGACGAGACGATCCGATCCTAGCGGCCCGCCCGCTCCCCGCCAAGGCCCGCCTGTCGGCGTTCGCCAGGACGTTACCATCCGGCCGGCGCGAGTCCACGCATCGACACACAGGGTACCCCCGTTTCTTCCGGTCGAGGCGGCGGCCGCCCCGTCCCGGTGCGCACCGTACCCCACTCCAAGGACGGCCCGGCCGGCCGGAGCGAACACAAAAAAGAGGAGCCCAACCACGTTTCCTGTTCGGTCGGGGACGCTCGTCCGTCTCTGGTGTCAGGTTCCCTCCGGCAGGATGGCTCCTGGCATGAGGGTCACGTCCTGCTCGATCGATCGGGGTCCGGTCCTATTGGAGGCCTGCCATGCGCTTCTCGCTGCGTTCTCGTGGTGCATCGTGGTTCATCATCGCGGCCGCGGCCGCGGTTCTCGCCGCTGTGACCGTCCAGGGCGCGAGCGGCCAGTCGACGGCGTTCACCTACCAGGGGGAGTTGAAGGACGGCGATGCCGGGATCAACGCCGCCGAGGCGAGGTTCGTCTTCCGGGTCTGGACCGCCCAGACGGGCGGCAGCCAGATCGGCAGCGACTGGGTCGCCTACCCGGTGCCGATCGTCGACGGCATCTTCACGGCGCTGGTCGACTTCGGCACGACGCCCTTCAACGGACTCGTGCGCTGGCTCGAGATCGGCGTCGATCCTGCCGGCGGGACTTCCTACACTTGGATGGCGCCGCGCCAACAGGTCACCGCCGCGCCCCTCGCCATCTACGCCCAGCACGGCGGCGACAACCCGTGGAGGCTGAGCGGCGACATCATCTACTACAACACGGGCAATGTCGGAGTGGGCACATCGTCCCCGACATCCCGATTTCATGTCACGGACACCGGTCCCGCGCCCACGCTGCTGAGCGTCTCGGACGCCCAGGCGGCCTCCGGCACCGCCGTGCACGGCCGGCTCGACGCGGGAGCGGGCTACGGCGTACATGGTGAAGCAACGGCCACCGCCTCCGGCGAAATCGCGGGGGTCTACGGCGACGCCACCGCTCGCTACGGGTACGGAGTCAAGGGCGAGAACCATGCCAGCAACGGCACCCCGGTGGGCGTCGGCGGCGTGGTCAGCGCCGCGAGCGGCTACGGTCTCTCCGGCGTCAACAACGCCACCACGGGAGACGCTGCCGGAGTCTACGGACGCAGCTACAGTGCGACGGGGTTCGGCGGCTACTTCCTGGGTCGGGGATACTTCAGCGGCCGCGTCGGGATCGGGACCGCCAGCCCGACGACGGAACTCGACGTCGCCGGGACGGTGAAGATGAACGGATTCCGGCTCGGCACCTCGGCCACAGGCGGCTACGTGCTCACCACGGACACCTCCGGAAACGGCACGTGGCAGCCGGCCACCGGGGGAGGCGGCTACTGGCTCCCCGGCAGCAGCAGCACGATCTATTACGACAGCGGCAATGTCGGAATCGGCATCGACGCGCCGACCCATGCCCTGCACGTTCAGGCGGACGCGACCGTCGCTGCCGTCTTCGGCCAGAACGCTTCGGACATCGGTCGAGGGGTCGAGGGCAAGGTGACCTCCACGATCGGCACGGCCGCGGGCGTGTACGGGCAGGCGGCGTCCCCCTCGGGCAAGGGCGTGCATGGGCACAACACCGACACGACCGGCTCGGGATCGGGGGTGATGGGCACGGCCGCGGGGAGTGCCGCGACCGGTATCTTCGGCGCCAACTTCGCCACCTCGGGGAGCGCCGTGGGCGTGCTGGGGCGCAGCGACAGCCCGACCGGGTTCGGTGGCTATTTCCAGGGACGCGGTTACTTCAGCGGCAACGTCGGCATCGGTCAAACGAACCCGAGCTGCGCGCTGGACGTGAACGGCACCGTCAAGTCCACTGGCTTCCAGCTGGGAACCGCGCCCCAGGCCGGCTACGTCCTCACCTCCGATGCCTCAGGCCTCGGCACGTGGCAGCCGGCCGCCGGGGGAGGCGGCTACTGGCTCCCGGGCAGCGGAAGCGCGATCTACTACACCGGTGGCAACGTCGGCGTAGGGACCGGCTCACCCACCCACTCTCTGCACGTGCAGTCGGACGCGACGGGCTCTGCGGTCTACAGCGAGAACAGCTCGGATACCGGCATCGCGATCCAGGGTGTCGCGAGCTCGACCAGCGGCGCGGTCGCGGGGGTATACGGCTCGTCCGCTTCGCCCTTGGGACAGGGGGTCAAGGGACACAACTCCGACACCGGCGGCTCCGGGTCTGGGGTGATGGGTACCGCCTCGGGCGGGACGGCCATCGGGGTCTTCGGGATCAACACTGCCTCCTCCGGCTCCGCCTATGGGGTGATGGGGCGCAGCGACAGCCCAACCGGGTTCGGCGGATACTTCCAGGGCCGAGGGTACTTCAGCGGCAACGTCGGAATCGGCAGGACGAACCCGACGGCCGCGCTGGACGTAAACGGCACGGTCAAGTCGACCGGGTTCCTGTTGGAAACGGGGCCGCAGGCCGGGTATGTCCTCACCGCCGACGCATCCGGGAACGGAACCTGGCAGCCAAGCGCGGGGGGCGGCGGGTATTGGGAGCCGGGCCAAGTTGGGATCCACTACGATGATGTCGTCGGCATCGGAACCGACAACCCTCAGGCGCCTCTCGACGTGAACGGAATCTGTCGCGTAGGCGGGCTTCGGATGACAAACGGGGCCCAGCCCGGGTATGTGATGACGTCCGACGCCAACGGGATTGGGAACTGGCAGCCGCTCGATCCCTTTACGCTCCCCTATGCGGGGCAGATGCAATACGACGGGAACCTATTCTCCATGACAAACTCCGGGGCGAATGCCAGTACCACTGCGATCCACGCCGTCATCAATAACACGGGCGGGAGCGGCGACAAGTCGGCCGGCTATTTCCAGGCGCTGGGTGTCGGGTACGCGATCCGCGCGGAGAGCGCCTCGGGGGGGACGATCCGCGCGAGTCACTCAGGGACCGTCGGTGCCGCCATCCAGGGGTCGAGCACGGGGGACTACGGCGTACAGGGCTCCTGCAGCAAGAACGGCGGTGTCGGTGTGAAGGGTGTTGCCAGCAGCACGGGAAACAGCAGCAGCACGAGGGGCGGCTGGTTCGAGTCGGCCGGGTCGCTGGGAGCCGGCGTCTACGCGAAGTCGACCGGCCTTGCCGCTTACGGCGTCTATGGCGAAGCGACGGGAGATGATGGTGCGGGGGGCTATTTCTCCGCCAGTGGCGCCACGGGAGTCGGGCTGATCGCGCACGGACCCGAGCGGGCGGCGAAATTCTACGGCAACGTCGACATCTATGAATACGGCACCCAGAACAAAGTGATCGAGCTGGGCAAGGGGCTCGACTACGCCGAAGGGTTCGATCTCTCCGAGGGCGAAGGCTCGGTCGAGCCCGGCGCCGTCCTCGTCATCGATCCGCGGAACCCGGGCCGGCTCACCGCGTGCCGCGCGGCCTACGACCGGAAGGTCGCCGGGATTGTCGCCGGCGCGAACAGCCTCGGCTCCGGAGTCCGTCTCGGCGCGGGGCAGTTCGACCGCGACGTCGCCCTCGCGGGTCGGGTCTATTGCAACGTGATCGCAATCGGCGGCGACATCGAGCCCGGGGATCTGCTCACGACTTCGGACGTCCCGAGCTATGCGATGAAGGTCCGTGATCACTCCAAGGCGCAGGGTGCGGTCCTTGGCAAGGCGATGGAGCCGATGACGAAGGGGCAGAAGGGCCAGATCCTGGTCCTGGTGACCCTGCAGTAGGGGGGGGACATGCGAGGAACGATACGAATCGTCTTGCTTACCGCGCTCGTGACGCTTCTTGGTCCATCCCTTGCGGCCCGCGCGGAGAGGACATCGGAGAGTGAAGCCAGGCGGGTCGCGCAGAACTACGTCAAGTTCGTGACCGCGCGAAACGGTTCCTGGGGAGGCACCGCGACGGCATCCGTGCGGTCGATCGAGCCGCTTACCCGCGGGGACGAGCCTCTTGGCTACGCCTGCGCCGTCGATCCCGTCGGCTACATCGTCGTCGCCCTCTACAAGGACTTCTCGCCGATTCAGGTCTATTCCGATCGGAGCGATCTCGATCCGACTGCGGAAGAGGGATTGGCAGCGTTGATCAAGGACTGGCTCACCAACGACATCCGCGCGGCCGAGTCGAACCTCGGTCGATCGATCCGTCCTGACGACGATCTGTCCGCGTACATGCCGGTTCGGACGCGGGGGATCTGGAATGCGCTGGGCGATCCGACGTTCGACGCATCGGACTATCGGCCGCGGCAACTGCGCGACGGCGCGGGGATGGATTACCAAATGGGTGAGATGCTGCTCGAGACGAGCTGGTGCCAGCGTCCTCCCTACAACGAGCAATGTGAGGGATCGGGGTGCAGCTATCCGGACGAAGGGTTCTACAACGACCACTACCTCGTCGGGTGCGTGGCGACTGCCGGGGCACAGATCATGAAGCACTGGAACTGGCCCCCCGAAGGGACCGGTAGCCCGTACTCCGAAGGGTACGACTGGCCGAACATGCGGGAACGGTACGACTGGGACAACGAGCACGGCCACTTTGATGCTCGAGAAGACGGGGCCTGGAATCCGGCGACCCAGGCGGAGATCGACGCGGTCGCCCAGATCAGCCGGCATGTCGGGATCGCGGTCGACATGCGCTATGGATGCAGCGCGTCGGGCGCCTATCTGGACGATCTCGCCGATGCCTTTCCCGATCACTTTCGCTACTACAGCCCGACAGGCATCCTCTCGACGGCAGACGTCTTCTGGAATTTCGAGGACTGGTGGACGGAGCTCGTGTACGACTTCGTGCGTAATCGCCCCGTGGCATATGGGATTCCAGAGCACCTATTCGTCGCGGACGGCTATAGTGAGGAGAGCATCGGCGGCGATGTCGAGTACAAGCTGCACTGCGTGTACGGATGGAGGATGGGATCGGGCGATGGTTGGTTCGACCCGCTCAACCTCCCCAGCGGCAACTGGCCCGAGGAGGAGATTAATCGTTACATCCGTCCGGAAGGGTGTCTCCAAGGACAGACGGCCGGCAACTACCCGGTGCTCAGCTACCCCTACAGGTACTTCGACCGCGACGCCTCGGGAGCGAACGCCGACTTCGCGGCGGGGCAGAAACTCCAGGTCCTGAAGCCGGGCTTTCTGCTCTCGAACATCGGGACGGCTCCCACGGACGCGCTCGTCTTCAACTCTCTGGAGAGCCAGCCGACGGAGTTCTTCCTGAACGGAGACCAATTGGGGGAAGGGCGCATTCATCTCACCGGTGGCGCGCTGAAGATCCGCGCCGGCGGCCAGATGGCAATCTACTAGGAGGGACGGAGTCATGAATTCACGATCGAAGCGCTCTCGCCCCGCGCTCAGCCTCCTCGCGTCCCTCGCCCTCTCGGCGACCGCGGCGACGGCACAGCTCACGCTCGACTGGCACACCGTGGACGGGGGCGGATGCACCGCAGCGAGTGGCGTCACGTTCACGATGGGCGGGACCGCGGGCCAGACGGATGCCGGCACGCTGGTCGGCGCGTTATACACCCTCTACGGCGGCTTCTGGCTCGGCGGCGGGGCGGTCTCGGGACTGGAGGATCCTCCGCCTCCGCCCTCGGCCCCGAACGAACCGGTCGCCCTGCGCATCCAGGCGGGCCGGCCGAACCCGTTTCGCCACTCGACGCACGTCGATCTCGAGCTACCTGATGCGCAGATGGTGCGCCTCGAGGTCTTCGACCATGGGGGTCGGTTGCTGCGGCGGGTGAGTGATGGCGTTCTGCCCCCCGGACGGCACGACCTAGCGTGGGACGGGACCGACCAGGCTGGGCTGCACCTGCCCAGCGGAGTGTATTTCCTCCGGCTTCAGGCGGGCAACGTGTGTCGGCGACGGCAGGTCCTACTTCTGCGATAAGGACACGGTGATCGCCGGCCGTATCTCTGCGGGACGGTGGTACGGGCAGCCACAGGCTCGGCTTTCAGGTCCCACCGATCCTCCTCGAAGCGACGTCCGCGGATCGGTTTCAGGCGCGGAGTCTGCACAATCCGGCGCGGCCCCCCTCAATCGAAGGGCAACAACAGGGCAAGCCCTCCGGGCCCCGTCCATCCCGGTGCCCCCCTTGATCGGTGCGCCCCCGGTCACGAGCCAGACGATCGTCGCGTACCCGCACGCTGCACCGGACGCGGGAGGAACCAGCGCGCGGGCAAGTCCATGACGACGGAACGCCCCGGCGGGCAAAACGGTTGCGTTTCCGCGTCGTGCATGCGGTACCGGATGGTGCAACTCGCACCTTCCGCCGGCGTCCGGACGTCACACGACGGGTCCGCGGCGAAGTCCCGGGCATCGGCGTCGTAAAGCGGGTCGAGTCCTGCCCCGCCGGCTCAGGGAGAGCTCGTTGATGAAGGCGCCGGGCGGAGGGTTGGCCGGCAGGTCTCCGGGTCGGGAGGCGGGTTCGGGCCCGGCTCCAATCGTACGGGAATGCCTTCCAAACCCCCGCGGGGCGATCGCTGCCCTCCACCACCCACCGGGGTCCAAGCGGCTCGGGGAAGTGCCAGGATGATCGCAGGCTCGGGGCAGGTAGCCCGCGTCGGCGGCGCACCCCCGCTGATCCTACCGGCGGCCAGCCCCGCGAGACACACGCCCGCGACCAGCAGGGCCATGGCGCCGGCACGTGAGGGCCGCGCCGAGTCCCCCGGCAAGCGGGGTCTGCGCGAAGGACGCCGCGCCTGAGGCGCTCGTCCGAGGAAGAGCGCGACTGAGCCAAAGGCGCAGGGTGGACCGAAAGAAGCACGTCAGAGGCGCTACGACTGGATACAGGCTTTGCGGTGAGAGGCGGCAACCGCGGCGTGCGATCGCGCTCGTCAGATCGGTCGTTTGGCGACTGCGAAGCCGGACCCTACGACTTTCCGGCTCTCCCTTCGGTCGCCACCCGTCGGAAGAGGAACTGCGTCGCGACCCGTCGGGCCTCCCCGTCATCTTCGAGGTAGGGGTAAGCGAGGAAGTTGATCGGCCCGGAGACCGGTCCGGGATCGAGCTCGAGATCGCGTCCGCGCGTGAACTCGAACCGGTTAGCCGGATGGTGGCCGAAGAAGTAGGCGCTCAGCGCGCTGAATTTGTCGGCCTCGCTGATGTCCACCGGCCACCACTTCCCCTCGGCGTAGAACTCCGCCCAGCAATGGTAACCGTCGGTGCCACCCTCATCCCGCTCAGACGGAATCGATGCGCCGATCGCGAAGCGCGCGGGAATGCCGACCGACCGCGCCAGGGCGATGAAGTACGCATGATAGTCGGTGCAGTTGCCCGACCGTGAGTCGCACGCGTAGGCAGCGTCCCCCCGGCCCCAGCCATCGCCGATCTTCATGTAGCGCATCTGGCTGATCACCTCGTCATAGAGGGCGCGGGCGCGCATCAGGTCGCTCGCCAGTCCCTCCGTCGCCGTCCGGGCAATCTGCTTCATCGCATCGTCCAGCGGGACCAGTCGATCCGGACGAAGGTGGCGGGCCGCTTCCGCCGGATCCCCGGCATAGGCGCCCTTCTCCAACCGCGCGACGTCGTAGACGATCTCGATCGACTTCCCGCCGTCCTTCGGACCGAGTTCGAGAAGCAGAACGCGGTTCCCATGGACGCTGTCGATCAGCGTCCGTTGCGCGCCCGGCACCTCGATCGACCTGACCGCCACCTGCTGGAAGTCGTCCGACTGGGCGAGCGGCAACCAGCAGCGCGCGCTTCCGGCGATCTCAGGCAGGGTGGCCCGGTAGCGGAACTCGAAGACGTCCCGTCCGGTCAGCACACCCAGCAGCTCACGCGAGGCATCCTCGACCGGCGCCCGCGCCCAATGCTTGTCCGCCGTCTGCTTCCAGAGGTAATAGGGCTGGCCGTTGAGCTTGTGGACGGAGGTCTCGGTGACGGTCATCGCCCCGGGATCGCCGTCGAGGAAGAAGTCGACATCGTAGAACTGTCCGTCGGAGCTTGCCATGTCGACGCAGGCGAAGTGGCGGCGCGGGGCGAGTGAAGCGAGGTACTCGACATGCACCCGCACCAGCTTGAGCTGCAACTCCCGGCCCTCGAACGGGACCCGGAAGTATCCTCCTCCGGCCTCCACCTGCTCGGCGATGTGCCTTTCGATGCCAGCCTGGATGTCAGCGGTGACGACGACCGGGGCAGACGGGCTGCCGGCCGGCCCCGTCTCCGCCGCCGGTGACGGCACGACAAACGCGCCCAGGCTCAACCCGGCGAGGAGAACGGCCCGGCAGGACGCCCCGTGCCGCCCGAGCAAGAGATACCGCATCTGCCTGATCCTCCCCTCGAAAGATTCCGAAGAGCCGGCATCCCGCGCTCGTCGTTCTTGGTTCATCGTCTCTCCTGGTGCGTCGCTTGCGGAACGCTTACCTCACGCTCCGCCTCGAGCGGCGTTCCGAACGCCGCGGCCACGGTTCCTGAGCGCCCCGCTAGTGGCCCGGATGATCCTTGGGCTTGCCCTTCTCGGCCGCCTTCTTCGATGGAGCAGCCGGAAGCAGGACCGCGTCGATGACATGGATCACACCGTTGGCGGCGGCAAGGTCGGTCCGGACCACTCTGGCCTTCCCCACCGTCACGCCATCCTTGCCGGCCTCGATGCTGAGCTCCTCGCCGCCGACCGTCGCCACTTTCATCGTCTTCACGTCCGAGGCCATGACCCGCCCCGGAATGACGTGATAGCTCAGGATCGCGGCGAGCTCGTCCTTGTTCTCCGGCTTGAGGAGACTCTCCAGCACCCCCTTGGGCAACCTTGAGAAAGCCGCGTCGGTCGGAGCGAAGACGGTGAACGGCCCGTCGCCTTGCAGAGCCTCATCCAGATCGGCCGCGATGACGGCGCGGGCGAGGGTCTGGAGGTTCTCGACCCCGGATACGATCGCCACGATGTTGCCCGGCTGAGGCGCAGCTTCACCCGCCGTCGCCGGATGCTCACTCTGTCCCTTCGGGTGTTCCGCCGGGGACGCCGGGTGGTCGCCGGCCAAGGTCGGCGCAGCCGCCAGGGTCGATGTGGCCAGGGCGACGGCCAGAAGGAACCGAAGGGTTGCCATATCTGCTTTCTCCTCTCATCGGGAATTGGTCATGGACATTTCCGCCCCCCCGTCGTTCGATGCTGGCGGTGAGAAACGTCCTTGCGGAACCGGATGCCTACCCTGGCGACGCCGACTGGTTCCCATGCGGCTCGTTCCCGGACGTCTCGTCACGGCCTGCTCGCTATCGCGATGCGCTCCCGCTCTTGCGAGGCAGGGTCTCTGAAGATCGGGGCGGTCCGGCGTGAGGTACAGAGATACCAGCGGCGAGATCAAGCCGCCGCCGGCACGCCTACTCGACCCGCACAAGCTTGTGGCGCGAGATCTCTCCGCCGGCGACCGCCTGGAGATAGTAGATCCCGCTCGCCGTCAGACGGCCCCGGTCGTCCCGGCCGTCCCACTCGACCCGGTGCCGACCCGCGGGCCGGGCGCCGTCCGCGAGCGTGCGCACGAGGGCGCCACCCGCATCGAACACCTGCACTCGGACGGAGAGATCGTGGGGCAGCGAGAAGGAGAGGGCCGCGCTCCGGGCGAACGGACTCGGGTAGGGAGAGAGGACGACTACGTTCGCGCGATCGAACGGTTCCTTCTCCGGGATTCCGGCGGGATCCCCCGGGCCGTTGTAGGTGAAGGAATACGTCCCGGTCTGGTCGAGGCCCGAGTCCTCGATCACCACCGTGTACGAGCCGGAGGCCGTCAAGACGTACGTCACGTTGTCATTGGCCGTCTGGACGACCGGCGGGCCCGACGGCGGATAGATCGAAATCGTGGTATTGATCGGGCCAGAGGTTGTGACCGCGCTGACCTCGACGGTGTCCCCCGCCGCGCCGGTGAACCTGAACCCGTCGAAGTCCGGGGCCGGCGCGATCGTGCCGGAGATCGACTCGCCTCCGATGAGGTAGGCGCCGTCGACGTCCTCGTCGAAGTACGTGAAGGGCCCGACCGTGACGTTGAGGAAGGTGACCGCGTAGCTCCCCGCGTGATCGTTCCCCGCATCTTCGATCACAACCGTGTAGAGGCCACTCGTCCCCAGCGTATGATCCAGACGGTCGCCGCCCCCTGTCGTCGTCTCCGGCGCGCCGCCGCCGGGAGGATAGAGCCAGATTGTCGTGTTGTAGGGGCTCCCCGTCGTCGCCAGGGCGGTGCAGAGGATCCGGTCCCCCGCCGTCCCGCTGAAGGTAAACCCGTCGAAGTCGCACACCGCATCCGTCGTCCCGGTCCAGACCTGCGCCGAAGTCACCGGACCGCCGTCCGGGTCCGCGCCGTTGGCCAGCGGCCCCGCCGTCACGTTCAACAGCGAGAGATTGTAGGTGCCGCCGTCGTTCAGGCCCGCGTCCTCGACGATCAGCGTGTAGGTGCCAGTCGAGAGGAGCTGGTAGTCGACTCGGTCGTTGGCCGTCGCGATGACCTCGACATTCCCCGGATCCCGCAGGCGGATCAAGGTATTGGCTGCCCCGCTGGTCGTCACCGCCGCGATCAGAACGCGGTCGCCCGCGGCGCCGTTGAACGTCCAAGTCTCGGAGTAGATCGGGGCCACGAAGGTCCCGGAGGCTACTTCTGCGGAGGTGATGAATCCGGCTCCCGTCGCGCCGGTCGCGATTGCGAACGACAGGAGCAACAGAAACGAGAGCCCGGAGAGCCGGCAAGGCAAACGCATGGCGAGTCCTTTCCTCGAGTCTTTGGTTTCAATGGGGTTGCGGTTCTCGCCGCCGGAAGGCCCCGGGTCTCGGGCGGCCCACGCGTGCGACCCCGCACCATCGTCCGGAGACGGGCACATCGCCGGACAGGTCCCAACACCTTCTAACGCCGCGGGGTGTAGGAAACGCATAGTGAGACGTGAGAGCGCAGGGAAGGATACCGTGCCCACAGGGATGGAGCTGATCGCACGGCGGGTTCTCTCTGCGAAGCAGACGGCCAGGCTTCGGAGCCAGTCCGCGACCGGGCCGCTGACACCGTCGAGAGCGGGCTGTTCGACGACGACGATCCGGCGACGGCGGAGGGAGGCGAGGGGAGGCCGCTGCGTGTTCGACTGACATCGTGTCTGCCGCGATATCGGCACGGGATGCGGGAACTACCATACTTGGAGTGGAGCGCGGAAAGGCAGCGGGACGAACCAGCGCAGCGGCGGGCGGGGCGGTGGCCGACGCGGGACCACCAATCGCTCCGGCGCCCAGGCGGACTGCTATACTCGCCCGACTGCCCCGGAAGGCCCTCGAGGAGGTCTCGGAATGGATCGCGCGCCCTGGTGGTTGCACGAGGCACCACTGCCGGCAGAGATTGACTTGTTCGTGCGGATCCCGGTCCATCGGCCCGATGCGGTGGCTGCCCAACCGGATGCGCGTCCGGCGACATTGCGCCGGCAGCAATCACCCAAGTCCCCCCTTGAGGCATCATGACCATCCTTGGATACACCCTTCTCGCCATCGCCCTGCTCTGCACGGTGCTCTACGTCCCGATCGCCACCACGATCCGCCCCGTCTCCGGACCGGACGGGATGGGGCTGATCGCGCTGTTCATCCTTACCCTCGGGCGGTGGATCCTCCTGGCGGTCGCCGTCACGATCGCCGCCACCCGCGGTGGATTCTCGTGGATCCATCCCGGCCACGGCGTGCAGTGGATCGCTGTCATGTTTCTGCTCACTGCCTCGGGTGGGATGGAGCTCTGGTCGCTGGACGCGGCGACGAGCGGATGGTACGGCCGTGAGGCCCGCCCCTGGGTGGGAGCCTTCGCGGTCGTGGTCCCGCTGGTCATCGTGCTTCTCGCGGCGGCCGCGCTGTCGCGCGGGCCGACGGCCCTCGCCGGCCCCTCCGCGCTCCGAGTCGCCGCCGGGGGGGCGGTCCTTTTCATGGTCCTGGGCGCCGTCGTCCTCGGGGTGAGGAAGAACGCTGCGGCGAACGAGCGACGCGCCTATCTCGCCGAGCGCGAGAAGGAGGAGGTACGCGCGCAGAACGAGAAACTCGCCGCCTTCCGGGCCCTCGGCCCCGCCTCGTCGTTGCGCGACTGGCTCCCCTGGACGAGCGATTCCGAGGATGAGATCCGGACCGCAGCGGTCGACTCCATCCGCGCGCGGCCGCGGCTCTTCGAGGAGGTAGCCGAGATCCTGCGGAGCGATGATCCGCTACCCGCGCTTCGTTGGCTGTGGCTCTGGACGCCGCATCCTCCCGCATCATACGCTCGGCCGGTCTACGACGCCGCGGTGGCGCTGCCGAATTGGGCGCGCCGGCTCTATGACGACGAGGACAAGACGAACGACTCGGACGTTTCCACGGCCTGCGAGGCGCTCGTCGTGATCGCAGACGCTTTCCGGGAGACCGACCTCGACTTCCGACGGCCGTTCGAGGCCATGCGCGCTTTCCTCCAATCGCGGGCGCTGCCCGAGGAGCAGATGAGCTACGACCACACCTATCAGGCGCGCGCGATGCTGCAATACTGGTTCGACCGCCACCCAACCGATAGGTTGTGACCTGAAGAATGGGGTTCCCGGCGCGCACCTTTTTGTGCCGGTCCGGGTTGCCGGTTCTCGGGGAGGACAGCGCCTACCAGGTCACCTGGCACGCGGATCGCTTCGTCTTCCGCCGTGTCCACGTTCCGTCGCTTCACCTGG